>NZ_BAABDG010000003.1:0-676932 GCF_039539505.1 Gibbsiella dentisursi
TCTGATAAATTGTTAAAGAGCAATGAGTTACGAGACTTGGCTCGTTCACTCGAGGTGGCGTATATTACGCTTTCCTCTTTCAGAGTCAACCCCAAATTTCAGGATTTTCTCTTTTCTTCCCGGCCGCCTCGTGAAGTGAATCACTTGCGCCGTGTCGATGGAGGCGCATTATAGGGAGCCGATTCAGAATGACAAGCGATAATCTGCACTTTTCTTTCAACCGCTCACTATTCGGCCGGAGCGTTTATTAAACCCGCGATTTAATCGCTTTCGGCAAGTCCGCCAGGCTATCTAGCACCCAGTCGGCCAATTCTTCACCCGCTTGCGTCACCGGCTTGCCGGTACGCACCAAAACCTTGGTGCCGACGCCAGCGGCAATCGCCGCCTGCATATCTTCCGGTTTATCCCCCACCATATAAGAGGCGGCCATATCAATATTCAATTCTTGCTGCGCCTGCAGCAGCATGCCCGGCTGCGGTTTACGGCAATCACACACCTGGCGATATTCTTCGATTGCCGCATCCGGCAAATGTGGGCAGAAATAGATACCGTCGAGATCCACATCGCGATCGGCCAATGACCAGTCCATCCATTCGGTCAACTGCATAAACTGATCTTCGCTAAACTTGCCGCGCGCAATGCCGGACTGGTTAGTCACCAACACCAGAACATAGCCCATCTTTTTTAATTCACGGCATGCATCTATGACACCGTCGATAAATTGAAAATCGTCAATTTCATGGACATAACCATGATCTATATTAATGGTACCGTCACGGTCTAAAAAAATAGCTGGAACGCGTTGTGTCACCGGTTTACTCCTGAGGGCCTGAAATCGGCCACAGTATCGCATGTTTTACCCACGGCTGAGAACGCCGGATAATATGCGTGTCCGTTGACTTAGACGTCTAGACACCTTAGCATCGGCCCACATCTTGGTACCAGGCCAAGAGCAACTGTTATCTAGCCACGGGCAACCACGCGACAAATTAGAAGAATATGATAAAACTTTCTAACATAACTAAAGTGTTTCAGCAGGGGGCGCATACCATTAACGCGCTCACCGACGTCACGCTTCACGTCCCCGCCGGGCAGATCTTCGGTGTTATCGGCGCATCAGGCGCGGGCAAAAGCACCCTGATCCGCTGCGCCAATATGCTTGAGCGCCCAACCTCCGGCCAGGTACTGATCGGCGGCCAGGATCTCACCGCCATGTCTGACAGCGAACTGACGCGTGCGCGCCGCCAGATTGGTATGATTTTCCAGCACTTCAACCTGCTGTCATCGCGCACCGTATTTGGCAATGTCGCCCTGCCGTTAGAACTGGACAATACCCCACGCGCTGAAATCAAAAAGCGCGTCACCGATTTGTTGGATCTGGTCGGGCTGGCGGACAAACACGATGCCTATCCGGCCAACCTGTCCGGCGGGCAAAAACAGCGGGTGGCGATCGCCCGTGCGTTGGCAAGCCAGCCTAAAGTATTGCTGTGCGATGAAGCCACCAGCGCATTGGATCCCGCTACTACCCGCTCGATTCTGGAATTGTTGAAAGACATTAACCGCCGTCTGGGCCTGACGATCTTGCTGATCACGCATGAAATGGATGTGGTAAAACGCATCTGTGACCAGGTGGCGGTCATCAGCCAGGGCCGGCTGATTGAGAAAGACACGGTGAGTGAAATCTTCTCGCACCCCAAAACGCCGTTGGCGCAGCAGTTCATTCAATCCACTCTGCATCTGGATATTCCCAATGACTATGCAGAGCGTCTCAACCCGGTGCGCACGGGCAACCTGAAGCCACTGCTACGCCTGGAGTTCACCGGCCAATCGGTTGATGCGCCCCTGCTTTCGGAAGCGGCACGCCGCTTTAACGTCAACAATAATATTATCAGCGCGCAAATGGATTATGCCGGCGGCGTGAAATTCGGCGTAATGTTGGCCGAACTGCAAGGCGATGAAGCCGGCACGGCGGCAACCATCCAGTTCCTGCAGGAAAATCAGGTTAACGTAGAGGTTTTGGGGTATGTCTGAAGCAATGATGTGGTTAATGGCGCGAGGCGTATGGGAAACCGTCATGATGACGCTGGTCTCGGGCTTCTTCGGCTTTGTGCTTGGCCTGCCGGTTGGCGTTCTGCTGTATGTCACCCGCCCGGGGCAGATTGTCGCCAACAACACGCTGTATAAGGTGCTGTCTGGGCTGGTTAACATTTTCCGCTCGATTCCGTTCATTATCCTGCTGGTGTGGATGATCCCCTTTACCCGCATGATTGTCGGCACCTCTATCGGCCTGCAGGCGGCCATCGTGCCGCTGACCGTCGGCTCCGCGCCCTTTATCGCCCGCATGGTGGAAAATGCCCTGCTGGAAATCCCCTCCGGCCTGGTTGAAGCGGCGCGTGCCATGGGCGCAACGCCGATGCAAATCATCAAGAAGGTTCTGCTGCCGGAAGCGTTACCCGGTTTGGTGAACGCTGCTACCATCACGCTCATTACGCTGGTAGGCTATTCGGCGATGGGCGGTGCGGTCGGCGCCGGCGGGCTGGGGCAAATCGGTTACCAATACGGTTATATCGGCTACAACGCGACCGTAATGAATACCGTATTAGTGCTACTGGTTATTTTAGTGTATCTGATTCAGTTTTGTGGTGAACGCGTCGCCAAGGCCGTTACCCATAAATAAGCTCATAGCAAACACGCAACGTATATATATACGAGTCTAATTGAGGAAGGGATATGTCGTTAAAATTTAAATCCATTGCGGCAATCGGCGCACTGATCGGTACTCTGGCTCTGGCCGGCTGTGGGCAAGATGAAAAAGATCCGAACCATATCAAAGTGGGGGTGATCGTCGGTGCGGAACAGCAGGTTGCCGAAGTGGCGCAAAAGGTTGCGAAGGAAAAATATGGCCTGGACGTGGAACTGGTGACGTTCAACGACTATGTGCTGCCAAACGAAGCGCTGAGCAAAGGCGATATCGATCTTAACGCCTTCCAGCATAAGCCTTACCTGGATCAGCAGATCAAAGACCGCGGCTACAAGCTGGTTTCCGTCGGCAACACCTTTGTTTATCCCATCGCCGCCTACTCCAAAAAAATCAAGTCGCTGTCTGAACTGCAAGACGGTGCGCAGATCGCCCTGCCAAACGATCCCACCAACCTGGGGCGTTCACTGTTACTGCTGCAGAAACAAGGCCTGATCAAGCTGAAAGACGGCGTTGGCCTGTTGCCGACCTCACTGGACGTGGTTGAAAACCCGAAAAACCTGAAGCTGGTAGAGCTGGAAGCGCCGCAGTTGCCGCGCTCACTGGACGATCAGCAAATTACGCTGGCGATCATCAACACTACCTATGCCAGCCAGATTGGGCTGACGCCGGCCAAAGACGGCCTGTTTGTTGAAGACAAAGACTCGCCGTATGTGAACCTGCTGGTTGCCCGCGAAGATAATAAAGACGCGGAAAACGTAAAGAAATTTGTACAAGCTTACCAAACGGATGAAGTTAACGAAGCAGCCAACAAGATTTTCAACGGCGGCGCGGTGAAAGGCTGGTAAGCCGGTTATTCACTTTTATACTCTAAATAATTCGAGTTGCAGGAAGGCGGCGACGCAGCGAGTCCCCAGGAGCTTACTCCAGTAAGTGACTGGGGTGAGTGAGGAAAGCCAACACACCTGCAACTTGAAGTATGACGAGTATAGGCGTTTTATTGTAAGGCGGGCTTAGGCCCGTCTTGTTATTTCCACCATAGCTTGCTTCAATAGCGCCACTTTATATAAAAAGGCAGAGGAATTTCTATGCGTGTTTTACCTCTCTGTTTGTTCGCGCTTACGTTGAGCGGTTGCTCCATGCTGCCCGGGGGTTCAACCCCAGCAAACAAGACCAGCAAACCCGCTGCTACCAGCAGCAGTACGCCGGCTAAAACGGCGCCGGCGCCGCGCCCGGCACCGGTAAAGCTTTATAAGAATGCAGAAGAATTAGTCGGCAAGCCCTTCCGCGATCTGGGCGAGGTTTCCGGTGAATCATGCCAGACGACCGCGCAAGATTCGCCACCGAACCTGGCAACGGCGCGCAAACGTATGCAGATCCGCGCTTCCTACATGAAGGCCAACGCCGTGTTGCTGCACGACTGCCAAATCATCAGCGGCGTGGCAGGTTGTTACCAACAGGCCGTTTGCCAGGGATCCGCGCTGAACGTTTCCTCCAAATGACAGCCTTTCATTTCAACCAGATAGGTACCATTCGTTCACCGTATAAAGAGAAGTTTGCCGTTCCCCGCCAGCCAGGGCTGGTGGAGGATGGCGGCGGTGAGCTGGTGCTGCTGCCGCCGTACAATCAGGCAGAAGCGGTGCGAGGCCTGGACGATTTCAGCCATCTGTGGCTAATGTTTGTGTTCCATCAAACCATGGCAGGGGGCTGGCGGCCAACGGTTCGGCCACCGCGCCTGGGTGGCAATGCCCGCATGGGCGTGTTCGCCACCCGCTCCACCTTCCGGCCAAACCCGCTCGGCATGTCCCTGGTGGAATTGAAAGGCATCCGTGCCCAGGGGGGAAATGTGGTGTTGGAGCTCGGCAGCCTCGATCTGGTTGACGGCACGCCGGTGATCGATATCAAGCCCTATCTGCCGTTCGCCGAAAGCCAGCCCCAGGCCCGCGCGGGCTTTGCCCAGGAAGCGCCGGCCGGCGATATGCCGGTTTACTTTTCGCCCCAGGCGGAGCAGCACCTGCAACTGCACCAACGGCGCTATCCACAGCTGCGCCGTTTTATCACCCAGGTGTTGGCGCAGGATCCGCGCCCGGCCTACCGGAAAAACGAAACGGCCGAGCGCGAATATGCCGTCTGGCTGCTGGATTTCAACGTGCGTTGGCGGGTGGTTGATCGGCAAACTGAAGTGCTGGCCCTGGAGGCCCGTTAAAATTCCTTCCGCTCTCTTTTGGCGGCCGGCTCACGCTGGTAAACTAAACCACTTTTATTTTTTTCGGCTGCCATGCTGACAGCCCGATGCTACTTGCTGTTCTAACGGAACCAAAACACCATGCGTACTAGCCAATACCTGCTCTCCACCTTGAAGGAGACACCTGCCGATGCCGAAGTGATCAGCCACCAACTGATGCTCCGCGCCGGGATGATTCGCAAGCTGGCCTCCGGTCTTTATACCTGGTTGCCCACCGGCCTGCGCGTTCTGAAGAAAGTTGAAAACATCGTTCGCGAAGAAATGAATAACGCCAATGCGATCGAAATCTCGATGCCGGTAGTGCAGCCCGCGGATTTGTGGCAAGAAAGCGGGCGCTGGGAACAGTACGGCCCGGAACTGCTGCGCTTTGTCGATCGCGGCGAACGCCCGTTTGTGCTTGGCCCAACGCATGAAGAAGTCATTACCGATCTGATCCGCAACGAAATCAGCTCATACAAACAGCTGCCGCTAAACTTTTTCCAGATCCAGACCAAGTTCCGTGACGAAGTCCGCCCACGCTTCGGCGTGATGCGCTCGCGCGAGTTCCTGATGAAGGATGCCTACTCGTTCCACACTTCACAGGAATCGCTGCAGGCGACCTACGACGCCATGTATGCCGCTTACAGCAAAATCTTCAGCCGCATCGGCCTGGATTTCCGCCCGGTGCAGGCAGATACCGGTTCGATCGGCGGCAGCGCGTCGCATGAATTCCAGGTGCTGGCGGATAGCGGTGAAGACGATATCGTGTTCTCCACCGGCTCCGACTACGCGGCCAATATCGAATTGGCAGAAGCGGTCGCCCCGGCAGAACCGCGCGCGGCAGCCACGGAAACGTTGCGCCAGGTTGATACGCCGAACGCCAAAACCATCGCCGAGCTGGTTGAGCAGTTTAAACTGCCGATCGAAAAAACGGTGAAAACCCTGCTGGTTCGCGCCAAAGAAAACAGCGGGCACCAGTTAGTTGCGCTGTTGGTGCGTGGCGATCACGAACTGAACGAAGTGAAGGCGGAAAAACTGCCGCAGGTGGCTGCGCCGCTCACCTTCGCCAGTGAAGAAGAAATCCGCGCCATTGTGGGTGCCGGCCCTGGCTCCCTGGGCCCAATCAACATGCCGCTGCCGGTAGTGATTGACCGCAGCGTAGCGGCAATGAGCGATTTCGGCGCCGGCGCCAATATCGACGGCAAACATTACTTCGGTATTAACTGGGAGCGCGATTTGCCGCTGCCGCAGGTTGCCGATATTCGCAACGTGGTCGAAGGCGACGCCAGCCCAGACGGCAAAGGCACCTTGCTGATCAAACGCGGGATTGAAGTTGGCCACATTTTCCAGTTGGGCACCAAGTATTCGGAAGCCCTGAAGGCAACGGTACAAGGCGAAGACGGCCGCAACCAGATCCTGACCATGGGTTGCTACGGCATCGGCGTGACCCGCGTGGTTGCAGCGGCGATTGAGCAAAACCACGACGATCGCGGCATTATCTGGCCAGACGCTATCGCGCCTTTCCAGGTGGCGATTCTGCCAATGAACATGCACAAGTCCTTCCGCGTGCAGGAACTGGCGGAAAAACTGTACGCTGAACTGCGTGGCCACGGCATCGACGTGATCCTTGACGACCGTAAAGAGCGCCCAGGCGTGATGTTCGCAGATATGGAGTTGATCGGCGTGCCGCACTCTATCGTGATTGGCGACCGTAACCTTGACAGCGACGAGATCGAATACAAGAACCGCCGCATTGGTGAAAAACAGATGATCAAAACCGGCGAAATCGTTGATTTCCTGCTGGCGCAGATCGTACGTTAATCGGTAAAACCCCATTGCCCTCTGGCGGTGGGTTAACGCTGACAGCAACAACCCGCCACGGCGGGTTGTTTTTTATCGTTACGATGCGCTGTCGCAGTGCTTGGCGTTATCGAACACCGCATTGCCATCCGGCACCAGCGCCTTGTGCATCTGCCCGTCTTCTGTTGATGGCTGAGTGCTAAAGTGGCCATCAAGCATCAAAAACACCGGTTCGCCGGCGGCCTTGCGGGCCCTGGCATACCCCTGTTCGAGGCTGACGTTGTTATCGATAGGGAAAGTTTTACCGGTGACGCAGTCTTTAAAGATCGCCGCATCGGCCATATAGGTGTAGCTGCCTTTCAGCGCCATCGGGGTGCTCGGCAGTTTCTTTTCCACCGGTGCCAACTGGTAGTTCAACGGCGAGCGAATCGGCACACCGCTTTGATCAAGCATTTCCAGGTTTTTACCCAGCGGGCGGAAATAGCGCTTATCCCCGTTGCTGCCGGTTAGCACCAGTTTATCAGCGGTGCGCTCCCATTTGCCGTACTCGGCAAAGGTTTGATCGCCATCTTTCGTCTCGCGATAGGTTTCCTGCAGCACAAAGGTCCCGTCGGTATCCAGATACAGTAACGTATCCAAACCGCTGCAGTCTGCGCAGGGCAATACCCCCTGATAGCTTTGCTGCATCGGCTGGAGCGGCTGCTCTTTAGGTTGAAAGTGGTTATTACATCCCAGTAATGAAAGTGCGCCCGCTGCTAAAAACAGGGCAACTGATATATTCTTCACAGTTTTTCTCCTACTGTGTTGCCGTATCCCATACTCCATCAGGTGCGGATCTTGCCGCGCAGTGCTTTGGTTGCGCCTTTGCGAACTTTGCCTTCTAACCGGCGTAATTTCGCCCCTTTGCTGGGCTTGGTCGCTTTACGTGTTTTTTCGACTACCAGCGCCTGAGCGATCAGCACTGCCAGGCGCGCTAATGCCGCCTCGCGGTTGAGCTCCTGGCTGCGGTATTCCTGCGCTTTGATAATAACCACGCCTTCGTCTGTCACCAAATGGTGCTTAAGCGCCAATAGCCTTTGTTTGTAATACTCTGGCAGGCTGGAGGCCCGGATGTCAAAGCGCAAATGGATAGCCGTTGAAGTTTTATTCACATGCTGCCCACCGGCACCCTGGGCGCGAATTGCCGTAAGGACTATCTCCGAATCCGGTATAACCACGTTTTTTGATAAAACCAACACCCATTACACCTGCGGCCGTTGCCATTCGGCAAATTGAATTTCCAGACTATTCTGAGCATCGGACAGCCAGATCATCCCTTCTTGCAGCGTGGCTTGCAGCACCATATTACGGTTTGCCAATGCCGCAAGCCGGGCTAGCTGGGCGTCGTCCAGAAAGCGTATATGCAAATTTTTGTGATTGGCCACTTTTGCCTGCATGCCCTGCCACCACACCTGGCCGGCGCGCTCGCCATAGGCATATAACACCACCTGCGCCGCCTGATTACAGGCTTTGCGCAGGCGTTTTTCATCCGGCAGCCCCAGCTCAACCCACAACTCCAGGCCGTTATGATCGTTACGCTGCCAGATTTCCGGCTCATCGGCAGTGCTCAGCCCCTTGGTGAACACCAGGCGCTCATTGGCATGGCAGATCCAGGCCAACAGACGCAGCATCATACGCTGCTCGGTTTCTGAAGGATGCTGCGCCAGCGTAAGCGCGGCGTCATAGTAAAAATGGCGATCCATATCCGCGATATTGACCGTGGCTTTGTAAATAGTTGCTTTTAGCGCCATGAGAAACCTCGTAATTATCAGGCGATAGTGTACTTGATTTCCCTCGCCGGCGCAGTGAAAGCTCGGCGCAGCAGCCAATGCGAGCCGCTAATAAATTAACAATATACTCTAAATAATTCGAGTTGCAGGAAGGCGGCGACGCAGCGAGTCCCCAGGAGCTTACTCAGGTAAGTGACTGGGGTAAGCGAGGAAAGCCAACGCACCTGCAACTTGAAGTATGACGAGTATAGCTGTGCTATAGTCGTCTAAGTCAGGTTAGTAGCGCCAAGATCCTGCGCTTCATCACGATAATGATAATGCTTCCCGATGATGCAGAGGCTCTTGTGGGAGGAAACTGTGCAACAATACTGTGAGTTAGTACGCCGTTTTTACGCTGGGATAGGCAGTGGAGATCTCGGTTACGTGCCCGATGCACTAACATGTGTATTGAAAGCATTGGACGATGTTGCCGCAAATGAGGCACTTCCGTCCTCCGTTAGGGAACAGGCGGCTTTTGCCGCCGCTAACTTATTGGTGAGCGACTATGTTGATGAATGATGAGTATCAACCCATCAATTGTGATGACTACGACAACCTGGAACTCGCCTGTCAGCATAAACTTGTACTGAAGCTGGCGTTACGCGACGGCGAAGAGATCGAGGCCAAAGCCCTCGATTTACTGCAAAAAAAACGTGTTGAATACCTGACCATTGAGCTCAATGGCGAGCAACGCGATCTGCGCCTGGATTATATCCACAGCTTTAGCCACCCGGAAATCGGCACCGTCGTCGTGAGTCTATCCGACTAAACAGCGCTGGCATACAACCACGCAGGGCAGCCATTGGCTGCCCTGCTTTGTTTCTACGGCCGCTCAAGGTTTCAGGCTGGCATAGTAGGCGGCCAGATCGGCGATGTCATCATCGGACAGGCCGGAAACATAGGCCCGCATCACTTCGGCCTGCCCCCCGGAACGCTCCCCTTTCTTATACGCCTGCAGCGCTGCCCCCAAATACATGGCATTCTGGCCGGCAAGGTTCGGGTACATCGGCACGCTGGCCTTTCCCTGCATACCGTGGCAGGCCATACAGCTTGCCGCTTTCGTCTTGCCCACGGCGGCATCCCCCGCCGCCATCGCCGGCAGGCTCAGAAAGCCAACGGCCAACAACATGGCGCTCACCCATTTCATCATTGCTCCTTGGTATTTTCTTCTTCTTTATCCCAGCGCAAACGCCACGGCTGCTCATCTGGCGGCACGCTGCCGGCTTCAGTCACGAAGACGCCAAGCGCGGCGATCAGCCGGGCATCATAATAGATCAGCGGCGTACGCTCACGCAGCCAGGGCGGAACGCCCAGTTCCTGCCACAGCTTCTTGATCGGCCGGGAATGCGTTCGCCCGATAATACGGTGCTTGCCCTCTGCGCTAAAACGCACACTCACCTGCTCCCCCGGCCGCGGCGCACGCAGCAGGATATCCCCTTCCCCACCGACCAGCGTGCCCAGGCCATCCGGCAGCGGCAACCGCGGCTGCCACGGCAGGCACAGCGCATGCAGATCGGCCATTTGCGGCAGCAGATACAGGTGCTGGCGATAGCGGCGTATTTGATACTGGCCCAGTTGCAACTGTGGCGCGGCATCCGGCCGAGCCATCGCCACTTCTTCCCACAGCCGCTGAAGTTGCTCCCGCGCCGGCATGGTCACGCCAAAGCGGGCGATCCAGCGGCGCAGCAGGGCAAAGCGGCGCACGGGTGAGCAGGCCACCAGCCCCGCGATGGCCAGCGAACCGTCATTTGCCAGCAATGCGTGTAGCTCTTCCGCCAGCAGTTCATCCAACAATTGCTCCTGCTCGGCGCACAGGCTGGCGCTGCGGGCGCTGGCTGCGGCAAAGTGCGGCCACCGCTGCTGCAACAACGGCAACACCTGCAGGCGCAGGAAATTGCGATCGAAACGCGCATCCTGATTGCTGTCATCCTCAATCCAGCGCAGTGAGTGCTGCCGGGCATAGGCTTCCAACTGCACGCGGGAAAAATCCAGCAGCGGGCGCAGCAACGGCTTCCCACTCAGTTGGCTTTGCGCCGCCATGGCGGAAAGCCCGGCCGGGCCGCTGCCGCGCTTTAGCGCCAGCAAAAAGGTTTCACACTGGTCATCAAGATGCTGCGCGGTCAGCAGCGTGTCGCCATCAGCCAATGCCTCTGCCAGCGCGGCGTAGCGCGCATTACGGGCGGCGGCTTCGATACCGCCGTGCTGGCTGTCAACCTGCACATGCTGCACTTGCAGCGGCACCTGCCATTCCAGGCACTGCTGCCGGCAATGTTCTACCCACTGGTCGGCAAAACGGCTCAGCCCGTGGTGCACGTGCACCGCGCGCACCTGCAGTTCAGGGCGCTGCCGGCGCAGTTGCACCAGCAGGTGCAGCAACACGCTGGAATCCAGCCCGCCGCTGAACGCCACCAGCAGCTTGCTGTGCCCGGCCAACCGTTCAGTAACCTGTTCGGCTAAACGTTCGCTATCCATCGTGGGCTTTGTCACCGTTGTTCATACAGTTCCAGCGGCAGCCCGTCCGGATCGCTAAAGAAAGTGAAGTGGGCCTGGGTGTAAGGATCCACACGCACCGGTTCGCAGGCAACGCCCGCCTGCTGCAGATGCGCCATCGCCTGATCGATATCGGCCACGCTGAAGGCCAAATGGCGCAGGCCACAGGCCTCGGGGCGGCTCACACGCGCCGGCGGCGAAGGGAAGGAAAACAGTTCCAGGGTATACTCACCATTGAGCGCCAAATCGGCTTTCCAAGAATCACGCTCGGCGCGGTAAACCTCCGCCTGCAGCGTGAAGCCAAGAATGTCGCAATAAAAATGCTTGCTGGCCGCATAGTCAGAAGCAATAACCGCGATGTGATGGAGCTTGCGTAATGCCAACATTGAACACCCTCTTTCAGGATAACTACCGCTGTGGTTCCACTTCAGGCTGCGGCGCTTTCAGCACCTTGACCAGGTAACGCCCGTCTTCCGTCAGCCTGGTGCCGTGAATATCGGTTTCAAAGCCGGGATAGTGTTCCCCGATCGAACACAGCATCAGCAGGAAATCAAGCACCGCTCGGCTCTCTTCGGTGATCATTTCCCCCGGCATCACCAGTGGAACGCCCGGCGGATAAGGCAGGATCATATTCGCCGCCACTTTGCCGATCAACTGGCCGATCTCGCAGGTTTCGACATTGCCGCGCACCTGCTGCTGGAACATTTGGTGCGGGGTCATTTTCATTTCCGGCAGCACATCGAAGGCGCGTTGCATCAGGCGCGGCAGATCGTGCTGGCGGATCAAATTATGGATCCCGGCCGCCAGATCCTGAATACGCATCGTGCGGTAGAAATCCGGATCTTCCGCGTACAGATCCGGCAGCATGTTCCTCACCCGCAGATTGAGATCATAAGAACGTTTGAAGTCGGTCAGGCCGCGCAGCAAACTCATCGACTTGGTTTTATCAATGCCAATGCTGAACAGGAACAGCAGGTTGTACGGCCCGGTTTTCTCAACCACGATCCCGCGCTCATCAAGGTATTTCGCCACCAGCGCGGCGGGGATGCCGTCATCCGCCAGGCCGCCCGCCTCGCTCATGCCCGGCGTGAGAATGGTTACCTTGATCGGATCAAGATACATATGATCGCGATCCGTCTGCCCAAAACCGTGCCAGTTATCATCCGGATTCAACGGCCAGCATTGCGCTTCACCGATCTCATCCGGCTGCCAAATATCAAAAAACCAGCTGTCGCTCTCTTCACGCAGGCGCTGTATCTCATGCCGGAAGTGCAGTGCACGCTCCAATGAGCGATAAATCATGCGCCGGCCAGGGTTGCCGCGCAGCATCGCCGCGGCGGTCTCCATGGACGCCACGATGCCGTAATGCGGCGAGGTGGTGGTATGCATCATATAGGCTTCATTGAAGGTATCTTCATCATATTCACCTTTGATATGAATCATCGATGCCTGTGAGAATGCCGCCAGCAGCTTATGCGTTGACTGGGTTTCGTAGATCACTTTGCCGGGAATGCGCTCGCCGCTCATACCGCTTTTGCCCTCATACATCGGGTGAAAATTGGTATAGGGCACCCAGGCGGAGTCAAAGTGGATCGAAGGCACATCCAGTGTGCGTTTGATGTAATCGGTGTTGTACAGCAGGCCGTCATAGGTGGAGTTGGTGATCACCGCGTGCACCGGCCAACTGGCGCCAGCGGTTTCCGCCACCCGCTTGGCAATGCTGTCGCGCGTGAATTCACGCTGCGGGATCCCCCCGAGGATGCCATAAGCATTACGCAACGGGCGCAGGTAAATCGGCACGATATCGGTCATCATCATTAAATGGCACAAGGACTTGTGGCAGTTACGATCGATTAATACCGTGCTGCCCGCCGGCGCCGAGTACATGCCGACAATCTTATTGGCCGTCGAAGTGCCGTTGGTCACCATATAGCTTTGCTCGGCATTGAAGGTGCGGGCGATATACTCTTCCGCCTCAAGGTGCGGGCCGGTGTGATCCAGCAATGAGCCCAGTTCGGTGACCGAGATAGACACGTCCGCCTTCATGGTGTTGGCGCCGAAAAAATCATAAAACAGGCTGCCCACCGGGCTTTTCTGAAACGCGGTGCCGGCCATATGCCCCGGTGTGCAGAAGGTATACTTCCCCTCTTTCACGTAGTTGAACAACGCCTTGGTCAGCGGCGGCGTGATGGTATCCACATATTCGTCGGTGTACTGGCGAATACGTTGCGCGATATCGCCCGCCGCGTGCAGATCGTACTCGAAGAAATACAGCACCATACGCATTTCATGCAGGCTAACGTCAAAGGTGGAATGGGTATTAATGAACGCATACAGCGGCAGGTATTCATTCAGTTCGTTAATTTCGCTGCACAGCTCCAGGCTGTATTCATCCCAGTCAAACACCACGCCGCAAATGCGCGCATTGTGTTCAATAAGCTTGAGCAAATCGCTGCTGCTCTTCGGGTATACCAACTGAAACCCCATGGCGGCCAGCGCCTGGTGAAGTTCGCGGATGGGTTCATCTTTGTAGTACACGCCCATTGGGCTCATGATGGCGATGATGTTCATCGGGCGACTCCTGTCGGTTAACGGTCTTTATAACAACATGATTTACCGCCATTGTGTACCCCAGACGCCAGGGCGGGCAGCGCGCGGCGGATAAAAAAAAGCCAGTCAGCTTAACTGACTGGCTTTTTTTACAACTGCGGCAGAAACGCCAGGATCAGCAGTAACCGTAGCTCATCAGGCGCTGATAGCGGCGGTTGAGCAACTCTTCGGTGTTCAACCCGTCAAGATCGGTCAGATCGGCCAGCAACTGGGCTTTCAACGCGGCCGACATCGCCGGCACGTCGCGATGCGCGCCGCCCAGCGGTTCCGGGATCACCGAGTCAATCAGCTTCAGCTCTTTCAAGCGCGGCGCGGTGATGCCCATGGCTTCCGCGGCCAACGGTGCTTTATCAGCGCTTTTCCACAGGATCGAAGCGCAACCCTCCGGCGAGATCACCGAATAAGTGCTGTATTGCAGCATATTCACTTTATCGCCAACGCCGATCGCCAGCGCGCCGCCGGAACCACCTTCGCCGATAACGGTGCAAATCACCGGAACGTTCAGCCGGGACATTTCGCGCAGGTTGCGGGCGATCGCCTCAGACTGGCCGCGTTCTTCCGCGCCCACGCCCGGATATGCCCCCGGCGTATCGATGAAAGTGATGATCGGCATATTGAAACGGGAAGCCATTTCCATCAGGCGCAGTGCCTTACGGTAGCCTTCCGGTGCCGGCATGCCGAAGTTGCGACGGATTTTCTCTTTGGTTTCACGCCCTTTTTGATGACCAATGATCATCACCGGGCGGCCATCCAGCCGCGCAATGCCGCCAACGATCGCTTTGTCATCGGCATAGGCGCGATCGCCCGCCAGCTCTTCGAAGTCGGTAAAGATGTGTTTGATATAATCCAGGGTATAAGGACGGCGCGGGTGGCGTGCCAATTGGGCAACCTGCCAGGCACCAAGATCAGAAAAAATCTTGCGCGTCAGTTCAACGCTTTTTTCGCGCAGACGCAGAACCTCTTCGTCCAGATTAATATCCAATTTTTCGTCTTGACGACTGACTGCAGTCAGCGAATCGATTTTCGCTTCCAGCTCTGCAATCGGCTGTTCAAAATCAAGAAAATTCAGACTCATAGCATTCCTATTTTAGTCAAATTCCAGGTCCACCTGCTCATTACCTACCAAAGTCCGCAAATCTATCAACAAGCGGTCAGTGGGCGTTACACGCCATGCGGCCCCAAAACGCAGCCTTGCGCGCGCATCTTCCCGTTGATAGTAGAGATGCACTGGAATCGTCCCCGAGCGATGGGGTTCCAACGACTGACGGAGACGGGTCAAAAGCTGGTCATCAATTTGCCTGTCCGTCAGCGAGATAGCAAGCCCGCGAGCGTATTTTTCACGGGCTTCACTGATATCCATTAGCTCGCGGGCCATCATTTTAAGCCCACCGCTAAAGTCATCAAAGCTGACCTGTCCACTGGCGATCAGGATACGGTCTTTTTCCAACAAATGCTGGTATTTTTCCAACGCCTCGGTGAATAACATCACCTCCAGGCGCCCGGAACGGTCATCCAGCGTACAAATCCCAATGCGGTTGCCGCGCTTGGTGATCATCACCCTGGCGGCGACCACCAGCCCGGCGGCGGTGATCATTTTTCCGCGCTCGGTTGGGTGCATGTCCTTCAGGCGCTGGCCGCCGGCGTAACGTTCGATTTCCTTCAGATACTGTGTGATCGGGTGGCCGGTCAAATACAGCCCCAGAGTCTCACGCTCACCGTCCAGCACCACCTGCTCCGGCCACGGCGCCACGCTGGCGTAGGATTGCTCCACCTGCTCCGGCGCTTCCGCCAGCACGCCAAACATATCCACCTGGCCGATCGCTTCGGCTTTGGCGTGCTGATCGGCCGCTTTCAGCGCATCGCCCAGCGCATTCATCAGCGCGGCGCGGTGCGGCCCTAGCCGATCGAACGCCCCGGACATGATCAGTTTTTCCAGCACCCGGCGATTGAGCTTTTTAATATCCGAGCGGGCGCACAGATCGAACAGGTCTTTGAAATAGCCCTGCTCGCCGCTGTTGCGCGCTTCGATAATCGCTTCAATCGGGCCTTCGCCAACGCCTTTAATGGCACCAATGCCGTAGACGATTTCCCCGTCATCGTTAACGTGGAAATGATACAGACCGCTGTTGATATCCGGCGGCAGGATTTTCAGCCCCATACGCCAGCACTCATCCACCAGGCCAACCACCTTATCGGTGTTGTCCATATCGGCGGTCATCACCGCGGCCATAAACTCGGCCGGATAGTGCGCCTTCAGCCACAGCGTCTGGTAGGAAACCAGCGCATAAGCCGCGGAGTGGGATTTGTTGAAACCGTAACCGGCAAACTTTTCCACCAGATCGAAGATTTTCATCGACAGCTCGCCGTCGATGCCCTGGCTCTTGGCGCCGGCTTCAAACACCGAGCGCTGTTTCGCCATCTCTTCCGGCTTCTTCTTACCCATGGCGCGGCGCAACATATCTGCGCCGCCCAGCGTATAGCCCGCCAAGACCTGGGCTATCTGCATCACCTGTTCCTGATACAGGATGATGCCGTAGGTCGGTTCCAGCACCGGCTTCAGCGATTCATGCTGCCACTGAATATCCGGGTAAGATAATTCTTCGCGCCCGTGCTTACGGTCGATAAAGTTATCCACCATGCCGGATTGCAACGGCCCGGGGCGGAACAGGGCCACCAGCGCGATCATATCTTCGAAGCAGTCGGGCTTCAGGCGCTTAATCAAATCCTTCATGCCGCGCGATTCAAGCTGGAATACCGCTGTGGTTTCCGAACGCTGCAACATGTCGAAGCTTTTCTTGTCATCAAGCGGGATGGCGGCGATGTCTATCGGCTCTTGCCCTGCCTTGGCCCGCCGAGCGTTGATCATCTCCAGCGCCCAGTCGATGATGGTCAGCGTACGCAAGCCCAGGAAGTCGAACTTCACCAGGCCGGCATACTCAACGTCGTTTTTATCAAACTGGGTAACCGGGTGGTTCCCTTCAGCATCGCAGTACAGCGGCGCAAAGTCGGTGATTTTGGTCGGTGCGATCACCACCCCACCGGCGTGCTTACCGGCGTTACGCGTCACCCCTTCCAGCTTGCGCGCCATGTCGATCAGCGCCTTGACTTCTTCGTCCGCTTCGTAAATTTCCGGCAGTTGCGGCTCGGCGGCAAAGGCTTTTTCCAGCGTCATGCCCGGATCGGGCGGCACCAGCTTGGAGATGCGATCGACAAAACCGTACGGGTGCCCCAATACGCGGCCGACGTCGCGGATAACCGCTTTCGCCGCCATGGTGCCAAAGGTGATGATCTGCGAAACCGCATCGCGGCCGTACATGTCCGCTACGTGGTCAATGACCCGATCGCGTTTTTCCATGCAGAAATCGACGTCGAAGTCAGGCATCGAGACACGTTCCGGGTTCAGGAAACGTTCGAACAGCAGATCGAATTCCAGCGGATCAAGATCGGTGATTTTCAGCGAATAGGCCACCAGCGAGCCCGCACCGGAGCCGCGCCCCGGCCCAACCGGCACGTCATTGTCCTTGGACCATTGGATAAACTCCATCACGATCAGGAAGTAGCCGGGGAAGCCCATCTGGTTGATAACCTGCAGTTCGATCTCCAGGCGTTCATCGTATTCCGGCCGGCGCTTGGCGCGTTCATCTGGATCGGGGAACAGGAATTCCAGGCGCTCTTCCAGGCCCTGCTTGGCCTTGGCAACCAGGAAATCTTCGGTGGTCATGTCACCGGTCGGGAACTGCGGCAGGAAGTACTCGCCCAGGCGAATGGTCACGTTGCAGCGTTTGGCGATCTCAACGCTGTTTAGCAGCGCTTCCGGAATGTCGGCAAACAGCTCGCACATTTCCTCTTCGCTGCGCATATATTGCTGTGCGCTATAGTTACGCGGGCGCTTCGGATCGTCGAGGGTAAAACCGTCATGGATCGCCACGCGGATTTCGTGGGCATCAAAATCATCGGCCACCAGGAAGCGCACATCGTTGGTCGCTACCACCGGCAGGCCGCGCTCGGCCGCCAGCGACACGGCGGCATGCAGGTAGTTTTCTTCATCCTGCCGGCCGGTACGAATCAGCTCCAGATAGTAGCTATCCGGGAAATATTCCTGATAAAACGCCAGGCATTGATCAACCACCGCCTGGTTGCCGCGCAGGATAAACTTGCCCACGTCGCCCATCCGGCCGCCGGAGAGCAGGATCAGGCCGTTGCGGTGTTCGATCAGCCAATCGCGGTCGATAGTCGGGCCTTCGCCGCCGTAGCCGCGCTGATAGGCGCGCGAAATCAACAGCGTCAGGTTCTGATAACCTTCGTTATTCGCGGCCAGCACCGTCAGCTGCGCCAACTCATCGCCCAGGGCTTCGCTTTGCACATGGAAATCGGCGCCGATAATCGGTTTTATCCCGGCACCATGCGCACTGCCATAAAACTTGACCAGGCCGCACAGGTTGGTGAAATCGGTAATGGCCAAGGCAGGCATGGTTAACGCGGCGGCTCGTTTCACCAATGGCCCGACTTTAGCCAGCCCATCGATCATGGAATAGTCGCTATGAACACGCAGATGAATAAAACGGGGTTCGGCCATATCCAGATACCAGAAACGAATGAGTGAATAACCTGCGTATTATGCCGCAGCGCGGGGCCCAGTTGTAGGGGGCATTACAATGCCAGCACCCTGCGCACCGGGGCAAAACTGCGGCGATGGTGTTCCGTCGCCCCCAGCTGCGCCAGTTTCTCCAGGTGGAAAGCCGTCGGGTAACCTTTGTGCTGGGCAAAACCGTAGGCGGGAAAAACCTTGTCCAGCTCGGCCATTTCACGATCGCGGGTGACCTTGGCGAGAATAGAGGCGGCGCTGATTTCCGCCACCCGGCTATCGCCTTTCACCACCGCCAGAGCCGCCATCGGCAAGGCCGGGCAGCGGTTGCCGTCAATCAGCACGTAGTCTGGTATCACAGACAGGCCGGCTACCGCCCGCTGCATGGCCAGCATGGTGGCATGCAGAATATTCAACTGGTCGATCTCCTGCGGCTCGGCGCGCCCCAGGCTCCAGGCTAAGGCTTTATCGGTGATTTCGTCATACAACGCCAGCCGCCGTTTTTCACTCAGCTTTTTTGAATCCGCCAGCCCAACGATCGGCCGGGCCGGATCGAGGATCACCGCAGCTGTTACCACCGCGCCCACCAAGGGGCCGCGGCCGACTTCATCCACACCGGCGATTAACCGGGCCGCGGCAGGGTAAATAAAGGGATCTATCATGATTTCGCCAGTTCCAAAACGGCCTGAGCAGCCTGTTGGTCGGCACCGCAGCGAATGCGCTGGTGCAACTCAAGGAAAGTCTGTTTCAAGCGCGCGGATTCAGGGCTGTCTTCCAGCAACGGTAGCAGCGCCGCCGCCAGCTTGGCCGGCACGCAGTCGTGCTGCAGCAGCTCGGTAACCAACTCGCGCCCCGCCAGCAGGTTGGGCAATGAAACATAAGGGGTCTTCACCAGCCGCTCAGCCAGCCAGAAGGTCAATGGCTGCATGCGGTAGCCCACGACCATCGGGCATTTCGCCAGCATGCATTCCAGCGCCGCCGTGCCGGAAGCCAGCAACGCCGCATCGCTGGCGATCATCGCTTCGCGCCCTTTACCATCCAACAGATGAGCCGGCAAATCGGGCGCTACCTCGGCCTTGATGCGTTCGAACTGCGCGCGGCGTTTGGCGTTGACCAACGGCACCACCACTTCCAGATCCGGATAGTGGCTGCGCAACTGCAGCGCAGTTTTCAGGAAATCAGCGCTCAGCATTTCCACTTCGGCGTTACGGCTGCCCGGCAGCAGCGCCAGGCAACGCGCACCGGGCGCAATGCCCAACGCCGCGCGGGCTGCCTGCCGATCCGGCTGCAGCGGCATGGCATCGGCCATGGTGTGGCCGATAAAGCGGCAGGGAACGTTGAAACGATCGTAAAACGCTTTTTCAAAAGGAAGAAACGCCAATACCAGATTGGTCGCTTTACCGATTTTGAAAACACGCTTTTGGCGCCATGCCCAAACGGAGGGGCTGACGTAATGAATGGTACGGATGCCGCGCTGTTTCAAGCGGCCTTCCAGGGTGATATTGAAGTCCGGAGCGTCGATACCGACAAACACATCCGGCTTCAACTCGCTGAACCGGCGGGTAAGATCGCGGCGGATCTTCAACAAGCGTGGCAAACGTTCAAGCACTTCCACCACGCCCATCACCGCCAGCTCCTCCATCTCGTACCAGGCTTCGCACCCTTCGGCCTGCATCAGCGGGCCGGCGACGCCGACAAAACGCGCGCCGGGGCACTGCGCCTTGAGCGCGCGGATTAATCCGGCGCCCAGGATATCGCCGGAGGTTTCCCCGGCAACCAAGCCGATAGTCAATGGACGATTAGGCATAACTCAGCGAATGATGCCGCGGGTGGAACGGCTAAAGAAATCAAGATATTGCTGCACCACCGGCTGTTGCTTCGCCAGTTCAGCAAGCTCTGCTTTAGCTTCATCCAGCGTCTTTTCGCTGCGGTAGATGATCTTGTAGGCATTACGGATCGCCTGCATTTCATCCTTATCAAAACCACGGCGTTTAAGGCCGACGGCGTTGATGCCGAAAGGCGTCGCATGGTTGCCCTGTGCGATGACAAAAGGAGGTACGTCTTGCGCAACGCCGGAACAGCCGCCAACCATCACATGGGCGCCAATGATGCAGAACTGGTGGATTGCCGTCATGCCGCCAATGATGGCGTGATCGTCAATTTCCACATGGCCTGCCAGCGTCGCGTTGTTGGCGAGAATGCATGAATCGCCCACCACGCAGTCATGAGCGACATGCACGTTGACCATCAGCAGGTTACCGCTGCCGACTTTGGTCACACCGTGGCCTTGTACCGTCCCACGATGAATGGTGACGCTTTCGCGTATGCTGTTGCGATCGCCGATTTCCACACGCGTGGGCTCGCCCGCGTATTTCAGATCCTGATTTACCTCACCGATGGAAGCAAACTGGTAGATCTGGTTTTCGCGGCCGATACGGGTAATACCGTTCACCACGACATGGGATTTCAGCACCGTACCTTCGCCGATTTCCACCTGGGAGCCGACGTAGCAGAAGGGACCGATATGCGCGCCAGCGCCGATCACGGCGCCCTCTTCAACAATCGCGCTTGGGTGGATAAAGGCGGTTTTGTCTGTCACAGATTAAGCCTCCCGGCTACGGGCACACATCATGGTTGCTTCACAAGCAATTTTACCGTCGACGGTCGTGACCCCTTTAAAGCGCGTCAAACCACGACGAGTTTTTTCGAAGGTGACTTCCATGATCATTTGATCCCCTGGCACAACGGGGCGCTTGAATCGCGCTTCGTCAATCCCGGCGAAGTAGTACAGCTCGCCTGGCTCCAGTTTACCGACGCTTTTGAATGCCAGAATGCCGGTGGCCTGCGCCATCGCTTCCAGGATCAATACGCCCGGGAAAATCGGTTTACCAGGAAAATGCCCCTGGAAAAACGGTTCGTTTACGGAAACATTCTTCACAGCACGCAGATATTTATGTTCTTCGAACTCCAGTACACGGTCAACCAATAGGAACGGATAACGATGAGGAAGCAGTTCCAAAATCTCTGCAATATCTAGAGTATGAGTGTCAGTAGTCAAAATACTCTTCCTGTCTAAAAAAACTTATGATATCAACAACACGGCCTGCATTTATCCCCAAAAGAGGGAGTCAGGCAGGCCGCAAATTAACAACGCAATACGCTTGGGGAACCTGTTCAATCGGCGTTATTATCGCAGACAGTGTAGGCCTGGCGAGCACGGAAAAACTGGGAACGCACGCAAGGTACGCAAATTTTATCCGTAACGCTCACCAGATTGAGTGTTAACAAGGCTGCCAGATGCCAGCATGTATCAACTCGGCCCCTGTCCAAATGGCTGGTAAATGGCCTGTTTGAACCGGTTCCTGGCCTCGCGGCCAACGCATTCGTTTTACCCAGAATGACGGGCGGTAGTGACTAGTCTTTTCCGACTTTTCGTTCGACAGCTTTTAAGCGCTTGCTAATCTCATCGATATTCATCACCAACGCGGCGGTTTTACGCCAAACTTTGTTGGGCTGGAGCGGAATCCCCGAAGAGTATACCCCAGGTTCGGTGATTGGTCGCATAACCATTCCCATCCCGGTCACCACAACCTGATCGGCAATCTCCATATGACCATTGATCACACTGGCGCCGCCGATTTGGCAATAACGACCGATTTTCAGGCTGCCCGCCATGATCACACCGCCGGCAACGGCGGTATTCTCACCAATCACCACGTTGTGCGCAATCTGGCACTGGTTGTCGATGATAACACCATTCCCAATCACGGTGTTATCCAGCGCGCCGCGGTCGATGGTGGTACAGGCGCCGATTTCTACGCGATCGCCAATAATCACTGTTCCCAACTGCGGGATTTTCACCCAGTTGCCGCGTTCATTGGCATAGCCAAAGCCATCGGCGCCGATCACCGTACCGGACTGGATCAGGCAACGCTGGCCAATTTCAACTTCATGATAAACGGTAACGTTCGCCCACAGGCGGGAGCCAGCGCCAATCCGCGCGCGTTGCCCAACAAAGCAACCGGGGCCAATAACAACGTTATCACCCAGCACCGCACCCGATTCGATAACCGCATTCGCGCCGACAGCAACATTCTGCCCCAGTTGGGCATCGGCGGCGATCACCGCGCTGGGCGCGATGTCCTGCGCCGGCGAAGGCGTGGTATCCATCAACTGCGCCATACGCGCGTAGGTGAGGTAGGGATTTTTCACTACCAGCGCCGCACATTTGCAGTGCGGTAAATCCGCCTCGGTAAGCACGATAGCGCTCGCCTGGCAGGCCGCCAGCTGTTCTTGATAACGGCTGTTTGACAAAAACGTGATTTGGCCAGCCTGTGCCGAATGCATAGAAGCAATGCCGGTGATGACGATATCGCCATCACCGTGCAATTGTGCATCCAACTGCTGTGCTAAATCAGCCAGTCGAATTGAAGGCATGTCTTATTTAACCTGTTTCAGCACGTCAGCAGTAATATCTTTAGACGTTCCTGCGTAAGCAACGGCGTTGGCGTCGATCACCACGTCATAGCCTTCTTTGCTGGCAACAGATTTCACCGCGTCCTGAATACGGCTCAGGATTTTGTTACGTTCTTCCATCTGGCGGCGACGGTTGTCCTGCTCGAAAGCCTGGGCTTTCTGAGAGAACTGTTCACGCTGCGCCATCACGTCTTTTTCCAGTTTGGTACGTTCGCTGGCTTTCATGGTAGAACCATCGCGCTGCAGCTTCTGCATTTTGGTCTGCAGGCTGCGCTCCATGTTCTGGAGTTCGCCCGCACGGCCTTTGAACTCATTTTCCAATTGCTTAGCCACGGTGTCACGTGCCGGTAATTGCTGGAAAATGCTGGCTACGTTCACTACAGCGATTTTATCTGCAGCCTGAACGCCAGCCGAAGCAGCCATTGCTAAACCGAGGCCTGCGGCACACAACCACTTTTTCACTATAAACTCCTTACCATCACCCATATGTGTCATATGACACTTTGAAGTACACAATTTGCCAGATGCATTCCGCCAGACAATGAGAATTATCCCTCTCTGCCTGGGCAAGGCCCGGCAATGTGATGCTCAGCTACAACTGCTTATACTTTCGTTCTGCAGGTTGCAGAAGGCTTTACTGCAACCTGCCATCATTGGCTACCCCTCAGAGAGGAACCGGCCCGTTACCAGGTCTTGCCAATGTTAAACTGGAACTGCTCTGACTTATCGCCATCATATTTCTTGATAGGATCGGCATACGAGAACACCAGTGGCCCCAACGGCGACATCCACTGCAGCGCGATACCGGCAGAAACGCGGATATTGCCCGCCTTGCTGTAATCCGGAATATCATACATCCGCGTCAGATCGGTATTCTGCCACTTGGTATCCCACACGGTACCGGCGTCGACAAACAGCGAGGTACGCACGGAGTTAGCGTATTTTTCGCTGATGAACGGCGTTGGCGTAATCAACTCCATGCTGGCGACCGCCATGGCGTTACCGCCCACCGCATCGTCAGAGTTACAGATCGTAGTGCTGCCGGAACAGCTGTACGAATTGGAATTGTAGTATACCGCTTTCGGCCCGATGGTATTGGACTGGAAGCCACGCACGGTGCTGGAGCCACCGGCATAGAAGTTTTCATAGAACGGCATCTCTTTGCCGCCCAGCCCATCGGCATAGCCCAGGCGGCCACGGCCCAACAGCACCCAAGTGCGATCTTCGTTGATCGGCACATACTGCACGCTGTCTAACGTCAGCTTGTAGTAGGAGTTGTCAGAGCCAGGGATCGTCACCTTGCCATTCAGCGTGGTGCGGTTACCGGCGGTTGGGAAGTAGCCACGGTCAAGGTTGTTGTAGGTCCAACCCAGATTCAGCGTAAAGTCGTCAGCCTTGTAGCTGGCGCGATCGGTGGAGTTCGGATCCTGGCCCACGGACTCCAGGTAACGCCACATGGCGATCTGCGGCTGCATGTCCGACAACGAGTTATGCACGTAACCCAGGCCGGCGCGCAACGAGTTGAACTCGTTGATTGGGAAGCCCAGCGTGCCGTCAAGGCCGTAGCTCTTGTTGGTGTAATCCGACAGATCGGCGTCGTACGCTTTAAAGCTGTTGTAGAAGATGCGGCCACCCAGGCTAACACCGTCAACGGTGAAGTACGGGTTGGTTACCGACAGTTCGGAATACGTCTGGTAGTCGTTCTTGGTGCCGCTGATCCCAACCGAGTAGCCGGTACCCAGCCAGTTGTCCTGCTGAACGCCCGCCTGGAAGCTGACGCCGCTTTCCGTGCCGTAACCGATACCGAAGTTCAGCGTACCGGTATTGCGTTCTTTCACCTTGTAGGTCACGTCCACCTGATCGGCGGTGCCGGGAACGCGCTGGGTTTCAACATCGACGGTTTCAAAATAGCCCAGGCGGTTCAAACGCTCTTTGCCCTGCTCAACCTGATCGTTGCCCAACCATGCGCCTTCCATCTGGCGCATTTCGCGGCGCAGCACCGAATCTTTACTGGTGTCGTTGCCTTCGAACTTGATACGGCGCACATAGAAGCGGTTGCCGGCATCAACGTTGACGTGCAGCTTGACGGTTTTATCCGCGTCGTTGATTTCCGGCTGGGTCTGTACGCGTGGGTAAGCATAACCATAACGGCCGAACATCTTCTTGATGTTGTCTTCCATCTTGGTCACTTTACTGCCGTTGTACAGCTCGCCCGGCTCGATTTTGGTCAACTGCGTCACTTCCGCCGAGTGGCCGGCCAGGCTGCCGTTCACTACCACGTCGGACAGTTTGTACTGCTCGCCTTCGGTGATATTGATAGTGATGTAGATGCCTTTTTTGTCCGGCGTCAGGCTGACCTGCGTCGAATCAATATTGAAACGCGCATAGCCGCGATCCAGATAGAAGCTGCGCAGGACTTCAAGATCCCCGGCCAGTTTCTGTTTCTGGTATTTGCGATCGCCGACAACGTTCCACCACGGCACTTCATCGCGCAGTTGGAAGCGGGAAATCAGCTCATCGTTGGTGAAGGCGTGATTCCCCACGATATTGATTTGTTGAATCTTGGCGGAAACCCCTTCCGTGAAGACCAGCTTAAGATCGACACGGTTGCGCGGCAGCGGCGTGACCACGGCTTTCACCGAAGCACTGTACTTACCGACGCTGTAGTAGAAGTCTTCCAGGCCTTTTTCAATGCTGGAAATCGTGGTGCGATCGAGTGCTTCCCCCACCCGGACGCCGGAGGCTTCCAGGTTTTGCTTCAGCATGTCATCTTTCACCGACTTGTTGCCGGAGAAGGTGATGCTGGCAATGGTTGGGCGCTCTTTCACCTGGACGATCAGCGTATTCCCATCACGCAGGACGCGGACGTCCTCGAAGTTGCCCGTGGCAAACAACGCGCGGATGGTATTACTGATGTCATCGTCAGTGACGGTATCGCCTACGCGAACCGGCATATTGAGTAACGCCGCACCGACGGCAACCCGTTGCAGGCCTTCGAAATGAATATCTCTCACTACGAACCCGTCTGCACCGTATACGGTGGCGCTGCCAAACAGCAGCGACGCTATGAGCAACTTTTTCATCGCCATCGTTGTTATGCGTTCTTCCTAACCTGTCCCCGCCCCTAAAGGCGAGAAAAATCATTGAAAAGCGCAAGCCCCATCAGCAACACCAGCACGATCGATCCAATGCGGTAGCTGTAGTCCTGCACTCGCTCAGAAACCGGCCCTCCCTTCAGCTTTTCTATCGCCAAGAAGAGAAGATGCCCACCATCTAATACCGGCAAGGGGAACAGGTTGATGATCCCGAGGTTGACGCTAATCAACGCCAGAAACATCATGTAGTACACAAACCCGACCCCGGCTGACGCCCCTGCTCCCTGTGCAATAGAGATAGGGCCGCTTAGGTTATCCAGCTTTACATCACCGGTTATTAATTTGCCCAGCATGCTGACCGTAAGCCGCATCAGTTGCCAGGTTTTGTCCCCGGCCTGATACAGCGCCTGGAACGGCCCATACTGACGAATCGTTTTGTACTCATCCGGCAGCGGCAGCACTTTCGGAATTATACCGGCAAATCCCACCACCTTGCCTTTGCCCACCGGCTTTGTATCCGGAATCAGCGTTAAAGACAAGGGGGCGCCGTTTCTTTCAATCTCTAAAGCCAGCGCTTGCCCCGGGCCGTCGTGGATTCGCTTCACCAGCGTTTGCCAACGCCCCAACAGTTGCCCATCGACTTTAACGATCCTGTCCCCGGCTTGCAAACCCGCCTTTTGCGCCGCCGACCCGGCTTGAACTTCCGCCAGTACCGATTCTATCTGTGGACCGCGTGGAATAATACCCAGCGATACCACGGGATCCTGCTGGTCCGGTTCAAAGTGCCAATCGCGCAAATCCAGCGTTTTATGCACCACTTGCGAACTGCCAAACGGCGCGATACCCACTTCGCTTTGCGCATCGCCGATTTTACCGACCAGGGCCAAACGAACAGATTCCCAATCAGGCGTTTCGATACCGTCAACGGACTTTAGTTCCATTCCTGGAGAAATTTGCGCCTGCTCGGCAATGGACTGCGGTGATATTTCACCGATCACTGGGCGGTAGCTGGGCACACCGATGATGAACACCAGCCAGTAGGCAAGAATGGCGAACAGAAAGTTGGCGACGGGCCCGGCGCTGACGATCGCCGCACGCTGCCAAACGGTTTTGTTGTTGAAGGCACTATGGCGCCGCTCCGGCGCCACCGTATCGACGCGCTCATCCAACATTTTGACGTAGCCGCCCAGCGGGATCAGCGCAATCACATATTCTGTGCCCTGCCGATCGGTGCGCCGCCATAGCGCGCGGCCAAAACCGATTGAAAAGCGTTCAACGTAGACACCGCAGCGGCGAGCCACCCAAAAGTGCCCAAACTCATGCACAGTGATCAACACACCGAGAGCAATAATAAACGCTACCAGGTTCCAGAGCACACTGACCATTCTATCTCCACTTTGCCGCTACTGACGGATTAAAACACTAACAGCATCAGGCAAGCAAATACAGGCACTGCCGCCGTTAGGCTATCGATACGATCCAGTATCCCGCCGTGCCCAGGTATCAGGCTACCGCTGTCTTTGATACCCGCTTCGCGTTTGAACATACTTTCCGTCAGATCGCCCAGCACCGAAGCCAGCGCGGCAACCACCGAACAGACAAGCAGCGTCACCGGCACCACGCTTAGCGGCGCGTAACGGCCAAACAGCCAGGAAATCACCGCCGAAGTAACCAAACCGCCAATCAACCCTTCCCAGGTCTTGCCTGGCGAAACCTTCGGCGCCAGCTTGTGTTTGCCGAACAGCTTGCCAAACATATAGGCGCCGGAATCCGCGCCCCACACCAACAGCATCACGTACAGCAACCACCAGGCGCCGGTAAACGGGTTTTGGGCATAATCATATTGGCGCAGCGCCAGCATGCCCCAAAAGAACGGCACGATGGTCAACAGGCCGAAAACCAGCCGCAACGAGCGCGAATTACGCCACACGCCGGCAGAGCCAGGGTAAAACAGCACCAGTAGCAATGCGGCCAGCCACCAGGCCAGCGACAGCCACAGTGAGCCGCCTATCTGCAGCAAATGGACGGAATGTTGATAAGCAGGAATGCTCAGCACCATCAGCGCCAACAGCAGGCCACACAACACGGCCAGCCAAATGCGCTGTGAACGGGAAGAGAAGCCGGCCAACGGCCCCCACTCCCAAGCGGCCAGCATGCACACAGCGAGCGTGACCAGCGTAAAGCCCAGCGGCGGCAGCAAGAACAGGGCCGCAATAACAACCGGTATTAAAATCAGAGCGGTAATGAGGCGATACTTCAGCAAAAGTTCCCCCTAGGACACATGGGTGCCGATAGGTGTTGTTCCCCCGAAGCGACGCTCACGTTGTGCAAACGCATTCAGCGCACCTTCAAAGACAAGTTCATCAAAATCGGGCCAGAGCACATCGGTAAAATACAGTTCAGCATACGCAATCTGCCACAGCAGGAAATTACTGATGCGATGCTCACCACCGGTACGGATCACCAGATCCACTGGCGCCAAATCGCTCATACAAATTTTTTCGCTCAGTAAACGCTCACTGATTTGAGACGGACGCAGCATGCCTTCCTGCACCTGCTCAGCCAGTTGCCTGACACCCTGAATGATATCCCAACGGCCGCCATAATTCGCAGCGATATTCAGCGTTAGCCCATCGTTATTTTCCGTCAGCTGTTCGGAACGGCGGATCCGCTCTTGCAAACGCTCGCTGAAACGGCTGGTATCGCCGATGACGCGCAACCGGACATTATGTTTATGAAGGCTTTTTACTTCGCTGTCCAACGCACGGACAAACAATTCCATCAATGCAGAGACTTCTTGAGCCGGACGATTCCAGTTCTCACTGCTGAAGGCATAAAGCGTGAGCGCATCCAAATGGTGGCTGGCAGCAAAACTGACTGCCCGACGCACGGATTTCACTCCTGCTTTATGACCGAAGACACGTAATTTACCCTGACGTTTAGCCCAACGCCCGTTACCATCCATGATAATAGCGACATGACGTGGCCCAGGAGCGGACAGATTAGCCTCTTGTTGGTTTGCGGACGACATAACTCGTACTTATTTCCTCAATAGAAATACAACGGCCTTCCCGGAATAAAGAGCCCTTACGCGCAAAAAAAAACCGCGTGCCCGACACGGCTTTTTTAGTCTGCCCGCCAATGCCCCAGAAAGCCCCGGAAATTGCCTGGCATCAACCGCCAGACCGGCCATTATTCAACGGTATATCCGCTGACAGGTGGCGCAGACTATATCACCTCAGCAGGACACGAACAAACAACCCCACTTCAGCCACACGATTAACCGCCAAAAATCAGGAAATATCGAACGCTAATTACGCAGTGCCGCCACCATGCCAGCAGCAGTTTCGCGTGCCTGGCGATCGATCGCCAGAACTTCATCAATGCTGACCGGTTCCGGCAACGCCAGTTGCTCAACCACGCGGCGGTTAACCGCGGCAATATCGCTAAAGCGGATCTGCTGCTGCAAAAATGCCGCGACCGCAATTTCATTGGCGGCGTTGAGCGTAGTCGTCGCCGCCTGGCCGGCATCGCAAGCTTCGATCGCCAGATACAGGCAAGGGTAGCGTTTAGGATCGGGCTCAGAGAAGCTCAGCGCCCCCATGCGGCAGAAATCCAACGCCGCCACGCCCGAGCTGACGCGCTGCGGATAGGCCATGGCATGCGCGATCGGCGTACGCATGTCCGGCGTGCCCAACTGCGCGATCACGCTGCCGTCCACATAGCGCACCATCGAGTGAATCACCGACTGCGGGTGCAAAATCACTTCCATTTGCTCTGCCGAGGCATTAAATAACCAGCGGGCTTCGATATATTCCAGACCTTTATTCATCATGGTGGCAGAATCGACCGATATCTTGCGCCCCATCGACCAATTGGGGTGGGCGCAGGCTTGATCCGGCGTCACGTCCGCCAGTTGCTCTGGCGGCGTCGTACGGAACGGCCCGCCAGAGCCGGTCAGCACGATGCGTGAAATCCCATGATCCTGCAAAGAAGCATATCCCAACTGGCGCTGAATGCTCTCGGGCAAACTCTGAAAAATCGCGTTATGCTCGCTATCCAACGGCAACAGTTGCGCTTTGCTCTTTTGCACCGCATCCATAAACAAACGGCCGCAGGTCACCAGGGATTCCTTATTGGCCAGCAACACCTGCTTGCCCGCCCGCACTGCCGCCATGGTCGGCAACAGGCCGGCGGCGCCCACGATAGCCGCCGTCACCTGGTCAACGCCGCTCAACGCGGCCAGTTCACAGGCCGACTGTTCCCCCGCCAACACCTCGGTTTTCACGCCGTTTTCCGCCAGCACGCTGCGCAGCTCACGCGCGGCGCCTTCATCCGCCATAGCCGCGTAGTCCGGCCGAAATTCCATACATTGACGAGCCATTACCGCTACGTTGCGCCCAGCCACCAGGGCCTTAATCGCGAAACGCTCGGGGTTTTCCCTGACCACGGCCAGGGTGCTGGTGCCCACAGAGCCGGTGGAGCCCAGAATAGTCAGTTGCTTCATGAGTTCGCTCTGAATAACTGTCTGATCAGATCGGAGGTGCACCAGTTTGAAACCTTCGCTACCGCTTGTCTATGATCTTTCAGTACGGTGAAACGGGATCTGTTTCATAAAAAAACAAAGCGCCGCACAGGCGACGCTTGATAACCGCTAAGTGCTGATTAGAAATCCATCAACTCTTTTTCTTTGTCTGCCAGGGCGGCATCCACCTGCTTGATGTAGACATCGGTCAGCTTCTGAATATCATCTTGTGAACGGCGCTCTTCGTCTTCGCTGATTTCTTTATCCTTCAGCAGCGCTTTCACTTTGTCGTTGGCATCGCGACGCACGTTGCGCACGGCCACACGGCCCTGTTCAGCTTCACCGCGCACCACTTTGATCAAATCCTTACGGCGCTCTTCCGTCAGCGGCGGCAGCGGAACGCGAATGTCAGAACCGGCGGAGGATGGGTTCAGGCCCAGATCGGATGTCATGATGGCTTTTTCAACGGCCTGGCTCAGGGAGCGATCGAACACGTTGATTTTCAGCGTGCGGGAATCTTCAACCGTCACGTTAGCCAGTTGGCGCAGCGGCGTAGCGGCGCCATAGTATTCCACCATGATGCCGTCCAGAATGCTTGGGGAAGCACGGCCGGTGCGGATTTTGCTGATTTGGTTTTTAAATGCTTCGACGCTTTTTTCCATGCGTGCTTGCGCATCTTTTCTGATGTCGTTGATCACGTTGCGAACCCTTGGAAGCTGGTTACTTGGCAGGCCATAACGCATTACAGCCCGTGCGTTTCACTTGGCGCCTATCCCACTTGCCGTTTTGGCCAGGCATAGACTCAAAAGCGTGAACAGAACATCGCGCACCGGGCGCTGCCGTTCCCGCTCAATAAAATCATGCGATCGGCAATTACTTGCTGATCAGCGTACCTTCGTTTTCACCCATCACCACGCGGCGCAGCGCGCCAGGCTTGTTCATATTGAACACGCGGATCGGCAGGCCATGATCCCGGGCCAACGTAAACGCCGCCAGGTCCATCACTTTCAGCTCGCGTTCCAGCACGTCCTGATAGGTTAATTGTTCGTAAAGCGTTGCATCCGGATTTTTTACCGGGTCAGCAGAGTATACACCATCTACTTTAGTCGCTTTCAATACTACATCCGCTTCAATTTCAATCCCACGCAGGCAAGCGGCGGAATCGGTGGTGAAGAACGGGTTGCCGGTGCCGGCGGAAAAAATCACCACGCGGTTGTTACGCAGCAGGCTGATAGCCTCTGCCCAACTGTAGTTGTCACACACGCCATTGAGCGGGATTGCCGACATCAGGCGGGCGTTCACATAGGCGCGGTGCAGCGCATCACGCATCGCCAGGCCGTTCATTACGGTCGCCAGCATCCCCATGTGGTCGCCTACTACGCGATTCATGCCGGCTTGCGCCAGGCCCGCACCGCGGAACAAGTTGCCACCGCCAATCACTACACCGACCTGAATGCCCAGCTCAACCAGCTCTTTCACTTCCTGAGCCATGCGATCCAAAATGCTAGCATCGATACCAAAGCCTTCTGCACCTTGCAGGGCTTCGCCGCTCAGTTTGAGCAGGATACGCTGATATACGGGTTTTGCATTGGTTGCCATGGTGTTTTGTCCTAAGAAGCAGTAATAGTATTGGGGATTTTAGCCGATAAGCAGCGCCTGTCTGAGTATAGCGCGACAGGGGTCATCGTCGGCGATTTCTGGCTGGATAAAACGGAACCGCCTGACCGGCGGTTCCATTTACAAGCATTAAGACTGTTTGCTCATTGCTGCAACTTCAGCAGCAAAGTCAGTTTCAACTTTCTCGATGCCTTCACCCACTTCAAAGCGGATGAAACCTTTCACGTCAGCGTTGTGTTCTTTCAGCAGCTGAGCAACGGTTTTGCTTGGGTCCATTACGAAGTGCTGGCCGGTCAGAGAAACTTCGCCGGTGAACTTACGCATACGGCCTTCAACCATTTTTTCTGCGATTTCGCGTGGTTTGCCAGACTGCATGGCGATATCCAACTGAATCTGGTGTTCACGTTCAACCACTTCAGCAGGAACGTCTTCAGGCTTCACGTATTCTGGTTTGCTTGCCGCGATGTGCATCGCGATATGCTTAACCAGTTCTTCGTCAGCGCCGGTTGCAGCAACCAGAACACCGATACGTGCGCCGTGCAGGTAAGAACCCAGCACATCGCCTTCCAGCGCGGCAACGCGGCGGATATTGATGTTTTCACCAATTTTAGCCACCAGCGCGGTACGCTGATCTTCGAATTGCGCTTTCAGCGCTTCGATGTCGGTGATGCGGCCAGCCAGGGCAGCGTTGATCACTTCTTCGCCGAAGGCTTTGAAGCCGGCATCTTTAGCCACGAAGTCTGTTTCGCAGTTCAGTTCAACGATAACCGCGTAGTTACCGTCGATTTTGGTCAGGATGATGCCTTCAGCAGCCACACGGCCTGCTTTCTTGGCAGCCTTAGCCTGGCCGGATTTACGCATGTTGTCGATGGCCAGTTCGATGTCGCCGTTAGCTTCAACCAGCGCTTTCTTACATTCCATCATGCCTGCGCCAGTACGTTCACGCAGTTCTTTTACCAGGGCAGCGGTAATATCAGCCATTTTATTTTCCTCGGTTATCTCGCACGGAGATAGCCCTTCATCTTTCATGCCGCGTTGCCGCAATATGAAAGCTATCGGGCATGGTTCTCATTCAGATAAGCAAAGGGGGCCTTTCTAGGCCCCCCTAACCAACATATGTCAATACCTGGTTAATAAGGGCTCGGGTTGCGAGCTTGCCTTATTATTCAGCTTCTACGAAGCCTTCTTCCGCCTGAACGGCCAGATCTTGAGAACGACCTTCACGTACAGCGGCAGCAACGGCGGTCAGGTACAGGCTTACTGCACGGATTGCGTCGTCGTTACCAGGGATGATGAAGTCAACGCCGTCCGGATCAGAGTTGGTATCAACGATAGAGAATACCGGGATACCCAGGTTGTTGGCTTCTTTGATCGCGATGTGTTCGTGATCGGCATCGATAACAAACAGAGCGTCTGGCAGGCCACCCATGTCTTTGATACCACCCAGGGAGTTTTCCAGCTTGTCCAGTTCGCGAGTACGCATCAGCGCCTCTTTCTTGGTCAGCTTGTCAAAGGTGCCGTCTTGAGACTGAGTTTCCAGATCTTTCAAACGCTTGATGGACTGACGAACGGTTTTCCAGTTGGTCAGCATGCCGCCCAGCCAACGGTGGTTCACGAAGAACTGATCGCAGTTGGTTGCAGCTTCTTTTACCGCTTCGCTAGCTGCGCGTTTGGTACCAACAAACAGGATCTTGCCTTTACGGGAAGAGATCTTGCTCAATTCAGCCAGCGCTTCGTTGAACATTGGTACGGTTTTCTCAAGGTTGATGATGTGAACTTTGTTGCGAGAACCGAAGATGAAAGGCTTCATTTTCGGGTTCCAGTAACGGGTCTGGTGACCGAAGTGAACACCGGCCTTGAGCATATCGCGCATGGAAACAGTTGCCATGATTAAAACCTCTATAGATTAATTGGGGTTATGCCTCCACGTATCCCATAACGCCGACCCGACAAGCGCAGACCGCTTTCAGGCACCCCGGCGCATGTGCCGATACGTGTGTGTTATTTACACAATGTGAGTGCAGTTCAGTATTTTCGGCCAGAACCTGCGTTGCCATGAAGAGCAACATCAATGGATCTGCCGGCGCGCTTTATACCATAAACCCGCCCGCGACTCCAACTTTTGTTGCGCTTTCAGCGGCGATTTCATCACGGCCAGGCCCCCGACGGCTCACGCTTCCGTTCGGTTCCCGCCGACCATGGAAAAAAATGAAATTTGGCAGCGGCCCGGCTGGGCTGGTACCATAGGGTACTGCTTCTCATTGTCGATAATACAGACCCTTGCGGACAACTTTCATGGCAATTTCAATTAAATCATCAGAAGACATCCAGAAAATGCGCGTAGTCGGCCGCCTGGCCGCCGAAGTGCTGGAAATCGTTGGGCCATACGTAAAACCCGGCGTCACCACCGGCGAACTCGACCGTATCTGCCACAACCACATTATTAACGAACAGCACGCGGTCTCTGCCTGCCTTGGTTACCACGGTTTTCCCAAGTCAGTGTGCATCTCCGTTAACGAAGTCGTCTGCCACGGTATCCCCAGCGATGAAAAAGTGTTGAAAGACGGCGACATCATCAACATTGATGTGACGGTCATCAAAGACGGTTTCCATGGTGATACGTCAACGATGTTCATCGTCGGCAAACCCACCATTCTGGGTGAGCGGCTCTGCCGCATCACGCAAGAGAGCCTGTATCTGGGGCTGAAAATGGTAAAACCGGGCATCCGCCTGCGCTCACTGGGTAAAGCCATTCAGCAATTCGTTGAAGCGGAAAAATTCTCCGTGGTGCGTGAATATTGCGGCCATGGCATCGGCGAAGGGTTCCACGAAGAGCCGCAAGTGCTGCACTATGACGCCGATGACGGCGGCGTGGTACTGCAACCGGGCATGGCATTCACCATCGAGCCGATGGTCAATGCCGGTGACTACCGCATCCGCACCATGAAAGACGGCTGGACGGTAAAAACCAAGGATCGCAGCTTGTCGGCGCAGTACGAGCATACTATTGTGGTTACCGATAACGGCTGCGAGATAATGACGTTGCGCAAGGATGAAACTATCCCCAACATCATTACGCACGAACAGTAAAGAAAAGGCGGCCCGCTGCCGCCGTTTCTTGTGATAAGCCGGCTTTATATCTGAGCGTTGGCTCTGCCCCGCCGTGGCGGCGGCTGGAACAACGGCGGGGGTATAACCGGCTTTTTTATGGGCTGCTTACTACTATGTCTGAAAATTTTCGCCAACAGGCCGCGCCGGCCATCCCCTCACAGGCCATACCGAAGCAGCCGGAATATCCCAACGCCTATGGCGATGAGGAAATTAATTGCGTTGCGCTGAAACAGCGCCTTGAGCAATTCCAGCTTTGGCTGGCCGCGGCGTTCAACGCCGGCGCCAGCGTGGAAAGCCTGGTGGCCGCACGCTGCGAGTTTATCGATCGGCTGTTGCGGCGGCTGTGGTTGTTCTATGGTTTTGAGGATATCCCGGCCACCGCACTGGTGGCGGTGGGCGGCTACGGCCGCGGCGAACTGCACCCGCTTTCCGATATTGATGTGTTGGTGCTGAGCCAACAACGTTTAAGCGACCAGCAAGCGGCGCGGGTGGGCGAATTCATCACCCTGATGTGGGATTTGAAGCTGGAAGTCGGCCACAGCGTGCGTACGCTGGAAGAGTGCCTGCTGGAAGGGCTGGCGGATCTGACCATCGCCACCAACCTGATCGAATCCCGCATGATCTGCGGCGACGTGGCGCTGTTTCTGCAACTGCAAAAACACATCTTCAGCGACGGCTTCTGGCCCTCGTCCAAGTTCTTCCCGGCCAAAGTGGCGGAGCAGCACGAACGCCACCAGCGCTACCACGGCACCAGCTACAACCTGGAGCCGGACATCAAAAGCAGCCCCGGTGGCCTGCGCGACATCCATACCCTGCTATGGGTCGCCCGGCGCCACTTCGGCGCCACCTCGCTTGACGAAATGGTCGGTTTCGGTTTTCTGACGCAAGCCGAACGTAACGAACTCAATGAATGCCAAAGCTTCCTGTGGCGCATTCGCTTTGCTCTGCACCTGGTGCTGCCGCGCTACGATAACCGGCTGCTGTTCGATCGCCAACTGAGCGTGGCCCAGCTCTTGTGCTACGAAGGCGAAGGCAACCAGCCCGTTGAGCGCATGATGAAAGACTTCTATCGCATGACGCGCCGCGTCGGCGAGCTTAATCACATGCTGTTGCAGTTGTTCGACGAAGCGATTCTGGCGCTCGACGCCACCGAGAGGCCGCGGCCGCTGGACGAGGATTTCCAACTGCGCGGCAACCTGATCGATCTGCGCGACGAAACGCTGTTTATCCGCCAGCCGGAAGCCATCATCCGTATGTTCTACGTGATGGTGCGCAATCGCGAAATCGCCGGCATCTATTCCACCACTGTGCGCCAACTGCGCCATGCCCGCCGCCACCTGAAACAGCCGCTGTGCACGATCCCGCAGGCGCGGGAGCTGTTTATGGCCATTTTGCGCCACCCGGGCGCCGTATCGCGCGCGCTGGTGCCGATGCACCGTCACAGCGTGCTGTGGGCCTATATGCCGCAGTGGGGCAATATCGTCGGCCAGATGCAGTTTGATCTGTTCCACGCCTATACCGTGGATGAACACACGATCCGCGTGCTGCAAAAGCTCGAAAGCTTCGCCGATAATCAAAACCGGCCAAGCCACCCATTGTGCGTCGAGCTGTACACCCGGCTGCCGAATCTGGAGCTGTTGCTGATTGCCGCCCTGTTCCATGATATCGCCAAGGGGCGCGGCGGCGATCACTCGCTGCTCGGCGCACAGGACGTAGCGGAATTCGCCCAGCAGCACGGCCTGAATGTGCGCGAAACCCAACTGGTTGCCTGGTTGGTGCGTTGCCACTTGCTAATGTCGGTCACCGCCCAGCGCCGTGATATTCAGGATCCCGCCGTTATCCAACAGTTCAGCAACGAAGTACAAAACGAAACCCGTCTGCGCTATTTGATTTGCCTGACGGTTGCGGATATCTGCGCCACCAACGAAAGCCTGTGGAACAGTTGGAAGCAAAGCCTGCTGCGCGAGCTGTATTTCGCCACCGAAAAACAGTTGCGCCGCGGCATGCAAAACGGCCCGGATCTGCGCGAACGTGTGCGCCACCACCGCTTGCAGGCGCTGGCGCTATTGCGTATGGATAATATCGACGAAGAGGCGCTACACCGCATCTGGAGCCGTTGCCGCGCCGATTACTTCCTGCGCCATTCGCCGAACCAGTTGGCCTGGCATGCGCGCCATCTGCTGGCCCATGACTCCACCAAACCGCTGGTGTTGTTGAGCCCGCAGGCCACGCGCGGGGGCACCGAGATCTTTATCTGGAGCCCGGACCGCCCGTACCTGTTCGCCGCCGTGGCCGGGGAAATGGATCGCCGCAACCTGAGCGTGCATGATGCGCAGATCTTTACCAACCGCGACGGAATGGCGATGGATACCTTCATCGTGCTGGAACCGGACGGCAGCCCGTTGGCACCGGATCGCCACGAGGCCACGCGTTTCGCGCTGGAGCAGGCGCTAATGCAGCGGGAATACCAACCGCCGCGGACACGGCGTCCCTCTTCCAAGCTGCGCCACTTCAGCGTGCCGACCGAGGTCACCTTCTTGCCGACCCATACCGATCGCCGCAGCTACCTGGAAATGGTGGCGCTCGATCAGCCCGGCCTGCTGGCGCGGGTAGCGGAAGTGTTCGCCGATCTGGGGGTTTCGCTGCACGGTGCGCGTATCTCGACCATCGGCGAACGGGTTGAGGATTTGTTCATTCTTGCCGATAGCGATCGCCGGGCGTTGAATAGCGAAACGCGCAAAAAGTTGGCGCAGCGGCTGGTCGAGGCGCTCAACCCGAACGAAAAAATGTGATACAAGTAATCTTTTGACTAACAAAATCAGGAAAGAAACAGAATGCAGCAATTACAGAACGTTATTGAAAACGCCTTCGAGCGCCGCGCGGAGATCACCCCGGCGAACGTAGACACGGTAACGCGTGAAGCAGTAAACCAAGTGATCGCCCTGCTGGACAGCGGCGCACTGCGCGTGGCTGAAAAAATCAACGGTCAGTGGGTCACCCATCAATGGCTGAAAAAGGCCGTGCTGCTTTCTTTCCGAATCAGCGACAATAAAGTCATCGACGGCGCCGAAACCCGTTTCTACGATAAAGTGCCAATGAAATTCGCCGATTACGACGAAGCCCGCTTCCAGAAAGAAGGCTTCCGCGTGGTGCCGCCGGCCAGCGTACGCAAAGGGGCGTTCATCGCCCGCAATACCGTGCTGATGCCTTCTTATGTCAACATCGGCGCTCACGTGGATGAAGGCACCATGGTGGATACCTGGGCCACCGTCGGCTCATGCGCGCAAATCGGCAAAAACGTTCACCTGTCGGGCGGTGTCGGCATCGGCGGCGTATTGGAACCGCTGCAGGCAAACCCAACCATCATCGAAGACAACTGCTTTATCGGCGCACGTTCCGAAGTGGTTGAAGGTGTGATCGTGGAAGAAGGTTCCGTGATCTCCATGGGCGTATTTATCGGCCAAAGCACCCGTATTTACGATCGTGAAACCGGTGAAGTTCATTACGGCCGCGTTCCTGCCGGTTCCGTGGTGGTTTCCGGCAACCTGCCTTCCAAAGATGGCACCTACAGCCTGTACTGCGCCGTTATCGTGAAGAAAGTGGATGCGAAAACGCGCAGTAAAGTCGGTATTAATGAGTTATTGAGAACGATCGACTAAAATGAAATAGCGGGTATTTACCCGCTATTTTTTTATCTTCAATCTGCGGGCGATCACTGCCGTAGGCTGGCGCAGGCGCCATAATCACCGCACGCGGTATACCCCGTGGATTGCAGGCTAGCGGCAAATCGGCAGGCACGGCCGGCGTACAGGTATGAAGGGTATAAAATCTAAAGGGGCGCTCTATGTACGATAATCTGAAAAGCTTAGGCATTAATCAACCGGAAGACATCGATCGTTATACTCTTCGCCAAGAGGCCAATAACGATATTCTCAAAATTTATTTCCGCAAGGATAAAGGCGAGTTCTTTGCAAAAAGCGTCAAGTTCAAATACCCACGCCAGCGCAAAACCGTGGTTTCAGATAGCAGCCAGGGTTACAAAGAAATCCACGAAATCAACCCAAACCTGCGCTACGTGATCGATGAACTCGATCAGCTATGCCAGCACGAACAAGCAGACGTTGATCTTAAACGCAAAATTCTTGACGATCTGCGCCACTTGGAAAACGTGGTTTCCAACAAAATTGCCGAGATCGAAGCCGATCTGGACAAACTGACGCACGGGAAATAACCCACGCGGCGCTGCATCGGGTCGGCGCATCCGCACCGACCCAGCACTGGCCGCGAATTATTTCAGCAGCGTGCTCCACTGCTCAACCCATGGGCAGGAGATCGCCTCCGGCTCTGGGTGCTCAATCGCATCAATTTCCAGCACATCGCCTATCCGCGTCGCCCCCTGCTCCTGCAACAGCGCGTCAAACACCCGCCCGCCGCCGCAGAAACGATCGTAGCTGCTATCGCCCAATGCGATCAGGCCATAACGCAACTCCTGCTGGTAGCCAACCTGATCGCGGATCGCGGTGAACAGCGGCGCGATGTTATCGGGCAGATCGCCCTGCCCGGTGGTGGAAGTGATCACCAGTGCATAATGCTGGCGGTAGTATTGCCAGGCTTCCAGCGTGCCTTCTTCAAACAGTTTGACCGTATGCCCCTGTTCGTTAAGAATGTTTTCCGCCTCTTCCGCAACCAGCAAAGCATTACCGTAAACCGTCCCGACGAAAATACCGACCTGAGCCATCGCTCAAACTCCCTTGATGATCCATAAAAATTACGGGCTATCCTGACCGCTTACCGGGGGAAACTCAACCCTGGCGAGTTCAGGGACAACGTCCAGCCAGCCAAATTGTGACATCAAGTGCTGCCACGGGCTATCCCAGCGCGCAGAAATCTGCAGCGGCTCACCGCTGATCGGGTGCGCCAGGCGCAAGTGGCTGGCGTGCAACATCAGGCGCGGGCAGCCAAAGTGCTGTGCCATCGCCCGGTTCTGGCGCAGATCGCCATGCTTACTGTCGCCGACGATCGGGTGCCGGATATGCACCATATGGCGGCGCAGCTGATGTTTACGCCCGGTTTCCGGCCGCAGTTCCATCAGCGTATAGCGGGCGCTGGCATAGCGGCCCACCGCGACCGGCATTTCCACCCGCGCCAGCGGCCGATAGTGCGTCAGCGCAGACTGGGGCGCTTTGTCTGCGCTGGCGAACCTGTCGGCGACTTTATCCCGCTCTTGCGTGAGCGGGTAATCCAAGGTGGCGGCGTCATGCACATAGCCGCGCACCACCGCGTGATACGTTTTCTGCACCTGATGCTGTTCAAACTGTTGCGACAACCGATGCGCCACCTCGCTGGAGAGCGCCAACAACAGCACGCCGGAAGTGGGACGATCGAGACGGTGCACGGTGAACACATGCTGGCCGATCTGGTCACGCACGGTCTGCATCACAAAAACCGTCTCGTGGCGATCCAACCAACTGCGATGCACCAGCCAACCGGCCGGCTTATTCACGGCCACCAGATGCGCATCCTGATAAAGAATCTCCAGCATTACGGCGATTCTTGATTCAGCATGTTGTCCAGGCGCTGCAGCACCACCAGCAGCGGCAGGCAAACCGGCTCTCTATGCTTAAGCGCCTCTTCAAAATAAGGCGTGATGGCAAAGCGCGTGGGCAGCGGCGCGTTCGCATCCAGCAGCGCATACATCCGCGGCAGGAAGACCCATTGCAGCCACTCTTCCGCCTGCATGCTGTCAACGCAGAACGGTTCCACGCTGGTGAAAGCCTCAGGCTCCGGCGGCGCCGATTGCCACAGCGCCAAATCGCGCATTGACTGCTCAATTGCCAGCAAACATTGGCGAACCTGATTTTCTATACTCATCTGCATTCCCGATAGTGTAAATCATGATCTTCAGCGGCCCGGCTGAAGGGCGGCAAAGCATAGCATCTTCCCGGTGTGCGCCCAAACCCTAGCCTACTGAATTTATTATGGAGACTCTGCGCGCTCGGCGGCACAATACCTGTTCCAGATAAACAACAAGATAAAAAATATGCCCAACCACACACAGCGTAATCATCATGCAACACCCGGTAAGGCGATGCTGGCTTCCGTTAGCGGCTATGCCATGGACGGCTTCGATTTACTGATCCTTGGCTTTATGCTGCCGCTTATCGCCGCTGAACTGCAGCTCACCTCCCCGGAGGCCGGCTCGCTGGTCACCTGGACGTTAATCGGCGCGGTGCTCGGCGGCGTGATTTTCGGCCATCTTAGCGATCGCTTTGGCCGCATCCGCGTTCTCACCGTCACGATTTTGATGTTTTCCCTCTTCACCGGCCTGTGCGCCATCGCACAGGGTTACTGGGATTTGCTCGCCTACCGTACGCTGGCCGGTATCGGCCTGGGTGGGGAATTCGGCATCGGCATGGCGTTGATCGCCGAGGCCTGGCCCGCGGAAAAGCGCAACCGCGCTTCCGCCTACGTCGGCATGGGCTGGCAGCTTGGCGTATTGGCCGCAGCCTTTTTAACGCCGTTATTGCTGCCGCACATTGGCTGGCGCGGCATGTTCCTGGTCGGCCTGTTGCCGGCGCTGGCGTCGTTTCTTATCCGCCGCACCATGGGGGAACCCGAGGCCTTTGCCCAGCGGAAAAGCCACAGCCATACGCTGTCTTTCGGCCAGCGCATCCGGCTACTGTTTAAAGATAGCGCCACCAGCAAGGCCAGTCTGGGTATTTTCATTCTCTGTTCAGTGCAGAACTTCGGCTACTACGGCCTGATGATCTGGATGCCTACCTATCTGGCGAAGAACTTTGGCTTTTCACTGACAAAGTCTGGGATATGGACCGCAGTCACGGTGGTCGGTATGACCTTCGGCATCTGGCTGTTCGGCGTGCTGGCTGACCGCTTCGCCCGCTGGAAAATTTTCGTTGCTTATCAGATTGGCGCTGTGGTGATGGTTATTTGCTACGCCCAGCTTAGCGATCCCACCCTGATGCTGTTTGCCGGCGCGGTCATGGGGCTGTTCGTGAACGGTATGATCGGCGGCTACGGCGCGTTGATCTCCGATACCTACCCGGTTGAAGCGCGCGCCACCGCACAGAATATCCTGTTCAACTTTGGCCGCGGCGTCGGCGGTCTGGGCCCCTGGGCGATTGGCGCATTAGCCAGCCAGATTTCCTTCAATGCGGCCATTAGCCTGCTGGCGGCAATTTATCTGCTGGATATTTACGCCACGTTGTTCCTGCTGCCGAAGAAACAAAGCCAGGGCGATACGCTGGGGGCCATTGGCTAAGGGGAATGCGCTTAGCCCTGAGCTGGCATTTTGCGGCTCAGGGCTCTATCCAGGTCTGATAGGCAGATTCAGCGTTGAGAATAATAATATTCTAATAGTACAGTTGCATGGCGACGCGACGTTGCGGATCCATTCCCGATGCGGCTTCTTTATCGAGCAGATCTTTCAGCCGCCGTTGAATTCCCTCCCCTTCCACAATTTTAAACCCCAGAGAGGCGTAAAAAGATGCGTTGCAAGGCACGTAGCGATCGGTGGTCAGAGTAGCGCCAGTGAAACCACGAGCCTTCCCTGCAGAAAGCAGCGTATTCATCAGGCGCCGACCTATTCCGCGGTGCTGCCAGTTCGGGTGCACGTCAACTTCTGCAATGTGCAGCCAATTATCAACGATTGACGCTCCAGCGAATCCTACCGGGATATCGGCCGGGGCAAAAGCGACAAAGAGCAGTCCTTCATGGCATAACTGGTTGAAGTCATCAATGCTGCCTGCGGCAGGAGGCCCTGTCACTGCGCCTCCTGCGCGTAGCGTCTCAAACGCCGCTAACTCAATGATGCGAAGCGCGGCCAGGTGTTCATTTCGCGCAAGACTGATCGTGATGTCCATGATTAGGTTGATCCATATTTTAGCAATGCCGGTAGTACGGCGTATGAGTAAGGCTCCGGCAAGGAAATAACCTGTTGTCTAAAAAGACAGTATCATTTCATACACTCTGCGCAATTCCTTCCAATACCGGTTACGCATGCAATGGTTAAGTAAACGTCTCGGCATGCTTAAAATCAAAGGCTTCACTTTATGATCCCGTTTTCAAATGGTTTTTTACTGAGCCTTTCGCTGTGTCTCGATATCGGCATTGCCAATATCGCCATGATTACGCTGGCCATGCAACGTGGATATTTTCATGGTTTCTGGCTGGGAATTGGCACCTGCGTGGGCGATTTAGCCTATGCGTTACTGGCGCTGGCAGGAATGACCCTATTGCTCCAGTATGAAGCCGTTCGCTGGGTCTTATGGATTGGGGGCGGCGCGATGCTGTTGTGGTTCGCAGGCAAAATGCTCATTGCAGCTTTCCAGAAGGCTGCAGAGCTTAACGTGAACGAAGCCCATCAATACCGTTCACTACTGCGCGAATTCGGACGAGGAGTCTTGCTCGCGATGTCCTCTCCCACGGCCATCCTGTGGTTTGCTACAGTGGGAGGGGCGCTGATTTCCCGGATGGGGCAACACAGCGTAACGGCATCATCCTGGTTTTTAAGTGGCTTCTTTATTGCGGGCGTGTTCTGGACCTGTGTGCTGTGCCTGGTCGGTAGTTTTGGTGGCAGGCTACTTGGCCATCGTCTGCTTAAATATTCCTACATAGCGTCAGCGCTGATATTCAGCTACTTTGCCCTTTATGTGATCGTGTCAGGTTACCAGGAGTTTATGGTGGCCTGACCTTACCTGAGAAGCATAGTGATGGGGCGTCGTTCCCATCACTTTGCGAAAAGAATTGATGAAATGACTCTGGTCATAAAATCCCAGCATAATGGCCACATCAAGCGGATGAACATTCCTGCGCAACAAATCGCGGGCCTGGTGCAAGCGCAACTGCATATGATATTGCAAAGGCGGCATGCCCGTCTGTCGGGTGAAACAGCGAACAAGATGGTATTTACTCAACCCGGCCATCTGCGACAGTATTTCCAGCTGTGGTTTTACGTTGAGATGCTCGCGTAAATATTCAATGACTAAGTTAACCCTCTGTTTATCACTGCCCTGCAGCATGGTAGGTGTTTCCAGTAGCTCGCCACAAAGTAATATCAGCTCCTGCTCCTGATTAATGCTGTGTTGTTCCTGCCGAGCGGATGTTGCAAAACGGCACAGAGCATCAAATAAGCGCACATTATTGATTATGCCCTCACGCAGGATCGGTGCTTCACGATCGCTGCGTACATTTTCCTCATCGGCAAGCGTTTTCATCACTGACTGAGGCATATGCACGCTGATAAATTCAACGCACTGACTGTCAAAGCGCGACGCTTGAATCGTGCCAGGGTTATATAAGGTCACCTGACCACTTTTAACGTATGCAGTTTCTCCTGACAGCCAGATCTCCTCGACACCCGTCAGGTTTGCACTGATAACATATTCATCATGGAGATGTTTCGGAAAGCAGGAATTTCTGGCTTTTACTCGGGAGCACTCTACCCCATTCCGGCTAAACCACTCTGCAGACTGTAATGACAACATATCTGACCTTATGCTGGAATGGTGAATAGTTATTAAGGTTTAATAAAACCATTGGCTGCCCATTTTTTCAACTATTGGTTTGGACTCCCTGCTTTCGATGAACGGTAATGCGAACCCCGGCCCCCAGCAATGGGCCTGACAGAAACAACTACCTGCGGTATGCACCAGGCCTGGCTGTCTGAGCTGGAAGACAAAAAGCAATAAACGGGGAGCAGACCATTTGATGACGATTTTCAGTTGAAGCCGTTTGCCAGTGGCCGAAGCGGCCAGCAAGCTGACTAAATAAGGGCGCGGAATTTACTCAATTCTTTTACTGTTTGTGGTAAAGCCTGGCGAAGTAGCGCATCAAGATACTCATCAACCGATTTCGGCGGCTTTCTCATATTGCAGCGCTGCTTGTTTACGGCCGCCAGAACAAGTGCCTGATTCAAATCGAACAAATCAGTAATAAAATCATCTGGATGTAACGCTTCAATGCCGAAACTATTCAGATATTGTAGTGGGAAATCTTTCAAGTTGAACGTAACGACGATTTCAGCATTGCTGCAAATGGCGGCAGCAACAACATGCCTGTCATCAGCATCAGGAAGATCGATACTGGCAACGAGCGGCTCGAAACCTGTAACCATTGCATCAGGCAATGCCCGATTCATAAGCTCCCCAGTTTGTTTGATTTGGTCAGAATTTAAGTCAGGTCTATCCTTAATCAAATTACGCTGCCATTCTTCTTCGATAATGGCCGACCATTTCGGTTGATACAGCCCGGTCAGTCCCAGATGCATCAATAAATCCCGTAGTAAGGATGGATAGAGTACGCAAGCATCTAATACTACGGGATAAGGTGAAAGAGTCATCAGTAAAATCCAAGTTCCTGGCTATGATCTGCCAATACCTGCATTGCTTTGTGGCTTTCGCTATCTCGCTGATCTTTGTACCTCATTAAATCGGCGAAAAGCACGCGGCGATGGCGACCTGTTTTGTGAAAAGGTAGCTTCCCATCTTCCAGTAGTTTCACCATATGAGGGCGAGAAACATTCAGAATGTTGGCAGCTTCCTGCGTTGTTAATTCAGCATGCACAGGAACAACCTGAACCGCGTTACCGACGGCCAACTCTCCTAAAATCGACATAAGCAGCGTCAATGAATACGTTGGCAACTCGATCTGGCGAGTGTTGTTATCTGCGTCCTGAATCGAAATTTTTTGTGTTTCCATTTTCGTGGAGAGGTAGGCAGCAAGCTCCCTTTGCCCACGAACAGCTGCCTCAATCTCCCCTTGAGCCGGAAGGCTCAGGCTATCAAGAATTGAGTTTTTCATTTAAGTATCCGATAGTTAGGTTTAGTTTATGAGTTTCAGTTTTACGATTTAGTGTTGACAGCAATCATTGATGGCAGATTAGTCGAAACAAACGAAAAACACAACAAACGAAATAGACGAAGCAAACAAAACAGACGAAACGGACAAAAGTAAATTTAGACGGGAATGGTTACCGGTACGGTGTGCTGGCAGTGGATAAGGCGTATTGCCTTCGATTATTGGCTACCGCACACGCCCTTATCACATTCTCCCGGACACAATGAATGGGTAAAAAAATAGGGGCACTGCGTTAACAGTGCCCCCAGTTCGTTTTATAGCCATCCAGCTACAAAGTGTGCTCCCTGCTCAATCCCTGAAAACTTTTCCCTATGGCCATCCTGGCCCAACATCCGTGCAAATCCCTGAACGCCTTCCCAGCGTGGTTCCTTATAGCCTTTCATGGCCCGCCAATATTCCGTTATCGGCTCCCGATCTCCTTCCTGGAGGTGTCCCGAGTTCATCCTGAAAATCGCAAGGCCCTTGCCAGATTGGCGGCCTTCTGCCCTTCGTGGGCATGTGTTCATGCAGCCCTTAAAACACCCGGCGCCTGCCGTTTCCGTTTCAAGTTCATATATTCTGTAAACATTAAGATCGCTTAATTTTCATTATTTCACAATATACCGAGAACACGGCTGCCGGACGGATGAGGGAAAAACACGAAGAGATCAAAAACAACTTATTGATAAACAAATAGATGATATTGATCTGGAACAAATTTCGAAAAAAATAAAAAGCGATATCTCACACGTAATGTGAGATATCTCTTACACGGCATGACTTATAAACGTAATTAATCAGAAAGGGTTGGCCGCAGCGCGTCGAGGAAATTGCCCAGTGAGGCCGCCAGCAGCGTGCGTTTGCTGCTGCCGAACTGCTCCAGCACCACATTGCCGCTGACGTTGCAAAGCGATACCACCGTCATCTCTGATGACGTGGTAGCGAGGAACAGCGTGGGTGAGAGTTTCAGGCGTTTTTGCGTCACCAGGTGACCGATCAGGTTTTCCTGCAGGCGAATGAAATCGTCTTCACTCCACACCTGCAGCAGCGTCAGATGCTGCTCGCCAAATTGAGCGGTCATATCGCCGGCATATTGCTGCGTGTAGAAAGTATGGATATCCGGCTGCAGCCGCAGTTCAAGCGCAGTTTCCACCCGGGCCAGCGTCGCCGGCGGCGTGAACGGCTGCGGCAACCACAGCACATCGTCAGCGCGGCTTTCCACAATGCAAGGCGAAGCCACGCCGTACAGTTCGCTACTGGCCGGCGCCTGGCCGCGCTGCTGTTGCCAAAGTGCAACATAACGCTGGGTAAATTCACGCAGAGCGTGTGCTACATCATGGTCCATATTTTATCCCATATACGGTAAACTGGCGGCCATTGTATCGTTCTGGGACCAAGGTGACATCTATGTCCACATATCAAAACAATCAGGCGCTCGCCGGCCTGAAGCTCGGTAAACCCACCGCCTATCACGATCAGTACGACGCCACACTGCTACAGCCGGTGCCGCGCAGCCTGAACCGCGAGCCGCTGGGGCTGTATCCGCAGAGCCTGCCTTTCCACGGCGCCGATATCTGGACGCTGTACGAACTCTCCTGGCTGAATGATAAAGGCCTACCGCAGGTGGCCGTGGGGGAAATCAGCCTGAACGCCAATAGCGCCAACCTGATCGAATCCAAAAGCTTCAAGCTGTATCTCAACAGCTTCAACCAGACGCGCTTTGCTAATTGGGACGCCGTGCGCAGCACCCTGCAGCGCGATCTGGCGGCCTGTGCGCAAGGCGAAGTCAGCGTCGCCCTGTTCCGCCTGGAACAACTGGCCGGACAGCCGATCGCCATGCTGGCGGGGGAATGCATCGACGAACAAGACATCGCTATCGATAACTATGACTTCAACGCCGGCTATCTGCAAGGCGCCAACACCGGCCCGCAGGTGGAAGAAACGCTCGTCAGCAATCTGCTGAAATCCAACTGCCTGATCACCAACCAGCCGGACTGGGGTTCAGTGCAGATCCAATACCGCGGGCCGCAGATCGATCGGGAAGCGCTGCTGCGTTACCTGGTGTCTTTTCGCCATCACAACGAGTTCCACGAGCAATGCGTTGAACGCATCTTTAATGATGTGCTGCGTTTTTGCCAACCGGAGCAACTGTCGGTATACGCGCGCTACACGCGCCGCGGCGGGCTGGATATCAACCCCTGGCGCAGCAATACGGCGTTCACCCCGAATGCCGGGCGGCTGGCCCGCCAATAAGCCAACCGTTGCTCAACGAGTGCGCTAACGCGCTGCGTTGTATTGGTAAAAATCAAGGGACGGCGGTAAGGTTAAACCAGAGTATCCGCCGCCGTAGAATGCGTTCCGGCACGCAGGCGCCAAGCGCGATGCTCGCACACAATAACAAGCTGCTGTATGGATTGCTAATGCCCAGCCAGGGCGCAAAGGAGTTATCTTGATTACACATATCAGCCCACTCGGCTCTATGGACTTGTTGTCGCAGTTGGAAGTAGACATGCTCAAGCGTACCGCCAGCAGCGACCTGTACCGTTTGTTCCGCAACTGCTCACTGGCCGTATTGAACTCCGGTAGCCAGACTGACAACAGCAAGCAACTGCTGTCACGCTATGAAAACTTTGACATCAACGTGTTGCGCCGTGAGCGCGGCGTTAAACTGGAATTGATTAACCCGCCGGAAGAGGCCTTCGTTGATGGCCGTATCATCCGTTCACTGCAAGCCAATCTGTTTGCCGTACTGCGTGATATTCTGTTTGTGCATGGTCAGATCGCCAACGCCACCGGCCGTTTTCAAAACTTAAACCTGGAAAATTCCACGCATATCACCAACCTGGTGTTCTCCATCCTGCGCAACGCCCGCACGCTGCATCTGGATGAAGATCCGAATATGATCGTCTGTTGGGGCGGCCACTCCATCAACCCGACCGAATACCTGTATGCGCGCAAGGTGGGCAGCGAGCTGGGCCTGCGCGAGCTGAACATCTGCACGGGCTGTGGGCCTGGCGCGATGGAAGCGCCGATGAAAGGCGCTGCGGTGGGCCATGCCCAGCAGCGTTACCGCAACAGCCGTTTTATCGGCATGACCGAGCCTTCGATCATCGCCGCCGAGCCGCCTAACCCGTTGGTCAATGAACTGGTGATCATGCCGGATATTGAAAAACGGCTGGAAGCCTTTGTGCGCATTGCGCACGGCATCATTATCTTCCCTGGTGGCGTTGGCACCGCCGAGGAATTGCTCTACCTGTTGGGGATCTTGATGACCCCGGAAAACAGCGAGCAGGTGCTGCCGCTGATCCTGACCGGGCCAAAAGAGAGCGCCGACTACTTCCGCGTGCTGGATGAGTTTATCGGCAATACGCTGGGTGAACAGGCCCGCCGCCACTACCAGATCATCATTGACGATCCGGCCGAGGTTGCACGCCGCATGCGTAATACCATGCCATTGGTTAAAGAAAACCGCCGTAATACCGGCGATGCCTACAGCTTCAACTGGTCAATGCGCATTGCGCCGGATCTGCAATTGCCGTTTGAGCCGACCCATGAAAACATGGCTAATCTCAACCTGTCGCCGGCCCAGCCAGCCGAACAGTTGGCGGCGGCGCTGCGCCGTGCGTTTTCCGGTATTGTGGCGGGCAACGTGAAAGAAAATGGCATCCAGGCCATTGAAGAGTTCGGCCCCTACAGGCTGCATGGCGATCGGCAAATGATGAAGCAGATGGACCAGCTGCTGCAGGGTTTTGTCGTCCAGCACCGGATGAAACTGCCGGGCACGGCCTATGTGCCCTGCTATGAAATCATCGCCTGATTGTCTCCAGCCCAGCATGCGGGCGGTCAACGCCGCCCGCCGTTAATAACGCTTATCATGGCGTTGCCGGCCAATATTCCGACAGCGATTAACGATGCCTATACACTTACTGATTGTTGACGCCCTGAACCTGATCCGCCGCATTCATGCGGTGCAGGGTTCCCCCTGCGTGGATGCCTGCCGCCATGCGCTGCAACAGCTCATCCAGCACAGCCAGCCTACGCATGCGGTGGCGGTATTTGATGAAGACGATCGCCGCGACAGCTGGCGCCATCAACGCCTGCCCGACTATAAAGCCGGCCGCTCGCCGATGCCGGAAAACCTGCAGCAGGAGATGCCGCAGTTGCGCCAGGCCTTTGAAGCCAGCGGCGTGGCCTGCTGGCATTCGCCCGGTAATGAAGCAGACGATCTGGCCGCCACGCTTGCGGCAAAAGTGGCCGCGGGCGGCCATCAGGTCACGATTGTTTCAACCGACAAAGGCTACTGCCAACTGTTGGCGCCCAGCGTACAACTGCGTGATTATTTTCAGAAACGCTGGTTGGATATGCCTTTTGTTCAGCGTGAGTTTGGCGTGCTGCCACAGCAACTGCCGGATTTCTGGGGGCTGGCGGGCATCAGCAGCAGCAAGATCCCCGGCGTTGCCGGCATTGGCGCCAAAACCGCCGCGTTGCTGCTGCAACAGGCCGGCGATCTCGACAAGCTTTATCAGGATTTGGCAAGCGTGCCAACGAAGTGGCGAACCAAACTGGAGCAACAGCGTGAAATGGCCTACGCCTGCAAGCAGGTTGCCACGCTGCGTACCGATCTTCAGCTAAGCGGCAATCTGCAGCAGTTGCGCTTGCCGGCAAGATAATGCCCCTCGCCCTTCCCCTCACCCCAACCCTCTCCCATCGGGAGAGGGAGCAGCCCGAGTGAATATGGAGCGATGGTAAAAGAGGACGGCAGACTTTAGCTACTGATACAGGCAGACACTCCCCCCAACCCATCCGGAGAAGGAGCAGCCCGAGTGAGTATGGCAGGCAGAAAGCGTTAGTTATTCATTGTGCGCCGGACGGTCCCCTCTCCCTTAGGGAGAGGGCTAGGGTGAGGGAGAGGAACAAAGAAAAGATTAACGCTCGTCGCGGCGCCCTGGGATCGCCGACCAGATACGGCGCACGTGCACAGTGATCTCTTCGCGATCGTGATACAAATGCCGGGCATGAATCTCTGAATTAATACCAAACGCGTCAAGCGCTTCGCGGATCGTCTGCAGGTTTTGCGAAACCTCTTCATAGCGCTTTTTCATCGGCAGCTTCAGGTTGAAAATCGCCTCGCGGCACCAGCCTTTGGTCAGCCAGTCGATCATCAACTGTGTTACGCGCGCCGGCTTCTCTACCATATCGCACACCAGCCAATAGATATTGCTGCGCGTCGGCTCAAACTTGAAGCCGTCGGCGCGATGGTGGGTCACTTGCCCGGTATCCATCAGGCTGGGCGCCATTGGGCCATTGTCCACCGCATGAACCATCATGCTGCGTTTCACCAATTGGTAAGTCCAGCCGCCCGGGCAGGCGCCCAGATCCACCGCATGCATCCCGCTGCCCAAACGTTCATCCCACTCATCGGCGGGAATGAACACGTGAAACGCCTCTTCTAACTTCAACGTGGAACGGCTTGGCGCATCAGCCGGGAACTTCAACCGTGGAATGCCCATATAGAACGGAGAATTGTTGTTGCTGTAGGAATAGCCCACGTAGCAGCAGCCCGGCGCGATAAAGAACACGTGCACCACCGGGCGGGTTGGATCCTCGCGCGCCATCAGTACTTTTTCCTGCCGCATCGCCGCGCGCAGCGGCACCGTCAACTTACGGCAGAACTTCATCAGCTCTTTGCTTTCGTTGGTATCCGGCACTTCCACCCGCAGCTCGCCAGCGTGCTCCACCACGCCCATCAGCATACCGACGATCGGCGTAACGCGATCTTCCGGCGGCAGATCGCGCAACAGCTCGCCCACCACGATCATCTGGCGGGCGAAAATCATCTCGCGGAACGGCAGCTCGCGCGCCAGGCGGTCAGCATCTTCCGGCTGGTAACATTCGAACAGCACGTAGCCACTGTTCTCTTTCACCCTGGCGAAGCCAAACACCTCGCGCTGCGCGGCCTTATCGGTGATCTCCGCCGCGCACTCTTTCTCAAAGCCCGGGCGGCAGTACAGTGCAATCTTATTCATGGCGCTCGGCCTTTTTCCTCAGACGCAAAGCGCCAATCAACATCAGTATCCAACCGATCAGGAAGCACACGCCCCCGATTGGCGTGACATAAACCCAGAGCTTCAGGTGCGAAAGCGCCAGGCAGTAAAGGCTGCCGCTAAACAGCACGGTGCCCAGCGCCAACAGCGCGGCACTCCAGTAAAACCACAAACAGGCGCGGCGCTGCATCGCCACGGCCAATGCCAGAATCGCCAGGGTATGAAAGCCCTGATATTCCAACCCGGTATGGATCCAGGCCATTTCATCGGCGCCCAGCGTATTACTTAATACGTGGGAGCCGATCGCCCCCAGGGCGACAAAAACAAAACCGCTGATCGCGGCAAAAATAAACATGGAACGACTCGTCATCGTTATTTTACCTTTTGATCTTTACCGGCGGTGGCGCCGCCACCGGCCTTATTGTTCATAGCGGAAACGGAATTTTTCCTGCTCACTGGCGGCGCGCGTCAGTATCCATTGGCGAAAGGCGGCTATTTTACCCAGTTCTGCCTGGCTGTCATGGCATACCAGATAATACGCATTTTTACTTACCAGCACGTCGTTGAACGGGCAGACCAGGCGCCCAGCCTCCATTTCCGTTTGCGCCATCACATTATTCACCAGGGCCACCCCTTGCCCATGCACCGCCGCCTGCACCACCATCGCGCTATGGCTAAAGATCGGCCCCTGCTGCACATTGATATGCTGCAGCCCAAGTTGGCGGGTGTAAGTCTGCCAGTCACGGCGCGAAGTATCATGCAACAGGGTATGATAAACCAGATCGCCCGGCGATTTTAATGCATGCTCGCCGCCGAGCAGCGCCGGGGAGCAAACCGGCAGCAGGTATTCCGCATACAGGCGCTCGGCCCGCAGCCCCGGCCAGTTACCGCGCCCGTAGAAAATCGCGACGTCAACGTCATCTGCCAACTTATCCTCTTCGCGGTCAACGGCCTGAATGCGCACGTCGATCCCCGGATAAGCGGAGTTAAAGCCCGAAAGGCGCGGCACCAACCATTGAATGGCAAAACTGGGCGGCACGCTGACGGTCAATGCGCCCTTGGCGCTGCGCGCCTGGAGTTTGCGGGTAGCCTCGTTAATAGAAGAAAAAATCTCTTTGATATCCAGGTAATAGCTCTGCCCTTCTTCCGTCAGCAACAGTGACCGGTTGCGCCGCCGAAACAGTTTCAGCCCCAGAAAATCCTCCAGCGATTTGATCTGATGGCTCACTGCCGCCTGGGTAACAAACAGCTCTTCAGCGGCTTTGGTGAAGCTAAGATGACGGGCGGCGGCATCAAAGACCCGCAGCGCGTTAAGGGGGGGTAAGCGTTTTGACATGAATTATCGGCTTTTTTACCAATTTATCGGATTAAGCTGCGTAAAAAATCAGGCGGCATCCGGCGTTCGCCGCTACGGCGCCACCAGAAACCGCTAATATTAGTTTTTTTTATCCGAGGCATTATAAATTGTCCGTTGAGGCTACGCCAGCAAATACCTATAGTGGCGGCACTTCCTGGGCCGGAACGAAAAGGGATTGGGTGTTCAAGGCACTGATGAACTTTTGGCCTGTGGTTGTGATGTTGTGTTTGCAAATTGTCCGGCTTTTCGGACATGGTAGCCAAGCTACTTTTTTCACTTCCTGTACATTTACCCTGTCTGTCCATAGTGATTTTTTGCAGCACCGCAAGCTTGCGGTGCTTTTTTTTACCTGCCGTTTACTGGTCGGTTTCGAGCATTTCTTTGACTTCAGAGCGGTTAATCTGCTGCTGTACACCGTTGGCGTCTTTGTAGCTGATCATCCCGGTATCTTCATCTACCTTGGGTTTTCCATCTGCGACAATGGTGCGCCCATCGTTGGTATGCATAACATAGTTACTGGAACACGCGGCCAGCGTAAACACCAACATCAGGGAAGAGATAACTGCGGCTGTTTTCTTCATTTGGCACTCCTTGTAGATAAAAATTCTGTTATAAAACTTCTTATTCATCTAAGAAACTGCTACATGCCGTCTATAACAGCATAACAAACTTTCACCAGTTTTCCAGAAAACGGGCCGATTGTTCAGGGTAACTTGTCTGAAAAGACAAAATAGGACAGGATCACCCCATCTTCAGGCCAGTGATAATCAGGGTATGTCGCCATTTAACCCCACGCTTTTCCGTAACCAGTTCCCGGCGCTCCGCCGAAGCGGTATCTATCTCGATAGCGCCGCCACGGCGTTGAAACCGCAGGCCGTCATCGACGCCACGCAGCAGTTCTATTGCAGCAGCGGCGCCACCGTACACCGTAGCCAACACCGTGCCGCACAGGATCTGACCGCCCGCTTCGAGCTGGCGCGCCAGTGGGTGGCCGAATGGCTTAATGCCCCTTCAGCGCAAGACATCGTCTGGGTGCGCGGCGCCACCGAGGCGATCAACCTGGTGGCGCAAAGCTACGCCCGCCCGCGCCTGCAGCCGGGTGATGAGATCATCGTCAGCGAAGCAGAACACCACGCCAACCTGATCCCGTGGTTGATCGTCGCCGAACAGACCGGCGCCAGGGTGGTTAAGCTGCCGCTAGGGGGCGATCTGCTGCCCGATTTAGCGCAGTTGCCGACCCTGCTGACCCAGAAAACCCGCCTGCTGGCGCTGACGCAGATGTCCAACGTCACCGGCGGTTGCCCGGATCTGGCACAAGCGATCGGCCTGGCCCATATGGCCGGGGCAGTGGTAGTGATCGACGGTGCGCAGGGGATGGTCCACCGCCCGGTGGATCTGCAGCAGTTGGATATCGATTTTTACGCTTTTTCCGGCCACAAGCTGTATGGCCCAACCGGTATCGGCGCGCTGTATGGCAAAAGCGAATTGCTGGCGCAGATGGCCCCGTGGCAGGGCGGAGGGAAAATGCTCACCCAGGCTTCCTTTAACGGCTTCACCCCGCAAAAGCCCCCGCACTGCTTTGAGGCGGGAACACCAAACATTGCCGGCGTGGTCGGCCTGGCGGCTGCGCTGGAGTGGTTGCGCACGCAGGATATGGTCGGGGCCGAACGCTATAGCAGCGAACTGGCGGCAAGCACGCAGCAGCGCCTGGCGCAGTTGCCCAGTTTTCGCAGCTTCCGTAGCCCCGGCGCCAGCCTGTTGGCATTTGACATCGCCGGGATTCATCACAGCGATATCGTCACCCTGCTGGCCGAACAGGGCATTGCGCTACGCGCCGGCCAGCACTGCGCCCAACCGCTGATGGAGGCGCTGGGGGTGAGCGGCCTGCTGCGCGCCTCCTTCGCCCCGTACAACACGCCGGAAGATGCCGATGCGCTGGTCAACGCCATGATCAACGCCATCGCGCTGCTGGCCGATTAATCCGATGACCGGAGGAACCATGCTCGCCCCTCATCCGTTTGGCAACACCCTAACCACAGGGACGCTGGCCGCCCGGTTCGCCCCGCTGCGCCAATGGGAAGATCGCTATCGCCAGGTGATCTTGTTGGCCAAGCAACTGCCGCCGCTGCCGGAGGCGCTACGCACGCCGGATATTGAACTGAGCGGTTGTGAGAACCGTGTGTGGCTGGGGCACCAGTTGCTGGAAGACGGAACGCTGCACTTTTATGGCGACAGCGAAGGCCGTATCGTGCGGGGGTTACTGGCGGTGTTGCTCACCGCCATAGAAGGCAAAACCCCCGCAGAAGTGTTAACGCAGGATCCCCTGGCGTTATTTGATCGCCTGGGGCTGCGCGCCCAGCTTAGCGCCACCCGGGCCAGTGGGCTGGCGGCGCTGGCTGCCGGCGCCAAAGCAGCGGCGGCGCGCTACGCCTGACGCGCCGCCTTCGCCAGCATTTTCTTCAACGCGTGGGAAACCGCCACAAAACCAAAGGTGGCGGTCACCATGGTCGCCGCCCCGAAGCCGGCGCTGCAGTCCATCCGTTTTGGCCCTTCCGCCGTGCTGCGTGACGCACACACCGTGCCGTCCGGTTGCGGGTAAACCAACGGTTCGCTGGAGAACACGCAGTCAATCCCCAGGCGGCCCTTGCTGTTTTTCACCACGTTGAAATCATGCTTCAGGCGCTCGCGCAGTTTGGCGGCCAGCGGATCCTGAATGGTTTTGGCCAGATCGGCCACGGCAATGCGCGTTGGGTCGATCTGCCCACCCGCGCCGCCGGTGGTGACCACCGGGATCTTAAAACGGCGGCAATAGGCCAACAGCGCCGCTTTTGGGCGCACGCTGTCGATGGCATCAATCACATAGCTGAAGTTTTGCGCCAGCAGTTCGGCAACGTTATCCGGGGTAATAAAGTCATCTACACAGGTCACGCGGCACTCGGGGTTAATGGCCTGAATACGCGCCGCCATCACCTCGGTTTTCGACTGGCCCACGTGCTGGCGCAGCGCGTGAATTTGGCGGTTGGTGTTCGTTACGCACACATCGTCCATATCAATCAGGGTGATGGCGCCGATGCCAGTGCGCGCCAGCGCCTCCGCAGCCCATGAGCCCACGCCGCCGATGCCGATCACGCACACATGCGCCTGCGCAAACAGCGCCAACGCCTGCTGGCCATATAAACGTGCCGTGCCGCCAAAACGCTGCAGATAGGCTTCCGAATAGGGTGTACTCATAACGCGTTACTTACCTTAACGATTGCAAATGACAAGGGCCGGAAGATCCGGCCCTGGCTTTGGGCGCAGCCCTGCATGGGAGCACCGCGGGAAACAGGTGCGCTCAGCGGTTAACCAGCAGCGAACCGCCACCGGGTGCCGGCGAGTTGGCGCTAAACAGCGTACCCGCATTCGCCCCTTTCAGCACCCAAACGCGACCATAGTGGTTGTAATAACCCGCTGCGTGGCCGGCCTCTGGCCCAATGCCCTGATAAATATCGAAGTGCTGCCCTTTAATGGCGCCGCCGACGTCCAGCGCCACCATCAGGCGCATCTCATATTTTCCCGTGAATTTCCCCTGGTTGTCCAGCAAGGGTACTTCCGCCAGCAGCGTGGTGCCAGCGGGGATCAGGGAACGATCGGAAGCAACGGAAGCCTTGGCGATCAGCGGAACAGCGCTTGCCCCTTTCACCGGCGCAAACGCCTCTGGGCGGAAGAAGACAAAGGAAGGATTCTGCTCCAGCAGTTCACGCACTTCCGCTTCACTGTGGGTTTCCGCCCAATGGCGAATCGCCTGCATGGACATATCTGCCCTGGCGACTTCGCCGCGATCAATCAGCACTTTGCCGATGCTGCGGTAGGCGTGGCCGTTTTTGCCGGCGTAGCCGAAGAACATCAGTGGTTGGCCGTCGCCAAAGTCCACATAGCCGCTGCCCTGGACTTCCATCATAAAGTTGTCCATCAGCGAGTTGGTGTAGGCGATAACGTAGCGATCATCGAGAGCGCCTGAATAGATACCGGCGCGATCGGGCAGGCGGCTACGGCCTTTTGGCGGCATACGGTACAGCGGATAACGGAACTCACCCTGCCGGGTATAGCGCGCCTGCACCACCGGCGTGTAGTAACCGGTAAACTGCACGTTGCCATAGTTGTCCACGCCTTCCATCTGGAAAGCGCTCAGCCCAAACTGGCCCAGTTGGCGCGTATCGCCGCCGGCGGCGACCCAGCGCTGCACCGCCTCATAGGTTGGCGTATTACGGTTAAACAAAGCAGGAGACGCATACTGGATCTCCATCAATTGATTCGAATAATCTTTGGCATTTGCCGGCATGCCCTGCGCATTGGGGCTATTGACCAACTCCAACGACTGATCAAAATGGCCGTCCTTATACTGCTGCCCCCGGTCCGTCGGCTTGGACGAACAGCCCGCCAACACCGCTATTACCAATCCGCCCAGCAGATATTTGCCCCAACGTCCTTTCATTACGCTTGCTCTCATACTGAATTAACCCACCGGCGAACGATAACAAACCCCTATAGATAAAGGAATCGCTGCAAATAAAAAAACCACGCGTATAACGATGAAAAAGAACGCGAATTGGGGAGAAATTCAACAAAAAAACGGCTTACGTTCAATTAATTGCAAAAAGGAGTTGCAAGATAATCCATGCAGCGTATAGTGCGCATCCATCGGACGCGGGGTGGAGCAGCCTGGTAGCTCGTCGGGCTCATAACCCGAAGGTCGTCGGTTCAAATCCGGCCCCCGCAACCAACCGATGCTGTACCAGCAGCATCACAGTAAAAAGTTGGTTTCGATAACATAAGCATTAAGACGGACGCGGGGTGGAGCAGCCTGGTAGCTCGTCGGGCTCATAACCCGAAGGTCGTCGGTTCAAATCCGGCCCCCGCAACCATTTTAATGAATGACATCAAACACCTTAACGGGTGTTTTTTTGTATCTGCCGCCCGTGAAATGGCCCTTCCCACGGGCACATGCGCCGGTGCTTACTGTGCCCGCGCGCCGCCGTTCGCGAAGTATGCCTTGATCCCTGCCAGAATCGATTCGGCCACCTGCTGTTGAAAATGGCTGGTCTTCAATTTACGCTCTTCTTCCAGATTGCTGATAAAGGCCGTTTCCACCAGAATGGACGGAATATCCGGCGCTTTCAAGACGGCAAAACCGGCCTGTTCAACGCGGTTTTTATGCAAGCGATTGATTTTCCCCATCCGGCCCAGCACTTCCTTGCCAAACTTCAGGCTGTCGTTGATGGTGGCGGTCTGCAATAAATCCAACATGGTGTGATCCAAATAGCGATCGCCGCTTTTACTGACGCCGCCAATCAGATCCGATTCGTTCTGGGTTTGCGCCAGGAATTTTGCCGCCGAGCTGGTGGCACCTTTGGTCGACAGGGCAAACACCGAGGATCCGCGCGCCGCGCGGCTAGTAAAGGCATCGGCATGAATCGAGATAAACAGATCGGCACGCTGTTTACGCGCTTTGGCGACCCGCACCCGTAACGGAATAAACACGTCTTCGTTGCGCGTCATGTACACCCGCATGTTAGGTTCACGCTTGATCAGGCTGCTCAGGCGGCGGGCAATCTGCAGCACGATGTCTTTTTCGCGGGTTTTATATTTGCCAATCGCCCCCGGATCCTCCCCGCCATGGCCGGGATCGAGCATAATGACAATCGGCCGATCGCGCCCGGCCTTACCGGCCTGGGTGGCCTGCGCCCGCGCCGGTAGCGTGCGCTCAAGATCTCCTTTATTGTAATCTTCCAGCAACGCCAGCAGCGGATCATATTCTTCACCCTGCGCCGTCCCACCGCTGGGGTACAGATCCATCACCAGGCGGTTGCGGTATTCCGCCACCGGCGGCAAGGTAAAGATATTGGGCGCCACAGGCTGTTTCAGATCCAACACCAGCCGCACCGTATTTTTATCGAACTGCCCTACGCGAGCCTGCTGCAGGTAAGGATCGTTGGCATTCACCTGCCCGGCAATGCCCTTCAGGACGCTGTTAAGGTGCACGCCTTCAATATCAACCACAATGCGATCGGGGTTGGTGAGCGCAAACTGTTTATAGTTAAGCGCAATATTGGATTCAAGCGTGATACGGGTATAGGTGGAAGAAGGCCAGACGCGCACGGCGACGATATGCGATACAGCAGCCAAACCAACGCGACTCACACTCAGCAACCAGGTTGCAGTTACGCCCTGCAGAAAACGGCGACGACCCAGATTGTGATTAGCGTTTGGCATGCGGCTCCGACATAAAAATAGGCTAAAAAAACATCAATGGTTACAATGCCCAAAACTTTAACTAATCCGCCATACGCTGTCATCAGAAAATATATCGATGTTTTTTCAGTTTATTAATGAGTTAGCATTCATGATTCGGCAATCCAAGATAATTCCCACTTGCCATTGCGCCAAGAAAGAATAAAAATACAAAAATATCGTATAAATATGCAAAAGAGGTTTTGCCGTGAAGGAACGTAGTACAGAGCTGGTTCAAGGATTCCGTCACTCAGTTCCCTATATCAATGCACACCGTGGCAAGACGTTTGTCATCATGCTGGGCGGTGAAGCCATTGAACATGAAAACTTTTCCAATATCGTCAACGATATTGGCCTATTGCATAGTCTGGGTATCCGCCTGGTCGTGGTGTATGGCGCGCGCCCACAGATCGACAGTAACCTGGCGGAACATCACCTTGAGCCGGTTTACCACAAATATACCCGGGTAACCGATGCCCAAACGCTGGAATTGGTAAAGCAGGCCGCCGGCCTGCTGCAGTTGGACATCACCGCGCGGCTTTCCATGAGCCTGAACAATACGCCGCTGCAAGGCGCGCATATAAATGTGGTGAGCGGCAACTTTGTGATCGCTCAGCCGCTCGGCGTGGATGACGGCGTGGACTACTGCCACAGCGGCCGCATCCGCCGTATTGATGAAGACTCCATCCATCGCCAGCTCGACAGCAACGCCATCGTGTTGATTGGCCCGGTCGCGGTTTCCGTTACCGGCGAAAGCTTCAACCTGACCTCGGAAGAAGTGGCCACCCAGTTGGCGATCAAGCTGAAAGCAGAGAAAATGATCGGCTTTTGTTCTTCGCAAGGCGTGACCGATGCCGATGGCAACATCGTTTCAGAGCTTTTCCCGAACGACGCGCAAAAACGCATTGAAGAGCAGGAAGAAAGCGGCGATTACCTGTCCGGCACCGTCCGGTTCCTGCGCGGCGCGGTAAAAGCCTGCCGCAGCGGCGTGCGCCGCAGCCACCTGATCAGCTACCAGGAAGACGGTGCGCTGGTGCAGGAACTGTTCTCACGCGATGGTATCGGCACCCAGATCGTCATGGAAAGCGCCGAGCAGGTGCGGCGCGCGACCATCAACGATATCGGCGGTATTCTGGAATTGATCCGCCCGCTGGAGCAACAGGGGATCCTGGTGCGCCGCTCACGCGAACAGTTGGAAATGGAGATCGACAAGTTCACGATTATCGAGCGCGATAATCTGACCATTGCCTGTGCCGCCCTCTACCCGTTCCCGGAAGAAAAGATCGGCGAGATGGCCTGCGTGGCAGTGCACCCTGATTATCGCAGCTCGTCGCGCGGTGAGCTCCTGCTGCAGCGGGTGGCGAGCCAGGCGCGGCAAATGGGGCTAAGAAAGCTGTTCGTGCTGACCACCCGCAGCATCCACTGGTTCCAGGAGCGCGGCTTTACCCCGGCGGATGTCGATGTGCTGCCGATGCGTAAGCAGGCGCTGTACAACTATCAGCGGCGTTCAAAAATCCTGCTGGTCGATTTGTAATCCTCAAGGGGCGCCATTGCGCCCCTACCCTTCCGCCGTCAGCAGGCGCTCGGCCAATCCGCTGCGGCGCTGGGTCGGCGTATTGATGGCGCTCAGCAAAACCTTGTCCACCGCATAGAGAGAAAGCTGGCTGCGCGCGCGCGTGATAGCGGTATACACCAACTCGCGCGTTAATACCGGCAGCATATGGTTCGGCAACACCAACAAGGTGTGATCAAACTCCGAGCCTTGCGATTTATGCACCGTCATCGCGTAGGCGGTTTCATGCGCCGGCAGGCGGCTTGGCTGCACCGATTTGATACTGCCGTCCGGCAGTTGAAAGTGCACGCGCAGCTCGCCACTGCCCGGTTCTGACAACGCAATGCCGATATCACCGTTAAACAACCCCAGCGCGCTGTCGTTGCGGCCAATCATGATCGGGCGGCCCGGATACCAACGACCCAGGCTGCCGCTGGGCCGGTTAATCGCCCCCGTGCGCTGCAGCCCGGCTTCAATCCGCTCATTTAACCCCACAACGCCAAACGGCCCTTCACGCAATGCGCACAGCACTTGAAAACGGCCAAAGGCTTCCAGGGTTTGCCCGGCATCCGCCCCGGCGGCCATCTGCGCCAGATAGTCACGGTAGCCCGCCACGCAGGCGGCCAACAGCGCCTGATAATCGGCGGTTTCCGCCAGCGGATAGCCGTGAAGATCGCCAAAGCGGCCATCCAGCGCCGCCAATGCCGCTTTGCCGTCGCCGGCGTTGACGGCAAACGCCAGTTGCCCGATACCCGAACCGGCATCAAAGCGGTAGCTTTTGCGCAGCAGGCACAGGCTATCGCGCACCGCCGCGCTGCCTGCGTTATCCTGCCCAGGCACCACATAACCGGTCAACCGGGCCAGTTGGCTCGCCCGTGCCGTGCTGTAGCCCTGTTCGGTAAAGCGGCAAATATCGCCCAACACCGCCCCCGCCTCCACCGACGCCAACTGATCGCGATCGCCGAGAAAAATCACCTGCGCATGGGCGGGCAAGGCGGCGATCAGGCGCGCCATCATCGGCAAATCCACCATTGAGGCTTCATCCACCACCAGCACGTCCAGGTGCAGCGGATTGCCGCGGTGGTAACGCATCCGCTGGCTGTTCGGCTGCGCGCCCAGTAAACGGTGCAAGGTGGCGGCCTCCTGCGGGAACAGCGCCTGCTGCGCCGGCGTCAGGGCCAGCTTACGGCTGGCCCGGCCCAGCGATTCGGTTAACCGCGCCGCCGCTTTACCGGTCGGCGCAGCCAGTTGAATGCGCAAGCGCGCCTCGCCGGCCAACTGCACCAGCGCCGCCAGCAGTTTGGCGACGGTGGTGGTTTTGCCGGTGCCCGGCCCGCCGGATATCACCGCAATCCGGCGCGTGGCGGCCACCGCCGCGGCGATTTTCTGCCAATCCGGCTCCCCAGCGGCGGGGCCAAACAGACGATCGAGAATGTCACGCAGGCGTTGTTCATCCACCGCCGCCGGCACGCTTTCACTGCCGATAAACGCCGCCACCTCGCCTTCGCTCTGCCACATGCGCTGCAAATACAGGCGCTGACGTTGCAACACCAGCGGCGTAGCCTGGCTGCCGTCACTGACCGCCGCCCAGGCACCCAGGCTTTGCTGCCAGCCTGCAGCCCCCGGCTGCCCGGCTGCCGCCCACAAAGCCTGCGCCAGCGCCGGGAAACGCCCTTCAAACAACAGCGCCGGCTGCAACTGATCCAGCGCCAGGCAAACATGGCCAGCGCCAGCCTCTGCGCTCAGGCAAGCAGCGGCCAGCAGGCGATCCGGCTCATCTTCCCCCGCCACAACGCGGGCAAACTGCACGTCCAACGGGCGCAGTGCCCCCAGTTCCACCGCCTGTTCCAGCAGATCAATCATGATTCATTTTCCTCTGCGGCCGGGGCAGCGCCAAACAGGCTATCCATCCCCTCGACCAGTTCCTGCGCCGGGCAGCAGGTAAAAATGCCATTGCCGGGATGCTCAACATCCACACCGCGCAAAAACAGGTAAATAACCCCGCCAAAGTGGCGCTGGTAGCTATAGCCCGGCAGACGGTGGCGCAGATAGCGGTGCAGCGCCAGCGTATAGAGCTGGTATTGCAGATCGTAGCGGTGTTCCGCCATCGCCTGTTCCATGGCCGGCCGCGTATAGGCCGCGCTGCTTTCGCCCAGCCAGTTGGATTTGTAATCCAGCAGATAAAACTTGCCCTGCCAGCAGAACACCAGATCGATAAAGCCCTTCAGCATCCCCTGCACCTGTTGGAAATCCAACGGCGGGCAGTTGGCGGATAGCGGATCATGGCGTTTTGCCAGCGCGTCCAGATCGTGCGCCTGCAACATGCGGCTAATGGGCAGATAAAACTGCAGCTCAGCCTGTTTATGCTGCGGTGCCAGCGCCGCCAGCACAATCCCGGCGTCATTCAGCGGGGTGTTCAGCAACGCCTGCATCCATTGCGCCAGCACCGGCAGCCACTGTTCGTCGATACCGTTCTGCTGTAGTTGTTCTTGTAGCCAGCTTTCATCCAACGGCTGGCTGAAATCCAGAGTTTCAAACAGGCTGTGCAAAAACGTGCCGGGTGCCGCGCCGCGCGGGAAGGTGTGCGGGGTAAGCGCGGGCTCAGCCTGTTGCGCTTGCTCGCCGGCCGCATCGATATCCAGGCGCGGCAGCAGTTCCTGCATCAGGCCCGCGCCGTGCTGCTGCAGGCCGGTATAGCTGGTTACGCGCCAATTGTCCTGCACCCGGCGGGAAAAGCGTTTTGCCGCCAGTTCCACCGCCGCATCCTGCTGTGGCTGCCACGCCTGTTCATCCGGCGCCTCAACCAGCGAAAGCGCGATACCGTCGCCGGCCAACTGTTGCAGGCACGTTTGCAGGTAAACCGCATCCCCGGCGTCGCCCGCCTGCACCAGATAGCCCAGCGCGCTGTGGTGCAGATCGGTTTCCCCCTGCTTTTTACGGCTGCCGTGAATCAACGGCGCAATCCCGATGCTACAGTGATAAACCGAACGGGTCAGCGCCACATACAGCAGGCGCAAATCCTCCGCCAGCCGCTCCTCTTCCGCCCATTTTTTGCTGTCTTCATCGGCGTTCAGATCAAGCAACGCCTGGAAATTGCTGCGGTCGTGGTACAGAACCTGCTGCTGCAGGCGGAAATTGCCGACAAACGGCAACCACACCAGCGGGTATTCCAGCCCTTTCGATTTGTGGATGGTGATCACCTGTACCAGGTGGCGATCGCTTTCCAACCGCAGTTGCTGGTTGTCGGACTGGCGGTTCGGCTGCGCAATCTGCTGCGCCAGCCAACGCACCAGCGCATGTTCGCTGTCGAGCAGGGCCGCCGCCTCCTGCAAAAGCTCGCCCAGGTGCAGCACATCGGTCAGGCGTCGCTCGCCGCCGGGGCTTGCCAGCAGGTTTTCCGCCAAATGGCGTTGCTTCATGATCTCGCGCAGCATCGGCAGCACCCCACGCGCCAGCCAGTGCGTACGGTAGTGGTCAAATTCATTAACCAAGGTGTCCCAGGCGCGTTCATCGCGATTCAGCGCATCCAGCGCCGGCGCATCCAGCCCCAACAGTCCGGTGGCCATCGCGCTGCGCAAGGTGCGCTCCTGCTCCGGCGCCAGCACCGCCTGCAACAGCCACAGCAAATCTTTGGCCTCTGGCGTATCAAACACGCTGTCCCGGTTCGACAAATAAACCGAAGGAATAGCCAGTTGGCTTAAGGCATCGCGCACCAACGCCGCTTCGGCGCGGCTGCGCACCAGAATAGTAATATCCGATGCCTGCACGGCCCGACGCTCATCGCCATTGACCAACCAGGCGCGGCCGGCCTGCCCGGCGCTTAGCCAGTCGCGAATTTGCGCCGCGCACAATCGTGCCATGGTTTGTTGGTAATCACTTACCCCCACGCCTTCGCCTTGCTGCAGCCAAAACTGCATCGCCGGCTGCGGGCGGGCGTCAAGCTCAAACCCCAGCCCGTGATTCTTCGCCGCCGCCGCCACGTTGATAAAGGGGATCTGGCTGAAAATGAATGGGTTTTCCTGCCGGGTGAACAGCCGGTTAACGCTGCCGACCATCGCCGGGGAGGAGCGCCAGTTGGTCTCAAGCGTATAGTGGGCGCTCACCTCTGAACGGGCGCGCATATAGGTAAAAATGTCGGCGCCGCGGAAGGCATAAATCGCCTGCTTGGGATCGCCAATCAGCAGCAGGCCGCACTCCGGCCGGCCAACGTAAAGGGTTTGAAAGATGCGGTATTGCTGCGGATCGGTATCCTGAAATTCATCAATCATCGCCACCGGGTAGCGCTGGCGGATCGCCTGCGCCAGCGCCGCGCCGCCGCGCCCTTGCAGGGCGGCATCCAGGCGGCTAAGCAGATCGTCAAAGCCCAGCTCAGCCCGCTGGCGCTTTTCCTGCTGGATGGAGGTGCGGATCTCACTCAGCGCCCGCGCCATGATTAAGTCACGCAGGGTTAACGGCTCATCAAACAGCGCGTCAATCGCCGTGAACAGCGCATGTCTTGGCGCCTCGCCCTTTTTGGTTTTATCCAGCAGCACCGACTGGCGGAACTTTTCCAGCTCCTTCGGCAGTTGGTAATCCTGCGTTTCCAGGCCCGCCCATTCGCTGACCTTGCTGAGCCAGTTAGGCAAATACCGTGCGCTGTAGCTACGTTTATCAACGCCAGAGGCAACGATCAGCGCTTCGATTTCCCCGGCGGCCGTTTGCCAGTGGCTTTTCACGGCGTCAATGCGCGCGACAATCTGCGCATGGCGCATCAGCACGGTCTCATCGGCTGGCGGCGGCTGGCGCAGCGCCGGCGCTTCACCGTGCAGGAAGCCGGCCAGATCGGCCAGCAGCGCCTCGGGGCCGCTCCACTCCTGGCTCACCACCCGGGCGATAGCCAGCGGCAGCGGGTAGCAGTGGCGGCGCCAGAAGTCCGCACAGGCCTGGCGGCGCAGCGGCAACTCATCCTGCACCAGGGTTTGTTCAAACAGAATGCCGGATTCGAAGGCATTGTGGGTAAGCATTCGCTGACAAAAGCCGTGGATGGTGTAAATCGCCGCTTCATCCATTTGCCGCTCGGCCGCCAGCAGTTGGGCCGCCGCGTCGGCGTGATCGCCAATCTGCGCCAACAGCGATGCCATCAGCGGATCGTCACTGTGGCCACGCACGCAGGCGATACGCAGCGCATGAATATTACTGCGGATACGCCCACGCAGCTCTTCGGTCGCCGCTTCGGTGAAGGTCACCACCAGGATTTCTTCAACCGTCAACGGCCGGGGAAACGCCGAGGCTTGCCCCAGGCCAAGCAGCAGGCGCAAATACAGAGCGCCGATGGTAAAGGTTTTGCCCGTCCCCGCCGATGCTTCGATCAGCCGTTCGCCAAACAGCGGCAGCGCCAGCGGATCAAGCGCCTGTGGTGCCGCCGTCATGGCGTAGCCACCTTGCGCGGCAAGGTCTGTTGCAACGCAGACGCGCTGGGATAAGTTACCCAACCGTCCTGCACCGCATATTCCGCCGCTTGCTGGCCGTTACCGCTGATCTGTGAAAGCACCGCCAGGCCCTGCGGCTCAAGCACCGCCCGGTGGAAAAAGTCCGCCAGCGCCGCTGGCGACAGCGTTTTTATCTGCGCGATCAACTTTTCACGGGTATCAAAGGCGAAATTGCCGCGATCAAAATCGTTGCTAACGCGGCCGGCTTCCTCGCTCAGGGTTTGCGGCCGCTGTTTAAGTTCGTTGATCGCGGCCTGTTTATACTGTTCGAACTCCGCTGCACCAATCTCACGCAGGCGTTTTTCGGTCTTCAGGTAAAAATCCTGATAGCGCTGATAAAGATAGCCAGGCTGCTTGCTGTTGCTTTGCAGCAGGAAGCCAATCCCCCACTGACGCCCAACCGAAATCGGGAAGGCGAATACCGCATAGCCCAGTTGTTCTTCAGTGCGCAGTTGGCTGTAAAACCAAGGCTGAATAATCTGCCCCAGCAGCGAGCTGTGCGCCATGCCGGCAACCTCATCGTAGCCGGTTGGCACATAGGCCGCGGCCAACGCCGAGTCGGTGCTGCTGCCCGCACGCTGTAAATTGGCCAACTGTTTATTCACCACCTGCACGTTTTCACCGTGCCACCAGGACACACCGGTGCAGCCCAGGCGGTGTTTCAGCGTTGAGGCCAGCGTATCCACCTGCTGTTTGCTCATGTTGCCCACCACCAATAGTTCGGGGGTGGCATCGACCAGCAGGCTGTTGCGATAAGCGATCACCTCTTCCAGGGTGATGGATTTCAGCAGTTCCCGGCGCGCCTGACGCTCGGTATAAGGGACGCGGGACAGCGCCTGGATCGGCTGGATAGCCAGCTCAAACGCTTTCCCTTTCTCTGCGGCATCCAGCTTCTCCAGATACCAGGACTTGGCCTGCGCCAGTTGATCCGCCGTCGGGGTAAAGCCGGCATATCCTTCGATTAACGCCGTCAGCAGCTTCGGCAAACGCTGGGTGAAGCCGTTGGCGTTGAACAACAGGCCGTTGTCCGGCGCGGTGGAAAAACTCAACCCGCCGACGGATGCCTGATAACTCAACTCATCCAGCGCAATACCGGCCAGGTAGTCGGTCAGCGAAAACAGCACCTGGTTGCGCGCCGAATCCATGATTTTGGCGTTGCGGAACGCCACCGTGACATCGGCTTTCGGCTCGTCGGCAAAATAGCGGCTTGGCATATACAACACGCGCAACCCAGGTTGATCCACCACCAGCTCCGGTTTCGTGAACGTGCGCGAAGGTTTGGTCAGCGTAAAATCGTCTGGGATATAAGGGTTCAGCGCCGGCAGAGAAAGGCTGATGCCCTGGCCGAGCTGCTGCCACTGTGCAAAGCGCGACGCCGCGATTTTATCAACCTGGTACGGCGCGCCGACGAAATAGGCGGTTTTGTTATGTGGTTCATCCGGGCTGATAAACCAGACACGGGCATTCTGCGGCGTCATCTCATCCAGGCGAGCGGCAATCGCTTTAGGATCGAAACGGTCGGCCAGATAAGGCGCATCCAGGGTATGTGCAACCGGCACCCGCATCATGGTGTCCACCAGCCATTCAATATATCCCATATCGCGCGTAATGGACGGGTAACGGAAGTCCAGATTCAGCACGTGGGCTATCTCATCAAAATAGCTTTGTTTGATGCCTTCATGGCGCAGCATCGTCAGGTAGTTGAAAATCGCGGCCACCACTTTGTCGCGCTGCGCCAGCCCCTTATCCGTTAGCGAAACGCTGATGACAAACACCCCGCCGTTGCGATCGACCATCGGATCCGCCCCGGCGTTAATTGCATCGGCCAGCCCTTGCTGCTGCAGCCAGTCAGACAGCGTGTTCTGGCTGCGGTTACCGATCAGGTAACCAATGTAGGTATCGGTTTTGCTGCGAAATTCCGCGCTGTTGTTGTCAATGCGGAACTCCACCTTCAACTGTTTGCGTGGCTGTGCCGGCACATAATGAATAATGATGCCTTTCTGTTCCTGGGTTGCGGCAGGCACGGCGATCGCCGGCACGCTGGCGTTGCGATTGGGCACGCGGCCAAAGGTGCTGCTGGCCAGCGCCGCCAACTGCGGCAAAGACTGATTGCTGTACAACACGCCGACCATCAGGTTCGCCGAATAGTAGCGTTGGTAAAACGCCGTCAGCTCATCGTGCAGCTTACTGCCTGGCTTATCCTGCAGCGTTTCCAGGTTGCCGCCGGAAAAGCGGGCACTGGGATGCGCCGGATTGAGCGTTTCCGCCCCCACCTGCGCCATACGCATACCGTCGCGTGAACGCGCCATGGTCAATTCGGCGTTAACGGCATTACGCTCTTTGTTGGCATTTACCGGATCCAGTAACGGCGCGGCGAGCGCATCCGCCAGACGATCGACAGCAGGCTCCAGCGCATCGTTCTCGACCTCCAGATAATAGGCGGTGCGATAAGAGGCAGTGCTTGCATTATGGCTGCCGCCGTGCTTTTTCAGGAACTCGGTGAGGTTTTCCGGATCGGGATAACGCTGGGAGCCCATCAGCACCATGTGTTCCAGATAATGCGCCAACCCAAGCTGGCTATTGGGATCTTCGAGCGATCCCACGGGCAACGCCAGCGCCGCCAGGGATTTCGTCGCCTGCGTATCGGAAACCAGCAGCACCGTCATGCCGTTTGCCAGCGTGATCGCCTGGTACTGGCGCTTATCGTAGGCACTTTTATGAATGGTTTCCGTCTGCGGCTGCCATCCTTGTTCTGCCCAGGCTAACGGCGCCAAAAACATCACGAATAAGATCAACCCGGCAATGCGAGCCAACTGTTTACGCATATCCAAAATGAACCCCTATGCAAACACCGCCTGCGCCATTCCCTGACGCCAACCGTGCGATAAAAAAATCACCCAAATGCTATGCTCTTTACAACCCGCCATACGTCAAGCCGCCGCAGCGCTAGCGTTTCTGCAACGCGCATTACGTTGGCGAGAGACTTCTTTTACCACTTCCCCCTGACCGGCACCACCGGCTAAAAACTAGCCCAGATTGTGCCTGATCACCGGCAAAAGATAACGCTCTGTTTCCGCAATAATTTCCGCCAGGTGCGCAGGATCCATTTGCCGGAAGACACGCTGAATATAGGGATCTTCCCCTTCTCCCGGAATGCGCTGATCCCCTTGCCACACCTGCAGCAGTTTGACGCGCGCCTTGGCCTGCACCGCCTCATCCCAGTCAATCTGTTGGGTTTCCGGCTGGTAACATTGGCTTAGCCATGCCCAACCGCTTTTATTTAGCAGCATCAATGGCTGGCACATCCCGCGTTGGTAGCCGGCGATCAGTTCAGCCAACTGTTGCTGCGCATCTTCAACCGCTAACGGCGCAAAACGCCAGGCGGTATTTTGGCGCCCGTAGATACGGCTTTCGCCATGGCCGCCCGCGCAACAATACACCAGGTGCTCCAGCCATAACAGGATGCCATCGACGGCGGAAAGCGCGGCCGGGCGCCAGCGCAACAGGCCATCGTCCTGCACCTGGTGCAGCCAGCCGTTAATCTGTACCCCGGCAACCTCGATATCCAACTCTAGGCTGGCCCCCTCGAGGCGCTCTTCAGACACCCGCTGCGCCAGTTCAGCCATCTCTTCCTGCTGTTTTTGCCAGTAAATTTCACCAAAGGCGCCATAGGGCAGGCCGCCGCCGGCACGGACCCGTTGATACAAGCGCATGGCGTCTTCCCCATCAATCAGCGCGTTCAGCAATTGGCTATTGAACTGATAACGGCTGAGATTATCCAGCGTGAAGGGCTCTTCGTCCGGCAGTTCGGTTTCTTCCAAAATGAAGTTCACGCCAAGGCGCAACTGGAAGAACGCCCGAATCGGGTGGCGATAAAAACGCTGCAGTTGGTCCAGCGAAAGCGCCTGCGACGGCGCCCGTTCGTCCGGCGGCAGCGGTTGGTTAAACGGCGGCAGCGGCGCGCCATGCCCGCCCGCCGCAGGCAGCCATTCGGCGGCATAGCTTTGCCGATCGCTGCCCGGCAGGAAGTTTTCCGCGGCAAACGGCATGCGCGCATGCCAACACAGCAGATGTTCGGCAACCTTGCGCGCGCTGCTATCGGCATCTAGCGTTTCATCCCCGGGCAGATAATAGCTCTGCTGCAGATATTCCAGCAGCTCGGCCACCAGCACCGAAGGATAGCGCTCACTGTTGTCCTGAATGGAACGGCCGATAAAGCTGATATACAATTTTTGCTGCGCGGACAGGATCGCCTCCAGGAACAGATAGCGATCGTCATCACGGCGGCTGCGATCGCCGCGCCGAACCTGCTGCGCCATCAGATCAAACCCTAACGGCGGCAGCGTACGCGGGTAAACGCCGTCATTCATCCCCAGCAGGCAAACCACTTTGAATGGGATGGAACGCATCGGCATCAGCGTGCAGAAATTAATCTGCCCGGCGAGGAAACGCTGGCTGATGCGCTCCTGATCGAGCCGGGCCGCCAGTTCATCACGCAAGAGCGTCAGCGGCACCATATCCGGGTAGCGCGCGGCCTGCCCGTAGCCAATCACCTGCTGCCACTGCTGCTCAATCAGCGCCAGCACCACTTCGGTATCGCTGTCGGTGCTGAAGAAAGCGTTCATCAATTGGCGGCACAGCGGCAACCACTCCGCCAGCGTGCGCGCTTCGCCCAGCCGCAGGCGCCATTGGCTGAGCTGCGCCAGCAGTTCGGCCAACTGGCCCGCCAGTTCCGCCACCAGGCCGCTGGATTCATCATAAGGCAGCACGCCCTGCCAATCCCCTGCGTTGCTGTCCATCGCATAGCCCAGCAGCATCCGCGTAATGCCAAAGCGCCAGGTATGCTGGCCGGTGGCCGGCAGCGCCAGCTCACGCACATTGTCGTCGTCCAGCCCCCAACGTACGCCGGACTCCGCCACCCAGTGGCGCAGCAGGCGCAGCCCGTCTTCCTGAATGGCGAAGCGCGCCGCCAGCGCAGGCACTTCCAGCAGCGCCAGCACCTGTTCAGCGGTGAAGCGGCTTTGCGGCAGATCCAACAGCGCGATAAAAGCCTGCAGCACCGGGTGCGCCTGGCGGGCCTTACGGTCGGAAATGGCAAACGGCAGGTAGCGCTCTTGCGCCGCATTGCCGAACACCGCCTGAATGTAGGGGGTATAGCTGTCGATATCCGCCACCATCACGATAATATCGCGCGGCGTGAGCTGCGGATCGTCAGCCAGCATGGATAACAGCTGGTCGTGCAGCACTTCCACCTCGCGCTGCGGGCTGTGGCAGGCGTGCAGGCTGATGGAACGATCGTCAGGATCCAACAGGCGCTTGCCGTTGCTGGATGCCAAGGCGCTCTGGCTGATTACAATGACGGCGTGATCTTCCAGCTCCAGCATATCGTGCTGGACCGCATGCAGAAGGTTATCCGGCGCAATATCAACGAAGGCGTCCACTTCCTGCGTGGCTTGCATTTGCGCCAGCAGATACAAGTGATCGCGCCCCAGTTTGCCCCAGGAGGCCAGCAAAGGGTTGCTTAGCTGTTGCTCCCCCTCGTCATCAAACAGCTGCGCGGCCTGCTCCGGCTGCCGAAATAGCCCCTGTTCCAATGCCTGATGGTAGCGGCGGCGTTTCCGGCTTTGCAGCCGCGCCAGGAAAGCGTAATCCTGAATATCCCCCCAGTAATAGCGGCAGGGGTTGGTGAACATCAGGTGGATATCAATATGTTTGCCCAGCGCCTGTAAGGCATCCAGGTATACCGGCGGCAACGCGGAAATCCCGCAGATAAAGACCCGCGGCGGCAGGCCGGGCGGGCACGCATCCGCCTTATCCAGCGCGGAAATAAAGCGGTGATACAGGTTGGCGCGGTGCCATTCGGGCTGCTCGAGCGCCCGCGTATACTCGACCAATTTGCTCCACAGCGGCGCCTGCCACTGCTGGGCTTCGGCCAGTTCTTCAACCCGCTCCCCCCGCTCCCAGCGCTCCAGCCACTGGGGGCGATAAACCAGGTATTGGTCGAACAGATCCGCCACGCGGCCAGCCAACTGGTGAATTTTGCGTTTGTCGCCGTCGTCGGTCAGGTAATGCTGTAGCGGCGCAAACGCGGGCTCCGGCAACAGATCAGGCAGCAGCCACATCAGCTTCCAGGTCATGGCATCTTTACTGAATGCGCTTTCCTTAGGGATATCGGGCAGCACCCGGGTAAACATGTCCCAGATAAAGGATGCCGGCAACGGGAAAGCGATATTCGCGGCGATGCCAAACTGCTCGGCCAACTGCATCTGCAGCCACTGCGCCATACCGGGGCTTTGCACCAGCACCACTTCCTGCTGGAATGGATCCGCCAGCGGGTCACGGGCGATCAATGCGCAGGTTAACGTCTTGAGCAGATCCAACTGATTGGAATGGTAAACCGTAAACATGAGGCTCCTTAACAGCTTGAGGCCGGCTTAACCGGGCGAGCAAAACCAGCGGCTCAGCGCCGCTTCTTGCCGCAAGGGGGTACGTATCCTGACCACCACCCGCTGGCAGGGCGGATCAACGATAACGCGTTGAATATCAGCCTGCCAACCCGTGGGCAACGGCGCGGCGTTTTCCGTTTGCCCGCTCGCCGCAACGCTTTCCAACTGCCGGTGCGCCAATGCCCAGGCCTGGCGATACTGCCACTGGCGCTGGAACCCCTGCAATAAAACCTGCTGGTATTGTAACAGGCCCAGCAGCGAAACGGCGAACAGCAACGCCGCCAGCAAAACCTCCAGCAGGCTGAACCCGCGTTGCGTTGGCGCTCGCCCATTGGCGGGACAGACACGCCGATCAGCCGTCACAGTCAGCCGCATTCTTTTCCGGGCAAAAATCCAGCCAGCCCCCCGGTTCAGCGCTCAAGAGATCGCCAGTGCCCGGCACCGTTAGCGCATACAGCCAAAACGGTGACGCATTGCGCATTTCCCCCATACCGCGCAACACCACGACGCCTTCCCTCGAGGCAGGCCTGGCGCAGGCTTTCAGGTTATCGCTCCCCTGTTGCCGGCAATGCCAGGCGCCGGCGCGCAGCTCGGCCTGCGGCCAACGCTGCGTTAAGCCCCAGGCTAACGCAGAGGCCGCCTGATTATAGGCCCGCAGATATTGCTGCTGATCGGCCGCCATCAGCAATGCGTTATCCAACTGCCGCTGCTGCGCCGTCAATAGCATCAGGCCCATGGCTAACAGCAACAGCACCGCCGCCAGCGTGCTGCCCCTTTGTTGCGCCGGCACGTTCATCGCGCCTCCAGAGCGATCGCCCAGCGCATGCTGCGGCGAATGTCGGCGTTAAACGCCGAGCGACCGGTTAATGCCAGCGCCACCTGCGTTTTCCCGCTCATCCCTGGGGTAACCGCCACGGTAAAGGCCTCGATGATAATATCGTCCTGATCAAATACCCGCTCCCAGCCATTGCCGCGGCAGTGGGTTACGCCACGCTGCGTTTCCAGTGCTCCGCGGCGCAAACGGTAGCCAAACTGCTCCGCGTCGCTGCCGCCGGCGACTTCCCAGCGGCCATTGCGGTTCAAATCGTAAGTGACAATAACGCAGCTGCCGGTGGCTTCGCCTTCGGCATTGCCGATCAGCAATGGCTTACCCGTACATTGGCCCGCGCAAAAACCGGCGCGGCGCAGATCCTTTTCGATACCAAAAGCGATTTGGCGCAGGGTGACTTCCAGGCGATAGTGTTGCCCCAGCGCCAAAGTTTGCTGGCGTAGCAAAGGATAGGTTTTTGCCGCCGCTATCGCAATCAGGCTGCCGAAGGCCATGGCCAGCAACACCTCCGGCAGGGTGAAGCCACCTTCCCGTACTAGCATGAGGTTATTCCTCCGATCGCTACGCCTTCGCTGCATAACCGCAGCCGCCCTTTGGCGGATAGCACCACCCGCACGTTGCCCACCCCATTGCCAAGCGTAATGTGCCCAGCCTGGGCATTGTTGCGTAATCCATAGAACCCCATCTCCTTTTGGGTAACGTCCTTAAGCGCCACATCGGGGTGCTCGGGAACAAACAGCCAGGCGTTGCCCGGCCGGCATGGCTGTTCACTGCCGCCGCTGCCAATGCACCAGGGCTCGCCCTGCCGAAACCACAGCAGCGCCGTGCGGTTGCGCCAATGGGCATCGGCCTGCAACCGGGTAAGAAACGCCAGCAGTTGCTGGGCCGTTTGTTCCAGCCGCAGCGCCTGTTGCTGGCGGCGCCACTGGCTAATCCCCCAACCGGTCAATATCGCCACCAGCGCCATAACGGCCAGCAGTTCCAGCAGCGTGAACCCCCGCTGCTGCCGAAGGCTTTCCATCCGTTTGATCTTCATGGGCGTGAGGATACCTGCCCGGCAGCATCAGGGGCAGCGGGTTGTTTTCAGGTTGGGAAAGACATGGCGAAAAGATGTTGCAACCGGCAGGGAAACCGTCCGCTATGCGGCGTGCGCCACAAAAAACAAGCTATCCGGCTGGCGGCAGCAGGCAAAAAAACAGGGGCGCAACATGGTTGCGCCCCTGAGAGGAAAGCGGTGTATCGCCCGGCTTAGATAGCAACCGGTGCTTTGATCGCCGGGTGAGGATCGTAACCTTCAATGGCAAAATCATCAAAGCGGTAGTCAAACAGCGATTCAGGCTTACGTTTGATGATCAGTTTTGGCAGCGGGCGTGGCTCGCGCGTCAACTGCAGTTGGGTCTGTTCCATATGGTTGTTATACAAGTGGGTATCGCCACCGGTCCAAACAAAGTCGCCCACAGCCAGATCGCACTGTTGCGCCATCATGTGCACCAGCAGCGCATAGCTGGCGATGTTAAACGGCAGGCCGAGGAACACGTCGCAAGAACGCTGATACAGTTGGCAAGAGAGCTTGCCATCCGCCACGTAGAACTGGAAAAAGGCATGGCACGGCGCCAGGGCCATTTGATCCAGCTCGCCCACGTTCCAGGCGGAAACGATGATGCGGCGCGAGTCAGGATCCTGCTTCAGTTGCTGCAGCACGGTGCTAAGCTGGTCGATCTGCCGGCCGTCGGCCGCGCCCCAGGCACGCCACTGTTTGCCGTAAACCGGCCCCAGATCGCCGTTTTCGTCCGCCCACTCATCCCAAATGCTCACCTTATTTTCGTGCAGATAGGCAATGTTGGTGTCGCCATTCAGGAACCATAACAGTTCGTGGATAATTGAGCGCAGATGGCATTTTTTGGTGCTCACCAGCGGGAAACCTTCCTGCAGGTTGAAACGCATCTGGTGGCCGAAAATCGACAGCGTGCCAGTGCCGGTACGGTCGGCTTTAGGGGTGCCCTCAGCGAGCACTTTTTTCATTAAGTCCAGATACTGTTTCATTTTTCCTCACAAACGGTTATTGCTGCGGGCGACGACGGTACGCCCAAATCATCATAATAATACCGGCCAGCACCATCGGAATCGACAGGATCTGCCCCATGCTGATCATGTTATCAAACAGGCCGAGTTGCGCGTCAGGCTGGCGGAACGCTTCGACGATAATCCGAAACGCCCCATAGCCAATCAGGAACAACCCGGAAACGGCACCCATCGGACGGGGCTTGCGGATAAACAGGTTCAGAATGATAAACAGCACAACCCCTTCCAGCAGCAGCTCGTACAGCTGCGACGGGTGGCGCGGCAAAACGCCGTACTGATTCAACAGCGGCAGCCATTTAGGATCGGCCACGGCGATGGCCATATCCTCAGTGCGCGAGCCAGGGAACAGCATCGCCCAAGGCACATCGGTGGTGACACGGCCCCACAGTTCGCCATTGATGAAGTTGCCGAGCCGGCCGGCGCCCAGGCCAAACGGGATTAACGGGGCGATAAAATCCGACACCTGGAAGAAGTTACGCCCGGTGCGGCGGGCAAACCAAAACATCACCAGAATAACGCCGATCAGGCCACCGTGGAACGACATGCCGCCGTCCCACACTTTGAACAGATACAGAGGGTTATCCAGGAACAGCGGTAGGTTGTAAAACAGCACATAGCCAACGCGGCCGCCGACAAACACCCCGAGGAAACCGGCGTACAGCAGGTTCTCCACCTCATCCCGGGTCCAGCCGCTGCCCGGTTTATTGGCGCGGCGAATGGCTAACCACATGGCAAAAACAAACCCCACCAGGTACATCAGCCCATACCAATGCAGGGACACCGGGCCGAGCGAGAAAATCACCGGATCAAACTCAGGAAACGCCAGATAGCTATTGCTCATCTATCACCACAATAAGTCTATTGTTCTACCCATCCACAGGCGGATGGTGCCAAATACGGCGAAACACAGCTGCGATAAATCATCTTGCCACTGCCTTCAACGCAACCAGTGGAACCTGCCAACCAAAATTGAACGGTATGACGGCCAAAGACGCGCATGATAGCACAGGCACAACCCCGACCGGATTGGCCCGCTGGGAAAAGTTCTGTAAAAAAATCAGACAGCCGCTGCCTTCAGCGGCCGCCGCGGATCAGCCCGCCCATGCCGCGCCGCTCCATAAACGCCGCCACCAGGTGGCGCACTTCGCTGGTCATTTGGGCATTCAACACACGCTGGGCCAATGCTTGCGCATCCTGCAAGGCAATGTGCCGCAGCAGGTACTTAATGCGCGCCACGCTGCGCCCGTTCATGCTCAGGTTGCGGAACCCCATGCCGACCAGCAGCAGCGCCCCCATCGGATCGCCGGCCAGCTCGCCGCACAGCGCCACCCGCAGACCGGCGGCTTCCCCCTGGCTGACGATCAGTTGCAGCACGCGCAGCATGGAAGGATGCAGGCCATCGTACAACGCGGCCACCCGGGTATTGTTGCGATCGACCGCCAACAGGTACTGGGTGAGATCGTTGGTGCCGACGGAAATAAAATCCACGCGCCCGGCCAAATGCGGGATCAGGAAGATCATCGAAGGCACTTCCAGCATCACGCCGATCTGCGGTTTGGGGATGGCGTAGCCGAGCATCTCTTCCACCTCATGCCCGGCGCGATCGATCAGGCGTTTCGCCTCGTCTATCTCATCCAGGCTGCTTACCATCGGCAGCAAGATGCTCAGGTTGCCCGTGCCGGCATTGGCACGCAGCATGGCGCGCACCTGAATCAGGAATATCTCCGGCTGATCGAGCGTAATACGAATGCCGCGCCAACCGAGGCAGGGGTTCTCTTCGCTGATCGGCATATACGGCAGTTGCTTATCCGCGCCGACATCCAGGGTGCGCAGCGTTACCGGCTTTGACGGGTAAAGCTGCAGCATGCCCTGATACTGCGCGACCTGCTCCTCTTCGGAAGGAAAGCCGCTTTGCAACATGAACGGGATTTCGGTGCGGTACAGCCCCACGCCGTCGACCCGGCCGCCAAGCAGTTGTTCATGTTCTGGGCTTAGGCCGGCGTTGAGCAATATCTGCACCCGTTCGCCGCTTTGCAACTGTGCCGGCTGCTCAACGTCCCCTTCCGCCAGCTTGCTGAGCTCTTGTTCTTCGGTAATCAGCCGCTGGTATTCCTGCACCAGCACCGGCTCCGGATCCACCAGCAGCTCGCCGCGGTAACCGTCGACGATCAGCAGGCGCTGGCTAAGCAACGCGGGCTGAATATCCGCCCCCATCACCGTCGGCACGCCCATGGCGCGCACCAGGATCGCCGCGTGCGAGTTGGCGGCGCCATCGCGCACCACCACGCCGGCCAGCCGATCCTGCGGCACTTCCGCCAGCAGGGTGGCGCTCAGTTCTTCGGCCACCAAAATAAAGCGCTGCGGCCACTGGGTGGCGCCGTGGGTGGTGTCGTCAAGGTAGAACAGCAGGCGTTGGCCGAGTGCGCGTAGATCGCTGGCGCGCTCGCGCATGTAGGTATCCTTCAGCTTGGCGAACTGTTCGGCAAAGGCTTCGATCACCTGCTTCACCGCCCATTCGGCCACCGAGCCGGCGTCAATTTCGGCAAACAGTTCGCGCTTCAGGCGGGAGTCGTTCAACAGGTGGGAATAAAGATCAAAAATAGCCGCGCTTTCTTTTTGCGCGCCGGCGCTAAAACGCTTGCTGAAGCGGCGGAACTCCGCGCCGGCCTCTTCCAGCGCGTGCGTCAGGCGCTCACGCTCCCTGGCGGTATCCAGCGTAGAAGCCTTGTACACCTGTTCGAGCGTGGGCTGGCTGCTGTCCTGCCAACCTTCCGCCACCGCCACGCCCGGCGCGGCGGCCAGCGCGCGCACACGCGTTTGGCGATACTGACCGAAAATGGCATTGAGTTGCGACTGCGAGAGGATCCCGGCCATTTGTGTGGCCAGGGTGACCATAAAGGATTCTTCACTTTCATCGAACTGGCGCAGCTCACGCTGCTGCACCACTAACACGCCAAGCAGTTGGCGGCGGTGGATGATCGGCACCCCGAGGAAGGATCGAAAACGATCTTCCTTTACCTGCGGCACATACTTGAAGCTGGGGTGGCTCTGCGCATCCGCCAGGTTGATGGGCTCCGCACGGCGCCCCACCAGCCCAACCACGCCTTCATCAAATGCCAGCGCCACGGCGCGCCCGCGCGGTTTTTTCAACCCGCGCGTCGCCATCAGGTAATAACAGCGGCGATCATTGTCAGCCAGATAGATAGAGCACACTTCCGTATCCATCGCCTGACAGGTTTCGTTGACCAGAATATCCAACGACTCTGCCAAACTGGCCGCACCAGCCACCTTTTCAACAATTTCTCGCAAGCGCGTCAGCATAGTCTGCTTAACTCAACCTCTCTTTCTACGGTAGGGGGGAGCCTGCCGTTGCGGCGCCGGCTCCTGCATCGGCATGACGGTCACGGAGAATTCCTTCATCACCCGGCGATAGACATCACGCTTGAACGACACAACCTGCCGCACCGGATACCAGAAGCTCACCCAGCGCCAGCCATCAAACTCGGGCGTGCCGCTGCGCTGCATGTTGATATCCGCTTCGTTGCACATAAGCTGCAGCAGAAACCATTTTTGCTTTTGGCCGATACATACCGGCTTTGTGTCCCAACGCACCAAACGTTTTGGCAATTTATAGCGCAACCAGTTACGGGTTGAGGCCAGGATACGCACATCCTTTCTGCTCAAGCCCACTTCTTCGAACAGCTCACGGTACATCGCTTGCTCAGGCGTTTCGCCAGGGTTTATGCCGCCCTGGGGGAACTGCCAAGAGTGTTGACCGTAACGGCGGGCCCATAGGACCTGCCCCTGACGATTACAGATTACGATACCAACATTCGGGCGGTAGCCATCATCATCGATCACCGGACTACCTCGATAAGCATAAATTCGTAAAGATGACCTGATTGTTTCACACATGCCACAGGCGGTAAACCACTGCTTTGCAGCCGTGCGCGCCGGATAACATTTGGATAACTCACAGATAATGGCAAAGTTATAAACACACGTTGGCCTCGCAGGGCGCTTTTATTCACTTTTTCTGTGGATAGGTGTGTGTAGAACTCAATGAATAAACGGGTAAAACTCCAGACAGTACAAAATCACCGCCAAAAAAAAATTTATATATTTACTTTAAAAACAAACAGGTAAATCGATTACTTCAGTTATGAACAGGGGAAAAATGTGATCTATGCACGCTTAGGATCTTAGGCTGGCGAAAGATCCACCAACGCCTTTTTTATCCACAGATTATCCGCCGGAGTTACGCACAAAACGGGCAATTTCGCAATAAACCCGCCACGTCAAGGCTGTAAATCGAACCAGTGATCGGGAAAATTTTGGGTTATCCCATAAATCTGTGGATAAATAGGTGTAAGATCCTGTTCATTGTCGGTGGCTTCAGGTGCACAAGCGCGGGCCGGTTTCGGCAATCCAGCGCCGGCGAAGAAAAAAACCATGGAAAATCATGCTACTATTACACTTTTCCCTTATCGTACCCAGCCGTTTTTTGCGGTGCGTAAAGTCAGTGTTTTTTTTGACCAGCATTAACAGGCTTTGATTTATGGCTTTTTTATCCCCACTGCCCGCCCCACCGGAAAACGAACGCCAGTTGTTTGAGCGCGCCCAGACGCTGGCCGGCTTTAACTTTGGCGAGCTGGCCGCGCAGGCGCAAATCGCCATCCCCAACAACCTGAAGCGGGATAAAGGCTGGGTGGGCATGCTGCTGGAGCTTTACCTGGGCGCAATGGCCGGCAGCAAACCGGAACAAGATTTCCCGGAGCTGGGCATTGAGTTGAAGACCATTCCGGTCGACGCCGGCGGCAATCCGCTGGAAACCACCTTTGTCTGCGTTGCGCCGCTGACCGGCAACAGTGGGGTCACCTGGGAAAGCAGCCACGTGCGCCACAAGCTGGCCCGGGTGCTGTGGATCCCGGTTGAAGGCGAACGCCAAATTCCACTGGCGCAGCGCCGGGTCGGTTCGCCGCTGCTCTGGAGCCCCAATGCGCAAGAAGAAGAGATGCTGCGCCGCGACTGGGAAGAGCTGATGGATCTGATCGTGCTCGGCCACGTTGAGCGTATCACCGCACGCCATGGCGAAGTGCTGCAACTGCGGCCCAAGGCGGCCAACAGTAAAGCCCTGACCGAAGCAATCGGCGAACAGGGCCAACCCATCCTGACCTTGCCGCGCGGTTTTTATCTGAAAAAGCGTTTCACCGCGGCCCTGCTGGCCCGGCATTTCACGGTTTAAAGGCGCTAGCCGCACGCCATCGCGGGCAACGCGGTGTCGCGGCTTTCAGAAACGCGTATAATCGCTACTTTGCATTTTTTGAGGTGTTCTGGGCAATGTTTGAATGGATTATGGATCCCAATGCCTGGTTGGCATTAGGCACGCTGACCATCCTTGAGATCGTTTTGGGTATCGATAACATTATTTTTCTTTCACTGGTGGTGGCAAAACTGCCGAAGGCGCAGCAAAACAAAGCGCGCCGCATGGGGCTGGCGGCGGCGATGCTGATGCGCCTGGCGTTGCTGGCTTCCATTGCCTGGGTTGTTCGCCTGACGCACCCGCTGTTCAGCGTCGCTGGCTTTGATATTTCCACGCGCGATCTGATTCTGCTCTTCGGCGGGTTGTTCCTGATTTGGAAAGCCAGCAAAGAGATCCACGAAACCATCGAAGGCTCGGAAGAAGAACACCACACCAAAGTGCACAGCTTTTGGGGCGCCATCATTCAGATCATGCTGCTGGATATTATCTTCAGCCTGGACTCGGTGATCACTGCGGTCGGGTTGTCCGATCATCTGTTCATTATGATGGCCGCGGTGGTGATTGCCGTGGGCGTGATGATGTTCGCCGCCCGGCCGATTGGCGAATTCGTCAGCCGCCATCCTTCGGTAAAAATGCTGGCGCTCTCTTTCCTGATCCTAGTGGGCTTCACCCTGATGCTGGAAAGCTTCCAGATCCACGTGCCCAAAGGCTACATCTACTTTGCGATGTTCTTCTCGATGTCGGTCGAAGCCTTGAACCTGGTGCGCAGCAGGAAAAGCCATACCGCGGATTAAGCCGTGCGCCTGGCCCTTATCCGGGGCCAGAGCGGCACCGGCGCAGATAAAGACTTATCCGAAACTTTCACCGGCCAAAATTTGTTATTCTTGACCACGACTCTTTGACACAGATAAGGATTCGCGCAATGAAGAAATGGGTAATGGCGGTATCAGCGCTGCTGACGATCGCCATGCTGGCGGGGTGTTCCAGCAATTATGTGATGGCGACCAAAGAGGGGAACATGATCCTCACCCAGGGCAAGCCGCAGATGGATAGCGACACCGGCTTAATCAGTTATACGGACGAACAAGGCAACAACCGCCAGATTAACAGCGATCAGGTTTCACAAATCATCGAACGCTAAGTTAAGCCTAGGCAGTGCACCGCCTGCCTCATTGCGCTATCGCGCCCTCACGGCGTGATAGCTTTCTGCTCTGCCCCGCTTTAATCCTCTTCCCCCCCGTTCGCGGCTTGGTTATAGTCGGAAAAGGCGCCCTGCGTCGCATCTTTCACCAGGCTCCTGTTAAGCGCTCTATTAAGGAAGGCCGTTAATGCAATATCACCGAATTCCCCACAGTTCTTTAGAAGTGAGTGTGCTGGGACTGGGCACGATGACCTTTGGCGAACAAAATAGCGAAGCCGATGCCCATGCGCAGCTGGATTATGCCTTAGCTGCGGGTATCAACCTGATTGATACTGCGGAAATGTACCCGGTTCCCCCGCGCCCGGAAACACAGGGCCTGACCGAACAGTACATCGGCAGTTGGATCAAAGCGCGCGGCAACCGCGAAAAGATCGTGTTGGCGAGCAAAGTGGTCGGGCCGGTACGCGGCAACGACAACGGCATTCGCCCTAACCAAGCGCTGGATCGAAAAAACATCCGTGCGGCGCTGGACGCCAGCCTGCAACGCCTGAACACCGATTACCTGGATCTGTACCAGTTGCACTGGCCGCAGCGCGCCACCAACTTTTTCGGCAAGCTGAACTACCGCTATAGCGATGAAAAAGCGGCGGTCACACTGCTGGAAACGCTGGAAGCCCTGAACGAACAGGTGCGCGCCGGCAAGATCCGCTATATTGGCGTTTCCAACGAAACGCCCTACGGCGTAATGCGCTACCTGCACCTGGCGGAAAAACACGAGCTGCCGCGCATTGTGACCATCCAGAACCCCTACAGCCTGCTGAACCGCAGCTTTGAAGTCGGCCTGGCGGAAATCAGCCAGCATGAAGGGGTGGAACTGTTGGCCTATTCCTGCCTGGCCTTCGGCACCCTGACCGGCAAATACCTGAACGGCGCCAAGCCGGCCGGCGCACGCAATACGCTATTCAGCCGCTTTACCCGCTACTCCTCGCCGCACAGCGAGCAGGCGATCGCTGAATACGTGGCGTTGGCGAAAAAGCACGGGCTGGATCCCGCGCAGATGGCGTTGGCGTTCGTGCGCCAGCAACCGTTTGTCGCCAGCACTCTGCTGGGCGCCACCACGCTGGAACAGTTGAAAACCAACATCGACAGCTTCAACCTGACGTTAGGTGAAGAGGTATTGCAGGCACTGGAAGAAATCCACAGCCGCTTTACCATCCCCGCGCCTTAACCTCTGTAATCCTCGGTGCGCGGTCTAGGCCGCGCGCCGCTGCGAAAACCACAGTGCGGCAATCGCCAGCGCGAACACCACGCCGAACCCAATACCGACCCCGACCACCGGCACGCCCATTTTCACCACCAGCGAATACAGGCCCAGCATTAACAACATCGCCGCGTTCTCGCCCAGGTTCTGCACGGCGATCGCGTTGCCCGCGCCAACCGATAGCTTGCCGCGCGCCTGCAACAGCGCATTCAACGGCACCACGAAAAAGCCCCCCAACACGCCAATGGCGAACAGCAGCAGGTAGGCATTGAACATGCTGGTCTGCAGTGCGAAGATCGCCACTACCACGCCAATCAGGATCCCGGAAGGCATACAGCGCTTTACCGTTTCCAGCGTCACGAAGCGCGCCGCCGCACCGGCGCCGGCGACGATCCCCACGGCGACCATGGCATTGAGCAACGTCGGCGTGGCGTTATCGCTAATACCCAGCGCAACCGGCACCCACAGCACCAGCAGGAAACGCAGCGTCACGCCGGCGCCCCAGAACAGGCTGGTGCCAATCAGCGAGAAACGCGTCTGGCCATCGCGCCATAGCGTTTTGCAGGCGCTGAAAAACGCCCGGCCCATCGCCAGCGGCCGCCAGGAGGTGCCGGGGTGCGCCGCTGCAAGATACGGAATATAGTAGTTAGCCACTACCGCGGCGGCATACACCAGCGCGCACGCCGCCAGCGCAGCGATAATATGCCAGTCCGCCAGCACCCCGCCGGCGACGGAGCCTATCAGGATTGCTGCGATGGTCGATGCTTCCATCAGGCCGTTCGCCTTCACCAACTGATCGCCACGGGCGATTTCCCCCAGGATGCCGTATTTGGCCGGCGAATAGGCCGCCGCACCAATCCCCACCAGGGTATAGCCAAGAAATGGATCAAAGCCGAAACAAATCGCCAGTGCGCCGGCCAGCTTCAGGCCATTGGCCACCATCATCACCCGCCCCTTGGAGAAGCTGTCGGCGATCTGGCCGACAAAAGGCGCCAGAATAATGTAGGTGGCGACAAACGCCATCTGCAACACCGGCTGGCTCCAGTCCGGGTAGTGCTGCTGTTTGATCAGCGCCAGGGTGGCGAACAGCAGTGCGTTATCGCCAAACGCCGAAAAGAACTGGGCGCAGATCACCGCTATCATGCTGCGTGACAGCAACGGCGCATCCGTATTATGCGACGAGGTATTCATTGGGCATTCTCCGGCTGCTCGGCCATTTTACGCAGGGTCACAAAATCGGGTTTGCCGCTGCCCAGCACCGGCAACGTTTTCTGCACGCGAATATCGCGCGGCACCGCCAGCTCCGGGATGCCCTGCTCGCGCGCGGCGCGCAACAGCGCATCGCGGGTAACCGCGGCATCGGTGGTAAACAGCACCAGCACTTCGCCTTTGCTGCTGTCGCTTTTCACCGTCGCCGCGTGCTGGCCATCCGGCGATACGCTGAGCGCCAGCTGTTCGACGCTCTCCAGCGAAACCATCTCCCCAGCCAGCTTGGCGAAGCGCTTCACCCGGCCGCGGATAGCGCAGTAACCCTGTTCATCCAGCGTGACGATATCGCCGGTGTCGTACCAGCCTAGCTGCACGTTGCCGTGTTGGTCTTCCGCGGCCGGCGGCTCCAGTTCGCCTGGGCGTTCGACGCGCAGATAGCCTTTCATGATGTTCGGGCCTTTCAGTTGCAGGCGGCCGCCGTGCTCAATCCCCGGCATGGCGATCAGGCGCGCCTCCATCTTCGGCATGATGCGCCCGACGGTGCCCACTTTGGCCGCCATCGGCACGTTGATCGACACCACCGGCGCACACTCGGTCACGCCATAGCCCTCCAGAATGCGGATACCGAACTTGTCCTGCCAGATTTGCCGGGTGCTGTCCGCCAGTTTCTCCGCGCCAGCCACCACGTAGCGCAGGCGGGCAAAATCATACGGGTGGGCAAAGCGCGCATAGTTGTTCAGGAAGGTCGGCGTGCCGAACAGCACCGTGCAGTTTTTATCGTAAACCAGCTCCGGCACTACCCGGTAATGCAGCGGGCTTGGGTAGAGGAAGACCCGGCTGCCGGTGATCAGCGGCGTAATCAGCCCGACGGTCAGGCCGAAGGAGTGAAACAGCGGCAACGACGACATGAAACGATCGCGCGGGGTGAAATCGGCAATCGTGCGAATCTGTTCGACGTTGGCCAGCAAGCTGGCATGGGAATGAACCACGCCCTTCGGCGTGCCTTCAGAGCCGGAGGTGAACAGCACCAGTGCCGCATCGTCCGGCTGCTGCGCCAGCATGGCGCGGGCGGGCTGCAGCAGGTGGCGCAGGATCCACAGCTTATCCGCCAGGGTAACTGTGTCTTTCAGATCTTCCAGATAGACCCAGTTGGCCTGCGGCACCTGTTCGGGCAGGTGGGTGAGCTTGCCCTTTTCCAGGAACTGCCGGGAGGTGACAATGGTGTTGATGGTCGCCGCGGTCATCGCGCTTTTCAACCCGTTGGCGCCTGCGGTGTAATTCAACATCGCCGGGATGCGGTTGCGCAGCGAGGCGCCAAAAATCGCCGCCACGGTGATGGTGGCGTTCGGCAACAGCAACCCGACGTGTTCCCTTTCCGCCGTAAAACGTTGCAGGATACGGCTGACGCCCAGCGACTTTTTGATCAGCCCGCGGTAGCTGTCTTCCTGAAAATTGATATCTTCAATGCAGGGCTTGCCGTAGCCATAGCGTTGGCTGGCCGCCAGCAGCGCGCCGAACAGCGTTTGCGGCGTGCGGGTGTCCATCCGCGCCTGCATCATGATCTGGTGCAATTTTTCCCCCGCCAGCATGCGGCGCTCGCGGGCGCGCGGCGCTTGCGGCATCGGCAGTTGGCAAGGGGGTAAAATAGACAGGGTGATCGACGGGAACCAGCGGATTTTAAATACCCCGGCCATACGGCCAAACGGGCTGTATTCAGGGCCGTCAATACGCACCGGCACCACGGTGGCGCCGGATTTGGCGGCGATAAACCCGGCGCCGTCATAGACCTTCATCAGCGAACCGGTCACCGTGATGCGCCCTTCCGGGAACACCACGATAGGCCGGCCTTTTTGCACTTCGCGCACCAGGTTCTTCACCGCCATCGGCTTGGTGGGATCCAGCGAGACAAAATCGACATAGTTTTTCAGCCACCGCATAAACCAGCGATCGGAAACGCTGGAATAGACGGCAAACACCGGCTTGATCGGCAGGAACAGCGCTAACAGTGCGCCATCAAGGAAAGAGACGTGATTGGGGGTGATCAGCAATTTTTGCTGATTTACGTTGTTTAGGTCACCTTCAACGCGCACGCGAAACAACACCCGGAACAGTGTGCGTAATATGGCATACATCATGCCCCTTCTCCTTGGCTAAACGGTTGTAGGGGCAAAGAATACTATATGGCAGGGGCGGGGCAAAAAAAAACCTACGCATCCGCGTAGGTTGGTGCAATTGAAAATGGTATCAACATACCGGGTATGCTGATTTCTCACCAATCAATACCTCTGGGACTACCTACTCTAGAGAAAGGCCACGTAAGAAACTACCGCAGAAACGCAAACGTTCTGCTCTAAATGCAACCAGCTGTAAATATCCCGCACCGGCTGGAAATAACTCATGAAATCAGCAGAAATGGGCTGCGGCGACGGCTAAACGGCGGGCAAAAAAAAACCTACGCATCTGCGTAGGTTGGTGCAAGGACAATGGGTTCAACACGAATGTTGACACTCACCAATCAATACCTCTGGGTCCAAATACTGTAGCGCGTGGCCCGGCCAGGCGGCCAACGAACAATCGAAACATTAGCGCGCAAAGTGTAACGAGCGGTGTAAAGCGCCAATTATGCCGGTAACACCACAGTTGGCGCTGCCGCCGCTTGCAGCGCCGGTTTTTTTCCGCAAGACTGTGGGCGTGTAAGCGGTTACCCAGGATCATTGAAAACTATGGCCACGATAAAGGATGTTGCCAGGCTTGCGGGCGTTTCCGTAGCCACGGTATCACGCGTCATCAACAATTCGCCCAAAGCCAGCGAAGGATCGCGCAACGCCGTGCTGGCGGCGATGGAACAACTGCAGTATCACCCCAACGCCAATGCGCGCGCGCTGGCACAGCAATCCACCGAAACGCTGGGGCTGGTGGTTAGTGACGTATCCGATCCGTTCTTTGGCACGATGGTCAAGGCGGTGGAACAGGTGGCCTACGCCACGCACAACTTCCTGCTGATTGGCAACGGCTATCACGATGCCGAAAAAGAGCGCCAGGCGATTGAGCAACTGGTGCGCCACCGCTGCGGCGCGCTGGTGGTGCACGCCAAAACGCTGAGCGACAGCGAACTGGGCGTGTGGATGGAACAAATCCCAGGCATGGTGCTGATTAACCGCACGCTGCCGGGGTTTGAGCAGCGCTGCGTGGCGCTCGACGATCGCTATGGCGCCTGGCTCGCCACGCGCCATCTGATCCAACAGGGGCACCGGCGTATCGCGATCCTCTGCTCCACCCACAAGATTTCCGATGCGGCCGACCGGCTGCAGGGCTATCTGGACGCCTTACAAGAGCATGACATCGCGCTGGATGAAAAACTGATTGTCTATGGCGAGCCCGACGTGGTCGGCGGCGAACAGGCGATGATCGAGCTGCTGGGGCGCAGCAAACCATTCACCGCCGCCACCTGCTATAACGATCCGATGGCCGCCGGCGCACTTTCGGTATTAAGCGACAACGGCATTGACGTGCCGGGGAAAATTTCGCTGATTGGCTTTGACGATGTGTTGATCTCGCGTTATCTGCGCCCGCGCTTAACCACCATCCGCTACCCGGTGGTGGCGATGGCCACCCAGGCCGCCGAGCTGGCGTTAGCGCTGGCCAATAACCAGCCGCTGCCGGAAACCACCCACATGTTCAGCCCCACGCTGGTGCGCCGCCATTCAGTCGCCAGCCTGGCGGGCGCCGATCGCTGACGCCGCTATGCTAAACTCGGCAAAATTTGTCATAGCGGACGTTGAAAGAGGTTAGCCACAGATGATCACCATGTTGGATGTCGCCCTGCGCGCGGGGGTTTCTAAAGCCACGGTATCACGCGTATTAAACGGCACCGGCCAGGTGAAAAAAAGCACCCGCGACGCGGTATTCAAAGCCATGGATGAGTTGGGCTACCGGCCGAATTTTCTCGCCCAGTCGCTGGCCAATAAAAGCTCCAACAGTATTGGGTTGGTGGTTTCCAACTTCGACGGCCCCTACTTTGGCCGCCTGCTACGCCAGGCCGCCAAGCAGGTGGAAGCCAGCGGCAAGCATCTGATCGTGACCGACGGCCATGACTCGCCGGAGGATGAACGGCAGGCGGTGCAGTTGCTGGCAGACCGCCGATGCGACGCGATTATTCTTTATACCCGCTTTATGTCCGAACCCGCGCTGATGGCGCTGCTGAACACCCTGCCGGTTCCGTTGATGATCATCAACCGCGATCTGCCGCAGGCGCGCGAACGCTGCGTGTTCTTTGAGCAGCAGCGCGCCGCCTTCAACGCCGTCGACTATTTGATCCGCCAGGGGCACCGTGAGATCGCCTGCATCACCGGGCCGATCGCCACGCCAACCGCCCAGGCGCGCCTGGCCGGCTATCGCCAGGCTTTGCAGCAGCAGCGGTTGCCGTATAACGAACAGTTGATCGCCCACGGCGACAGCAGCGTACCCAGCGGCTACCACGGCTGCCGCGAGCTGCTGGCGCGCAAGGTGGCGTTCAGCGCCCTGTTTGCCAGCAATGACGATATGGCGATCGGCGCGATGAAAGCCCTGAATGAAGCGGGGAAACGCCTGCCGCAGGAGGTTTCGCTGTTCGGCTTTGACGACGAGCCCAGCGCAGCCTACCTGCACCCGGCGCTTTCCACCGTCTACCTGCCGATTGATGCGATGATCGAAGCCGCCATCACGCAAGCCTTCCGCCTGATTAACCATGAAAAAACGCCGCCGCTGACGCCGTTTACCGGCGAACTGCGGCTGCGTGATTCCGTGGTGCCGGGGCCCTACGCCGGGCAGTAGCCGTGGGCAGCGTGTGGCCCGGCGGCAATCACCAGCCCACGGGCTTCGGCTAAACCAACTCCAGCGCGATCAGCTCTTCAATGGTCTGCCTGCGGCGGATCAGGCGCGGTACGCCATGCTCAAACAGCACCTCCGGCAACAGCGGGCGGCTGTTGTAATTGGACGACATCGAAGCGCCGTAGGCGCCAGTATCGTGGAACACCAGATAGTCGTTCACCTGCACCGGCGGCAACGCGCGGGTTTCAATGCCGCCGCCGGCCTGCTGGGTAAACACATCGCCGGATTCGCATAGCGGCCCGGCAACCACGGTTTCACGCAGCGGTTGCCCGGCAAGCGCGCGGCCATCCGCCGGCAATAGCGAGATATGGTGATAGCTGCCATACATGGAGGGGCGCATCAGATCGTTAAACCCGGCGTCCACCAGCACAAAGTGGCGGCTGCCCATGTCTTTCACCGCGCGCACTTGCGCCACCAGCACGCCAGCCTCCGCCACCAGGAAACGGCCCGGTTCGATTTCCAGCTTCACCGGGTGGCCAAGATGTGCGGCAATGCGCGCCCGCGCGGCGTCCCACAGCCCGAAATAGTTTTCCGTATCGATCGCCTCATCCCCTTGCTGATAGGGAATCGACAGGCCGCCGCCGGCGGAGATGGCGTGCAAATCCTGCCCCAGCGCAATCACCTGCTGCACCATGGCATCACAAACGCGCGCCAGGTGCTGGTAATCCACGCCGGAACCGATATGCATATGTACGCCGATCAGTTGCAGGCCATGGCGCTGAATCTTTTCGATCGCCTGCGGTAAATCCTCATACCAGATGCCGTGCTTGCTGTTCTCGCCGCCGGTATTGGTTTTCTGGCTGTGGCCGTGGCCAAACCCAGGGTTAACGCGCAGCCATACCGGGTGGCCGGCGGCGCACTGCCCCAGTTGCTCCAGCATATCGATGGAGCCGGCGTTGACCGGGATTTTCAGTTCGCTGACGCGCGCCAGCGTGGCCTGATCCAGCAGATCGGCGGTAAACACGATCTCATCGCCGCCCGGCTGAAAACCGGCCTGCAGCGCACGCTCGATTTCCCCCAGCGACACCGAATCCACCTTCACGCCCTGCTCACGCATCAGGCGCAGAATGTGGATGTTGGAACAGGCCTTCTGGGCGAAGCGGATCACATCGAAGTGCCGCAGTTGGGCGATCTGTTGTTTGATAATTTCGGCGTCATAAGCCCAGACTGGGCAACCGAAACGGGCCGGCAGCGCCAGCAAGTTAGCGGCGTTCAAGGCGGTGGTGGTGTCATTCAATGCGCGTGGCATGGCAGTTATCCCAAAATAACGATTTTCATCATCATGCCGCAAGCCGTTACGGCTGAAAAATATCTATTTCGCCATAGTCTATTCATTTATGATATGGCTTTAGCCGCCAGCAGAGAGCCCCATGCACGCCATTACCCTGCGCCAGATTGAGATCTTCCAGGCGGTGATGACCACCGGCAACCTCACCGAAGCCGCGGCATTGCTGCAAACCTCCCAACCGACCGTCAGCCGCGAGCTGGCGCGCTTTGAAAAACTGATCCGGCTGCAGTTGTTCGATCGGGTGCGCGGCCGCCTATACCCGACGGTACAGGGGCTGAGGCTGTATGAAGAAGTGCAGCGCTCCTATTACGGGCTGGAGCGAATCATCAACGCCGCCGCCGGCATCCGCCAGTTCCAGCAGGCGCAACTTTCCATCGCCTGCCTGCCGGTATTTTCGCAATCGTTGCTGCCGGCGATCTGCAAACCCTTTATCGATCGTTATCCGGAGGTCAGCTTCAGCGTGATCCCACAGGAATCGCCGCTGCTGGAAGAATGGCTATCGGCGCAGCGCCACGATCTGGGCCTGACGGAAAACCCGCATACCCCCGCCGGCACGGAGCGGCTAACGCTAATGGCGCTGGATGAAGTGTGCGTATTGCCCGCCGGGCACCCGCTGGCGGCAAAAGAGATCCTGACGCCGCAGGATTTCGACGGCGAGAATTACATCAGTTTGTCCAGCACCGACAGCTACCGCCAGTTGCTTGATGCCTTGTTCCAGGAGCAGCGGGTTGATCGGCGGCTGGTGATGGAAACCCACAGCGCCGCTTCGGTATGCGCCATGGTAAAAGCGGGGGTCGGTCTTTCCATCGTCAACCCGTTGACAGCGCTGGATTACGCCGGAAACGGCGTGCACGTGCGCCCATTCAGCACGGCGGTGCCCTTTACCGTCAGCCTGATCCGGCCATTGCACCGCCCGTCTTCGGCGCTGGTCACCGCCTTTATTCAGCACCTGCAACAGCAGGTAGAACAGTTGCCCGCCCGCCTGGCAGAAGTGACAGCACGCTAAGCGCCGTGCTGCGCCCGGATACGCCGCATGCGCCCGAAGGTCAGCAGGCACAACGCCAGGCCAAACGCGGCGATCAACGCCGCCGCCAGCGGCACCGCGGTCAGCCCAAAACCGTGCGCAATCACCCGGCCGCCGGCCCAGGCGCCCAGCGCATTGCCCAGATTAAAGGCGGCAATGTTGAGGGTGGAAACCAGGTTGGGCGCTTTTTTGCCGTAGGCCACCACGTTAATCTGCAACGCCGGCACCGCGGCAAACGAGGCCGCCGCCCACAGGAACAGCGTTAACTCGGCCGGCACCAGCGAATGGCTGGTCCAGTGAAACAACGCAGAGAAAAAAGCGATCGCCAGGAAAACGCCGGTCAGCGTCACCCCCAGGCGCCAGTCCGCCAGGCGGCCGCCGAGGATATTACCCAGCGTCAGGCCAACCCCCATCAACAACAGCGTCCAACTGACCCCGGCAGGCGCCACGCCGGTCACTTCCGTCAACAGCGGCGCGATATAAGTAAACAGCGCAAACATCGATGCGGCAAACGCCACCGTCATCAACAGTGACAGCCAAATGCCGCCGCCACGCAGCGCCGCCAGTTCCTTTTTCAACTCGGCCGGCGCTTCGTCGCGCACCTCCGGCAGTTTGGTATACAGCGCCAGCAGGGAAAACACCCCAATCAGCGATACCGCCCAAAATGTGGAGCGCCAGCCCAACATCTGCCCCAGGGCCGTCCCCAACGGCACGCCGAGCACGTTCGCCAGCGTCAGCCCGGTAAACATCATCGCCACGGCAGAGGCCCGGCGGTTCGGCGCCACCAGATTGGCTGCCACCACCGCACCGATGCCAAAGAAAGCGCCGTGGCACAGTGCGGTAATCACCCGCGCCAGCATCAGGAAACCATAGCTGTAGCCCAGCGCACACATCAGGTTGCCCACGATAAAAATCGTCATCAGCAACAACAGCGTTTTTTTGCGCGGCAGGCGGGCGGTCAGCAGCGCCATGATCGGCGCGCCGATCGCCACCCCCAGCGCATAGCCGGAGATCAGCCAGCCGGCGCTGGGAATCGACACCTGCAAATCGCCGGCCACCTCCGGCAACAGCCCCATAATGACAAATTCAGTCGTGCCAATGGCAAATGCACTTAGCGCCAGTGCAAACAGTGAAACCGGCATGTATTACGCTCCCAATCAACAACGCCCCGCTGCAACGTGCGCAGAGCAGATTAAAGACGAAACGCGGTGAACGGCCGGACGGCCGCCAAGATGAAAACAAAGACGCCGCACGGCGAAACGCCCCAGCGGCTTGCAAGATAGATATAACCCAGGAAAAACAGCGTGTTCCCGTTTATAGCAATAGCATGGCAGGTAAAAAGTCCGCCAGTGGCAAAACGCCCACAGCGCAGAAAAAACCACTGGCGGCGCGCTAAGCGATTGAATGGGCTAATGATGAAAAATGTGTATAAATGTTACACCACCGTTAATAATGTTAGCGTAAGCCGGCACGCCACTGCCCATCATTGGCAAACCACGCCACCAGAAAATCCAGCATGGTGCGCACCGCCGCCGGCATCTGGTTGCGCGAGGTGTAAATACCATAAATCCCCATCGCCCGCGGCCGGTATGCCGGCAGCAGTTCCACCAGTTCGCCGCTGGCCAGCAGCGGCGCCACCGAATAGTAAGGCTGGAGCGCTATGCCGGCGCCCAGCAGGGCGCTGGTCATTAACACCATCGATTCATTGGCGCTCAGGTTGCCACTCACCGCCACCGCGGTTTCCCCATCCCGATGGTTAAAGTGCCACAGGCTTTTACCGAAATAGGAATAGGTCAGGCAGTTATGCAACGCCAGATCCTGCGGCTGGCGCGGGATGCCGTGCGCGGCCAAATAGGCCGGTGCGGCGCAGACCACTGAATCACAGGTGGATAGCGGCCGGGCGATCAGGTTGGGGTCCAGTTCGTTGGTGATGCGCAATGCCAAATCAATCCGTTCCTCCACCAGGTTCACCGTGCGGTTGCTCATCTGCATATCGACCGCCACCTGTGGGTAACGCTGCTGATATTCCACCACCGCGCGGGCCAATGCGTTTTGCCCCAACGACTGCGAACAACTGATACGCAGCAAACCGCGCAGCGCATCCCCCTGTTCGCCATTGGCCAGATCGATCTCACCGGCCAGCGCCAGCATCCGGCGGCAGCGCTCTAACGTGCGCTCGCCGGCATCCGTCAGGCTCAGGCGGCGCGTGGTGCGGTGCAACAAGCGCGCACCGGCCCATTGCTCCATCTGCGCCAGATAACGCGTCACCATGGCGCGCGACATGCCCAACGCTTCAGCCGCCGCAATCATGCTGCCGCGCTCTACAATGGCGACGAAGACCTCTGCCGCAATAATGCGATCCATAATTCGCTCGATTTACGCAATTGATAATTGCAGATTATCCGGTTTTTCGTTCGTTTTATGCAACCTATCCTATGGCGCTAACATCACCTCATCTAGGGCACCACACATGTTCAAACACCTTTTTCTGGCGCTGGCTCTCAGCGCGCCCCCCACGTTAAGCACCGCCGCCGTCACGCCGCCACTGACGCTGGAGGTTTATAACCCAGGGGAAAAAAGCATCTTCCCGGTATCATCCGAAATTATCAGCGGCCAACACGAAGTGGCACTGATTGATGCGCAGTTTCAGCGCAATGACGCTGAAGCGTTGGTGAAAAAGATCAAGGCCGGCGGCAAGAAACTGACCACCGTCTACATCAGCCATTCCGATCCGGATTTCTATTTCGGCCTGGACGTGATTCAGGCCGCCTTCCCGGCGGCGAAAATCATCGCCTCGCCGGCGACCATCAACGCGATCAACGCCAGCAAAGACGGCAAGCTGGCCTATTGGGGGCCCATCCTGAAAGAAAACGCGCCACGCAAGTTGATCGTGCCGCAGCCGTTGCAGGGCGACAGCTTTAGCGTTGACGGCCAAAAGATCGCGATCAAGGGCCTGAATGGCCCAACGCCGGACCGCACCTATGTGTGGATCCCGGCGCTGAAGGCGGTGGTCGGCGGGGTGCCGGTTTCCGGCAACAACATCCATCTGTGGATGGCGGATACGCAAACCAAAGCCTCGCGCGCTCACTGGCAGCAAACCCTTTCCGGCATCCAGGCGTTGCAACCGCTGACGGTAGTGCCGGGGCATTATCTGCCGGGCGCGGCGCAAACCCTGGAATCGGTCACCTTTACCCAACGCTACCTGAGCACGCTTGAAGCTGAATTGCCCAAAACCCGTCATGCCGCCGAACTGATCGCGGCGATGAAAAAGCACTATCCCGCCCTGCAAGACGAATCGAGCCTGGAAATGAGCGCCAAGGTGTTGAAGGGCGAGATGCAATGGCCGCAGTAAACGCGCTGCCTCCGGCGTAACCGGGTAGCCGCGCATTGCCCCATGCCCTATCAGGCAAACCCGCAGGCCTCTTCCACACGCAATAATCATGCAAACGCCTGGTAACGAAAAAACTACTTACAACACACCGTTTGTTTGTTAACGTTGCCACGCCCATGCTGAAACGCAGCGGCTCTCGCCCCCCGTGGCCTGGCAATCTGCTGATTTAATTGGAAGAGTATGAGTACTACACACGAAAATACCGCCCCTAAACATGCTGTTTGGCAGTTAATCAAACCCTTTTGGGTTTCCGAAGAAAAATGGCGCGCCTGGGCCATGCTGGTCGCCATCATCGCCCTCTCTCTGGGCCTGGTTTACATCAGCGTGCTGCTGAACCAATGGAACCAAGTGTTCTACGATGCGCTGCAGAATAAAAACTTTCCGGTGTTCAAGCAGCAGCTATGGCGCTTCACCTATCTGGCGCTGATTTTTATCGTGCTGGCGGTGTATAAGGTCTATCTGACGCAGGGCCTGCAGATGCATTGGCGCAACTGGATGACCCACAAATACATGGATAAGTGGCTGGCGCATCAGGCCTATTACCATACCGAACAGCAGCAGACGATAGATAACCCGGACCAGCGTATCGCCGAAGATTTGGACGTGCTCACCCAGTACACCCTGTCGCTGTCGCTGGGGCTGCTTTCCAGCCTGGTCACGCTGTTTTCCTTTATTACCATTTTGTGGAGCATCAGCGGCCCGCTCACCTTTGCCATCAGCGATCACAGCATTTCCATACCGGGTTACATGGTGTGGTTTGCCCTGCTGTATGCCGTGTTGGGTTCACTGTTGATTTGGTGGATCGGCAAGCCGCTGGTGCTGCTGGGCTTTAACCAGGAACGCTATGAGGCAAACTTCCGGTTTGGCCTCATTCGCATCCGCGAAAATAACGACGCCATTGCGCTTTATCACGGCGAGCCAAGCGAAGCACAGCAGTTGAGCGGCCGCTTTGCCGCGATCCGCAACAACTGGTGGGCGATCATGCGCGTTACCCGGCGGTTGAATATCGCCTCCAACTTCTATGGCCAGTTCGCCAATATTTTCCCGATCCTGGTGGCGGCGCCGCGTTATTTTTCCGGCGCCATCCAGATGGGCGGGCTGATGCAGATCGCCTCGGCCTTCGGCCAGGTGCAGGGCGCACTGTCCTGGTTTATCGATGCGTTCAACAATTTGGCCACCTGGAAAGCCTGCGTCAACCGTTTAGCCGGCTTCAACGCCGCCATCGATCAGGTACACCACCAGTCCTACGGTATTACCACCCAGTATGAAGACGATGCGCCGCTGGCGCTGCATAACCTGGGGCTGCAGTTGCCGGACGGCCAGGCGCTGTTGGCCGGCGCCAATGTGGCGCCTAAACGCGGTGAGCGGGTGCTGATCGTCGGCCCATCCGGCTGCGGCAAATCTACGCTGCTGCGCGCTATCGCCGGGATCTGGCCTTACGGCTCGGGTACTATCGGGCTGGATGACACCGCCAGCACGCTGTTCCTGCCGCAGCGCAGCTATATCCCAATCGGTACGCTGCGCGAGGCGCTGAGCTACCCGCACCTGGCGGCAGAATATAACGATGAGCAACTGCTGGCCGCGCTGGAAAAATGCCAACTGAAGCACCTGCAACGCTGGCTGGATACCGCCGCCAACTGGAGCCACCGGCTTTCGCCCGGCGAGCAGCAGCGGTTGGCGTTTGCACGGGCGATCCTCACCCGGCCGGATATTCTGTTCCTGGATGAGGCCACCAGCGCGCTGGATGATGAAACCGAACAGCTGATGTACAGCCTGCTGCTGAGCGAGCTACCGGAAGTGACGCTGATTAGCGTCGCACACCGCAACAGCGTGGCGAAATATCATCAGACCTGCTGGCGCTTCTGCCGCCAGGAAAATCAACCGGCCATCATGACCGTTAACCCGCTGCCAGGCGGGGCGTAAACGCAAGCAGCCGGGCGATGAAAGCCCGGCTGCCGGCAAAACGGTGCTGTATGTAGTTATCTGCGCTTGCCGGGGATACGCCCGAACGGCGTGCCCAATGCCCGGCTCGATAGAAAGAAACGCTTAATTCAGTTCAACCAACCGACGGTAAAATGCGTCACCAACCCGACGATAACCAGGATGGCGATCACCGCTGCGGTATAAAGGACTATGCGACGCGGGCTATAAAACGACATGCAGTCTCCTCAATGACACAGGCGTTAAGCCATCAATATACTATGTTTCGGCGCCGCGCCGCTATGGCGCATGTTCGCCGCGGGCGATTCTCTTTGCCCGGCAGGCGATGCGCGAAGTGATTGATTACTGACCGGCATGCCGTAAACTTACGCCCAACCCGCCTTGAAAACACGGAGCGTTATGTTAGCCAGCCACGAATACGCCAACGACCTGCTGCTGTTCGCGCTGATTGTCGACTGCGGATCTTTTAGCAAAGCGGCGGAAGCCGCGGGCATCACCAGTTCGGTAGTCAGCAAACGCATCGGCCGCCTGGAAAAATCCCTCGGTGCACGTCTGCTTTACCGCACCACACGCAGCCTGACCCTGACCGAAAACGGCCAGGCGCTGTATCGCCAGGCCAAAGATATCAGCCAGCAAATCCAGGGCGCCCTGTATGCCGTCAGTGAGAAAAGCGATGAACTCACCGGGGTGATCCGCATGTCAGTGCCCACCATTTCCGGCGAACTGTTGCTCAGTGAAAGCGTAGCGGAATTTTGCGCCCGCCACCCGCAGCTAAAAGTGGAAATGCGCCTGGAAAACCGCTTTGCCGATCTAGTCAACGAAGGTATCGATTTGGCCATCCGCACCGGCACCATGCCGGATTCCAGCCTGATCGCCCGGCCGATTCTCGATTCACGTTGGGTGATTGTCTGTTCACCCAGTTACCTGCAACAGCACCCGCAGCCGCAAACGGCGGACGATCTGCTTAGCCATAACTGCCTGACCTATACCTATCAGGAAAATGGCACCGCCAACTGGCTGATGAAGCGCCCCGGCAGCAGCGAAATTTATGAGCTGCGGGTCAACGGCAACTTTTCCGCCAATAATGCCCGCGCAATCCGCAAAGCCGTGCTCAGCGGCTATGGCATTGCGATGGTTCCGCGCTGCATGGTGTACGAAGATTTGATGGCAGGAAAACTGGTGGAAATACTGGCCGGGCACTGCGGCAAGGTGCTCGGCGTCTATGCCGTTTACCCGTATACCCGCAACCTGCCGTTAAAAATACGCCTGCTGATTGAACATCTTATTATCGCCTATAAAAACATTGGCCATTATTTTTGAAGCTGATCACATTATTATTTTTACCCTGCCGCAATCCGGGTGCTAATTACTGCATTTTTAGACATAATCTCGTGAAAATTACGGCGTAATCACGGCCTCCCTATTTCCCCTTCCGCAATAAAAAACCCTAATTCACTGATTTTAATATCATTAAATAAATAACCCCATAAACCAAATACCGGCGGCGCACAGGCAATACGCCTTCAGTTAATTTGTTAAAAAATTGAAGCATGGAACATTAATAATGGTTGTGATTAGAATAAGATATTGTTGCAAGCGGCACGGGTTGCCGCAGAAAAAACACGGGTAACGCAATAAACCCGCGCAACAGATTCTATTCTGCCGCTCACGGGCATAGGGATGGCTCGCGCCGCAACGGTGCAGGCCAATCATGCAAAGGGAAGTTAAAGCCGCCCCAACCGGTGCCGCGGGCTATTTGGAGCCTGGCGGCGCAACGGCCGCTTGTGCAACGCCGCAGGGTTCAACCAACTGGGGGCTTTCAGTTAACGCATAAGGATACAAACTATGATTATCTCCGCTTCAACCGATTACCGTGCCGCCGCCCAGGCAAAATTGCCGCCTTTCCTGTTTCACTATATTGATGGCGGCGCCTATGCCGAACATACGATGCGCCGTAATACTGCCGACCTGGCGGATATCGCCCTGCGCCAGCGCGTATTGCGCAATATGTCGGATCTGAGCCTGGAAACCACGCTGTTCGGTGAAAAGCTGGCGATGCCGGTGATACTGGCGCCGGTGGGATTAACCGGTATGTATGCGCGACGCGGTGAGGTACAGGCGGCGCGGGCCGCCGCCAAAAAGGGCATTCCGTTCACCCTTTCCACCGTTTCCGTCTGCCCAATCGAAGAGGTGGCGCCGGCCATCGATCGCCCGATGTGGTTCCAACTGTATGTGCTCAAAGATCGCGGCTTTATGCGCAACGTACTGGAGCGCGCCCAGGCGGCCGGGGTGAAAACGCTGGTGTTTACCGTGGATATGCCGGTACCCGGCGCCCGTTACCGCGATGCCCACTCCGGCATGAGCGGCCCGAATGCCGCGATGCGCCGTATTTTGCAAGCGATGGTGCACCCACAGTGGGCATGGGACGTCGGCATTAACGGCAAACCGCACGATCTGGGCAACATCTCTACCTATCGCGGCCAACCCACCAAACTGGAAGATTACATCGGCTGGCTCGGCGCCAACTTTGATCCGTCCATTTCCTGGAAAGATCTGGAGTGGATCCGCGAGTTCTGGCAAGGGCCGATGATCATTAAGGGCATTTTGGATCCTGAAGACGCCAAAGACGCCGTGCGCTTTGGCGCCGACGGTATTATCGTCTCCAACCACGGCGGCCGGCAGCTTGACGGTGTGCTCTCGACCGCACGCGCCCTGCCCGCCATCGCCGATGCGGTGAAAGGCGATATTACCCTTCTGACTGATTCCGGCATCCGCACCGGGCTGGACGTGGTGCGCATGATCGCGCTCGGCGCCGATAGCGTGTTGCTGGGGCGCGCCTTTGTTTACGCACTGGCGGCGGCCGGCGAAGCCGGAGTGATCAACCTGCTGGAGCTGATCGATAAAGAGATGCGCGTGGCGATGACGCTCACCGGCGCGAAGTCCATCGCCGATATTAATGCCGATTCGCTGGTTAACGGCCGCGGTTAAACCGCCGCGCTGGGAATGGTAAACGCCGCGGCAGCCCCGCGGCGTTTTGCTTTAACCGCTACAGCGCGGGGTAGTGCCCTGCGCAGGTAAATAACGCAGCGGATCGATGGCGGTGGCGCGATAGCGGATCTGGAAATGCAGCCGTACGGAATCCGTGCCGGTGCTGCCCATGGTGGCGATCTTCTGCCCGGCATTGACATCCTGCCCGTTGCGCACCAGCGTGGTGTCGTTATGCGCATAGGCGGTGATGAACTCTTCCCCGTGCTTAATCATGATCAGGTTGCCGTAACCGCGCAGCTGGTTGCCAACATACACCACCCGGCCTTTTGCCGAAGCGTACACCGGCTGGCCGCGGCGACCGGCGATATCAATCCCCTTGTTGCCGCCGTCGGTGGTGGAAAACTTGAGCACCACCTGGCCGTTGGTCGGCCAGCGCCAGCAGCGGGATGCGCCAGGCGGCGGTGCCGTGACGATCGCCGAAGCGGCAGCCTTACGGCTGCCTGATGAAGCACGCGCTGGCGCCGATGCGCTCAGCCGCAGCACCTGCCCCACTTCAAGGCTATAGGGCGGGCGGATTTTGTTGACGCGCGCCAGTTCGCCCACTTCATTCCCGGTGATCCAGGCAATGTAGTACAGCGTATCGCCGCGCTTGACGGTGTAGGTCTTGCCGCTGTAGGTGCCTTTCGGCAGCGTGTCATAATTGCGGTTATAGCTATTTTTGCTGGAACAACCTGCCAGCAGTAGCCCTGCCAACAGGCATAGGGTTATTCGTTGCAGTAAAACCCGCTTGCTTCCAGTGCTCAATATTCCATCCCCAATCAGCAGATTACACAATACGTCGGCGGCGTAGAAAGCAGCCATATTAACATCTGCGGTTTGGCAGTCAAAAACTTGAGGTGGTTATTTACCTGCACGCAGCTAAAACCCATAATTCATTGATTTAATTTAACTATTATGGGTTAAGTAACGGCTAAAAACAGCCCAGCCGCCGGCTGTTCCCTACGGGTTCAGGATGGCCTTCACCTCGGCAGGCGTTAGCGCAAGCCCAAAAAACTCATGGTAGAAACGCCAGGTTTCCTGCGCCATATCGATATCGGCGAAACGCGCGGGATACAGGGTTTTCGCCAGCCAAAGGAATTGCAACGCCTCCTCGCTGCTTTCCCGGCACCACCAGAACATTCCCCGGGGGTTGACGTAGACACGGTGATTTTTGATCGCATTGATCCCTTGCCACTGCGGGGAATGCCGCATGATCTCCGCGTCCCTCTTGTTCATCACCACAATCACATCCGGGTTGGCCTGCGCGATGGTTTCCATCGGCACCTCGCCCGAACTGTTCGGCTTGCCGCGGAACCAGTTTTCCGCCACGTTTTGCGCGCCGGCCAGATCCATCCAGTCCTGGTTCAGCGAAGGCCGGCCGGTAGTGATAAGCGCGCTTCCCATGCTGTGATAGAGCGTCACCTTTTCACTTGCCGGCAGCCCCTGCAAACGCTGGCGCACCCGCTGCACGTTGTCGGCAAAGTATTGTTGATACTTCACCGCCTTGGCCTGCGCGTCAGGCCCGAGCACCTTGCCGGTTGCCAGCACCCGTTCGACCAACGCCTGCATTGAATTGGCCTTAAACGCCAGCACCTTCACCCCGGCGGCCGCCAGCCTCTCTTTTTGCGGCAGTTGCATGTTTTCCGGCACGAACAGCAGCTCCGTGCGCAACCCGATAATCTGTTCCGGGTTGATCTCGTGGTTGCTCATACTGATAGCCGGCACATCCACAATGCCCGGCAACGCCTGCCTGAATAGCGGGATTTTCTGGGCAATAAGCGAGGTGCCGACGATATTCGGCCCATACCCCAGCATGGCGATAATGGTATTTTGCGCCGGCCACGGCGAAGCAATGCGAACCGCGCCGGCCGGCAGTTCGGCGCCCGGCTGGGCCAGGCCGCATACCGGTGCCAGTAATACACCGGCTGCCAACAGGGCGGCACGGCAACGGTGAAGAAAAGTGATAGGCATAGCTTTCAGCCACCCCTGCCCCCGCAAACGGCGGCAGGTAGTGTTCCTTATTATGGTGATTGGTTAAAAATCAAAAGTGACGGAAGCCCGAACTTCGCGGCCGTTGCCGAGGAATGCGCTGGCGGAACTGCCGCTGCCGTCGGTATCCCCAGGGAAGATAGAAGCCCAGTAGTGCTCGTTGGTGACGTTCTTCACCCCGACCCGCCAGGTAGCCGGCACGTTCGAGATTTTGTGGCTGTAGCGCACGCCGAGATCCAGCGTGGTATAGCTGTCTGCCCAGGTGGTATTGGTGTCGTTGGCCGCACGTTTGCCGGTGTAATGCACGTTAGCGGTGTAGACCAGCTCCGGCATTGAAGGCAGGCCGTATTCCACCAGCAGGTTGCCCTGAACTTTCGGCACCCCGACCACCCGTTTGTTGCTGGTGCTGGCCGATACGGTGTCTTTCAGCTTCGGATCAAGCAGCGTGATGCCGCTGTAGATATTCAGCCCCGGATAAACTTCGCCGCTGGCCGTCAGCTCCAGGCCGTTATTCACCTGCTCGCCCTGCTCCTTGTAGACCATATCGTCAGGATCGACAAAGGCGAAGGGGCGTTTCAGGCGGAACACCGCCGTGCCTAAATTCATGCCGCCGACGTTGGCCTTCAGCCCCGCTTCCAGTTGTTTGCTGCGATAGGGGTTAAGCGTCTGGCCTTCGTTTTTCACCCCCTGGTCGGTCGGCGCGGTGCCGCCCTGCTCCAGGGAATCGGCATAGCTGATATAGGCCATCACCGCCGGGGTGATTTTGTACATCAACGCCGCCGTCGGGCTCAGGCCATTTTGATTCCCCTGGCTCTTCTTGCTGCCGGAACTGTTGTAGCTGCGCGTTTCCAGCCAGCTTTGGCTAAGGTAAAACATCGCCGACCACCGAGGGGTAAAGGTGATGGTATCGCCCACGGTAATGCTCTGCTGGCTGCTCTCATTGTTTTTGTAACGCGCACCGTGCTTGCGGATTGTGCCATCGGAAGGCTCTTCCAGCGCTGACGGGGCGTAAATATTCGAGGTGCCCAGATCATGGCGCGTACTGCTTTCTTTAGCGGTGTAGTTCGACCATTTATACCCGGTGGTGGCAAAGGCCAGATCGTGCCCGATGCTGCCGGTATCAGCGTGGCCGTTTAAGGTTATGGTGTTGCTCAACACCCTAAAGCGCCCGGCCGCCGCCGAATCACTGAGCGAACGGCTGATATCGCCCTGGTTATTGGTGATGGTGCTGCCGACCGAACGCATGGCGCGGTCAGCCTGCTGGTAGCCCACGCCGGCGGTCATATACCAGTCGGGCGAGAAGTAATGGATCAGGCGCGTGCTGGCGGTGGTGGTGGTGAGATCCATCCCGGCGCTGCTTAGAGTAAACGCTTTTTGTTTGGCATCCGGCGCTTTCGGCAGATCGATCCCTTTGCCGTAGCTAAAACTCCCGACGTAGCCTTTCTGCACGAATTCGTACCGGCTGGCATTGAGCTCCAGCTTGGTGCCCGGCTGAATATTCCAGTCCAGCGCGATGGCGACCAGTTTGCGGCGCAGCGTACTGTCATCCACGTTGCCTTCGCCTTCTTCATTCAGCACATTCAGGCGATAGCCAAATTTTTTCTCCTCGTCGAAGTGGCCGCCCAGATCGGCATGGCCGGAAATGGCGCTGCGGCTTTGATAACCCAGAGTAACCCGGTTTAACGGCTGATCCGTGGGGCGTTTCTGCACAAAGTTAAATTGCCCGGCGGGGCTGGCGGGGCCGTATAGCGCACCGGTCAGGCTGTTGAGAATATCCAGCCGCTCCAGCATTTCTACGGGGAAGGCGGTGGTGGAAACAATATTCAGCCCATCCATACGGCTATTAGCAACCACGCTGCCTTGCATGCCGCGGCTTTGCGGCCGGCCGACATCCATGCCCCCACGCGCCTGCATCTGGGTGCTGGGCGCATATTTCAGCATTTCGCTCACGCTTTTCGCCTGCTGGTTATCGATCATATTCCGGGTAACGGTATTGGTAGAATATGGCGTATCTACCCAGTCTTTATCCCCTATCGGCCCTAAATTAATATCCTGCGTGACAAAGCCCGCCCCGGCGGCGGCGTCTTCCGTTGAAGGCTGTGCCGTGTCTTTGGCGGTTACCACCATCAGTTCTTCCTGGTTCGCACTGCCGGCAGCCGCTTTCTGATCGGCATTTTTTTTAGCGGTTTCAGCCAGTGCTAAAGGCGATAGCAAACTGGCCAGCGCACATAATAAAAGTGCCTTCCTTTGATTATTATTCATATTCCACCCAGCGTTGTATAAAATTTTATACTACGTTTGGCAAACGCTTATTTTAATGATCGCGATCATGCTTTTTTTATCCATAAATTATTATTCAAACCGGCAGGTAAATTAATTTATCGCTATTATCCAATGGCCGTAAAATTAAATAACCACAAAGTAGTATTTATATAATCAATATAAAGAAGACCAGTTTCATTATATATAACGCTATTTATTTACCCGAAGCCGTAATCTCTATTTCACGCGCAGATGAAAGCCTGTGTTACAGTAATCGCAGATCAATAAACGGGGTGGAATCAAGATGGAGCGCTTGAGCTGCGATCGCATGTTTGTCGCGATCTATGAACTCGGCAGTTTTGCCAAAGCCGCGGAGCGGATGAATACCAGCGCCGCCCAGGCCTCGCGGCTGGTTAGCCGCCTGGAAACCTATCTTGGCGTGCAATTATTCAAACGCACCACCCGCGCGTTGGCGCCAACCGACGTGGGCAAAGCCTATTATGAGCGCATCAAGCTGCTGCTGGAGGAATTGGATACGCTGGATATTGCGATCCGCAACGAAGCGGCGATGCCCTCTGGCCGCCTGCGCCTTTCCGCCCCCATTTCGTTCGGCTCGGCGCAATTAACCCTGGCGCTGACCGAGTTTGCCAGCCTGTACCCGGATATCCACCTGGATGTGAATTTCGCCGATCGCTTAGTGCATTTGGTCGATGAGGGTTACGATCTGGCAATACGCATCGGCAATCTGGCCGACAGCAGCATGATCGCTCGCAGGCTGTGCGATGCGCGCATCGTTTACCTGGCTTCCCCGGCCTATCTGGCCCGCTGCGGGGTGCCGCAAACCCCGCAGGCTCTGCTGGAGCACAGTTGCATTATCGATACCAACTTCCACGATCCCTTTAGCTGGAAATTCACCCTGGCGGGCAAAGAGCAAACGGTGACCATTCCCGGCCGCCTGCACTTTTCCAACGCCGAAGCCTGCCTGGTCGCAGCCAAACAGGGGCTGGGCATCACCCGTATTCCCAGCTTTATCGCCGGCCCCAGCCTGCAACGTGGTGAAGTGGCCGCCGTGTTGCAAACCATGGAATCGCCTGCGCTCGGTATTTATGCCGTTTACCCGGCGGCCCGTTCGTTGGCCGGCACGGTGCGTGCGCTGATCAACTTTCTGGTTGAACATTACCGTGGGGAGCCGGCATGGGACCAAGGCTGGCTGCCATTATTGCCAAAAACGTAATAATAAATCTCATTTTGGCGGATTAATGCGGATACAGGAAAGAGAGTATCTTGTTGCCTACAGCAATGACGTTAATTTGAGGATACCAACATGATCGATAACAAAACCGCCCCGTATGCCGCCCTGCTGCTGCGTGTAGCATTAAGCATTCTGTTTTTTGCCCACGCCGGGATGAAAATTTTTGTCTTTACGCCAAGCGGCACCGCGGCTTTCTTTGGTTCCATCGGCCTGCCGGGCTGGCTGGCTTACGTGACCATTTTGTGGGAACTGTTTACCGCCGTAACGCTGCTGCTTGGCATCTGGAGCCGCATTACCGCGCTGCTTTCGATCCCGATCCTACTGGGGGCGATTTTCAGCGTGCACATTCACGCAGGGTTCTTCTTCAATAACCCGAACGGCGGTTGGGAATTCCCGGCGCTGTGGATTGTCGGCCTGATTTCCCTGGCACTGATCGGCGACGGCCCTTATGCTCTGAAACCAAGCTGCAAACGCAAATAACCCACGCAGGCACTCTGCAATCGCCAGGGTGCCACCGCATAGCCCACAGCGGCCCAGGCAGGAGGAAACCATGTTAGTTGACGGTAAATGGATGGCGGACTGGCACCCGGTGCAGGCTTCAGATAAGCAAGGGCGCTTTCTGCGCCAGCAATCAAGCTTTCGCCACTGGGTCACGCCCGATGGCAGCGCTGGCCCAACCGGCGATGCCGGCTTCCAGGCGGAGCCGGGCCGTTATCATCTGTATGTGGCGCTGATCTGCCCCTGGGCCAGCCGCACCCTGATGGCGCGGAAACTGAAAAGGCTGGAACAGGCGATCGCCGTTTCGGTGGTGGAGCCTTATCTGGGCGATCAGGGCTGGCGCTTCGGCGACTACCCGGGCGCCACTCGCGATACCCTGAACGGCACCGATTATATTCACGAACTCTATACCCGCGCGGACGCCCACTATACCGGCCGGGCCACGGTGCCGGTGCTGTGGGATAAAAAGCGCCAAACCATCGTCAATAATGAATCGGCCGATATCTTGCGCATGTTGGACAGCGGGTTTGGCCCGCTGGCCAGCGATGACTACTCGCTTTACCCGGCAGCGTTGGCGCCGGAAATTGACGCACTGAATGCGCGCATTTACCCGCAGTTGAACAATGGCGTCTATCGCGCGGGCTTTGCGACGACCCAGGCGGCATACGAGGAAGCGGCCAACGGCGTATTCGCCATGCTGGACGAACTGGAAGCACGGCTGGCGCAGGCCGGCCCCTGGCTGTTGCGCACACAGTTTACCGAGGCGGATATTCGCCTGTTCGTCACTCTGGTGCGCTTCGACGTGGCCTATCACGGCCTGTTTAAATGCAACCTGCGCCAACTCAAAGACTACCCTGCGCTGCATCGCTATATGATGGCGATACTGGCTATCCCCGGCGTCAAAGAGACGGTCAATATTGATCACATCAAGCAGGGGTATTATTCCATCAAGGCGCTGAACCCGAATGGCATCGTGCCCATCGGGCCGATGTTGGCTGAATAACGGCAACGAGGAAAACTGATGACCCCATCATTGATAATCTTTTTGCACGGCGTTGGCAGCCGGGGCGATGATTTTACGCAACTGGCGCAGATCTGGCAGCAACGCTGGCCCAATGCCCGCTTCGCCATGCCCAATGCGCCGTGGCCGTTCAATTACGGCGGCGGCTACCAATGGTTTAGCGTCGACGGTGTGACCGAAAACAACCGCCTGGAGCGCATCGTGGCTGCCCGCGCGGCATTCGACCAGACCATTGCCCAGATCATGGCGCAGCACGGCCTGGCCGATCGCCCCCAGCAGGTGGTGTTGATGGGCTTTTCCCAGGGATCGATTATGGCGCTGGATACCGTCGCTTCCGGCCGTAGCCGCTACGGGGCCATCGTGGCCTTTTCCGGCCGGCTGGTGCCGCCTGCCGCCGCCCAGTTCGCCTTGGATACGCCGGTCGCGTTGATCCATGGCGACGCCGACAACGTGATCCCGTGGCAGGAAAGCGAACGGGCGCAGCACGCACTGCAACAGGCAGGCGTTGATAGCGAACTGCACGTGCTGCCGGGGCTTGGTCATAGCCTGTCCGCCACTGGCGTTAGCCTGGCGGAAACGTTTATTGCTCGCGTTGGCCACTGACGGCGCATTAACCCGCCAAATAGCGGGCGATGCGCGTTTTTTACGAGTAGCAAGAGGCTTCGCCGGGCGGGCGGGTTTTGAAGCGGCGATGTAGCCAAAGATATTGCTCCGGCGCTTTCATAATTTCCTGCTCGATAACGCGGTTCACATAGTTTGCCGCCGCCAGATTATCGTCATACGGGTAATGATGCAGTTCCGGTGAGATATTGAGCTGATACCCAGAGCCGTCGGGGTTACGCACCACCACGGCGCTGATCAACGCCGGTTTTGCCAGCCTGGCGATGGTGAACGTCCCATTGCTGGTGGCTGCTTGCTTAACGGCAAAAAACGGCACGAACACGCTGCCTTTCGGCCCGTTGTCATGATCGGGGGCAAACCAGACAACGCCGTCGTTGCGCAAAATATGCACCATGCCAATCAGGTTTTTACGGTCAACCAACGTATTGCCGGAACGCTCACGCCCCCATTTCTGCATGATTTCCAGCACCGCGTTATTATGCGGCCGGTACATGACTGTCATTGGCCGGCAATGCCCAAGCAGCCTGAAATGCAGCTCCAGCGTCATAAAGTGCACGCCGATGACGATCACGCCACGCTGGCAAGCGCTGGCGGCCGCCAAATTCTCTGCCCCCGTCACGCTGAACCACTTTTTGATGCGCCGATCGGACCAGAACCAGGCCATCCCGGTTTCCATCAGCGCGATACCCAGTGAAGAAAAATTATCTATCAGCAGCGTTTCCAACTCGCTGGCGGAACGATGGGGGAAGCTTAATGCCAGATTGCGTTTGGCAATGGCGACGCGGCGCTTCATAAAGCGCATGGAAAGGCGCCCCAGGCGGCAGCCTAACGCCAACAAAAATGCATAAGGTAACTGAACCAGTAAGAAGAGAACCGCCAGCCCAAACCACAGGCTCCAATAGCGGGGATGGAAATGACACAACTGCAGAGCAGGCCATCGAGCCATAATTATTTATCTCTGTGATGGATAATTCCCAATATGAACACAGGTTCCGCCCATAGCCGCTGTATTTGGCTATTCAGGCCGGTTTATAACACCAGAGCATGGCTTTATTCTGTGATTCACCGCCAGAACAAAACCGTTTTGCAGGCGAAAATTTGTGCAGTTTTACCTCGCACAGTGTGACACACTTCCCTGCATATTTATGTTACATCGCCCTTTTTCGGCAGAAATATTTATTCCTGCCGGCCGTGTTGGCTAATACCCCCCTCAGCTTATCTTTCAGCCCAATGCCGCGCACGGAAAACCCCGCCAAACGCCGCGGCGAAAGCGGGTGAAATTACACCGTTTTTCATTGACAGAAGATAGCGATCCTAAGATCATCCGAGGCATTTATCAGCCAACCCGAGACAGATGCCATTTACGGTCATCCTTACACGCCTCTCGGCCCACACCATGGCATGCGGATACGGCAGCAAACCGCCATATCGCTTCACGTTTACCCACCAGTCAGAGCGATCATTATGTTCCATAAGCTGTTGCCACGGATTGATCTCCGCTATCTCATCACCTGCCTGGTGATTGCCAGCATTCTCATCACAGCACTGAACATACTGCTGGCGGCATTTCACGTGCAGCGCGAGGTGATGTTTAACAACACGCAGGAATCAAACCGCGTGGCGGCAATAAAGCTGGCTAATACCACCGAACTGTTCTTGCAAAACGCCTTCGCACAGCTTAGCTGGAGCGCCAAGGTACTCGGCAACGACTTTAATAATGATGCGCTGCTCGAAAGCGAAGTCCGCCGGCTACACGGGCAAACCAGCAGTTTCAATTCGGTATTGGTGCTGAATAACTACAGGTTGGTTCGCACCATTGCGCCGGAAAATTTGAATGCCAAGGGAAGAGTGGCGACCAACGATGCGCTGGATAAGGCGCTCCATTTAGACGCACCGGCAGTCAGCCCGCCGTTTGTCACCGCAAACCATAACTATGTGGTGCTGATCACCGCTCCAATAAAGAATAAGAATGGGGAACGGCTTGGCTTGGTTGGCGGCTCTATTTATCTTGAAAAGAACAGTATTTTGAACCTGCTGCTCGGCCAGCAATACTACCGCGACGGCACGCGCCTGCGCGTGATGGATGCCGACGGCAACGTATTGTATGACAACGATAAAAAGGGTGGGAAATTGGAACCGTGGTCCTCTGGCCTGTTTGACCACGAAACCAGCGGTTCAGCGTTGCTTGGCAGCACGACACAGGAGCAAACGCTGGCCGGCTTTGCGTTGATCCCCTCATCCGGCTGGACGGTGCTGGTGGATAAACCCGTGTCGACCACCCTGCATCCACTCACCGTTTTACAGCAGCGCGTGATTTGGAACGCCGCGCCCTGGGGCATCCTCACTACCATTCTGGCGCTAATCATCTCGCTGTTCCTGGCAAGACCATTATGGCAGCTTGCCGTGCAGGCCAGGCAAATGAACTCGCCGAAGACGATTGAAAATATCAGTATTATTCGCTCATGGTATTTCGAATCCCGCGAGATTAAACGCGCGCTGCTTGTCGGCCTGACGCTGCTGAACAAAAATATGAATGAGTTACGCCAAGAAACGCTGACCGATCCTATGACCGGTCTGTTGAACCGGCGGGGGCTGCAGTTCAAGCTGGAGCAGTGGCAGGTCATTAAGCAAGACTTCACCGCATTGGCGATAGATATTGACCATTTCAAACGGGTTAACGATACCTGGGGCCATGAAACCGGCGACGAAACCATCAAAAAGGTGGCGCAGTTGCTAACCCGCTATTGCCGCGCAGAGGATGTGGTGTTCCGCCTGGGTGGAGAAGAATTTCTGGTGCTGATGCCAAACGCCGATCCGGCTCAGGGGCATGATATCGCTGAGCGCCTGCGTGCCGGAATCGAAGCGAATAGCCTGATCGCCGGGCACACGGTCACCATCTCGGTTGGCGTGGCATTCAGCCAGGATAACGCCAACGCCGACGATGTGCTCAACTATGCCGATCAGGCGCTGTATCGTGCCAAAGCCGGCGGGCGCAACCGCGTGACCGTCTACAGTTGATTGCCGGCCATCTAAACGCCGCGTGAGAAAATGTGATAGCGCCCGCTGACTACGGGCCTAACAGCAAGGCCTGGATTTGCTTGGGTGAAACCGGTTTGGAAAAATAATAGCCTTGCGCCTCATCACAGCCGAATTCCTTGAGCATCAGCGCCGTTTCCTCATCTTCGACCCCTTCGGCAAGCACGATATAGTCCAGCTCTTTGAGCATCACGATGACATTTCTGACAATAATACGGCTGCCGGGATCCGTAGTGATCTGGCTGATTAACGAGCTGTCGAGCTTGATAATATCCAACGGTATACGGCGCAGATAGTTGATATTGCTATACCCGGCGCCGAAATCATCCAGCAAAATCCAGAAACCTATTTGCCTTAGCAGCCCCAGTTCATGCAGGGCGACGGTGCTTTCCAGCACCTTTTCCGTTTCCAGGCACTCAATGCGCAAATCGGCGGGGATAAGGCCGGCGGCATGCACCTGTTCTTCCAGCCGGTCGGCAAAGCCGGGTTGCGATAAATCGCTGACGTTCACGTTGATCGAAATAGGGATGCGAATGCCCATGGCGCGCCATTCTTTAAGTTGCGCCAGCGCCCTGGCGATAACCCATTTGGTAATATCGGCCATCACGCTGGTTTTCTCCGCCAACGCAATGATCGTTGCCGGGGAGATATTCCCCCTTGCCGGGTGCTGCCAACGCAACAGCGCTTCCACGCCTTCCATATGGCCGTCCGCCAGCGAGACTTTCGGCTGATAGACCAGGTAAATTTGCCCTTCGGATTCTATCGCCTCACCGAGATCGTACAGCAGCCTGAACTCATCGTTTCTTCTTTTATCCAGTTCAACATCAAAGGGTTGAACTGGCCGCATTTGCCTGATGGCTTCATGCAGGGCGCTGATCGCATGGCGAAAAACCTCATGTACCGAAGCCTGAACCGGTTTAAACGAAACATAGCCAGCATGGATATCAAGCGTGATATTCACGTCGGTGGTGATGTTTGCATCCGTTGACACCAGGGATGCCGCTTTTTGAATAAGCCGTTTGGCATTGCGCGATTTAACCAAAACCGCATACCGGCCGGTGGCAAAGGCGTATAACACCGTTTTTTTCCGCAGATTAAGCCGCAGGCGCAGCAATGAACTGAAGTCTTTCAACATGCGTTCTACCGCCGCAACCCCCAGATAACGGGAAAGCTCATAGGCTCTGGGCATATCAATACAGTCAAAGAGGATCAAACTGTAAGACGTATGCACCCCTTCTTCAGCCAGTTTTTCAATGTCCAGATGCAGTTGCCGCCGGTTCGGTAACTCGGTCAAGGCATCGATACGGCCAATCGAGTAACGGGACTCAAGATAAACGCTGGCCAGCGCAGCAATGCGCAGAAAGCTGGCGATATCGTCTTGCGACGGGTGATGCGGGCAGCGATCGACCACACAGAGCGAACCCAACACATAGCCATCCCGCGTTCGCAACGGCGCCGCCGCATAGAAGACAACGGAGCCATCGCGAGCCACGCGGTGGTTTTTGAACCGCTGATCGGCACGCGTATCTGGGCAGATAACGGGGCCGCCGGCCGCCAGCGCTTGCTGATACAAGGCTTCAGCCATCGGCTGCCGGCCAACAGAAAAAGGCACATTTTTTGCGAATTTGATGTTTTGATAGGCATTATCAAAAATCGTCACGAAATAGCCTGGCACGCCCATGACCTTGCTCGCCAGCCATGCAAACTCACCCAAAGCCCGATCGCGCACGTTGTCTTCGGCTTTAAGCAGCTCAAGCGTAGCCAGTTTTTTTTCTTCGTTTTTATTCAGGCCAGTAAACACGTTGATTTTTATCCAATTGCAGACGTTATGGCCAATCTGCGCTTATGAAAAAAAGAAGTCCATTCTAGTGTAATGGTTTTATGCCACTGTGCACGCTATCTGCAAAGATAAAGCACTGAGTGTTTGGCTAAAGCGCAGGGCCGCGCTTGAGAGTACGTTCGATATTTGGCCGCGGCGCGCTGCGGATAAAAGGCGGCACTTTTGCCGTGCCGCCGGGGGATTAAGCGGCGAATTCACCACTGGCGACCAGAAAATCGATCAGAGCGGTGAGCTTTCGCAGATCGTCAAAAGCGATGTTGTGGAATAACGCAATGCGCAACTGATTGCGGCCCAGCGCCCGGTAGCCATCAATGCCGTGAGCATAGCCCTGCGCGTCCAGATAAGCGATCAGTTTGCTCGCGGAGATCCGCGCGTCCACATCAATGGTGGCGACGGTGGTTGAGCGCAAGCCCGGCTCCGCCACATAGGCGCTAAGATATTCCCGCTCCTGCGCCCACTGATACAACAGTTCGGCTTTGCGCGCGGCCCGGCGCTGCACTTCCGCAAAGCCCAGCGCATTCATACGTTTCAACTGTTCTGCAAACAGGAACAGAGTGACTACCGCCGGTGTGTTATAGGTCTGTTGTTGCTCACTGTTGCTAAGCACTAACGTCCAGTCGGCAAATGCCGGGATATAGCGCGTGCTATCGCTGGCAATCTCCGCGATGCGCGCTTTGGCTTTCGGTGACAATATCGCCACGAATAATCCGCCTTCGCTGGCGAAAACCTTCTGCGGCGAAAAGAAAAACAGATCGACGCGGGAAAGATCGCAGGGAATTTGCCCGGCGCCGCTGGTGGCATCCACCGCCAGCAGGCAATCGTCCCCCACCTGCGGCAATGCGGTATTCATCACGCCCGTGGACGTTTCGTTCAGCGTCGTCGTCACCACGTCGGCACCGGCGGTAACAAACTCACTGAAACCCTGGCCGTACTCAACCCGCTGCGCTTCAGCGCTGATCCACGGGATGCGTTTGGACGCTTTAAACCACTTATCGGAAAATTCGCCGCAAACATGATGAACAATGCGGGATTTCACCATCCCCAGGCCAACCATGTCGAACAACGCCGTGGCGCCGCCGTTGCCAAGCACAATGCTGTAGTCTTCCGGAACGGACAACAGCTCCCGCAGCCCTTGTTGAATGCTGCCGCACAGCGCACGCACGGGTGCTTTACGGTGGCTAGTGCCGAGCAGATGCGGCCCAAAATCCTTAAGGGCGGACAAATCGTCCAGGTGGATCAACGATGGGCCGCAGCCAAAGCGGGGATCGCCCGGCAGTAGTTCTGCCGGTGGGGTTAGTTTCACAGAAATCTCCTTGGTTAAAACAGATGGCGAAACGCCAGCATCAAGATACGTCGTGGCAACAGAATATCACTAACGCCGGCGTCTTCCAGCGAATGCACATCATGTTCCGGTAAATTCGCCATAGCGGCTATATTCATGAGAGAACGAAGTAGTGTTATATTGTTTATCGATAAATAAATCGTCATCGGCATTATTTTCCACATAACTGACATAAAGCCCCTCTAATGTAATAAAAATATTCCGATTAACCGTTTTTTTGAAAATACAGAATATCCCTGAGTTATTATTTTTACTTAAACACGATAAAAATACGCCACAGCACAAGTATGCGCGCGGCAGAGATAACCATGATTTCCATATGGTTATCATCATCTTAAGTAACTCCGTATCAAACAATAAGAAACTACAACCAACCACAAAACCCAACAATTTTAACATTTTGCAATTTTTTGAAATAGTTATTGCACTAATGGTTCTTATTTGTATAATCATTCTCATTAACACGAGGCGCCTACCGATAAAAGAATGTCTCCGTGTTTGATCGTAACCATCCCATTAGCCTGTTGTCTGCGGCAGTTACTGCACCGCCGTAGAGACCTTGTCGAACGCAATATCAAGGGAAAGTTGTTGGCCAATAAGAAATGATTGGCCAGGCTTCATTGCGTTGGGAAGAGGAATCTTCGGGTAAATGCTTGCTTGCGACTGGGTAACATTGTTGCGTGTTCGACTGAGAGATATTCATTAACTTCCGATGATGAAAAACCCTAAATCCCCCCCTTCCCTATGGCGACACGCTGCATTCCTGCTGTTTTCAACGTTACTCCATTTGGGGCTGATCGCGATGATTCAATACGCGGCACGCTCGAAGCAGCCTGGCAAAGAATTGATGGGCAAAGCTGGCGATAGCCTCAATTTTACCTTGGTGCAAATGCAACACACAGCACCAGAAATTGGCCAGACGCCGCCGACACCGGCTCACACGCCACCACCGATCGATAAAATAGCGCTGCCCCTGGCGGACAAGCCGCGCATCATCGTGCCACAAAAACGCCCAGCAACGCCGATGGAAAGAAAGCCGACGACAGAACCGGTGAAAAAAACGGTTACAAAAGCGCCCCCGGTACAGAAACCTTCGCCTCAATTACACAGCAGCAAGCCACCGGTAGTTGGACATCAAACCGAGTTGTTAACCGCCAACACGTCGGGCGCATCTCTGCATGCTTCATCTGCGGCGTCCTCTGGACGGACGGCCACTTCGCCTGATGGCAACAATGGTCAGGCCAAACAGGGTGCCGGCAGCGCCAATGCGCAAAAATTAACGGCCTTAACCCGCCGGGTCAATTATCCATCACGCGCCCGTTCACTCGGCGTTGAGGGGCGTGTGCGTGTGCGGTTCGACGTTACTGCCAGCGGTACCGTGACCCATATTCGTATGTTAAGCGAAGAACCGGCCGGCGTATTTGCCGCATCGGTAGTAAAAGACATGGCACGCTGGCGTTATCGGGCACAGACCGCCATGGCGGATCAACACGTATCCATTGTGTTTAAGCTGGATGGCAATATCCGGCTGGAAAATTAAGTCATAAAAAAAACGTCTTTTTCAATACCGGGGATAGTTAGATAATGAATAAAAACATGTATTTGATGATGATATTGTCAGTATTGTCATCGTCAGCTTTCGCGCAGGATAATAACGGCCAGGGCAGCGGCACGCCGGCGGCGGACGAGAAGGAAACAGAGAGTAGCGCACAGGGCGGCGATACTGCCGCCGATGAGGATACGATCCTGGTCCGTTCAACGCCAACCAGCCAATCAATGGGGACGCAGATATTAACCGCCGAGCAAATTAGAAAAATGCCGACCCGCAACGGCTCGGTAACGGAATTGCTGAAAAACAACCCTAACGTGCAGTTTGCCAATACGGCGGATAACGGCGATGCACCGGGCGAAATCGCGCCGGAGAATGTCTCTTTCCACGGCGAGAAGTTTTACCAAAACAACTACATGATCGACGGGTTGTCCAACAACAGCACCATGAACCCCGGCGCCAACGGCGGCGAATTGGGCTCTACCCCTGACGGCTATTCACCAACCGATCTACCGGCCGGCGGCGCACAGTCATTCTGGATCAATGCCGAGCTGATTGAACAACTGGAAGTCTTCGACAGCAATATCTCCGCTAAATACGGCGACTTTACCGGCGGTGTGGTGGACGCCAAACTGAAAGATCCGGATCTGAGCAAGGCTTCGGGTAAAATATCCTATCGCACCACGCGCGATAGCTGGACGCGTTATCACGTGGATGCGGGTAACCGCGAAAACTTTGAATCCGCCACCAACCTCTATAATCAACCCAAGTTTAAGAAGCAGTTTTATACCGCCAGCTTTAACCAACCGCTGAGTGATAAGGCGGGCTTTATTTTTGCCTATAACCGCCAGCAGTCGGATATTCCGTACTATCACACCTGGCAGGATCAGTGGACGGATCAGGAACGCATCGCCGAAACCTACTTGCTGAAAGGCACTTATCTGGCCGATAACGGCGATATCGTTCGCCTTACCGGCATGTATGCGCCGCATGAGTCCAAATATTATAAGCAAAATGTGAAAAACGGCTCCTATACCAACACCGGCGGCGGTTATCGCTTCAATATTGAATGGGAGCATAACGCCAACTGGGGGAAAATGACCAGTCTGGCTGGTTATCAACATGAGCGGAACAAAATCGAGCACGAATCCAACCTGTTCAGCAGTTGGGTTTATTACAGCCCGACGTTAAATTTCACCTCTGACGCCATTGACTGGCAAACCTCCGCCAACGCATCCCAGATTGGCGGATATGGCACTTACGAGACGGAAAAAAGCACCACCACGCTGAAACAGGATTACGAACTGAATCCGCTGGCAGTGTGGGGCACGCAGCACCAATTAGATTTTGGCTGGCAAACGGATTTTTATAGCGCGCAATATCGCCGCTTCAGTGATGCTTATACGAGTTTGGTGTCCGCCAACGCAAGATACGTTAACGCCGATGTGGTTTGTCAGGCGGGTGACGCCTTGTGCATTGACGGTGAACAATTTGCCGGCACTCGCACCCTGTACCCGGGGCGAAGCGTTAAAGGCAACTATATCAATTATGCCGCCTATCTTCAGGATAGCATCACGTTCGCTCGCCTGGAGGTGACGCCGGGGGTGCGGTTATCTTATGACGATTATTTAAAAAACCTGAATATTGCGCCACGTCTGGCCGCTTCTTATGATGTATTTGGCGATCGTTCCACCCGCGTATTCGGCGGGGCAAACCGCTACTATGCACAAAACATGCTGGCCTATAAGCTGCGCTCGGGCATTAATGAACGCTACACGCAAACGCGCACCAGCGCCAGCAGCGACTGGAGCGCGCCGATTAGCGCCAATGTGGCGACCTATGACGTTTCAGATTTGAATACGCCGTTTAGCGATGAGCTTAATTTGGGGATATCCCAGCGCGTGATGGATACCATCTGGACGGTAAAATGGGTGCACCGCAAAGGCCGCGATCAGTTTGGCCAGGAAAGCTATCTTGATGATAACCGCCAGCGCCATTATTACTTAAGCAACAGCGCCAGCACCGAAGGCAATTCGTTCTCCCTGACGGTTGAACCGATCAGCCCGTATAACTTCCAATGGGCCCAGGTTAATTGGGCGCTGGGCGCAAATATTTCGAAAAATAAAACCAGCACGCAAACCTATTACGATGAAAGTAGCCAGGATGACGTCAAAGTTATTTTTGACGATAAGCTGATGGATAAGGCCGATATTGATGCCCTGGATTTCAACACGCCGTGGAATATGTTCCTCACCGTGGATACCTATTTCCCCGCCGCGCGTCTCACTTGGGGCCAACGCCTGGCCTACACCTCTGGGTATAAAGGCTATATCACCTCTAGCGTTGACTGCCCGGGGGGCCATAGCGCCTGTGGCGATTATACCGGCAGGCCGACCATGTACACCGGTATGAAATACGGCGACTTCTTCTCCTACGACTGGCGCTTTAACTACTCACAGCCCGTGTATAAAGATCAGACGCTGGATATCACGCTGGATGTGCTGAACGTGTTTGATAACGTGGTGGAAACCTCACAAACATTGGCGAACTCAAGCACCAGCGTCGTCACCTACAAACCCGGCCGCCAGTTCTGGCTAGGGATCGCCTACACCTGGTAACGCCGCGTTTCCACCAGGCATGAATCGTTTTTGAACGCGCTTTCCGCCAGCGGAAAGCGCGCCGCAATATGAAAGCGCAATCGCATTAAAGGTCGTTATGAACTGGAAGAGATATTACCGGTTGGCGCTCGCCGTCGGCCTGTTGGCGTTCGGCATCGGCAGCCAGGCCGCCGATACGGCGCAAAGCCCGCTGCCGAAAATAACAGAAGGCGTATTGGCCAACGGGCTGAAATATACCCTGGTGCCGCTGGCCGGGCAGCAAAACCGCATCGATATTCGTTTGAGCGTCGACGTTGGATCGATAGATGAACAGGATAATGAATCCGGCGTGGCGCATATGGTTGAGCATATGGTATTCCATACCAGCGATGCGTTTGCGCAAGGCGTCAGCCACGCGCTCAACCAGCAGGGTTGGGTACGTGCGCAGCACTATAACGCCATGACCAACTATGAGCGTACGCTGTACATGATGAGCCCGCCGGCCGGTAAACGCGAGCTTGACCTGGCGCTGCAAACGCTGAGTCAGATGGCCGGTCACGCCCATTTTCTACCGCGTGATTGGGAAGATGAACGCCAGATTATCCTCGAAGAATGGCGCGGAAAATTGGGCGTGGCGGAGCGCATGAATCAGCAGCGCGTACAGGCTATCCGCCATGATTCGCGCTATCCCTTGCGGCCGGTGCTCGGCACTGAACGGGCGATCAATGAAACACCCGCCAGTGTGTTACGCGCGTTTTATCAGCGCTGGTACCACCCGGCGAATATGCGGCTGTTGCTGATCGGCGATATCCAGCCCGCCGAGGCCGAGCGCGTGATTAAACGCTATTTCGCCACACTGCGGGCTGGCACTGTGCCAGCCCGCAGCTATTATGAGCCGCATCTGGCGCCACAGCTTAAGGTGGTGCGTTTGCAGGATAGCCAGAGCGGCGTCAGTCAGGTGTCATGGGTGTATCGCTTCCATGATGAAGGTCTGACAAGCCAGGCGAACATGCGTTATCGCCTGCTCAATCAGATCGCTCTCAGCGCATTGAGCCGGCAGATTCGTCGGCAAAAAGCAGAACTGCCGCCGGAAGTCATCAGCCTGGTGGTGCGCAAATCGGATATCGGCAGGGCCACCGCCGCACTGGGATTTTTTGCCGATGTGATGCCGGATGGCCACCACGCCGCACTCTCCGTGCTACTGCGGGAAATCGAAAGGATCCGGCGTTATTCATTAAACGCGCAGGATATTGCGGCGGTACAGTCGGATATTCGCGAAGTCGCTCAACGGATGGCGAGCCAGCCGGAGCTAGAAGACTTCGCCGGTTGGGTGCAGAAAATCGCGGTGGAATGGCTACAGGGGCGCAGCTATAACGGCAGCCAGCAACGCGGCCGGGAAGCACTGGCGATGCTGAACACAATTACCGCCCAGGATGTTAATCAACATCTGCAGCATTGGCTGGCCGAAACGGATACGCTCGTGCAGTTCAGCGTGCCGGGCGCCGCCCCGTTTACACCGCCGGCACCCGCCGCCGTGCGGCAACGGCAAACCCAGTGGGCAACCGCGCCGCTGGCAGCGCCTATTGCTCCACGCCAGCCAGATACGGCCGCGCCGGTTACGCTGCCGCCCGTTACGCAACGCGGCCAACGAACGGCGCAGAAAAGCTTCCCTGAACAAAACGTCGAACAGTGGTCACTCAGCAATGGCGATCGCGTAGTCTGGCTGCGCACGCCGCTGGCGGGCAATACGGTTTATTTTTCCGCACAGAGCCAGGCAGGCTTTTTAGCCGAGGGGCTCAACCCATGGCAAGCGCAGTTGGCCAGGCAGTTGGTCGGGCTGAGCGGGCCCGTTGGCTGGCGCGGTGAAGATTTAAGCCGTTGGAAGCAAGCGCATTCGCTATCGATGAATACCGATCAGACGGCTGAACAGCTCCTGTTCAACGGGCAGGCCCCCAGGGAGCAACTGCCCAATCTGTTTGGGCTTTATTACGCGCTACAGCGTGCCCCCGGTATTGATCCTGACGTCATGAAAGAAAGTATGGCGCGGTTGATCCGCCAGCAGGCTAACAACCAGCAATCGGTGATGGAGAGCCGCACGCGCCAGATTACGGCGCTACGCTTTGGTCAGCCCGCTTATCAGGCGGCTCAATTGTCACAGTTAAAACAGATCACCGCCCCGGAACTGCTTACCCAGTGGCGCAAAGCCGCCTCGGCCCCGGTCACCTACTATCTGCTGGCGGATATGCCCGCAGAACAACTGTTGCCGCTGGCCGAGCGTTATCTGGCGACGATCCCCCGCAATAAGGCGCTTGGCGATATTCGGCCGCAGTTGGCGCTGGCCGGCCGGCGGGAGGCGACCTCGGCCATCAGCATTGAGCCACGTGCCGATGTGCTTGCCTGGAGCTTTACCCCTATCGACTGGACGCCGCAAGCCGCGGTGCAGGTGAGTATCGCGGCCAAACTGGCCGACAAGTACCTGAAAAGCAGCCTGCGGGATGACGCGCTCGGCATCTATCGTATGCGCTTGAATAGCCATCTGGAAAACAGCAAACGGCGTATTGAGACTGAAGTGAGCTTCACCAGCGCGCCGCACAGAGCACAGGAGCTATGGCTGCGCGCGGAGCAGGCTTTCGCTACGCTACCGCAAAAAATCACCCGCCAGGATATTGATGAACAAAAACAGCAATTCCTTCGCGCCGAACAGCAGCGGCAGCAGGATGTCGCCACTCAGCAGCGCCGCCTGATACTGAGCTATCAGCAATATAACGACCCGCGCTATCTGAGCGAACAAACCCAACTGGCAGAGGCGATCACCCTGGAAAGCGTGCGGGCCATGGCCGCCCATTTATTAAATCCAGACAATCGGGTGCTGTTCATCACCTTGCCACAGGAGGCACGGCCATGAGAAAGCTGGCGGCACAAATGTTGGCTCTCTGCCGCCCCTTCTGGGGCAAGGCAAATCACTGGCAGGCATGGCTATTCCTGCTGATTTGCATCGGCATGGGGATGTCTATCGTTTATCTCAACGTTCTGATTAATGCGTGGAGCAAGGCCTTTTACGATGCGCTGGGCGCGTTTAACCGCGGGGCATTGTATGAACTGGTGAAAGAGTATTGCGTCTACATTTTAATTTATATCGGCGTTTTCGTGTATCAGGAGTGGTTTACCAAGCTGCTGATTATTCGCTGGCGTGCCTTCCTGACCGAACGTTTTATCAACGGCTGGCTGGCGCAGCGCGCGTTCTATCGTTTGTCACTCAGCGGCCAAATGGATAACCCCGACCAGCGCATCGCGCAGGATATCGATCTGTTCGTTACGAAAAGCGTGCGCCTGACGATCTCGTTTCTCGTGACCTTCGTCCAGCTGTTTTCCTTTATTGTTATTTTATGGCAGCTTTCCGGCGTTCAGCGTTTCTCCCTGTGGGGTTATGAGATAGTCCTGCACGGCTACCTGGTCTGGGTGGTGCTGATCTATAACCTGTTGGGCAGTGTGATCACCCATACAATCGGCAAGAAACTGCACGGCATTAATTATCAGCAACAGCGCGTTGAGGCGGATTTCCGCGCCGCACTGCTGCGCAAGCATGATAATGCCGAACAGATTGCGCTGTATGGCGGCGAACAGCAGGAAAAAAATCAGCTGCGGCGCGCATTTTCCGCCATTACGGCCAACTGGCGGCGGGTGATGAACGGCGAGCGCGATCTGGGATTGTTTACCACCGGTTACACCCGGGTCAGCTTGATTGTACCGGTGTTTGCCGCGCTGCCAGCGTTTCTCAGTAAAACCGTGACGCTGGGCGGGCTGATGCAAATTCGCAGCGCGTTCGGCCAGGTGCATGGCGCGTTGAGCTGGTTTATCAACTTTTACTATTCTCTGGTCCAACTGTCCGCCAGCATGGAGCGCCTTAGTCAGTTTCAGCAGGAGATCCTGCGCCATCAGTCCGACGATGCGCCGGTTCAGCAGAGTGACAGACTCAGCGTCGAGGGGCTGTCGTTCACCACGCCACAGGGGCAACCCTTGCTGCAAGACGTGGCGTTTAACTGCGCGCCCGGCGATTGGTGCCGGCTTTCCGGCCGTAGCGGATTAGGCAAGTCGACGTTATTGCGCACGCTGAATGGGCTGTGGCCTTATTATCAGGGGCACTGGCAGGCGCTGAGCGGCAAGAGCCTGCTGTTGCCGCAGCAAAGCTATCTTGGGCAGGGAACGTTGGCCGAACTGTTGTGCTACCCCGAACCACCGATTGCGGATCGCGAACGGTTGCGGCAAGTATTGGGCGCCACGGGTTTAGCGGCGTGGTGCGGCAAACTTGACGAACAGCTCAACTGGGATCGGGTGTTCTCCGGCGGGGAGCGCCAGCGGCTGGCGTTCGCGCGCGCGCTGATCGTCCAGCCAGATACGCTGTATCTTGACGAAGCCACCAGCAATCTCGATCCAGCGGCCGCCGCCGCGATGCTGACGCTGATAAAAACGGCGCTCCCCGGCTGTACGGTCATCGCCATTACCCATCAGGACGAACTGGATGAATTTTTCCCTCGGCATTGCGATCTGAACGTATTTTATCCCGCATAAAGGAAAACGCCGGTTTTTCTTAGCAATAGCAGCAAAAGAGCGCCGCATGATGAGGGAATGCGGCGCGTTGGGTGCAGCGCCCCGCTGCCCCACTTTTATGGGGGCAACAGCCACTGGGGGAAAGGAGCCTGGGAGATTTTGCCTGGCAGCCATCACGTTGGAACACGGAGTTGCTGGCCCGCATCGTCAACCCGCTTTGTGACGGCGGGTAGCTACCTCAACGGTGAGCAAAAATATGGCCGATAAACTCCACCATCGTATGGGCCGCCAGATAGGAAGTCATGCCCGTCCCGACATCCAGCAACGGGTTAACCTCGACCAGGTCAAAACCAATAATCTCCATCCGCTCCGCCAGCGCGCACAATGTGTTGCGTAACTGTGCATAACTCATGCCGTCAGGCTCGGCGGAAACGCAGCCGGGTACCAGCGCCATATCCAGCACGTCGATATCAATGCTGACGTAGCATTTCTCACCGGCGGGTAATAATGACGCGATCTGTTGCGGGCTGCTTTTACGGAAATCATTAATGGGAACGATGCGGCTGCCTTGAGCACGAGCATCGGCGACTTCTTCAGGGCGCACGCGCAGGCTGCGGATACCGACCTGAGTCAGGCTTTTCACCTGCGGCAGAGCTGCAATATGGCGGAAAGGCTGACCATTGGTATAGTGCATCTGGTTTTGCACCGGCGCAAAATCCAGATGTGCGTCAAACTGAATCACATGTATCGGCTCTTCAATACCGCGAATCAACGGGTACGAGACGGAATGATCCCCGCCTATCGCCACCGGTATCACCCCTTTACGCCGTAGCTGGCGAGTCATCTGCGAGATATTTTCCAGGGTTTGCAGCAGATTGGTGGGCAGAATATCCACATCCCCCACATCTTGAATTTTGCCACTGGTCATTTCATTAGCGAGAAAATGTTGCTGGCGAGCGATATCGTAAAAGCCGCTGGAGGAAAACCGCATCGAATGTTCGCGGATACTGCGCGGTGCCATGCGCGATCCCGGCATAAAAGGCGAAGCTTCATCCAGCGGTACGCCAAATACCGCCATCTGCGCCTGTAGCTGCGCAAGATCATCGCAGTAATTGGCGCGCAGAAAGGTGGCGATTCCGGTAAAGGCACGGTTAACCCGATCGATCCCACGCATATTGGTCATCTTATGGCGCCCCTCAACTGATTTTTTTAAGCAATGCCTGCGTTCTGGCATGCGCCGGGCGAGCGAAAATCGCCGCGGCCGGCCCCGCTTCCACAATGCGCCCTTCCTCCATCACCACCAGCGTATCCGCCATCTCTCTGGCGAAGCTCATCTCGTGAGTCACCACCAGCATGGTCATCCCTTCTCGCGCTAACTGCTTCATGACCGCCAACACTTCATCAACCAACTCCGGATCCAGCGCGGAGGTAGGTTCATCAAACAGCATCACCTCTGGCTGCAATGCCAGCGCACGCGCGATGGCGACTCGCTGCTTCTGCCCGCCCGAAAGGCTGGCCGGCATCGCATCCGCTTTATGCCCCAAACCAACTTTATCCAACAGTTGCATCGCCAACTGCTCGGCATGCGCTTTTGGCTGCTGCAAAATTTTGCGTGGGCCGATAGCCACATTTTGTAAAATCGTCAGGTGGGGAAATAAATTAAACGACTGGAATACCATGCCGACATGCGTCCGTAACGCATTCAGCCGCATATCCTCCAGCATGATGCCCTTCTCCAGCAACCGCTCGCCGCAAATACGAATCGAGCCGCTCTCCGCCTGCTCAAGACCATTACAACAGCGCAAAAAAGTGCTTTTCCCGGAGCCACTCGGCCCGATAATCACCACCACTTCACCGCGTTTCACCTCAAGGCTGATGCCGTTAAGAATGCGGTTGGCGCCAAAGGATTTGTGCAGATCGCTAACCTGAATAATACCCTGGCTCATTGCACCATCCCCCCGGCGCGCAGCTTGCGCTCCAGTTGCCGTAACGCCAGCATCGTGGCGCTGGTCAGTATCAGATAGATAAAGGCAATCACGATATAGACCTCCAGCGAGCGGTAAGACACGCTGATAATCTTCTGCCCCTCATGCATCACATCGTGAATGGTCACCAATGACACCAGGGCCGAATTTTTGGTCAGCGCGATAAACTCGTTCGCCATCGGCGGCACCATCCGCACCAGCGCTTGCGGCATAATGACCCAACGCATCGCCTGCCCGGATGACATCCCCATCGAACGCCCCGCCTCCATCTGGCCGCGATCGATAGACAAAATGGCGCCGCGCACCAGTTCAGACACATAGGCCGCAGAGTAACAGCCCATGCCAATCACCCCGCAAACGAAGGCCGGGATCACAATGCCGAAGTAAGGCAGGCCGAAATAGAGGATAAACAGTTGCACCAGCAGCGGCGTGCCGCGGACCAACACGACATAGGTGTTACCGGCCAGCCACAAGGCTTTACGCGCGGGATTAACGCGCGCCAGGCCGATCAGCGTGCCGAGGATACAACTCAACAGCATGGCGCATAGCGTCACTTCTATAGTCACTAGTGCGCCTGCGAGCAGCTCTCGCCAGCCTGCCAGAGCGGGTGAAAAATCAAAAGTGAGCATATTCGCGATGCTCCTTTAGTTACCGGCGGCGCCAAACCACTTATCGTAAATACGCTGCCAACTACCGTCTGCGCGAATTTGTTCCAGTGCTTTATTCAGCGCCGCACGCAGCTCCGGTTCACGTTTGCTGACGGCAATGCCATAATCTTCATGCGTGACAGGTTCCGCCAACACTTTGCTGGTGCCGCGCGCTTTCGCAAACAACAGCGCAGCCGGCTTGCCGGTAACCACTGCATCTGCCCGGCCGGAAGTCAGTGAGTTGAACATCTCCTCATTCTTTTCCACCTCGATCAGCTTCGCCGTCGGGTACTCGCTGTTCAATACGCTCACCGATTTGGTGCCTACCTGAACCGCGACCCGTTTGCCGGCAAGATCGGCCGGGCCTTTAATGCTGGTGTTGTCTTTATTGACTAAAATGACCAAACCAGCGGAAAAATAAGGTTCGGTAAAGTCGACGACTTTTTTGCGGTCATCCGTAATATAAATCGCCGATAAGATAATGTCGGAACGGCCGGCCAGCACCGAAGGCACCATCGCTTTAAAATCCATATCGGTATATTCCAGCGGGCGGCCCAGTTTTTCCGCCAGCGCTTCGGCCAGATCGATATCAAAGCCGACGCGTTTCCCCTGCAGCATGTATTCCATCGGCGGGAAGGTAGGATCGATGGCGACACGTATCGGCTCTGCGGCCATACTGCTGCCGAAATGCAGTATCACTGGCATACAAAGCGTGATCAGTAATGTTTTCAGTTTCATCAGCATTTCCCCGGTTAATTAACGAGCGGTATCACAATAGCCAGCGCGGATCGCAGCCCCGATGAAATTGAGGATCAAACGGCCAGCGATCATGCAGGAGTGTTGGTGAATATCTTTTGCTGGCTGGATTTCCACGAAGTCCATTCCGACCACGCGTCCTTTCTTCACCAGCCCATGTATCAATTTCCGTGCCTGAATGAAGGTGACGCCACCGGGCGCCGGCCCGGCCACGGCCGGCATACAGGAGGGATCGAGGCCATCGGCATCGATAGTCAGGTAATAACGCCCCCCATCAGGGATCCGAGCCAGCACCGCATCCATACCGATATCATGTAATTCATAAGCGGTAATGATTTCAGCGCCCCATTGCCGCGCATAGTCTGCCTCTTCCTGGCGCGCACTGCCCGATGCTCGCATGCCGATCTGAATAATCTGTTTCACATACGGCAGCTCTGAAGCCCGGCGCATCGGGCTGGAGAGCCCGTCCTTAACGCCGTTCACTTCGTCGCGCCAGTCAAGATGCGCATCCAGGTGGACAATAGTGATGGGCCCCTGCTCGTCAAAAGCGCGCAGAATGGGGTTAGTAATACCGTGATCGCCGCCCAGCACGATAGGAATGGCACCCGCCGCCAGGATTTTGCGCGTTGCCAGCTCGGCGCGCTTAAAATGGCCACGCGGTTCGTTCAGATCGGCAGGCACATCACCACAATCGACAAAGCGCACATCCTTCCGCCCCTGTAATAGTGTGCCATCAATATCAAAATCATAACGTTCCGGGCTACGGATCACCCGATCGGATGCCTGGCGGATCGCCGTTGGCGCGTTGGTTTGATCATTGTTGTAGTCCTGCGGGGTATAAGCCGCGCCATATGGCATACCTAATACGGCAAAATGCGCCTGCAGATTATCCAGATCCAACGCTAATTCAGAAAATAACAGAGATTTATGATTTTTTTTTGGTGCAACAGTCAATATTTCTGACATGGTATATTTCCCTAGTGTGGCAAAAGTGTTATCGGCGATTGTATTAATGCTCGCCCATACGGAAAATAGACTTTTTATGCAATCATCGTTGCAGGAAAAACAACCATGAAGCCCCGAGTACTGAATGAACGTGATTTAAGAGCGCTGCGAATATTTTGCGTGGCGGCGCAGGCCGGCGGTTTTTCCGCGGCGGAAAATAAACTGAACATGACGAAAACCACCATCAGCCGGCAGATTAAATCCGTTGAGGAAACGCTGGGGGCCAAACTCTGTAGCCGCGGCCCGCAAGGATTCGAGCTCACCGAAGCGGGTAAGGCCGCGCTGGTTTACGCCCAAGAAGCGCTGGATGCACTCGATCGTATTTTCCCGGCTATAGATGCCAGCCGTGAAATTATCTCCGGTGATTTATCCATAGGTTTTTCTGATAATACTATCGGTAATCCCGGCAGTTTTTTACATCTGGCATTAAAAGAATTACACCATATGGCACCGCTGGTAAATTTATCGTTGCATACGCTAACGGCACCGCAGCTTATTCAGGCATTGCTCGACCGCAAGCTGGATATTGCGGTTAAAGGTATTATGGAGCACCAGAAGGTCATATCTTTACGTTATATTGAGTTGTACAGTGAAAGCCATCAACTTTATTTCATCGCTTCCGAATTACCGGGTGAAAAACGCCCTGTGGTTTTCCGTCGTCAGCAGGCTTTTGTTGAAGAGAGCATTGCCCGCCTGGGTTACCGGCGTGGCCCGGAAGCGAATGGGATTGAGGCCGTAGCGATGCTGATTGCCACCGGGCAATATGTCGGCATTCTGCCAACCCACTATGCTGAACGGCTGCGCCCTGAGCTACCCTTGCAGGAAGTGCCCGGCACGCCGCGTTGGGAAGTGAAGCATTACGCAGTCACCCATGGCTCGCGCCCTTTATCGCCCGCCGCCGAAACCATGCTGAAACTGCTGCTGGCCGCTCACCGCCGGCAAGGCAATAAGGCATAGCCGCTTACCGCCGCGCCAACGTGGGGGTATGCGCTTTATTACCCAGTTTGTTGACCACCAGGACGGCCACTACGGAAAAAAGGCATTTACACGGAATGCGGTACAGGCTCCCGCGGGAGGGATACCCATCACATCACGACTTGAAATCCCGGGCCACAGGCCCGGGCTCCTCTTATCTTATCCAGATAGTCAGTAGAATAATGATGGCCGCAATAATCACCACCTGAATAAAGACGTTATCCAGCGATCCTTTACGCATTGAGCCCCCTTTTCAGCACAGGATTTGCCAGATAGCCCACAGCAGCACCAGCAACCCCATCAGGAAAAATATCAGCGCGATGATGGTGTCCGGAGAACGATTCATCTCTGCGCCTCCTTATCATCAGAACCACTGGCCAAAACGTTTGATATAGAAACGCTTCATTCCCTGCGCCACCAGGCAGTAACTGAGCAGCGTCGCAACCAGCCACGGGAAGTAGCTCAGCGGCAACGGCTCCAGCCCGACCACCGCTCCCAGCGGCGAGAACGGAATGTAGATCCCTATCGCCATAATCAGCACAGTGGTGAGCAATACCGGCAGCGTCGCACAGCTCTGGATAAACGGAATTTTCTGCGTTCTCAGCATATGCACCACCAGCGTCTGCGACAGCAGCCCTTCAATAAACCACCCGGACTGGAACAGCGCCTGCGCTTCGACGTTATTCGCCGCAAACACGTACCACATCAGCGCGAAGGTGGTGATATCAAAAATGGACGACGTGGGGCCAATCCACAGCATAAAGCGGCCGATGTTTTTGGCATCCCACTTGCGCGGTTTGCGCAGAAACTCTTTGTCCATCTTATCCCACGGCAACGAGAGCTGAGAGAGATCGTACATCAGGTTCTGGATCAGCAGATGGATCGCCAGCATCGGCAGGAACGGAATAAACGCGCTGGCCACCAGCACCGAAAAGACGTTGCCGAAGTTAGAGCTGGCGGTCATGTTCAGGTACTTAATGATATTGCCGAAGGTCTCACGTCCTTTGATCACCCCCTCTTCCAGCACCATCAGATCCTTTTCCAGCAGGATGATATCGGATGCCTCTTTGGCGATATCCGCCGCGCTGTCAACCGATATCCCCACGTCCGCATCGCGCAACGCCGGGGCATCGTTGATGCCATCGCCGAGGAAGCCGACGGTATGACCATTTTTCTGCAACGTTTTCAAAATGCGTGACTTCTGTAGCGGCGTCAGCTTAGCGAACACCGAACGTGTTTCCACTTCGCGCTCCAGTTCGCGATCCGACATCGCTTCAATCTGCGCCCCGGTCAGGATGCCGTGGGCATCAATGCCCACTTCAAGGCAAATGCGCGCCGTAACCACCGGGTTATCGCCAGTCAGGACTTTCACCGCCACGCCGTTATCGCGTAGCGCAGTAATCGCTTTTCCGGCGCTCTCTTTCGGCGGATCAAGGAAGGTCAGCATCCCTTCGACCGTCAGACCCTGCTCGTCGGCGGTGCTGAGCGGGGTTATCAAGGCTGAGTCATCCAGTTTGCGGCTCGCCACCAGCAGTACGCGGAAACCCTGAGCGTTATAGTCCTCGGTTTTAGCTAACAGCTGATCGCGGCGGGTTTCATCCAGCGCGACCACGTTGTCGCCTTCGCGCAGGTGGGTCGCCACCATCAGCATCTCTTCGACCGCGCCCTTGCAGATCAGGCTCTTATCGCCGTGGCGTACATCTTCCACGGAGACCGACACCCGACGGCGCACAAAGTCGAACGGCAGTTCATCAAGCTTCACAAAACGCTCTTTCGTCGATGGTGCAATCCGCCCCTCGCCAAAACGCAGCACCGCTCTATCCATCAGGTTGCGCGCCCCACTCTGGCTGCTGCTGTTGAGCCATGCCAGCGTCAGCACCCGGTCGCTCTCGGTACCGCTCACGTCCAGATGATGCTCAAGAATGATATTGTCCTGAGTCAGCGTGCCGGTTTTATCGGTACACAACACGTCCATGGCGCCAAAGTTCTGAATCGCATTCAGGCGTTTGACGATCACTTTGCGCCGGGACATCGCGATAGCGCCTTTAGCCAAGTTTGAGCTGACGATCATCGGCAGCATCTCCGGCGTCAGGCCAACCGCTACCGCCAGGGCAAACAACGATGCCTCTACCCAGTCGCCTTTGCTGAAGCCGTTAATCAGCAGCACAATCGGTACCATCACCAGCATAAAACGAATCAACAGCCAGCTAACGCTGTTCACCCCGCGATCGAACGCCGTCTGGGTACGCGTGCCAACGATCGACTTCGCCAGCGAGCCAAACCAGGTGCGGTTTCCGGTAGCCACGACCACCGCCTGCGCCCTGCCGCTGGTCACGTTGGTTCCCATCAGGCAGATATTGCCCATCTCAAGCAGGCTACTGCTCTTGTTTGGCTCAGGAAGCCGGTCGCTGCCTTTGCCGGAAACGCTGGCCATCACGTCATACTTTTCAACCGGCAGTGACTCTCCGCTGAGTATCGACTGGCTGACAAACAGGTCCCGGGACTCCAGCAAGCGAACGTCCGCCGGAACCAGGTCGCCCGCCGCCAGGAAGATGATGTCCCCTGGCACCAGCGCTTCAATCGCAATTTCTTCCTGCACCGGGCCGACATCGCCGGGGCCGCGCCGCAGCACCGTCGCCGTGGTGCGGACCATTGATTTCAACGCATGCGCCGCTTTGTTGGTACGAAATTCCTGCCAGAAACGCAATAACCCGCTCAAGCTGACCATCGTCACAATGATGATAATCCCTGTCAGATCGGTCTCTTCACCGTTACGCAGCGGTAGCCAGTAATCGGTAACGAAGCTAACGGTAGCTAGCGCCATCAGGACATAAATAAACGGGTTATTGAATGCCTGCAAAAGTTGGATTAGCGCGGGGGGAGCCTGCTCATGCGCCACTTCATTACGGCCATATTCCTCCAGCCGTTCAAGCGCATCCTCAGTTGTTAGCCCCTGGCGACTGCTGTTTAGCCGCGCCAGCGTATGGTCTGGGCTGTTAAAAGCCTCAGTTTCAATGGCGAAGCTTTTTTTATGCTGTTTATCATTTTCTGACGCAGGCCGGTTTACTTTCCGGTGTTCTATTTTCATGTCAGTCATGATTTATCCTCAAATTAAAGACGTCGTTATTCCTGCATAAAATATTTATGCATAATTTATCTTTACGCTATTAAGCGTTTATATCTTTAATTGCCTGGGAACATCCATAATTCCCTCCTTATGTAACGCATTCCAATAGTAGAATATCAAGGAGATTAACTCCCCTCGACGCACCAGCGGACTGATGTAATATTTTCGTGACCACCAATTTTTGCCATAATAAGGTCTCGAGCCTTGCGAAAATCGGCATTGCCGACCAGCTCGATGCGGATTTCTTTATGCCCTTGTTCTTTCGCTGCAATTGAGGCCAGCCCCTGCAAGCCGAGCGCCATCTCTTTGCTGATATTTAGTAATAACTGACGAATTGCGTTTTCATGTTCGCTATTACAGATGATATTCAGGACGTAGCACTTCTCTTCTTCTGTCGCACAGGGGATCTGATTAATACGCTGTGCCGCTTCGCGCAGCAAAATATTAGCGCATAAGATTATCAGCGTCGCCGCCGCCGCTTGCCAGAACTGGCCCAACCCGCACAGCACGCCAATCGCCGCAGAGCACCACAGCGTGGCGGCAGTATTCAAGCCGCGTACGTTCATGCCTTCACGCATGATGACGCCCGCACCAAGGAAGCCAATTCCTGAGACTACCTGCGCCGCAATACGCCCCGAACTATCCGGCGATGTTGAAATTGAACTCAGAATAAAAACCGCTGCGCCGGTTGCGACCAACGCATTAGTGCGTAGACCAGCCATAACGCTGGCGCCATTGCCTTTCGGCGCCAATCAGCGCACCCAATAACATCGCTGCGAGTAAGTTTACGATATAAGGATACATCAACATACGTTCCTCCATTTTTGCTGGAAGAATTAAGTACGTGCTTTATTAAGCACACGACAAATTGTCGCCGGAGAGGCGATTAACGTCGTGTTGAAGGCGGAGGGAATAATGTATTTTTAAACATGAATATGACGATTATCCTCACAGCTATGCTGTGTTTATATTTATGGGATGCAATCGTCTGTATAAGGAGATTGCTGCCCGCCGTTTTGGCAAGCAGCGCAGGGGAAATAGCGTCAGCTTGCCTTGATGTTTAAGTAAGGGTGACTGTCCAACACATTTCTCCTTTTTGAATTTGAGCTCATTATAGCCATTCAATTATTTGAGTAAAGTTAAAATCTCGCTTCAGTGACGATTTGTTTAGAATTATCGGTCTTGACTGATTATTTGATATAGCCGCCTGTGAAACACCGGACGTCACTCAGCGTATCAAGGCAGAGCCTTATGAGCGTATTGATAAGCAAGAAGCATAATGTGACCGCCAGTACACCCCCCGTGTCAACAAGGGGTTAAAGGTGGTGTGGCTAACGATCCAGGCGGCGCCACAAAAATGGACGATGCCGCTGAAGGCGTGATGGAGGCAATAAGCCGCTTGATGATCGAGTTCGATAACCACCTGCCATCCCCCCACAATCGGCTTGACCTACGTCGAAGTACACAGGAAGTAAAAAACCGACTCAACACCCCCACCGAAGAAAAAACCACATCCCCCTACTCTTTGTCTTATTCGCGATGAGTACGCCGAAAGTTATAAAACCCGCCGTTCATACTCGACGCTGAGTAAATCAGCTCGCGCTGTCGAGGTTTTTCTGGCAACTATCCAAGAAAAAGATATCAAGATCGATTTGATTGGTCGGCGTATGGTGACGCAGTTTATCCGGTCACAGCAAGATCAAGTTGCAGGGCAAACAATTCACAACTGGCTAACTTGCTTGGGGAGTCTCTACGAGTTTGCCAGAAGATCTTATGACGCCATACCGGAAGGAAACCCTTTCCACAATCATAATCTGGAAGCACGGCGCACAATTGAGAGCGATGAACCATTTGAAGGCGGTTAAGGTTAGTCATAAAGCCAACGCCCTACCTTGGCGGATTCAATCAGCATACCTACGGTTAGCGGTGGGTGATTTTTACTGAAATCCTCGGGGAAATACTTTCCAAAATCGATATCTGACGGCTCAACGTTGAACTTTTCTACGTACCGCTCCATTAGCTCGTAAGCATCAAGCGGATCCATTCGGAAGTCTTCATTTAGATCAGTATCAAGCTTGAGCGGGTACGGTTTAAACGTGAAAAGCCGTCGCCCGTTATACTCTCCGACTAATTCCCAGACAGCCCGCTCTATCTCTGCGTGTTTGTCTACCATATCCTTGTCTACCATACCCTATCCTCCGGCTTAACAATCCGGTTATAGCGTACCATTGACTCGTAACTGATTTGTGCCACGTCTACCGCCAAAACCATCCAGCCGATAACAGGAATACTCCGCCCTACAAAGGTGCCTAGTTTAAAGGTCATAATCCGCTTAACTTTGAACGGGTTTACGGGTGACTGTATCCATGTCGGAAGCTGGAACGACAGCATGTACCGATTTAGCAGTTTTCGAGAGTATTTAGATGAATAGCTGGTTCCCGGCGTTGCCTTGGCAAATTTGCCCCGCACTGGAATCGTGTTCTGTCCACTATAAACAGCGGCCGCCGCTATAACGTCTTTTGCCCCGGTGAAATGCTCGGCGGTCACATCCACCATGATCCAAAAGAACAGCGCCCCCGCAGAAAGGTTGATCAGCCCCCCGTAAAAATACGTGCCGTTGAGTTCCTCTACTGTATCCATACCTGATCACCTCAAAGATAAACTTTGCTAATCATAGCGCTGTCACCCCAATCTCAAAATAAGAATTGTCTGCTGCTCTTCTTCCTCAAGCGGTCAGCATCTAGACAATAAAAGCCATAAAGCGCCGTGATGGGTACACCCATCGTTCAGCGCCGTTAGGCGTAGCATCAGATTTTCAGCGGTAACGATCAGTGCGTCAGGTGTGCATTATCGTATACACGAAATGGGGTAGAGCCAGCCCCTTTCCCTGACGGGTTAGGAATCCCATCATATCGCCTGTTTATCCCGCGCTAAGGTCGTCATAATCGCCGCTGTTTAGGAGGGATTTAAAGCCTTGGTAAAGGCATCTGTTGTTCATGTTGGGCTATCGCAGTATGAATGTGGAACTCCCCCTCTCTGGCAGGATAGTTGACACCCCATACTGAAAATCTAAATGGGGGCAATGGAGCCTGATATGAAACGTTATTCACAGGAACGGAAAGCCGCGGTATTGGCAAAATTATTGCCGCCCTACAACATGACCGTCTCCTTGCTGGCTCAGCAGGAGGGGATTTCTGACGCAACCCTGTATAATTGGCGTAATCAGGCCAGACTGGAGGGGAAAGCGGATTCTCTAGCGTCTGCGTCTCATCGGCTAATCCACATAGTCGCCGCACCGGTGAGATCGTCAATCATAAAGCCAGCGACCAGCCTTAGCGGATTCAATCAGCATACCGATAGTAAAATTGGGAACGGGGACGGGTTCCGTTTTCTTAAATGGGTTAAGGACAACGCTTAGCGGTGGATCCGGTGGGTAATAGGTTTTAATGGAAAAATTCCCCTTATCAACACTGAACGTTGAAAAAAACTCTTCCATGAGCGCCAGCGCCTCGTCATCCTCAAGATTGAGATCGCTGTCAAGATCGGTTTCATGGGTCAGTGTCGGCTTTTTAAACAGGTAGATACCATCATGTTTTTTCACCAACTCAAAAATGCGTTGCTCGATGTTATCTATTGCCATAGTTTATCATTTCCTCTGGCGATCGCGTTGTACTTAACCACAGTACGATAGCTAATTTCTGATACATCCGTTGCCAGAATCACCCAGCCCACAACAGGTATACCTCTGCCAACAAAAGCGCCGACATTTCTAATCATCCGTGGCCTCAAGGTTGATGGAGGATAACCACCAACAACGGAAGGCAATTTGATGCCAAAAGGGAATTTAGCCTCACCAAAAATCTTGCGTGAACCTATGGAGGCAATGGATGTACCCGTGATGGCAGTCCCCGGTTTCGTTCGTGTTGGAATTATATTTAGACCTGCCACGATCGCAACAATACCCACAAAATCTAGCCACTTTCCCGGACTGGTGAGGAATCCCATCATATCGCCTGTTTATCCCGCGCTAAGGTCGTCGGCCGCTATTTAGGAGAGGTTTTAAGCCTTGGTAAAGGCATCTGTTTTTCATGTTGGGCTATCGCAGTATGAACGATGGAACGACTGCCAGCGTGATGATATGCCCCCCCTGTACCACAGACCAATCACACAACAGGTATGGGCGTAGTACAATGGATGGCTAAAGTTGTAACTGCTTTGCAGGGCAACGTAACTAACGGGAACTTGAGGAAGATTTGTTTGGAGCGGGCGAAGGGAATCGAACCCTCGTATAGAGCTTGGGAAGCTCTCGTTCTACCATTGAACTACGCCCGCTTGGGTGTGCGCTTGGCATTATAACCGGTTATCTGCGCCGGGCAAGCGGAGATAGCGCTTAACTGCCGATAATTTAGGCGGTTAGCAAACCGTAGTGCTTGGCTGCACATAAAAAAACCGATACGGCGCGCCATATCGGTTTTTATCCAGGACGAAAGGTTGCGCTTACTTACTTGGGCGCATCGCCGGGAACAGAATCACGTCGCGGATGGTGTGGCTGTTGGTAAACAGCATCACCATACGGTCGATACCGATGCCCAACCCTGCGGTTGGCGGCAGGCCGTGCTCCAGCGCGGTAACGTAATCTTCGTCATAGAACATCGCTTCGTCATCGCCCGCATCCTTCGCCGCAACCTGATCGGCAAAGCGCTGCGCCTGATCTTCCGCATCGTTCAGCTCAGAGAAACCGTTGCCGATTTCACGGCCGCCGATGAAGAATTCAAAGCGATCGGTGATTTCCAGGTTAACGTCATTACGGCGCGCCAGCGGGGAAACTTCCGCCGGATATTCGGTAATAAAGGTCGGCTGAATCAGATGGCTTTCCGCCACTTCTTCGAAGATCTCGGTGACAACGCGGCCCAGGCCCCAGCTTTTTTCGACGTTGATGCCGATAGATTCAGCAATGGCGAGGGTTTTCGCCATGTCGTCCAGATCGGCCAGATCGGTTTCCGGGCGATACTTTTTAATCGCCTCTTTCATCGTCAGCTTTTCAAATGGCTTGCTGAAGTCGAACACCTCGTCGCCATACTGCACCTGCGGCGTACCCAATACGTCTTGCGCCAGCGTGCGGAACAGGGTTTCGGTCAGTTCGATCAGATCTTTGTAATCCGCATATGCCATATAGAGTTCCATCATGGTGAACTCTGGGTTGTGGCGTGGGGAAACGCCTTCATTGCGGAAGTTACGGTTGATTTCGAATACGCGTTCAAAGCCGCCGACCACCAGGCGCTTCAGATACAGCTCCGGCGCAATACGCAGATACATATCGATATCCAGCGCATTGTGGTGAGTGATGAACGGACGTGCAGACGCACCGCCTGGGATCACCTGCATCATCGGCGTTTCTACTTCCATAAACCCGCGACCGACCATAAAGCTACGGATGCCGGCCATGATTTGCGAACGCACTTTGAACGTGTTGCGGGATTCGTCGTTAGCGATCAGATCCAGATAGCGCTGGCGATAGCGGGTTTCCTGGTCCGCCAGGCCGTGGAATTTGTCCGGCAGCGGGCGCAGCGCTTTGGTCAACAGGCGCAGTTCCGTGCAGTGCACAGACAGCTCGCCGGTTTTGGTTTTAAACAGTTTGCCGCGGGCGCCCAGAATGTCGCCTAAGTCCCATTTTTTAAACTGCTCGTTGTAAATGCCTTCGGCCAGATCGTCGCGCGCAACGTAAAGCTGAATACGGCCGCCAACGTCCTGCAAGGTAACAAATGATGCTTTGCCCATGATACGGCGCGTCATCATGCGGCCGGCAACGGTAACTTCGATGCCCAGCGCTTCCAGCTCTTCGTTGTCTTTGCCGTCGTATTCGGCGTGCAGCTTGTCAGAAATGCTGTCGCGGCGGAAATCGTTCGGGAACGCAATGCCCTTCTCGCGCAGCAGCGCCAGTTTTTCCCGGCGAGCCAGTAGCTCGTTATTGAGTTCTGACGCGTGCTCGGCGCCCTGTGGTTGTTGCTCAGACATTTTCGTTCCTCATAACCCGGCTTTCAAACTTGCCTCAATGAATTTATCCAGGTCGCCATCAAGTACGGCCTGAGTGTTACGCGTTTCAACGTTGGTGCGCAAATCCTTGATGCGGGAGTCGTCCAGCACATAAGAGCGGATCTGGCTCCCCCAGCCGATATCGGACTTGTTGTCTTCCAGCGCCTGTTTATCAGCATTTTTCTTTTGCATCTCAAACTCATACAGCTTGGCACGCAGCTGTTTGAAGGCTTGATCCTTATTTTTATGCTGAGAACGGTCGTTCTGACACTGCACCACGATATTGGTTGGCAAGTGGGTAATACGCACCGCAGATTCGGTTTTGTTAACGTGCTGCCCACCGGCGCCGGAAGCGCGGTAAACGTCGATACGCAGATCTGCCGGGTTGATATCGATATCAATATCGTCATCCACTTCCGGGTAAACAAACACCGAACTGAATGAGGTGTGGCGGCGGCCGCCGGAATCGAACGGGCTTTTGCGCACCAGGCGGTGAACGCCGGTTTCGGTACGCAACCAGCCAAACGCGTAATCGCCCATAATCTTGATAGTGGCGGATTTCAGGCCGGCGACTTCGCCATCGGATTCTTCGATAACTTCGGTTTTAAAGCCCTTGGATTCCGCCCAGCGCAAGTACATGCGCAGCAGCATGCTGGCCCAGTCCTGGGCTTCGGTGCCGCCAGAACCGGCCTGGATATCCAGGTAGCAATCCGCGCTATCGTACTCGCCGGAAAACATGCGGCGGAACTCAAGTTTCTCAAGGTTCGCGATCAGTTGGTCCAACTCGGCCGCGGCTTCGTTGAAGGTTTCTTCATCATCAGCCTCTACCGCCAGCTCCAGCAGGCCGGTGACGTCTTCCGCCCCTTGGGTCAGGCTATCGATGGTTTCAACAATCGCTTCCAGCGCTGAGCGCTCTTTCCCCAGCGCCTGTGCGCGCTCAGGTTCGTTCCAAACGTCCGGCTGTTCCAGCTCGGCGTTTACTTCTTCAAGGCGTTCCTGCTTGGCATCGTAGTCAAAGATACCCCCTAAGAACGGCCGTGCGCTCAGACAGGTCCTGAATTCGGTTTTTTACCGGATTAATTTCAAACATGGTTTTTTACGTTCTTACGTTAGATGTCGTCGGTGGCGGGATGCCATATCCCCATCATGTTTCAAGTTGCAGGCATATTGGCTTTCTTCTTCGCCCCTACCGGGCCGCCGCCAACTGCGTTCAAAACTGCTCCCGGCAAATTTATCTTTCGTTTGCCGCCTGCCTGCAATTTGAAATATTGGGCATAGAGCCGGTAATTCTAGCGGATCTGGGCGCCAGTTTATATACCCGTCATACTGCAAGTTGCAGGTGTGTTGGCCGCAACTTGAATTATGTTGGCTATCGCAAGTGGGCGTTTTTTTCGTGGTTGATGGCAAGGGCGCCGGGCGGCGCCCTTCTTATGGCCTTGCCGCGCTGGAGATGGCGTGCGGCAACACCCCCGTAGTCACGTTCAGTATGGCCACAGGTGCTGGATCAGCAATTGCACATTGCGGTTGCCGCGGAATTCATTAACATCCAGCCGGTAAGCCAGCTCTACTTCGCGCACACTGTTGTCCGGCCACTGGCTGGTATCAACGTTAAAAGCAATGCCGTCGAGCAAAGGGCCGCCGCCCAGCGGTTCCACCATCAGCTTCAGGTGCTTCTCGCCCACCAGCCGCTGCTGCAGGATACGGAACCGGCCGTCAAACGTCGGCTCAGGGAAGGCCTGCCCCCACGGGCCGCCGCTGCGCAACAGCTCGGCCATTTCCAGCGTCAGCTCTTGCTGGCCCAGCTCGCCGTCGGACCAGACAACGCCCTCCAGCAGCGCCGGATCGAGCCACTCCCCGACCAGTTCGCCAAAACGCTGACGGAACTCGTCAAAGCGCGCCGCTTCCAGCGAAAGCCCCGCCGCCATCGCGTGGCCGCCGAACTTCATCATCAGGCCCGGGTGCAGCGTATCCAGCCGCTCCAGCGCATCACGCATGTGCAGCCCGGCAACCGAACGCCCGGAACCTTTCAGGATACCTTCCCCCGCCGGGGCAAACGCGATCACCGGCCGGTGGAAACGCTCTTTAATGCGCGAAGCCAAAATCCCCACCACGCCCTGGTGCCATTCCGGGTGATACATCGCCAGCCCGCAAGGCAGTGCCGTGCTGCTGCGTTCCAACTGATCGCACAGTTGCAGCGCTTCCAGTTGCATACCTTGCTCAATCTCGCGCCGCGTCTGGTTAAGCGCGTCCAGATCGTTGGCCAACATCCGCGCTTGCGCAATGTCGTCGCTTAACAGCAGCGCCACACCGATCGACATATCATCCAACCGCCCGGCGGCATTCAGGCGCGGCCCCAGGGCAAACCCCAAATCGCTTGCCACCAGTTGGCGCGCATCGCGGTTCGCCACTTCCAGCAGCGCCCGAATACCGGGGCGGCACTTGCCGGCGCGAATGCGGTTCAGCCCCTGATACACCAGAATACGGTTATTGGCGTCAAGCGGCACCACATCCGCCACCGTGCCCAGCGCCACCAGATCGAGCAGATCCGCCAGGTTCGGCATCGCCAAACCGCGCTGTTCAAACCAGCCGCTGTCACGCAGCCGGGTGCGCAGCGCCAGCATCAGATAAAACGCCACGCCAACGCCGGCTAACGCCTTCGAGGGGAACGCGCAGCCGCGCAGGTTCGGGTTGATGATCGCCTCCGCCGCCGGCAGCGTGTCGCCCGGCAGGTGGTGATCGGTCACCAGCACCTGCATCCCTTTGGCGTGCGCCACTTCTACCCCAGCATGGGAAGAAATGCCGTTATCGACGGTGACGATCAGTTCGGCGCCGCGCGCGTGCGCCTGTTCAACCACTTCCGGGCTTAGCCCGTAGCCGTCATCAAAACGGTTCGGCACCAGGTAGTTAACGTCGCCGCCGCCCATACTGCGCAGCGCCAACACCGTCAGCGCCGTGCTGGTGGCGCCATCGGCGTCAAAATCGCCCACCACCATAATGCGGCGGCGATCGGCCAGCGCCTGCTGCAGCAGATCGATCGCAGCGTCGATGCCGTCCAACTGCTGCCACGGCAGCATGCCTTTAACGCTGCGCTCCAGTTCCTGCTCGCCTTTCACGCCGCGCTGCGCGTACAAGCGGCGCAGCAGCGGGTGCAGGCTGGCGGGCAACGTGGTGTCATCCACCGCCTCACGGCGGCGTAATTGGGTTTTGATTATCACCGGCGATCAACCACCGGTTTTCATGGCGGCCTGATGCGCATTCAGCATGGCGGCCAGCTCTTTTGGCCCCTGGTAACCCGGGATCATCATGCCGTTTTGCAAAATGATCGCCGGTGTGCCCTGGATGCCGAACTGCACGCCGAGCGCATAGTGCTTGCTGATGTCGGTTTTACAGGTGGCCGGCGAGATAGCATCGCCCTTCATGGCGGCGTCAAAGGCTTTGGCCTTGTCGGCGGTGCACCAGATGGACTGCATGTTTTTTTCCGCCTCGGAGTTCAGCCCCTGGCGCGGGAACGCCAGATAGCGCACGGTAATCCCCTGTGCGTTATATTCTTTCATCTGCTGGTGCAGTTTGTGGCAATAGCCGCAGGTGATGTCGGTAAACACGGTGATCACCTGTTTTTCCTGCGGAGCCTTGTAAACGATCATCTGATCCTGCAACGCGTCCAGCCGGGCGCTCAGCAGTTTATTGGTCACGTTCACGGGTTCGCCGCCGCTCACGTCATACAGCGGCCCCTGCAAAATGTGTTTGCCGTCTTCAGAAACGTACAGCACGCCGCTTTCGGTCAGCACCGTTTTCAAACCGGCGACCGGCGATGGCTGCACGTCTGCCTGCTGGATGCCCAGCCCGCCAAGCGCCTTTTGGATCGCCGCGTCGTCAGCGTGGGCGCTGCCGATGAGCGAAGCCATCAGCGCAGAGAGCAGCATTAAACCTTTTTTCATCCTTTAATCCTTTTAAACCCCGTGCATCAGGCACGCGGGTGATGCTGTTGATGTAGCTGTTTCAGCCGTTCAGTCGCTACATGCGTATAAATTTGCGTGGTTGAGAGATCGCTATGCCCTAATAACATCTGTACGACACGGAGATCCGCCCCGTGGTTCAGCAGATGCGTTGCAAATGCGTGGCGCAGCACATGCGGCGACAGGCGTTCGCTGTCAATGCCGGCAAGGATCGCATAGTGTTTGATGCGATGCCAGAAGGTCTGCCGGGTCATCTGCTGGCAGCGCTGGCTCGGGAACATCACGTCCAGCGCCTGCCCGTTCACCAGCCACGGGCGGCCGTGCTCAAGATAATACTCAACCCAGTACACCGCCTCTTCCCCCAGCGGCACCAGCCGTTCCTTATTGCCCTTGCCGATCACGCGCACCACGCCCTGACGCAGGCTGACATCGCTGATAGCCAACCCCACCAGTTCGGATACGCGCAGGCCGGTGGCGTATAACACCTCCAGCATGGCTTTATCGCGCAGTTCCAGCGGCTGATCGATACAGGGCGCTTGCAACAGCGCCTCGACCTGCGCTTCGCTCAGATCTTTCGGCAGCCGCTGGGGCAGCTTCGGCGAAGCCAACTGCGCGGTTGGATCGTCAGCACGCTGCTTTTCGCGGTAAAGGTATTGGAACAGGCGCCGCATGGCGCTCAACAGGCGCGCGGAGCTGGTGGCCTTATAACCGCCCTCAATGCGATCGGCGAGGAAAGCCTGCAAATCCACCGCCTGCGCCCGTAGCAGACTGCTGTTATTCTGCGCCAGCCAACCGGCCAGCGCCTGCAAATCCAACCGGTAAGAGGCCAGCGTGTTTTCCGCCAGATTGCGCTCAAGCCACAACGCATCCAGAAATTGCTCAATCAACGCGCTTTCTTGCTGTTGCAAGCTCACCTCTCTTAGAACCCACGCCGCCCGCAGGCTTCGGTTCGTATCCATAACACCCCGGCATTATGCCTTATGGTACACTCGTTGCAATTCCACGAAGAGTACAAAACGGTTTAAAGATGAAGATTGGTTTGTTTTACGGCTCCAGCACCTGTTACACCGAAATGGCGGCGGAAAAAATTCGTGAGATTCTGGGTGAAGACCTGGTCGATCTGCACAACCTGAAAGACGAGTCCCCCAAGCTGATGGAGGATTACGCAGTACTGATCCTCGGGATCCCCACCTGGGACTTCGGCGAACTGCAAGAAGACTGGGAAGCCATCTGGCCGCAGTTGGCGTCGCTCGATCTGAAAGGCAAAATCGTGGCGTTGTACGGCATGGGGGATCAGCTTGGCTACGGCGAATGGTTCCTGGATGCGCTTGGCATGCTGCACGACCAACTGGCGCCGCGCGGCGTGCAGTTTATCGGTTTTTGGCCGACGGAAGGCTATGAGTTTACCAGCCCGAAACCGCTTAGCGCCGACGGCCAACATTTTGTCGGCCTGGCGCTGGACGAGGTCAATCAATACGAGTTAAGCGAAGAACGCCTGCAGCAGTGGTGCGAACAAATCCTGCTGGAAATGGAGCCTTTGCTGTAATCACAACGGCGCGGCAGCCGGTTAGCTGCGCCATTGATCTTCGCCATCCCCGGCCGGCGGGAAATTCAACCGCTGGCGCAGTTGGCGCCACTCCGCTTTATCCATACTGTCGGAAGCCAGCCACAAACGGCGGCGCTTTTTCCCCTGAACCTGGCGCAGCGACAGCATAACCCCATAGGGCTGCAGCCAGGGTTTCTTCACCAACAGCCACTCCTTGCCGTGCCAACTGACGTGCCGATCGGCCTGCAGGCGCAGTTCACCACGGCATTGCGCGATACGCCGCTGGCTGCGAATACATTCAAATACCACCAGCGTCAGCAACACCAGCCAGACGGGGCCATAGCCATCCGGCCAGGGCGAAACCAGAATCAGCAGGATAAGAACGCCGTGCAACAGCAGCGAAAGTAACTGGGTGCGCCAGGAGATGCGGACATCACATCGCCACTGGGCCACGGTCTTTATTTCGCGTCTGGATCAATCTCACCATCCTCTGCAGTTCAGCATCCTGCGGAGCGCCATGATTCATCAGCCAGTTAAACAGATCGGGGTCATCACTCTCGAGCAGGCGAATAAACAGCGCCTTGTCCGCATCGCTCAACGTGTCGTATTCGTATTCGAAAAACGGCATGATCGATATATCCAGCTCACGCATCCCGCGGCGGCATGCCCAATGAATACGTGCTTTATTATTAATATCCATGTTGTTATAACTCACCTCTTTCAGCGGGGCAGTGCTCAAACGACATTCTGTAAGGCAACGCTTGTGCAAGATAATTCCCTTAAACAACCATTGTCGGCCCTCGGGCCTAAAACTGCATGCGTACAGTATAGAGTAACAATTTGACATACTCGGCGGGAAGGCGCTTCTGCGGCAAAAGAAAAATAATGGCAAAAAAAGCGCTGCCGCCGAATAACTGTTTGCAAAGGCTGCGCCCTCTCTTACCATGGTGGCAATACTTTCGGCGCAACGTTAAGCAGGTACTTATTTATGGCGTTCAATATCCCCTTTCCGCCCCTTCAGCCTTCTGCATCCACCCATTTGCCCCTGACTCTGATCTCGCTGGAAGATTGGGCGCTGGTGGCGCTGAACGGGCCGGATACCGAAAAATACCTTCAGGGCCAGGTAACGGCCGATATCGATAAGCTTACCGCCCAGCACGTATTGTGCGGCCATTGCGATGCCAAAGGCAAAATGTGGAGCAACCTGCGCTTGTTCCGCCGCGATGACGGGTTCAGCTATCTGGTGCGCCGCAGCGTGTTGGAAAACCAACTGGCGGAAATCAAAAAATACGCGGTGTTTTCCAAAGTGACCATTGCGGCGGATAACGATGCCGTGCTGCTGGGGATCGCCGGCTTCCAGGCGCGGGCGGCGTTGGCCAGCGTCTTCACAACGCTGCCGGATGCCCAGAACCAAGTGGTGCAGGAAGGCGAAACCACGCTGCTGCACTTCGCATTGCCGGCCGAGCGCTTTTTGTTGGTCACCCGTGCGGCAACCGCCGAGCAGTTGGTCGCCAAACTGCATGAGCAGGCCGAACTGAATGACAGCCAGCAATGGTTAACGCTGGATATCGAAGCCGGTTACCCAATCATCGACGCGCCAAACTGCGAACAGCTCATCCCGCAGGCCACCAACCTGCAGGCGCTGGCCGGCGGCATCAGCTTCAGCAAGGGCTGCTACACAGGGCAGGAAATGGTCGCCCGCGCAAAATTCCGCGGCGCCAATAAACGCGCGTTATACTGGCTGGCCGGTCAGGCGGGCCGCACGCCGGCGGCGGCTGAAGATCTGGAATTGAAGCTGGGTGAAAACTGGCGCCGAACCGGCACCGTGCTGGCGGCCAGCAAGCTCGCCGACGGTACGCTGTGGGTGCAGGCCGTGCTAAATAACGATCTGGCGCCGGACAGCGTTTTGCGCGTGCGCGACGATGCCGGCAGCCAGTTAGCCATCAAGCCGCTGCCGTATTCACTGGTGGAAGAGTAATCATCAGGCCGGGCCGCGTGCCTGCGGCCCTGAAACGCGGTGGTTAGACGTACAAATAAATCGCCAGAAAATGGCAAAAACAGCCGCCCAGCACAAAGCCGTGCCAAATGGCGTGGCCGAAACGAATACGCTTCGACGCATAGAAAATCACACCCAGCGTATACACCACGCCGCCAACCGCCAGCAGCGTAACGCCGCCGGCTTCCAGCCGGGTTGCCAACTGGTAGATAACGATCAACGAGAGCCAGCCCATGGTCAGATAGGTGACCAGCGAAAGCACCTCAAAGCGGTGGGCAAACGCCAGTTTGAAAATCACACCGAACAGCGCAATGCTCCAGATAACCACCATCAGGCCCCGCGCCAGCGCGGAATCCAGCCCGACCAGCAGGAATGGCGTATAGGTACCGGCAATCAGCAGGTAAATGGCACAGTGATCAAACTTCTTCAGCCAGTGCTTGGCCTTCTGATGTGGGATGGCGTGATACAGCGTGGAAGCCAGGAACAGCAGGATCATACTGCCGCCATACAGGCTGTAGCTGGTAATGGCCGTGGCGCCCGCGCCGCTGTTCACCGCCTGCACCAGCAGCATCACCAGCCCCACGATACCAAAGATAAAACCAATGCCATGGCTGATGCTGTTCGCAATTTCCTCTGCCCAAGGATAGGTTGAAACCACATTCTTTTCTGCCCTGGCCTTTACGACACCTGCTTTTTCCATCATGGATACCTCTGACACACCAATAACTGTTCGAAATTGCCGCAAACAGCTTAACTGAGAATAATTCCAGTGTACACGTGTAAGCCAAAAATAAAACGGTGAAAAAATGTATCCCCGCGCAAGCGTCGAAATCCCCGCGGCAGTGGTCTACAATTCCCGGGTTCACCTTTCATCACTCCACCCTGAGGTTGCTCATGTCATCCGCTGTACCCGCGTTAGATTTTGGCTCCATGACCCAAACCGTTGCGTTTTTGATGGAAATCGACAAGCTGAAAGGCGTCCAACGCCGCACCAAAGTGCTTGATAGCCAGCGTCATGAAAACTCCGCCGAACATAGCTGGCACTTTGCCGTCGCCGCAATGAGCATGGCGCCCTACGCCGGTGAAGGCGTGGATATCCAACGCGTGATCCAGATGGCGCTGTTACACGATATCGTCGAGATCGATGCCGGCGACGTGCTGGTTTACGATTTGGCGGCGCGTGCGGCCATTCACGATCAGGAAGTCGCGGCGGCGCGCCGCTTGTTCGGCATCTTGCCGCAAGCCCAGCGTGAGTATTTCACCGCCTTATGGCAAGAATATGAAGATAACGAAACGCCCGATGCGCGCTTCGCGCTGGTGCTGGATCGCACCATGCCGATGCTGATGAACCTGCACAATGGCGGCCAAAGCTGGGCGGAAAATAACATCAGCCTGGAACAGGTGGTGGCGCGCAACGCCATGATCGGCGAAACCTACCCGGAACTGTGGCACTACCTGCTGCAACACCTGCAGGAAGCGCAGCGCAAAGGCTGGTTGAAGTAAGCGTTTACGCCATAAAAAAGCAGCGCATATGCGCTGCTTTTTTGCCGTTGCCTACTGCTTAGTATTCGCTGATTGGCGCGCAGGAACAGAACAGGTTGCGGTCGCCGTAAACGTCATCCAGGCGCTTCACGGTCGGCCAGTATTTGTTCTCACGCACCGCGGCGGACGGGAACACGGCCAGTTCGCGGCTGTAGGCATGTTGCCAGTCGCCGACCAATTCTTCCTGAACGTGCGGCGCGTTCACCAGCGGGTTGTCGGCCAACGGCCATTCGCCGCTGATAACCCGTTCGATTTCGCCACGGATCGCCAGCATGGCGTCAATAAAGCGATCCAACTCCTCTTGGCTTTCAGACTCAGTGGGCTCAACCATCAAGGTACCGGCAACCGGGAACGACATGGTCGGCGCATGGAAACCGTAATCGATCAGGCGCTTGGCGATGTCCATTTCACTGATGCCGCTCGCCTCTTTCAGCGGCCGCAGATCCAGAATGCATTCGTGCGCCACCCGATGATCGCGCCCGGTATACAGCACCGGATAAGCCGCTTTCAGGCGGGTCGCGATATAGTTGGCGTTCAGGATCGCCACCTGGCTGGCCTGCTTCAACCCTTCCGCCCCCATCATGCGGATATACATCCAGCTAATGGGCAGGATCGACGCGCTGCCGAACGGCGCGGCGGAAACGGCGCCCTGCTGGGTGAGCTGGTCTTCAATCTGCACCACGCTGTGGCCCGGCACGAATGGCGCCAGATGCGCCTTCACGCCGATAGGCCCCATGCCTGGGCCGCCGCCGCCGTGCGGAATGCAAAAGGTTTTGTGCAGGTTAAGGTGCGACACATCCGCGCCGATGTAGCCCGGCGTGGTAATGCCGACCTGCGCGTTCATGTTGGCGCCGTCCAGATAAACCTGGCCGCCATACTGATGAACGATCTGGCAGACTTCACGGATGGTTTCCTCATAAACCCCGTGCGTTGACGGGTAGGTCACCATAATGCAGGAGAGCGTATCCCCGGCCTGCTCCGCCTTGGCGCGCAGATCGTGCAGATCGATGTTGCCGTTTTTATCGCAGGCCACCACCACCACGCTCATCCCCGCCATATGGGCAGAGGCCGGGTTAGTGCCATGCGCGGAGCTTGGGATCAGGCAGACGTGGCGCCCGCCCTCATTGCGGCTTTCGTGATAGCGGCGAATCGACAGCAGGCCGGCGTATTCCCCCTGCGCGCCAGAGTTGGGCTGCATGCACACCGCATCGTAACCGGTCAATTGCACCAGCCAACGGGAAAGCTGGCCGATCATCTGTTGATACCCCACCGCCTGTTCCGGCGGACAGAACGGATGCAGCTCGGCAAACTCCGGCCAGGTGATCGGGATCATTTCCGCCGCCGCATTGAGCTTCATGGTGCAGGAACCCAGCGGGATCATCGCCTGATTCAGCGCCAGATCCTTACGTTCAAGGCGGTGCATATAGCGCATCATCTCGGTTTCGCTGTGATAGCGGTTGAACACCGGATGGGTGAGGATCGGATCCGTACGCCGCATCGCCGCCGGGATCGACGCGCTATTCTGGCTCACTTGCGCATCCAGCGCGGCGATGTCCAGCCCGTGATCGTCGCCGGCCAATACCGCAAACAGCGTTTGCACGTCTTCACGGCTGGTGGCTTCGTCCAGCGTAATGCCAACTGCGCCGTGGATATCGGTGCGCAGGTTAATGCCAAAGCCCAATGCGCGCTCCAGCACGGCGGCCTTATCTTTCACTTCTACCGTCAAGGTGTCGAACCAGGTTGTGTGGCGCAGCACCAGGCCTGCCTGCCGCAACCCGGCGGCCAGAATATCCGTCAGGCGATGAATGCGCCCGGTGATGCGCTGCAGCCCCTGCGGCCCATGGTACACCGCGTACAGGCTGGCGATGTTGGCCAACAGCACCTGTGAGGTACAGATATTGGAGTTGGCTTTCTCCCGGCGAATATGCTGTTCACGGGTTTGCATCGCCATACGCAGCGCGGTATTGCCAGCGGCATCGCGCGAAACGCCGATAATGCGGCCCGGCATGGCGCGTTTGAATTCATCGCGGCAGGCGAAAAATGCCGCGTGCGGGCCGCCGTATCCCATCGGCACGCCAAAACGTTGGGCGGAGCCGAACACCACATCCGCCCCCTGTTTGCCCGGTGCGGCCAGCAATACCAGCGCCATGATATCCGCCGCCACGCTGGTAACGATCTTGCGGTTTTTCAGCTCGGCCAACAGGGCGTTGTAGTCATGTACTTCACCGGTGCTGCCCACCTGCTGCAACAGCACGCCAAACACCCCCTGCAGATCCAGCACCTTCTCCGCCCGATCGACAATCACTTCAAAGCCGAAGGTTTGTGCACGGGTGCGCACCACATCCAGCGTTTGCGGATGCACATCGTTCGCCACGAAGAAACGGTTGGCGTCTTTCAGCTTGCTGGCACGTTTGGCCAGCGCCATCGCCTCGGCGGCAGCAGTGGCTTCATCCAGCAACGAGGCCGAGGCCAGATCCAAGCCGGTCAGATCCAGCGTCAGCGTCTGGAAATTCAGCAGCGCCTCAAGGCGGCCCTGCGACACTTCCGGCTGATACGGCGTATAGGCCGTGTACCAGCCCGGGTTTTCCAGCATGTTGCGCAGGATCACCGGTGGCGTCAGCACTGCGCTGTAGCCCATGCCGATATAGGATTTGTAACACTGATTCAGCGCCGCCATCGCCTTCAGCTCCGCCAACGCCTGATGCTCGGTGGCCGCATCGCCCACCGCCGGCGGCCCCGGCAGTTGAATATCCGCCGGTACAATCTGCTGGATCAGCGCGCCAAGCGAGCTGGCGCCCACCATTGCCAGCATCTGTTGCTGCTGTTGCGCCGAAGGGCCGATATGGCGTTCGATGAACGCGTCGCTGTTTTCAAGTTGGCTGAGTGTCTGGGTCATTGCTCCAAATTCCTGAGTGCTAACATGGGACTGGGGGACATACGTTCACCGTATCCCTCCCAGAGCAGGAGGGAATGGCGGTTTGCTGCGCAGGCTTACTCTTCGATAGAGGCCTGATACTCGTCGGCGTTCAGCAGTTTATCCAGCTCGGCGCTGTCGCTCGCTTTAATGCGAAACAGCCAGCCTTCACTGTAAGGATCGCTGTTCACCAGCTCCGGCGAACCGTCCAATGCCGCGTTCACGGCGATAATTTCACCGCTCAGCGGGGCATAGATGTCGGAAGCGGCCTTTACCGATTCCGCCACCGCGCAGTCATCGCCGGCCGCGACAACGGTGCCGACTTCCGGCAGATCGACAAATACCATATCGCCCAGCAGTTCCTGCGCATGCTCGGTAATGCCCACCAGATATTCACCGTTGCCTTCGTCACGCACCCATTCGTGGGATGCCGCATACTTCAATTCTGTTGGCACATTGCTCATGGCCTGCTTCTCCTTCGAAGAAATTATCGCTCCCGAATTTTCAGGCCGCGGCCCGAAAACCAGGGGTATCGCATCAACAAAAAATCAATTAATCAGTGACTTACCTGCGCGGACGAACCCGGGTTTGGTCACCTTCACCGGCACTTCACGATTACGGATTTGTACAATCGCCTGCTCGCCGATCCCCTGCGGCACCCGCGCCAGCGCAATACTGAAGCCCAGGGTGGGCGAGAAAGAGCCGCTGGTGATCACCCCTTGCTGCGCCTGGCCGCTGGCATCGGTAAAGCTGACCGGCAACTCATTACGTAATACGCCTTTTTCCGTCATGATCAAACCCACCAACTGTTCCGTGCCACGGCTACGCTGCTGCTCCAGCGCGTCACGGCCGATAAACTGGCGATCCTGAGGCTCCCAGGCGATGGTCCATGCCATATTGGCCGCCAGCGGTGAAACGCCTTCGTCCATCTCCTGGCCATACAGGTTCATGCCGGCCTCCAAACGCAGCGTATCGCGCGCGCCCAACCCGGCCGGTTTCACCCCGGCCGCCAACAGCCGCTGCCAGAAATCAGCCGCCTGCGCGTTTGGCAGAGCAACTTCATAGCCGGCCTCTCCGGTGTAGCCGGTGGTCGCAATGAACAGATCGCCGGCCTGCATGCCATAAAACGGCTTCATGCCTGCCACCGCCTGTTGCTGTTCGGCGGTAAACAGCGTGGCGGCGCGCGCCTGCGCCTGTGGCCCCTGGATTGCGATCAATGACAGATCGTCACGCACCCTCAGTTGAACGCTATAAGGCGCGGCGTGCTCTTCAATCCAGGCCAGGTCTTTTTCACGGGTGGCGGAGTTCACCACCAGGCGGAAGTGGTCTTCACTAAAGAAATACACGATCAGATCGTCAATCACGCCGCCCGAAGCATTCAGCATCCCGGTATACAGCGCCTTGCCGGGCTGGGTCAGTTTGGCGACGTCATTGGCTAACAGGTAACGCAGGAATTCGCGGGTACGGGCGCCTTGCAAATCCACAATGGTCATATGCGAAACATCAAACATGCCCGCATCCTGGCGCACCGCACGGTGCTCATCAAGCTGGGAACCATAATGCAGCGGCATCATCCAACCGTGGAAATCCACCATCCGCGCGCCGCATGCCACATGCTGATCGTACAACGGGGTTTGCTTTGCCATCTTTTCCCTCTTTCTTTGCCGGAGATAGCATGCGCGCCGCTCATCAATCGCCAACGATGAGGTGCGCACACCGGCTCGCCAAACAGAAATGCCGCGCAGAAAACCACCTGAAAATACGGCCCGCCGCCGCGGCGCAAACGATACCTTTCCTTCGACGTTAGCACCGAACGCCCACATTAACCATAAGTAAAAATATTCAGAACATGGCTGATAGCCAGTGAATTGCCGCATAATCTTGCCGATTTTTTCACTAAAAAAATGCGATTTAATACATAAAAACCGCAATAAAAATATCAACATTATTATTTTGTAGAGCTATCAGGGAAAAATCGGCGGAGTTTCTACTTTTGGCTCTCCTGATATGGATTAGAAAAAGTAATGGTAAAATCAGGCGAAAATTAGATTATTTCAAATGAAGGGGGATATAAGAAAAAATTATGGCTTCGCGGATAACGCAGGATAACGGAAGAGAAATGATAAACCCCAGCGGACGCGCCGGGGCGAACTATCAGAGGGGGGCTATGATAACCAATCCGGCAAATCATTCAGCCCCATCGCCTGGCGCACCAGCTTCGGCTTCACGCCGGGCAGCGTATCTGCCAGCCGCAGGCCGACGTCGCGCAGCAGCTTTTTCGCCGGGTTAACGCCGTCAAACAGCTCGCGGAAGCCCTGCATGCTGGCCAGCATAACCGCCGCACCGTGTTTACGGCGGCGCTCATAGCGGCGCAGATACAGGTGCTGGCCAATGTCCTTGCCCTGGCGCTGCAAGCGTTTAAGCTCGGCGATCAGTTCGGCGGCATCCATAAAGCCCAGGTTGACGCCCTGCCCAGCCAGTGGATGCACGGTATGCGCCGCATCGCCAACCAGTGCCAGCCGGTGGGCGGCAAAGCTGCGCGCATAGCGCCCGGTCAACGGGAAGACCTGCCGTTCGCTTTCCAACTGGCAGTGGCCAAGGCGCATATCAAACACCATGCCCAGTTCGCGGTTAAAATGCGCCGGCGCCAGGTGTATCAGCCGTTCAGCCTCCTCCGGCGCCACAGACCAGACGATCGAGCATAGATGGGGATCGTCAAACGGCAGGAATGCCAGGATACCGTCGCCATGGAATACCTGCCGGGCAGTGGCCTGGTGCGGGAGTTCCGTGCGGATGGTCGCCACTAAAGCGCTGTGGTGGTAATCCCAGAAGGTCAGTGGGATATCCGCATGCTGGCGCAGCCAGGAATTGGCGCCATCCGCACCCACCACCAGCCGAGCAGTCAACATTTGGCCGTCTTCCAACGTGATAAAGGTGTCATTTTCCCCCCAGGCCACCTGTTTGAGCGCCGCAGGCGTCAGCAGCGTGACCTCAGGGAGCATTTGCGCTTTTTTCCACAGCGCCTGCTGAATGACATCATTTTCAATAATATGGCCCAGATGGCTAAAGCCACATTCGTCCGCATGAAAAGCGATTTTGCCGAAGCTATCGCGATCCCACACTTCCATGGCGCGGTAGGCACTGGCGCGTAGTTGCACAATCTCGTCCCACACGCCGATATGCTGCAACAGGCGTTCACTGGCGGCATTGATGGCGGAAACGCGCAGCGCCGGCAGTGCCGGCAACGGCGTATTCTCCGGCTGGCGATGTTCCAGCACCGCCACGCGCAAACCGCTGCCTTGCAGACCACAGGCAACGGCCAGCCCTACCATACCGCCACCGGCGATAACCACGTCAAATGATTGCATGCTGCTTAAATTCCTTTCAATGACCCCGTTAGCGCCACAGGGCGTGCGCCGATAACCCCAAGCGCAACGCCAGGCCACGCCCGATAAAACTGCCGTTTAACGTTCAACCCAGCCCAGCGTGCGTTTGGCAAACGCATCACGCAGCGGCGGCAGTTGCTCCATCGCCATCAGGCCCAAATTGCGCCCAACCACCAAAGGCGCATAACGGTTGGCGAACAGCGAGATCAACCCATCGGTCACGCCGATCGTCGCCTGTTGATCTTTCTGCCGCCGCTGTTGGTAGCGGCTCAACAAGGGATAAGCGCCCAGATCCTCTCCCAGAGCCACCCCTTCTGCCAGCGTTTCCGCCAACGACATCACATCCCTCAGTCCCAGGTTGAAGCCCTGCCCGGCGATCGGGTGCAGCGTCTGGGCGGCATTGCCCACCAGCGCCAGCCGGTGGCTGACATGTTGCCGCGCCGTCAGCAGCCGCAGGGGATAACTGTGGCGCTTGCCGGCTTTTAGCATACGCCCCAGGCGCCAGCCGAAAGCCTGCTGCAGTTCGTTGAGAAAGCGTTCATCATCCCAGCCGGCCACCTGCTGTTGCTCGGCCTGTGCATGGCACCACACCAGGGAACTGCGCCCTTGCGACATCGGCAACAGCGCCAGCGGCCCCTGGCCGGTAAAGCGCTCAAAGGCCCGCCCCTGGGGATCTTCCGCCGTCGTGATATTGGCGATGATGGCGCACTGCGGGTAGTCTTTTTGCTGCCACTGCACATGGCAAGCCTGCGCCAGCGCGGAGTGTGAGCCATCCGCGGCCACCAGCAGCTGGCCGCTCAGGCGCTGGTGATTATCCAACAGCACCTCGGCGCGCTCAGCGGTGCGCTGCACATCGATCACTTTGGCCGGGCAATGTAACGTTACCCCCGGTGCCTTTGCCAACAGGCTGAACAGCCGCAGGCCGGCATCATGCAGCTCGATCACCTGGCCAAGCGCATCAACCCGGTAATCCTGCGCCCGGATATTAACAAAGCCAGCGTGGCCGCGATCGCTGACGTGCACATGGGTTATCGCCGTGGCGCAGTCGCGCAGCGCCGGCCAAACGCCAATGTGGCTGAGCTGTTGGCAAGTGCCCTGCGCCAATGCGATCGCCCGCGCGTCAAACCCCGGATGCGCGCGGTCGCCCGGGCGCACCGCCTCGATCACATCAACCGGCACTTTCCCGTGGGTCAACGTAGAGATGGCCAACGCCAGGGTGGCGCCGGCCATGCCGCCGCCGACAATAATGACGCTCATGCTATTTAACCGCCCTGGCCGCCGCCATCAGCGCTTCTATATCATCGGCGTCTTTCACTACGCCGGCCGTCAGGTTTTCGTTGCCGTCGGCGGTGATCAAAATATCATCTTCGATGCGGATGCCAATCCCGCGATATTCCGGCGGCACGTCGGCATTCGGCGCAATATACAACCCCGGCTCAACCGTCAGCACCATTCCCGGCTCCAGCAGACGCTCGCGGCTTGGCGTGCCGTAATGGCCGACGTCATGCACATCCAGCCCCAGCCAATGGCTCAGGCCGTGCATAAAGAACTGGCGGTGCGCCTGGTCGGCAATCAGTTGCTCAACTTCGCCGTGCATCACGCCCAGCTTAACCAGCCCGCTGACCATCACGCGCACCACCTCCTCGGTGACTTCGCGAATGCTGGTGCCAGGCCGGAACAGCGCTAACGCCTTGTACAGCGAAGCCAACACGATATCGTACACCGCGCGCTGCGCCGCGCTAAACGTACCGTTCACCGGGAAAGTGCGGGTGATATCGCCGGCATAGCCCTGGTATTCACAGCCGGCATCGATCAGCACCAGATCGCCGTCACGCATTTGGCTGGCGTTTTCGGTGTAGTGCAAAATACAGCCATTTTCGCCGCTGCCGACAATCGTGTTATAGGAGGGATAGCGCGCGCCATGGCGCGCGAATTCGTGGTGGATCTCCGCTTCCAGTTGGTACTCAAACATCCCCGGGCGGCAGGTTTCCATCGCACGGGTATGCGCCAGCGCGGTGATTTCGCCGGCACGGCGCATCACGCCGATTTCTTCCGGTGATTTAAACAGACGCATGTCATGCAGCCACGGGCGCCAATCGGTCACGGTGGCCGGCGCCTGCAGATTTTGGCGGAACCCCTTGCGCAGCTTTTCCAGCGCGCCATACAAGATGGCGTCCGCATAGGCGTATTCCCCCTGCGCGTGGTACACCACGTTCAGCCCATTGAGCAACAGGTACAGGTGTTCGTTGATTTCATCGAAGGGTAAGGCCCGGTCCACGCCCAGCCTAGCCGGCGCCGCCTCCTGTCCCAGGCGGCGGCCGAACCAGATTTCGGCCGTTAAATCGCGCACCCGGTTAAACAAGACGCTGTGATTGTGCGTCTCATCGCTTTTGACCAGGATCAGCACCGCTTCCGGCTCATTGAAACCGGTCAGGTACCAGAAATCACTGCTCTGGCGGTAAGGATATTCTGAATCTGCATTGCGGGTTGCTTCCGGCGCAGCAAAAATAACCGCCGCGCTGGCCGGAGCCATTTTCGCTAATAACGCCTGCCGGCGATTATGGAATTCCTGCTGAGTCATGACCTTCTCCTGAAATCAGTTTTCCTGTAACAGCTTTCCTGCGATGCCGCCCGGTGTCTTCAGGGCGCACGGCAATATGGCCGGCGCCAAAGCGCTTAGTGCAGCGTCGGCTTTTTCACTTCCGGCGCCGTCGGCTGCCGGCGGGCGAACTCGCCATAGCACAGGAGTGCGGCCACACGGACATACTCCACCACTTCCTCCAGCGACTGTTCAAGCTCTTCCTGGTCTTCGTCTTCGTCATAGCCCAGTTGAGCAATGTTGCGCAGATCGTCGATCGCTTCGCCTACGTCATCCTTCACCTGCGCCAGTTTCGGCTGCATCATGCCCAGGCCCAGCAGGAAATGGTTGACCCAGCCGGCCAGCGCATCGGCGCGCGCAAACACGCTAACCGTTTCGCCTTCGGGCATCATCAACTGGAACATGAATTCGTCCTCGTCCAGCGTATCCCGGGTGGCGTCATACAACTGCTGCAACGGCTGGCTCAACGCCAGGGGGAAAGCCACCCCTTCATTGGTCAGATCGTGCATCAGCGTCTGCCAACTGGCGTCACGGTTGCCGCCACACAGCATACCGCTGATCAAACCGTGCATTTCGGCGGCGGTGAGTGCGACGGCCTGCTGGTTGAGGGCCGCGGTCAAAGACTGGTAACTTGGAAATGTATTCTGTGTAGACATGCGCATTCGTCATCGTTGGCAGGATAAGTTCGTGTTATGCTACCACCAAGGTCCGTGGTTATACCAGATAAGCACGCCCCTTCAGCAACGCGTTATAATCACTGCCTGTCAGGCTAGCGCAACATCGGCCAGCCTTTAACCAACCGTTAAACAGGCGGCAAGTGCGTTTGTTAACGCATGCGCAACGAATATGGCAGGGCCCGTTTTGACGGCACGCGCCATACACAGTAGATTACAACCAAGTACTGAAAAGGGGTTGTATCTTGGTATCGAGGTATATATAGTGGCGCCCGCTTTGGCAACCCGGTATGGCAAGCTGAAGCAGTCGCGAAATTTAGGCAGGAAGGTGGCATGTCTGCACAACCGGTAGATATTCAAATTTTTGGCCGCTCGTTAAGAGTCAATTGCCCGCCAGAACAGCAAGATGCGTTGAACATGGCGGCGGACGATCTTAACCAACGGTTGCAAGATCTTAAAGTTCGCACTAGAGTCACAAATACTGAGCAGCTAGTTTTCATCGCAGCGTTGAACGTTTGTCATGAACTTGCACAAGAACGCTTGAAAACGCGTGACTATGCGGCCAATATGGAACAACGCATCCGTATGCTGCAACAGACCATTGAACAGGCATTGCTTGAACAGGGTCGCATTTCTGAACGTCAGGATGCACAATTCGAATAGCATAAGTTGCTGAAGGTTAACGTTTCAGCAATGAGTACAAAATTTCTCTGAGATGTTCGTCAGCGGGCCAGTCCCCTGAGCCGATATTTAGTACAAACAGAATGTGTTGCTCCGTGATCGGTGCGCATGCTCGCTTGTCGAGAAGCCTTAAGATTGCGACGGCACGTTCACCTTGAACCATGGGTTCAAGGGTTACAGCCTGCGACGGCATCTCGGAGATTCCCTTCCCGCGTTTATGGGCCATCCCCATCACCTACGCAGATTGCACTATGTCTTTCCAGCCCAAATTTGCCGAACAACGGCAACATATCCGCAGCCAGATACGCCAACGCCGCAAAGCACTCTCCGCGCAGCAGCAGCACGCCGATGCATTGCGTGCCAGCGAGCGTATTGCCGCGCACCCACGTATTCAGGCCGCGCAGCGCGTTGCCGCGTTCCTTTCATTTGACGGCGAGCTGAACACCGGGCCGCTGATTGAAACGCTGTGGCGGTTGGGCAAGCAGGTTTACCTGCCGGTGTTGCACCCATTCAGCCCGGGCAACCTGCTATTCCTGCACTATGCGGCCAATACCCCCCTGGTGCGTAATCGCTTTAATATTCAGGAACCCGCGCTGGACGTGCGCGCCGTCTTGCCGCGTGGTCAATTGGATGTGATGCTGACGCCGCTGGTCGCCTTTGACGATCGCGGGCAACGGCTGGGCATGGGTGGCGGGTTCTATGATCGCACGTTGCAAAACTGGCGGCATAACGGCCCCTATCCGATTGGGCTGGCGCATGATTGCCAACAGGTGGCGGCGTTACCGATCGAACAATGGGATATTCCGCTGCCGGAAATCATCACGCCGTCACAGACCTTTGCCTGGCCGATTGGCGAAGGGGAATAGGCAACGTTCAGCAGGGTAGGTCAAGAAAAAAACTGGGGGGCTGGCAATGCCAGCCCCCCGTGTTTTATGCCCTGCATATGGCCTATTGGAGCAGTGAACCCCAATAAGTGCGTTTAGTACAGCAGGCGGGCGCGGATGGTGCCCGGAATCGCCTTCATGCGCTGCAGTGCAGCGTCGGCGCTTTCGGTTTCCGCTTCGATATCAATAACCACATAGCCGATTTCCGGACTGGTCTGCAGGTACTGAGCGGCGATGTTCACCCCTTCGTCGGCAAAAATATTGTTGATTTGCGTCAGAATGCCCGGGCGGTTTTCGTGGATGTGCAGCAGGCGGCTGGCGCGCGGGCCATGCACCGGCAGTGAGGCTTCCGGGAAGTTCACCGCAGACAGCGTAGAGCCGTTGTCGGAGTATTTCACCAGTTTACCGGCAACTTCATCACCGATGTTTTCTTGCGCTTCCTGTGTGGAGCCGCCGATATGCGGCGTCAGCAGCACATTGTCGAATTCGCACAGCGGTGAATGGAACGGCTCTTTGTTGCTGGCAGGCTCTTCCGGGAATACGTCAATCGCCGCCCCGGCAAGGTGTTCGCTGGCCAGCGCTTCACACAGTGCGGGAATATCCACCACCGTGCCGCGCGAAGCGTTGATCAGCATAGCGCCCGGCTTCATCTGCGCCAGCTCTGCTTTACCAATCATATTTTGGGTGCTCGGGGTTTCCGGCACGTGCAGGCTGACAACGTCGCTGTTAGCCAACAGTTCAGACAACTGCTGGGTTTGGTGCGCGTTGCCCAGCGGCAGTTTGCTCTCAATGTCGTAGAACGACACTTTCATGCCCACGCCTTCGGCCAGGATGCCCAACTGGGTGCCAATGTGGCCGTAGCCAATGATGCCCAACTTTTTGCCGCGCGCTTCATGGGAGCCGACGGCCAGCTTGTTCCACACGCCGCGGTGCGCTTTGGCATTGGCAGCCGGGATGCCGCGCATCATCAGCAGCAGTTCGCCCAGCACCATTTCGGCTACGGATCGGGTATTGGAGAACGGTGCGTTAAACACCGGAATACCGCGTTTGGTCGCTGCCTTCAAATCAACCTGGTTGGTACCGATACAGAAACAGCCCACCGCCACCAGTTTTTCTGCGGCGGCAAAGACTTCTTCAGTCAGGTGCGTACGCGAGCGAATACCGACGAAGTGCGCATCACGGATGGACTCCTTCAGCGACTCCGTGTCCAGAGCACCCTTGTGATATTCAATATTGGTATAACCGGCAGAACGCAAATTATCGACCGCGCTCTGATGAACCCCTTCGACCAGCAGGAACTTAATCCTGTCTTTCTCCAATGATACTTTTGCCATTTACCCGACCCTAATTATTCAGACTTCAGAAGCGGCTGTTAGAAACAGCACGCCCTCCAACATAACAAAAATAACGCGCCCGGCAATACAAACGATTGCCCTGTTCCTGGCTAACGCCCTAACGCCCCCGGGCATCCACAGATAAAAACACCAGTTGGATATCAATATTCAGCACCATACTGCAACTCTTCGCAGGAATGTGACAGATGTCACCAAATTTGGCGTTTTTCAAGAAAAGATGTTTTATAACGAGAATTATGTGAGTTTGCTAGCCAATACCACATCAGCGCATGCCATGCCCTGCCTTGGCGGGCGCTGGATTGGCGCCCGCGTTAACGCATTATTTAACGACTTTCACGCCGTTCGGCGTGCCGACCAACGCGACATCGGCGCCACGGTTGGCGAACAACCCAACGGTGACAACGCCGGGGATACCGTTGATGGTATTTTCCAACGCCACCGCGTCCAGGATCTGCAGGTTGTGCACATCCAGAATAACGTTGCCGTTATCGGTCACAACATTCTGGCGATACTCCGGCTGGCCGCCGAGCTTTACCAGCTCGCGCGCCACGTAGGAACGCGCCATCGGGATCACTTCCACCGGCAGCGGGAATTTGCCCAACACGTCAACCTGCTTACTGGCATCGACAATACAGATGAACTGCCGGGCGATCGCCGCAATCACTTTTTCACGGGTCAAGGCCGCACCGCCGCCTTTAATCATCTGCATATGGCCGTTGATTTCGTCCGCGCCATCGACATAAATATCCAGCAAATCCACTTCATTGCTATCGAACACATGGATCCCCAGGCTCTGTAGCTTAACGGTGGAAGCCTCGGAGCTGGAAACCGCGCCTTCAATCTGGTTTTTCATGGTAGCCAGCGCGTCAATAAAATGTGAGGCGGTAGAGCCGGTGCCCACGCCAACAATAGTACCTGGCTTGACGTAATCCAAAGCGGCCCAACCCACCGCTTTTTTCAGTTCATCCTGCGTCATGGTATGTTCTGTGCCTATGTACGAAAACGTGTGCGTATTATAGGGTAAATTGCGTGCTGCCACGCAGACCGTATCGCACTTATTTGCCCCACATCGCACTTTCCTTGACATCAGGCCAGTATTGGCCCGCGTTTTTTTCCCCCGAAAAAAACTAAAAATGTGGCATAGTGCCAATATTATCAATTTAACGTAATGGATATCCTCTCCGATGAAACGCCCTGACTATCGGACGCTGCAAGCTCTGGATGCGGTGGTTCGGGAGCGCGGTTTTGAGCGCGCAGCACAAAAACTTTGCATCACCCAATCGGCGGTATCCCAGCGCATTAAACAGTTGGAAAACCTGTTCGGCCAGCCGTTGCTGGTTCGTACCATTCCGCCGCGCCCTACCGAGCAGGGGCAGAAACTCTTGGCGCTGCTGCACCAGGTGGAACTGCTGGAAGAGGAGTGGCTAGGAAACGATAACGGGGCAGACACGCCGCTGTTGCTTTCATTGGCGGTCAACGCCGACAGCCTGGCCACCTGGCTGCTGCCCGCGTTGAAATCCGTATTGGCAGATTCGCCTATCCGTTTGAATTTACAGGTTGAAGATGAAACCCGTACCCAGGAGCGCCTGCGCCGCGGCGAGGTGGTGGGCGCAGTCAGTATTCAACCGCAGCCGTTGCCAAGCTGCCTGGTAGACCAACTGGGCGCCCTGGACTACCTGTTTGTCGCTTCCAAACCCTTTGCCGAGCGCTATTTCCCCAACGGGGTGACTCGCGCCGCCTTGCTGAAAGCACCGGCGGTGGCTTTTGATCATCTCGACGACATGCACCAGGCGTTCCTGCAGCAGAATTTTGATCTTTCGCCGGGCAGCGTTCCCTGCCATATCGTCAACTCGTCAGAAGCCTTCGTGCAGTTGGCCCGCCAGGGCACCACCTGCTGTATGATCCCGCACCTGCAAATTGAAAGGGAATTGGAAGAGGGTGAGCTGATCAACCTGACGCCCGGGCTGCTCCAGCGCCGGATGCTGTACTGGCACCGTTTCGCCCCGGAAAGCCGCATGATGCGCAAGGTCACCGATGCGCTGCTGTCGCATGGGCGGCAGGTACTGCGCCAAATCTAACGGCGATCCTCAGAAAGGAAAGCCTGCTGCGGCAAATACAACGGTAGCGCCATTCGGCGCCACCGCCGGAGTTCAGATGCGGATATGGCAGTGATTACTGTGCGTTGCGCTCAAGCTCGAACACCACATCAACCTGATCGTCAAAGTGAATGCTCTGCTGCTCATAGGTTTGCGCAGCGTCATTTTGCGGCGCGGCCGCGGCGGCGGTATACATACGCGCTACCGGCATCGGCTGATAATTGGCAACGTGATAACGGATGCTATAAACCGGCCCCAGCTTGGCTTTAAAGCCCTGCGCCAGCGAAGTAGCCTGTTGGGTAGCGTTTTCGATCGCCTTCTGGCGCGCCCGATCGCGGTAAACATCCGGGTTTGCCACACCAAGCTCAACGGCGCGGATCTCATTCAGGCCGGATTTTAACGCACCGTCCAGCAGTTCATTCAGTTTATCCAACTGGCGCAGCGTTACCTGCACCTGGCGCACCGCCCGGTAGCCTTTCAAAACCGATTCACCGGTTTTCAGGTAATCGTATTCAGGCTGCGTACGCAAATTGGCCGCGCTGATATCTTTTTTCTCTATGCCATTTTTTTGCAGAAAATCAAAATATTGCGCCACGCGGTCGTCCACCTGCTTTTTCGCCTGGGTGGCGTCTTTGGACGATACGTTGACTTCAATCGCCAGCGTGGCGATATCCGGCACCGCGTCGACGCTTGCCGTGCCCGAGGTCACGACGTGAGGCCCCTGCGGCACTTCCGCAGCCTGCAGCGCCAGAGGTATTGTTCCTAATCCAACCATGGCGGCCATCGCCAATGCTTTAAGCTTCACTGTATCTCCTTAATGACAGTTGGTATCTGATTCATCGGTTATTCCCCGCCTGCGCATACCGGCTCAAAGCCAATTCGATCATGCTACACGTTGCAAGCGCTAAGGTTCCCGCAACGAAATTTTTCTGGCTCTATTTATTTAAACCGCAGTAAAACACAGCAGGAACCACGATAACTACCGCTAAACCGTAGCATAACCGCCAGGGTTTTAAACTCGGATTAGTGACAAATTCTCACAGGTTAGCCCCCTGCCACGCCAGCCTCAGCGCAATGCCCCACATCACCATGCCAACCAACACGTTAATCACCCGCTGCGCCCGTTGGGTTTTCAGCAGCGGCGCCAACCAGGCGGCTAACAGCGCCAGGGCAAAGAACCACAGGATGGAAGCGCTAACCGCCCCCAGCGCGAACCAGGAGCGCACATCCGCCGTCAGTTGCCCGCCCAGGCTGCCCAGCACCACGAACGTATCCAGATAAACGTGCGGATTCAGCCAGGTTACCGCCAGCATGGTCACCACGATACGCCAGCGGCTCTGCTGCATTTCTTCCGCTTGCGCCAGTTCGATATGCCGGCTAAACGCGGTGCGCAATGCGCTCCAGCCGTACCATAGCAAGAATGCGACGCCCCCCCAGGTGACCAATGCCAACAGAACGGGCGAACGCACCAGCAATTCGCTGCCGCCAAAAATGCCGCCGCAGATCAGGATGATATCGCTGAAAGCGCACAGTGCGGCGATCATCAGGTGGTATTGGCGGCGGATGCCCTGATTCATGACAAACACATTTTGCGGCCCGAGCGGCAGGATCATCGCAGCGCTCAGGGCAAAGCCCTGCAGAAAAACAGCTAACATGGTGTTCCCCTATAAAATAGCGCCGAAGATGGCGCACGCGTTACAGCAGGAGCATCATAGGGAGATAAAATTATTAGGTGAAATGGATAATTCTAATATTTAATTAGCCAAATTAATGATCGTCATCTATCCAGGCGGAAAAGCGGAAACAAAAAAGCCAGTCAGATGGCTGACTGGCTACCGGCTGGCGATTGTTTGCCGTTATTCCGCTTTGGCGGTTGGGTTATCAACGCGGTGCACATGAACATCCATCTGCGGGTATGGAATACCGATGTTGTGGGCATCCAGTTGGCGTTTGAAATTTTCCATCAGATCGAAGTACACGTTCCAGTATTCGGCATTGGTGGTCCAGGCACGGGTCACGAAGTTCAGAGAAGACGCCGCCATCTCATTCAGGCGCACGGTCACCCCTTTATCGTGCTGGATACGCTGATCGGCGGCGATCACATCGCCCAGTACCTTCTTCACCAGATCGATGTCCGCATCATAGGCAACGCCCACGACGATATCCACGCGGCGGTTTGGTTCACGGGAATAGTTGATGATATTGCCGGCAATCACTTTGCCGTTCGGCACCACGATGGTTTTATTGTCCGAGGTACGCAGCGTGGTAGAGAAAATCTGCACCTGATCAACCGTACCGGCCACGCCGCCCAGATCGACATACTCACCGGCACGCAGCGGGCGGAAAGCCACCAGCAACACACCCGCGGCAAAGTTGGACAGTGAGCCCTGCAACGCCAAACCAACGGCTAAACCTGCGGCACCCAATACGGCAATCACCGACGTGGTCTGCACGCCGACGCGCCCGAGCACGGCGATGAAGGTGAATGCCAGGATACCGTAACGCACCATCGCCGCCAGGAAATTGGTTACGGTGGCATCAATACCCCGCAGCTTCATCACGCGGTTCACCGTATTACCAACGATGCGGGCGATGATCGAACCAATGATAAAAATAACGATGGCGGCGACAATGTTCACCGCGTACTGAATCAATAAATCCTGGTTTTTCACCAACCAACTGCTGGCATTGTTAATACCATCCACTACGTTGAGATCTTTCATTCGTGCCGTCCTAACTTTTCCCTAAGGGGATAAATTCGCAAAAAATACACTGACGTCTGTGCCAGTTGGAAACCACCGCCTAAGGTTAACCAACATTCCCGCCGCATGCCAACCGTAAGCGGTAAAAATAGCCAAAACAACGGCCCCGCTTCTTCTATGCTGAACATAGCGCTATCGCCTTTTTCAGGAGAAGGAATTCACCCGCCATGCATTTTATATCGTCGATTAAACACTATTGGCAGGTTCGCCCGCGGCTGTTGCTTTCCATCGGCGCGGGCATCCTATGTTACCTGCTGCTGCCGAGTCAACTTAATGAATTGCAAAGATTGATGCTCGGCTGGAACGTGCTGGCCTGGTGCTATCTGCTGTCGCTCTGGCGGCTGATGCTGGTCAGTACGCCAAAGCACATCCGCCAGCTCGCCCGCGCGCAAGATGAGAGCGCCGGCAAGGTGCTGGCGCTGGTCAGCATCGGCTGCCTGGTCAGCATTCTCGCGATATTGTTTGAATTGAGCACCGCCAAACAGGTCAGCGACTCGCTGAAAACGCTCCATTTAGCGCTGACCGGCGCCACGCTGGTGGTGTCCTGGCTGCTGCTGCCGACGGCCTTTACCATGCACTATGCCCATCAGTTTTATCGCCAGGGCGCGCAGCAGGATCCTTTGCCGTTGCTGTTCCCTGGCGATCTAAAACAACCGACCTATTGGGATTTCGCTTATTTCTCTTTCACCATCGCGGTGGCATCGCAAACCGCCGATGTGGCGGTCGGCACGGCGGAAGTACGCAAAATCGCCCTGCTGCAATCGGTCATTTCTTTTGTCTTCAACCTGGTCATTCTGGGGCTATCGATTAACGTCGGCGCGGGCCTGCTGAGTTAGACCATAAAAAAGGCTCCCCGAAGGGAGCCTTGATAACAGCGGTTAGCCGAGATTACAGCACGTCGATAGCGTTCAGTTCTTTGAATGCTTTTTCCAGACGGGTCACCATGCTGGCCTGCGCAGCACGCAGCCATACGCGTGGATCGTAGTATTTTTTGTTCGGCTGATCGGCGCCTTTAGGGTTGCCCAGTTGGCCCTGCAGGTAGCCTTCGTTTTCTTTGTAGTATTTCAGGATACCTTCCCAGGTTGCCCATTGGGTATCGGTATCGATGTTCATTTTGATCACGCCGTAGCCGACGGATTCTTTGATTTCTGCATCGGTAGAACCAGAACCGCCGTGGAACACGAAGTTCAGGCTGTTGTGCGGCAGGTTGTATTTTTTGGAAACGTAGTCCTGAGAATCACGCAGGATAGTCGGGGTCAGTTTCACGTTACCTGGTTTGTACACGCCGTGTACGTTACCGAAGGAAGCCGCGATGGTGAAACGTGGGCTGATCGCATTCAGTTTTTCGTAAGCGTATGCCACGTCTTGCGGCTGAGTGTACAGGGCGGAAGCGTCCATGTGGCTGTTGTCCACACCGTCTTCTTCACCACCGGTACAACCCAGTTCGATTTCCAGCGTCATATTCATTTTAGCCATACGGGCCAGATATTTGCTGCTGATTTCGATGTTTTCTTCCAGGGATTCTTCAGACAGATCGATCATGTGAGAAGAGAACAGCGGTTTACCGGTTGCAGCGAAATGTTTTTCACCGGCGTCCAGCAGGCCGTCAATCCAAGGCAGCAGTTTTTTCGCACAGTGGTCGGTATGCAGGATAACCGGCACGCCGTAATGTTCAGCCATCTGGTGAACGTGGTGTGCGCCAGAGATTGCGCCCAGAATCGCAGCACCCTGAGGAACGTCAGTTTTCACGCCTTTACCTGCGATGAACGCAGCGCCGCCGTTAGAGAACTGAACGATAACCGGTGCACGAACTTTTGCTGCTGCTTCCAGAACGGCGTTGATGGAGTCGGTACCCACGCAGTTTACCGCTGGCAGAGCAAAGTTGTTTTCTTTTGCTACTGCGAATACTTTCTGAACGTCATCACCCGTGATGACACCCGGTTTTACGAAATCAAAAATTTTAGACATGTTAAGTTGTCCCGTTTCGTCGGCCGTAGATGGATGTAAATCGATTCTTACACTCCGCACCCAGCCGGGTGCGGAATAAAACAAACGGGCGGCTTTCGCCTCCCGTTGTTTGAATTACTGCTTAGCGCGCTCTTCCAGCATCACTACCGCTGGCAGTTGTTTCCCTTCAACGAATTCCAGGAACGCACCGCCGCCGGTGGAGATGTAGGAGATTTTGTCAGCAATGCCGAACAGGTCGATTGCCGCCAGCGTATCACCGCCACCTGCGATAGAGAAACCTTCGCTATCGGCGATGGCGCGCGCAACAATTTCAGTCCCCTTACGGAAGTTAGGGAACTCGAATACGCCAACCGGACCATTCCACAGAATGGTTTTGGCGCTTTTCAGGATATCAGCCAGACGCTGGGCTGAAACGTCACCGATATCCAGAATTTGCTCGTTGTCTTTGATTTCAGAGACTTGTTTCACCGTTGCCGCAGCACTTTCAGAAAACTCCGTAGCAACACGCACGTCGGTCGGAACCGGGATGTCGCAAGTTTCCAGCAGTTTTTTGGCGTTCGGGATCAGATCGGCTTCATACAGAGACTGACCAACGTTGTGGCCCTGAGCGGCCACGAAGGTGTTGGCAATACCGCCGCCCACGATCAGCTGATCGGCAATTTTGGACAGGGAATCCAGCACGGTCAGTTTGGTAGAAACTTTAGAACCGCCAACGATAGCGACCATTGGGCGAGCAGGTTCTTTCAGTGCTTTACCCAGCGCTTCAAGCTCGGCGGAAAGCAGCGGGCCTGCGCAGGCAACCGGTGCGAATTTACCCACGCCATGCGTAGAAGCCTGCGCACGGTGTGCGGTGCCGAAAGCATCCATCACATACACGTCGCACAGCGCCGCGTATTTTTTAGACAGCGCTTCGTCGTCTTTCTTTTCGCCTTTGTTGAAGCGAACGTTTTCCAGCACCACCAGTTCGCCTTCGGCAACGTCAACCCCGTCCAGATAATCTTTCGCCAGACGCACTGGGTTTTTCAGATGATCTTTCAGGTAGTTTACTACCGGCAGCAGAGAGAATTCTTCGTTGTATTCGCCTTCGGTCGGGCGGCCCAGGTGGGACGTGACCATAACACGAGCGCCTTGTTTCAGCGCAGCTTCGATAGTCGGCAGGGAAGCACGGATACGTGCATCGGAAGTCACTTTACCGCCTTTCACTGGAACGTTCAGATCAGAACGGATCAGAACACGTTTACCTGCCAGATCCAGATCGGTCATCTTAATTACAGACATGGTGAACCCTCTTAGTTGATTCTCTTTAAAAATTGCCTGAGCGGCGCATCAACAACACGATGCCGCCGAGCTAGAAACCACTTGCGGCCATTGCCCGGGTTGTATCCAACATCCTGTTGGCAAAGCCCCATTCGTTATCACACCAGACCAACGTCTTTATCAGGTGTTGCCCACTGACCCGGGTTTGCGTGCCATCCACGATGGCGCTGTGCGGGTCATGGTTAAAATCTATCGAGACTAGCGGCAGTTCCGTATAGTCAACTATACCACGAAATGCACCCTGTGCGGCCTTTTGCAGTAGCTGGTTGACCTCAGTGACTCGCACCGCCGCGTGCACGCTGACGCTTAAATCAATGGCCGTTACGTTGATGGTCGGCACACGCACGGAAATCGCTTCAAAACGATCGCAAAACTGCGGGAAGATGCGGGTAATGCCCGCAGCCAGCTTGGTGTCGACCGGAATAATCGACTGGCTCGCCGCGCGGGTACGCCGCAAATCCTGATGATAGGCATCTATCACCGGCTGATCGTTCATTGATGAGTGGATAGTGGTCACGGTACCGGATTCAATGTTGAAAGCGTCATCCAACAGCTTGATAACCGGAATAATGCAGTTGGTGGTGCAAGAAGCGTTGGAAACGATGCGGTGCTGCGCCTGCAGCGCCTGATGATTGACGCCAAACACCACGGTGGCATCCAAATCGTTACCGCCTGGGTGGGCGAACAACACCTTCTTCGCACCGGCGGCAAGATGCGCCTCACCGTCCGCCCGGCTGCCATACGCCCCGCTGCAATCCAGCACGACATCCACCGCCAGTTCACTCCAGGGTAATTGCGTTATTTCCGGCTGGTGCAGCAAACGAATATTATCGTTGCCGACAATCAGCGTGTCGCATTCCTGGCGCACATCCCAGCCAAAACGCCCGTGGCTAGAGTCAAACTTCAACAGGTGAACCATCCCATCAGCATTGGCCAGCTCGTTGATTGCAACCACGGAAATCTCTGCGCGTTTCCCTGATTCATACAATGCGCGTAACACGCTGCGGCCAATGCGGCCAAAGCCGTTTATCGCTATGCGAATGGTCATGCTGCTCCCTGAAAAAGGGCCTTCCGCGCCGGTATTGTCACCGGGCCGGCTGGCGCTGACTGGTTATCGTGCTAACCTGCATAGAATACTGAGTGCGTGGCCCGCTGTGAACCGCCAAGTGGCGTTATGGATAAAATCCTGTTGCCCACAGCAACTACTCACTGCGGCATTTCTCTTGGATATGCTCCAACTGAAACGCTTCAGCCGAGGATAAACCAAAGCTTTCTGAAAGGGAACAGCTCCGAGAGCCAAGCGGTTAACCAAGCGGTATTTTGCGAAAATAAAATGATCTAGCGCACATTTTTACAAGCGCTTAATCCCTATCTTTAACGACATCCGTCCATATGTAATAGGCCATACAAGGAGTATCAATGAGCGAAGTTAAAGTTGTAGCCTTAATCAAAGCCACCCCAGAACACCGCGCCGCAGTGGATAAAGCCGTGCGCGCCATGGTCGCTCCAAGCCGTTCCGAACCTGGCTGTATTCAATACGATCTGCACGAAGAACAGGGCACGCCGGGCGCATTCGTCTTTATCGAACGCTGGAAATCGGAGCAGGCGCTGAAGGAACACATGGCAATGCCTTACCACGATGCCTTCCTGGCCGAACTGGATGGGAAACTGGAAAGCCTGGAAGTGAAAAAACTGACGCAGTTGTAAGCTGCCAACGCAGGGCACCGCTGCGTGCCCTGCCGCCCCTCAACGCCGCGACAAATATTCCGCCAGCGGCGCAACCGCCCCCACATTGGCCTGGAAATAATCACGCAGGAACGCCAGCGTGACGCGTATCTTGGCTGACGTCGCCAAACGTGGAATATACACCGCCCATATATTGGCCGGCTGAGTATACTCCGGCAGAATTTGCACCAACCGCCCGTTAGCGATGCTGTCTTTCACATCCCAGAATGAACGCAGCGCCACCCCCTGCCCCTGTAAACACCACTGATGCACGATTTCGCCGTGGTTAGACGCCAGCGCGCCGGTCACCTTCACCGTTTCCTCCCCTGACGGACCTTGCAGCCGCCAGACGCCGAACGCAAGATCCCGCTCTTTGATCACCAGACAGTGGCGGCCGCAGAGATCGTTGAGCGCCTTTGGCGTGCCGTAACGCTGCAAATATTCGGGCGCGGCGCATAAAACGCGGTGGTTAGGCGCCAGCTTGCGGGCCACCAGATTAGGCGCAATGTCATCGCCCACGCGGATATCCAGATCGTAACCTTCGCTGGCCAAATCGACCAGGCGATCGGACACATCCAGCCGCAGCTCCAGCCCGGGATACTGCTGCGCCAGCGCGGCCACCGCCTGCGCGACAAAACGCCGGCCAAAGCCAAAGCTGGTGACGATCCGTAGCGTGCCCTGCGGCGCCTGCCGCAGATCCGCCACTTCATCCATCATCCGATCGACATCGTTCAGGATACGCTGCGCCCACTCATAGATGCGCTCGCCATCGGCGGTAATGGCGACCCGCCGCGTGGTACGGTGCAGCAGGGAAACGTTCAGCGTATTTTCCAATAACGCGATGCGCTTGCTGACATAGGCCGGCGAAACCCCCATCTCCTCTGCGGCGGCGGCAAAACCGGCCCGGCGCGCCACCAGCACAAACACCCGCAAATCGTTTAGCACAGGAAGATTATTCATGATTCGTGTTTTATGTTTCACCATTTGCGCGATTGATTAACATTCAGTCAATTATAGGATGGTAGGGAAGTCAATCCCTCTTTCCCTAAGTGAGACCTATAATGAACAAAACCTACAAAATTGCGGCCATCGCAGGTGATGGTATCGGGCAAGAAGTGTTGCCGGAGGGCCTGCGCGTGCTGCACGCAGCGGCCGAGCGCTGGTCGCTCGATCTGCAGTTTGAAACCTTTGCATGGGCCAACTGCGACTATTATCAGCAACACGGCCAAATGATGCCGGATGACTGGTTTGAGCAACTGAAAGGGTTCGATGCGATTTACTTCGGCGCCGTGGGCTGGCCGGATAAAGTGCCGGACCATATTTCGCTGTGGGGCTCCCTGCTGAAATTCCGCCGTGATTTTGATCAGTACGTCAACCTGCGGCCAGTCCGCCTGTTTCCCGGTGTGCCCTGCCCGCTGGCGAATAAAGCGCCGGGAGATATTGATTTCTTCGTGGTGCGCGAGAACACCGAAGGCGAATATTCCCCGCTCGGCGGCCGCATGTTCGAAGGCACCGATCGCGAGGTGGTGATCCAGGAATCGGTCTTTACCCGCCACGGAGTGGATCGCATCCTGAAATATGCGTTTGAGCTGGCGCAGCAGCGCCCGCGCAAGACGCTCACCGCCGCCACCAAATCCAACGGTATGGCGGTCACCATGCCGTTCTGGGATGAACGCGTCGCCGCGATGGCGCAGCGCTACCCGGACATCGTCTGGGACAAGCAGCATATTGATATCCTGTGTGCCCGCTTTGTGCTGAACCCGGAACGTTTCGATGTGGTGGTGGCCTCCAACCTGTTCGGCGATATTCTTTCCGATCTTGGCCCAGCCTGCGCCGGCACCATCGGCATCGCGCCATCCGCCAACCTGAACCCGGAGCGCCACCTGCCCTCGCTGTTCGAACCGGTGCATGGTTCAGCGCCGGATATTTTCGGCCGGAATATCGCCAACCCGATCGCCATGATCTGGTCCGGTGCGTTGATGCTCGATTTCCTCGGCAACGGCGACCAACGTTACCGTCAGGCACACGACGGCATCCTGTCGGCAATCGAGAAAACCCTTGCCGATGGGCCGCGCACGCCGGATCTGCGTGGCAGTGCTTCTACCCAGCAGGTGGGGCAAGCCATTGCGGATTTATTGTCATCGAACGTAGCCGGTTGCGGCCGGGATAACTGAGGTAAGCAAAAGAAAGGAACACGGAATATGCCGCTGAGCACGGGTGCTTGCCCAGCAGGAAGGAAAGGCCAAAAGCGGGAATGCGGCAAGCCGCATTCCCGCCGTTACTGTTATTTCAGCAACGCTTTCGCTTTGGCGACCACGTTTTCTACCGTAAAGCCGAACTCTTTGAACAGCAGATCCGCCGGCGCCGACTCACCGAAGCTGGTCATGCCCACGACCGCGCCGTTCAGGCCCACGTACTTGTACCAGTAGTCCGCGATACCCGCTTCCACTGCCACCCGCGCGCTGACCGCCGCCGGCAGCACCGCTTCGCGGTAGGCCGCATCCTGCTTGTCGAACGCATCGGTGGACGGCATGGAGACCACGCGCACCCGGCGCCCTGCCGCCGTCAGTTGTTCACAGGCGGCAACCGCCAGTTCCACTTCCGAACCGGTGGCAATCAGGATCAGCTCCGGCTGCCCGTCGCTGTCTTTCAGCACGTAGCCGCCGCGGTATACGTTGGCCAGCTGTTCCGCCGTGCGCGGCTGCTGGGCCAGGTTCTGGCGCGAGAAAATCAGCGCCGTCGGGCCGTCGTTGCGCTCAATGCCGTACTGCCAGGCCACCGCCGATTCCACCTGGTCGCACGGGCGCCAGGTGCTCATGTTCGGCGTCACCCGCAGGCTGGCCAGTTGCTCGACCGGCTGGTGGGTCGGGCCGTCTTCACCCAGGCCGATGGAATCGTGGGTGTAGACAAACACGTTGCGCAGCTTCATCAGCGCCGCCATGCGCACCGCGTTGCGGGCATATTCCACAAACATCAGGAAGGTGGCCGAATACGGCAGGAAGCCGCCGTGCAGCGCAATGCCGTTGGTGATGGCAGTCATGCCGAACTCGCGCACCCCGTAGTGGATGTAGTTGCCGGCCAGGTCTTCGTTGATGGCTTTGGAGCCGGACCACATCGTCAGGTTGCTCGGCGCCAGGTCGGCGGAGCCGCCGAGGAACTCCGGCAGCACCTTGCCGAACGCTTCCAGCGTATTCTGCGAGGCCTTGCGGCTGGCGATGCTGGCCGGGTTGGCCTGCAGTTGTTCCACAAAGGCTTTAGCGTCCGCCTGCCAGCTGGCCGGCAGTTCACCGCTCATGCGGCGTTTGAACTCGGCGGCCTGTTCCGGGAAGGCCTGCGCATAAGCGGCGAATTTGGCGTTCCAGGCGGCTTCACGGGCCTTGCCGGCTTCTTTGGCGTCCCACTGGGCGTAGATGTCCTGCGGGATAACGAACGGCGGGTAGTTCCAGCCCAGTTTTTCACGGGTGGCGGCCACTTCGGCATCACCCAGCGGGGCGCCGTGCGCATCGTGCGAACCGGCCTTGTTCGGTGACCCGAAGCCAATCACGGTCTTGCACATCAGCAGCGATGGCTTGTCGGTCACCTGGCGGGCCTCTTCAATCGCCGCCTTGATGGCTGCGCTGTCGTGGCCGTCCACGCCGCGCACCACGTGCCAGCCGTAGGCTTCAAAACGTTTGGCGGTGTCGTCGGTGAACCAGCCGTCGATGTGGCCGTCAATGGAGATGCCGTTGTCATCATAGAAGGCGGTCAGCTTACCGAGCTTGAGGGTGCCGGCCAGCGAGCAGACTTCGTGGGAAATACCTTCCATCATGCAGCCGTCGCCCATGAACACGTAAGTGTGGTGGTCAACGATGTCATGGCCCGGGCGATTGAACTGCGCCGCCAGGGTGCGTTCGGCGATGGCGAAGCCGACACCGTTGGCGATGCCCTGGCCCAGCGGCCCGGTGGTGGTCTCCACGCCCGGGGTGTAGCCGTATTCCGGGTGGCCCGGGGTTTTGGAGTGCAGCTGGCGGAAGTTTTCCAGCTCGCTCATCGGCAGGTCATAGCCGGTGAGGTGCAGCAGGCTGTAAATCAGCATCGAGCCGTGGCCGTTGGAGAGCACGAAGCGGTCGCGGTCGGCCCAGTGTGGGTTGGCGGGGTTATGGTTAAGGTAATCACGCCACAGGACTTCGGCGATGTCCGCCATTCCCATAGGCGCGCCCGGGTGGCCGGATTTTGCTTTTTGCACGGCGTCCATGCTGAGTGCGCGGATCGCGTTGGCAAGGTCTTTACGAGAGGACATGTTTTACTCCAGGTCGGATTAAAAAATCGGTCAAGATTACCATTTTCTCAGACTCCGTATTAAAACGGCAATCCCTAATGCCAAATAAGAGCCAGTTCACAACTTATGAGCACAATCGGCTCATTTTTCGGAATAACGCTGTTTCAGCGCGAAACAACGTAAACTAGGCTCTTACTGCCAATTTGTTTTATTTAAGATTGCCCTTTTCCCTTGTTACTATCACAGGAAGATAGCTTTATGAAATTCCGTACTTCTTTGATTATGTTGAGTATTACCGCCATGTTAAGCGGCTGCCAGAATCTTGACACCAATACGCTGATGCAGTCTGGGGCACAGGCCTACCAGGCCGCCACGCTCAGCGATAGCGACGTAAAAACCTTAAGTGATAAATCCTGCGCCGAGATGGACAGCAAGGCACAAATCGCGCCGGCCAACAGCCCCTATACGCAACGCCTGAATAAAATCGCCGCGGCGCTGGGCGATAACATCAACGGCACGCCAGCCAACTATAAGGTCTATCTGACCAAAGACGTCAACGCCTGGGCGATGGCCAATGGCTGCATCCGCGTTTACAGCGGCCTGATGGACATGATGACCGATAACGAAGTTGAAGGCGTGCTGGGGCATGAAATGGGCCACGTGGCGCTCGGCCATACCCGTAAAGCGATGCAGGTGGCCTATGGCACCGTCGCCTTGCGCACCGCGGCGGCTTCTACTGGCGGCGTGGTGGGCTCATTGTCTCAATCGCAGTTGGCGGATCTGGGGGAAAAACTGGTGAATGCGCAGTTCTCGCAAAAGCAGGAAATAGAAGCGGATAACTACTCGTTCGATCTGCTGAAAAAACGCAGGCTCGATCCGAACGGGTTGGTCACCAGTTTTGAAAAGCTGGCGAAGCTGGAAGCCGGCCGCCAAAGCAGCATGTTTGACGATCACCCGGCTTCCGAAACCCGCGCGCAAAATATCCGCGAACGCATTGCCGCCGGCAAATAAACCGCGATCGGGTTAATACGACAATGCTGTTCAGCCGGCACCGGCTGAACAGCATTTTTTATGGTGGGCGGCAAGCCGCCCCGTGAAAAAGCGGATTACGCGCCCTTCTTCGCCGCCTGCAGGTACAGCATTTCCAGCGCCAGAGTCGCGCCCGCCAGCGCCGTGATCTGCGAGTGATCGTAAGCCGGCGCCACTTCCACCAGATCCATACCGACAATGTTCAACGGTTGCAGCCCGCGCAGCAGCTTCAGCGCGCGATCGGAGGTCAGGCCGCCGATCACCGGGGTGCCGGTGCCCGGTGCAAACGCCGGATCCAGGCAGTCGATGTCGAAGGTCAGATAAACCGGCATATCCCCGACGATCTGTTTGATCTGCGCCAGCAGATCGTCCACGCTGCGATCGTTAACCTGTGCGGCATCCAGCACGGTAAAACCGTTATCGCGATCAAACTCGGTGCGAATACCGATCTGTACAGAATGGGTAGGATCGATCAGGCCTTCATTCGGCGCATGGTAGAACATGGTACCGTGATCGAATTTACTGCCGTTAGCGTAAGTGTCGGTATGGGCGTCAAAATGCACCAGCGCCATTTTGCCAAAGTGTTTGGCATGGGCGCGCAGCAGCGGCAGAGTGACAAAGTGATCGCCACCGAACGACAGCATGCGCTTGCCGGCGGCCAGCAGTTTTTCCGCGTGCGCCTGCAGTTTGTCGGTCAGATCCTGCGCATCACCGAAGTTAAACACCACGTCACCGCAGTCAACCACCTTCAGGCGATCGCGCAGATCAAAATCCCACGGCCAGCGGGCGCCTTCCCAGGCCAGATTGGTGGAAACCTGGCGAATGGCCGCCGGGCCGTGGCGGCCGCCGGCGCGGCCAGAGGTCGCCATATCGAAAGGAATACCGGTAATCACCCACTCCGCATCGCTGTCATACGGCATGAAATTCAGCGGGAAGCGCAGGAAACCAAAAGCGTTAGACACTAAAGAGTTATCGAACTGATGGCCTAAGGTACTCATAAAAAACCTCATTGATCAACAGATTGCCTGTAGCTCAAGTGCTCAGGCAAGGGCAAGGGCAAAAAAAAATCCCTCCCGCGTCGTTAACCCGACGAGGAAGGGATTGATTTGATATAGGTTACGGTAATGCCGATAGCGCAGATTATCGCCGGATTCTCATCCGGCTTCAAGTGCGGCAAACCGGCAGCGCCAGGTCGCTAATCGTGATGAACCCGGCAACCGCCCGCTTACTCATCTTCCAGATAAGTATAGCCATACAGGCCGGCTTCGAACTCTTCCAGGAATTCCTGTTGCAGCACGCTGTCCAGATCGGTTTCTTTCACCTGATCGCGGAAGCGCGCCAACAGCACCTGGGGATCAAGCTGAACGTACTGCAGCATATCGGCAACGCTGTCCCCTTCGTCGGAGAGTTCGCTTTCCACCGTGCCGTCCGGGAACACATAGACATCGACCGATGCAGTGTCACCAAACAGGTTGTGCATGTTGCCGAGGATCTCCTGATAAGCGCCCACCATAAAGAACCCCAGCGCCGGCGGGTTTTCCGGATCGTACGGCGGCATCGGCATGGTGGTAGCCACGCCGTCGCCGTCCACGTAGTGATCGATGGTGCCGTCGGAGTCACAGGTGATATCCAGCAGCACGGCACGGCCTTCCGGCGGCTTATCCAACCCTTCCAGCGGCAGCACCGGGAACAGTTGGTCGATGCCCCAGGCATCCGGCATTGACTGGAACAGCGAGAAGTTAACGTAGAATTTATCCGCCATCCGCTCCTGCAACTCATCAATGATCGGGCGGTGGGCGCGGTTGCTCGGATCCAACTGCTGCTGGATCTTGTTGCAAATATTCAGGTAGATCTGCTCCGCCCAGGCGCGTTTGCTCAGATCGAGCATGCCATGCGCGTACTGGGTGTGCACATCGTGCAAATCCATCTGGCTGTCGTGCAACCATTCACGCAGCGAACGGCGATTTTCCGGCTCGTTCAGTTCCAGCCAGGTTTCCCACATGCTTTCCAAGGCGCGCGGCGCATCTTCCATCGGTGGCTGCGGTTCGCTGAACTCATTACGCTCAACGCCAATAACGTTGGATACCAGCACCGTATGGTGCGCCGTCACGGCACGGCCGGATTCGGTGATTACCGTCGGGTGCGGCAGGCCATGCTCATTACAGGCGTCGCCAATACCCCAGATCACGTTATTGGCGTATTCGTTCAGGCCGTAGTTCACTGAACAATCAGACTGCGAACGGGTACCTTCATAATCGACGCCCAGTCCGCCGCCAACGTCGAAGCATTGGATATTGACGCCCAGCTTGTGCAGCTCAACGTAAAAACGGGCGGACTCGCGCACACCGGTAGCGATATCGCGAATATTGGCCAGCTGCGACCCCAAATGGAAATGCAGCAGTTGCAGGCTATCCAGGCGGCCCGCTTCGCGCAGGGTCTCAACCAGTTTCAGCACCTGCATCGCCGCCAGACCGAACTTGGACTTTTCGCCGCCGCTCGACTGCCATTTACCGGAACCCTGCGACGCCAGACGCGCACGCACGCCCAGGCGCGGCACCACGTTCAGCCGCTCGGCCTCTTCCAGCACCAGCTTGATTTCCGACATCTTTTCAATCACCAGGTACACTTTGTGCCCCAGTTTCTCGCCGATCAGCGCCAGGCGAATATATTCACGATCTTTATAACCGTTGCAGACGATTACCGAACGGGTCATACCGGCATGCGCCAGCACCGCCATCAGCTCCGCCTTGGAACCCGCTTCCAGCCCTAACGGTTCACCGGAATTAATCAGGGATTCAATCACGCGGCGGTGCTGGTTGACCTTGATCGGATAAACCAGGAAGTAGCCGCCCTCATAGCCGAATGATTCACGCGCACGTTGAAACGCCCCGTTAATCGAACGCAGGCGATGCTGCAAAATCTGTGGGAAACAGAACAGCGCAGGCAAACGCTGGCCGTCTTGCTGGCGCTCTTTCACCAGCTTCGCCAGATCGACACGGGCCTGCGGAACGTCAGGATCCGGGCAAACGCTGATGTGCCCCAGTTCGTTGACGTCGTAGTAGTTGTTGCCCCAGTAGGCGACGTTATAAGTACGCAGCATCTTGCTGGCGTTACGATCATTCATGGCAACCTCCTGCATGGAGCGCAAAGATAGAGATTCACCCACCGCTGACGGACGGTGAACCAACGGATCATCAGACATAACTCGCCTCATCTCGCATGTTGGCGATATAGCCAACTACTATCGCAGCTACACTGCGCAAGAACAACCCAGCAACCCGCCTGGCAACAGCGTATTCTGCTGCCGCTCGCGATTGGCGATCGGTTGATCATGCATATCATTGTAAGACACCCTGTTCAAACTTCATGAATCGGGCAAGGAAACTTCCCACAGGAAGGCTGCAGGCACCCTTAATTCGTTTTTCAGGCGGTGATTAGCCGGCCCGGGAATCCTGAGTGGCGCCCTGATGTGCATAACATCGGGTGGATGGTAGAGAAACAAGACGGGAAGGCGCTGAAACATGTGCGCCAGAACGGCGATATTGTTGAAACTCAACAACCAGGAAACAACGGATCATTAATCCAACCACCTCCACGCCAGCCGTCCACAGTGAACGACGAAGCCTCTATATATAGTGTAAGAACGTGACCGTTCGATGAAGCGGCGGCGCCGCAACGGCACCTACGGTTGGTGATGGTTTCGCTACCGGCCGGTCACAGACTTTTACAACTTCGTGCCGGGCAGTGCGCCATAATGAACCGCGCGCGCCGTTTATACCGGTAAGCCATACAAAATGCAAAATGAAAATATGTGGCCAACCATTTCAAGCGATGAATATAGCACCGCTTTAGGCGCGCAAATCGCTACACCGGCAAAAAATTACTGGCAATCCGTCTAAACCCTGACCTAAAATAGACGTCCAGATGTTAATCCATCTATACTAATTAACTGTTAAACTGCTTAACGGCTTTGCCATAGCGGCGTTGCAGGACGCATCTCGCCATCGGCGGAAGACCCTTAGCTTTAATGCCCGGATCTCCAGCGCTGTGCAGTAATTTCTAACCCGTTTCATGCAAGGTAAAGAAGACAATGGCTAAACACCTCTTCACGTCCGAATCCGTTTCTGAAGGACATCCTGACAAAATTGCTGACCAGATTTCCGATGCGGTTCTTGACGCGATCCTGGAGCAGGATCCTAAAGCGCGCGTTGCCTGCGAAACCTACGTCAAAACCGGTATGGTATTGGTCGGCGGTGAAATCACCACCAGCGCTTGGGTGGATATCGAAGAAATCACCCGCAACACCGTGCGTGAAATTGGCTATGTCCATTCAGATATGGGCTTTGACGCCAACTCCTGCGCCGTGCTGAGCGCCATCGGTAAGCAATCCCCGGATATCAACCAGGGCGTTGACCGCACCGATCCGCTGGAACAGGGCGCCGGCGATCAGGGCCTGATGTTCGGCTACGCCACGAACGAAACCGATGTGCTGATGCCAGCCCCCATCACTTACGCCCACCGTCTGGTGCAGCGCCAGTCTGAAGTGCGTAAAAACGGCACCTTGCCATGGCTGCGTCCAGATGCGAAAAGCCAGGTCACCTTCCAGTACGACGACGGCAAAATTGTCGGTATTGATGCCGTTGTGCTTTCAACCCAGCACGCGGAAGACATCGCGCAGAAAGATCTGCAAGAAGCGGTGATGGAAGAGATCATCAAACCGATCCTGCCTGCTGAATGGCTGAACACCGGCACCAAATATCACATCAACCCGACCGGCCGTTTTGTCATCGGCGGCCCAATGGGCGACTGTGGCCTGACCGGCCGTAAAATCATCGTCGATACCTACGGCGGCATGGCTCGCCACGGCGGCGGCGCGTTCTCCGGTAAGGATCCCTCCAAAGTTGACCGCTCAGCGGCCTACGCGGCACGCTACGTAGCGAAAAACATCGTTGCTGCCGGCCTGGCGGACCGCTGTGAAATTCAGGTGTCCTACGCGATCGGCGTGGCGGAACCGACCTCCATCATGGTGGAAACCTTCGGGACGGAAAAAGTATCGACCGAACAGCTGACACTGCTGGTGCGTGAATTCTTCGATCTGCGCCCATACGGCCTGATCCAGATGATGAACCTGCTGCAGCCTATCTATCGTGAAACGGCAGCCTATGGCCACTTTGGCCGTGAGCACTTCCCTTGGGAAGCCACCGACAAAGCTGCGCAACTGCGCGACGCGGCGGGCTTGAAGTAAACTCGGCGGCGGTAAAGAAACACGCAAACGGCGGGCCAAGTGCCCGCAGTTTTTTTATTAGCCGTTAAACCGAGTGATAATGGGCACCATGCCCTTTCTCCATTAAAACGACTGCCGACGCAGCAGATAAACAAAATAAGGCGCGCCGATAAACGTCGCCAGCAGCCCGGTTGGGATCTGATACGGAAACATCATCATCCGCCCGCACCAATCTGCCACCACCATCAGCAGGCCCCCCAGTAATGCGGCCGTGACCATTTGCGGCATCGCGCGGCGGAAACCCAGCATCCGCGCCATATGCGGCGCCATCAGGCCGATAAAGCTTAACGGCCCGACGGTCAGCGTTGCCATCGCGGTCAGCGTTGCGGCCAGCAGCAGGATTGCCAGACGGGCCGGTGCCAACGCCAGCCCCAATGAACGCGCCGTCGAGCTGCCCAATGGCAAAATCACCAGCCAGCGACGGCACAGCGGCGCCAACACCATCAACATCGCGGCCCCCCCGAGCGTGCGCAGCGCTTGCGTTGTACCCACGCTATAGGTCGAGCCGGAAAGCCAGGTCAACAGCCCGCCCAGGCGTGGATCGCCACTGGCGAGCAGCAAATACATGGCGGCGTAAAACGCCGTGCTGAGCGCAATACCGGCCAACAACATACGCTCGGTTGAAAACCCGCCGCGGCCGGCGGCCAGCATAATGAGCAGCAACGTGGCCGCCGCCCCCAGGCTGCCGGCCGGCAATAGCCAGGCAAAGGCATCGCCCGGCACCATGAACAGCATGACGACCACGCCGAACGCCGCGCCGGAACTAACGCCCAGCACTTCCGGGCTGGCCATCGGGTTGCCGGTCAACTTCTGGATCAACGTGCCTGCTACCGCCAGCATCATGCCCGCCGCCAATGCCGCCGCCAGGCGCGGCCAACGCCACGGCAACAGCGCCTCCAGCTCAGCGCCCAGGCTCCAGTGCCAGCCGGCGGCGTTTTGCCCCAGCGTTAACGCCAAAGCCAGCGTCACCAGCAACAGCCCCGCGCCCCCGGCGCACCACAGCGGCAGATGCCGCCGCTCTGGCTGCACGTTGTCCCCCAGAACCATTGGCGCAGGAAGCGCATGGGCGCGCAAGCGCGGCAGTAGCCACAACAACAACGGCGCGCCAATCAGCGCCGTGGCGGAACCGGTAGGGATTTCGCGCCATACCTGCGTCAGCCAGATCATGATCTGATCGGTCAGCCACAGCAACAGCGCACCCAGCAGCGGCGTCAGCAGCATGCGCGGCAACAAACGGCGCGCGCCGAGCATTTTCGCCATCAGCGGCGCAAACAGGCCGATAAAGCCAACCACGCCGACGGCATTCACCAACATGGCGCTGAAAATAATCGCCAGCGCCAGAGCGCCCAGACGGGCGGCGTTAAGCCCCAACCCCAGATTGCGCGCCACGCCGTCATCCAGCCCAAGCAGCGTTAACGGGCGCAGCAGTAGCAACGCCAGCAGCAGTGCGATCAGCAAGCGCGGCAGCAGAAACGCAACCGTCGACCAATCCTGCTGGTTCAGGGCGCCGGTGCCCCACAGGAATACGCCTTGCAGTTGATCATAATTAAACAGCGCCAGCAGGCTGTTTACCGCCCCGCAATACAGGCCCAGCACCAGCCCGGCCAGAATCAGCGTCACCGGCGACATACGCTTGCCCCAGGCCACACCGAATACCAGCACGCCCACCACCACTGCGCCGACCATCGCCGCCAATTGCCGGGTGAACTCGCCGCCTGGCAACAGCCACAGCGTTGCCGCCGTCAGGCCAAGCTGGGCACCGGCGGAAACGCCCAGCGTTGCCGGCTCCGCCAACGGGTTACGCAATACCTGCTGAAACAGCACGCCGGCCAGCCCCAACCCCGCCCCCACCAGCAGTGAAACACAAAGCCGCGGCAACAGGCTGTAGTGGAACAACATCTGGCGGATGTCATCAACATTGGGCGTAAAGAACCCCTGCCGCCACAGCGCCACCGGCAGTTGTTGCCACAGGTTATAAACCGTCAGGCCGGCCGCAACGGCCAGCAGTAGCAACAGCACCGCCAAAGGAAACAGACGCAAACGTGAACTCATTGGCGGTGCTCCTGCACCTGTTGCAACAGGCGGCAAAAACGCATGGCGGATAGCGTGGCGCCGTAAAACCATACCGCCGGCGCTTGCCGGAGCTGATTCTGCCGCACGAACGGCAATGCCTGCCAGAGCGGCGTGGCGCTGACGCGAGTGAACATCGCCGGATTATGGTGATCGAGATAAATGGCGCGCGCCTGCTTCACTTCAGCCAGGCGTTCAATCCCCACCACGGAGGTGCCCCAGAAGTTGGTTTCCCCTTGCCAGGCATTGCGGATCCCCAATCTGTCCATCACCTCCTGGAACAGGCTGTTTTGCCCCATGATCAGCGCATGGCGGGTATCCAGCAGCGAGAACAGCAGCAACGGTTGTTCGGTATAGGCCTGTAACCGTTGGCGCGCCCCTTGTACAAAAGCATGGAACTGCGCCAAATGTTGCTCGGCCTTCGCTTCCAGCCCCAGGCGCTGCGCCAGCTCGCGTAATGATCGCATACCCACGGTTAACGGCTTGCCGCTGCCATCGTTAAAACCAAACGCCATGCTGGGAGCGATCGCCCCCAGCGTCTGCGGCGAGGGGCCATAGCCTTGCGAAAGCAGCAGCAGCGAAGGGCGCAGCTGCTGCAACAATTCCAGGTTAGGCTCAGTGCGCATACCAACGTTTACCACCGCCGCCGGCAGGCGCGGCGATGCCACCCAGCGGTTGTAGTTGGGAATATCGGCCACCGCCATCGGCATAACGCCCAGCGCAAACAGCAGCTCTACCGGCAGCCATTCCAACGCCACAATGCGCGCCAGCTCCGGGGCAGAGTTGCTCCGCCCCGGCAGGGAATAAAACAGTGGGGACAGCGCCAACGCCGCCAACAGGCGGCGGCGCAGAGGGTCTTGTGGGTAATCAGCCATCAATATACAAAGCTTACCGGCGCCCCGCCGCTGGGGTGCGGCAGCGTCCCCATCGGGATGCCGTAAATCTGTTCAAGCACTGGCGCACGCATCAGTTCCAGCGGCGCCCCTTGCGCGATCATCGTGCCCGCACGCAGCGCCACCAGCCGATCGCAGTACCGCGCCGCCATATTGATATCGTGCAACACGGCAATTACCGTCAGCCCGCGCTGATGGCTCAGGCGCTGCACCAGGGCCAATACCTCGACCTGATGGGCGATATCCAGCGCTGAGGTGGGTTCATCCAGCAGCAGGCAGCGGCTGTCTTGCGCCACCAGCATCGCCAACCAGGCGCGCTGGCGCTCGCCGCCGGATAGGCTATCCACCAGGCGGTTAGCAAACCGCTGCAAACCAACCAGCTCAATCGCTTCTTCGACCCGTTGGTGATCGCCGGCGCCAAAACGCCCCAGCGCGCCATGCCACGGATAGCGCCCCACCGCGATCAGTTCACGCACCGTCATCCCTTCCGCGGCGGGCAACTGCTGCGGCAAATAGGCCACGTGGCGCGCAAAGGATTTGTTGCCCCACTGGGCCAGCGGTTGGTCATTGAGCAATACCTGGCCGCTACTGGGCGGCTGATGGCGGCCCAAAATTTTCAACAGCGTGGATTTGCCGGAGCCGTTATGGCCGATCAACCCACTGACCTGGCCTGGTGGAAAGGCCAGCGACAGCGGCTGCAACAGCACGCGCCCCGCCACGGCGAAACTCACTTCGGCCAGTGAAAATCGTGCTTCGTGATGATGTGTATCCTGCATAAGCCCTGTTTTTACCGGGCCGGCATGGCGCCGCCCGGTTATCAATTAGAAACGGAAGGTTGCGGTAGCTACCACCTGGCGATCGCTGCCCCAGTAGCAAGCATAATCAGCGTAGCAACTGGCGACATATTCACGGTCGAGCAGGTTTTTCACATTAAGGCCAACGGAAGAGCCAGCCAACCCGAAACGCGCCAGATCGTATTTAACGGCGGCGTCAACCACACTGTAGCTGGCCACCTTGAAACTGTTGGCGGTATCGCCCTGCGAGCTGCCGACATAGCGCACACCGCCGCCGACGGTCAGGCCGCTAAGCGCCGTTTCGTTGAAGGTGTAATCCGTCCAGAGCGATGCCATATGGGTCGGTACCTGCTCCGGGGTGTTGCCTTGGTAGGTGTTGTCGTGGGTGTACTCGGCGTTGGTATAGGTATAGGACGCGGTCAAATTGATATTGGCGTTCAGGGCGGCTTTGGCTTCCAGCTCGACGCCGCGCGCGCGTATCTCGCCGCTTTGCACGTTAAAGCCGGCATGATCCGGATCCGCCGTCAGGTTTTTGGTCTTGGTCAGTTGATAAAGCGCCGCCGTCAGCGTAATGGGTCGGTTTTGCGGGATATACTTCACCCCGGCTTCGTACTGTTTGGCCCGGGAGGCATCAAAAGGTTGCTGTAACGCATCAGTGCCCGGCGTCGGCAGGAAAGATTCACTGTAGCTGAAGTACGGTGAAATGCCGTTATCAAACAAATAGTTCAGCCCGCCGCGCCAGGTGAACTGCGCATCATTTTTTTCTACCGTACTCAGTGTAGAGCGATTATATACCGAGGTGGTCGCCCAGTCGTAGCGGCCGCCAAGCGTCAGCACCCAATGGTTCCACTCGGCCTGATCCTGCACATACAGGCCGGTTTGTTCCTGCCGGTTAAGTATTTTATACGGGAAGGTCAGCACGATGTTCGGGTTGCCATAGTCAGGCGCCAGCATGTTGAGGCTGCTGGCGGTGCCGTAATAGGCATTGATGTCGTTACGCATGCGCATGTAATCCACCCCCAGCAACAGGGTATGGTCAACGTCGCCGTAACGGAACTTCGCCTGGGCCTGGGTATCCACGGTAAAACTGTTCAACTTTTCCTGCGATTGGACATAGGCGCGGTTCAGCGTGGCGGGCGCGCTGTAGCCGTTGCCGTACACCGCTTTATAATCGCTGTCGATTTGCATATAACGCAGGTTCTGGCGCACCGTCCAGACATCGTCAAACTGGTGCTCGGCGCTGTAGCCCACCATTTTCTGCTTACGCGCCAACTTATTGCTGGCCTCGCCTTCGTTGAAATTGGTCGGCAACTTGTGCTGGTTGCCTTCAGCATCGGTATAGGGCACCACGGTGCCCTGCCGCGGCAGCCAGCCGTAAAAGCCGGCGTCTGGCTCATTCTGGAAATAGCTCAGGAAGGTCACGGTGGTTTTATCATCCGGCCGCCAGCTAAAGGCCGGTGCGATGGCATAGCGTTTTTCCTTCGCCATTTCCTGCTGGCTGTCGGCGCTGCTGGCCAACCCGGTCAGGCGATAGGAGTATACCCCGCTGTCATCCAGCGCCCCGCCGAAGTCAAAGCCGGTGGAGAATAGATTGTCAGTGCCCATCTGGAACTGCACTTCACGCAGGGTTTCGGTGGTCGGCTGCTTGCTGACCAGGGAAACCACCCCGCCAGGATTGCTTTTGCCGTACAGCACCGAAACCGGGCCGCGCAGCACCTCTACGCGTTCCAGCATGTAGGGGTCGATTTTCGCTTCAGAGTAGTTATCCCCCTGCAGCTTGAGGCCATTCAGGTACTGGTTGGTGTTAACTTCCGTGAAGCCGCGGATCGATAGCGCGTCATAGGAATTGGAGCTGCCGCGCGTGCCCACCATCACCCCTGGCGTATAACCCAGCACCTCTTTCACCGAAACCGGCTGGTGCATCTCTATTTCTTCACGCGTCACCACGGAAACCGACTGCGGCGTTTTTTCCAACGGCGTATCGGTTTTCGTCCCGGTGGCGCTATGCCTGGCTACATAGGTGCCTACCGGCCCCCAGGCGCTCTCCTGCGATGCGTCGCTGCCGACAACCGTAAGCGTTTCGCTATTGCCCGCCGAGCTCTGTGCCGCAAAGGCAGGGCCGGCAACTGCAGCAGCGACGGCTAACGCTACACCTCGCAAACCATTTTTCCCTTTGCGGGCATGCGCCAAAACCAGGCTTTTGTTCGGCATTTTTTACCTCCACCAGATAAAAACCACAATAACGCTAATAATAATGATTATTATAAGCATATCATCTTGTTCATTCGGGGAGAATAATAACTGAACAATATTTGGGCCGGCGGCAGCACGCGATTAAACGCGGCGCATAATAATGCTGTATCCAACTGAAAAAGAAAGAAAAAGCCCGTAGCATTCGCTACGGGCCTGATACGCACAACAGGGTGAATGGCGCTTACTGGCCGAACATGTCCTTAATCCAGCCGGCAACGCCGTCGCTGTCTTTCTGCTCATTCTGCTGTTGCTGCTGCTGCTGGGGCTGTTGCTGCGAAGGCTGCTGCGCCTGTTGCTGCTGTTGCACTTCAGCCTGACTGGCCTGACACATCCCCTGCGGGTTGTCTGTCCAGACAGGGATGGTACGCCAACTACCGCCGCCGCAGATGAAGTTGCCGGCAGAGTCAATGCCTATTTGGCTGATGCCTTCCGGCGGTTGCAGCATTAGCGGCAACGGCGTTTGGTTTTCCAGATAACGCCGGTACAGCGTCAGGGCACCGTTGGCGCCGGTCAGTTTGGCCGGGCCGTTATTGTCGCGCCCCACCCAGGCGATCGCCACTTCTTTGCCATCGATGCCGGCGAACCAACTGTCACGCAAATCGTTGGTGGTACCGGTTTTGGCCGCTAGGTGGTAGTTGGGGAACTTCACCGACAGCGAACGGGACGTGCCGCGCGCGACGCCTTGTTGCATGGCGTACAACGTCAGGTATGCCGCCTGAGCCGGCACCACACGCTCTGCCTGTGGGAAGCTCTGGTACAGCACGGTGCCGTCTTCGGCAATCACTGAACGCACGGCCGATAACGGCGCCCGGTTCCCCAGGCCGGCAATGGTCTGGTATTCCTGTGCCACTTCCATCGGCGTCAGGCCGATTGCCCCCAGCAGCATCGAAGGCACTGGGTTGATGGCGCTTTTCGGTATCCCCAGGCGCTGCAGCGTGGCGCTGATCTGATCAAGCCCCACCGACATCCCCAGGTTGACCGTTGGCACGTTGAGCGAGTTGGCCAACGCGTCCACCAGCATCACCTTGCCGCGGAACTGACGATCGTAGTTGTTCGGCTGCCAATTCGTGCCGTTCGGCAATTTGATGCTCACCGGCTGATCGCCCAGCCAGGTATTCAGGCGATATTTGTCCGGCTCGGATAACGCGGTCAGATAGGTTGGCGGCTTCGCCAGTGAGCCCACCAGGCGGCGTGCCTGCATCGCGCGGTTAAAGCCGGCAAACTGCGGCTCGGCCCCGCCCACCATGGCGCGCACCTCACCGCTGAAACGGTCGACAATCACCATCGCCGCTTCCAGATCGCTGACGTGGCGGGCCGCGCGCAATGCCGGAATGCCGTCTTCCACCGCTTTTTCCGCCGCATCCTGCGATACCGGATCCAGCGTGGTGAAGATTTTCACACCGGACAGATCGTTCACCTTATCGCCCAGCCGGGCCTGCAATTCCTGGCGCACCAGTTGCATAAAGGCCGGCTGCGGTGTAATCACTCCGCCCTTCGGCTGCACGCCCAGCGGGCGCGCGCTCAGCATGTCGTACAACTCCGCGTCGATCACCCCCTGGTTTTGTAACAGTTTCAGCACCAGGTTGCGGCGCTCCAACGCCAGCCGTGGATTGCGCCACGGGTTATACAGAGAAGCGCCTTTCACCATGCCCACCAGCAGGGCCTGCTGATCAAGGCTCAGTTCGTCCACCGGGCGGCCGAAGTAATACAGGCTGGCCAGCGGGAAACCGCGGATCTGATCGCTGCCGCTCTGGCCCAGGTATACCTCGTTCAGATACAGCTCCAGGATGCGATCCTTGCTGTAACGGTAGTCCACCAGCAGCGCCATATAGGCTTCGTTCGCCTTACGCCACAGCGAACGTTCGTTGGTCAGGAACAGGTTTTTCACCAGTTGCTGCGTCAAGGTGCTGCCCCCCTGCACCGCGCGGCCGGCGGTCAGGTTCGCCAGCAGCGCGCGGCCGATCGACCCCAGGCTGATGCCGTCATGTTCATAGAAATGGCGGTCTTCCGTCGCCAGCAAGGTATCCACCAGCAGATCCGGGAAGCCGGCGCGCGGCACGAACAGGCGCTGTTCGCCATTCGGCGATTGCAGCATGGTGATCAGGCGAGGATCGAGCCGGAAAAAGCCGAAGCTGCGTTGGTTATCCAGGTTCTCGATCTTCGACAGCCGGTTGTTCTGGAAATACAACCGCGCACGGATTTGCCCTTCTTTCCCATCCGGGAAGTCAAACGGGCGGCGCAGCATTTCGATGCTGTTGGCCTGCACGGTGAATTCGCCAGGGCGCGTCATCCGGGTGACCTGGCGGTACTGCATGCCCGCCAGCAGATTGACCATTTCGTTTTTGCTGTACGGCATGCCCGGTTCCAGGTTGACCATCCGGCCGTAAACCGCCGCCGGCAGTTGCCATACCTTGCCGTCGATGCGGCTACGAATCTGGGAATCGAGATACACGCCATAAATCGCCACCAACACGGCAATCACCAGCAACAGTTTGATTATCAGCCCGAGCCAACGGCGTTTTTTACGCGGAGGTGCCGCTTTTACCTTACGTGACATCGGCGCCTCCTCGTCATCCTTCTCATCATCGTCATACTCATCCTGATACTCGTCTTCCTCGTAATCATCGTAGTCGTCTCTGCGACCACGCAGCGGCCTGCGCGGCGTACTGCGTTTCGGTTGTTTCCCTTTGCGCCCAATCGGTTCGCGGTCATCCCCAGCCATTGCTGTCGTTCTCCACGCTTGCGGCTCTGCTGGCCATCATCTTGTCGCTTAATCTGTTCCTGCACCCGGCCGCTGAACAGAAGAAACATCTGAATTATCTTACTGATATTTTTTAGTGCGCCGCGTCGGTGCCGCATTGGCGGGATCATCCGGCCATACGTGTTTCGGGTAGCGCCCTTTCATCTCTTTCTGCACTTCCCGGTAGGCACCCTGCCAAAACGCCGCCAGATCGCCGGTGATTTGCAGCGGCCGCTGCGCCGGCGAAAGTAACTCCAGCACCACCGCGATGCGCCCTTCCGCCAGCATCGGGCTACTGCGTTCGCCAAACATCTCCTGCAGGCGAACGGGCAACAGCGGCGGTTTATCAACATGATAACGGATAGGCAGACGGCTACCGGTTGGCACAGTGTAATGAGTGGGCAGCGCATTATCCAGCCGCTGTTTTTGCGACCAGTCCAACAGGCGGCTGAGCGCCTCAGTGATATTCACCTGTTTCAGGCCGCGCAAATCGCGCACGCCCGTGAGTGAGGGCAGCAGCCACTGCTCAAGCGCCGCCAACAGCGCCTCATCGTCCACCGCCGGCCACGCCGCCTCCGGCAACCATTGGCGGGCGCACTGCAGGCGGGCCCGCAGTTGTTCGGCGGCAACATCCCAATTCAACACCGCCAGCCCCTGCGCCCGCACCCACGCCAGCAGCGCCTGCTGCAACTCTTCGTCGGCGGGCTTGGCCAACGGCTGCGCCCGCAGTGTCAAACGGCCGATCTGCTGGCGCTTCCAGGCACGCAGCGTGCCTTTTTCTTCATCCCACTCGACCGCCGTCTGTTGTGAAACCAACCCCGGCAGTTCCGCCGCCAGCGCCGTTATCTCCACCGGCAACGCCAACAGAATACGCGCTTCCGAGCTGTTCGCCCCTTGCAGCAGCGCAGGCGCGATCAGCCAGGCCGCACGCGACAACGCTTCATCACGCTCCAACGCGGCGCCAAAACCGTTAGCCAGCAGATAGTGCCCGTCCTGCCCGCGTTGCAGGGCGATGCGATCGCTCGCGCCCTGCGCCAACAGACGCGGCGCCAGATCGACGTCCACCTGCCCGGCGCGCTGCGCCACGCGCTTGATCAACTGCGCAGCGCGGCGTTGCCAGTGCGGCTGTGGGCGGCTTAACCAGTAGCCGATATCCGCCTGGCCTGAACGCGGCGGCTCTTCCAGCAACGCCACCAGCAACGCCGCCGTCGCCAGCCCATCCGCCCCTAACTGCGCCCCGGCCAGCAGCATTGCCGCCAACCGTGGTTCGCACCCGAGCGCGGCCATCTGCCGCCCGTTGGCGGTGAGTTTGCCGCCGGCATCCACCGCGCCAAGATCGTGCAGCAAGCGCCGGGCGGCCGCCAGCGCGCTGGCCGGCGGGGCATCCAGCCAGGTGAGTTGGCTCGCGTCATGGCAGCCCCATTGCAACAGTTCCAGCCAGAAGCCGGTGAGTTCGCTTTGCAATATCTCAGGCTGCGCATGTTCCGGGGCGCGTTCAGCCTGCTCTTTGGCAAACAGGTGCCAGCAGATGCCCGGTTCCAGGCGCCCTGCCCGGCCGGCGCGCTGGATCATCGAAGCCTGGCTGATACGCTGCGTCACCAGCCGCGTCAAGCCGGTGCGCTGATCGTAGTTCGCCACGCGTTCCAGGCCGCTATCCACAACCAGGCGGATCCCTTCGATAGTCAGGCTGGTCTCGGCAATGTTGGTCGCCAACACCACCTTGCGCCGCCCGGCCGCGGCGGGCTGGATCGCTTTTTGTTGTTCCGCCTGCGGCAGCGCGCCGTACAACGGGCACAGTTCGGTATCCGCCGCCAGTTCGCCGTTCAGCCGCTCCAGCACGCGGTGGATCTCCCCCACGCCCGGCAAAAACAGCAGCAGCGAGCCGTGCTGCTCTGCCAGCAGACGTTTAACGGCATTGGCTATGCCGTCTTCAACGCGCTGATGGCTGGCAAGCGGATGATATTGGCGCGCCACCGGGAAGCTGCGCCCTTGCGACACCGCCACTGCCGCCGCCGGCAGGCACTGCGATAAGCGCGCGTTGTCCAACGTCGCCGACATGATCAGCAGTTTTAGATCGTCACGCAGCCCCTGCTGAACATCCAACAGCAGCGCCAGCGCCAAGTCGGCCTGCAGGCTGCGCTCATGGAATTCATCCAGGATCACCAAGGAGACCCCTTGCAGTTCGGCATCCTGCTGCAGCATCCGCGTCAGAATGCCTTCAGTCACCACCAGCAGCCGGGTGTTGGGCCCGCTTTTGCTTTCCGCGCGCATACGGTAGCCAACGGTTTGGCCCACCTCTTGGCCTAACTGCTGCGCCAGCCGGTAAGCCACGTTTCTCGCCGCCAGCCGCCGTGGCTCCAGCATGATAATGCGCCCGGGCAGGTTGGCCCGCGCCAGTATCTGTAGCGGCAACCAGGTGGATTTACCGGCGCCGGTCGGCGCGTGCAGCAGCACCTGCGGGGCGGATTGCAGCGCGGCCAATATTTCATCGACAACCTCGCTGACGGGCAGTGAAGACACAGCATTCTCCCTGGGTTCCCCCCAACACTTGATGGCGGCACAGGCGCCATTGCCAGAAAGCTGAAGGGGATGGTTAACATTAAATGGCGCACATTGTAGCATTACGCCCAGCGTTTCATTCATTTGCCGGGGTTCCATGTCCAATTCACGCCGCCTGTTTTTTGCACTGCCCATGCCAGCTTCGCTGCAACAGCAGATCGTCCGCTGGCGGGCCGGCGCGTTTGCTGCAGAGGCTGGCCGGCCGGTGGCGGCGGCAAACCTGCACCTGACGCTGGCGTTCCTTGGCGAGATCAGCGCCCAAAAAGAAGCGGCGCTGCAAGCGCTGGCGGGCCGCATCCGCCAACGCCAGTTCAAGCTGGTGCTAGACGATCTCGGCCACTGGCCCGGCCCCGGCGTGGTTTGGCTTGGCGCCAAACACGCGCCGCGCGGGTTACTGCAACTGGCGGAGATGCTGCGCTCACAGGCGGCGCGCAGCGGCTGTTACCAAAGCCCTTTGCCGTTTCATCCCCATATCACCCTACTGCGCGCCGCCAACCAACCGGTGGCGATCCCGCCGGCAACGCCCGGCTGGGCTTACCAGGCCGACCATTTTTCCCTTTGCCAGTCCATTTTTGAAAACGGGCGCACACGCTACCACGAGCTGGCCCAATGGCCGCTGAACAACGCAGGAAACACATGAAATTCACCCCACCGCTGCAACCCGCCACGCTGATCAAGCGCTATAAACGCTTTCTGGCCGATGTCGTGACCCCGCAAGGGGAAACCTTCACTCTGCACTGCGCCAACACCGGTGCCATGACGGGCTGCGCGACGCCGGGCGATACCGTCTGGTACTCCACCTCGGATAACGCCAAACGCAAATATGCGCACAGTTGGGAACTGACCCACACCCAGCAGGGCGACTGGATCTGCGTTAACACAATGCGGGCTAACGGTCTGGTGCGCGAGGCGATTGAGCAAAACCGTATCGCGGAATTATCCGGTTACAGTAAAATCAGCGGCGAGGTAAAGTACGGCAGTGAAAACAGCCGTATCGATTTGTTATTACAAGCGGAAAACCGGGTTAACTGCTATATTGAAGTCAAGTCGGTCACATTATTGCAACACAACCGTGGTTACTTTCCTGATGCGGTAACGCTCAGGGGGCAGAAGCATCTGCGGGAGCTGCAAAACATGGCGGCTGATGGGCAACGGGCAGTGCTGTTTTTTGCCGTTTTGCATACCGGCATCACGCAGGTTGCCCCGGCACATCATATAGATGCGCATTATGCAGAGCTTTTGGCTCAGGTTCAGCAATCGGGGGTGGAAGTGGTGTGTTATGGGGCCGATGTCTCACCCGGCGGCCTGTCTCTTCGTGGGAAAGTGCCATTATTTACCGGTTAATAATGTCCGGCATTAATAATGCAAAAGAGAGATATTACGCCGCCAAATACGCCTTCCTTCACACCATTGTCAAGCAGGCGACAGGAATAATTGCCAACCCCCTCACCATCTGTTATTTATAGCGGCCTGTTTTTCCCCCGCATTGGGGATTCGATAGTGCGTGTGTATGTAGGAGAAGCAACATGCAAGAAGGGCAAAACCGTAAAACCTCGTCCTTGAGCATTCTCGCCATCGCTGGGGTGGAGCCGTATCAAGAGAAGCCGGGCGAAGAGTACATGAACGACGCCCAGTTGGCGCACTTCAAGCGTATTCTTGAAGCATGGCGCAACCAGCTCAGGGACGAAGTGGACCGTACTGTCTCGCATATGCAAGATGAAGCTGCCAACTTCCCGGATCCGGTCGATCGGGCCGCTCAGGAAGAAGAGTTCAGCCTCGAACTGCGTAACCGTGACCGTGAACGCAAACTGATCAAAAAGATCGAAAAAACGCTGAAGAAAGTGGAAGACGAAGATTTCGGCTACTGCGAATCTTGCGGCGTGGAGATCGGCATTCGCCGCCTTGAGGCGCGCCCAACTGCCGATTTGTGTATTGATTGCAAAACGTTGGCTGAGATCCGCGAAAAGCAGATGGCCGGCTAATCGCGTTACCCTGCGGCGCGCTTAACGGCGCGCCGTATCTATGAGGTAACGGCCTTTTCCAACTATGTCTGAACATCATTATGTGGGGCGTTTCGCTCCATCGCCTTCCGGGGATCTGCACTTCGGTTCACTGATTGCCGCCCTGGGAAGCTATTTACAAGCCCGCTCGCAACATGGGCAGTGGCTTCTGCGTATTGAAGATATCGATCCTCCCCGCGAAGTCGCCGGCGCTGCCGACAGCATCCTGTTTACGCTGGAACACTACGGCCTGCATTGGGACGGCCCGGTGCTCTACCAATCCCAGCGCCACGACGCCTATCGCGCCGCCTTAGCGTGGCTCCGGCAACAAGGGCTCTGCTATTACTGCACCTGTACCCGCAGCCGCATTCAACAAACCGGCGGGCTGTATGACGGCCACTGCCGCAATCTGCAGCTTGGCCCGCAGGGTGCGGCAATCCGCCTGCGCCAGACCAACCCGGTATACCGCTTCCACGATCGCCTGCAGGGCGAACTGCTGGCCGATCCGGCATTGGCGCAAGAGGACTTCATCATCCGCCGCCGCGATGGCCTGTTTGCCTATAACCTGGCGGTGGTGGTGGACGATCACGCGCAGGGCGTCAGCGAAATCGTCCGCGGCGCCGATCTGATCGAACCCACCGTCCGCCAGATTGCCCTTTACCGGCAGTTACAGGCACCGGTGCCGGCCTACGTGCACCTGCCGCTGGCGCTGGGTGAACACGGGCTGAAACTCTCCAAGCAAAACCATGCTCCGGCGCTGCCGGCGGGCGATCCGCGCCCGGTATTGGTTGCAGCGCTGAAATTTCTGCGCCAACCGCTGCCGGAAAGCTGGCAAGATCTTGACCTGCCGTTATTATTGAGCTGGGCAGTGGACCATTGGGCGCTGGAAAGCATCCCGCGCCAGAAGGCCATTCCCCTGGATAAAGCCACATCAGCATTCTCAAAGGCGCCATGGTGAGCTATGATTAGCCGCTATTTTTTTATTAGCGCCATTTTTATCAGTCACTATCGAGGTGTACCATTTTTACCCGAGTAGCCAATTTCTGCCGTAAGGTACTAATCCGCGATGACAAGCCGGCAGGCGAACAGTCTCCCGCCAGCGATAAAAACGCAGCTCGCGAACCACGCCAGGCTGCCAAGCCGCCGCGCGCCATCGAAAGCAGCAAAGAAGCCCCGCGTCGCCGCCCTGCGCCGGCAAAACGCCCGCAGCCGCCCGTTAGCGAAAGCGCCGGCTCTATGACCGTCATCCCGCGCGATCAGCACGCCATTTCACGCAAAGACATCAGCGATAACGCACTGAAGGTGCTGTACCGCCTGAATAAATCAGGCTTTGAAGCCTATCTGGTCGGCGGCGGCGTGCGCGATCTGCTGCTGGGCAAAAAGCCCAAAGATTTCGACGTCACCACCAATGCGACGCCGGAACAGGTGCGCAAACTGTTCCGCAACTGCCGCCTGGTCGGCCGCCGCTTCCGCCTGGCGCATGTGATGTTCGGGCCGGAAATCATCGAAGTGGCCACCTTCCGCGGCCACCATGAACAGCACCTGGAGCAAGACCAGGAGCACGATAAAAATTCATCCCAGCAGGCGCAAAACGGCATGCTGCTGCGCGACAACATCTTTGGTTCGATCGAAGAAGATGCCCAGCGCCGCGACTTCACCATCAACAGCCTGTATTACGGCGTGGCGGATTTCACGGTGCGCGATTACGTCGGCGGCATGCGCGATCTGCAAGCGGGTGTGATACGCCTGATCGGCGATCCGGAAACCCGCTATCGGGAAGATCCGGTACGCATGCTGCGGGCGGTGCGCTTCGCCGCCAAGTTGGATATGACCATCAGCGAAGAAAGCGCGGAGCCGATCCCTCGCCTGGCCGCCCTGCTGCACGAAATTCCGCCGGCGCGCCTGTTTGAAGAGTCGCTCAAGCTGCTGCAGGCCGGCTACGGGCTGCCGACCTACCTGAAGCTGTGTGAATACCAGCTGTTCCAGCCGCTGTTCCCGTTAATCGCGCGCAACTTCACGCCGAACCACGATACGCCGATGGAACGTATCCTGATCCAGGTGCTGAAAAACACCGATCACCGGTTGCAGAACAACATGCGCGTCAACCCGGCGTTCCTGTTCTCGGCCATGCTGTGGTATCCGCTGCTGGAGCACGCGCAGAAACTGGCCCAGGAAAGCGGGCTGGCCTATTACGATGCCTTCGCGCTGGCCATGAACGATGTGCTGGACGAGCAGTGCCGTTCGCTGGCGATTCCTAAACGCATTACCACGCTGGTGCGTGATATCTGGCAATTGCAGCTGCGCTTGTCCCGCCGTCAGGGGAAACGTGCCCACAAACTGATGGAGCACCCCAAATTCCGCGCGGCTTACGATCTGCTGGCACTGCGCGCCCAGGTGGAAAACAACCCGGAAATGCAACGCCTGGCCGACTGGTGGGGCGAATTCCAGGCCGCCACCGCCGCGCAGCAGAAAAGCATGCTCAGTACGCTGGGCGACGATCCGGCGCCGCGCCGTTCACGCCAACGCCGGCCACGCCGCCGTGCGCCGCGTAAAGAAGGCGAATAATGATCCGCGTCTATGTCGCGATCGGCAGCAACCAGGCGCAGCCGTTGCAACAGGCGAATGCGGCATTGGAAGCGCTGGCGCACATTCCGCAAACCCGGCTGATCGTGTGTTCGTCATTTTACCGCACCAAGCCGCTGGGGCCGCAAAACCAGCCTGATTTCCTCAACGCGGTGGTGGCGCTGGATACCCGGTTGCCCGCCGAGCAGTTGCTCGATCACACCCAGCACATTGAACGCAATCAAGGGCGGGTGCGCAAAGACGAGCGCTGGGGGCCACGCACTCTCGATCTGGACATGCTGTTGTATGGCGACAACCAGATCGCCACTGAACGGCTGACGGTGCCGCACTACGGCCTGAAAGAGCGCGAATTTATGCTCTACCCGCTGGCCGAAATTGCACCGGATCTGGTGCTGCCCGACGGCACGCCACTGGCCGAATGCCTGAAGCGCGTGCCGCGAAACGGCATGCAGCTGTGGCACCATCCCGGTGCATGATCCCGGGCCGGCTAGCCGCGCCCCGGGAACACCACCGTAGCAATAAAACCCCCTTCCGTGCGGTTAGCGAAACGCATTGTCAGCCCATGCAATGTTGCGATGCGTTGCACTATCGATAAGCCCAACCCGCTGCCGCTCTGCACCTGCCCCGGCGGCCGGTAAAAGCGCTCTCCCAGCCTGGCTAGCTGCTCCGCACTCACCCCCGGCCCGTTATCCGCCACTTGCAATTGCCCTTCATTCAACGTGACCGTGACCCGGCCGCCCACCGGCGTATAGCGCAGCGCGTTATCCACCAGGTTGCGCACCAGCAAAGACAGCAGCAGCGGTTGCCCAGGCAGCGGCTTCGGCGTGCCCTGCGGCTGATAGTGCAAGGCAACGCTGCGGCTGTTGGCATAACGCTCCTGCTCGGCCAGCGCCGCCGGCACCAGTTGGCACCAGTCGGCCGGCTCCAGCGGCTCAAGATCCGACAGCGAATCCAGCCGCGAAAGCGTCAGCAGTTGGTCCACCAAGCGTGTGGCGCGGTCGATACTGACCATCAGGTTTTCTACCGCATGCATACGCACCGGCACATCATCACCGGCCAGTTGCACCACTTCAGCCTGCACCCGCAACGCCGCCAACGGGCTGCGCAGTTCATGGGCGGCGTCGGAGGTGAAGCGGCGCTCGCGCACCAACATGGTATTGATGCGGGTAAACAATGTATTGAGCGCGTCCACCAGCGGGCGCACTTCCGTTGGCACCTGCCGGGCGTCGATCGGCGCCGCATCATCCGGCGCCCGCTGGCGCAGCCCGGCGGCCACGGCGCGCAGCGGCCGCAGTTCCCGCCCCACCATCAAGGCGATCAGCAGCATCAGGATCGGTAAGGTGATCAACCATGGCAGCAGTTGCCCGGTCACCATATCCAGCGCCATATCCTGGCGGTATTCCAACTCCTGCCCCACCGCGATGCGATAGCGGCCATCGGGGCTGGTCAGCCACAGCAGCCGCCAGGCATCGTCATCGCCCCTTAGGCGGCCAACGATAAACCCGTCGTTGCGCTCATCGAACATCACATCGGCGCCGTTTTCACCGTCATGCAGCAGCATGTGGCCCTGGCGGTCGAAAATGGCGAAGGCCAGCGCATCGTCATCCTGCTCACCCCGTTTGCCGTTGCGCACCAGCCTCTTGGTTTGCGGCAGGCTGCGCACCTGCTCGCTAGCCAGCAGATCGCCCAGGCTAGCGGTAGCCAGCCGTTTGGCAAACAACATCTGCTGGGTGTCGAACACTTCGTTGATGTTATCGCGCGTGATTTTCCACGCCACCAGGCTGGCACAGCACCAGGTCACCAACGCCAATAGGCCGAAAATAACGATCAGCCGCAGCCGCAGGCTCCAACGCTTCATTCAGCCGCCCCCAACGTATAGCCCACGCCGTGCACCGTGCGGATAAAACCGCTGCCCAGCTTGCGCCGCAGGTGGTGGATATGCACCTCCACCGCGTTGCTGCTCACCTCATCGTCCCAGGCATAGAGCTTTTCCTGAATCAATGGCCGCGCCAGCACCCGCCCTTTGTTGTGCAAGAACAGCTCCAGCACCGCCAGCTCGCGCGGCGTCAGCGCCACCGGTTCACCATTAACGCTAACGCTACGGGCGGCGCTATCGAAAACCACGTTGCCGTGCGCCAACTGCGGCATCAGCTGCCCGTGGCGCCGGCGGATCAACGCCTGCAGGCGCGCCGCCACTTCCGCCAGCGCGAAGGGTTTGCACAGGTAATCGTCCGCGCCGTTCTGCAAACCGCTGAGGCGCTGCTCCAGCGCATCGCGGGCGGTGAGAATCAATACCGGCACATCATGGCCGGCCTGGCGCCAGGCGCGCAGCAAATCCAGGCCATCAAGGCCCGGTAGGCTAAGGTCGAGGATCACCGCATCATAGGGCGCGCTGGCCAGGGCGCGTTTGCCTACCACGCCGTCGGTAAACCAGTCCAGGGTGAAACCGAGCTTGGTCAGGCCGGCTTTGATGCCATCGCCGATCAGCGTGTCGTCTTCAATCAGCAGAATTCTCATGCATATCCTTATTCATCATTAGTCGCTTTATTACAACATCCATTTCTTAAGAAGCGCTTAAGCATCATGATCTGCGCTACCCACCCCGTAAGGCTTACAGTAGAATGACCGCACTTTTTTTGTAGTCAGGGGCCAGGCTAACGCCGTGCGGCCCTATTCAGGAGACGTTGTGATGAAACCCACCACCATAACCCATCTGCGCCAGTGGAAGCAGGAACAGCGCAAGTTCGCTACCCTTACGGCCTACGATGCCAGTTTTGCCAAGCTGTTTGAAGAGCAAGGCATTAACGTTCTGCTGGTTGGGGATTCACTGGGGATGACGCTGCAGGGCCACGACTCCACGTTGCCCGTCACCGTCGCCGACATCGCCTACCATACCCGCGCGGTGCGCCGCGGCGCACCGGCCTGCCTGCTGCTGGCCGATCTGCCGTTTATGAGCTACGCCACCCCGGAGCAAACCTTTACCAGCGCCGCCGAACTGATGCGCGCCGGCGCCAATATGGTCAAAATCGAAGGCGGCAGTTGGCTGTGCGATACGGTGAAAATGCTGGCCGAGCGTGCGGTGCCGGTTTGCGGCCACCTTGGCCTAACGCCACAGTCAGTGAATATTTTTGGCGGCTATAAGGTTCAGGGCCGCGACGAGCTGGCGGCCAAACAGCTGCTGGAAGACGCGCAAAACCTGGAGCTGGCCGGCGCGCAGTTGCTGGTGCTGGAATGCGTTCCCAGCGAGCTGGCGCGCAAAATCACCGAGCAGCTCACCATCCCGGTGATTGGCATTGGGGCGGGCAACGCCACCGACGGCCAGATCCTGGTGATGCACGATGCGTTCGGCATCACCGGCGGCCACACGCCCAAGTTCGCCAAAAACTTCCTGGCGCAGAGCGGCGATATGCGTGCAGCGGTGCAGCAGTATATTCATGAAGTAGAACAGGGCAGCTACCCTGGGCCAGAACACTCTTTTAATTAATCTTGCCGCAGGCTTATTGGCCTGCCCGGGCCAAAAACGGCCCGTAACGGAGTTATGCAATGCTGATTATCGAAACGCTGCCGATGCTGCGCCAACACGTTCGGCGCTGGCGCCTGGAGGGTAAACGGATCGCGCTGGTGCCCACCATGGGGAACCTGCACGAAGGCCATATGACGCTGGTTGATGAAGCGCGCGCGCGCGGTGACGTGGTGGTGGTGAGCATCTTCGTCAACCCGATGCAGTTCGATCGCCCGGACGATCTGGCGCGCTACCCGCGCACGCTGCAGGAAGACTGCGAGAAACTGACGCGCCGCGGCGTCGATTTGGTGTTTTCACCCGCGCCCGCCGAAGTGTACCCACAAGGCCCGGATAGCCAGACCTACGTCGATGTGCCGATGATCTCCACCATGCTGGAAGGCGCCAGCCGCCCCGGCCATTTCCGCGGCGTCACCACCATCGTCAGCAAGCTGTTCAATCTGGTGCAGCCGGATCTGGCCTGCTTCGGCGAAAAGGATTACCAGCAACTGATGCTGATCCGCAAAATGGTGGCGGACATGGGCTACGATATTGATATTATCGGTGTGCCGATTGTCCGCGCCCAGGATGGCCTGGCGCTCAGCTCACGCAATGGCTATCTGAGTGCCGAAGAACGCAAAACCGCCCCGCAGCTTAACCAGATCATGAACGAACTGGCCGAGCGGCTCGGCAATGGCGAGCGGCAAATTGATGAACTGCTGGAGCAGGCCGCCTATAAACTACGCGTGGTGGGGTTCACCCCAGACGAGCTGTTTATCCGCGATGCAGACACGCTGCTGCCGCTCACGGTGGAGAGCAAACGCGCGGTGATCCTGATGGCGGCCTGGCTTGGCAAAGCGCGCTTGATCGACAACCAGCAGGTCGATTTAACGCTGTAAGCCATTTGCACAGCGGTTGCCGTTTCCCCTGGTTTTATCGGCAACGATCATATATACCCCAAATAATTCAAGTTGTCGGGTATATACACAAAATCATTCATGATGCATCGCGGCGGCAAGTCAGTAAGTTCCCGGGAGCCTAGATGGCTATGTGACCGGGACGCGCTGACGCAACCAACAAAGAGGCAACCTGAAGGATGATGTGTATGGCAGGGATGCAGGAAGATGTTTAACCCCAGTCGCCCGCAAGGGCCGACATTCAGTTAGGTTTAAAAGCTATGATACGTACAATGCTGCAAGGCAAGCTGCATCGGGTGAAAGTAACTCAGGCCGACTTGCACTATGAAGGCTCCTGCGCCATCGATCAGGACTTCCTGGAAGCCGCCGGGATCCTGGAATACGAAGCCATTGATATTTACAACGTTGACAACGGCCAGCGTTTCTCCACCTATGCGATCGCCGCCGAACGCGGCTCGCGCATCATTTCGGTCAACGGCGCTGCCGCACGCTGTGCCTGCGTCGGCGACAAACTGATCATTTGCTCCTATGTACAAATGAGCGATGCCGATGCGCGCCAGCATCATCCGAAAGTGGCCTACTTCGAAGGCGAAAACACCCTGCTGCGCAAAGCGAAAGCCGTGCCGGTACAGGTTGCCTGACCCCTCACGGGCGCCTGTTGCCCCGGCGCCCGTTTCCCTGCCTTTCCCCAGTTACGAACGCAGGCCGCGGCCGCGCTCGATCAGATACCAGGTCAGCAGGTAAAACACCACAATAAACACCACCAGCACCAGCAAGGTCAGCGCCAGCGGTACGTCGGTAATGCCGAGGAACCCGTAACGGAATCCGCTGATCATATACACAATCGGGTTCAGTTTGGACACCGCCTGCCAAAACGGCGGCAGCAGCGTCAGCGAGTAAAACACCCCGCCCAGATAGGTCAACGGCGTCAGCACGAAGGTCGGGATCAGGCTGATGTCGTCAAAGGTGGTGGCAAAAATCGCATTCAGCAGCCCGGCCAGCGAAAACAGAATCGCCGTCAGCAGCAGCGTTGCGGCAATCACCCACCAGGCGTGGACATGCAGCGGCACAAAGAACAGCGAGATGGCGGTGACCAGAATACCGATGCAGATCCCGCGCGCCACGCCGCCGCCGACGTAACCGGCGATCACCACATGGGTGGGCACCGGCGCAACCAGCAGTTCCTCAATGTTACGCTGGAATTTGGCGCCGAAAAACGATGACGCCACATTGGAATAGGCGTTGGTGATCACCGACATCATGATCAGCCCCGGCACGATAAACTGCATGTAGCTGAAGCCATGCATATCGCCAATACGGGAACCAATCAGATTGCCGAAAATAATAAAGTACAGCGTCATGGTGATCACCGGCGGCACCAGCGTCTGTACCCAAATACGTGCGAAGCGGTGGATCTCTTTCGCCCAGATGCTTTGCAATGCCACCCAGTATAAACGCGTCATGCTTTCCCTCCATTACCGTTAACCAGTGTGACAAACAACTCTTCCAGCCGGTTGGCCTTGTTGCGCATACTCAGCACCTGAATGCCCTGGGCGCTCAGTTGGCTAAACAGCGCGTTCAGCCCCTGCTCGCGCATCACTTCCACCTCTAAGGTCGAGGTATCCAGCAATTGGCTGCGATAGCCGTCCAGCTTCGGCAATGGGCTTTTGGCCGCCAGATCGAGGATGAAGGTTTCCGACTTCAGCTTGGCCAGCAACGCTTTCATCGAGGTGTTTTCCACCAGTTGGCCGCCCTGAATAATACCGATGTTACGGCACAGCATTTCGGCCTCTTCCAGATAGTGGGTGGTCAGGATAATGGTGGTTCCCTGCACATTCAGCTCTTTCAAAAAGCCCCACATGGAGCGGCGCAGTTCGATATCCACCCCGGCGGTCGGCTCATCGAGGATCAGCAGCTTCGGCTGATGCATCAGCGCGCGAGCGATCATCAGCCGGCGTTTCATCCCGCCGGACAGCATGCGCGCACGATCGTTACGTTTGCCCCACAGATCCAGCTGGTTGAGGTACTTTTCGGCACGGTTCAACGCTTCACGGCGCGTAACGCCGTAGTACCCCGCCTGATTGACGACGATTTGCATCACGGTTTCAAACGGGTTGAAGTTGAACTCCTGGGGCACCAGACCAAGCTGGCGTTTGGCGTTGACGATGTCTTTATCGATATCAAAGTCAAATACCCGCACCGTGCCGGACGTTTTGTTGACCAGTGAGCTGATAATGCCGATGGTGGTGGATTTCCCTGCGCCGTTTGGCCCCAACAGGGCATAAAAATCCCCGGCCTCGACGCGAAGATCGATACCGCGCAATGCCTTGACGCCACCTGCGTAGGTCTTGGTCAATTGCGCTAATTCCAATGCGTAACTCATAAATTAGAAAACACCTTGTAGCGTTATGTATGCTGCAGAATTCTTATCATTGGGCGAATTTTATCACCGCGCGCATTTTCATCGCGGTCTAATCCGTGCGGAAAATTCAACAGTTATGATTTTCAAATGGTGACGCTTGTCCTATATTACCTCAACGCAATCTGCTCGTTACAGGTCAATAACTTCCATGAAAGAAATAGAAAGGCTCATTGCCAACAATCAGGTTTGGTCGGCGAATATCAGCCAAGACGATCCCGGTTTTTTCGAACGCCTGGCGCAGGCGCAAAAACCCCGTTTTTTATGGATTGGGTGTTCTGACAGCCGGGTGCCCGCCGAGCGTTTGACCGGCCTGGAGCCCGGTGAACTGTTCGTTCACCGCAATGTGGCTAACCTGGTCATCCATACCGATTTGAACTGCCTGTCGGTGGTGCAGTATGCCGTCGACGTGCTCGAAGTGGAACACATCATCATCTGCGGCCACCTGGGCTGCGGCGGTGTGGAAGCGGCGGTGGAAAACCCGGAGCTGGGCTTAATCAATAACTGGCTGCTGCACATCCGCGATCTGTGGTTCAAACACAGTTCACGCCTGGGCGAACTGGAGCCGGAAAAACGCCTGGATGCGCTGTGCGAAATCAACGTTGTGGAACAGGTGTATAACCTCGGCCACTCCACGATTATGCAATCGGCCTGGAAACGCGGCCAGAAGGTGATGATCCACGGTTGGGTGTACGGTATTCATGACGGCCGCCTGCGCGATCTGGAAGTCACCGCCACCAGCCGTGAGAGCCTGGAGATGGGCTACCGCAAAGGGATGGCCACGCTGCTGCAAGAGAAAGAAAAAAGCGTCGTCGATAAACCGCACCCGCTGCACGCCGATTAAACGCAACCGGCGGCCGCCCCTTTACCCTCTGGGTGCGGCCGCCTGCATGGGGTTTATTCGTCCAGCAGGATGACTTTGCCCACGTACGGCAGATGGCGATAGCGCTGAGCGTAGTCAATGCCGTAGCCCACCACGAACTCGTCAGGAATGGAAAAGCCGACAAACTCGACCGGCACTTCCACTTCGCGGCGCTCCGGTTTATCCAACAGCGTACAAATCGCCAGTGATTTTGGCCCGCGCAGCGCCAGGATTTCGCGTACCTTGTTCAGCGTGTTGCCGGAATCGATGATGTCTTCAACGATCAGAATGTCTTTACCGCGGATATCTTCATCCAGGTCTTTCAGGATTTTTACGTCGCGGGTGGTGGACATACCGCTGCCATAGCTGGAGGCGGTCATGAAATCCACTTCGTGCGGCACGTCAATCGTGCGGCACAGATCGGCCATGAACATGAATGAGCCGCGCAACAGGCCCACCAACACCATTTCACTGCCGCTGTTGCGGTAATGTTCGGTGATCTGGCGGCCGAGTTCGGCGATACGGGTTTTAATTTCCTGTTCGGAAATCATGACGTCTACAGTGTGTTTCATAGGTTTTCAGATCGGTTGCCGGAAGGAAGGCGCAAAGTTTATCACAGCAGGAAGGCGCTGGCGACGCGCAGCGGCACGGCAAGCCGCCGCGCCCGCAGCTTGAAGCGCGGCCTGATGGCCGCGCCGCGTGCATCAGGCGGGTTAAGCCTGGTCGGTGACCGTGAACCCCAGCATCATGCCGGTATCTTCGTGTTCCAGCAGGTGGCAATGTGCCATATAGGCATGTTCTGCGCTGGCCAGATGATCGAAACGCACCAGCACCTCGCTGCGCCACCCCTCAACATGCACGGTATCTTTCCAGCCCGCCCGGTGTGCCGCCGGCGGCTTGCCGTTTTCCGACAGGATGCGGAACTGGGTGCCGTGAATGTGGAACGGATGCAGCATCATGTCCCCTTCGCCGGAGATAGTCCATTTCTCATACTGGCCGCGTTTGGCGGCAAACATCGGCTTCATCATGTCGAAAGCCTTGCCGTTGATCATATTGCCGTGGCTGAAATCAAACGGCGCTTCGCCGTGCGCCATGCCGGCCATATCGCCATGATCCATTCCGGCCATACCACCGTGCCCTGCCTCGCCCATGTCGCCATGATCCATGCTCATGCCGGCCATCGCCTGGTGGCCGTAGCGCTGCATCAAGGCCTGCATACCGAGCTTATCCAGCGTGGGATCCATCATCAGTTGCAGCCAGCGCTCCTGCACGCCGTCAAGCGCGGGCAAGGCCGGCAGCGCCACCAGCGAGTCGGGCAACGTTGTTACCCCCGGCGCCTGGGTGGGCTGAATGCGCAGCACCGGCAGCGGCTTATCGAACGGCGCCAGCGTCATCCCCATTTGTTTGACCGGCAGCGTGACGATGTCAAACGGCTGACCATCCGTAGTATCCACCAGCACTTCAAAACGCTCGCCCATCAGTATCGGCAGTTCATGTAACTTGACCGGCTCATTGAGAAAGCCACCATCGCTGGCTATCACATACAGCGGGCGGTTATCGCTGGCGGCCAGCCTCAGTGAGCGCGCATTGCAACCGTTGAGAAAGCGCAGGCGCAGCCAGCCGCGCGGCGCCGGGTGCTGCGGATACTGCACGCCGTTGGTGAACATCCGATCGCCGAACCAGCCAACAGCCGCGCTCATCACATCCAACTGATAGGCGATCTGGCCGTCGTTACCCAGGCGTTTGTCCTGCAAGATCACCGGAATGTCGTCCTGGCCCCAGGTTTTCGGCAACGGCAGGCGGCTGCTTTCTTCGTCCTCTACCAGCACCAGCCCCGCCAGGCCCATCATCACCTGCTGGCCGGTTTTGCCATGGGTATGCGGATGGAACCAACAGGTCGCCGCTGGCTGATCGACGGTAAAATGCGCCGTACGGGTTTCCCCCGGCGGGATCAAGGCATGGGGGCCGCCATCGACTTCGCCGGGGATCGCCAGGCCATGCCAATGCAGGGTGCTGGCCGCAGGCAACTGATTACGAATATCAACGGTCACCGGCTTCCCACGTTGCAGCCTGACCGCCGGCCCCAGCAATGCGCCATTCACGCCCCAGGTTTTGCTCGCCACATGCGGCAACCAACGGGTTTCCCCCGCCTGGAACGCCAGCGCGATGTTCCCCTGCGCGTCCGGCGCTAACAGCGGCGGGATCGGCAACGCAGGCTGTTCAGCCGCCCAGGCAGCACGGCTCCATAGCGGCAAAGCGCTCGCCGCACCCAGTGCGGCGGTCAGTTTGATAAAATCACGGCGCAGCATCGCAGGCTCCCTTGATGAATGGCGTAGCATATAGAACCTAAGCCTAAACCCTCCCCCTGGCGGAAGGTCAAGCCTTAACAGCCCGCCACAGGCGCGCCGGTAATAAAATTTGGTGCCTTTACAAACAAGTGTGGTAACGTCACACAGGTTGTCTCCCGCGATGGGCACACTCGCCGCCAAAAGCCAAACGGCCGCGCGGCAAGCCATCGCCGCCGGGAGCACAACCTGATAATCAACGGGTCTATTTCATGCTGAAAAAAACAACGTTACTGATGCTGTTACTGTCTATGCTGGGGTTCTCACGCGCCAGCCTGGCCTTGAATGAGTCTGAAGCGGAAGATCTGGCCGATCTTACCGCGGTGTTCGTCTATCTGAAGAACGACTGTGGCTACAACGATTTGCCCAATACGCAAATCAAACGTGCGATCGTGTTCTTTGCCCAGCAAAACCGTTGGGATCTCAGCAACTACGACAGTTACAACATGAAAGCTCTGGGTGAAGCCAGCTACCACGATCTGCGCGGTATCGCCATTCCAACCCAGACGAAATGCAAATCTCTGGCGCGCGATTCACTCAGCCTGTTAGCCTACGCAAACTAGCCCCCCTTCCTTTCTTCTGCTATCTCTGTTTGAAATTCAGCCGTGCAACATCAGGCAGAGTTAGCTATCATGTTGCGCCAATTTTTCATGGCTGTTATTTACGGAGTATGCCGAATATGACCCAGAAAGAAATTTGGTATGAGACGCTGCATGCCAACTTCGGCCAGTACTTTTCTGTAGAGAAAGTACTGTACCGCGAGAAAACCGAGCATCAGGATCTGGTGATTTTTGAAAACCCGGAGATGGGCCGCGTCATGGCGCTCGACGGCGTGGTGCAAACCACGGAACGCGATGAGTTTATCTACCATGAGATGCTGACCCACGTTCCCCTGCTGGCGCACGGCCAGGCGAAGAAAGTCCTGATCATCGGCGGAGGCGACGGCGGCATGCTGCGGGAAGTCAGCCGCCATCAAGGCGTCGAACAGATTACCATGGTGGAGATCGACGCCGGCGTGGTGGCGTTTTGCCGCCAGTACCTGCCCAATCATAACGCCGGTGCTTATGACGATCCGCGCTTTAACCTGGTGATTGACGACGGCGTCAACTTCGTCAGCCAAACCGATGAAAAATTCGACGTCATCATTTCAGACTGTACCGATCCGATCGGCCCCGGCGAAAGCCTGTTCACTTCAACTTTCTACCAGGGTTGCGCCCGCTGCCTGAACGAAGGCGGGATCTTCGTGGCCCAGAACGGCGTCTGCTTCCTGCAACAAGATGAAGCGGTGAACAGCCATACTAAACTGAGCCACTACTTCAAGGACGTCAGTTTTTACCAGGCGGCGATCCCGACCTACTACGGCGGCATCATGACGTTTGCCTGGGCCAGCCAAAATCCGGCGTTGCGCCAGCTTGATTTGGCCACGCTGCAGCAACGTTTTGTACAAAGCGGGCTGCCTTGCCGCTACTATAACCCGGCGATCCACGTGGGCAGCTTTGCTCTGCCGCAATATTTACTCAATGCACTGAACGTTTCACGTTAAGCGAGAAGATAAAGGAGGTGAACCAAATTGCACAAGCTGAAACTGCACGGCTTCAATAACCTGACCAAGAGCCTGAGTTTTTGTATTTACGATATTTGTTACGCCAAAACCGCGGATGACCGCGACGGCTATATCGCCTACATTGACGAACAATACAACGCCAACCGGTTGACGGAGATCCTTACCGAGACCTGCTCAATCATCGGCGCCAACATTCTGAACATCGCACGTCAGGACTACGAGCCACAGGGCGCCAGCGTGACCATCCTGGTCAGCGAAGAACCGATGGATCCGAAAGATGTCGATACCTCGGAGCACCCCGGCCCGCTGCCAAACACGGTAGTCGCACACCTGGATAAAAGCCATATCTGCGTTCACACCTACCCGGAAAGCCATCCGGAGGGCGGCCTTTGCACCTTCCGCGCCGACATTGAAGTGTCGACCTGCGGGGTGATCTCACCGTTGAAAGCGCTGAATTACCTGATTCATCAGTTGGAATCCGATATCGTCACCATGGATTACCGCGTGCGCGGCTTTACGCGCGACGTCAACGGTGTGAAACACTATATCGATCACGAGATCAACTCGATCCAGAACTTTATGTCAGAGGATATGAAGTCGCTGTATCACATGATGGATGTGAACGTTTATCAGGAGAACATCTTCCATACCAAGATGCTACTGAAGGACTTCGATCTGCAACACTATCTGTTCAACGCCAGGCCGGAAGCGCTCGGCGAAGAAGAACGGAAACGGATTACCGATCTGCTGTGGAAAGAAATGCAGGAGATCTATTACGGGCGCAATATTCCACACCTGTAATGGCAGGCCGTGCCCCCAGAGGCACGGCCCACTTTTCCCGCATTCATCGCGGCCGCCAAGAAACCTTGCTTATACCCGTCATACTTCAAGTTGCAGGTGTGTTGGCTGCACTCAGTCACCCGAATCACTTACCGGCGTAAGCTCATCGGGATTCCTTCGATTGCCGCCTGCCTGCAACTCGAATTATCTTGGGTATATAAACCGAAGTTCAACTGATCGAGCAGTTCATAGCGCTTGCGGTATTCCGATCGCTTTTTGCTTGGCAATTCGCTATTGTCCTTTCGCGGAATAGATAGCGGCAATGCATAAAGATGTTTGGAGACTTTCTGCCCGCCAATCGCTTGCCAGAAATTATTGTAGCTGGCATGGAACTGGCTGCGTTTACTGAACACGTAACGCAGGCTTCTAAATACATGCGAGTTATCACTTACGCCAAATATTTTATCGATATTATTTTCACGGGCGAACTGGAAAATAACCTCCATTAAAATTCTTTTCGGGAATAACCCATAGCACAGCTTGGTGGCTTGTTTTATCACCTCGTTGCCGACGCCTTTGCTAGCCCCCTGCACGCCGCCGATAAAAATACTCTGCCGCTGGTTATGGCTAGCCACGGAAAAGGTGATGCTGGCGAGCAGCGTATCACCCATTTTTAAAAATACGGTGCTTTCTCCTTCGCGCTCCGCCCTTTTCGCCGTGCTGCCGCAAATAGCAAACTCAACGCCATCCTTCCCTTTCAGGGTATAAATACATTTATCTTCCAAACTGGTGAGGGCGTTGCTCATTTGGAAATTCTGCATTTCCCCCAGGAAAGTATAATGATTAATGATGACGTCCGTACGTTGCTTGACGGTCAACGCGCGATAGAGATACGGACGGTGTACCTTTATCGGTATATTATTCTGCGATTGTAATAACTCGCGATAATAGGGCAGCCCGGCAAGCAGCGAAAGCAGCCGGGATGTTTGCAGCGGGAAAATTAACGAACGCAGCAGAAACTTTACCCGATGCGATTTTTTATCCCAATAAGTATTCGGACACAATTTCCCTGTCGCTAACGACAGCGCAAAGCCGATGTTATTCAACGGCTGAGCATTTGACGTTTCCTTTTCTATTAAATACATATTCTCACCTGTAATGACTATACCCGTCATACTTCAAGTTGCAGGTGTGTTGGCTTTCCTCGCTCACCCCAGTCACTTACTCCAGTAAGCTCCTGGGGATTCGCTGCGTTGCCGCGTGATTCGGCCATACGGCCTCACCCCTACGGGGCCAGCGCTAGCGCTGTTCAAAAACGCTTTTGCGTTTTTGTCCTGCAACTCGAATTATTTTGGGTATACAACCGCCGCCTTTGCCTGTTTGCGCGCCAATAAAAATACCAGGCCAGCCCGTTATCATCGGCAGCAATAGCGAAGGGAATTGATGGCTAACAAAAATTATGATGAACCTTTAGTGTTAGGATTCTATCAGTGTTTCGTTAAGAAACTGTCAACGACACTTAAACAACCAGCGATACGGCGATCAAAAAATAATGCGGATGCCGCTGCTGTCGGCGCCCGCTCGCGGGGCGCCGTCAGTCTCCTGTTATTCGCCGGCTAAATCTTCCGGGCTGACCGTCGTCAGGCGGGTCAAACGCGGCCCCAGCCACGCACGCAGATTGTCGATGCGGGCAAACACTACCGGCACGCACACCAGGCTGAGCAAGGTCGAGGTTACCAGCCCGCCGATCACCGCCGTGGCCATCGGGATACGAAACCCCGAATCGGCGCCAAAGCCCAGCGCCGCCGGCGCCATACCGGCGACCATCGCCACCGTGGTCATCACAATCGGCCGCGCCCGCATCATACCGGCATGGATCAGCGCATCATGCGTCGTCATCCCATTGCGCCGGCCCTCCAGCGTGAAGTCCACCAGCAGGATCGCGTTCTTGGTGACGATCCCCATCAGCATCAGCAGCCCGATGATCGCCGGCAGATCCAGCGCAGCGCCGATCAGCCACAGTGCGGCGATGGCGCCGACCAGCGACAGCGGCAGCGTGAACAGAATGGTGAACGGCTGCAGGAAATCGCGGAACAGCAACACCAGAATGGCGTACATCGTCAAAATACTGGCTGCCATCGTCAGCGAAAAGTTGTCAAACATCTCCGCCATGTATTCCGCATCGCCGTATTGCACCTGCTGCACCCCGGCGGGCAAATGTTGCAACGCCGGCAACGCTTGCACCGCATCCAGCGCCTGCCCCAGCGAGGCCGATTGCAGGTTGGCCTCGACGCTGATACGGCGTTGGCGATCGTAACGATCGATCCGCGTTTGCCCCTCGCCGTAGCTGATGTCCGCCACCGCCGACAACGGCACCCCGCCTTCCCGACGGATGCTGGAAACGCGCAGGCTGCGCAACAGATCCAGATCGGCGCTGTCGTGCTCGGCAAGCCGGACGCGCAGCGGGATCTGCCGCTCCTGCAAATTGTAATGCGCAGACAAGGACTTCTGCTCACCGGTCGTGGCGATGCGTAATATGTCGCCGATGGCGCTGGTGCTGACGCCAAGCCGCGCTGCGTCGCCCGGGCGCGGCCGCACCCGCAGTTCTGGGCTAACGGGCGAGAGGCTTATCTGCACGTTGGTCAACTGCGGCAGCCCGCGCATTTCACCCGCCAACTGGCGCGCCGCGGCCTCCAGCGCCTGCGCATCGCGCCCCACCAGCATGATCGAGACTTCACTGCCGCCATCAACCAGAAACTGGAAGCGCATGTCGGGCAACGCCGCCAATTGCCGGCGGATCGCGTTTTCAAATTCCTTACGCGTCACCTGGCGCTGGTCGCGCGGTTGCAGCGTGATGCTGAAGCTGGCTTCATCCGGTGAGCCGGCGACCGCCAACACATGTTTAACCGCCGGATGCGTGCGCAGCACGGCGGTGATGCGCTCGGAGGTCTGTTGCGCCTGAGACAATGAGCCGCCCGGCGGCAGTGTTACACGCAGCTGCGACAGGTTTGCATCGTTAGCAGGCAGGAAACCGCCGGGCAGATACCCAGCCAACATCACGGCCGCCACAAACAGCGCCCCGGCGGCCAGCAGAGTTTTCCAGGGATGCCGCAACACCTGTTCCAGCCAGCTCACATAGCGGCGCATCAGCCGCCCTTGCGGCTCGCCGTGATCCTCCGGCGCGGCGTTCACCTTGCGCGTGGCGCGCAGGAAATAGGCCGCCAGCAACGGCGTTAGCAGGCGCGCCACCAACAGCGAGCACAGTACCGCGATGGAGGCGGTCAGCCCGAACTGGCGGAAATATTGCCCGACGACCCCCTGAACAAAGCCGACCGGCGCAAACACCGCAACAATGGTCAGCGTGGTGGCCAATACCGCCAGCGCGATGCCGTCTGCCGCATGCAGCGCCGCGCTGTAGGGCCGCTCGCCCATATGAATATGGCGGTCGATGTTCTCGATCTCGACGATCGCATCATCAACCAGAATGCCGATCACCAGCGTCAACGCCAACATCGTGATGCTGTTAAGCGTGAAATCCAGCCACAGCATGGCTAAAAATACCGGCAGCACGGACAGCGGCAAGGCGACGGCCGCAATGGCCGTGGCGCGCCAGTCACGCAGAAACAGGAACACCACCAGAATCGTCAGCACCGCCCCTTCCACCAGGGTATGCATCGCCGTATCGTAACTGGCGCGGGTGTATTCCACCGTCGATGTCACCTCGCGGATGACGACGCCGGGATGCTGCGCCTGCAACGTTTGCAGCCGTTCGGCCACGCGGGCGGCAACTTCGGTGTCGCTGAACCCTTTACGGCGCCACACCGAGAACCCCACTGCCGGTTTACCGTTGAGCTGGGCAAACCCCGAACGATCGGCGACGGTATCGCTGATGCGCGCAATGTCGCCCAGCGACAGCCAGCTACCGCCCGGCATCGCGATCGGCAACGCGCCTAGCGTTTCCGGCGAAGCCAGGCGCCCTTGCACCCGGATCGTCTGGCGTTGCCGCTGCGTTTCCAAGTGGCCGCCGGGCACGTCGGTGAACGTCTCACGCAACTGGCTATTCAGCGTATCTATCGTCATGCCGTACTGCGCCAGCACCGCCGGGTTCGGCTCGATGCGCAACTCACGTTCGGCGCCGCCAAAGCGGGCGACGCGCTGTACCCCCGGCACGGCGAGCAACTCACGGCTGATACTGTCATCAACAAACCAGGACAGCGCCTGTTCAGATTCCCCAGGCGCCTCCATAATGTATTGCAGCATCGCGCCGCCTTCGACATCGACGCGCTGCACCACCGGCGCCGGAATATTTTGTGGCAGTTCACCGCGGATCTCATCCACCGCCGCGCGCACATCGTTTGCGGCACGATCGGGATCGGTGCCCAGTTGGAACTCCACCGTGGTGCTACTGACCGAGGCTTTGACGGTCGACTCAAGATGGCGCACGCTCGGTAAACCTGACAGCGCGTTTTCGACGCGGCGGGTGATTTCGGCTTCAATTTCCGCCGGCGCAGCGCCCGGCTGCAACACCGTGACGCTGACCAGCGGAAAAGCCACCGGCGGGTTGGCGTTCACCGGCAAACGCAAAAAAGCGGCGATGCCCGCCAGCGTCAGCACGCAAAATAACACCAGCGTCGGAATTGGGCGGCGAATCGCCCATGAAGAAATGCCTTGTTTCATGGCTGCGTGTTCTCCGCTGTGCGCCGCTCTGTCGGCATTACGCGCAGTTCCTTGCCGGGCGCCGCCGGAGCCACGCTCTCAACCGGCTCCCCTTCCGCCAGCAGCGCCGCACCGGCCAGCACCACCCGATCCTGCGGCGACAGCCCTTGCTGAATCTCCACCCACTCGCCGTCACGCCAGCCAACCCGCACCGCCACGCGTTTCACGCGGCCATCCGGCCCGACGATAAACACATAGGGTTGCTCATCGCTGGCATAGCGTAATGCGCGCGCATCCAGCGCCATCGCCTGGCGTTGCCCCAGCGCAATGCGAGCGCCGCCCACGGCACCGACGCGCAGTTGTGGCGGCACGGCGCCGTTAATGGTAATGCGCGCTTCGCCATAGCCGCTGTCGAGGTCCACCATAGCGCCCACCAGCCGGATCTGCCCGGCCAACGCCTGTGACGGCAACACCAACCGCGCAGCCATGCCGGCTTGAAGATCCGCCAATGCCGAAGCGGGGATCTGCGCGACAAACTCCAGCTCGCCGTCGCGAACCAAGCTGAACAATGCGCTCTGAGCATTAACCAACGCGCCGGCCTGCACCTGCCGTTTGACGATCAAACCGGCCATTGGGGCGCGCACTTCCGCATGGGCGAAACGAATGCGCGACTCTTCCACCTGCGCGCGGGCCTGCCGTAGCGCCGCCTGCGCCTGATCGCGCGTTGCCCGCGCGGCAGCATAAGCGGCGGCGGCGGCTTCAAACTCCTGACGGCTGATCGCGCCGTCAGGCTGTAAACGGCGCGCACGGGCGTAAGCAGACGCGGCCTCGTTAAGCCGCGACTGTGCCTGGGAAAGTTCGGCGCTGCCGCGCTGCACGCCCTGGCGGCTCTGCTCCAGTTGCGCGTCCAGCATGTTGCGCTCCAGGCGCGCCAGCACCTGCCCCTGCCGCACCCGCTCGCCGACGTCCACCAGCACCTCACTGACGCGCAACCCTTCCACCGGCGCCATCAGCGTAACGTCTTCACGCGCAGCCCAATGGCCCGACACATCAAGCTGCCGCACCAATAACCGCTGTTCCAGGTGCTGCGTTTCCACCTGTTGCACCGGTGCCGGCTGAATATTCTCAGTGCCGCCAGACAGCAACCATCCGCCCAGCAATAACACCAAGACGGCTATCGCCAGGAAAACCACCGGCCTGATACGCCGTAAATCTTTCCTATGGGAATCCATTGTGTACTACTGCCGCCTTCTGTCTCAGAACGTATAATTGAGCATCGCAATGCCCGTCACGTTGGTGTTGCCTTCCACCACCGGGCTACGGTGCGCCCGATCGCTGAACGTCATCACTTCCAGCCCAACGAACAACGACCAGTTCTGATCAAAATTGTGTTCCCAGTCGGCCGACGCCGAATAGGCATAAATCCCGGATTTGGCGTCAAAACGAGAAAAACGCGAATGGCGGTGCTGCTCTTCGCTCACGCCGAAGTAAGTGCGGTTATAGCGGCTGTCGCCCGCATGCACGTTCACGCCCAGGGTGAACGCATCGCGGCTGTCGCGAAAAACGGTGCCTTCCAACCCCACCCGGTAGCGGTTCCCACGATCGGCGCCGGCCACGCGAAACTCGGCTTCACTGTTGATCGCCAGCCAGGAGGTAATTTGTTGGGATATCAGAAAATCGGCCGTGGTGGCGCCTTTGACTTCGCCCATGCCGCGCAGCCGTTTGGAGCCGGGCTGCCAGGTGCTGTTTTCATCCTTGCGGCCAAGGTCGTAAGACAGTGCGCCGCTTAGGTAAAACCCACTGTCAGTCAGATACTCCGCGCCGATGCCGCGCAATGTATCGATAAAAAAGATACCGCGAGAGACGCTTAACGCCAGTTCTGGCGACACCCGCGTCTGGCGTGCGCCCATGTAACGCGGGCCGATAGACGCTCCGAACCCCACGTTGACGTCGGTTTTATCGCCGAACAGGCTGGTCGGCGCTGGCGCCAAGGGATCGATTGGCTGCGCCTGGCTGGCCTGCGGCAATACCGCCAGGGCGCAAGCCAGACAGATCAACGCAGGCGTATAGCGCCGCGCCGGGAAACGGTGTGTATCGCTCATCCGTACTCATCCTCAAGCTGAATGGAAACCGCATGCAGTAAAGCAGCGTTCGGACAAGTTCCAGCCGAGAAACGATGAAGATTCTATGAAGAGAGGGGAAAAACCTGCGGTTTTACCCCGCCATAGGCCGTGGCGCTCAACGCCCGTTATGCACGATGGCGGGACACTGCCTAGCCGGGCAGATCGATACGGGTCAGTGCGCCGCCGCCGTCACGGTTGCGCACGGAAAGCCGCCCCCCGTGCGCCTGACAGATCGCCACCGCGACCGCCAGCCCCAGCCCGCTGCCGCCGGCATGCCGTGAACGCGAGCTTTCGGCGCGCCAGAAACGATCGCACACACGGTCAAGGTGCTCCGGCGCGAAACCGGCGCCGCCGTCTTCTACTTCGATACGTACGCCAGCGCCTTGCCGCCGGGCGCTTAGCGCAACCCAACCGCCTGACGCCGCGTAGCGGATGGCGTTATCGAGCAGGATGGAAATCACCTGCCCCACACGCCCGCGATCCGCCAGCACGCGTAAATCCTCCGCCACATCAAGGCTCGCCTGCATCTGCGAGGCCTGCAAACGCGGCGCAGCCCAGGCGATACGCTCTTCCAGCAGAGAACGCAGCGTAAACTCAGAGGGCAACAGCGACAGTTGCCTGGCGGAAACCAGAGACAACAGATACAAATCGTCGATCAGCCGGTTCAACTGATCCAACTGGCACATAATCAGTTGGAAATTTTGCGGCGTTGGTTCGAACACGCCATCCAGCAGCCCCTGCAAACGGCCCTTGGCCGCCGTTAACGGCGTGCGAAGCTCATGAGCGGTGGCCGCGCTGGAGGCCTGCAACTCCCGTTCCTGGCGCTCCAGCCGTTCGGCCATGCGATTAAAATCACTCGTCAGGCTACGCAGCGCCGGCGGCGTATGGGCCACCCGCGTAGCCCGCGTGGTGAAATCCCCCTGGGCGATGTGGTCTGCGGCGATCGCTACGGCGCTGAGCTGGCGCGACAGATGCAGCGAAACCCAGACGCCGCCGCCAACAATCAGCGGGATCGACAGCAGCACGAAGGCGCCGAAAAAAAGCATGTCTTCATTCACGGCTTCGTTGGTGAAGTATTCGCCATACAGATATTCGCCGTAAATCTGCAGTAGACGCTGCCGGTGTTCGGTCGGCTGTGCCTCCAGTTGCTGCAACTCCTGCCGCACCGGTTCAGGGATCGCCGCGCGCTGATGCGCCTCCCACCAGGAGAAACGCAGCCACATGCCGCCGCCGATCACCAGAATCGCGACCATCGCCAGGCCGATCATGCGCAGGCTGATCCAGCGCCATAACGGCTCGGCGGCGCAGCGTTCGCTTTTGTTGATGTCGTTATTCGTCATAGCACGTTGCAGAAACGGTAGCCCAGCCCACGCACCGTCTGCAGCACATCGCTAATGCCGGCACGCTCCAGTTTACGGCGCAAATTATAGATGTGCGCATCGACTACCCGCTCCAGCGCGTCGCTTTCCGGCAGGCAGCCGGCGAGCAGTTCCGCACGAGAGAACATTCGGGTCGGGCAGGCCATCAACATGGCCAACAGGTTGAACTCCGTGCGCGTCAGCTCCAGCGGCTGCCGAACGCCGTCGGCCTCAACCGAAACCTGCACCGCATCAATATCCACAATTAAATTACCGTGGCGCAGGCAGCGGGTGCGCGCCTGGGCATTGTTGCCCCAGCGCCGCAACACGGCATGAACGCGGGCCACCACTTCGCTGGGGTTGTAAGGCTTGACCACATAATCGTCGGCGCCATACAGCAATGAATTGATACGGTTGGATTCGCTGCCGACCGCCGTCACCATAATCACCGGCGTGGAGGCATGCTGGCGGATTGCCGCCAGCACGTCGTTGCCGCTCAACCCTGGCAGCATGATATCCAGCAAAACCAAATCCGGCCGCCACTGCGCATGTTGTTCCAACGCCTGGCGCCCATCGGCCACATGACGAGTCTGGAATCCATCCCGGCTCAGGTAAGCACTCAACACCTCGGCACCGTCGAAATCATCTTCGACGATCAATACTCTCCGCAGACTCATAGATTCTATCCCTTCATGAAACCTTGATAATTCATTAAGCATCACTTGATGCTGCAATGCGAAGATCAATCTCGCTTCTCGTTTGTGCGTGCGGTTTTCTGCTGGTATTCATCAAGCGGCGGCGACTGCGGGCAATTATAGAAAAAGCAGATAGTTATTTCAATTTCAATTGTTTTTACGGGCCATTTGGTGAAAAGAAACGGCAAAATCCCGAACGGGTATTGGGTCAACGGGGCAACATATTATGGATAATATTCACAGCAAAGATCGTTGGGGATTCAAAAGTTTTGTTGAACATTCCAAGCAGGAAGGCTTCTTACGCGAGCCGGTCGTCATGCAGGGAATGTCAGGGCCGCGAATCATACGCGACGGTCAACAGCATGTTAATTTTTCCGGCATTAATTACCTCGGCTGGCAGCAGAATCCCGAAGTGCTCGATGCCTTCTGCGATTCAGTCAAACGCTATGGCTTATCGACAGGCGGCTCGCGCGCGACACAAGGCATCTGCGAACCGCATTACCGGCTGGAAACGCTGCTCAGCAAACTTCACGGCAAGGACAAAACGCTGACCTTCGCCTCTGGGCTATTGGCCAATATCGGGTTTATCAATGCGATAACGGCGAAATTCAATTTCTCGGCCAAAAGCGGCATCGATAACCGTGATGCCGTGCTGATTTTCGATCACGATTGCCACTGGAGCCTATGGAAAGCTGCCTCACACCTGAAATACGGTGAACAGCTGTTTGCATTCAAACATAACGATCCGGACGATCTGGAACGCCTGCTGCGCCGCGTCGGCGATCGCAAAGCCATCGTGGTGTTCGAAAGCATCTATTCTTCCGACGGCAGCATCGCGCCAATCGGTACCATCCTCGATCTCTGCGAACGCTACGGCGCGTTGAGCTACATTGATGATGCAAACGGCTTCATGGTCTACGGCGAGCCGCAGCGTGCGTTCTATAACGAATTCCGCCATGTGCCGCGCGCCGATTTCGTGATGGTTTCACTGTCTAAAGCCGTAGGGCTTGAAGGCGGCGCCATCAGTGCGAATGCGGAATATATTGATGCCTTTGAAATTCTTAGCGGAACCTCCATCTTTACCGCCGCCATCCAACCACCGACGGCGGACGTTGCGGCATCGATCATCCAGCGCCTGCATGATGAACCGGCAATCATGGACGGCTATCTGCAAAAAAGCGAACGCTTCCGCCGCCGCCTGCTGGAAGCGGGGCTGCAACTGAACGAAACGCCGTCCTATATCACTTCCGTACTGCTTGGCGCTGACAGCGAAGCCGAGAAAGTGCGCGTCACGTTGGAAAAACAGCGTTATTGCGTACCAATTTTCCGCTACCCCGCCGTCAAACTGAACCAGGCGCTGATACGTCTGATTCTGCATAAAGATCATACCGATAGCGAGATCGAGCAGTTCATTCGCTGCCTGACGAATTCGCTTAACAACGATACGGGAAAAGAGGCGGCGCAGCGCGATCTGCTCACCGCGAACTGACAGGGAGATATTGATATGCAAGGTGTTAATTGCCAACCGGCCCCCACTTGTCAGGTTCACCACCAGGCGGTGGGCACGGAGGGTGCGCTACGTATAGAATTCAGACATTCGGTAGCCGACATCGACGCGCAGGATTGGGACCGGCTTTGTCAGCCGCATCAATTCTGCCGGCACGACTATATGGCGGCGCTGGAAGCCAGCGGGCTGGACTGCCGCTTTCTATACGCACTGGCAATAACGCCAGCAGGGCTGGCGGGTATCGGCATCGCCACACGGTGGTCGCTCGCCATGCCCTGCCGCCTGTCGCTAAGCATTATGACGTTAGGCACACCGGTCAACACCGGGCTCCCCTTGATGATCGCCCCCTGGGCAGACCCTGCTGCGGTGTCGCAAAAGCTGGTTCAGGCGCTGGCGGCACAATCCGGCAAACAGGGAGGCCGCCTGTTTATCGGCAGGGATTTTCCAGAGCCGCGTTTTTTAGGGCCCACCCGGCTTGACCGGCTCTATGCCTGCGCTCATTTGGATCTGACCTGGCCCGATTTTGAAACCTATCTGGCTGGGCAACCCAAACGTAAATCACTGCGCCGCGATATCCGCAGCCTGGGAAAAGCGGGTTATGAGCTTGAAATCCGCAAGGGCCAAAGACTGTCGGAAGAAGAAGCGCTGCGCCTGCATGCGTTGTGGCTGCAGTTGTATAAGAAATACCAGTCACCCGACCAAATCATGGTGACAAAAGAATTTTTCCTTGCAATGAGCCGCCTGGAACATACCGTATGGCTTCTGTTGCGCAAAGATGGCCGCATTGACGCGTTCGATATGTGTTTCACCCTGGGCGATACGCTGGAATCCACTTACTGCGGCGTGGATATTGAACAAACGGGGCGGCTCTCGGTACACCGCGTTATGGGTTATGAGATCGTACGTTATGCGCTCGAACAGGGGCTGCGCAGCATCAACTTCGGCATCTCCAACGAACAGAGCAAAGTTGATATGGGGTGCCGGCTGGAAACCTGCTACGCCTGGTTCAAAGCTAACCCTAACTGGCTTGGGTTCCTTTTCCGCCCGCTGATTTTCAAATTCGTGCTGGAAAACGAAGAGTTTACGCCCTATGAAACCCGGCCGAAAATCAGCGTGCCGGAAGCCTGCCAATGAAATCGTATCTTGTTTGCCAAAATCCGGCGTTTTTCCGACTGGCCGCCCTGCAACTGATCATTTCGCTGGCCGACTGGATGCTGATCGTACTCTTGCAAATCATCGTCTTCGATCTGACGCACTCGGCGTTCAACGTGATGTTGCTGATCATCTGCGAGCTGGTGCCCATGCTGCTCTTTGGCGCATTGGCCGGCGCGCTGACGGATCGCGCCAATCTCAGGCGAGTGCTCGGCTGGGCCTGCCTGCTGCGCCTGGTGGTGATTGCGGCGTTGCTGGTGCCGTTTTTTCGCCAGCAGCTCATTCCGCTGTTCGTGGTGACAGCGCTCAGCGCAACCTGCAATCGTTTTTTCGTGCCGGCGGCCAGCGCGCTGTTGCCGCGGCTGGTGCCAGCTGAGAAGTTGTCGGCAGCGAATGCCCTGATCATGAGCGTGCGCATGGCCGGCATGGCGGCAGGCACACTGATCGCCGGCGTTGTCGCCAGCCACTATGGGCATACCGTGGCGGTAAGCGCTATCGCCGTGCTGTTACTCATTGCCGGCGTGCTCTGTTTGGCGATTCCCGGCCTGCGCAGCCAGCCGCCACAGGCCCACGAAGGCAGCCTGTGGGGCGATCTGCGCCTGACGATTACCCGTTACGGCGCCAACCTGACTCTGCCGTTGGCGGCCAGTATGCTGGTCATGCTGGCGCTGGGCAGTTTCGAAATCCTCGCGCTGATTTACGTTTCCCGCATCCTCCACCGCCCCTCCTCAGACGTCAGCCTGCTGTTCGGTTGCTATGGTTTCGGCATGTTGGCCGGACTGGTGCTGTCGTCAATGAAGAACAGCCTGCCGCGTTACAACCGCTGGATGCTGATCAGCCTGGTTTTAATGTGCGTCTCCATCTGGGCGCTTTCTCAGGCCAAAACGATGGCCTGGGCGCTGCCGATGGTGGCGATCGCCGGCCTGGCGGAAGGGCTGGTGATCACGCTAAGCCTGCTGCGGATTTATACGCAGGTGCCGGATGAATTCTGCGCCCGGGTTATCGCTCTGTTAGATACCGGCACCGGCGCCGCTTACCTGGTATCGGTGCTGCTGACGGGGTTTTTGGCCGATCGCTACGCAGCCGACGTGCTGCTGCACGGGATCGCGCTAACGCTCTCCGCATTACTGGCGCTGGGATTCATTCTGACGCAAACGGGCAATACCCGTCGCTCACACAAACATTTATCAAAACAATGAGAGCCGTTATGAACAAAACGCTGCGCCGCACCGGCCTGCTACTCGCTTTGCCGCTGGTGGGCTGCACGATGGCGCCGGATTATCAACGCCCGCCGCTGCCGGTCGCCCCGCTTTACCCGCCGCACGAGGCGAAAGCGGCGACAGTGCATAGTGAAACGCCAGACTGGCAGGATTTCTACCGCGATGAACGCCAACGCCGCCTGATCGCGCTGGCGCTCGACAACAATCGCGATCTGCGGCTCGCTGCGCTAAACGCAGAACGGCTGCAGGCGCAATATCGGGTGCGCCGCGCAGAACTGTTGCCGACGATCAACGCCGGCATAGAGCAAAGCCGCATTCGCCCGGAAACCACGGAAGATCTCGCCACCTACGGCGTCACAGTCACGGAATACGAACTCGATTTGTTCGGCCGGGTTCACAGCCTGAAAGACGCCGCGCTGGCGGATTATTTCTCCTCCCTCGCCACGCGCCAGGCGGCGCAGATCAGTTTGATCGCCGCGGTGGCAACGGCGGATCTCACGTTGCGGGCCGACGACCAACAGCTGCAGCTCGCCCGCGACGCGCTGCAGGCGCAGCAGAAAACCACCGCGCTGGCGCAGCAGCGCGTTAACGAAGGCCTGGACAGCGAGACCACCTATCATCAACATGCGGTGTCTTTGCAGGATGCCGCCACCAACGTGGCGCAACTGGAGCGGCAACAGGCGCAGGATCTGCATACGCTGCTGTTTTTGGTTGGGGTGCCCCAATTGCCGGCCGATCTGCCCGCCGGCACAGATGCGCAGCTTGCCGGCCTCAACACGCTGCCGGCCGTTCCCGTCGGCCTGCCGGCCGATCTGCTGACGCGCCGCCCCGATATCATCGCCGCCGAGCAAAAGCTGATCGGCGCCAACGCCAACATCGGTGCCGCACGCGCCGCCTTCTTTCCCCGCATCGCGCTGACCGGCTCCTACGGCCAGGCCAGTTCCAACCTGTCTGACTTGTTCAACCATTCAACCCTCGGCTGGTCGTTCTCGCCGAAGCTCACCCTGCCCCTGTTCGATTTCGGCGCCAATAGCGCCAACCTGGAGGCAGCCAAAACGGAAAGAAAGATGGCGGTGGCGGAATATGAAAAAACCATTCAGACCGCCTTTCGGGAAGTGGCCGACGCGCTGAGTGCAGAAACAACGTGGCGCAACGAATTGGCGGCAGCCCGCGCCAAAGCGCAAGCGTTGGGCAGAAGCGCCGAACTGGCGGAGCAACGCTACCGCGACGGCAGCGACAATATGCTGGAGCAGCTCAACGCACGAAACACCTGGTTGGATGCGCAGCAAGCGTGGGTTCAGGCCAGCCTGCACCAGCAGTTAAACCTGATTTCGCTGTATAAATCGCTGGGCGGCGGCTGGGACAAACACGCGGTGCCGGCACAGATATTGCCGCCGACACAGGGCTGAAGAGCATCATCGCCGCTGCAAAACAGGCAGCGGGCACTGTTGTCTGCACCGATGTAGAAAGCTGTCAATATCCGGTGCAATCGAATGGGGAAATAAGCCCGAGAAAATCCCGGTCGGCTTAACTCACTGCGCGTAAGTAAACCGGGATGCGTCGGGTTGTCCCCGTCAGATTATCAAAAACGTCCGTTTCCGATGTCGCTATTCTCATCCCCGTTTTTCTTAGCCTCTGCACATCAGCGGCAATGCGTTGAAGCCCAAACCAGAAAAGTCCGTCCAGGGCTGTGACTGCCAGCCCGTTTTCCAGTGCCAGCCTGAGACGTTCACGGGGTGGTTTTACCTGCTGCGCGATTTGCCGGTAGGGAGCTTCGGTGCTCCCAGTGGGGTCAATCCGCCTGATTCGGGTAGTCAGACGGTACTGGTATTCGTCGGGTATTCCGCTTAAATCATGCTTCAGGCTCCAAACGCAGCCAAACCGTTTACCATTAAAGATGACATTCTTCTGGCTGAGCTGCAGTTCGTCCCGTAGCCCGGCAATGAGCTGGGGTGCTCGGGTGAGCAACAGTCTGAAGGGGAGTTCAAAACTGGTGACGTAATCCACGTTTAGCAGGGCAATACGCAGGCGTTCTTCTGCGCTGGCCTTATTCTCCTGACATTCGGCAAGCACATCGGCCCACTGACGGATCAGACGAGGGGATTCATCCGCTTCCGTGAAGCAGTACTTTTCAATCTGGTAGTCAACGCGTCCGCTCACCCTGCATTCCCTTACGGTCAGATGTCAGTATCCATTGCTCAATTTACCAGCGTAAAGCCCCTGCGGAAAGCCCGTTACTGCAGCGGATAGCCTTCTTTTTATCTCCAAATAGTCATCCAACCGTGGTTACGGTTTTATCGCATGGCCGTTGCGGGCGCGGGCCAGTTTTGTTTTGATGTGGGATTGAACAGACCAAAATCAGGCAATGACACAAATCTATATACTGGCCCCTGTGCCGCAATGTCCCACCCCGGTATCAGCCATATTGGCGGATAAAGGTGCGGTAGGCTTTCAGCGCCGCCAGAAAGTCCTCCACGCCGCAGAAGGAGAGGCTTTCATCATCGTAGTAATTCATGCCCTCTTCCATCTCATCGCCTTCAAACGCCAGTTGGTTGGCGCGGATCATGACCTCTTCACCGTCCATCAGCAGCGTATATTCATGCCCTTCCAACTGCCACTGGCGCTCGCTGCCTTTTACCTGCTCCGCCCCGGCTTCGATTTTATCCAGCAGGGTAAGATCGCCTTTCACCTCTTCGTTGATCCAGTGGCCGATCGCTTCATGCCCCATCGAAAATCTGACCATTACCTGCCCGGTCACATCACGCAGAAATTCGTAGTCCATAGCATGCCTCCTGAGCCGTTTTTACCAGTTTAATCATTAATGCATTTCTTACCTGGCGCGCGCTCGCAAAGTTGACGGCCGGAAAAGAAAACGGGAGGCCAAAGCCCCCCGTTTGTCGCGTTGCGCAATATAGCGGCTTAAACGGCCGTTTGGAAGATGACGCCATCGGCTTTTTCGGTGTACTGGCTCAGCCGATCGAAGTTCAGGTAACGGTAGGTGTCCAGCGCGGTTTTATCAACCTGCTCCATGTAAGCCTGATATTCCTCCGCCGTCGGCAAACGCCCCAACAGCGAAGCCACCGCCGCCAGCTCGGCCGAAGCCAGATAAACGTTGGCGCCGGTGCCCAGGCGGTTAGGGAAGTTACGCGTCGACGTGGAAACCACCGTGGCGCCGTCCGCCACCCGCGCCTGGTTGCCCATACACAGCGAGCAGCCAGGGATTTCAATACGCGCGCCACTCTTGCCAAAGACGCTGTAGTAGCCCTCTTCGGTCAACTGCGCGGCATCCATTTTGGTCGGCGGCGCAACCCACAGGCGGGTCGGCAGTTGCCCTTTGTGCTGATCCAGCAGCTTGCCGGCGGCACGGAAGTGGCCGATATTGGTCATGCAGGAGCCGATAAACACTTCGTCGATCTTCGCACCGGCTACGTCAGACAGCAGGCGTGCGTCGTCCGGATCGTTCGGGGCGCACAGGATAGGCTCTTTGATCTCAGCCAGATCGATATCGATCACCGCCGCATACTCGGCATCGGCATCGCCTTCCAGCAGTTGCGGATCGGCCAGCCATTTTTCCATACCCTGAACCCGGCGCTCCAGCGTGCGGAGATCGCCATAGCCTTCAGAGATCATCCACTTCAACAACACGATGTTGGAGTTCAGATACTCTTCGATCGGCGCTTTACCCAGCTTGATGGTGCAACCGGCGGCGGAACGCTCGGCGGAAGCATCGGTCAGTTCGAACGCTTGCTCCACTTTCAGATTCGGCAGGCCTTCGATTTCCAGGATGCGGCCAGAGAAGATGTTTTTCTTGCCCTTCTTCTCAACGGTCAGCAGGCCCTGTTTGATCGCATACAGCGGGATGGCGTGCACCAGATCGCGCAGGGTAATGCCCGGCTGCATTTCGCCCTTGAAGCGCACCAGTACCGATTCCGGCATGTCCAGCGGCATCACGCCGGTGGCGGCGGCAAACGCCACCAGCCCGGAGCCGGCAGGGAAAGAGATGCCGATCGGGAAACGGGTGTGGGAGTCGCCGCCGGTGCCGACGGTATCCGGCAGCAGCATGCGGTTCAGCCAGGAGTGGATAACGCCGTCGCCCGGGCGCAGCGAAACGCCGCCGCGGTTCATAATGAAATCCGGCAGCGTGTGATGGGTGGTGACGTCAACCGGCTTCGGATACGCCGCGGTATGGCAGAACGACTGCATCACCAGATCGGCAGAGAAGCCCAGACAAGCCAGATCTTTCAGTTCATCACGCGTCATCGGGCCGGTGGTATCTTGCGAGCCCACAGAGGTCATCTTCGGTTCGCAATATTCGCCAGGGCGCACGCCGGCAACGCCGCAGGCGCGGCCCACCATTTTCTGCGCCAGCGAGAAGCCTTTCGTGCTGGCGGCCACCGCCTTGGCGATACGGAACACCTCGCTATGCGGCAGGCCCAACGCTTCACGCGCTTTAGTGGTCAGGCCACGGCCGATAATCAGTGGGATACGGCCACCGGCGCGCACTTCATCCAGCAGCACGTCGGTTTTCAGTTCAAAATTGGCCAGCAGTTCGCCGGTTTCGTGGTTACGGACTTCGCCTTTGTAGGGGTAGATGTCGATCACATCGCCCATGTTCAGCGCATTCACGTCCACTTCGATCGGCAACGCGCCGGCGTCTTCCATGGTGTTAAAGAAGATTGGCGCGATTTTACCGCCCAGCACCACGCCGCCGCCGCGCTTGTTCGGCACGTACGGGATATCGTCGCCCATAAACCACAGCACGGAGTTGGTGGCGGATTTACGCGAAGAACCGGTGCCCACTACGTCGCCCACATAGGCCAGTGGGAAGCCTTTTTTATTCAGCAGTTCGATCTGCTTGATCGGCCCGACGCTGCCCGGCTGGTCCGGCACGATGCCGTCGCGTTCGTTTTTCAGCATCGCCAGGGCGTGGAGCGGGATATCCGGGCGCGACCAGGCATCGGGTGCCGGCGACAAATCGTCGGTGTTGGTTTCGCCCGTCACCTTGAACACGGTAACGGTGATTTTTTCTGCCAGCTCGGGGCGCGACAGGAACCATTCCGCTTCGGCCCACGACTGCATGATCTGCTTGGCATGCGGGTTGCCAGCTTTCGCTTTGTCTTCCACATCGTAGAAGTTATCGAACATCAACAGCGTATGGGACAGCGCTTTGGCGGCGATCGGCGCCAGTTTTTCGTTATCCAGCGCTTCAATCAGCGGGTGAATATTATAACCACCCTGCATGGTGCCCAAGAGTTCGATGGCTTTTTCGGGGGTAATCAGTGGAGAGGTTGCTTCACCTTTGGCGATGGCCGCCAGAAAACCGGCTTTGACATACGCCGCTTCGTCGACGCCCGGTGGAACGCGGTTGATTAACAGGTCCAACAAGAATTCTTCTTCGCCCGCAGGCGGGTTTTTCAGCAGTTCTACCAGCGCGGCCATTTGGGTTGCATCTAAGGGTTTGGCAACAATCCCCATGGCGGCACGCTCAGCTACGTGCTTACGGTATTCTTCTAGCACGACGGTTCTCCTCGCTCTCATTGTAAAATGCGGCGGGCGATTCTCTTCACGCTCCTGTGAGACAGTAGTTTGTAGGGTAAATGCCCGATACCGCATCGGCAGCATAGCAGGATTTTGGTCAGGCGTTAATCCGTTTACAAAAAAGCAACATTAAAATTTAGCTGAATCGTTAAGGTCAGGAATTTTACAGGCTTTCCGCGCCTTTCCCGGGATATAAATTCCATCCGGTTATCGATAACTGCCCACGGGGGCAGTCTGACGCGCCCTTGCTGGGGCTTAAGCCATAAAAAACGCCCGGCGCATTACCCTGCGGCCGGGCGTTTTGTTAGCCCTGATGGGGCATCAACTCTGGGTAGCCTTTAAATGCCGGCTTGTTGCTGCTCAACGCGGCTTCATCATCATGGATGCTGCCGGAGTTCGTTGCCCATACCCCTTCCGTCGTTTTCGTTATTTTCTGGTGCTGTCCGTTCAGATCCTGGCCCATCGCGGCGATATGCGTACTTTCCGTCCCGCCGCTGTTGGTCGCCCAGGGAATCGAAGGATCCGCGGCGCAGGCAATCCCGGAAGCCAACGTTGCGGTTAACAGAGCCGTTGTTAAAAGAATTTTCATAACACACCTCACTCATTATTAACATGCTATAAGTTTAGTTCGTAATTATTTCCGTGGTATCTATAAGATGTGCCAGGTTGTTAACGCAGACATAGTTCTGAACATCCGGCGTAAAAAAAGCGGCTCTCAGAGCCGCTTATGCTTTTGCCGGAAAGAAAAATTACTTTTTCTTGGCTTTCGGGTTCGGCAGGTCAGTGATGCTGCCTTCGTAGACTTCCGCCGCCAGCCCAACGGATTCATGCAGCGTTGGGTGCGCGTGGATCGTCAGCGCGATGTCTTCAGCATCACAGCCCATCTCGATAGCCAGGCCGATTTCACCCAGCAGCTCGCCGCCGTTGGCGCCGACAATCGCCCCACCGATAACGCGGTGGCTTTCTTTGTCGAAGATCAGCTTGGTCATACCATCAGAACAGTCAGAGGCGATAGCACGGCCTGAAGCCGCCCAAGGGAACACCGCGGTTTCGTAGCTGATGCCCTTTTCTTTGGCTTCTTTCTCGGTCAGGCCCACCCATGCCACTTCCGGTTCGGTGTAGGCAATGGAAGGAATGACTTTCGGATCGAAATAGTGTTTCTTGCCGGCGATCACTTCCGCGGCGACGTGGCCTTCATGCACGCCTTTGTGCGCCAGCATCGGTTGGCCGACGATGTCGCCGATAGCGAAGATGTGCGGCACGTTGGTGCGCAGTTGCTTGTCGACGTGGATGAAGCCGCGCTCGTCCACTTCCACGCCCGCTTTACCGGCATCCAGCAGTTTGCCGTTCGGCACGCGGCCGATAGCAACCAGCACCGCGTCATAACGTTGTGGTTCTGCCGGCGCTTTTTTGCCTTCCATCGTCACGTAGATGCCGTCTTCTTTCGCTTCTACCGCGGTGACTTTGGTTTCCAGCATCAGGTTGAACTGCTTGCTGATACGCTTGGTGAAGACTTTCACCACGTCTTTATCAGCCGCCGGGATCACCTGATCAAACATTTCGACCACGTCGATCTGCGAACCCAGCGCATGGTATACGGTGCCCATTTCCAGGCCGATGATACCGCCGCCCATGATCAGCAAACGCTCAGGAACGGTTTTCAGCTCCAGCGCATCGGTAGAATCCCATACGCGCGGATCGTCATGAGGAATAAACGGCAGCTTAATCGGGCGGGAACCTGCGGCGATGATCGCGTTGTCGAAGTTGATAGTGGTGGCGCCATTTTCACCTTCAACCACCAGGGTGTTTGCACCGGTGAATTTGCCCAGGCCATTGACCACTTTGACCTTGCGGCCTTTCGCCATGCCAGCCAGACCACCGGTCAGCTGATTGATGACTTTTTCTTTCCAGAGGCGAACTTTATCAATATCGGTTTTCGGTTCGCCGAATACGATGCCATGCTCCGCCAGCGCTTTGGCTTCTTCAATCACTTTGGCAACGTGCAGCAACGCTTTGGAAGGGATACACCCCACGTTCAGGCACACCCCGCCCAGCGTTGAATAACGCTCGACCAACACGGTTTCCAGCCCTAAATCAGCGCAACGAAAGGCAGCAGAGTAACCTGCAGGGCCTGCGCCAAGTACCACGACCTGAGTTTTGATTTCAGTACTCATCATGACCTCTTAATTTGTTTCCGGCGGGTCTGACGTTATTGTTCTTGTCTTAACGCCCTGTTCCACCGGGACGTGTCTTGCCGCGACAGTTTACAAAATCGTTAACAATTTTGAAACAACAAGCGACAAACGATTTGTCCTTTATCACTGGCAACCGCCACCAAAAGATAGCTTACCAGAAAAAAGCCGGCCGTCAGGCCGGCTTGCCGATTACATCACCAGACGGCGGATATCAGACAACGTGTTGTTGATGATGGTGATAAAGCGAGCACCATCAGCACCGTCAATGACACGGTGGTCGAAGGACAGAGACAGCGGCAGAATCAGGCGCGGCACAAAGTCTTTACCATTCCAGACCGGTTCCATAGAGGACTTGGAAACACCGAGGATCGCCACTTCCGGCGCGTTGACGATCGGCGCGAAGTGGGTTGTGCCCAGGCCGCCGATGCTGGAGATGGTGAAGCAACCGCCCTGCATTTCACCTGCGGTCAGCTTGCCATCACGCGCTTTTTTGGAGATGACCATCAGCTCACGAGACAGCTCAACGATGCCTTTTTTATCCACGTCTTTGAAGACCGGAACCACCAGGCCATTCGGCGTATCAACCGCAACACCGATGTTGATGTATTTCTTCAGCGTCAGTTTCTGGCCGTCTGCGGACAGGGAGCTGTTGAAGCGCGGCATCTGTGCAAGTGCAGCGGCGGCGGCTTTCATGAGGAAGACAACCGGCGTGATCTTCACGTCCAGCTTTCTTTTCTCCGCTTCAACGTTCTGCTGTTTGCGGAACGCTTCCAGATCGGTGATATCCGCTTTGTCGAAGTGCGTAACGTGCGGGATCATCACCCAGTTGCGGCTCAGGTTAGCGCCCGAGATTTTCTGGATACGGCCCAGCTCCACTTCTTCGATCTCGCCAAACTTGCTGAAATCGACTTTCGGCCATGGCAGCATGCCTGGCAGACCGCCGCCGGCAGCAGCAGCCGGCGCCGCTTCTGCACGCTTAACCGCGTCTTTCACGTAAGCCTGGACGTCTTCGCGCAGGATGCGGCCTTTGCGGCCGGTGCCTTTCACTTTCGCCAGGTTAACGCCGAATTCGCGCGCCAGGCGGCGAATGACCGGGGTAGCATGCACGTAAGCGTCGTTCTCGGCGAACTCGCTCTTGCCTGCCGCAGCGGCAGCCGGAGCGGCCGCTTTAGCTTCCTGTTTGGCCGGAGCCGGTGCTGGCGCAGAGGCCGCAGCCGGTGCAGCAGCAGGGGCTGCGCCTTCTACTTCGAAGGTCATGATCAGCGAACCGGTTTTCACCTTGTCGCCCACGGCCACTTTCAATTCTTTGACCACGCCGGCAAACGGCGCAGGCACTTCCATTGAGGCCTTATCACCTTCAACCGTGATCAGCGACTGTTCAGCAGAGATCTTATCGCCCACTTTTACCATCACTTCGGTGACTTCAACTTCGTCGCCGCCGATATCCGGTACGTTAACGTCTTTCACCGCCGATGCGGCAGGCGCGGCAGCAGTAGGTGCGGCGGCTGGCGCAGCTTCCTGTGCGGCAGGCGCGGCGCCGGCGATTTCAAAGGTCATGATCAGCGAGCCGGTTTTCACCTTGTCGCCGGTGGCGATCTTGATTTCTTTCACGGTGCCCGCGAACGGCGCCGGTACTTCCATCGAGGCTTTATCGCCTTCAACGGTGATCAGCGATTGTTCAGCTTCAACCTTATCGCCCACCTTCACCAGAACTTCGGTGACTTCAACTTCATCGGCGCCGATATCAGGCACTTCAACGTCTTTCACCGCGCTGGCCGCAGCCGCAGCAGGGGCCGCCGCCGCAGGTTTTTCTTCTTGGGCCGGAGCCGCTTGCGCGGCGCCTTCGGCTTCAAAGACCATGATCAGCGAACCGGTTTCCACTTTATCGCCAACGGCGATTTTGATCTCTTTAACCACACCGGCCTGCGGGGAAGGCACTTCCATTGAGGCTTTATCGCCTTCAACGGTAATCAGCGACTGTTCGGCTTCAACCTTATCGCCCACCTTCACCAGGATCTCGGTGACTTCAACTTCATCCGCACCGATATCCGGTACCTTAATTTCAATTGCCATTGTCCTGTACCTCTTATGCCAGACGCGGGTTAACTTTCTCAGGATTGATGTCGAATTTCTTAATGGCTTCAGCCACTACGGAAGCTTCAACTTCGCCGCGTTTGGCCAGTTCACCGAGCGCAGCCACAACCACATAGGAAGCATCGACTTCGAAGTGGTGACGCAGATTTTCGCGGCTGTCGGAGCGACCGAAACCATCGGTGCCCAGTACGCGATAATCGCTGGCCGGCACATAAGTGCGAACCTGTTCTGCGAACAGTTTCATATAGTCGGTAGATGCCACCGCCGGTGCGTCGTTCATCACCTGAGCGATGTAAGGCACGCGCGGCGCTTCGGTTGGGTGCAGCATGTTCCAACGTTCGCAATCCTGGCCGTCACGCGCCAGTTCAGTGAAGGAGGTCACGCTGTAAACATCGGAACCCACGCCGTATTCTTCAGCCAGGATCTTGGCCGCTTCACGCACGTGACGCAGGATGGAGCCGGAGCCCAACAGCTGTACCTTGCCTTTGCTGCCCGCCAGGGTATCGAGCTTATAGATACCTTTACGGATGCCTTCTTCCGCACCCTGCGGCATGGCCGGCATGTGGTAGTTTTCGTTCAGCGTGGTGATGTAGTAGTAAACGTTCTCTTGTTTCTCACCGTACATGCGCTCCAGGCCATCGTGCATGATGACAGCCACTTCGTAGGCATAGGCCGGATCGTAAGAGATGCAGTTCGGGATGGTCAGCGACTGAATGTGGCTGTGGCCATCTTCGTGCTGCAGACCTTCGCCGTTCAGCGTGGTGCGCCCGGAGGTGCCGCCGATCAGGAAGCCGCGCGCCTGTTGGTCGCCCGCCGCCCAGCACAGATCGCCGATACGCTGGAACCCGAACATCGAATAGTAGATGTAGAACGGGATCATCGGCAGATCGTTGGTGCTGTAAGAGGTCGCCGCCGCCAGCCAGGAAGAAGCCGCACCCAGTTCGTTGATGCCTTCCTGCAAGATCTGGCCTTTCTCGTCTTCTTTATAGTAAGCAACCTGCTCACGGTCCTGCGGGGTGTACTGCTGGCCGTTCGGGCTGTAGATACCAATCTGACGGAACAGACCTTCCATACCGAAGGTACGCGCTTCATCAGCGATGATCGGCACCAGACGATCCTTGATCGACTTGCTCTTGAGCATTACGTTCAGGGCGCGCACGAAAGCGATGGTAGTGGAAATTTCTTTGTTCTGCTCTTCCAGCAGCGCAGAGAAGTCTTCCAGCGCCGGGATTTCCAGCTTCTCGCTGAAGTGGGTCAGGCGGCTTGGCAGGTAGCCTTGCAGCGCCTGGCGGCGTTCATGCAGGTATTTGTACTCGTCAGAGTCTTTATCAAAGGTGATGTACGGCAGTTTTTCGATGTCTGCATCGGCAACCGGCACGTTGAAACGATCGCGGAAGTGGCGCACCCCTTCCATGTTCATTTTCTTCACCTGGTGAGCGATGTTTTTCCCTTCCGCGGTTTCACCCATGCCATAGCCTTTGATGGTATGAGCCAGGATGACGGTCGGTTTGCCCTTGGTGTCTTGCGCTTTTTTCAGTGCCGCGAACACTTTCTTCGGATCGTGACCACCGCGGTTCAACGCCCAGATTTCGTCGTCGGTCATGTCTTTGACCAGCGCAGCGGTTTCCGGGTATTTGCCGAAGAAGTGCTCACGCACGTAGGCGCCGTCTTTGGATTTAAAGGTCTGGTAGTCGCCGTCCAGGGTTTCGTTCATCAGCTGCACCAGCTTGCCGCTGGTATCTTTACGCAGCAGCTCGTCCCAACGCGCGCCCCAGATCACTTTGATCACCTGCCAACCAGCACCGCCGAAGATGCCTTCCAGCTCGTTGATGATCTTGCCGTTGCCGGTAACCGGGCCGTCCAGGCGCTGCAGGTTACAGTTGATCACGAACACCAGGTTATCCAGTTTTTCACGGGTGGCGATGGTGATCGCACCTTTGGATTCCGGCTCGTCCATTTCGCCATCACCCAGGAAGGCATAAACCGTCTGGCCGGCGGTATCTTTCAGGCCGCGGTGCTCCAGGTATTTCAGGAACTTGGCCTGATAGATGGCGCTGATTGGGCCCAGGCCCATGGAAACGGTTGGGAACTGCCAGAATTCCGGCATCAGTTTTGGATGCGGATAGGAAGACAGGCCATTGCCGTGAACTTCCTGACGGAAGTTGTTCATTTGTTCTTCGGTCAGGCGGCCTTCAAGGAAGGCTCGCGCATAAACGCCCGGAGAGATATGGCCCTGGAAATACACCAGATCGCCGCCGTCTTTCTCGTTGCGTGCGCGGAAGAAATGGTTAAAGCAGACTTCATAGAAAGTCGCGGAAGACTGGAAGGATGCCATGTGGCCACCCAGCTCCAGGTCTTTCTTGGATGCATGCAGAACGGTCATGATAGCGTTCCAGCGGATAGCTGAACGAATACGGCGCTCCAGATCCAGGTTGCCTGGGTATTCAGGTTCATCTTCCACTGCGATGGTGTTGACGTAGTTGTTCGCTGCAGCACCGGCTGCAACGCTAACGCCGCCTTTGCGCGCTTCTCCCAATACCTGATCAATCAGAAACTGAGCTCGCTCAACACCCTCTTCACGGATGACCGATTCGATCGCCTGCAGCCAGTCGCGGGTTTCGATCGGATCCACGTCATTGTTTAAACGTTCTGACATGGTGGTATTCCTTATCTGTCTAATGGTTTGTATGGAGCCTGTCTTCCTGTACTCCAAAGCCGAAATACACGAAGACAGGCTCGTCAGTTTAGTTGCCGCAAAAGTACTTAATCAGACGGTAGGCCAGCGCCAGTGCTCACGCACCGCGCTGGCCTACGGCCCCAGCACCCCGAGCTCCCATTCCCCCCAGGCTGGTGTGCCCTGAAGGGAACAACGCTCAATCCCTGCGTTGCTGGAGACGCCGCAGCGATCTCTCACGCCGGGTGTGTTCCCGGCTGAGATCCAGCAAGATTTCCTCGATAAACGCCAGATGGCGGTGCGAGGCTTCGCGCGCCTTCTCCGGCTCGCGTGCCACAATCGCCTCAAAAATACCGGCGCGGTGGCTGCTCACTGTTGCCAGCATTTCCCGGCGCGAGTAGAGCAATTCAAAATTTTGGCGGACATTCTGCTCCAGCATCGGCCCCATACAGCGCAGCAGATGCAGCAAAACGACGTTATGGGCCGCCTCGGTGACGGCAATCTGATACTGCATAACCGCATCGGCTTCAGCGGCCAGATCGCCGCTGTCCTGCGCCTGCTGAATCACCTGGTGGCAATCACGGATGCGCGCTAAATCTTCATCCGTGCCCCGCAGCGCCGCATAGTAGGCCGCGATGCCTTCCAGCGCATGGCGGGTTTCCAGCAGATCGAATTGTGATTCAGGGTGATTGGCCAGCAGTTCAGCCAGAGGATCGCTAACGCTTTGCCACAGATTTGCCTGCACAAAGGTGCCGCCGCCCTGGCGGCGCAACAGCAGGCCTTTGGCTTCCAGACGTTGGATAGCCTCTCTCAGAGAAGGACGGGAAACATCAAATTGCTTCGCCAGTTCACGCTCGGGCGGCAGTTTTTCGCCTGGGCGCAGTGTCCCTTCAAGGATCAGATATTCGAGCTGCTGCTCAATAACGTCTGACAGCTTGGGCTGACGGATTTTGGTGTAGGCCATGGGTGATTTCTTCTCTGCGAAATGGCGCGGAGTCAATTGGTAATACCAATTTAAAAAACGTGACCGTAAAGTAACAAAGTATTCACCTCGTGTCCATATTGGGCTTGATCGAAATCATGATTTGCCGCACATTTTAACACCTCACCTCATGGCCGGCTGCAATACGATAACGCGGTGCTAGTCATACTCTTTACCCACCCATCACCCGATTTAACCTTTGCGAAACCTCCGTCCGGCAGGCCAAGCTACGATAGCGCCATGACGATTTTATGAACGGCGGACGCAGTGCCACCATCGTGCCGGGCAGCCAGCGGCCAGGTATCAATAACCCGGAAATAGCGCAAGGTTTTGCAAAAAAACGCGGGCGTTGCTTGTTTCATGCACCACACAGCCAATAAAGACACATAACCCGCACTTTATTGGCAAAAGTGCTGCAATATTAATCACTCCGATGATAAAGCAGGTGCAAACCGCCGCGCTTAACATTATTCTGAGCTGAACGGTAGCGGTGCCGTGGAATAAATAGCAATAACACCGTAAAAAATAAGATACACACACCGTAATCACCGCTTTACAAGCGGGGGGTTATTCTGCAACGACAGAGGGTAAATGGATGGATGGGAAAACGCAGGGCGATCAGTTGAAACGTGGCCTGAAAAACCGCCATATTCAGTTGATTGCCTTAGGTGGCGCAATTGGTACCGGGCTTTTCCTCGGTATCGCACAAACAATAAAGATGGCCGGCCCTTCAGTGATCCTGGGCTATGCGATCGGTGGCTTTATCGCCTTCCTGATCATGCGCCAACTGGGCGAAATGGTGGTGGAAGAACCGGTCGCCGGCTCCTTCAGCCACTTTGCCTATAAATACTGGGGCAATTTCGCCGGCTTTGCCTCCGGCTGGAACTACTGGGTGCTGTATGTCCTGGTGGCGATGGCGGAACTGACCGCCGTGGGGATTTACGTCCAGTACTGGTGGCCGGGGATCCCGACCTGGGTATCCGCCGCCGTGTTCTTCCTGCTGATCAATGCCATCAACCTGGCGAACGTCAAAGTTTACGGCGAGATGGAGTTCTGGTTCGCGATCATCAAAGTGGTGGCAATTATCGGCATGATCGTATTCGGCGCCTATCTGCTGTTCAGCGGTATGGGCGGCCCGGAGGCGACGGTCACCAATCTGTGGGCGCAGGGCGGGTTCTTCCCTAACGGCATTCTGGGGCTGGTTATGGCGATGGCGGTGATCATGTTCTCGTTCGGCGGGCTGGAGCTTGTCGGCATCACCGCGGCGGAAGCCGACAACCCGGAGAAAAGCATCCCGCAGGCCACCAACCAGGTCATTTACCGTATCCTGATTTTCTATATCGGTTCCCTGACCATCCTGCTGTCGCTGTATCCGTGGGGGAAAGTGGTTGAAGGCGGTAGCCCGTTCGTGTTGATCTTCCATGCGCTGAACAGCGATGTGGTGGCAACGGTGCTGAATATCGTCGTACTCACCGCCGCGCTGTCGGTTTACAACAGTTGCGTATACTGCAACAGCCGCATGCTGTACGGCTTGGCCAAACAGGGCAACGGCCCGAAAAGCCTGCTGACCGTGGACGGCCGCGGCGTGCCGGTGGTGGCGATTGGCCTCTCCGCTCTGGCAACCGCATTCTGCGTGCTGATCAACTATCTGATCCCAGGCCGCGCGTTTGAACTGCTGATGGCACTGGTGGTTTCCGCGTTGGTGATCAACTGGGCAATGATCAGCCTGGCTCACCTGAAGTTCCGTGCCGCCAAGCGCCGCGAAGGCATTGAGCCGAAGTTCAAAGCCTTCTGGTACCCACTGAGCAACTACCTGTGCCTGCTGTTCCTGGCCGGGATATTGGTGATCATGTACCTGACGCCGGGCATCCGCATTTCCGTATTGCTGATCCCGGTTTGGATCGCAGTTCTGGCGCTGGGCTACATCATTAAGCAACGTAGCCAGAAAGCGGCCGCTGCCGCCAATCGCTAACCGAAACCACATGCCTCTCAGGCAAAACGCCGCCCGGTAATCCACCGGGCGGCGTTTTTTATATCCCTCAGCCTGGGACGACGGTGGCTATTTCACGCAGTGCGTGCACTGCGCCGCCTGTATTTTCTGGAAGAAATCATTGCCCTTGTCATCCACCAGGATAAAGGCCGGGAAATCCTCAACCTCGATTTTCCAGATCGCCTCCATCCCTAACTCAGGGTAGGCCACACATTCCAGGCTCTTGATGCTCTGCTGCGCCAGCACCGCCGCCGGGCCGCCGATGCTGCCCAGGTAGAAGCCACCGTGTTTGTGGCAGGCGTCGGTCACCTGCTGGCTGCGGTTGCCTTTCGCCAGCATGATCATGCTGCCGCCGTTGGCCTGCAACAGGTCAACGTAGGAATCCATGCGCCCCGCCGTGGTTGGCCCCAGGGAACCGGAAGCATAACCCTCCGGCGTTTTGGCCGGGCCGGCGTAGTAGATCGGGTGATCTTTCACATACTGCGGTAAGCCCTCACCCCGTTCCAGGCCCTCTTTGAGTTTAGCGTGCGCAATGTCGCGCCCCACGATGATGGTGCCGCTCAGTGACAAACGAGTGGAAACCGGGTATTGCGAAAGCTGCTTGAGGATTTCGCTCATCGGGCGGTTCAGATCCACCTTGATGGCATCCCCTTCGCCCGCCTGGCGCAGCTCGGCCGGAATGAATTTCCCCGGATTGTGCTCCAGTTTTTCCAGCCAGATGCCGTCGCGGTTAATCTTGCCTTTGATGTTACGGTCAGCCGAACAGGAAACGCCCATGCCGAGCGGGCAAGAAGCGCCGTGGCGCGGCAGGCGGATCACGCGGATATCATGGGCAAAATATTTGCCGCCGAACTGCGCGCCCAGCCCCAGGTTCTGCGCCTCTTCCAGCAGTTCCTGCTCCAGTTGCACGTCGCGGAACGCCTGGCCGTGTTCATTACCTTCGGTGGGCAATTGATCATAATAATGGGTGGAAGCCAGCTTGACGGTTTTCAGCGTCGCTTCTGCCGAGGTGCCGCCGATAACAAACGCCACATGGTACGGCGGGCAGGCCGCGGTACCCAGCGTGCGCATTTTATCCACCAGATAGTTTTTCAGTTTGCCCGGCGAAAGCAGCGCTTTGGTTTCCTGGTACAGGTAGGTTTTGTTGGCGGAACCGCCGCCTTTGGCGATGCAGAGGAATTTATATTCATCGCCGTCCACACTGTAGAGATCGATCTGTGCCGGCAGGTTAGTGCCGGTATTGACCTCTTGATACATATCCAGCGCCGCGTTTTGCGAGTAGCGCAGGTTATCTTCAATAAAGGTGTTGTATACCCCGCGCGACAGCGCTTCTTCATCGCCGCCGCCGGTCCATACCCGTTGCCCCTTTTTCCCGACGATAATCGCGGTGCCGGTGTCCTGGCAGGTGGGCAAGATGCCCTTGGCGGCGATTTCAGAGTTGCGCAGGAATTGCAGCGCCACGTATTTGTCGTTTTCGCTGGCCTCGGGATCATCGAGAATGGCGGCGACCTGCTGCTGGTGCGCCGGGCGTAGCATAAAAGAAGCATCATGAAACGCGTGCTGGGCCAGCAGAGTGAGTGCTTTAGGATCGACCTTCAAAATCTCCTGCCCTTCAAACTGGGTGACGGAGACATAATCACGGCTTAACAGATAATATTCCGTGTGGTCTTTCGCTAGCGGAAAGGGCTCTTGATAGTGGAACGGTTTATTCGACATTGATCTCTCACTTGCAACATCAGTTGCGCAAAAATTCATACGTCAGCGCACGGCATCGGCGCGCTGTATCAAAACCAACCTTTACCTTACGTATTTTTGTTCACGCTATTATTGCGCCAAATCGCAAATACCCATTCAATTTATAATGATAATGGTTGCGTTGGCGCCGCCGTGCGGTAAAAGCCGTGAAGCCGTATCCAAAGACACGATTCATTATCTATTAATTAACACACTCATTACAATCCATTACCTTCAATCCGGGTATAAAACGGTTGGCATATTGCCAGCCGCTGCGCCCCCGTCTATGCTAGCGGCAATGAACAAAGTAAGAATCCCCATTGCGCTGCAGCAGGCGGTAATGCGTTGCCTGCGGGAAAAACTCCAGTTGGCGCGTACGCATTTTGCGATCGATTTCCCCGAGCCAAAGCTGGTTTACCAGCAACGCGGCACCAGTGCGGGAACGGCCTGGCTGCAAGCCTGGGAGATCCGCCTCAACCCAGTGCTGCTGCTCGAAAACCAACAGCCATTTATTGACGAAGTGGTGCCGCATGAGCTTGCACACCTGCTGGTGTTCCGCCAGTTCGGCCGTGTGCCGCCGCACGGGCGTGAATGGAAATGGATGATGGAAACGGTGCTGTCAGTGCCGGCCAGCCGCACGCACCGCTTTGAAATCAGCTCGGTGCAGAGCAAAACCTTCCCTTACCGCTGCGCTTGCCAGATGCACCAGCTCACCCTACGCCGCCATAACCGCGTCATGCGCGGCGAGAGTGAATACCGCTGCCGCCGCTGCGGCGAAAAGTTAAAATTTACCGCTACAGAAACGCCTAAATGAAACGCTTTATGCGTTAAAACTAGGAATTCCCACCCTTTGCTACGCCATGCAACTTCCGTTACCCTGCCTGCTTTTCCAATTTCGAGTTGTTTTGGAATATGCTTCGCAAAATTTTGTTCGCAACACTACTGACGATCGGCACCGTACAGGCGCACGGCATCAATAACTTTAGCCAGGCCAAAGCGGCGGCGGCGGCCATCAACCGCGATGCGCCCGGCAGCTTTTACTGCGGTTGCCAAATACACTGGCAGGGTAAAAAAGGCGTGCCGGATCTCGCCAGCTGTGGCTACCAGGTGCGTAAAAATGCGCAGCGCGCCAACCGGATCGAATGGGAACACGTGGTGCCCGCCTGGCAGTTCGGCCACCAGTTGCAATGTTGGCAAAACGGCGGGCGCAAAAACTGCAATAAAGATCCGCTCTACCGCCAAATAGAAACCGATCTGCACAACCTGCAGCCGGCCATTGGCGAGGTGAATGGCGATCGCAATAACTTTATGTACAGCCAGTGGCGCGGCGGTGAAGGCCAATACGGCCAGTGCCCGATGAAAGTGGATTTCAAAAACAAACAGGCCGAACCGCCGGCACGGGCCCGCGGCGCCATCGCCCGCACCTATTTTTATATGCGCGATCGATACCACCTGCGGCTATCGCGCCAGCAAACCCAGCTGTTTGAGGTTTGGAACCGCCAATACCCCGTCAGCCAGTGGGAATGCACCCGTGACGCACGTATCGCTAAAGTACAGGGCCAGCACAACCCCTATATTCAACGGGCTTGCCAGCGGTAAAAAGGCTAACCTACTATAGTGGCTATCTATTTCTTTTCGCCGCGCCGCCGGATGCGGCGCGCTTTCATCAGGATCAAACAACCATTATGCGTATACCCCGCATTTATCACCCGCAACCGCTGGCCGCCAATACCGACATCGCGCTGAGCGACGATGCCGCCAACCACGTAGGGCGCGTACTGCGCATGGGCGTTGGCCAGGCGCTGCAACTGTTCGATGGCAGCAATCGCGTGTTCGATGCCGCCATCAGCCATGTGGATAAAAAAAGTGTGCGGGTGCAGGTGGGCGCGGGCCAGCCAGAAGACCGCGAGTCGCCGCTGAACCTGCATCTTGGCCAGGTGATCTCGCGCGGTGAAAAGATGGAGTTCACCATTCAGAAATCGATCGAACTCGGCGTCAATGTCATTACCCCACTGTTTTCCGAACGTTGCGGCGTAAAACTGGACGGCGAGCGGCTGGCGAAAAAGACGCAACAGTGGCAAAAAATCGCCATTGCCGCCTGCGAACAGTGCGGCCGCAACCGCATTCCGGAAATCCGCGCGGCGATGCAACTGGAAGCCTGGTGCGCCGAGCAGGACGGTAGCCTGAAACTGAATTTGCACCCACGCGCCAACCACAGTATCAACACGCTGCCCTTGCCGGTGGATCATGTCCGCCTGCTGATTGGGCCGGAGGGCGGTTTATCCGCTGACGAAATTGCGATGACCACAGGTTACGGATTTACTGATATCCTGCTGGGGCCACGTATTCTGCGTACAGAAACCACAGCGCTCACCGCAATTACCGCTCTGCAGGTGCGTTTCGGCGATCTGGGTTAAAGGAGAAGAGAAAGAATGATCAAGCTCGGCATCGTGATGGATCCGATTTCATCCATCAACATTAAAAAAGACACCAGCTTCGCCATGCTGCTTGAAGCACAGCGCCGCGGCTGGGAGCTGCACTACATTGAGATGAACGATCTTTACCTGCATCAGGGTGAAGGCCGCGCGCGCACCCGCCTGTTGAGCGTCAAAGAAGACAAGGCCGATTGGTACAGTTTCGGCGCCGAGCAGGATCTGGCACTGCACGAGCTGGATGTGATTTTGCAGCGCAAAGACCCGCCGTTTGATACCGAATATATCTATGCCACCTATATTCTGGAGCGTGCGGAAGCCAAAGGCACGCTGGTGGTCAACAAGCCGCAAAGCCTGCGTGACTGCAACGAGAAACTGTTCACCGCCTGGTTCCCAGAGCTGACGCCGGACACACTGGTCAGCCGCAGCGCACAGCATATCCGCCAATTCCACCAGCAGCACGGCGATATCATTCTCAAACCGCTGGACGGCATGGGCGGCGCATCGATTTTCCGCGTGAAACAAGACGATCCTAATCTGTCGGTGATTATCGAAACCCTGACCGAGCACGGCAGCCGCTTCTGCATGGCGCAGAACTTCCTGCCGGCCATCAAAGACGGCGACAAACGCATCCTGATGGTGGACGGCGAGCCCGTGCCGTATTGCCTGGCGCGTATCCCTGCGCAGGGCGAAACCCGCGGCAACCTGGCGGCCGGCGGCCGCGGCGAAGCGCGCCCGCTGAGCGAAAGCGATTGGGCGATCGCCCGCGCCGTTGCGCCGACGCTGAAAGAAAAGGGCCTGATCTTCGTTGGCCTGGACGTGATCGGCGATCGCCTGACCGAAATCAACGTCACCAGCCCAACCTGTGTGCGCGAGATTGAGGCCGCGTTCCCGGTTTCGATTACCGGCATGCTCATGGACGCCATCGAAAAACGTTTGGCCGCCAGGTAAAACCAACGCCAGCACGGGCGCCAACCCCGCCCGTGCTGTGCATACTGTAGGCCGCATGACTTACGGCTGCTCACTTTCAACCGGATGAGCCTTATATAACACGATGAATTTACAACACCATTTCCTGATTGCCATGCCAACCATGCAGGATCCCCGTTTCAAGCATTCGGTGATCTACCTGTGCGAGCACAACGACGATGGCGCCATGGGGTTGGTGATCAATAAACCGGTGGAGCAATTTACGGTGGAAAGCGTGTTGCATAAGTTGAAGATCGCCCCTTCCCCGCGCGATCCGGGCATAAGCCTGGACAAACCGGTGTTTGCCGGCGGGCCGCTGGCGGACGATCGCGGTTTTATTCTGCACACCCCCCGTGAAGGCTTTGCCTCTAGCATCATGATCTCTGCCGATACCATGATCACCACCTCAAAAGACGTGCTGGAAACCCTCGGCACGGCGGAGCAACCGGCCGACGTGCTGGTGGCGCTGGGCTATGCCGGTTGGGAAAAAGGCCAACTGGAACAGGAAGTGCTGGAAAATGCCTGGCTGACCATCGAAGCCGATGCCGATATCCTGTTCCACACGCCGATCGCCAGCCGCTGGCGTGAAGCGGCAAACCGCCTGGGAATAGATATCCGCAGCATCGCCAACCATGCGGGGCACGCCTGATGAGCAACCGTACTCTTATCGCCTTTGATTTCGGCACCAAAAGCATCGGCGCGGCCATCGGCCAGGAAATCACCGGCACCGCGCGAGCACTGGCAGCATTCAAAGCGCAGGACGGCACCCCGGACTGGCAGAAGATCGAGCGCCTGCTGAAAGAGTGGCAGCCGGATTTGGTGATCGTCGGCCTGCCGTTAAACATGGACGGCACCGAACAGCCGCTGACCGCGCGCGCCCGTAAGTTTGCCAACCGCCTGCATGGCCGCTTCGGCTGCGAAGTTACGCTGCATGACGAACGCCTGAGCACCGTTGAAGCACGCGCGCACCTGTTCGATCGCGGCGGCTTCCGCGCGCTGGACAAAGGCAGCGTGGATTCGGCCTCTGCGGTGGTCATTCTGGAAAGCTGGTTTGAGCAGCATCTGGGCTAGCCTCTGCCCCCAGCAGGCCGGCCTGGATCCGCTGCCGCAGGCCCTGTTCAAAGGTTTGCATGCCCGCCTGCGCACCCGTTTGCAGCAGGCTGGCGAGCTGATGCGTTTTGCCTTCGCGGATCATACTGCTGACCGCCGCCGTGGCGGTCAGGATTTCAAATACCGCCACCCGGCCAGCGCGGTGTTGGCATAATAACCGCTGGGCGATCACCGCCTGCAGGCTGTTCGCCAGTTGGGCGCGCACGTAGGGTTTCTCATCCGCCGGGAATACGTCCACCAGCCGCTCCACCGCCTGTGCCGCACCGCGGGTATGCAACGTAGCCAACACCAGATGGCCGGTTTCCGCGGCGGTCAATGCCAGCCGAATGGTGGCGGTATCCCGCAGTTCCCCCAGCAAAATCACATCCGGATCTTCACGCAGGGCGGCGCGCAGTGCGCCGTCAAAATCCGGCGTATCCCGCCCCAGCTCACGCTGCTGAATCAGCGCGCGGCGGCTGTGGTGAATAAACTCGATGGGATCTTCCAGCGTCAGGATGTGGCGCGGCTGGTGTTGGTTGATGTGATCGATCATCGCCGCCAGCGTCGTCGATTTGCCGCTGCCGGTGGCGCCCGTCACCAGGATCAAACCGTCTTCCCGCTGCGCCAGCGCGGCCATTATCGGCGGCGCCCGCAGTTGTTCCAGCGTGGGGCAACGCTCGGCAATACGCCGTAGGGCGATGGACACCCCCAGATGCTGCAAAAAAACGTTGGCCCGCAACCGGCTGCCGCCGGGCAACGCCACGGCTTTGTCGAGCTGGCCTTCCTGCCGCAGGCGCCGTTGTTCGGTGGGCGTTAACAGTTGTGAACACAACGCCGCCATGGCCGTGGCGGTTAATCGCAGCGCGCCGGGCAGCGGCTGTAGCCGGCCGTCAATACGCAACATCGGCAGATGGCCGGTACAAAGGTGCAGATCAGAGGCATTATGCTTTACACTAAGGGCCACAAATTCATTGATGTCCATCTCAATCTCCTGGGTCAATAATGAGCACTATTCAACAGAATCTGCAGGATGTCAGGAGCCGTATTGCGGCCGCTGCACAAAGCTGCGCGCGCAATCCAGCAGAAGTGATATTGCTTGCGGTAAGCAAAACTAAACCTGTGGCGGCGATCGCAGAAGCGATTTCCGCCGGCCAGCGCGCCTTTGGCGAGAACTATGTGCAGGAAGGCGTGGATAAAATTCAGCACTTTAGTCAGTTGCCGCAGGGCGCGGAGCTGGAGTGGCACTTTATCGGCCCGCTGCAATCCAATAAAAGCCGACTGGTGGCGGAGAACTTCGCCTGGTGCCACACCATCGATCGTCTGCGCATCGCCCAACGCCTGAGCGCACAGCGCCCGGCGGGCATGGCGCCGCTAAACGTGCTGATTCAAATAAATATCAGCGATGAATCAAGCAAATCTGGCATTGTATTGGCTGAGCTGCCGGCACTGGCGCAGGCCGTCACCGCCCTGCCCCATCTTCGGCTGCGCGGCCTAATGGCGATCCCGGCGGTAGAAACGGACTATCAGCGCCAGTTGGCGGTTTTCCAGCAGATGAACGATGCGTTCCTGCAGTTGAAACAGCACTACCCGCAGGTGGATACGCTGTCTATGGGCATGACGGATGATATGGCGGCGGCCATTGCCGCAGGCAGTACCCTGGTGCGTATTGGCACCGCAATTTTTGGCGCCCGTGATTACTCACAGGCCTGACAGAAAAGACGAGGGATTTGATGCAGCATCGCAAGATTACCTTTATCGGCGCAGGCAATATGGCCCGTGCGATTATCGCCGGCCTGGTTGCCGGCGGCTACCCGGCTAACGCCATCAGCGTCTGCGCCCCATCGGCGAAAAATCGGGATGCGTTGGCGGCGGAATACGGCATCAACAGCAGCGGCGACAACGCCGCCTGCGCGCGCGAAGCGCAGGTGATCGTGCTGGCGGTGAAGCCGCAGATGATGGCCGATGTCTGCAAGCCACTGCAGGAACAGGTGGATTTCAGCGGCAAGCTGGTGCTTTCCATCGCGGCCGGGGTGCAGGTCAGCCGCTTTTACCAGTTGCTGGGCGATAAGCTGAGCATCGTGCGTATCATGCCCAACACCCCGTCGTTGGTGGGCAAAGGCATGAGCGGCCTGTACGCGCCGCCGCAGGTCAGCCAGGCCGATCGGGATTACACCAGCGCGCTGATGAGCGCGGTGGGGAAAGTGAGCTGGGTGGATGAAGAACAGGGCATCAATGGCGTGATAGCCGCTGCCGGCAGCGCCCCGGCCTACTTCTTCCTGTTTATGGAAGCCATGCAACAAGAAGCCGAACGCATGGGCTTTAGCAGCCAGGCGGCACGTGAGCTGGTGCAGCAGGCCGCCGCCGGCGCCGCCGCGCTGGTTGAGGCCAACCCGGATACGCCGCTTTCCACGCTGCGTGAACAGGTGACGTCGAAAGGTGGCACCACCGCCGAAGCGCTGCGGGTGTTCAATGAACAGCAACTGCCGGCAACCGTCGCCAAAGCGATGCAGGCTGCGGTCAACCGAGCGCAGGAAATGGAAAAGCTGTTTTAACCGATAAAACCACCAACACAGCCTATCCCGCCGAGCACAAGCAAAATAGCCTACCGGGATAGGCGCTAAGGAGAAAGGCCACTACATGCTGACACTGACTTTTCTGGTCAAAACCGTTATCGATCTTTACGTGATGGTGCTCCTGCTGCGGATCTGGATGCAGTGGGCGCGCACCGACTTCTACAACCCGTTTTCACAGTTCGTGGTTAAGATCACCCAGCCTTTGGTGGGCCCGCTGCGCCGCATCATCCCGCCGCTGGGGCCGATCGACAGCGCGTCGCTGCTGCTGGCGTTCTTGTTGATGACCATCAAGTATCCGCTGTTGCTGCTAATACAGGGCGGCGCCATTGCGCTCAGCCCGTATAACCTGCTGTTTGGCCTGATCTCGCTGGTGAAGTCGGCCGGTTACCTGATCTTCTGGGTGATGATCATCCGCGCGCTGATGAGCTGGATAAGCCAGGGGCGCAACCCGCTTGATTATGTGATGTATCAACTTACCGAGCCGTTGATGGCGCCGATCCGCCGCGTGCTCCCGGCGATGGGCGGCATTGATTTTTCCGCCATGGTGGTGATCCTGATCCTCTATCTGATCAACTACCTGGGGATGGATCTGTTCGGCGAAATCTGGTTCCTGCTGTGAGTGCGGTAACCCCTCTACTGGACGGGCTGGCGCTCAGGCTATATATTCAGCCGAAAGCCAGCCGCGACCAGATTGTTGGCCTGCATGGCGACGAATTAAAAGTCGCCATCACGGCTCCGCCGGTGGACGGCCAGGCCAATGCCCATCTGATCAAGTTCATCGCCAAGCAGTTCAAAGTGGCGAAAAGCAACGTCATCATCGAGAAAGGCGATCTGGGGCGGCACAAACAGCTGCGCATCATGAACCCGCAACAGATCCCCGCCGTGGTCGCTGCACTCATCGAATAATTTTCAAGGTAGTCTCATCATGCAAAAAGTGGTTCTTGCCACCGGCAATCCCGGTAAGGTACGCGAGCTTGCCAGCCTGCTGGCCGATTTCGGCCTGGATGTGGTCGCCCAGACCGATCTGGGGGTGGAATCCGCCGAGGAAACCGGCCTGACGTTTATTGAAAACGCGATCCTGAAGGCGCGCCATGCCGCTCAGGTTACCGGCCTGCCGGCCATTGCCGACGATTCCGGCCTGGCTGTGGATGCCCTGGGCGGCGCGCCGGGCATCTATTCCGCACGCTACGCCGGCGAGGACGCCAGCGATCAACAAAACCTGGAAAAACTGCTGGCGGCGCTGAAAGACGTGCCGCCGGGCAGCCGCGGCGCGCAGTTCCACTGCGTGCTGGTTTATCTGCGCCACGCGCAAGATCCAACGCCGCTGGTGTTCCACGGCAGCTGGGCCGGTGAGATTACCGCCGAACCGGCCGGCCAGGGCGGCTTTGGCTACGATCCTATTTTCTACGTGCCGGAACTGGGGCGCACCGCCGCCGAGCTGACCCGCGAAGAGAAAAGCGCCGTGTCGCACCGTGGCAAGGCGTTAACCCTGATGCTGGAAGCCCTGCGTAATGCCAAGTAATGCCCTGCGCCTGCCGCCGCTCAGCCTGTATATCCATATTCCCTGGTGCGTGCAAAAATGCCCGTACTGCGATTTCAACTCGCACGCCCTGAAAGGCGAGGTGCCGCACCGGGAATATGTCGATCATCTGCTGGCGGATCTGAGCGCCGATCTGCCGCTAACCAGCGGCCGCGGCGTCAGCACCATTTTTATCGGCGGCGGCACGCCAAGCCTGCTGTCGGCCGATGCGATGCAGGCATTGCTGGATGGCGTGCGTGCGCGCATCCCGGTGGCGGCCGATGCCGAGATCACCATGGAGGCCAACCCCGGCACCGTCGAAGCCGATCGCTTCAGCGGCTACCAACAGGCCGGGGTGAACCGCATTTCGATTGGGGTGCAGAGCTTCAGCGCAGAGAAATTAACGCGCCTGGGGCGCATTCACGGCCCGGAAGAGGCCCGGCGCGCAGCCCGGTTAGCCACTGGGCTGGGGCTGCGCAGCTTTAACCTTGATCTGATGCACGGCCTGCCGGACCAATCGCTGGAAGAAGCGCTGGACGATCTGCGCCAGGCCATTGCCCTCAACCCGCCGCACTTGTCCTGGTATCAGTTGACCATCGAACCCAACACGCTGTTCAGCTCGCGCCCGCCGGTGCTGCCGGATGACGACGCGCTGTGGGATATCTTCCAGCAGGGGCATGCGCTGCTGAGCGCCGCCGGCTATCAGCAATATGAAACCTCGGCCTATGCCAAGCCGGGCTATCAGTGCCAGCACAACCTCAACTATTGGCGCTTTGGCGACTACCTGGGGATTGGCTGCGGCGCCCACGGCAAACTGACCTTCAGCGATGGGCGCATTCTGCGCACTATCAAGACCAAGCATCCACGCGGCTTTATGCGCGGGGACTATATGGCCCGGCAGTATGACGTTTGCGCCGAGGAACGGCCGTTTGAATTCTTCATGAATCGTTTTCGGCTGCTGGAAGCGGCGCCGCGCGCCGATTTTTGCCATTACACCGGGTTAGCGGAAAGCGTGATCCGCCCGCAGTTGGATGAAGCGCTGGCCAAGGGCTATCTGATTGAAACGCCAGAGCACTGGCAAATTACCGAGAAAGGCAAACTGTTCCTCAATTCACTGTTGGAACTGTTTTTGGCGGATGAATAACGTCGGCAGGGGGTGCCCCCTGCCCGTTAACCACAATGCAGTTATTTCAAGACGTTGAGTAAATCTTTACGCTGGTTTTCCAGGGCGATGACGCGGTTGCACACATCGCGGCCAAAATTCTGAAAATCCTGTTCCTGATTGTTCCACTCGTTTTGAATGGCCTGCTGCAGCCCGCCCAGGTTGCCCATAATGGCCTGCAGCGGGTTGCCGTTGCTATTGGCCACCTGCTTCACCCCCATCTCATTCAGGCTGTCTTGCAACACGCCGCCCATGCTTTGCTGCACGATATTGCGGCCGTCCTGTTCCACCTGATCGATCGCCTTGTGATGAAAGGCCAGGCCATCGCTACGGTGTTCGATAATGCGCCCCATCTGCTGTTTAAGCTGATCGTTAAGGGTGCTCAGGCGATTGCGCACGTTGCTGCCGCTACCCAACTGTTCGACAATCACGCGATCCAGCGCCACGCGCGCCTTTTCCAGATGCTGGGCGGCGCCGCGATCGATCCACGGCAGATCTTTGCGCAGTGCGCTTTGGTAGCTGAACGCCTTTTGGCGCTGGGTGTCGTCCAGGCTGAGCGTTTTGCCATTGCGGATCACATCACCGTCCGGTGAGATTTGCAGATCGCCGCCGGCGCCGACCACCTGGACGTTATGCGGACTGATAATCACATCATCCTGGGGCTTTACGCTGCACTGATAAGCGGCATGCGCCTGCCCGACCACCAGCAGCAATAAGGCTAACCCGGTTTTCTTTAACATATCGTCTTCTGACTCCCTTCCGAGGTGGCACTAAAAAATTGAACGGTTGATTCGTTCAGACAACAACTCCAGCGCTGCAGTTCCCGCCAGCGAGTTACCGGAAGGATCCAGCTCCGGCGACCATACCGCAATCGCCATCTCCTCCGGCACGATGGCGATAATGCCGCCGCCCACGCCAGACTTGCCCGGCATCCCGACGCGGTAGGCGAATTCGCCGGCGCCGTCGTACATGCCGCTGGTCATCATCAGGGCGTTAATCTGGCGCGATTGCAGCGGGCTAATCACCGCCTTGCCCTGCAAATCGCGGCCGTGGTTAGCCAGATAGATAAAGCAGCGCGCCAGTTCGACGCAGTTCATGCGCAGTGCGCAGTAATGAAAATAGGTGCGTAAAACGGTGAGCACATCGTTTTCAAAGTTGCCGAACGACTTCATCAGATAGGCAATCGCGGCATTGCGATCGGAATGTTCAAACTCCGAACGCGCCACGCGCGCGTCGTAGGCCAGATCGTCTTCACAGGCGAGCTGACGCACCACCTCCAGCATCCGCTGTTTCGGCGCGCTGAGCCGGGTTTGCAGCATGTCGCAGACCACCAGCGCCCCCGGGTTGATAAACGGGTTACGCGGCTTGCCCTGCTCCATCTCCAGTTGCAACAGCGAATTGAACGGCAGGCCGGAAGGCTCTTTCCCCACCCGCTGCCAGATCTCGCTTTCCTGGTAGCGCGTCAGCGCCAGCGTCAGGCTAAGCACCTTGGAAATCGACTGAATTGAAAAGCGCTCGCCGGCGTCGCCGGCTTGAAACATGTCGCCGTTAACGGTACACACGGCGATGCCCAGCCGATCGGCCGGGACTTCGGCCAGCGCCGGGATATAGCCCGCCACCTTGCCTTTGCCAATCAACGGGCGAACCTGTTGCAGGATCTCATCCAGCAACGCGTTGTTTAATGCTGTAACCACCCCGCCACTCCACACATCGCAAACAGGCACCTGGCCATCCTATCAAAAACAGGCTGGGCGCCCAGTCTGCCGCACCGGCGCTATATCGGGGCGCTTTGCGCCCCGCGCCAGGCAATATCAATCCCACCAAATATCGAACAAATCGCTGACTTTAACCTCAACCAGGCCACGCGCTTCCAGCCAGTTTTTCACCAGTTCGCGATGCTGCTCGGTGCAATGGCCGATTTGCTGCAGGCAGATCAGCCCTTCCCAGCGCAGGTAACCGCTGCCGTCAAAGGCCAGGCTATTGGGTTCGATCACGTCGTCAATAAACGCGTCCAGCGTACTGTCGATATCCTCAACGCTGGTGCCGGGCGCAAAGCTCCAGGCAACAGAGAAACCCAGCTCCTGAAACTCATCAATGTGTAACTTCTTGCGTAAACGACGACTGCGGTTCTTAGCCATTATGCTCTCCTCTCAAACATCAAATCCCAAACGCCATGCCCCAGACGTTGGCCACGTAATTCAAATTTGGTTAACGGCCGTGAATCCGGCCGCGGTACGTAATCATTATCGGCCGAAAGGTTACGGTACGCCGCGACGCCGCGCATAACCTCCAGCATATGTTCTGCGTAGGGCTGCCAATCGGTCGCCATATGGAATACGCCGCCGACTTTCAGCTTGCGCAGCACCAATTCCACAAACGGCGTCTGCACGATACGGCGCTTGTTGTGGCGCGCTTTATGCCAGGGATCCGGGAAAAACAGCTGCACCATATCCAGCGAGCCGTCCGGGATCATGTTTTCCAGCACTTCCACCGCGTCATGGCACATCACGCGCAGGTTGCCGAGGCCCGCTTCATGGGCGTCGGCCAGGCAGGCGCCCACGCCAGGGGAATGGACTTCAATCCCCAGGAAATTCTGCTGCGGGTTATTGCTCGCCATCGTGACCAGCGAAGCCCCCATGCCAAAGCCGATTTCCAGCACCACCGGCGCTTCGCGCCCGAACAGCGCCGCCAGATCGACCGGTTCAGTCTGATATTCCACGCCCATCACCGGCCAATAGTTATCCAGCGCGTGCTGCTGGCCTTTGGTTAACCGCCCCTGGCGGCGGACAAAACTGCGGATACGGCGCATTGGGCGGCCGTTCTCATCAAATTCCGGGGATATGACGTCATTAATCATCGTGTTTTCTGTCTGTTTGGCTGCCAATGAAGGAAACGCGCATTATGCAAAGATACAAAAACAATACAACCTACTTATTGGTTAACGGCATGGTTGCGCCGATAAAGTTGCCGCTTGCGGCAGCCGGACTGCCAGCGTAGGAAAGTTCCGGTTTACAGCCCACTGACTCTATGCTGCAATCGCGCTTTAATTTAATTTGTCTGCCGAACACGAAACCCACTTATGATGCAAGCACAGCAGTTCTCGCACCTGGTGCTTGAATGGTATCAACGCTGCGGCCGTAAAACGCTGCCGTGGCAACTGGATAAAACGCCTTATCAGGTGTGGCTCTCTGAGGTGATGCTGCAACAAACCCAGGTGGCCACCGTTATTCCCTATTTCCAGCGTTTTATGGCCCACTTCCCCAACGTGCGCGCCTTGGCTGAAGCGCCGCTGGACGAAGTGCTGCACCTGTGGACCGGGCTTGGCTACTACGCGCGGGCCAGAAATTTGCATAAGGCAGCGCAAACTATTGTGGCACAGCACGGCGGCGAATTCCCGACCACCTTTGAAGAAATTGCCGCGCTGCCCGGCATCGGCCGCTCAACGGCCGGCGCCATCCTGTCTTTATCGCTTGGGCAGCATTATCCGATCCTCGACGGCAACGTAAAACGCGTGCTGGCGCGCTGCTACGCGGTGGAAGGCTGGCCAGGAAAAAAAGAGGTGGAAAACCGCCTATGGCAAATCAGCACCGACGTCACCCCGGCGCAGGGCGTTGGCCAGTTCAACCAGGCGATGATGGATCTGGGCGCGATGGTGTGCACCCGCTCCCGCCCCAAATGCGAACTGTGCCCGCTCAATACCGGCTGTATGGCCTACGCTAATCATAGCTGGGCAAAATACCCAGGCAAGAAACCCAAGCAGACGCTGCCGGAAAAAACCGCCTACTTTTTACTGTTGCAGCACGGCGATCGTGTATGGCTGGAACAGCGCCCCGCCGTTGGCCTGTGGGGCGGCCTGTTTTGCTTCCCGCAGTTCACCGCCGAGGCCGATTTGGAACTCTGGCTGCAACAACGTGGTCTGAAAGGCAGCCGTTTGGTACAGCTCAACGCATTTCGCCATACCTTCAGCCATTTCCACCTGGATATTGTGCCTATGTGGCAGCCGCTCGATAAGCCTGGCTGCGGCATGGATGAGGGAAACGGTCTCTGGTATAACTTAGCGCAGCCGCCATCGGTTGGGCTCGCCGCGCCGGTAGAGCGCCTGCTATTGCAGTTGGCAAAGCACCCGATCCAACACAGTTTATTTGGTAACAGCGCCATTGATGAGGAATTAGCATGAGCAGAACCATCTTTTGTACTTACCTGCAGCGGGAAGCCGAAGGCCAGGACTTTCAACTCTATCCGGGTGAAATCGGCAAACGCATTTTTAACGAAATCTCGAAAGAAGCCTGGGCAGAATGGATGAAAAAACAAACCATGCTGATTAACGAGAAAAAGCTGAGCATGATGAACCCGGAGGATCGCAAGCTTCTGGAAGGCGAGATGACCAAATTCCTGTTTGAAGGGCACGACGTCCACATCGAAGGCTACACGCCACCGAGCGAATAGGTGTTTCGGGGCCTGGCGCTGGCCCCTGAATATATTTATATAATTCATCATGATACGGCTTAAGATGAAGAAAATTTTAGCTTTGCTAGTGATAGCACCCTTACTGATTTCCTGTTCCGGTAAAAAAAGCGATGAGTACAACGAAGCCTGGGTGAAAGACACCAACGCCTTCGACATCCTGATGGGCCAATTTGCCCATAACATTGAGAATATTTGGGGGCTGAACGAGGTACTGATCGCCGGGCCAAAAGATTACGTAAAATATACCGACCAGTACCTGACGCGTAGCCACATCAACTTTGATGCCGGTACCATTACGTTCGAGACCATCTCGCCAACCGATCCGGCCGCCAGCCTGCGCAAGGCGATTATCACCACCCTGCTGATGGGCGACGATCCGGGCTCGGTGGATCTCTATTCCGACGCCAATGATATCCAGATCAGTAAAGAGCCGTTCCTGTACGGCCAGGTGCTGGATAACAATGGCGAGCCGATCCGCTGGGAATGGCGCGCTGCGCACTTTGCCGATTATCTGGTGCAAACCAAGCTGCAAAAACGCAACTCCGGCTTGCACGTGATTTACTCCGTAACCATCCAACTGGTGCCAAACCACCTGGATAAACGTGCGCACAAATACCTGCCGATGGTGCGCAAGGCATCGGAAAAATACGGTGTGGAAGAATCGCTGATCCTGGCCATCATGCAGACGGAATCCAGCTTCAACCCCTATGCGGTGAGCGGATCAGACGCGCTTGGCCTGATGCAGGTGGTGCAACACACCGCCGGCAAGGATGTGTTTAAACTGCGCGGGAAATGGGGCACGCCAAGCCGTAGCTACCTGTTCGATCCGGAAAACAACATCGATACCGGCACCGCCTATCTGGCGCTGCTGCAGGGCACCTATCTGGGCGGCATTCAGAACCCGACGTCGCGCCGCTACGCGGTGATCACCGCCTATAACGGCGGCGCCGGCAGCGTGTTGCGGGTGTTCTCCAGCGATCGTTCGCGTGCCGTTGATATTATCAATAGCATGCAGCCTGGCGACGTGTACCAGACGCTGACCACCAAGCACCCGGCGGCTGAATCGCGCCGTTATCTGGTGAAGGTTAACACCGCGCAGAAAAGCTACCGCCGCAGGTAGCGCCAACGGGGGCAATCACTGTGATGGGCCCCCGAATACAATAAGGGCCGGTTTATCGCCGGCCCTTATTGTTACTGCTTGATCATATAGCCGAAAATCCGCTTCCAGCCGTAGTCTTTTTTCTCGATATAAACGCCCTGCAGTTCCGGCGAGAACCCCGGCAACCGGTTAATCCCCTCTTCCAGCGCCAGGAAATAGCGCTGCACCGCACCGCCCCAGACTTCCCCCGGCACCACGCACAGTACGCCCGGCGGGTAAGGCAGCGCCCCTTCGGCGGCGATACGCCCCGCCGCCTGGCCGATCGGCACCAGTTCCACGTTGTCGCGAATAAACTCCACGTTGGCATCCTGCGGGTTCATCATCACCGGTGGGAAATGGGCCTGGCGGAACATTTCTTTCTGCAGTTGCTTCACATCATAGCTCACGTACAGATCGTGCATTTCCTGGCACAGCTGGCGAATGGTGTAGCCACGGTAACGCTGCTCGTTCTTGCGATAGACCGTCGGCAATACCTCGCTCAACGGCGCATCCTCCGCAACATAGCGCTCAAACTGCACCAGCATATCCACCAGCAGTTCCATCTTAGCCGGGTTCTCCGCTGGCGTGAGCAGGAACAGGATCGAGTTGAGATCGCATTTCTCCGGCACGATGCCGTTTTCGCGCAGGAAGTTGGCCAAAATGGTGGCCGGGATACCAAACTCGGTGTATTGGCCGGTTGCGGCATCAATCCCCGGCGTGGTCAGCAGCAGTTTGCACGGATCGACCAGGTACTGATCCTGCGCATAGCCGGCAAAACCGTGCCAATGTTCGCCCGGCACAAAGCTGAAGAAGCGCGCATCGTTAGCGATAGTGCTGGTTTCATAATCCTGCCAGGGCTTGCCGGCCACCTGCTGTGGGATAAACGGCTTCAGCATTTCGCAGCGCGCCAACAGTTGCTTGCGCGCCTCGATCCCCAGATACACGCAGTCCATCCACATCCGGCGGCCAGCGGCGCCGGCATGCATTTTGGCGTTAACGTCCAGCGCGGCAAACAGCGGATAAAACGGGCTGGTTGAGGCATGCAGCATAAAAGCGTTGTTTAGGTGCTTATGGTTGCAATGCCGTTTTTGCCCCTTGATGTGATCGTCTTTTTTATGGATCTGCGACGTTTGCGAGAACCCCGCCTGCTGCTTATGCACAGATTGCGTGACAAAGATGCCGGGATCGTGCTCATCCAGTTCCAGCAGCAGCGGCGAGCACTCTTTCAGCATCGGGATAAAGCCTTCGTAACCCACCCAGGCAGAATCAAACAGAATGTAATCGCACAGATGGCCGATGGTGTCGATCACCTGCCGGGCGTTGTAGATGGTGCCGTCATAGGTGCCAAGTTGGATGATAGCCAGGCGGAACGGCCGCGCCAGGTTGGCCTTCTCGGGCGCCACTTCGCGGATCTGTTCACGCAGATAGCCTTCGTTGAAGCAGTGCGAATCAATGCCGCCGATAAAGCCAAACGGGTTGCGGGCGGTTTCCAGATACACCGGCGTGGCGCCGGCCTGGATCAGCGCGCCGTGGTGGTTGGATTTATGGTTGTTGCGATCGAACAGCACCAGATCGCCACGCGTCAGCAGCGCATTGGTCACCACTTTATTCGCCGCCGAGGTGCCGTTGAGCACAAAATAGGTCTTATCGGCGTTGAACACGCGCGCCGCGTGCTTTTGCGCATCCTTGGCCGATCCTTCATGGATCAGCAAATCGCCAAGTTTGACATCCGCGTTGCACATGTCGGAGCGGAACAGGGTTTCGCCATAAAACTCGAAGAACTTGCGCCCCGCCGGGTGCTTGCGGAAAAACTCGCCGCCCTGGTGGCCGGGGCAGGCAAAGGTGGCGTTTTTCATTTCCACATAGGTTTTCAGGGTGCTGAAGAACGGCGGCAGCAATGCCTGCTCATAGGTATCCGCGGCCGCTTCCAACTGCGCCATATAAAACGCTTTGGTGGCAGGCGTTAGCGCAAACACGCCGGTAATCAACGGCAGGAAATCCGGGGACAGGTGTTCGTCCCCTTCAACAGCAACAAACGTTGGGATATCAAACCCGGTGGCCTTCAGTTCAGCCAGAATACCGGCATTCACATCAGCCACAGACACCACCGCCGCGGCAACGTCGGTGTAGTCGGTCTGTTCGATGCGCACAACCTGACGCAGGGTTTCAATGCTGGCGACCAGATTGGCGCTTGTTGCTATTTTCAATTCTTTCATAAAGCGAACTCTCAAACTGTTAAGGATGAGGTGTGCCACAGGCACATACGTTAAAGGATAACAAAGGCTACCCCGGCCATGTGATGCTCGCATTGCAGCTTATCTGCAAGCGCGGCCAGCCTGATGCGTTGAGCGCAGGCAGTTATCGGGGACTGGGTTCAGCCACAACCGATAGACATCAGTAAAATCAGCGCCACAGCGCTATTTTTAATAATGCCTAACAGCGAGCATAGCGGCGCCCTCACCGCATGGGGGGCGAAGGTAATCGGGTATACAGCGTGCGGGAGAAATCACGGCGGAGCGAGGGCATCATCAGATGTCTGGTGCGCGAAAGCGCCTGAACAATCCAACCAGTCATGCCTGCAGTCCTCTAACGTTGATGAGCGATATCACCGTGATGTAAATGCTAAAATTTGCGCAATGATTACACGTTTCTTTATGGGGTTCAAGTAACAATTGTTCGATTTCCCCTCAACAAGAAGTTAACTTAATCAACTGTTATTTAAGTGATTAATCACCCGGCAAAAGAATAGATGGAGGTGGCCGTGAGCATAATGTAACGGCCTGCTACCGCTACCGCCCGAGCCCACAGCGGTGACGTAGCCATTACCCACACAAACCTGAATAAAAATAGAGCAACCGCACCACTTTGCGACAGAAAGCCGTTGACGCCAGCGAGCCTTTACGGTTTAATGCGCCCCGTTGCCCGGATAGCTCAGTCGGTAGAGCAGGGGATTGAAAATCCCCGTGTCCTTGGTTCGATTCCGAGTCCGGGCACCAAATTCATATCAACGGACCTCCATGGAGGTCCGTTTTTGCATTCTAAGCCCGCCAAAACCAACACCTCTACAATCCCTTAACTCCACCCAACTCAATCAACTTCAACCCGCATCAAGTCCCTTGCGAGGGTACAACTGAGGGTATAGTCTGATTCGCTAAAATTTATACCCCTTTTACTATCAGGAGATACCGCCAATGGCGCTCACTGACGCTAAAATCCGTGCAGCTAAACCGGATGAAAAACCTTATAAACTTGCCGACAGCGGCAACATGTTTTTGCTCGTTCACCCTAACGGCTCGCGCTACTGGCGGCTCCGCTACCGGTTTCTGGGCAAAGAGAAAACACTTGCTCTGGGCGTCTATCCTGAAGTCTCGTTATCAGAAGCAAGGGAAAAACGTGATGCCGCGAGAAAACAAATAGCTGAAGGGATTGACCCGTGCGAACAGAAACGCATCAAAAAGTCAGTACCCGATGTAGCTCAGACATTTGAAGGCATCGCAAGGCAGTGGCATAAGAGCAACAAAAAATGGTCAGCCTCACATAGTGAGAAAATACTGAAAAGCCTCGAAACTCATGTGTTTCCCTTTATTGGCTCACGTGACATTACCACCCTCAGGACTCCCGATTTACTTGTTCCAGTAAAGGCTGCCGAAGCCAAAGAGATCTATGAGATTGCAGCGCGCCTTCAGCAGCGTATCACTGCAATCATGCGCTATGCTGCCCAGTCAGGCATTATCACCTATAACCCTGCCGTGGATATGGCTGGCGCGTTAACCACGGTGAAACGCCAGCACCGCCCTGCCCTCGCCTTAAATCGCATTTCAGAGCTTCTTGAACGACTGGATGCATACAGAGGACAACCTCTCACCCGGCTGGCAACTAAACTCACCCTGCTTATCTTCATCCGTTCCAGTGAACTACGCTTTGCCAGGTGGTCTGAGATCGACTTTGAGAAAGCCATGTGGGCCATTCCTCCTGAGCGGAAACCTATTGAAGGGGTCAAGTATTCCCATCGTGGCTCAAAAATGCGAACAGAGCATCTTGTGCCGTTCTCTACTCAGGCGCTGAATATACTACAACAGATCCACACTATCAGCGGAGAACATGAACTGATTTTCACCGGCGATCACAATCCATGGAAACCCATGAGTGAGAACACGGTGAATAACGCACTGCGGCTGATGGGCTACGATACAAAGGTCGATGTCTGTGGTCACGGCTTCCGGGCAATGGCCTGCAGTTCGTTGATTGAGTCAGGGTTATGGTCAAGGGACGCTGTTGAACGCCAAATGAGCCATCAGGAGCGAAATGGCGTACGTGCGGCTTATATCCATAAAGCGGAGTTTCTGGATGAGCGAAGGCTGATGCTGCAATGGTGGGCTGATTTTCTGGATGCAAATGAGGAGAAACCAGTAAGCCCCTTTGACTTTGCGAAACTTCACTCAGGATAGTGGTTCGAATTAAAAGCAGTCTTGTAGAAGGAGGGGGAACGATGCATTGGTGTGCTGACTTCTCCTATGGGCAAGAAGATACTTATAAAACTACAATGGTATAAAAGCTCAGCCCATAAAAGGGCTGAGCCTCAGCGTATCCCTTCTTTTTTTGTAAACAGACAAAACCCAGTGTAGTGCGCCTGCATAAACACTAGTTCCCTTTCCGACCAGGGTCTGTTTTTCCCTGTTCCAAGGTCAAATTTGACCACTGCCGCCCTCACCGCACTGACGCTTCTGCCCAGTCTGGTGGCAATTTCTTTTGTTGGCAGATTGCCGTAATGCTTTACCAGAAAGGACTTATCTTCACGGCTCCAGCTACTGCGACTAGTGAGCCCAGCAAGGGACGCCTGCCGGAAGATAGCCTTGCGTGAACGCCCGGGCAAGAGTGATATGACATACTCTATGCCTTCTGCATAGTGGGTCTGGAGCAATGCCAGCTCCTCTTCCGACCAGGTCGGTGCCACGCCACGGGACAGACCGTAAAGCTGAACAATCCGGGCCACCCCATTGGCAGACCGGCCTATCCGCTCCCCGATTTCACGGGCAGACAGTTGGCCATAGTGTTGTTCCACAAACGTAATTTCGGCGACCGTCCACTGTGTCCAGTGATTACGGTGACGCTGCGTTTTATCCACCATGTCAGACCTCCCTGGTATTAGTCACGCTGTTTTTCCTGCGCCAACGTAGAGATTTGAGCCCGGAGGTGCTGCTCAGCCTGCTGAATCTGCTGCTGACGCTGCAGCGAGTCTTCAGGGAGCAGCTTCAACTGCCGAAACTGTTCTTCCACCGGCACGGTCTGGCGGAAGCTTGTCAGCATGCCAAAGACCTGCGATTTAAGCTCACTGACGGTAATGTATTTTCCTCTCTGACCATCAAGCGCATTAAGCTGCGTCGTCAGTTCCTGCAGTTTACTCATCCCTTCGTGCCATCCGTTAAGGGAATCCGCTGAAATCCCGTTCAGCGCCAGCTGCTGCTGCCACTGTGTCTCCAGTTGCTTCGCATCCGGCCGCTCTGGCCAGAGGGCATTCGCCTGAGAAACCAGCCCCTGACCATACTGAATACGCCAGTCCGGTGGCAGTGCTGCCAGCGTGTTCAGGCGGGCTGATGTCTGGCTAATCCAACGAGCAGCCAGTTTATCGTTCTTTGTATTGACGTTGAGCGACGCAATCTCCGTGGATGTCAGCGGGTGTGGGAGAGGCTGCAGGGCAGTATTGATTGTCAGAGCCTCTGCCGACGGATGAGTAAAATAATGCCAGCCAGTGAAGGCCACCGCACTGACCACAAAAGCTGCGGCCATTCCGCTGGCAAATGCTCTTCCCCATTTAGGTGGCGGTGAAGCATCCTGTTGCACCTCAACCTGAACAGCAGGCTCCTGCCTGATGACATAAACCAGCTGTGGCGAACGTTCCCCAACGTGTTGCTCTGCTGACTCACTCCCTGATTCAACAGGCACACTGAGCGCTATACCTGCTGATGCCAGTTCCGGAGAGGATGCATTTTCAAGACGCATAATAGCGCTGCGCACCTGCTGTAATAGCGGTGTTATCTGACTTACAGACTGCAGTTCCTGACGAACAAGGGAATCGTTGAACGCTCCCAGAGTATTTTCCAGATTAAGCAGCGACGAACGATCGGCAGACCCCAGTGAGAATGTACGGAATACTTTCTGCAATCGCTGGAACATTCCCGCAAGGATCTCCACGCGCGCATGCGGACTCTGTGGCCAGAACTGCGCCCACTGATGGCCCAGAATAGCACCAAGAATGCTTAGCCCTTCGTTCATACCTGCACACTTCGCCAGGTGGCTGCGGGCTAGGGTATACCAGGCCCCCGTCTGGAGCTCGATGCCGTTTTTCTCAAACAGCGACAGCGCCAGCTTTTCAACCTCACTCCAGTGGATATCAGGCCTGGCCGGATGGGTTTGTTTACTCATTTCATCGCGCAGGGCGCTGAAATCCGGGAACGATCGGGGATCTCCTCCCGTACGGATAGGATGTGGTTCTGTGCTTCGCATTATGTCGTTATCCCTGAGCATGCGGGCATATGGAGAAGTGATGAGCCTGGTGCAGGCAAAAGCCTATTACCTGTCAGGGTAACAGAGCGTCAACCATCACAAAGAAGGCGTCCTCATCGAATACTGCTCGCCGGCCTGCTGGCGTGCAGGCGGATGTATACGTCCACTCAGCACTTTCGGCCGAGCGCATGAATAGCCTGCCTAAAGCAGAAGACTGTCCTCCGACAACCAGAGTGGCTTCCACACAGCCTGTCACGCCCTGCCCGTACAGAAACACCGGGGTGAATTTCACCATCCGGTTTTCATAATGAAGCGCAAAGCAGGGGATCGGGAACGCAGCGTTGCTGATGAGGATTTCTGTCAACGTGCATTGAACGTCAGCGAGGCGGATCCCCGTTCCTGCCAGCCAGGTTTCAATCTTTTCCCTGAATTCACCCAGGCGCTGGCGAAATTCGGCCAGATCGGCCAGCCCCTTTGTCGCATAGCTGCTTGCCTGTGGCCGGGCATCCTGGAGTTTTTGCAGAAATCGTTCTTTTGCTGACATAAATGTATTCTGATCTCGGTTCGGAGAAGGTGGCGGGCTAAATGTGATTCTGACGGCCTAGATAGTTTTGCTGTTTCATATGACGCACCAACACTCTGCCTTCCGGCATGAATTCTGTGCCATAGCGTACCAGCCCGATGCCCTTTAGCTCGGCATCGATGGCGTAGCGCAGCTCACCCGGTATTTCCTGATCAAGCAGTACAACATCAATGGATTTCAGGCGAGGCTCATATTTCAGCAGGGCCGCAGACAGCGTTGACATCAGCTTATGCGCAATGCCGGGAAGTCCTTGTAGAATGGTAGTCATATCCGGCAGACCGTAGTCTGGCAGATGTGCCAGACTACCGGCGCGGCAGTTAAGGATCCGTTGCATATTATCCAGCACCGACAGGATGACCTGATTTTCTTCACTGATATGCTGAAGGTCGAGATCACCGACAAAGTTGCCGTAAAGCATCTCGCATAATGAGGGCGAATTGCGCGGCATGATCAGTTTCTCGCATCCGGAGTTATGGCAAACACGCTACCACCATCATCTCTTTCGAGCAGCGACCAGCTGGCATGGTGCCTCTGGCCATGCTTATCTTCAAATTCCGGCATAATCTCTCCGGCGCGGGTTTGGGTGTACTGCGTCGTTCCGTTAACAATGGTGGCCCATCGACCATCAAACGGGGATTTTTCACCACTCCAGCAGGTAATCCTGACCGGCTCCCAGGACTTACCTTCATCTTCTTTATCCAGCGCAGCACTGGCTTCATCGAAACGCTTGTACCATTTCGAACTGGACTCATCATCGAACTGGAAATTCTCGTGTTCGGAGTAGAAATGCAGAGAGCGCTTTCCATCAAAGCGAACAGGCTTAATTATCTGGTTTACTTTCACCAGTAATGGCGGTAATTCTTCTGTTTGTATCTCCCCCAGACCCGGCGGTAGTGCTCCAGCCTTGAGAATAAGGCCACCATTATAAGGCAGCAATTCAATCTCTGGTGTGTGCTTCAGCCGATGAGTCAGTTTCTCTTCACCACCGAGTTTATCCACCCATGAATTGCCCAGGATCGTGTACCAGCAAACACTTTTCAGATTGTTGACGACAAACCTGCCGTCAAGCGTACCGATAGAATCCACCATCACGCCCGGAAAACGCTGCGCCAGTTTGTATTCGTAAGGGAACATGCGTTCGAACGCATAGGGCAGAATAAATGAAAGACCAGCATTACCACTTTCAACATTGAAAGTATCACACAGCCACATCAACCATGCCTGATAACGCTCTTTTCCATCTGGCTCTTTTAGCAGAGATAGCGGGAATACCAGTTTAATTACGGAACGGTCATGGTCATTATGGAATATCCGTTTACCCATGATGAAGACTTCATAATCCGGGGACAAGTATGATTCAGTACCACTGCTGAGTATCCAGTCAAAAACTTCCTCAGGAGAAGCCCCAAAAATCTCCTGTCGTTGCTTGGCATAATTTTTTTCCGTTATTGTCGTCCATTTTTTACCCACCAGAGTTTTTTTCAAGTGTGGTTTAAATTCTGCATAATAGCGTTCAACACACCCGACCATTTTTTCTCGGACTTCAGGTGTATGACCATCCTTAAAAAACACAGTGATTATCAGGCCGAGGTTCACCGCCTGACTGCCGTCCTTGTACTTCACCGACGCTTCCGGCATCCACTTCTCGATATAATTCAGGTCTAAGCCATTCAGTTCCATTCTCATTCCTTATTGGGTTGCCAGCGTGCCGACCACTCCGACACCCAGTACTGCAGCCAGCGCTTCCCATGCGGTGATTGCCAGACGAATACTCAACAAAAACGCGGCCAGCAGCGCTTCCGGGACACCTAACGTCACTACCAGGGCACCTACACCTACGGTGACAAGCACCACACCAACGGTGACGGCCACATCCGTCAGTACCTGTACCCAGTTGACCTGCTTCAGCATATCCAGCGTCATATCGGTTGCTTTCTGGATTTTAAACCACGCAGCCCGAAGCTGTTCATCCGTCCATGAAGCCGCAGCACGTCCCGTCTGACTGACCCAGCGCCATGCCTGATGCCCCTGAGAGTATACCCATTCCCCGCTGTCATTCAGCCAGCCCGCAGTCTGACTGAGCTTTTGCTGCATATCTTCTGACAGCGCATGCCAGCCGGCCGCTATATTGTTGATTGCCCCTTCGCTGAGGTCAGCTACGGCTTTCCCGGCATACGTCCAGGGTTCAACTTTTGCAGGCACCGGGATTGCAGGTGGGCGTGGAGTGAAAATAGGCGGATACAGGAACAGCGGCCAGTATTTCGCCCCGCTGGTCTTCCAGGCCTTCATCGTCACATTGACGACCTGATCGCTCCACTGCTGATCTTCTGTGCGACAGTCGTGAATCTCCAGAATAGTCATCTTGCTACGAGCGCCACCGACGATTTTCATATAGTCTCTGTATTGTTCCTGTTCCAACTTGTCCCCGGGAAACTTCACCTCCACCAGGCGCTCCAGATTATCAGTGTGCATCTGCCCTTCCGTGTCCCGCCCGGCAAGCCCCGGCCAGCGATCATTCATGTTTCTCACGATAATGATATCCGGACGGCGGTAGTTACCCTTCCCCGGCACCGGGAAAGGATTGGTGGTGTGCCGCCTGCCAGCACCTTCTTCCAGTAACGAACTGCTGAGAAACGGACGTGGCGGAGTGGTGCGCATACGTCGCATTCTTCTCGTCGCTCTCAACGCGGGTCGTCAGGGTCCCGGCAATCAGCGGGCGTGGTACAGGCTCAGGTCTTATACGGCTTCATGAGGTCTGAATCTGACGCTCCAGTGCCAGGAATACGGGGAATGATTCAGATGAAAAAGACGCATCTGAATATCGTTAAATAACGGGTTCATAATCAAAATCACAAAAAATATATTTTTCATCCGGACCTCCCACACAGGGGCTGCCCGGATAAAAAAATCAGACATGATAATAAGATGAATTGTCCACAAACTGCTGTTGCTTAAGATGTCGCAGCAACACCCTGCCCTCCGGCATAAATGTTGTTCCGTAACGAACCAGTCCGGCCTCTTTAAGTTCTGCATCAATGACATAATGCAACTCACCAGGCTGAGTCTGTTCCTGCATGGTCACATTGACACGCTTAATACGTGGCTCATACTTCAGCAGAACATCTGAAAGCACGCTCATCAGTTGATGTGCCGTCCCCGGCATTCCCTGCAGAACGGTTGTCATATCCGGCAGACCATAATCCGGAAGATGTTTAAGGCTTCCGGCCCGGGTATTCAGAATACGCTGCATGTTATCGAGCACCGACACGATGACCCGATTTTCTTCACTGACCTGATGGAGGTCGAGGCCACCGGTAAAATTTCCGTATAAGGTTTCGTAAAGGGAAGGGCAATGATGAGACATCACAACTTCTTCTCATAATCATTTAATCGTGGAAATAGTTCAATCAACACACTGGAAAGAAGATTGCCGGAGTAAAAAGTCAGTTCGACATTTTAACTTTTCCTTTTTGACGCTGCCTTCTCAAATAATTAATATGTTGTCTGTTTTTTTGATTCCGTAAAAAGCATTATTATAAAAAATACCAACAACCCCATATCGATAAACAAAGATATAAAATTCATTTTCACCAGATTATCAAGAAAATCTGAGACCTGAGAAAAGATAATCAACAACAGGCTAACAACCACAGGATATCGATACCCCATATCACGAAGTCGCTGTACATTTAGCAGCATAAAAACAAATCCTGTAACGATAACAACAAATGAATAAATAAGACCATAGCCAAAAGATATTGAAAACCCAAAACTGGTCAAACTGCTTACGGGCTGATTTATCTTAACACCAGGAAAAGCGCTAACATAAACAGATGTAATAACATTCATAACTACAAATAAAAAAACAGAGAGCAAAACACAATTAAAAAAATAACTCAACCTTGCTCGGCGATGATATTTCATCGCATATTTAATTTTACCAAACATTATCTGATAACATCCCTTTCATTAATAAACCGGGATTGCAAATAAGTTTACTCAACTATTACTTATATCCGGTACTTCCTGTTTTTCATTGAACATAATCACTACCGTGGCTCCATCCACCGCACGGAAAAATACCCGTCACTGATGCCCTCAGCACGCTGTACATCATGCACAAACCACGCATAAAGTACCGACGAATCCACACACCATCTGATCGGCGGCGATTTTCCATCGTGTCCGGCAGCACCGCATTCCAGAAAATATTCAGCACGCGCACGGGCGGGCATAAGGATATTGTCCAGATAAAGCTGAGGGGGATAATGATACTCCTGAGTCAGCAAAAGATGGGCCGCATTCGCAACATCAGACAACCAGCCCCAGTGTTTTTTCAGCAGACGGATATCTTCAGCCACCTCATCCGATGTATGTCTGGCCTGCGGAGTAATGCCCGCAAACCCCATCAACGCACCGGGAGACAACCGAATGCCCGACTGAATACTCTCCAGCCTCCGCAGCTCGCTCTTGTATTCGTAAAACTGCCGCCCCAGCCACTCAAAATAACCATCAAGATGCCGGTTCATCGCACCATAACTCAGCGCGGTGGCATTAACCGCGCTCTGGTACGATTTCACCCACTGCTCAGCCGACTGACTTTCCACGCTGTCACGCATGTCAAAATATGATGCAACTGTCGCAGATACTTCTCTCAATGACTTCAAATCATGGAACGGTACGGTGGCCTTCATGGCCTCAGTGTACATTTTCCGCAGCGACACCCGGCACAGCTCCGCGCTCGGCTTTTGTACATCCGGTTTCAGCCCGCCACCGATATCCTCACTGCACCCCGGCATCAGCAATTCCTGATGTTCAAAACCGTCCCGCCCGGTGCGGTACACGCACCGCCAGCGCCGCCGCTCATGGGTCGCCACCAGATGCAGCGATTTTTTGACGGCCGCCGGTAACGGTGAATGATGGTCGAGAAACTTGCGTCCGAACAGCGAAATGATCTGCCCCGCCATTTCAGCGCGTTTTTCCGGCACCCATTCCAGGACACTGCCCGCATAGTCCAGCCCGTTATCACTGCTCATCGGCGTATCCCGCGAGCAGTCAAACAGCCCGGCAAATACGATATCCACCGGGACACCGCGAAAGGCGGGTTTATCCCCCGTATTCCTGTCGCATATTTCACCCAACAACATATCGATAAATTCCCGCGCCAGCGTGCCTCCCATGTCAAACCCAAACACCGACACGGAAATCAGTCGGACAGGTACATCACCACCTTTTACCGCCTCATCAAAGGACCGTTCAAAGCGCGTTTTCGCGCTGTTAAGACGGGTATCTGCGCCGGTCACCATGCTGTAGGCCCCCACCTCACTGTCGCGTAACCAGGGCGTGGCTTCGATACCCGCCCGGATCACCCCTTTCAGGGTGGCATCCCTCAGCATCTTTAGCTGGCCCCTGGGCGTCAGCAGTTTCTTTTTCATCTCATCGCGGACGTCCTGATTGCTGGCGCCGCCCAGTTTCGCTTTGACGATATCTTTCAGTGCATCGACAGGCTGAGATTTCTCGCTCTCCAGTACCGATTTGCCGGTCCCGTCCATCACCTGCTGAAGTGCTTCCCCCTCTCTTTCGAGAAAGGGCGTGCCCAGCCCGGATATGTAGTGCTTTTGATATGATTCTGTAGAGGTGTTTTTTTCAGGCATTGGATATGCCCGGTACAGCCGGGCAATATTGCTCAGCCGGTTTTCTGGCGCGTCCTGCTCGATATTGCGCCCCACGCCGTCAAAGAAGAACCCGATATGCAGTATCCGCGAGCAGTTCCCCAGCCGGTAATCGCAGGCCTGCTGTGCCCGGTGTGCGGCCGCGATAATCGCGTCCAAATCCATTTCCATGGTCACTTATCCTCTGTGTGCAGTTGTGGCGGAGTGTACTTCGGGCTACGCGGGTCGTAGGGCGAGAATGCGTTATCGCTCCACCCCAGCAGCACCCGGTCACCCGGTAAAAAATGGACGTGCAAATCGTTCTCACCCCGCTTGCGTTCTGGCAGCGGCATCACCAGCCGCCGCTGTTCCAGCCGCATTCCTGCATCGTACTGTGGCCCGGTGACATCCAGCGTCCAGATCACCTCGGCAGTCTTCCCGCTGATACTGCCGCAGCAGGTTGTTGCTCCATTTTCACCCGCATACTTATTACCGGGGTCAAAAGCCCCGGCATTCCCTCCCGCCATGCCGTTCACGCTGAACCCCAGAATGGGCCGGTCAATTTTGCTGTGAATAATCAGCGTCACGCCGCCCATCGGCGGGGCCCAGAACATCACCCACACTATCCACCCGAGCAGAAACACCACCGGCAGAGACAGCACGCCCCAGAGCCACACTTTTCGTCGGCCGTAAAACTGTTTTACTGCAGCATCAATATGTTCAAGTTTTTCTGAAAATCCCATATTCAGTCTCTGTGATATTATTTGTGCATTTATACATGTGAATGATGACTCAATACCTCAGCCAGCGATTTCACACCAGCCACAACATCAGGTAATACAGCCCTCAGTGCATCCGACTCCAGTATCTTTTTGCCCCCATTCAGGTAAAAAAGTGCATACAACACGCGTTCTTTAGTCTTCTCTAACCCCACACGCTCGGCTTTATTCAGCGCATTCATCACCATTAACCGCTGCGCACAGGGTGGAAACATTTTGCTGGTTGTCATCTTCTGCCATTCGTTCAGTACACTGGTGATTTCAGGAGGATCTGCTATCTGCTGCCAGTGGGTGTTGTTCAGCCGAATTATATGGTTTGTGGGGTATTCAACTTCTGACGGTGTAATACTGAGTCGCTGCCATTGCCTTTCTCCGGGAAACCACCACTGCCTGATGCCATCGAACAAAAAAGCATGCCAGTCGCAGTCAGCACACCGGGCCAGCACTTCCATGACATGACTGGCATAAAAGCGTGTCAACGCAGTAGTGCCGTCTGGCCGCACAATTGTACAGCCACGGGATAACTGCACTGCCAGCATTGATGGATAACGCGTTGAAACAATGACTGCGGCACATCCCGGCAAAGACGTCAGATAATCAGGTAACTGCTCTGCATTATCAATTTCCAGCAACCAGGGACCGTAGTTCTGAAATTCTGTCAACTGAGGATGGATATACAGAGAATGCAGCCTGTGAGCATGCTGCTCTTTAAATGCCAGAAAATCGGCCTCCGGCTGCGCTCCGGCTTCAAACAGCAGGCTGATGTTTTCGTCTGAACTGCAGGATAACGCTGTAATGAGTTCTGTACTGTCCATTTTTATGCTCCCTGCACTATCGCATCATTCGCCTGAATAGCTTTAAGCAGACAAGGAATACAAATTTTATTTTCGATTGGCGGGTACAAGACTGGCATTTCTATCCTCTGCGAAGCACCACCTTCCGTGTCCAGTCGTCTGGCCTTGCGGGTATAGGTACCTGCAGTCTCGTACTTGATTTGCCCCTGCTCGATGAGGATGGAGCTCCCGCCGCCCACCAGACGTATTCGCTTCTTCCCGGCCAGCAGCATCTCTCTGGCAGAGATAAGGGTCAGTTTCTGCTCGGCGCTCAGGTGCATCACGCCGTGCTGCGCCTGAAACTGTACCGGCCCCTGAGCCGAAATCAGGCTCAGCTTGCCGTGTTGAGCAAACATTCCCACGCTATCGCCCGCCAGTCCGGTGATATGCCCCTGGGTCCCGATACTGATATCACCACCGGCATTCAGGGCAATATTGTCAGTGGCCACCAGCTGCAGATGCTCTGCGCTGGTAAAAGCCATCCCCTCGGGTGCTGAAAAGTGGATCATCTCATTGAGGGTTTTCAGCCGTGCGGCGAACATTGCCTGCTGGCTGGCGATATCAGCTTCGAGGGCTTTCGCCTGTCGGGTAGCTGTGGCCAGTCCCTCGATTTGCGTCCGGACGGCCTCAATTTCCTTTAGTGCCACGTCCATATCCAGCACATCGCCTTCGCCGTGCACTTTGCCATCGGCGGTGACCAGCAGCCCTTTTGCCACACGTATAACTCCGAACTCATCGGTGCGCAGCTCAAAGCCGGTTCCCCGGGGTTCGTTCCCTGCGTCAACGATATGTCCCTGATTCAGCGCCGTAGCCCCGAACGGGGTACTGAGCGCAATATGCTCGCTTTGGCGCAGGTCTTCCATTCGCAGTTCGTTCTGGCCTGCAGTGCGCAGGATGTTCTGGCTGCGGTTGTCCCGGGTGACCACGTCCGGATGTTCAGAGTCATGAAACGCATGGGCGATATACGGCCGGTCCGGGTCGCCGCCGTCAAAGGCAATCCCCACTTCAGTGCCATCAGTCAGCGGCGTGTGCCAGCCGTACGTTTCACCAGCATACGGCTTCGCCTGGCGTATCCACAGGTAGTTATAGCCCTGTTCGACGTCTTCCCGGCTGAAGTCCAGCTTCACCCGGTAACGCCCCGTTTCATCGAGGTGCGCATACGGCGCATTTTTCTCATCGCTCTCGACGCGGGCCGTCAGCGTGCCGGCAATAAGCGGGCGCGGTGCAGGTCCGGGTCTGAAGCAAAACTGCTCGCTGTAGGGCATGCCCCATACCGAAACGTGCAGGCGGGTGTCACGGGCGGCGCGGAAAGTGGTGAGCGTGATAACCATGCCTTCTTTCAGCTCCGACACATCACTGTCGCCAGTCTCCAGCACCATACCCGGCGTCAGGTGGCTGGCGTTGCTGAAGAGATGCAGGCGGATGGCCCTGTTCAGTTCACGTTCGTGATGGATACGAGCATAAAATGCGCCGCTTTCGGTTTCCGGCTCAGAGGTGGTGTCATCGCCCGCTTCACGATAAGGGGCAAGATAGCGGTAATGTTCGCCGATAGTGGCCGCCTCGTTTCTGACGCTGACCTTCGCATCCATCGGCGTACCGGCCGTGCGGTAGTTGTAGTCCCGGGTGGCCACACTGCCTGTCACCGTGTGGTGCCACACTCTGGCATCCCACACTGCTTCGGCTGCGCCGTCATGCAGCGCTGAAGGCTCACGGTACGGCAGGCATACATCAAACTGATACTGCAGCTGGCTGTCGGCGAAGGTCACCGTATCCAGCCCGGTGGTAGTGTTGACCCCGGTGCGGAACCAGATGCCGTCTTCGGCCAGTATTCGCTGAATAAACTGCAGGTCGGTCTCACGCCACTGGGTTATCAGTTCGCGGACCGGGTAAGTCCGTTCCAGCCGGAATTCAAAATCCGCTCCTTCCAGCCCGTGGCTGCGCAGGACCTGCTCCACCAGTTCCGGTACCGAAACATTCTGCCAGACCGCGCAGCGGCGGGTATGGGCAAGCAGCGCCAGGCGCGAGGAAAGCGTCACAGCGAAATGCGTCTGATCCACGGTCTCTTTGAGGACCTCAAAACCGGTGATAATGCCCTGCACAACCCGGCCTGAAAGCATGCTGAGGGTGGCGTACTTCAGCATCGCATCCTCGCGGGTAATACCTTTCTGAGGTGTGGTGAACTCAATGCGCCATTTGAACGGCGTATTCAGCGCTTCCCGCCCGTGGAAGTTCAGCACATCCGGCTTCAGGATACTGTCGCTTATCTCGAGGCGGTAGCGGGTCTGCCCGTCAAACAGCGCCAGCCAGTTATCGAGGGTGGTGTCCATGGGTTTACTCCTTCACCGGAACCAGGGTCAGCCCGGTGCTGTTGAGCTGGATGGTGCGCGGCTTGTCAGGGTCGAGGTCGTCGCGGCTCAGTACCAGCTTCCAGGTGTTGTTTTTGATATCCGGCCGATTAAACAGCCCCACCACCGCCACAAATTTCGCCTCTTCGCTCATCGGCATATTGAGCGTCATGCTGCCTTTTGGCATCAACAGCAGCGACTTGCTGGCGACGATGTCTTCTTTCAGGGTGTTATCCGCATCACGCAGCAGCTTCTGATAGTTAGCCGCGTCCACCTTCTGGTGGTCCTTCAGCTGGTAGACCTGTACCATGGTGGCAAGCGGGGTCTGGCTTTCATCGGCATTGGCTGCGGCACGTGGCTCGAAGTCCAGGTGCAGCACCTTTATTTTTTTGTAGAAAATGGCTCTGGTTGCGCTGACGGTGCCGTCCGACACGGCCTGAGTCAGGCCACATGCGGTCAACAGGGAACAGAGCAGCATCAGTGCGGCGCTGCGCGACAGGGAAGCGAAAGTCATTCGTGGAGTCCTTTTCAGCGTTCAGAAACAGGGGCGTGTTGAATGTGTCTGGTGTTGGGTATTGCTTTCAGGAATATCAGTCGAAGCGATAGCCGCCGGGCTCGGCCGGCCGCAGGGTCTCACAGGTCAGGCCTTCACAGGTGCCCAGACTTACGGTGAGGTGCGTACGGGTCGTGGGACGGTCGCGCCTGAGACCCAGTACGCCGGTGCGGCCCAGCTGAACCCGGTTTGCCTTACCCAGGCGTGGTTCAGGCAGACAGCTTACCGGTACCGTGAGGCGAAGGCGTACATCGGAGCGATAACCCATGTACACCCGCAGCAGCACCATCATGTCAGTGTGCATCTGACCGCCGGGCAACCAGCCCTGCGCCTCCTGCGGATTGTCAGTCGCCAGCATCAAGAGGATACGGCTGCAGGCTTCTTTGCCGGTCTTGCCGAGTGTGGCCCGCTGTGAGAGGGACACTCGGTTAGCTTTGCCGAGTCCGCTACGGCTCTCAACGGGAACTTTTACCGGGTCCGGGCTGATAACCGTGGCCCGGGTCTCCGGGGCCAGCAGGCTCACCAGCTGGCGGATGCCTTCGGCGTTGCGGGTTGGCAGCCGCATGGTGCCAAGCAGCGCCAGGAAGCGGGAAACCGGCGTGGCAATCTGCTCCGCCGTACCCGGGATGCCAAGACCGACCAGCCCCAGCAGGCACAGAGATGTGTCATCCACGCCGCCGGCTTCGAAGGTAGCCGGGTAAGCGTATTTGCGCCAGATACGGTAGTACTGGGTGTGAATACGGTGGCTGAAGATATCGAGAAACGCGGTGGTGGCTTCATACCCCTCCCGGCGCTGCGCAATATCATCGAGGTACGCCGTCGGTAGCGGGGAGTCCACCCCGTACATTCCGAGGAAAGTGGTCCGCACCGTCGGCGACAGGTCCGGGTGGTCCTCATCGGTTTCAACCGCCTTCAGTTCACTGACCGGGAAGCCCATTCCCGGCCACGGACGAAAGCGCACCGGGTCGGCGGACAGTTTCTCGGTACTGCCCAGTTTCGGCGCGTCCGGGTTCTCTTGCTCCAGCAACTGACAGAAGCGGTAGAAATTAACCCGCCAGATGTCGTCGCGAAGCGCTTCTGTCAGCCCGGAATGTGCTGGCTGTGATTCTCTTTCCATCGCAGTCGTTTCCCTGTCGGTTGCAGGACCAGCGTGAGCTGATTGAAGAGGTGGACATCGGCATAAAGGGCAAAGAAGCGATGCAGCATCTCGCCAAACAGCGTGACGTCGCCCTCCCCGGCAAAGTTATCGGCATTAAGGGTGATTTCAATGTCCACCCCGCGCAGCATAAAGCCCTTTTCAAAGCGACGGATAAGCGTGTGCTTCACGGCAACAATCGCCTCCAGGCGTCGGCGGTTCATCTCATCGTCGGTCCAGTCATACAGCGCCAGCGTGCCGCGTAACACTTCCGGGTTATCCATCATGCTTAAGAAACTTGAACCCAGATGGCTCATCACCCGCCAGTGGAAGCGGTCATTTGCCGGTGGGTAAAGCGGCAAAGTTGGCACCGTCAGGTTCATGACCCGAACCGGCACTTTGCCCGCTTTCACCACCCTGTCCAGCAGCGTACTCTGGAGTGAGCGGCGCGGCAGCTGACCGTTGGTACCTGTGATGCGGATGGAGAGCGACTCCGGGGCCTGTGACAGTTGTTCCAGTTCGAATGACTTACCGCCAAGGATAAGCCAGGTGTCATACAGCCCCGAGGGACCGCGCTTCACGCGGGTGTGGAAGTAACGCTCCGGCGCATCGTGGCGCATCATGCCCCCGCGATGGCGGAAACTGGTGAACGGCACGTACGGATGTTTGCCGTTTTTCACTGCGCCGTGGATGGAGTCCACGCTGTAGATTTCGGTATGCCCGTCCTGCATGCGCATCGGCCGCAGCAGGTATTCGTTCTGCAGCGGGTCAGGCGTCAGCGGGTCCGCTTCCAGTGAGAACAGGTTAATGACCGGCGCACAGTGCAGGCGGAAATTATCGGTCTCAAACGGCATGTCTGACGACCAGCCGCCGTCGAGCACGATATCGGTCTCAAACCAGGTGGTTTTCTGACTCAGCCCTGCCAGCTCGAGGCCTCTGAGCTCCACGAACATAAACTTCTCGCGGAAGCTGAAATACTCCAGCAGCAGCTGGTAGCCACTGAACGCTGAGTCCCCTTTAGGCCACAGCCGGTCGGTATCATCAAAGCCCATGGGTTTACACCAGCCGTCAAAACGAACCCGCTCGGTACGGGTCTCACTGTGGCGGACATACATCGCCTGCACCCGGCGCGTCAGCGCCAGATGCAGAGCCGAGGCCACCGGGCTGTCCGCATCGAGGTAAATGGCCACCTTATCAATCCCGGCTTTCGACCAGTCCACCTTGTCCGGGCATTCAAAGCGCAGGCGGATGGCGGCGCGGCCATCCGGTTCGGTCTGCAGGCGGGCCTCAGCCAGGTGCAGGGGCTGCAGGGGCACTTCGCGGGTGGTGCGGTACTGGCAGACCGTATTATCGGGACCGACCGGACGCGACAGGACGGAAAAGCCGTTTTCAAGCACTTCCATTTTGCGAAGCTGGCGCCAGTCCGGCGTGAATGCCACTACCGACAGCGACGGAATGGTGCGCATGTAATGGGGCCACAGCAGGCTCACCAGCCCTTCTGTCAGTTCCGGCAGGTCATCATCGAGCTTTTCACGCAAACGGCCCATCAGGAAGGCAAAGCCCTCAAACAGGCGTTCCACATACGGATCACGGGCCCCGGTTTTATCCAGATTGAGCATCGCTGCCCGATCGGGGTGGGCGCGGGCAAATTCTTTACCGGCTTCGCGCAGGTAACGCATCTCGGCTTCGTAATAGCGAAGGGTTAAATCATCCATGGGAGAAAGTACTCAATTCAGTAAATTTCAGGAAACGGCCATTCTTTCTTCTACAGCCTTACGACGATCCCACACGGGAGGTTGAGTGTTCATTTCGTCAACGTTGACACGAAGTAACGGAACACCGGCCATTTCAAACATATGTTCGAGCCGTTTATCACGTGCAATACGCTCATCAAGTTCATGGCTTTTATCATCCAGCTCAATGACGCAGACAATTTTGTTATTTTTTCTGGAGACCAGAACATAATCCACGGACATTGCATTAAACTGGGTAAAGAAACGCGCTCTTTCTTCAGCACTGAACGCCTCCTGCTCCGGTAACTTCAAAAAGCGCCCGGGACTCACCTGGCAAAATATCCGACAATATTGACCAAACCACGCTTCGAGCTTTTCCAGATATTGTCTTTCGGTCGGGGTTGTCATGTATTTTTTGTTTTCAAGAATGACACCTTCTTCCACCATTCCCCAGAACAGGTCCTCCTTCTCTTCCCAGCGAGAGTTTCTGTATTTAACGGCTGGATGTGGCGACGACGCGGGGGGACAAGTTGTTGGCTGAGCTTCGCTTCGGACGGTACGGTTCTTCGATGTGGACTGCCGAAAGGATTTTCGCTGACTTTTTCTGTGCTGCACTCCAACCCAGACGCCAGCACCAAAGCTGGCAGCGACCCAGAACAAAACATCCATCATGTTTACCTCTTTTCTAACCGCACAGCACCATCGCCCGGGCGGGGTCAATGGAAATCAAGCCAGCCAGCAGTTCATCCATTTCCGGGGTGAGCCGGGCTTTGTCGCTCTCGCTGCGACCAGCTTTCAGACGCAACAGCCGAAGACGGCGGGCCAGCACGTCAAACAACAGCCCGGGCTCCCAGTCACTGAGGGTCAGCTGCGGAGCACTGGCGGTGAGTTCACCGAGCAGGTGCAGGGCAAGCTCGTTGCGGCCGTACTGCTCTGCCACCCGTGCCATGAGTAAACGAATTAACCAACGGCTACGGGGTGAGGCCATGTCCGGACGATTCTGAAGCCAGGTCAGCGCTGCCTCCGGGCCATCGCGGTCGCCTTTTTCCATCGCTTCCGCTTCCAGCGCAAAAATGTCATCCGTCTGGCCTCCGTTTGCCACCGCAGGCGCATCGGCAAACCCGGGCATGTCATCGTTGACCTTTTCGGCTATCCAGTTCAGTGTCACCTCATCGGCCAGCGGCGTGCCATCGTTCCAGGCAAGCGTCTCCAGGCCTGGCAGGCGTTTCAGTAACAGCCTCAGGTCGCTGAGTATGTACTCCGCCCAGTGCTCCCACGGCCCACCAGCCCGGCTCAGCCCCTGCCACAGATACCACTGCAAATCGAGCCAGAAGCGGTTACCGCCCTCAGAGAACATGACATCCACCTGCTCAACCAGTTCAGTCCAGCTCTGCTGCAGGTACAGACGTTTAAGCTGGGCGCGGTAGTCAGCCTTTGGCGGCAGCAGGCGCGTCCGCCCGGCTGCATCAAGAGCCGGAAGTTGCGTCACCAGGTCCCAGCGGGCGGCCTTCATCATCCTGTGAGCGGCAAGCCAGCCCTGCGGCTGCTCAACCACCCAGCCGGACAGCACCCGGAGCTGACGGACCAGTTCCACTTCCGATTTGACAGCCACGGTTTCCGGTACAGCAGTGCCTGACGTCGGTGTACTGTGGGTGCTTTCACCTGAGCCGTCCGGTCCTGATGAAGCCACCGGTGTATCCAGTCCGCCGCTACCAGCCAGGCGAGTTTCCAGCCTGCGCAGCAAACCGGCAAAGTCAGGGCGTTCCGAATCCGGCAGCTGTTCCAGGGCCGTTTCCAGCAAACACAGCGCGGCAGCTGTTCTGGCTGTCTCCTCACGCGTCACGTCCGGCCAGCGCGAGAATGTATCGAGCACTTTCTCACTGTTCAGCCAGTCGAGTGCGGCCAGTCTTGCGGTGCTGCGCTGTGGGTGGCAGTGCTGCCCCGCCTGCTCCAGCATGGCTGCCAGCAGTATGATGCCATCCGTCAGCCCGGTATCGCCATCACGCTGCAGACGGGCAAAGACATACCAGGTGACCACTCGGATATCACGGGCCTGGTGGGTCAGAATACTTTCCGCCAGGCGGCAAAGCGTATCGGTATCGGTACCGGAGAGTTTGTTGATTTCCTCGCGCATCAGCTGGAAATCATCCTCATAGGTCGGGTCATCCCCGGCCCCATTACCCGTCGGGAGTGGTGTCAGCCACGGCGACCACAGAGAGAGGCTTTCCCGGCTCTTAGCGAGCAGTGCGGTACGCTGGACCGCGTCCGGAAGACACAGGGTCAGGAGCGTTTCTGCAGTCGCCATTTATTCGTCTCCGGCAAGGGTGAGTAAGCCATCAGTCGCGCCCACGGAAAAAATAGTCTGCGGCAGACTGAAGCCCTGCAGTTTGAGCAGTGCCAGTGGCCCGTCACCGAGCTCACTACGCATGATGAATTTCAGCGGATTGCCGTCCGGAGTGATCCACACCAGTTGTGTCCGGCTGCTGTCGAGCGGGGTGATAAGCGCCTTATCCAGCAAACGGATAAAGCCCCAGTTTCCCTGATTACTGGCATACAGGCGCATTTCTGTATTGACTGAGCGCCAGCTCAGATCCACACCGGGGTAATACGTATTGCCCGGCCAGGTGAAGCTCTGCCAGCTTTCCATCTGGTTGAAGTAATCCAGTTTCTGACCATCGAGCGTCAGCTGGGTGCGGGCCACATCGCGTGACGGTCGGGCCATCAGTTCGAAATGAACCCCGGCATCGCCCTGAGCAAAGACGATATCCGAGATATCGGCAAGCTTGTTGATGGCGGCAAGAAACGCCGGACTGATGCTCATTCCCTGACTGGCAGCCGGATCCACCACCCAGTGGTTGCCTTCCTGATGCAGCATGCCCCCGAGGTTGGTTTTGATAAATGCCGCGATACGCCCGGAGTCGCTGCGCAGGAACTGGGCCAGCAGTGGCAGTGAAGCATCGCTGCCGGTGGCCTTAAATGGATAGCGTCCGGCAAAGGCGGTGTTCCACTGCGAAACAATGGTGCTCTGCCAGCGGGCATTGAGGCTGCCTGCCGCCGGAGCCAGCACCTGACGCCAGGCCAGATCGAGCGGCTGCACAAACAATGCTTGACCGAAACCGTTCCACTCCTGCCCGAGACTTGCCGCTACCAGAGAGCCGTAGTCACGGGTGTCGGTCAGATCGATGGCTTTTCCCTGGAAAACAGTCTGGGCCAGCATCTGCGCCATCGCCTGCGGATCAGGGGCGCTGGTCACCTGCTGCAGCTTGAGACGCACCTGGGTTACACGGGCAAGCCAGGACTGGAAGCTGAGGTTACCGTTTGAGCCGGTACCGTCCTTGCCGGCCATCAGCCCCGTGAGCGGACCAAAGACGCCATCCAGCGCCCCTTTCGGCCCCTGCGCCTGTTCAATAAACTGTTTTGCACTCTTCTGACGCCCCACCAGTTTTTTCGCCGAGTCCACCAGGGTGTCAGCCAGAGCCTCTCCTTTTGTCCCGGTCTGTCCCTGCCAGGCAAGCGTATTCATCAGCGCCACCAGAGGGGACTGACGCACATCTGCCAGCAGGTTCAGCTGCGCAATGGCCTCCGAAAGCGATGACGCTTCGTGCCACTGAATGCTGTTGGCCATGTTGAGCCAGGCGTTGCCAAAATCGGTGAAGTAACGCCCGGTCAGGCGCTGTTTCAGCGCTTCCGGTGACACATCTCTGCCCGGCTGATGGGTTTTGTCGGTCAGCACCCAGTCGATTTCATCGCGGCGTGTCTTCACTACCTCATCAATCGCATCTTCAACCTGCTCTTCCCACGCCTGACGGGTGAACATCCCCGGCACCACTTCTTCAGAAGAAAACAGGGTTGACGCGTCCGTGTCGCCGGTCATATCCGCCAGGGTTAAATCCGGCCAGTTTCGGGCAATGCGCCCGAGCATCTCCTGGTACAGACCGGATTCGGCGTTACGCTGACCAATTTGTTTGAGCAAAATCTGGCGCACCGTACCCACCAGTTCGCGGTCAGGGGTAATTTTCCATTCCGGGTGTGCCGGCAGATTCTGCGCCCAGAAGCCGAGCAGCTTCGGCGCCTGGGTCTGCCACACGCTGTCCGGCACGCCGCTGCGGTGCGGCCAGGCCTTCAGCATATTGCCTGCCAGCCACTCCGCATCCGCTTTGTCTGGACGGGCCAGCATCAGGTAGCCTTTAAGCAGCCCGTAGGTTTTCTGAGTGGCAGACGTGCGCGCTGTGCTTGCCGGTGGCAACTGCACAAAAGCGTTGAGCTGACGGTGAAGTTCGTCAGCCAGTGCATCACGCATCAGCGCCTGGTTGTTACGGGCATACAATGGCCAGAGCAGCTTCAGCGTGTCGCTGTCCTGGTTCAGGCCAAAGCGGGTGTACCACGGCGCGCCGTGCACTTCGCGGTTCTGCAGGCGGGCGATGGTCTGCTGCAGAGCTAACTGGTTACGCAGGCGATCCGACAGAGGCTGTTTAGTGTCAGCAGCAATCCGGGCCGTATCCTGGGCCAGCCAGATTTGGGTGCGGTTGACGGACAGGGACAGTAGCGTACCCGCCCCCCAGAGCAGTACCAGACCGAGCAGTACCAGGCGCAACACCTTTTGCCAGTGGAAACCGATTTTACGGGCATGCACCTGCAGGCTGTCGTTTTCGAGCGCCTGCCAGACCGGTGGTGAAAGGTGCGCATGCGGCACCGTTTCGGTCCCTGGCAATGCCGGACTGAACATCACCCCACGCAGACGATATGGGGCTGGCCCGGACATCAGCGTGGTCAGCAACGGGATCAGGGAGCGTCGCAACGAGCCGCGCAGGGCTTTCGACAGGCTCAACAGCCAGTGGTGCTGAGAGTTCTCCAGCAGCGCCGACACGCCTGGGGTTTGCAGGTCTGACGAGAGTGAGGTCAATGTCGAACGGACCTCTTCCGTTGTCGCACCAGGACCAAACAGCGCGCCGGCTGGAGGTACACCCACTCCGTCCTGGTCCCAGGAGCCTTCCCGGACAAGCCACAGCCAGACCGGCAGCTGCCAGCCCAGCTGAGTATCGGTTTTCTGACGTACACGCACCAGCGTGTCCTGCTTCGCTGTATCGGGCAGTGCAGCCGTGTTCATCACCTGCACCACGCCATCCAGCGGACGCCGTGGTCGCACTGCTTTGAGCACGGACAGGAACTCATCATCCGGCACGCTTTCCGCCAGACCGCCGTAAATAAGCACAATACCGTCACTTTCCTGCCAGTGATCGCCCTTAAGACCCGGCACCACCTTTTCGATATTACTGTCGGTACCCTGTACCAGCAACAGGCGAACTTTGGCTTTCCAGCGACGACGGTAGCGCAGGCGCAGATGATCGACCAGCGCCTCAGCCACAAACCGGGAGGTGTCCGCGTCGGTATGCTTTGCTTCAGGCTGGGATGCAGCAGCCTGCTGTCCGGAGGCGACCACATCCAGCTTTCCCTGTTTCTCACCGTTCTTAGCGAATACGGTTTCAAGCACCCAGCCGATAATCAATACTGCCAGCATCAGCAGCAGGCTGATTATCACTATGCCGGTCGTACTGAATGGCCCTATATTGAAGGTGTCCTTAACCCACTCCGGCCATAACAAGAGTGCGCCGCCAATGAGGCAGACAGACAGTGCGCCCAGAAGCAGCGCAAGCAGAAAAGTGGATGCGATTTTCATAACGGAGGAGAGCAATCCCTTGAGAGTTATTCCGGGGTGACAATACAGAGTTGTCGGTTGTCTTCTGAAAGTTCGGTAACAATTAGCTGGGCTTCGCTGTCTCTCAAACACTGACGGGCTGCCAGCTGTAACGCCTGCCAGGGAGCGGCAACGCCCGCAAACCCGACAACCGTATCAATATGGGTAATTTTATCGGCTTTAAGCCCCGGGGCATGTGCCTCCCGGGCCTTGCTGAAGATATCGCCGGAGGCCATCTGGCCGCCGCTGGTCCAGGCCTGCTTCAGTGCAGTTTTTTCCAGTCCTGACCACATCATGACGCGCTCAAATGCCCGATCGAGATTGCCATCGCGACAGATCTGCGGCCGGTGAACCCTGACCGACACATCCGGGATGTCCTTCAGGCGGCAGTTGGTCAGCAGTAACATGGAAATGGCCTCGCCACTGTCCTCTGGCGGATGTTCGTAAAGCTGAGCGCTGACCCCCAGTAACGCAGCAGCACGGTCATAATGGCAGTCCAGCCAGTAGTCCAGGATTTCCAGCCCCGTCAGGTCGCGAATGCGCACCAGCGGATGGGACACGCTTTTTTGCAGGAGCGATGGCAGTGTCGAAAACTGTTCACCGGTATCCACCGCCAGATAGCAGGTCAGCGTCGGCGGGAGCAACGACACCAGATTCTGGACGTGGGCGATTACCTCCTGAAAATAATGCGCCTCCCGGTCAGCCATCTCTCCGGTGGCGGCCAGCGCCCGGTGACGAACCGGATTGCCACCATTAACGGGCTCACAGGGCATCATCAGGGGCTTTTTGGCTAACACGGCCTCGTGTGTCATCGGGCTGGCAGACCCCAGCCCGTTAATCAGGACTTCGCCGATAAGCCAGGCAAATCGCTGCCCGCGCGCTACGTCTGCCCGGTACCGGGCAGCAGTCGTGGCATTCTTCTCATCACAACGCCCACGGAGCAGCACGTAGCCAAAATAGCGCCCGACAATCAAAAGGCCCCACAACACGACAGGTAGTCCTGTTGACAGCCCCCAGAACGCAGCACCGGAGCGCTCGCCCTTCCAGAACAGAAATGTAGCTGCAGCTCCCGCCAGCAGCATCACAATGCCCAGGAGCAGCCAGCGTTTAAAGCGCGGACGGGGCGGCAGTTTCTCCTGCGCGGGAATACGCTTGAGTTCAACTGGCACGCTTACCCCACCAGAGCATTGGGCAGTGAGCTGATAAGCGTGCAACCGCAACCACACTTGTGCCCGTGGAAAGCCACAGGAACACCTCGATCGCGATAATTTGGGTTACCTTCGACGATAGTGGTATCGCCATGTTCCGGGCAGGAAACACAATCACCTTTACGGGCCACACCGATATCGCCAAAGAACATGGTCGTTGAGCAGGATAATACTGCTCCACCGTGAGTAGTTTTGTCGCCGAGACGGATTATTCCTTTCATAACACTCCCTTATCTAAAAATAAATAATCGTGGGGTAATACAATTACAACATTAAGGTAACTTACCCTCTACTTAGCGGATTTGGGTAATAATCATCATGATTCAAATAAATTTGCAATTGTCTCACTCGTGTATTTGTTTGTATTATCATGCATGATAACCAAGTGGCATCCGAATGCGGATCACTTAAGTTCGGAGTGTCTTCATTGGACAGAATAAGAGCACATTCTTTGTCGCGAAATTTTATCCACGCGCGTTGCGAGTCTTTAAGTATATTGAGTTGTTCCACATCCACCTTTTCTTCAACCCCAGTCCTTGGAACTTGCTCAATGTAACGACTAACATCGCCATAAACTTTATTCAATCTTGCATCTGATAGTTTATACTCTTGTTTCAGACAAGAGTGTGCCACACTAAAATCCGCATTGTATTCACTCCATTCACGCCAACACTTGGAAACATTAGAGATATCGTGATCATCAATAACACTAGCCGCATAAGTACTCATATTATAAAAAACAGAAACGAGTAAAATAAGTCTAAACAAAGAAGCCTCCCAAAGTAAGTTTTGTAGTAACAACGTTGATATTTAAAATTATTTAGCGCATGAATATATTTCGAACCAAACTGAGCTCACGCTATTTATATAATTAATCGTATCCTGACACTCAATCAATTAAACAGCCTTGTTACTGACACCCAAGAGAGCTACCTTTATTACACTGAAGCTTACCAGTTAAATCAGAAAGTTTATCCACACCATCCCCTTTACATTTATAAGTATATTCTTTATTGTTTTTTAAATTAGTGACGGTAATTCCCTTAGTGCTATCTCCATCTTCATAATTACTAAAGATAGTATATTTGAAATTATTTTTAGTAAACACCACGTTCATATAATCAGTTTGAAACCTCGAGTAATGATTATATGAAAAATCACTGTAAGATGGAGATGGAGATGAAAATAAAAACACATTTCCGCTGGCATTTTTCATCTCATATACCAACTGAACGGTATCAGACTGCAAGGATAGTTCGCCCTTCGATGTTGAACATGAAAAATAAGTCTCAGCACCCAATGCGAACGAAGACAAGGATAGCAATCCACTTATTAACAAGATACTATTTATTTTTTTCATAATTATCCCTCATTCTTAAATCGTACCCTCTCTGCTTCGGTCCATTATATCTCAAAGCAAAAGCCAGCCAATCATTATTTCTGATTGCCTTCAAAAGCACAGAGTCAGAATTAATAAAATTAACGAAAGCTGCCAATTGATTTTTTTCTGACTTTGAAACCGATCTCACAAACTCCTCTGGTGACGAATAGCCTGCCGCCTTATAATTTGACGCAAGAATTTGAAACTTGCCCCAAGAGGTTGCCATTAGCGCTGAGCGCTTATCAAGGACATACGCTCTCAAAAGCTTTGGATATTGTGCTGAGTTTTTACCATACCCTCCTGCATTTTTATTGGAGATGTCTGCTTGAGAGTCATATTTTCCGCCTGTATATTTATGGAAGTGATGCCTTTCAAATAAAATTGCAGGTACATAATCATCATGTTGCTCAAATTTAAAATAGCTACCAGAACTACCTGTCTCAGTATTAGCTACCGCTTTTATTGCAGCAACTTCGCATCTCAATTTATTTGCCGCTAATTCGTAATCTGATTCATCAATAACCTCGCCATTATAAAAATTAACGAAATCCAACGGCACCAACTCACCATTAACTGGAGTTTTTGGAAGACTAAGGGCATTGATTGAACTTAAAAACACCACTGGATGCATATGCCAGACAGACTTACCACTGCTGAATCCGTCCACCTTGCTCATCCATTCCATGTCGTCAAACCACTTTCTGACATAGCTGATACACAGCGGATCTAGCTGCTTTAAAAATGTTCTCCACCGGTGATGGCTGCTGCCGCCAAACCACTCACTGTCGTGCTTCACCACCATTCGCGCCGCAATATCCCTGACATCCAGCTCCGCGTAATTAACCGCGTGACGCAATTCTTCGCCTGACAGGTCACCACTGTTATCGCTGTCCATTTTTCTCAGCAAGGCTTTGTAGTAGTCAGAGACCTGTTTTTCCCGGATACCGCGTTCAGGGCGTACCCACTCCGCAATTCTGGTGAACCCGTCTTTGATCCACCCCTCACGCAGGGATTTCGTCATATCGGATGTGGACGGTTCTTCAAATGCTTTAAAGCCAAGTTTATCCAGGTCGTACTGGCCGATATCCGCATCGACATCGTCTTCGCTTACCCAGGCCCCGTCCCCGATATCAAACCAGCGCTGACCGCTGCTGTCGGTGAACGGATGGCATTTGTCCTGCGGCATGATTTTGTGAATATCTTTCTTCACCTTACCTTCAGTTTTGGTGAAGGTATCCCCGGAACGGGCATAGACAGAACTCTCCGGGTGGATATGAACGTATTTCGGGCCGCTCTTCACCTGGGCCTTATTGCTCAGAAAATCGATCATCCGGCTGTCGGTACTGAGCACTTCAATATGTACAAAAGCACTTTTCTCCACACCGTGTTTGTCACAAGGGGCAATGTCTTCCGCCAGGTAACCCACGGCATCACCTGCCGCCACTTCGAGTTTCGTTGCCGGTTTGACGACAGTATCAAATGCCCCCTGTGCAACTGCCTGCTGCATCCAGGCTGGCAGGTGCGCCATCTGCTCACCGGCAGGTGTCACATATTGCGTGTCAAGAGACATCCAGAACGCATTGCCGGTCATTTCGGATTTGCTGTTCAGCGCCCGGGCAAGCCCAAACGTCTGCGTCTGACCCTCCAGGTCGAAGGTGGTCTCCCGCAACACAATGACGCTGTCACCCGTTTTTAGTTTATTCTTCTTCGCAACCGGAGCCTTATCTCCGTCTTTTTCTTTGCCGGTATATTCACGCTGACTCAGCCCGTCCCCCTTATCAGTAACCTGATACAGCTTGTGCTCCGGAAAGGCAGACAGCGGAGCAAGCCCGATATACAGCGAGTAAAAATCGAGGCTGTTGTCCTTTTTTTCGGGATCGGGGGTACAGGTAGATTTGACCAGCACAAACGTACTGGAATACTGCAGCGGGTTATTGATGTATTTACCGGTCAGATAGTCCTGATTAATGCGCCAGGCCACCACTTCGCCGCCCGCCATAAACTGAAGCGGCACCGCCGTGTCGGCCGTCTCCTTTGTCAGGACTGAGCCCGGGGCGCTCTTACGGGTAATGTGGATCCCGCCGTGCCACATGTTATTCGTTCCGGCCAGCCAGGAGCCGTGTGGCTCCTGACAGAGCGGCTGCATCATTTCATCCACGGTAGCGTACTGCTCGCCATTCGCTTTTCGGGCAGGAAAACAGATTTTCATTCCGGTTATCCTTAACGTGAAGGGATATTACGTGTTTTGGGCGGCGTCACGCTGGCGTTTGTCTGGCTAAACCTGGGCGGCGTAATATCCATGCTGCCACCCGCCATCGGTGAGCGGTAATGCGCGGATTTGACCAGGTAATCCCCCGGGGTTTCTTCCAGAATGCCGCCGTTGTCCAGCGTGATACTGGAGCCGCCGCCGTTAAGTCGCAGTTTAGGCGCACTGATGAGCAGTTCATCCTTGTTACTGCTGATGGTAAACAGCAGCTCAGATGTCATCTCCATCGAACTCGCTTCAGCGCGGATCTCAACATCACCCTGATTAGCAATCATCTTCGCCCCGGACTGATGAGCAAACAGCCCGACAGACTCACTGGCAGCCAGCGTGATGTTCTTCATTGCTCCCATATCCAGATGCTGACCTGCACTCAGGATGGTGTTCTGCTTACTGGTCATCTGAAGATGCTCACCCGACGTGAACGCCACGCCCTGCGGTGCGCTGCCCAGCAGTGCCGCAGACTGGAGGTCTTTGAGACGGTGTTCCAGCAGGCTGTTCTGGCTTTCGAGGTCACAGGTGAGTGCCTGAGCCTGCTGCGCGAGAAGATTGAGCCGCTTCATTCCTGCAACTGACTGGTTCAGGCGCTCAATGGCCGGCGCCATGTCCAGTACTTTGCCCTGCGCCGCCGGCTGCGAATCGGCGGTCAGGAACATCCCCCGCCCGGCGCGCAGCGCCCCGTACTCATCGGTACGCAATTCAAATCCGGTGCCGCGGAGCTCACGCTCACTGTCCACGACGTGGCCGCCGTTGAGTTGCGTCTTACCAAACGGCGTCGCGAGCTTGAAATGCTCTTCCTGACGCTTGTCTTCCAGGCGGAATTTATTGTCTCCGGCCGTACGCCAGATGTTGCGTGTGTGGTTGTCGCGGGTGACGTGGTCAGGGTGTTCGGAATCGTGCTGCGCGTGGGCAATGTACGGACGGTCAGGGTCACCACCGTCGAACATCACCGAAACTTCAGTGCCATCAAGCAGCGGGGAGTGGAAGCCGAAGGTATCCCCGGCGTACGGTTTCGCCATACGCAGCCAGAGGTAGGCATAGCCCTGTTCCGTGCTGTTGCGGTCAAAATCGAGCCGGACGCGGTAACGCCCCTGATTGTCGAGGTACGCATAGGTGTCATGCTTCTCATCGCTTTCCACCCGGGCAGGCAGGGAGCCGGCCATCACCGGGCGGTTCAGCAGTGCCGGGCGGTAGCAGACCGTTTCACTGTACGGAATACCCGTGAAGCGCAACTGGAAGCCCTTATCGCGTGCACCAGAGGTGTGAACCCCGGTGATGACGATGCCGTCTTTCAGCGAATCGGGCAAACCACTGCCCTGTGGCTCCAGGACTTCGCCCGGGGCCAGAACCGGGCTACTGGCACGTCCCGTGACAGTCTGCTGAGCATTCAGGTAGCGTTCATGACGCAGACGGGCATACCAGGCACCGCCTTCAGGGGTTTCCGTATCGCCTTCGTTCAGGAACGGCTCAGCATAGTGATACACCTCACCGATGGTGGCCCCACTCTCCTGACGAACCGTCACCGAACTGTCCTGTGGGGTCAGTGCATCACGGTAGTTATAGTCGCGGCTAGCCACACTACCGGTGACCACGCGGTCTGTCGGCCGAATATCCCAGACGCTCTCCTGGCCGTTATCACTCGTGCGTGACGGCGGGATAACAGGCAGCTTCACGCCAAACTGATACTGCATCTGGCTGTCCTGGAAAATTACCACATCCTGTTCAATGCGGCCGTCCATTTCAAAGCGCCAGAAAATGCCGACTTCAGCCAGCAGGCGCTGAACAAAGGCCAGATCTGTCTCACGCCACTGGGTGATGAGCTCCCGGGCCGGATAGGTCTGAGACAGACGAAATTCAAAATCCGCTCCTTCCAGCCCATGGGAACGCAGGATTTGCTCCACCACTTCCGGTACGGACTGATTGAGATATACCGCGCATCGCTCGGTATGCTGCATCAGGGCAATACGCGGCACGAGTCGCAGGGCGTAGGTGATTTCATCCCCTGAGCCAGAGATCCGACGGAATGTATCCACCACGCCGTATACCGTGCGCACCGGCGCAGCCGGCGTGCCATCAAACAATGGCGTCTGAAAGGTGAAGGATGCCGGTTTCAGCATCATCTCATTGCTGGCAATGCTCGCCGCACAGGTGAAGGTGACATCGTAGTGCCACGGCTGGCTCAGCGTTTCACTGGCGCGAAAACGCAGCACGTCCAGAAAGTGTGAACAGTCATGGATATCCACACGATAACGGGACAGCCCCAGCACTTCGTCTGTTTTCTTCTTTGCTAGACTGCTCGGGTTCTCCATCATCAAGCCTCTCCTGTAGTGTCCGTGGCATCAAATTCAAGCACTATCCCCTCTTCGTCATTCCAGCAGAGCGTCAGGGAGTCCGGTTTCTGTTTCGCGGCCATGTGGGTCAGCAGTTGCTGGCTCAGCACCGGCAGGATTTGCTGGTTGAGCAGGCTGTCGACATTGCGCGCACCGGTGTCCGGCAACAGGCAGGCGGCGGTCAGCGCGTCATACAGGCTGCCATCAATATGCGTGGTCAGGCCGTAGTGACAGTTCAGGCGCTTGCTGACCTGTGACAGCTTCATCTCCACGATGGTGCGCATCGCCGCTTCGGCCAGCGGACGGTAAATCACGGTCTGGAAGCGGGCGAGCAGCGCCGGCTGGAAGTGGTCGCGCAATATCGGGCGCAGCAGTTCGTGCAGATCGCCTTCGGTGGATTCTGGTTGTTCGTCCAGCAACTGCATCAGGTGATCGCTGCCGAGGTTGGAGGTCATCAGGATGACGGTGTTGCGGAAGTCGATTTCACGCCCTTCGCCGTCGCGCATAAAGCCCCGGTCGAACACCTGGTAGAACAGGTTCATCACGTCGCGGTGCGCCTTTTCCACTTCATCAAGCAGCACCACGCTATACGGGCGCTTACGTACCGCTTCGGTGAGAATGCCGCCCTGACCGTAACCCACGTAACCCGGAGGCGAGCCTTTCAGCTGCGACACCGTGTGCGGCTCCTGGTATTCGGACAGGTTGATGGTGATGAGGGATTTCTCACCGCCGTACAGCACGTCCGCCAGCGCCAGTGCGGTTTCGGTCTTACCGGTGCCACTCGGACCAACCAGCAGGAACACGCCCTGCGGACCATTCTCGGACGTGAGACCCGTTTTTGCCGCACGCAGGCGCCGGGCGATGGCGGTCAGCGCCACGTCCTGCCCGACCACGCGCTTGCCGATTTCGTTTTCGAGTGTCAGCAGTTCGGTCTGTTCATCTTTCATCAGGGAGGAGAGCGGAACGCCCGTCCAGTCGGCAATCACGTTGGCAACCATACGGATATCCACATCCGGCCGGATAAGTGCACCGTCCTGCTGAAGAAAATCCAGCTGTTGCTGCAGGGTGTGAATATCTGCCTGACGACTGATGTCCTGACGGCAGGCTATCAGCTCCCCGACCAGCTGGCGCTCTACCTCAAGAAGGGCTTCCTGCGTTTTCAGCTCCGATTCAAGCTCCGTACGCAACGTGTCAATGACTGCCAGCCGGTCACCGTGTGACGATGCTCCTGCGGCAATGTCCTCCAGCAAGTCCTGTGTTTCCATCCCAAGTGCTATCAGACGGGATTTCAGGCGTACAATGGCTTCCGGCACGGTATCAAGACTCATGCGCACGCGCGCGGCGGCGGTATCCAGCAAATCAACAGCCTTGTCCGGCAGCTGGCGGCCGGTCAGGTAGCGACGGGACAGCGTAACCGCGGCACGGACCGCATCGTCGGTGATATGCACGTTATGGTGTTCGGCGTAACGGGATTTGAGACCGCGCAGCATCAGGCACGCCGTCTCATCGTCCGGCTCGTCCACCTTCACCATCTGGAAGCGACGCTCCAGGGCAGCATCGCGCTCAAAATATTGTTTATATTCAGACCAGGTGGTGGCGGCGATAGTACGAAGTTCGCCTCGCGCCAGCGCAGGTTTCAACAGGTTGGCCGCATCGGCTCCGCCCGCCTGGTTACCCGCGCCAATGATGGTGTGGGCTTCATCAATAAATAGCAGGACCGGGGATGGTGATTGCTGCACCGCATCGATGACGTTTTTCAGCCGCTGTTCGAACTCGCCTTTCACGCCCGCACCGGCCTGCAACAGGCCGAGGTCGAGAGTGCGCAGAATAACCGGTTTCAGGCTTTCCGGAACGTTGCCTTCAGCGATACGTAAAGCCAGACCTTCCACCAGCGCCGTTTTGCCGACGCCTGGTTCACCCACCAGAATCGGGTTGTTCTTGCGACGGCGCGAGAGAATGTCCACCATCTGGCGGATTTCAGTATCACGACCAAAAACCGGGTCAATCCTGCCCTCTTTCGCTTTGGCGGTGACGTCGAGCGTAAATTTATCCAGCGCATTTTGCAGCGCGGGGGTCAGTTCCCCCTCTTTCAGTTCTGCCCCCACCAGACGGCCAACAAACTCCACCTCACCACCGTGGCTCTTCGCCAGCTCTGCTTCCTTCTGCACGTCCGGACGTTCGTCCGACTGTGCGTCGAGCAGCGGACGCAGACGCTCCAGCTGGCTCTGGCCCAGCGTCAGCAGCGGCCACAGCCCGTCACAGCGAACCAGTTTCTGTTTCTCAACCAGCGCCATCAGCAGATGGATGCTGCGAATTTGTTCCTCGCCGTTAAGAGAAGCAATCAGCCAGGCTTCCTGTAGAAGAGACTGAATGGTATCAGACAGCTGCGGACGGTGTCGTACCGAACGCGGCTGTTTATCGAGCCAGCCCAGCAAATCCTGCCAGATGGCGTCCATGTCCCACTCGTAGCGGCGGGCCAGCACCGTCAGGTCACCTTCACCCTGCTCCAGCAGTTTCAGCAGCCAGTGCTCAGGCAAAATTTCTGCATGGGCGCGGGTCTGACACAGGGAGGCTGCCCCTTCCATCGCGCGGGCGCAGTAAGGGTTGAGACGTCGAAGGAGGATTGCCGGGTTTTCCATGTTTGCTTGCTCACTGTTGAGGACCGTTCAGGCACGCTACCGCCCCTGGCCGCTACCGAGGCCCATAAGGTCTGTTTCCGGGATATGATGTTTTTGCTGAACGCCCGCAGGAGCAGACGCTCAGCAAAAGCAAAAAAAGCGGACAGAGAAACTCTGCCCGCTCGTGACTTACGCGGTGGCGCGTTCGTTCCAGGAATCGGAATGAATGATGTTGCCGTCTTTGTAGGTCCAGGTGATTTTTTCGTAGCGCAGCTCAATCTGCTCCAGATGGTTGTGCTTCTCAAAAGAAGGATCCTTGATGTCGTGCATCACCGGATTCACCTTCACCACCTTCACGTTCTCAAGCTTCGTGTTGAAGTACTCCACTTCCTGACCCGCATCGTTGATTTTGTACCACTTGAATTCCGCAGATTTGAGGGTCTGACCGGTGGTCACCGCCTTGTACAGATACGGGCTGGAGGAGTCGATTTCCTTGGTGAACTTGAACGGGGTGTGGATACGGGTACCGGTCAGCTTGCCGGTGTTGTTGTCGGTCGGGATGTACAGATCATGCTGCTGTGCAACCACTTCGATGCTGCCGTCACGATCCTGAACGTCCACAGACCCTTTGATGTCCGCGCCGCCGTCGTCTTTCAGCCAAAGATAAACAGGAATTGCCATGGAATTAGTCTCCATTGTGTTGTGATGCGCCATCATCCTGCGATGACGCCTGGGTGTGGCCCGGTATCTGACAGGCGTTCGCCTGCGGTACCAGACTGATTTCGACACGGCGGTTGAGCGCACGGCCCTCCGGGGTGTCATTGGTTGCGATCGGACGGCTTGCGCCATAGCCCTGCACCGCAAAACAGCTTTCCGGCACGTCACCGGTGTCACGCATCCAGTCACGTACCGCCTCGGCACGTTTCTGTGACAGCGTCTGGTTCAGCTGTGCGTTACCTGTATTGTCTGTATGACCCGCGACCACAATCAGCCAGCCCGGTTTGGCCTTAATGCCGACCAGAGAATTGACCAGCATTTTGGTCGAGCCGGTTTTCAGCACCGCTTTGCCGGAGTCAAACAGCGACATACTGTCGAGACGGACAATTTTCGGTACCGGCTTTAGCTTCGGTTTTGGCGATGGCGGCGGAGGAACATACGTATCAATGGCCTGCTGCACGGCCAGCCACAGACGGTTGCCCGGATACAGCCCGAGCCCGAAGCGATATGGCTCTCCCTGACGCTGCCAGCGCTCCAGCAACAATGCATCCTGCTGCAGGGCATGCAGGGCCTGCGCTTTCGGGGAATAGTGGTTCATCGGGATAGCCTGCCAGCGCTGAAGGTCGGTGCTGACTTTGCGGATAAGCGCCTGGTTATGCCGCACGGACAGGGCAATAGCACTGAGGGCGCATAGCAGCATTACCATCACCACCCGACGCCCGGTTTTACCGCCCTGCAATGGGGTGGTGTAAGGGGCCAGCAGCGGGAGGACCGCATCAGCAAAATGCCAGCGGGGTTCACAGGCAGTGACGCGACCGGCAGGCGCAATGCGGGTCTGGCGGAACAATAACTGTGGCCACAGCGCGGCTGTCGAGGTGGATACCGCGCCAAGACGCAGGGTGACAGCAAAAGGGCGTACGGCCGGACACAGCCTGTCCGCTTTGCCCAGTTCATCCAGCATCAAGGTGTGAAGCAGCGATGTCGCCTGGGTCAGGTAGGGCTGAATAAAGGCCGTTTGTGGGGACTGCTGCCATTCACTGAGGGTGACGGCAGGTTCATCTTCCGGACACACCAGGGCCGTATTTCCCCGTACCACTATCCAGGGCGTGTCCGGACCGCTGAATTCGGTGTTCAGGACCACCGGCACGCTATAGCCGGTCAGGTCCCGTAACGGCTTCATCTGCAGACGCAGCGCTTTCAGGGAGGCGCGTAACAACGCCTCATCCTCATGCTGGTCCGGCAGACAGCGGTACATCACGGTGAGCTGGCCTGCCATCGTCGGCGTGAGGGCCAGCAGACGCTCTGCAAAAGGCGTGAGTCCGGTCAGTTCGGCAACCCGGAGATACCAGCCCTGCGTCGTGCCCCGGCACGGGCCTCCCGCAAACATGGCATCATCCACATCACCGCAGACCAGCACCACCGGTCCGGTATGGCTGTCGGGCGGGAAAATTCCGGCCTCATCAGCCAGCTGTACCGGTCGCTGTTGACGGTAACGGCGACGGGCAAGCATGCCCGCAACCAGCAAGGCTACCAGAGTCAGGAAGGCTTTCCCGGCAACCGGCCAGGTCAGGAATCCCCATACCAGCCACAGCACGGCGGCAAGGCAGAGCACTACCGGCAGGGCCGCCCGGACCAGGGTTTTTCCACGCATCAGGGCTGCTCCGGCAGTTGCTGGCGCAGCAGATCCTGCAACCACAAATGACCGCCCAGCCACACCGCACCGGTCAGGATCACCGCCAGCACAATCCAGAACCAGACGGACCGCAGCAGATTGTAACGACGGCGACCGGTCTTCTGAACCACCAGTGATGCCCCGCTTTCCAGCGGTGGCACTCGCTCATTCAGGGCAGCGATCACTTCATCGCGCTGTGACTGTCCCACCCCGGAGAGGCTGTATTGCCCCTGAAACCCCAGCGCCAGCACCCGCTGGTAGCAGGTCAGCACCGCAGGCTCCGGCGCGGGCTGGCGCAGCACTTCCGCGATACGATCATACAAGGCTCCTCCCGCTCTCAGGGAGCCGAAGTAAACCGCCTGCAGTGGCGCAGAACGCCAGGCGCGTTGCCCGGCATCAAGGGTCATATTCAGCGCATCGGGGGCACTGTCGCCGGATACTGCCGCTTGCGCATTTTCCACTTGCTGAGCCACGGGTTTACGATTCATGACGGTTTCGTCCAGCAGGGCGCACTGGGCATAAGTGATGTGATCAATACTTTCAGCACCCAGCCCGGCGCGCTCCAGCGCCTCGCGCACGCTTTCCACCTGCGCTTTGCAGGCCGCATACAGCGCAGGGCCATCTGTCACCTGCCCACCGTGACGCAATTGCGCCACGGTTAGCCAGGTCTCCGCCATCAGGGCATCAATGTCGATAACCTTATTCATGAGCGCAGCACCGCAAACAGTTCAAGCTCCAGCTCGCCTAGCAGGGATGGAACGTAGAATACGCACACCCCCTGATCCAGCATTTCGCGGGCCGCATCACTCTCCATGTCCAGTACAAAGTACTGGTTCTCCAGACGCACCGGCAGTGCAGCAGGGACACGGCTCAGGGCAATGAGGCCAATTCCCTCGACGGCCACGCCGGATACTTCACCGACATTCGCCGGGGCACCGGCAATACACATCTCTGCGAACCGTTCAGCAATCTGCCATGCTGGCTGACTGGCTCGTACGGAAAGGTAAAAATCCGCTTCATCGCGCAGACGAATATCATGCAGTACCGCTTTCCAGGTTTCCGGATCCAGACGATCCATCCTGACCGCGACCACTCGTGATGGCAGGCTGGCCTCCAGCAGCTCACTGATGAGGTCAAACAGCGGCGGGAAGGTTTTTTCCGGCGCGCGGTGGTCATATCCCGGAATGGCATCCAGATCGTGCTCAAGCGAGAAGGTCAGCATACTGCCGGCAAGACGCGCCAGCTCGGCCCAGACCTGCTCAGGATGTCTGTCAGGGAAGCGCTCATACTCAGAGAGCACCCGTGCATGCGAGTTCAGGGCATTCAGCAACCAGAACAGCGAAACGTCAGCGACCGCAAAATCGGCCATTCTGTCGTTGCTTTCACGACGCATGGACATCAGACGCTGACGGCGGGAGCGCAGCTGGCGATTCAGCAGCGCAAGACGTTCACACAGATTACGACTTGCCGAGAAGAGCGCCATCGGCGGGATAAAGTCAGGATCCTGACGCCAGCCCCCCTGCCCGTCCTGTAACAGACGGGCAATGGCGCAGGTATCCCAGGCGCCGTTGTCTTCATGTCCGAAACGGAATGCCAGATTAAACCGGGCCACCGCCATCGACTCTTCTTCCTGACCGAAGCGGTCGGCGATTGTCTCCCACGCTTCCCGATAGCGCAGCGGACGCTCTGCAGGTAGCGTGTCTGTCTGCACATTCACGATCCCGGCCTGCATCACCGGTAACGCCACATACACTGTCACCGGGGCATTGCCGGCAGAAGCCGGTGCCTCGATTTCACGTGGCTCCGGAGGCAGGTCACTGAATCGGGTATCAACCAGTGTGTCATCCGGGAGCCAGAGACGAAGTGACTGCGCCTGCACGCGGCCGGAGGCCAGCATCGCGTCATCAAGCTCAACCCGACCAACGCCCCAGGGGAAAGCATTTCCGCGGGCGGCAATACCGGCCCGGGAAAATGCATCCCATTCAGACTGCTGCTGGAACTGCTGAGGGGCCAGAAGCGCCCCTTCATTCCATAACGGACGATGAATTTTCATCCCTGATTTCCCCTCGCCTTAGGATTTGGCTTTCGGCATCTGGGAAACCAGCGACAGGTTGACGTCCATCCCTTCCACCTGGAAGTGTGGCACGGCGTACAGCTTCACGCGGAAGAAGCCCGGATTATCCTCGATATCTTCCACCACAACTTTCGCATCACGCAGCGGATGAGAGGCCTGCAGTTCGTCGCCTGGGTCGGTCATTTCGGTCACCAGACTGCGTACCCAGGTATTGAGTTCTAACTCCAGCAGACGACGGTCTTTGGTGGTGCCGATGTTTTCACGCTGGATCAGCTTCAGGTAGTGGGCGATACGCGACAGCAGGAAAATGTATGGTAGACGGGCATTGATACGGCTGTTGGCCGTGGCATCTGCAGTGTCGTACAGGGCCGGCATCTGCGTGGAGTTAGCGCTGAAGAAGCAGGAATAATCTCTGTTTTTATAGTAACTTAATGGAATAAAGCCCAGGTTCGCAAACTCAAACTCACGGGTTTCCGGGATCATCACTTCTGACGGGATCTTCACCTGATTGCCGGTACCCAGATCGTACAGATGAATTGGCAGGTCCTGCACGGCTCCGCCGGCCTGCGGGCCACGAATTTGTACACACCAGCCGTTGTTGATGAAGCTACGAACCATGTTGGATGCAAAGGCGAAGGATGCGTTGGTCCACAGGTATTTATCGTGATCCGGGCCTTTCACTTCTTCCACGTAGTTGAAGCTGCGTACCGGCACGGTGTCCGGACCATAAGGCAGGCGACCCAGCACGCGCGGCATCACCAGACCGATATAGCGGGAATCGTCCGTCTCGCGGAAGGATTTCCACTTGATGTATTCAGCGCGATCGAAATAGTTACCGATATCCTTGATGGCCGCCACTTCCTCCATCGAATCCTTGAGGAAGAATTTCGGGCCGGCAGAACCGATAAACGGCATATGGGCTGCAGCAGACACTTTAGAGATGTTGCGCAGCAGCGCGACATCCTGCGCGGAGGCATCAAACTCGTAGGCGGAAATCAGCGCAGCAATCGGCTCTCCACCCGGAGTGTCGTACTCATCAATATATGTATGTTTATACAGTCCGCTCTGGATGATTTCCGGGCTGTCTTCGAAGTCCTGACGCAGGTCTTCTTTGGACATATCCAGCAGCTCAACCTTCACGTTCTGGCGAAAATCGGTTTTGTCGACCAGGGATTTCACGCCGCGCCACAGGCTCTCCACCGCCTGGAATTCTTCGCTGTGCATTACCGCGTCCAGCTGACGGCTAATCTGGTAGTCCAGCTCCGCGATATGGTGGTCAATCAGGTTTTTGTCGAGTTTTTCAACTTTTGAGCCCGATTTTGTCAGACACTCCAGGAACACCTGCATCCCCGCAGTTAAACGTTCATCCGCAGTTGCATCCGACATCGCCTGCGCGTCCTGCCAGATATCCAGCGCACTCAGCTCGGACACCGGGTTCAGGTTGATTTTTTCAAACAGGGACGCATAAACCCCACCTGCCGCAGGACGTTCCAGCACCACGCTTTCGCCACCAGCCGCATTCTCATTTTTTACAGACATCAGCATCTTCCTTTTTAATCCGTTAAATCATCGTGACCGTTATGGCTGCTTAGGCGCCAGGGCTGAAAGTTCGGCTCTGAGCTCTGCGCTTAACGCCGGGTCGAGCAGAATTTTTTCCAGCTCCTTTCGGAAAGCCTGATTGTCCAGCAGGTTCGCTTTTAAATCGCGAAGCAGGTTGCGCATGGAAAGCATTGCCTTCAGCTGTGGGATTTGCCTGGAAACCTGCTCCGGGGTGAAATCCTTCATGCTCCGGAAGGTCAGGCTGATGTTGTCTTCGCTGCCGTCATCAGCCAGCGTGTTTTTAACGGTCAGATTGACGTTTGGGGAATATTCGGACAACACTGAGTCGAAATTATTTTTATTCAAATCAACTTTTTTGCGCTCAGACAGTGGTGCAGACTCCTGGCCATTACTGAAGTCGCCCGCCACCAGCAATTTCAGGGGGAGCTCCGTTTTCTTGCTCGCCCCCCCCGTATGCAGATCTAATTTCAGATTAATACGCGCTTTAGGGATTTCGGACTGAAAGGAAGAATTAGACATGGCTGTCCCTGTTCTATGGAGTAATAGAAACGGTCAATGCCAGTGAGAAATAAATAAGAAAAAATTACCCTGCCAGAACAACTTTCCGGTTCGCGTCATCCGACGTAAATAAAAATCCCGGAACTAAAAAGCGGGCGCATTCCATCCACCAGCATGCCGACACTGTATTTTTGAGCATTTGTCTGAAATGAAAAATTTCGGATAAGACCCAATGGCGGGATTGTAGGAACGTTCCCTTCCCGATCGGAAACGAAAAAATGTAACAAGATTTTACATTTTCAGCTTTTAACAATTACAGATCATCTTTCTGATTTATAAGAACTTTCCTACGTATCCCCTTTAGGCCTTGTGGGGTAATGGTGTGCAGCAAATGATCAATTTAGCTTAGGGAGAGAGTTTGTACAAAATACCACCAATCATGTGAAATATCTGATTTTGTACTTTTATCAAAAATGAGAAGCAGGACCTGGCTGAGCAAGCGAAAAATTGACGACATTTTCAGGTTTTCATCATTTCTTATTATTCACTTAAACGGGGCTTATTTGTTTTCGTCAGAAGGAAATGTCACGACAGCCCTTTACACATGCCCCAATACCAGGAGGTAAGCACGACCTGGACACCTGCCATTCAGGGAATGGGTAGTGATCAGACTAAATAATGCGTTGAGAATGTTTGTCCTATTGCTCAGGTTGTAATGAGATCCGGTTCGATGCCATCATGACTGACGGGAGGGCATGGGCCTGAAAAACCTCTGTACATGCTGACAGATTGCCCGTCACCAGAAATTCCAACGGTGCAACCAGTTTGCCCTCATCCGAAAATCCACCGGTCAGTGCCGACTTCCTTACCAGCAGTGCATTCGTATCGCTGTATTCCTGGACCAGAAGCGCTTCATTGTCCCAGTCACCGTCACTCACCGCTGCATTGACCCAGCCCTGCGATTTAAGCTGTTCTATAGCGTACGTCAGACGGACGCCGGGAAATCATCGGGATGGGCATCGGTGAGTCAGAAGCGAAAGCGTTCTGGCTGGCCTTCCTGCTGAGCCTGAAAGAGCGAGGGCTGGAGGGCGTGAAGCTGGTTATCTCCGACTCACACAGAGGCCTGAAGGCAGCGATACAGCAGGTGTTCGTGCAGACGGAGGAACAAAACGCTCATGCCACCTGGCGTGAGGTTGGAGCCCAGTTGGAAAAGAGCTTCCCAGCAGTCACAGAGATGATGGACGAGGCGGAAGCAGACGTGCTGGCCTAATTCGGGTTCCCGAAAGCGCACCGGGTGAAAATCCACTCAACGAACACGCTGGAGCGTCTGAATAAAGAGGTGAAACGGCGTGCCGACGTGGTGGGTATCTTCCCCAACGAAGAGAGCATAATCCGGCTTCTGGGTGCGGTGCTGACGGAGCAGAACGAGGAATGGCTGTTGCAGAACCGCTACCTGCCGCAGCACAGCATGGCGGAGATAGAGCAGACCGCTGAAAACGATGTGATCGAGGCGCTACCACTCAGCGCTTAACTGATATATTACCGGACCGGAAGGCCACAACTGAATTTACACCACCTTGACGGACTCGACCGATGGGTATATATACATTAAAGAATTTAATGATTCGAACATCCACTAACAAAAGGATTTTATTATGAGTGACAATGTAAAATTGGTCGTAGGAAAAAATGAAGATTACATGACAAATGCAGGAGTTCTTCCTGATGGACAAAATGTTTTCTATATCAGCATCCTGAATGAAGATGCAACACCTTTAGATGAGGTTCATACCCTAAATATTAGTTCGAAAACAGAAGGTGTAACGATCGAATTAACTGAAGACAATTTGGGCACTGAACGTTTAATCGGAACTGAAAGACAAGAACTCTCGCATGAGTTTCAGCAAAGCGAAAAATTCACTCCGATATATATAGTGAAAATCACCACTGATATTCAGACAGAAGTACAGGTGTCTTTCAGAGTTGATAACGGTCCTGAGCAGGAGTTTAACTATCAAAGCTATGATATCGACCATATTTACAGTGTAGAAGACTTCGTTATCGTTGTGGATAGCTCTGGCAGTGGCGTTATCTATATCTTTGTTAACCCTGACGTTCCTGAATATCGTCGTGGCGCTATTCAGTTTTCATTAAATAACGTGGCAAATACATCATCTAAAGTTATCAATGTCAGTGCTTCTTTTGATGACGATAGAATATACTTCACCGATATTGACGGTAACAAAATTTCTTCAACTATTGATTTTCAGGCAACATCGGATAAAGTGGAGCTTTTCTACTTTCAGGCTGATGATTTTATTAATTCTGTTGTCACATTTAATGCTGACGGACATAACTCCGTTTACTTAACCGTGCGTTATATGGATATTAAATACGCGCCGGAACAAGGGGAGAAAACGGAGAAAAATAAAATTGATAAGTTCCTGAAGGTAATGCCGAAAAGTAAATGATAGACATAGTCAAGGAAGTAGATTTGCGGAAACATTTCTCGTCATTATTTCGCACATCGGCCAGTCGGGAAATGTTTGAACCCGAGGCACTGCAACATCGCCTGTTGTTATGTCTATTAGCATTTTCCCCTCCAGAGTGATGACGTACGGTGAAACCAAAGGATCTTCTTGAGATCCTTTTTTTACGCCTTTACCTCGGGCACTCCACTCGTTTTGTCAAATGTCGTGGTCGAGTCCGTCAAGGTGGTGTAAATTCAGATTGATCTTGCCCAGCGACGGTGGACACTGCCTTAAGCGAGGTTTCTTTCCTCAAATTGCACAGGGCTTAGCCCGCCGTTGGCACTATGCCGTCGGTGCCGATTGTAGTCTATCTCAATATACTCGAATACCGCCGATTTCATCTCCTCCCGCGTGTTGAACCTCTCACCGTGGATTAGCTCCACTTTCAGGCTGTGGAAGAAGCTTTCCGCACAGGCGTTATCAAAATAACAGCCCTTCGCGCTCATACTGCATATCAGTCCATTGTCTTTGATAACACCCTGATAATCATGGGAACAATACTGGCTCCCTCTGTCAGAATGAACTATCACGCCGCGCGGCATCTTTCGCCGCCACAGCGCCATTTTCAGCGTATTGCACGCCAGCTCTGCCGTCATTCGTTCCGACATCGACCAACCCACCACCCGACGCGAATACAGGTCGATAACCACCGCCAGGTACAGCCAGCCTTCCTCTGTCCACAGGTAGGTGATATCCCCAACGTACTTCTGGTCCGGCCCCTCAGCACTGAAGTCCTGTTGCAACAGGTTCGGCGCCACCGGCAGGTTATGCCGGCTGTTTGTCGTGGCTTTGAACTTGCGCGCCGCTCTGGCCCGTAATCCCTGACGTCGCAGACTGGCCGCCACCGTTTTACGGTTCCAGCCATGGCCGGCCTCACTCAACTCCTGCGTCAGTCGGGGCGCGCCATAGCGCTGTTTTGCCTGTATAAAAGCTTGTGCCACCCGCTCATCACACTGCTGACGACGCATCTGCCGCAGCGAGGGGGATTGTCGGCGCTTCAACCACGCGTACCAGCCACTGCGCGAGACGCACAGTACCCGGGCCAGGCTTTTCACTGAGAACGCCGCCTGATGTTGGTGTATAAAACCGTACTTCACTTCAGGCGTCTGGCGAAGTAGGTGGCCGTCTTTTGGAAGATGGCCAGTTCCTCATCCCGCTCGGCCAGTTGGCGCTTGAGGCGGGCGATTTCTGTTGCCTGTTGCTGCTCACGCTCAGAGGTGGAGCCCTGCTCACGTTGTTTACTGCGCCAGACGTAGAGTTGAGAGTCGTGCAGGCCGAGCTCCCGGGCAGCTTTGGCCACACCGATGCGCTCAGCCAGCGCCAGCGCCTGCTGGCGAAATTCCGGGGTATATTGATTACGGGATGTCTTCTTCACAGATTTTGCTTGCGTCATGGTTCACCTTGTTAACGATTTTACTCGCTTAACAGCGTGTCCACTATTCGTGGGTAGGATCAACACTACAGTTACCAAGTATAGCCAATGTGGTATATCTGCTGTTGCATCTAAATATATATGTACTAAAAATTTCAGGTTAGCTAGATCTGTTCTATACTGATACCTATAGGTTTTTCCCTGAAGTAGAGTATAATTTTCACCAATATTCTGACCGATTTTAATTAGGTGAATGGATACATGATGGCTCTTTTAGTATTAGTATGTATTATGGAGGGAACAGTGGCATCAATGAGTAAAGAAAACTGTCTTTTTCTTTACTTCGAATTTCCGCTTTGAGCCCAAATGAAACGGCTGAAAATTTTAATAACCATACCCAGTGAATAAAATAATATTATAAGGTAACCCCAACGGGAATGTTAACAATCTGTAGGTAAAATGATGTTAATCAGGTATGCCTGGGTCATCAATTGATGATCAGAATGTGAATTTGTAGAGGGATGGACTTCAGATGGCAAGATACGAAAAATACGTGAAGATCAGACCAGCGGAGCCAAAGCGGAACGATCAGAGTTTAACGCTGTACTTCAATTTACCCCGCCAGAAGATACTCTAGTGATCTGACATTTAGACAGCCTAGGTCGTTCACTGAAAGACTTAATTGAAATGATCAAGGCTTTGGAGTCGGCCAGTGTTGCCTTAAAGCACCCTCTGGAATCCATTGATACAACTTCCAACTCCGTCCAGAATGCTAATATTTCATTTTTTGGGTGTACTTGGGAACTTGAACGTACCTGACGTAGGAAAAGACTCGGGGCGGCTGCACGCTCCAGAGGACCTAAAGGAGGCGGCCAGGGTTTCTGACTAAGGATAAACAGGTCTGGCTATTCAGATTTATGATGAAAGGAAACATATAGCTACATGACTGTTTGAATTAATGGGGATATCAATATCAACGTTATATAAATAAATCGATTCGGGAAAATTAATTTAACAATATTTTAAAAATCATACTGTTCGTTATTATTCAATGATATATTAGGAGGAAATATGTGTACAGGACTATCATTAATGTGTAAGGATTCAACATTCCTTACGGGTCGAGCAATGATGTTTGGTGCTGACAGCAAATTTGAAGGTGTTTTTAATCCCATCGGAAAAAAATTCACCTCCTTAACATTTAGTGGGTTATGCTGGGATTCCAAGTATGCTTCAATTGGTATTTTTTTATCCGGCACATTAGATTTCATTATTGATGGAATGAATGAACGAGGGCTAGTTTGTGGCGGATTTTATTTTTCTGATTTTAGCCAGTATGCAGAGACTATTACTCCGGGTAAGTCTGTCGGTCCTTTAGAAATTTGTCAGCTACTGCTTTCCTCATGTGCAGACATCGATGATGTTGTTAACTTTATAACAAATAATGAAATCGATGTACATAATATACCTTTTTTAAACATTCCACTACACTGGCCTGTATTTGATGCTGCTGGTAATGCAGTTGTCATCGAATCCGTAGGTGGAAAACTGATAATTAAGGACAATCCAGTAGGAACATGTACTAATTCACCCAACTTTGAATGGCACTTGGAAAATTTGAGCAACTATACTCATCTACAGGCCACAAACTGGCCAGAGAAAATTTTCAATGATAAATTTACTGCAAAAGTGTCTTGGCCAGGTAATGGGTTGAGTGGTATGCCGGGGGATTTTAGTTCACCCTCCAGGTTTGTCAGAGCTGCATATTTAAGTAATCTTGTGTCAAAACCAGAAAGCTATGAAGATGGTGTTAATACAATATTCCATTTATTGTCAACTTCGGATGTGGTTGGGGGGGTAGAAATAGGAGGGGAAGATAATAAATCTCTAGAAATAACAAATTTTTCATCCTGCTGTGACACAAACAATCTTAATTACTACTACTGCACATATGGAGATCGCACCTTAAGACGGGTTTCTTTAAGCAGCCTACTTGAATATAAGGAAACATTAAGATTCCCTTTACCTGAAAGTCAGACCGTGATCGATGTCACGCCGACAGCAGGTTAATAAAAGCAGTATGATTCATCAATTATATATCATCTCTTTCTTCTGAAGGAGATGATATTACAGCAGAATAGTTTTAATATGTATTAGCTCAGACCTGATCTGACAGTTACCGGTTATTTATACAGGTGTCTGTCAGATTACATCTGGCTCAAATTCTTCTCAGCCCAGATGCATTTTCCATCAAGCAATGTTTCCATCGGTGTACGCCCACAGCACATTTTCCCCTGATGGGTCCGAACATTATTGTAATACTCCAGCCATTTATCAAGATCTTCCTGTAATGTTTCGAGGTCGTCGTAGAGCTTTTTACGGAACGTCACCTGATAAAACTCCTGTAATATCGTCTTATGGCCCCCCCCTCTGTCAGGATAGATGTCACCCCCATCAAAAACTCTAATGGGGCGTGAGCAGGTCACAAGGGAACCGCCCCCTCTGGCTCTAACAGAACCGTACGTGAATCTCTCGATTCATACGGCTCTTCTTATCCAAATGAGCTGGGATGAAAAATCTGTTCCAGTCTCGCTTCTACTATCAATTTGACCGTCTTTTGCGCTACTTGATCGCCTACGGTAGGGGCCTGGACTCGCCGGCTACTTTTGGGATCAATATCACCTCTGTTCAGGTGGCCAAATTCAGTGTGCCACTTCAGAGTCTTGCTCCGCCTTTTCCCATGGCGCTCACCACACACGCTCTTTACGTATGCAGTCCAGAGTGGTTTGGGATCACCACCTGATCGGCGAGCCCGAGGGCCTACCCTCATCACAAATACAGCATGGTAAAATTTCATCCAGAAGATCTACCTTCAGGACACACTGCCAACTATCTTGACTCTTACCGACAACAGAACGCTGGCTGCCAGAATATAACAGCGAGCGTCTCCCCATTAATCACTGAAAAAACTGACACCGGAAGAGTACCAGTTAGTGGACAAAAAATGGAAGTCTCAAAATATATGTGGAACCAAAGCCGTTATACTCACACTATTGGAAGTACCTATCTAATATGCTATTTACAGAATCACTATTAGATACCAAGAAAGATGAAAACATCTTACTTAAGAATTCGTTAAAGTTTTTCATTTCATCACTGCTCAGAGAAGGGTATATTAATCCAGAGTTGAAATCATTCATAAAGTCGTCAAGGGTACTATAATCATGGCTAAACCCTTTCCCACCATAAAATGCATTCCCGAACTGAATTATTTTCTTTCCTCTCATTGCACATTCAATACCAGCCTGAGAGCATAATGTCATAATGAAATCTGACTTTTCACATAATTCATCGATATCCCAACTTTCTATAAGTTTGAATCGACTTATCTGATCAGCTGGTTTTGTAAATATGTAACTCTTGATTTCATTGTATGTAATGTTGGTTTTGTTTTTAAATTTTTCCCATGGATGAGTTTTTATTATTAAATAATTATCGTCATTCATTAGCAACAAATCAATTGCATTTTTGTAAAATTCAATTGTATTTAAATAATTTTTAAATGTACAGATTATTGAAAAATCATTAACTACCTGTGCGACAATAGTAATGACTCTACTGGCATTTTTTTTATCAATTGATATATTTTTACTTTGACATTCTGTTTTGTTTTTATTCTTTTTTTTTATTATTTTTTGATATGCATTTTCGATATTTAATCGATTATAATTAAAATTTAATGAACGGTACACATTAGCGAATTTAACATTGCTGTTATTAGGTATTGGTTCATATTTCTTTTCAAGATAAAATTCATTCCCTGTAAAAAAACTCTCCATAAGCAATGGGGAAAATTGTGAACGCTTAGATATTTCAATTAACATCATATTATATATTTGCGCACCGGAAAAAACACCAACGTATTTATATTTTGATATTTCCCGCCATCGTAAAATCCAATATTCAGCCCAAAATATAGATATACAAACACACATTATTAATGTATCCCTATCAACCGATATCATCGCGTTAAATATATCCTCTCTAGATGTCTTATTTCTAAGGGTAGCTCGAAAGTTATCAACAGTTAAGAAAAAAGAAAGAGCCTCGTATAAATATACATCAATTAGATTTATTCCGAAATAACTAATGTGCAGTATTTCATCGTCTGACATCACATTATATTTAGAATACATACCCATGAACATTGAACAAGATTTCAGCTCTTTATAGCATCCAAAACCAAATTTAAAACACACGCTATCGTCATCACTTGAATAAGGAACTTCATTTTCATCAAGATAATTAAATATTTTACCAAAGGATTTTCTGTTTATGTTTTTTCTGTCAGAAAAATAAATACCCATTTTAGACATTTAGAATCCTCTTATATATTTCAGAGTAACCATTAACCACATTACTCCAAGTCATTACATTATATCTACTAAGAAAAGCTTGCTTAAATAACTTATTTAAATTACACATCTTACAACTATCAATTATTAACTGTGCGTAGTCATCATACGTACCGGATAAAAAAACACCATTATTACCGTCTGATATATAATCTAACGCCATCCCTACGGGAGTAGTAATTATTGGTGTCCCTGTCACAATTGCTTCAGGTACACTTGCTGGCCCCCCTTCATAAAAACTAGTAATTAAAAGGATATCAATTTTATCATATATAACGCTAAACTTTGAGTAAGAGTGGTTTTCTACAAATTCACTAGTGAACCCAAGGTCAGCCAGCTGCTTACTTAATATCTCCCTACCTTCCCCGACTAAAAAGAATGAAAAATCAGATATGGGTAACCTCTTAGCTATTTCAAGAATTGACACATCTCCTTTTACTCCACGAAAGTAATACTTGGATAATATACCGAGGCAAACTTTTTTTCCTTCAGAATGTTTTTTTGGCGCTATGATTTCTTTAAAAACATCAGGGTTGTATCCATGAGGAATAACTACTGTATTATTCAACCCTTTCTCTCGCAATATATTCTCTTGTGTTCTATTCAAACAAATTACAAAACCAGCCTCTGTATATCGAGGAAAAAAAAGGCTAAGATTAAAACATGGTTCAAACTCCCTAAGATCGTGATGAACTATAGCTATAGAATTATTTCTTAGCATTTCCTCCAAGTGAGGCCTATGGTATACATATACATCTGAATTACTTTTTGGAGTAATTGAGACTATTATATCTATAGATGATTCACTATGTTTTTTATGATATCCAAGTATATCATCGAATATTATACTTTTCGTATTACTAGAGAGAACATGATTAACAGTTATTTTTTTCATCGCATGAACATTATGTATTTCACTAAACACACCAACATAGAGCCATTCAACTTATTGTTTTCAGCTGAAATAGCGACTATAAATTACATTCCCTTACAGAGCCTTAAGTTTTCTACAACACCATTTCGTAAAAAAACATTATCAATAACGCAGCGATTCTATAGAAAAAGCATGGATGCCATAACACTGTAAAAAAGATGAGAGCTGAAAAGTCTTGGTCATTGATTTTTTATTTAAAAAACTCGCCCCCAAACGAATATCGCTTTGGGTGATGGTCAAGTTAAAATGATTGAGCTTGATATTGACACTGCGCATACGGCACTTCAATATCGTCGCTGGTTCTGAAAAATAGACAATCCGGTATATCACCAGTGGCTATTTTCAACGGTGCATAGCTAGAGGTAACTGTATATCCCATGGTCTAGGCTTACCGTGAAAACACAGAATACTTGTACCTGTAGGAATAGTACCACAACCCTCAGAACTTGTAGGATGCCAGCCCGGCATACCCGGTCCAGCAACATGGAGTTTATATGACTTGACGGAGCTATCAAATCGAGCGACCTCACGGCCACAGATTTTTTCCAGTACATCTTGATCCCCCCAACATTCACTTATCCACTTAAGCGGAGCATCAATCCACGCAGACCAAATATACGCCTTAAAATTGTGGGGGATAAACATCATTCCACTGGCTGGTTTATCCGGATGGTAAAAATCAGATAACATCCGGAAATGGTCATCATATAGGTAAATCTCAGGGTTTATCACTATCTGCGTATCTAGGTCGAAATACAAGATATCATCATGGATAAGATCGGGGTTGAACAACTCCATTTTTGAAAACCATCCAGGCCAATTGAAACGTAAGGGAAAAGTATCTACACCTGGTACTGTCACATCAGAAAGGCATATAGATGGAAGATTATGGAACTGAGCATGTAAACGCTGAACATGCTCAGGCTGAAATTCTCCACCAGATTTTAACACCGTTACGATAACTGTCATTTTTCCTCTCATTTATAAAAGGTCAGCATAGAGATTAATAGGTAAAGCTCATCGCCAAACCGTTTTTACTTGGTACCGATTGGCAAAATTCATTTTAGGAACGAGCTCGTTCTAACTAAAAAAACATCACTAATCTAATATGGACATGAGCAAAACAATAGAGCAAGTTGGAAGTGGTTACTAGCTCACCAATTCAACCCTCATTCTATCATAAGCATAAGCTCTAACAATTACAACGGTTCCTGCCCCATATGAAATTCTATATAATGCTCCATACGTGGAAGTATATAAAGTACAATTTGAAGGATGTACTTTCATAAAACTCAACATCGGAAAATTAACAGTCCACTATTTTGGTAGTCATCAATAAAAGACAGACCAGATATATTATCGAGATAGCCACTCTCATACATCATGAGATAAAGTGGGGATATTATCAAAGATGACAAGAATTTATACTGATAACGTAGCCAAAGTTAAATTTCGTTCATTATTTTTTAATAAAGATCAAAAAAAATAATGTATGTAGCATTAATTACCCATAACCAACCATATTTACCGAATCCTTTGTTCATCTATTACTCACCAATTTACAGTCACTGCCAGAAATGGGATAGTTACATTTAAAAAACTGCCACACAACTATTGATGGAATATGCTTTATATTATTGGTCCAGGAAGGTGACTCCCCGAACCAGAATTTACAGTAACTTGCTATAATAAAAAATTCTTAAAGTTATAAGCACTCCCTCATTAAGGAACACACTAGCAAATTAAAAAACAACATTATATATTAATACTTGCCGGTATCTTTGACGGGAAAAGCGTTTCATACGGGATAAGCCTAGTCTTATTACGTTCAGAAATAGTTTTTTCAATTTCAGATAACTTACTCCTAAAACTTTTTATCACATTCATAAGTCTAGTATCATTGGTATCAAATACACTCTTCCCCTCTCTGTCGACATATTCGCCAAGATATCCATTATAAAGATTACCCAATAGAGTGTAAATATCAATTTTTTTCATTGCCCGAGACAAAACAGGTAACATCTCCAACCACTCATTTTTCGTGGAATTAGCCCTATCAGTTGGTTTATGATAATTGAGGGTCCCTACCATTGCGGGGGCATACATCATCCATCCTGGCTGTGTAAAATTAACCGCTGCATGTTGTGCTGAACTGGTGAAAATCACCATTGTTAATACTTCAGAAAGCTCTTCCCTAGTGCTTATTTTCTTCAGTCCCTTAACTTTACCATTTGCGAGCAAGTCATCCATCCACGCCATAAGTGCGCTATCTGCAGCAACTTGAGCGCTGGTGACATAAAAATATTTTACATAGCTGGAAACAAAATCAGAGATAGCATTCCATATAAGAAGAGCATCATCCCGGTACGGGTATTCAGGTAATGCCGTCGTATCGTTAACCCCCTTTGAAGCTAGCCGTGCTGGTAGAAAATTATCATAGAAATTAAAATTAAGTCGTATATCAATAGTAGCAGTGGCAATATCCCCAAGTGGGGCAGCTATTAATGTATCAACAAACTGCCGTTCTCCTAATAGTTGGATCGTCGCATTATGATTGATACGGTTCGTACCTTCAAAATGTGAAATCAGAAGATCATATACCGGATGCCCTTTAGTAAGTTTTCTGATAGTCGCAACAGCAAATGCCTCACACAGAAGATGAGTTAGGCCAAGATGGCTAGACAACTGATGTTCCGTTTTATCTGCGGCATGGATAACCATTTTAGCACGCTCCCAACCCCAACGATGTTCCTCATCCGTCAACGCTAAAAACATAGGGTTACTATCATCCGGGTCCTGCCCACATTGTATAGCGACAGATTTTAGGCGATTATCTGTTTTCGATACCGCGAATAATGCCATCGCTGCATAGGAATACCCCACAACGGGTGAGCTATCAGTATCCGTCGCAGGTTTTGAATATCCCTTTTCAGCCACTGGCATAGAACTATAATCCAGCATGTAAATACGCTTTTCAGACAACGCATCTGACAACGAATCAGCCTCTCCCATGACCTGCTGATATTGTTCGTTTGTCAAAGGAAAGTTAGAAGGAAGTGTGGATACACCGAATAAAGAAACAGGGTTATTACCCGCAAGACGCCAGTAAGCAAAAAGATCATCATCATGCATATATTCAGCAGTAAACGGCCTAGATATCGTTCTGTACTGTGCATCATATTCACGTAAATCAGAATCATCATCACCAATAGAATCAACGCTAGCATGTCCATAATTCGGCCATGTTTTTAGTTGTTGGTGCATCTCGATGATTTTCCCCTTAACTCGTAAACCATCCTGGTTGTTAAATAGCAGGTCAAACTCTTCAGACTCTAACTTAACAAGTTTTTCAATAAATAACTTTTGCTTTAAAGTTGGATTATTCAACTTTGACAGATAATACTGCGAATGATTTTGTGCCACCAGAAGATAAAGCTTCAACAGCTCTACCGTATATGAGTCTCGCGGGTGTAATTCATTAGGGACATCACTACCAGCGGGAACATCCAACATGGGCACACCGATCATCGGCGAAAGACTTTCTGTCCATTCGTAGCTCATTATAATGCCTCCAGACTAAGTAAAAACCTACATATGTTATAAATAGACGTTTATTTCCCCCTGAGGATATATTAACCACAGTGTATCATGTGATTATTTTTAAATTATTTTTATCTTATTGAAAACTTCAAGTTTACTAAAACACTCTCAAGCCGATAGCTACACAGGAGGATCACCATTTTCTTTTACTAATCAAAAACCATAAAAGCCGCCAAAAAAATCTTGGCAGCTTTCATTACGTTATACCTTACCTGTTTCTATACAAAAATAATGCTTAACAGTTATATTATCAAAATCCACTTTCTCTGTTCCTGAACTCAGATCATAAGCAATTCCAGTAATAGCACCATATTCTGACGTCCAGTAAACATCATCAACTTTCCACCCCTGGGATTCATATGACCCCATATTCCCCCATTCCTTATAAATTGTAGCATAATCATCCGGTGCCAACAGCGCATTCTTGTAAGTCAGAATAATGGCTGTAAGTGATTTTTTAGTCGTATGAGGTTCAACGAACGTTTTAATATCTATTACAATCTCATCACTCTCATTTGTATAAGTATCTGTTGCCTTAATAATCGTCGACTGCTGTGGCATAGCAAGAATAGTGACTCCCGCAGTTCGCTCAGTTTCGTCCCCTTCGACCACGATTTCCTGCGTCGCACCACTGGTTGTCCACACAATGGGACCACTCCCACCTTTGGTATGGATGGTAAAAGAAGCCCCCTTCCAGGCAACCGTCGGTTCTCCAGTAGTAAACGTTTTATTGGCATTGGTTACAGAGGTAATGCCGAATACATCCCCTGTTGGCAGGAATGTTATAGTCACCTGCGAATTATCACTCTGGGAAGCCAAAACAAAAGCGGTGACAACGACACTTTCATCTACTGTATCTGTTATGGAAACGGTAACTTTTCCACTGCCATCCGTCACTGTTTTATAAATCATGCTGTTATTTGCCTTTATGACGGCAGTTTTCGTATCCTCTAGCTCAATAACCACCGGCAAAGCCTTAGCAGGATCATACGTTGCGGTATCAGTAAATGTAAATTCAACTTCAATGGTTGACACACCATCTGCAGACACATTATCGTTCAATGCTTTTGCACTTATAATATACTTATTGTCATTATTTTTCAGGTTCATAACAGACCTCATGTACAGTCAAGTTTAATTGAAATTAATATCTAAAACGACGGGGCGCACATCCGTAAACAGTAATTCAGCAATGGTTCCGGTCACAATATTAAAGGCACTAGCAGTTTCATCATAATAAGAAACCCAGAATTCGTATCCTTTATCCTTCCACTCTTCATATTTACTCATGTCTCCCCATTGACGATATGATGAAAGGAAGGTCTCTGCGGAGGGAAGTTGATCTATGAGTTTACTTGACATTACAACATCATAGCTCATATCTACATTAAGAAAGACGAAAAAGTCAGCAAGAGAGAATGAATAGGTGATAATTTCTCCGGTGACATTATCTTTACATTGCAATTTTTTTTCGCCAAGAAATACAGCTATAATCCTTACTGTCAGAACATTATCGTTTTGCTGAAGAGATAGTGCAGACGTTGAAGAGTCCTTTTCGCTCCAGGTTACGTCACCGCTACCGCCGGATGTTTTAATGAAAAACTCAGCACCGACCCATGCAGCAGAGGGTTGTCCATCTTTGAGTGTTATATTAGCATTATAAACACTATCAACTACGAGCTGATCCGTTCTGGTTTTGAAATGAACATTCACATAATCAGTGATTTTCTTATTATCTAAGATAAACACTGTCACAATATCAGTCAATGTTTCCTCCGATGAGTTGGTAACATTGACATCAACTACCCCATTACTATCTGTATTAGCTTTCAGAATAAGGCTATTGTTTTCTTTAAAGACGGAACTGCTTCCACTTTCCAACTGAAAAACAATTGAAACGCCAGAAACAGGCGAGCCATTTTTATCTGAAACAGTACATGAAACATTAATATCACCGGTACCATCAGAAAGTGCATAGTCTCCATCAACCGATAGTTTTAAACTTGCCGGCTCTCCGGAATTTATTAACAACTTAGCGTTCATAATAAACCTTCTCTTTTTTTAACAAGTTAAATTATTCCATATCAGAATTACTACCACAGGATTTTATAGCATCATGTAATGACATTTGAATTCCTATATCTAACTCTGTGTATGAAGAGCAATTTATAATATTTGTTCTTTTTATCATTCTTGACAGGCGATGAAATTGTTTTTTCCATCCACAGATACTATTCTCTGTCGGATTCTGTAAACCAGACTGATGAGGTCCATGCCAGTGAAACCCGTGCTTCAGAGAACAATCATAACCCAACAAGAAAACAGTATTAGCGCCTAGCGAAACTGCGAGTTCAATGGCTCTTAAACCTGAATTGAATGACCCTACACCATCAAAATAATGTAATGAAAACTCTTTTGCCGCCTTTAAATCACATGTCCAGAGTTCGGCCTGTGATGTCATGGCTCTCGAATGATACATCGACCACCACTGATAATCACCGGCGAAAATGATATCTGCATTTCCATAACGCTCCCAGGAATTATTCACTACAATTATTTTCCCATCAAACTCTGCCAGCAAGCCTAGATCCTCATTATTCAATGAGGGACCGCCAGCAATACAAAAATAACGTCCTAAATTCACCCCCCCCCCTTCAATTAATCAGGGATAGCCCCAGCTAAAATACTGTCCAGGATCATCATTTTCAACATCTCCTCCCAGGCGAGAAAAAATATACATCCCTTACCTCTTTTGTTTTTTAACAAAAATTATACATTCATTTTTATTGATTAGCCGTAAAGTAATTAACAAATTAAATTACTACTTAATTGATTCATGTATTATTGATAATAGAACAGCATATGAATTATTCAAGTTAAATATCGCCAATCAGAAACAAATTTATCTAACCCTAGAAAAAACAAACAAAAATCCCAGAAAAAAATCTAACTTTCAAATTATTCAGGAATAATTTCACTATACTCCCTCCCTATGACAGCGCTAGTGATTGTAATCACACCCAGAACAATTAAACATTGCAGTTTGAATTATTTCACTGTTATCAAAATATGTTACTTTTACAACTGCACTAAGGGCAGTAGCAGCTTCATACAGTAAGCCAGGGAGCATCAACTTGAACTTGCTTCGAGAAAGCGCGCCGCCTGCACGGTCAGCCTAAATACCAGGTATTGAAAAATCCCCCACAAGTATTTTCAGTTTTTGCAGACTTGAACATTATTCAGTATGGGCCGTGTTATCATCAGGCGTCTTTCGGTACAAATGCGAAAAACTCAGTGCGCACTTTGTTACTCTGCGCCGGCCAAACAGTATTTTATGCAGCTCGCCTGATCATTTCGTCCCGCTCATCACCAGAGACCGGCGTATAGCGGAATACAGGATTCCTCTGACCGGCAGTAAATGCCGGAGCGCTCCAGTATTTCCGGACGCCCCCCCCTTCCAGCATAAAGGTTTTCAGGTACACATATGGGTTTATTCCCCCCCAGATTGGCCGGCGGCCTTATAGATGGCCGTCTGCAGCGTCGCCTGATCAGCCCCCCCCAGGATAATCGTCACATTATCTACTGTGGCTCCATTCATCGGCATCACTATCATCCCAGGCGTCCCACTCAGCCCCAGATTCTGAGCCAGCGTATCTGTATGTGACAGTACCTCCAGCATCTCATAATTTTTCCCCCTCAGCTTTCCGGCCTTCGCAGCAACCTTCTCGATATCCTCATTCGTCAACTTACCTTCGTCATGTCCAGTCGCGTAGAGGGCATTATGGTAAGCTAAATACGCATCCGCGCCCTTCTGCTGCCACAACCGGAGGCCGATATTGGCCGCGGTCAAGGATGTAGGCCAGCGCTGAGCAAAGATTGGCCACTCTTTAAAAACATAACGCACTTGCGGATTTGCCTTGATAAGCGCCTCAATTACTGGTGCCTGATGGGCACATACGGAACACTGATAATCGAAGAACTCAATAAAAGCCACCTTCGCATTTGCTGGGCCATATGACGGTGTGGATTTGTCATCCAGCAGCGCATCTTGATGGCGTAGCACAGCCTGCGTTATGGCCATAAGCAGTTGCTTCTGCTGCTGTACCTGTAGTTTCTGGCTGACCTCCACCAAGATTTCAGGATGAGCTAACAGGTATTCTTTTGCTACTTCACCAATACGCGCCTCCTGCTTTGAGGTAAAACCCTTCTCCGGGAACGGTAACTCTACTGGATGAACCTCTGCAGCAACGGCACCAGAAGGTACAATCGCTGCTGATTGCTTATCTGCCATCGCTGTTGCTGTTGCTGTTATTGATGATCCCGTGACCAGCACAACTGAAAGCGCAAGGTTATTTAGTTTCATTATGTTATTTTTCCTCTGGTTTTTAAGTCTGAATCTTTTCTTTACGCGTGATATAGCATACAGCTGCTAACAACTGGTCACTGGACTAGTTGCTTTCACTTCAGCACCAGCATCCCTTCGAGTGCTACTGAGCACAAGCCACAGGCACGATTGACAAACAGAGCCATGACGAACCGTTTTGTTCTGGAATACAGGCTACCCCACTCGCCGATTTTCTTCTCTTTCACCAGCTAACGTTCCGTACGCTGCAACTACTCTGCCACGTTGCCTCGTATTTACTGTCGGTCCAACCGGCACCCCCTTTTCACGCTGTCGCTCACGAGAGGAGGCATACAGCAACTTCCGGAGCTCATGCCTCAGGATGAAGTAATCCCCGAACATCTTCCCGCAGGCCCCGTTCCTTTTTCTATTCCTCCGGAATATTCATACTGAACGGCTCAGTAAATCTAACCTTGGCATCACAACATTATCCGCAGATAATCTAAGGCAGCACCCCGCTTTTCGCAGCATCTTCTCCAAATTTCGCAGACTCAGAGAATATGCCCGATACCAGTGAATGCACTGTTCAGTAATATCGACGGGATAATGTGTTCAGTAATATCGACGGGATAATGTCAGCTTTTTAGACCAGGGCATCTTTAACCAAATCATAAAAAACACTTAACCCCATTCAACACTTAATACGAGCAAATCAAGGATGCACGAAAGTTAAAAGGCTAACTAATTGAAGAAATTAGCGGAAACATTTTCAAACAACATCAATCGTTAATATACTATAAGCCAATGCGTTTAATGAAATTAAATTTCATGAGTAGCTCCATTGTGCTTGAAATTCCGTATTTTTTCATAATAGCTCTTTTGTGAGAACTAATCGTTTTTTCACTCACACCAAGAACATCTGAGATTATATGGGGCGAGTATCCTTTCAAATAAAAATACAGTAATCGCGATTGACAAAAAGTTAACCTTTTATGAGTATTCACATCCTCACCCTGAAATCCGAGCTTTCCTAACTTCGTCTTCAATGTATTATACATAATATCAAGACTAGAATTTACCGATAAGAAGTTAAAGCGCCCATTATCAACTCCATCGATGATTTTCCATAGGGAGTCATGGCAGATAAAAAAAATGATATTATTTCTCTTGAAAAAAAACTTTTCCTTATCTAAAAACGCATAAGCTTTCATAAGCTCTCTTTGAGTAACAATAAAAAAACCAACTTTATCATTAGCGTAAATAATAGGAGCTTCATTTTCCATAAAGGAAACGAAACCATTTAAAGCAAATACATCATCCGATATAACTTCGATAGTTCCGTTTTTAATGTTGATGGTTGTAAGCATGTAATTCCTATAGTTTAACAAAATTATCATATTCAATGCAAAAAAACAGCCATCTAATATAACTTCTATATAGTTATATTACAGTACCCCAAGATGAGCCAAGCCTATGACCAGAACAAGAGCAGAGATCAACCGAACTTTCTGACCATAAAAATCCACTACAGCGATTAGCCCTGCCAGCGAAATAGCCACACACCATTCACTTGATACCTGATAATAAGCATTTTCTAGAAAATCTTTTATCCCAAGGGAAAAGTTTATTAGCTTCAATTGAATAGGTACAGGCCTCCTCATTTCTGAGTAAATAATGCAAGACATCAATCTGATTGGCGTAGCTATCTGGTTCCGTATGAGTCGCCAACCATTGAGCATTATCGCGCAGAAAACCAACCAGAAGCCCTTTATCACCTCGGACACTGTACTCCAGCATCCCTTCGGTCAGAAGGTCATACTCATAACGCGAATGTAGCAACCAAGAGACATTCAGATGCTTTATCACACCGATGTCTGGTAGCGTTTGGTCTTCATAGTGGCTTAATATAAAGCTGGCCCGCAAACTTCCAAACAGGGTAAATAATCCCCATATACAACCTGCCACGACAGCTATCCGCGCACCGTTAAACGCTACGTCACGCTTAGCGGAAGTCCCCCTTTGAGTTCGAAGGGAACAAACCTGCACATCCAGATTCCTCATAATTAGCAGCAATGTCAGAACATGTGCCACGGAGTAATACAAGGGAAACTCCACTTGTGTATGCAAGGCAATAGGTACGAGTGCCACCCCCGTCATCAACCGTGAATATGTCCTATTCAGGATGAGCAGGCGGATACCTGCCCATGCCAATATTACAATTCCCGCTAGTGCAATCACGCCCCCCTCCACCCAGGTATAAAACACCTCATTATGAGGATGTCCCATCAGTTCCAGTGACAGGTTAGGCGAAGAGCGCGAAGCCATGTAATGCTGGAACTGCATACGAAAACTCCCCAGTCCCCACCCTTGCCAAGGATGCAGACGTATCATTTCCCAGGTCGTTTTCAGCGTCAACCAGCGCTGGTAATTTGAACCAGAATGTGCAGCTGCCCGCATCACTGAACAGTCCAGCAGATAAATACCCGCCCCCACTCCTGCCAGAGGTACGAAAATTAGCATCAAAACCTGTCGCCATTGAATTCCCGACAAGCGTTGCATCCGGGTAAGTGTCAACACGACCGCAACAAGATACACAATCATTCCACCAAGCCAGCCTATGCGTGATTTCATCAAGATCAGGGTACCGGGGATAAAAAATAGCCCCACCAGGAGGTACCCCCCCTTAAGCCACGATTCATAACGGCCATGTGGCTTCAGTGGTATCACAGTCCTGGTAGCAAACAGCGCGATAAAAAACGCAAAACCAGTGGCCAGAAAGCTGGCAGTCACATTTACTTGCTGGAAAGTCCCCAGCGCCATCCGCCCATGTACTGCGATAAACCGTTGCGCAGTCTCACTGAGCAATGAAGGGAAGAACAAACCAGCCCAGACATTTCCCGCCTCCCACAACGCTGCCAACGTGAGACTCCAGAGAAGGGTATTTTTCTGGCGTTCAGAGAAGTCGCACTGCAGTAATGCAATATAAAAGGCAACTCCACCCCATAAACCAACCAGTCGGGGCATGGCCAGCCATCGCCAGTCATACTCCGGACTCCAGAGTACAGGAAGCGTAAGTAGTACTACACCCATAACAAGCAACCAGCTTGTTGTCGTCATATGGAACTGACGACAAGGCATCAACCCAGCAACCAGCGCAATCACGACAGTAGCGACACACCAAGCCAGCATATTTTGTGGCAGGTAAACACCGTCATTGCTACCGACATTGAAAAACGAGATATGCATCAGGATACAAAGCCACAGGCACAGCAGTCCCGTCACCATTCTCCTAATTATTTTATTCAGCTCAGCTTCTGTTAAACGTGGGTATATCACCTTATCATCCCTGTAAAGTTCGGCCTAATGGCAGAACATCAGTCATAAGCTAGGGTAAATACAGAGTCAGCATCCGCAACACCTGCAGTCCCCCCGTCATCTGCAGTAGCAACATAATTGGCATAAAAATTCAGTATCACGTTCCCGTTTTTATCCACCACTGCATGGGAAGCATTATCCCCCAGAGGAATACGGATTTGCTGACTGTCCATTATCTGAATAGCCACGCCATGAGCTGCATTTTCACCATCGTCATTCAGCGCCAACAGGCTATTATCCTTTTTATCCTTTTCCCCAGTAAAGGCCAAGGAGACACCACTGGCTGTACAATTAGTCAGGTGGATGCTGAATGCTACTGGTCGTGTCGAATTTCCCGCTCTCTTTAACTGCTTTGTTGCCCACTCACCAAGGTTTACCGATTTGCCAATATCACCAGGATCAACAGTACATCCCACAGCCACCACCGTACCTGTCATGCGAATGTTTATCTCTCCAAGAACATCAGCCATAGCTGCAGACATGTTCATATAAGCCAGCATGCATACCATAAACAAGGAATAAAGGATATGGCATACTCTTGGCTTACTACCTTCTTTCTCAGTCACTGCCATCTCCTCATATAATCAGTCAAAATCCACGCGAATATAACCTTCTGCCGTAAATGTACCTTCTGCTGGCTTATTACCAGTTATGCTGATGGGCCAAACCGAAAGAGGAAAAGAGTAAGCGGAATTATCATCCAATTGAAATTTATGAGTATCTGTTGGGTCGTTTGGTTTAAACTGTGTACGATCATTCCCTTCAGCAATAATAAAACCGATATCCTCATTATCCGATACAATAGCATCTCCACTAGATTTCTCCGCTTCCAGGCGCAGGCTCATTAATGCACCTGCGTCAATATTCTTACATTTCATGAAGACATATTGGGTCTGCACATTAACACCATCTGGTTTATTGCCAGCGCCAGCTTGAGAGAAAGAAGATGCACTAATATTACCAAAATCAAATGTGATTACTTTATTTGGGGAAAACTCACATGACTGCTGGACAACGACGCTCCCAGACAAATAATACTGAATTTCAGGAGTTCTTGTCGCCTCCCCCTGAGTAGAGTTAGTCCCTTTCGTGTAGACAAGCACATGATTAAAATCAACACGCCCGACAAAAGGTTTACGTATTCTGGCTGTAATTTCTGAAGCACTCCCACCTGATATCCCTGAATCTTCACATACATTAGTCAAAGATTTATGTTGTTTATCATGATAAGGGATATCCACTTTTATCGAATCAATAGTTTGAGACATCGCAATGTCCAAATACTCATTTACCTTTGCATAGACCTTACCGTCAACCGACTCTGTCGGAATTTCATACTGAGCCCAATCCCATACACTATATGATGGGTTTTCCTGGGCAGTACATTCACACACAGTGGCCTTATGCTGGACATCCGCAGAAACATCGCTAAACACAACAGTATGTCCAGCAACATTGTCCTCAGGTTTACTAACAATAGAACTCACATCAATATTACCAACAACAGTCGAACCATCTGTAGCGAGGCAAGCCCCCGCTTGAGCATTAATAGTTATTGCATAAACAAAAAAAGGTATAACAAATCTAGATACCCTGTTCATATCTGAGCCCCACTCAATTATTACACCGAGAACAATTGCTATATTGATAAAATATTTAGCCTAGGCAGTACCCCTCCAGCCATCAAATTACTGGGCATCATTACAGTGCAGAGCCTTCTGAACCACCGGCAACTGTTCGCTACCAGTTGGCAGTGTATACATCACATTGCATTTATCCGCTGCACGGTTACCCCACACCATTTCCAGCTCCCCGTTCATCGGCACGCCCGTGAGATAAACATCTCCCGTTTCACCGACTATCCCTGTCGCACCAGACGCCTTCTCCGTCACGATGGTACCAAATGGTACCGGGCGATGATTGTGTGTCAGCGTGAATAGCGCCCGCAGGCCCACGTGAGTCTTATACTCTGCCCGCACCAGCGCTCCCTCCGTCGGCACCACATTCCGAACGTTCTCTTCCAGGTCGGTGTGCATATCTAAACTTTTCACATCTAACGCGATACGGTTACGGCGGTAAACCGTCGCATAAGGCATCACCGCATACCCCCGCCAGTCTGTACTGAGTCCTGTTGAGTTCTCTACATTTACACCCTTGGCTCCCGGCGCCTTGATAAGCACATTTGTGTCACCCAAAGGTTGGCTAAATGTTATGCCATCGGCGTGGGCCACTATCCCACCGGCAAGGTCCCAGTTGTAGGCATGGTCATTGCGGCTGTAACTGTATCCCGCACTCGCTTTCGCCACATTACCCTGCCAGCCGACATTAAGGGTGCCACTATTTCCCGTGCTACTGTTATGTCCCTGCATGACGCTATAGCTCAGGTTATTTCCTGCCAGAAGCGTTCCACTGACACCGGTCTGTATCTGGGTGAGGCCATCCTGATTCCTGCTCGCTTGACTGGTGGCATACATGCTGTTCAGCCCCCTGTGCTCCGGCATGTTGTGGCCCAGCCAGCGGCCAAACGGAACAGAGACATTAAAGCTTATCAACCGGTTGGCCGTTGGCATTCCCGTACTCCGGCTTACCGACCACGACAGGTTATAGTTAATCCCCCTCCACCCACTAGAGAACCCAACCTGGTACCACATGTCGCTCCCTGTCGTGTTCCAGTAGTCTTGATGGTTGGCTGACACGTTCAGGGAGCCTATATCATCCAATTGCTGGGAAATGCTTGCCTGGAAGCGCCCTTTTTTACTGTTGCGCAGATTATGGTAGCTAACCGGCACATAGTGCATTCCATGCCCATCCTCCTCATCCTTCCATTCGTATTGGTAGCCATTCATCGCATCCCATGCCACCTCATCCAACGTGTAAAATCCCTTCGTGGAATAACGGTAGCCAAGTAACTGGAAGGTCGTGCCGTACTGATTCAGCGATTTGGCGTAAAGAAAACGAATGGACTGCCCGTTATAGGTATTCCCGTCGACCAGCTCACTGCGTGCCGCAGTGACGTCCGCCGATACCGCGCCCCAGGTGCCCATATTCCGCCCAAGGCCCATCGCAGCAGACATATAGTGCCGGGCCTGCTGAGTGCCACCGTACAGAGTGATCCCATTACCCAATCCCCATGCCAACGTACCCTGCACAAACGCTGGCGCACCTTTACCCGACAGTCCACTGCGATAACGTCCGGCGACCAAATCATATTTCAATCGCCCCTCACGCTGTAGCAACGGCACGGTAGAATACGGTACCGTGTATCGCTGGATATTCCCGGAATCACTTTCCACCGTGACGTCAAGGTCGCCACTTGATGATGTCGGGTTTAGGTCATTGATCGCAAATGCCCCAGCCTGCACGGTATTCTGGTAAATAACATATCCATTTTGACGTACTGTCACCTTTGAACGACCGGACGCAATCCCCCGAACTGTGGGGGCATAACCCTGCTGGCTATCAGGGTACATCGGGTCAGAGGTATAAAGCCTCACACCACGAAACCCCAGACTGTCAAAAACATCGCTGGAACTGCTGCTGTCACCCATTACCATTTCACTTTTCAGTGGAATAACGCTCCGCTCAGCATAGGTCGAAATATTCTGCCACTGCTGGCGGCGGTACCCACTAGACGTATCATAGTAACTCCAGGCACCATTGTTTCTTAGGCGCCAAGCCCCCAAATTCAAGCCACTGGTCAGATTCAGGTAGTAGCTATTACTCTCCTTTCCGTTACTGCCAGTCAGCGTATAATTGACCAGCCCGGCATTGATACCCTGATCCCATTCCTCCGGCGGGATATAGCCACGGACTCCGTTCATAATGGAGGCCTGTGGAAAAGTCAGCATCAGGCGCTGTGAAGGAAAGTCATAGTAAGAACTGGCACCGGGGAAAAGACGGATAAAATCCACACACTCATTTTCATCCGGTACATCTTTCAGCTCAGGGACAGAGTAGGTATTTATCCCGAGGCGTTTCAGCCATTTCAGGCTCACACAGGGTAACAAGCCCGTATCATCAAGCGCAGGAGTATCCTCCTTTTCAGTTTGTGCCTGCATGCTTCTTTTTGCACCATTCTTTGCTGGTTCGAAGCGCACATTGCTGGTTGTCACAAACTCATCATTCAACCAGATATCTACCCGATACATGCCTGGCATTTGTCCCGCCCCATTTTCAAAGCGGGATAAATCGGCAACCTCATTACCATCCTTTGCCAGGAACGCCGGGTTAAACCAGTCGCCAGCCCAGACGTTACCGGTCACTGCCACAGAGACACAAAGAGCAACAATCGTATAGTGAGAGTGAGATCTCCCTACTGTCCGTTTTGAATGATTCATTAACTATCCGTTTTAAACGGCCTCATTGGCATAAATCGGGACACAAACTGATTACTGCATAATGCCAGTTTGCTGCGATGATACAGCCCCGTAATCATTGACAGTTTGGTAACGGATCTGACCTGCGCTCCCTGCTGGTAGGGGCAGGCTCAGTTGAGCAAAGGGCGAAACCATGCCGTTTTCCACCTTCTTATTACCAACATAAAGGTTAACCAGCGACTGGTAGTACGGAGTCGGGTTAAATACCGTCAACTGTTTTTCGTTTAAGCGAAATCGCAGGTGTTTTGCCGACTCCATTTCACTCATTGTTAATCCCGCAGGGCGCATAAACAGTTTCATCCGAGACAAAACTGCTAGTTGGAGCACGTTCTGGCCTTTCAGGGACTCTTTGTTAACAGCCGGAATGGCTTTCACATTCATCCAAAAGGCCACTTCTCGATCGGCAGGAAGCGGCTTGCCGGTATAAACGATCCGCAAGGTATTTTCACTTTTTGGCGCCGCAGCGAATAATGGAGGGGTGACAATAAAATCCCGGAGCCGATTATCATGGTCATCGCTGACCCATGCCTGGATAAGATAACGCTGATGTCCGTCACTGTTGGTAATTGATAACGATGCCTGGCTGTCAGCTTCCGGGTAGATCACCCGAGTTGCTCCCGGTGCAATCCCCCCTGCATAGGAGAATGAAAACAGTGAGGAAGTCAGAAACGCTAATGAAATAAATAACTTTTTCTTTGAAAACATGGGATGCCTTTTCTGGACAATATCAGGGATATGAAATATCAAACCGGACATCACTGCTCAGTGGCCCCGGATAAACATAGCGAGACGTTGCCCGGTAACGAGCTATATAACGCAAAGCCACTTCACTACCGTCGATGTGATAAAATACAGCCGGGAGCTGCCCGGGAATAACCTGATGGCCTTCTGGATCAGATATCATCAGCCCCAGGCCACTGAAACCATGAGCCCCGGAAACTCCGACGGGACTGCCGTCTGCCGATGTTACTAAAAATAAGTCAGGAGCTTTGGGTGCAGATATCCCGGAAAATGTTAGACCCACGTGGTCTGCTACCTCTGGAGCACAATCAGTCAACCGGATGGTGAAAGGGACACTCAGCACGGATAATGCGCCAGTTCGGCCGAATGAATGCGTGGTATACTGCCCCATATCGACATGCATATCCTGACTATCAGCCACCACGGCACAGCCTCCTTCGGCCAGCCTTCCGTTCATATGCACAATTCCCCCGATAACCACTTCCCGAACGTCACGGGCAAATACACTTGACGCTATACAGGAAAAAATAAGGAAAACAGATACCAGAACAGTGCATAGAAATTTCATTCACAACGGATCCCGTCATCAGAATCTTGGTCAGCAAGATCTACTGACCAAGATTTTCAATATGCTATGCAGGCTTAGTTATACTGCATGATGAAAGTGGCATCAGCATTCGCTTCACCTGCGGTTGCGGCGGCAGTAGATACGTACTGAGCAGCAAAGTTCAGGATGTTTTCACCATCATTCAGCGTTTGTTCTGTGGAGAAGGAGCTACCATCTGGTTTTACAACCTGGGATTTTCCATCGAGGATCTGAATACCGACACCGGTAGCGGTAGCCGACTGGTCACCAGAAAGCCCCGAATCGACAGCCAAAAGGCTTTCGTTATCAGCATCTTGGCGACCAGAGAATGCAACCGCAGCGGTGGTATATGTTGTAACATCACAGTCTTCCAGTTTGATCTGGAACGGTTTTTCTGTGCCTTTGATACCAGAGGCATTAAAATGATGGGTAGTGTACTCGCCAAGTTCGACAGTCTGACCATCCGAGTCGGTGCTAACTGAGCAAGGAGCAGAAGTAAGCTTACCTTTAAAGTGAATGGTACCGCCAGTCTCAGTAATCGTTGAAGCATCACCAGCGTGCGCAACACCTACACATAAAGCCATAGCTGCACCAGCAGCAACGATAATTTTATTCAGTTTCATTAAAAAGTCCTTAATTTAAGAAAGAGACAACACTTAATTATTACCTTCATATGCCCTTGCCTACTACAGCTACAGGCATGCCTCTCCCGGAGAAAAAATCACTTCCAGGAAATTTTCCGGATAATAAAACCCGGGAATATATATAATGTCACGCCCCCGTGACCAATAAAATTCAAGACCGCCTTTTTATAAATTAAATATAATCACTCCAGTTATCACTCAACTGGATAGCAGCGCAAAAAACCCCAGTAAAAAATAGCAATTCTCGCACTAAATCAGCACGCAAAACGTATATCTATTCCAGATACCAAGGCGTGCTCACTATCACGGGAAAACCATATCCAAAAAAAGAATAGTTAACTTTATCCCGCTGAGGACATATGCAAAAAAGGTTATAATTCTGTACTAGAGCATTTTTCAATCCCTGTAAAAATAGTCATCCTGACAATGTTTACTGAGTATATACGCCCAAAGAATGATCGGCAATAGCGATCAATAAACAACAATTGATAGCTATGACAGATCAAAATAAATAAGTTTGATCGTTACCATCGATCAATCCCCATTACAATGATTACATGTAACTAACTAATATATCTATATTTAGATGAAATGCAGTGATAACGGACGTGTGGTTTTCAGACAAAAAAACAAAGAAAAAAAGAACAAGGAAAAAAATAAAAAAATATGGACTGTTTAATGTTTATTTATAAAATAAACAAATATGCAACACCCAGCCCTACAACAAACCAACAAACCAACAAACTAACAAACTAACAAACTAACAAAACGCATACACGAGCAGAAATACATCAAATGGTCTTGATCCTAACACCTCAACTCGGTTGGCCAAATTCAGTGACCTGCTCCCCGTTGATTAATACACCGTGATGTTAGTAATGTCTTCATCAACAACGTGAGGGCATTCCTATGAAGAAACGTTTTTCCGACGAACAGATCATCAGTATTCTCTGCGAGGCCGATGCCGGGGTTTCTGCCCGGGAACTCTGCCGCAAGCACGCTACTTCAGACGCCACCTTCTACACCTGGCGCAAGAAGTTTGGCGGCATGGAAGTCCCAGAGGTGAAGCGGCTTAAGTCGCTTGAAGAGGATAACGCCCGACTCAAGAAGCTGCTTGCCGAAGCTATGCTGGATAAGGAGGCGCTTCAGGTGGCTCTTGGGCGAAAGTACTGACGACAGACCAGAAGCGGGAAGCTGTCGTGTTGATGTGTGATGCGACCGGTCTGTCTCAACGTCGTGCCTGCCGGCTAACAGGTTTGTCCCTGTCGACCTGCCGCTATGACGCTCCGCGTCCATCTGCTGATGCACATTTATCAGGGTGTATCACTGAACTGGAGCTTGAACGCAGACGTTTTGGTTACCGGCGCATCTGGCAGCTACTGCGCCGGGAGGGTCTTCACGTCAATCACAAGCGGGTATACCGTATTTACCACATCAACGGAATGAGCGTAAAACGCAGACGACGCCGTAAAGCGCTGGCGACCGAACGGTTTCCGCTTCTGCGCCCGGATGCGCCGAACCTGACCTGGTCGATGGATTTCGTTATGGACGCACTGGCCACCGAGCGCAGGATCAAGTGCCTGATCTGCGTGGATGATTTCACGAAGGAGTGCCTGACAATGACCGCCGCATTCGGGATTTCAGGCGTACAGGTCACGCTTATTCTGGACAATATCGCGCTGTTTCGTGGCTATCCGGCGACGATAAGAACCGATCAGGGACCGGAATTCACCTGCCATGCACTGGATCAATGGGCCTTTGAGCATGGCGTGGAACTACGGCTTATCCAGCCGGGCAAACCGACTCAGAACGGATTTATTGAGAGTTTTAACGGACGATTTAGAGATGAGTGCCTGAACGAGTGCGGGTTCAGCGATATTGTTCACGCCAGGGAAACGATTAATGACTGGCTGCAGGATTATAACGAGTGCTGTCCACATTCATCGCTGGATTACCTGACTCCAGCTGAATTTGCAGCGGACTGGCGAAATGGGAAGTATGAAGAAAAACCAACTGACATTACTAGCTGAGGGTTGTATCTAATCCTGGGGGCAGCTCATAAGTATTGCAATCTTTTCTGTAGTAAAAAGAGTAGGTCTTATCGCCCCCGCGTCGCACATCTCTCTGTTTTTACCCAACGCATCATCATGGAAATACTGGTATCGATGGTCTTCGCCGCTTCAGTGACGATGTGGTTGTGCTTAATAACCAATAGAGAAAATTCCATATTTGAAATCCGCACAGAAATTTTTGCTATTCATTGCGTCATTTCAACCGTTATGAAGTGAACACGGCACCTCGACTAAAATGGTCAGATTCGGTGTACCACCACAGATGATTATTACATCTTATTTATTGTTTTATATGACATTATCCTGTAAAAAAACCAGCAAGGATCAACCTTTCAAGGCCATATGCCAGCACCAGTCGGAACTAATGCACCCTAAAGGCCATTTTATCATACATACCGACTTAGAATATAAATCCAAAAAAAAACTTAAAAACAGCTTATATAGCTAAATGACTATTTTTTTATAGATGAAGAAATCGCATATATTTATTTAGAAACATGAATGTCATTATTAAAACCCAAAAACGCCCTCTTGTAAAAAAAACACCTCATTGATATATTGATAAATAACCACAAAGGAGATGCGGTTTGACTCATTAAAGGATAAAGGTATAAAAGCCCCCATTACTTTCTTCTTAAGAATATTCCACAATATTCTTCGGATAATTCCACGAACTACCAATAAAGTGTAATAAAAAGTGAAAGTTGAGATAAATTTTATCAAGGATTTCATTAGAAAGCGTACGCGTCTGCTTTCGACGGTTGCTTTTTTCTCATCAGTAATAAATATACTGATGCTTTCTCCTTCAATTTATATGCTACAGGTTTATGATAGGGCGTTGCCATCTGGGAATACCACCACGCTTCTGATGCTGACACTATTGATAATATGTATGTTCGCTATGATGGCGCTAATGGATTATGTACGTAGCATGGTGATTATCAGATTAGGCAATCAGTTTGATAATGCTATTTCTCCGATACTTTATACTGCTGCGAGTGAAAGTAATCTGAATTCACATAGCCCTAACGCAGGTCAGGCGATTAGCGATCTGACTACCCTACGTCAGTTTGTTACCGGTCCGGCGCTGTTCGCCGTATTTGATTCTATTTGGTTTCCCCTATACACAGGCGTCATTTTTCTTTTCAACCCCTGGCTCGGTTTCTTTTCCCTGACGGGTGCTTTTGTATTGTTCGCGCTGGCCATTGCCAACGAGAAAATGACCCGCCAGTTGTTGAACGAAGCCAGCAGCCTCGCACTACTTTCGAACCATCAGGCGAACAGTACCCTGCAGCATGCAGAGGTAATACGGGCGCTGGGGATGATAGAAAACGTCAAGGCGCGCTGGTCGCGTACCCACCAACAGTTTCTGCAACGTCAGAGTGCCGCCAGCGAGCGTGCCGCGCTTATGTTTACCACAACAAAATCAGTCCGTATGGCGCTTCAGTCACTCATGTTAGGGCTCGGATGCTGGCTGGCGATCCGTGGTGATATCTCGCCAGGAATGATGATTGCAGGCTCGATATTGCTGGGAAGATCGCTCGCGCCTGTTGAGCAATTGATTAGCGTAGCGCGTGGTTATAGAGCGGCGTGCATGGCGTGGGAACGCGTAAACCACCTGCTGACCTATTATCCTGCTGCAGAAGATGGCATCAGTTTACCCGCACCACAAGGCCTGTTGACCGTCGAGAATCTTGCGGTTTTTCCCCCTGGAAAACCTCAGCAGCAGATATTGCAAAAGATCTCCCTGCGGGTGAGTCCTGGTGATGTACTTGGAATTATGGGTGCCAGCGCATCGGGAAAATCCAGTCTGGCAAGGGTGCTATGCGGCATCTGGCCTGCCGGAGAAGGAGAAGTGAGGCTGGATGGCGCCGAGATCTTTCACTGGCAGAAACAATCTTCTAGGCCCGTAATCGGCTATCTGCCGCAGGATACGGCGCTTTTTACAGGCACGATAGCTGAAAATATCGCCCGTTTTGGCAAAGTCGATGTGAAGCAGCTGATTGCCGCAGCCGAGATGGCCGGCGTTCACGACATGATCCTACATATGCCTGAAGGGTATAACACTCTGATTGGCGAACATGGCTCAACGCTTTCAGGCGGGCAAAAGCAACGAATTGGACTGGCACGTGCGCTGTATGGCGATCCGGCTTTACTGGTGCTTGATGAGCCTAACGCCAGCCTTGACGATTCAGGCGAAAAAGCCTTGCAGCAGACGATCAGGCAGCTCAGACGACAGAAAAAAAGCGTGGTGATTATTTCACACCGTCCAGGGATTTTGCCTTTAACGACGCATCTTCTGCTTCTTGACGGCGGAAAAACACGGTGTTACGGGCCCACGGCGCAGGTATTACAACAAATTTCACGCCTGTCCAGCGCTGTAAAAAGTCCGATACCCGCAGTGCAAACCTGTACTGGAGGAGCCGCCCGTGCTGAATAACGATGTCCAATCGGTTCCAGCCGTAAACGTGCGGCCATATATCCGCCTGGGCTGGATGGTTTTGCTGGGTGGCCTGGGAACCTTCCTGCTGTGGGCTACCTTTGCCCCACTGGAGAAGGGAGTGGTAACCGCCGGTACGGTGATGGTTGATGGATACCGCAAAGTAATCCAGTCACCAACCAGCGGTGTGGTTGCAAAAATAGCCGTAAAGGAAGGACAGCTGATTCATAAAGGCGACACGCTCGTGCTTCTCAGCCAGCGAACTCCGCTGGCGCAGCTTGCGGCCGCCCGACAGCATTATTTGACCGCGCTTATCGCTGAGCGTCGCCTCCAGGCAGAACTGGCGGGTTCAAGTCTAATCACGATGCCTACGCACGATGGCGACGATGCCATGAGAGACGCGATTCAGCCCATTTTATTCAGGCAGAATCAGTTGCTGTTGGCAAGACAAGAGTCGCTGAAGAATGCACAGGAAAACGATGCCCAGACGATTATCGGGCTAACGCGCCAACGCGAATCTCTCGCCGCTGCCTATCAACAAAAAGAAGAAGGCCTGGCACTCCTTAAGCAACAGTTAAAGGATTTGAAGCCGCTGACGTCGGAAGGTTATTACCCGAGAAATCGTTATCTCGATATTCAACTGCAGTCCGCTTCGATGGCGAGCGAGATCGGTGAAACGCGCAGCCGCATAGTGGAACTGGGGAATCAGATAGGACAGTTGCAGCGAGCTATACAGCAGCGGCTGGCGGAAAATCGTAAAGATATCGAGACCCAGCTCGATCAGGTCCGCCTGCAAATCAGCGAAAGCAAGAAACAGCTCACTCTATCGGACGTTGATTTATCGCTGACCCGGATCGCCGCCCCGCAGGACGGGATCGTGATGAATCTCGCGATCGCCAATGAAGGCGCTGTTGTTAACCCAGGCGAACAGTTGATGGAGCTGGTTCCACAGACGACAGCATTGATTGTCGACTCGCATCTTGATGTTGCCATGATCGACAAAGTGCATGAAGGCATGCCCGTCACGCTGATGTTCACCGCGTTCAACCATCAACGCACCCCCAAAGTACCGGCCTTCGTTACGCTGGTATCAGCCGATCGTCAGACCGATCCGACAACCCAACAGCCCTACTACAAGATTCAGATCGCAGTCTCCCCACAGGGTATGAAAATGCTTAAGGAGGAAGACATTAAGCCCGGCATGCCGGTAGATGTGTTTATCAAAGCCGGCGAACGTTCGCTGCTCAATTACCTGATAAAACCCATCTTGGATCGTGGATCCCGATCATTCATCGAGGAATAACCATGCTATCAGGAAAATTAAAAGTCGCTTTTTACGTCTTCGTTCTGCTTACGCCGCTGCCTGCAGCCGCTCTGACGTTAGCACACGCCTGGTTTAAGGCGCTGGATAACGATCCGCTTTATCTGGCTGCCGTCAAAGAACAGCTGGCAGGCGAAGAATATATACCCATTGCACGTGCCGGGTTATTGCCGAAAATCAGCGTGAGCTATCAGCGCGCCCCGCGTAACTGGCAAAGACAGCAGTACCAGCAAACAAATCTTTCAGGACAGCATTCGGAGGTTATTCAACATCAGCAGTACGACAGCTATTCAGGCACGCTTACGCTGGTTCAACCTCTTTTTGATTACGAAGCCTATGCACGCTATCGCATTGGTATTGTGCAAAAAATGCAATCCGATGAACGCTATCGAAGCAGTTTGATGGACCTGCAAAACCGCCTGGTGAACGCCTGGCTCGATCTGACTGAAGCCCAGCAAAAACTGAAGTTAGCCACCCTGCATCGGCACGCTCTGGAAACGCAGCGGGATCTTACCCAACGACAGTTTGAGTCTGGAGAGAGAGCAATAACGGACGTCACAGAAACCCACTCTGCCCTGAGCATCGCCATGGCAGATGAGGTTGAAGCCCGTGATAATCTCGATACGGCAAACGTTACGTTATCCACCATCATAGGCGTAGATCTATCGAATATCGATACATTACCGATGCTTGCCGATAAACCTCTACAGCTGCCGTTGGCATCGACGCGTTATCAGTACTGGGAAAGGAAAGCCATCGCATTTAATCCCGATATTCTTGCGGCCAGATATAACGTTGAAGAAAAACGCTATGAAATTGAAAGCAGTCGCGCTGGCGCTTTTCCTCGGATACAGCTTTATGCGATGCATTCAGAAAATGATTCGAGCAATGACAACACCATCCATCAAAAATACCGCACGGACAGTATTGGGCTGCGTGTCAGTATGGACATTTTCGCCGGCGGTGGTGTATCAGCCTCAACGCGGCAGGCGACGGCTCGGTATGAACAGGTGCTATATCTAAACGATGCCCAGCGTCTAAAGACACTAAGCGAAATAAAAAAATCATTGAATAAATGCCTACACGCACCGGCACGAATTCAGGCTTTTACCTCGGCGGTAGAGGCGGCTAGCCGACAAGTTGAAGCGACTAAAAAAAGTATTCTGGCAGGACAACGTATGAACATCGATTTATTAAACGCAGAACAAACCTTATATAAAACCAGAGTTGAGCTCTCCGCAGAAAAACATGCAATCATAAAAGCATGGTTCGGATTGCTCGCACAAACGGGTGAAATAAGCAGCGATAAAATCATGCTGCTGGACACCTATTTTATACAGTAACTCAATAAAAAAGAGTCTTATTATGCCCATATTTGATTATCAAGACGAAAAAAACACATTGCTAATTAAAAATGCGTTGACCATCGAAAGTATAAACTTTGGTGCTACGTCGGACGCAAGTTATACCTATAGCGAGGAGAACGGTTGGAAAGTTCTGGATGGTTCAACACTTAATTATAATGGTTGTACCAATCCTTACGGCGCATTCTACGGTGAGACATTATTATTATCTAGCGCAGAGTGTAATGTGCTCGGTAAATATGATGCACAGGGTAATCTGATAAATATTGGCATCAGCTTCTGGGGAACTGGTACCTACGCGGGTGCTTCAACACTAGATAATACCATCAATACCGCGTTAGATGCCGCCAGTGATATTTTCTCGGCGCTAATTGACGGCTATGCCGATAACTATGTTCTGAATGCTTACAAAAACTTGATGAGTGCAGTTGCCGCTTTTGCCGTAGCAAACAATCTGACGGGAAATGACATCATTATTACCGGGCATAGTCTCGGTGGTCTGGCGGTAAACAGCATGGCTACGCTTTCCTCGCAAGGTGAGTGGAATGGTTTTTTCGAGGATTCAAACTATATCGCTTTTGCCTCTCCGACACAGAACCAGACCAATGATAATGTCCTGAACATTGGTTATGAGAACGATCCAGTGTTTCGCGTTCTGAATGGTCATAGCCTGAGCATCGACAGTTTTTTTAACCATGACACACCTCTGGAAACCTGTACCAATAATATTGTCTCTTTTAATGATTATTACGCTGGCCTGACAAAAGATTGTGGTTTCTTCTCCATTGCCAACATGGCATCGTGGGCCGCACATTCGGGCAACGGCTATACCGATGGTATATTAAGAATCATGAATTCCGAGGTATATGATTTTACCCATCAAAACTCAACCATTATTGTTTCCAACCTGACGGAAGCTAACAGAGCGACGACTTGGGTTTCGGATCTTAATAAGTCAATATCGCATACAGGCTCCACATTTATTATCGGTACAGAAAGCAATGATCTACTAAAAGGTGGTCAGGGAAATGATTATCTATGCGGCGGCGGTGGGGATGACAGTTTTAAAGACCACAGCGGATATAATATTATTTATGGTGGTACAGGAACCAACACATATGTGACAGAGTGTAATATTTCCGATTTCACGTTCAGTCATGATGTCGACGGTAAATTGTATTTTAAATATTCTACTGGCGATATTACTCGGGCAGAAGACATACAGTATGTTAACGCCGATTATACGCTTTTTAGTATTCTTGGCGTTAGCTTTAATAAAAATGACACCTGGGCAGTCACAGATTATGGCTTAGAAAGTTCAAATAGATCGGTTAGCTACGCGGAAAGCTATTACGCGGATACTGAGAACAATTTCACTATCTCGTCTGCCAGCAACAATAGCTGGCTATATGCGGGAGCAAATGATAGCGATATTAGTATTACGGGTGTGAATAACAATATTGTCTCGGGTTACAGTAATGACGTTATCCATCTTAACGGTAGCGACAATACACTCCTTTTCTATGGCGATTTTGGTAACGATACTATCTATAACCTTTCTACCAGCGACAGCCTGGTCTTTATGGCTAACCAGTATATTGCTGATAATGATAGTTATATCAATCATCTATCATTTGTGGATGATAACGCCTTGCTGAGCTATGGTGAAAGTAGCGTTACGCTGGTTGGGGTGAGCGCTGACATGCTTTCCGGCATGCATATCGCCGTCGCTTAATTTATTTCCTCCCACAGTTGACGTTGTGGGGGGATATCAGCCCTATTTTCAAATTGTTCCGGGCTGAGACCGCCACAGGCACTGTAACGACACCAGCGATTGTAATCACCGTCAATATAGCTAAATACGCCTCCCGGCTGGCAAAGTGCTCACCATATCGTTCTCACGCTCAGATGATATCTGCTGTTGATGTTTTTACTGCGCCAGGCCTACAGTTGCGACTCAGACGGGCTGCAGCGGCAAGTGTGATCGTTGGGTCCCCCCAAGCGAGATCATTTTGGGTTTGCCGGCAAAACGATAACGGAACCACCAACTCTTGCTTCCATTAGGTTCTGCAAGCAATGACAACCTTGCCCCTCTCCAGGCGTATAGGGTTTAGCTTCAGCTTAACGCGGCGAATCTGCGTATCGTTTAAAGACATGTGTATAGAAACCCAAGACCGAACAGGAACATATACACAATCCTAAACACATTCAGTACCGGACTCTTCTGGGAGGTTATGGACTAAAACGAACTAAAACAGGAAGAAAATCGTTATAAAGCAGAGGACTTATGGATGAATACGGACGCTTGAGGAAGTTGAAATGGTGGCGTCTGGACATGAATTTGTGTAATTGCCTGATTTTGATATGTTCAATCCAACAGCGTTATCCGAGCAGCCATCAAGAAGCGCAAAGTGTTCCCGACAGACGACTCAGTGCGAAAAGTCATTTATCTGGCGCTCAAGGGGGCTTCAAAAAAATGGAGTATGCCGATCCAGAACTGGCGGCTGGCGATGAACCGTTTTATTATCGAGTTCGGTGAGCGCTTGAACGTTCACCTTTAATGCGCTGGCAGTTACACAGAATTACAGACAGGCTCTGTCACCAGCCTGCACTATGCACAGAAAGGGTAGTCCCACAGCTTTTTTGCGATAACATCCAGCTATGCAGGCCATTACATTCGCCGCCGTTCCTGTCACTTATTATCTAAATTCGTGAACCACACATTTTATGAGTCATGACGCTAATGCCAGAAATCACTGAATCCATTTTCGTCAATTCAGATCTGCTTAATGAACATTTTGACCCCGACGCCATTGATACGCCTATCGTGTCGATTTACGCCTCTTTCTCGCATGAGAAAGAACACTCGTTACGCTCGAGAATGCATTCCCATGCTAAAGGCCAACTGGTCTATGTCAAATCGGGCGCCGCTAACGTCATGTTGGACGATCGCATTTGTTCTGTGCTGCCGCGGCAGTTGCTCTGGATCCCCGGCGGCGTTCCCCACAATGTGATCCTCCGCGACAATGTCGATTTTCGCGCCGTTTACCTCGATCAAAAACGCTTCGCGTCGCTGTCAAAAAACGTCGAAGTCTTTACCATCTCCCCACTGCTGGGAGAAGTTATCGAGACCATGTGCCGCTCCCCTTTCCACACCGACTGGATGGCGGGAACCGAGTTCCATCTGCAATCCCTGCTCATCGAAAAAATCCAGGCCGCCGCCCATTATCTCTCTTTACCTGCCTTACCGTACGATTCCCGAGTGCATAATTACCTGAAATGTTACCATCTGAAAGGCGAGATGGTGCCCCGATTGAATGAGCTGGCGTCCCATTGCGGCGCATCCGAGCGCACCATTCATCGGTTGTTCGTTCAGGGAACCGGCATGTGTTATCAGCAGTGGCGCCAGCAGGTTCGTTTGAAGTTGGCCCTGAACCTGCTGACCACCGATAAGTCGATCACCGAGATTGCTCACTATCTCGATTTCTCCACCACCAGTGCCTTCATCTCTTTTTTCAAACACCACCGGGACATCACGCCGAAAAAATACCGCGACCAATTGCATAAGCCTGGCGTGCGCTGATCGTTGTCAGCCGAGCATGCGGATCAGCCAAAACGTCGCCATACCGAGCACCAGCATCAAGGTGGCGTTGCGCATTTTCCACATCACCAGCGTCGCCACGATAGCCGCGCACAGTTTCGGTGCGCCTTCGGCCGTCAACACCGAGGGCGAAGCTATCAGGGCAGGCACGATCAGAGACACGATGGCCGTAGCCGGGATCAGCTTCAGCCATTCGGCCACCCGCTCGGAAAACGGTAAGCGGTCATTGAGCCACAGAAAGGAGTAGCGCAATAAAAACGTACCCAGAGTACTGATGACCAATACCCATAAAATCGTCGTCTCGCTCATGACAACTCTCCGTTGCGTTGAGACCATCGGGTCTTATGATAGAAGCCGCCGGCCAATACGCCCACGGTCATCGAAAATAAGAACCCCAGGTTATAGGGCCACCCGCAGGTAAAGGCTGAAACCACCCCGGCGACCGTGGCCGCTACCACAATCGGACCGTTTTTCAGCATAGGTACCAGCAGGGAGATAAAGCACAGGGTAATGGCGAACTCCAAATGCCAATCGGCAGGAATCAGCGGGCCGGCAAGGATCCCCACTGCCGTCCCCAATTGCCACACCAGCCACATCGGCAGCGCCGTGCCAAAGTAATACAGCGTTTTTTCTTTCGCCCTCAGTGGTTGGGTCTGGCAGTGCAAAAACGTCAGTGCGTAAGTTTGATCGATCAACATTTGTGCTGCCGCGAGCTTGGTCAGTGGAGTGAAATAGAGCTTCAGCTGAGACAGCCCGGCGCTGTAGATGGCATAGCGAAAATTGATCGCAATGTGCGTAGCGATCACCACGAAAGGCGCGGCGCCTGCCGTCATCAGCGTTGCCGCGGCAATTTGCGAAGCTCCTGACATCAGCAATAAAGACGACAGCTGGGCAACCCAAGGTGTCATTCCCGCCTGAATGGCGCTGACACCGGTAAGCACGGCGAAAGGCAGTAAGCCAAGCAACAGGGGCATGGCATCTTTATTGCCCTGAACAAAGAGAGACATCGGCTTCATGGTATGGTTCTCGAGAATAAGCCTTTCCCCGATGACGGGGGAAGTTATATGAATTACGGGAGAAATCAGACGGTCTGCGCATTGGCGATAGCGTCCTGCAATCGCAACAGCTGGTTGTATTTGGCCATCGCCTCGGTACGCGCCAGGGAGCCGAATTTCACCTTAGTACCATTCAGCGCTACCGCCAAATCGGCGATGCTGGTGTCTTCGGTTTCACCGGAACGCCGTGAGAACACAATGCCGTATCCGGCCTCTTTGGCCGAGGCCACCAGGCGCACGGTTTCACTCAACGTGCCGACCTGATTCGGTTTCACCAAAATGGAGTTGGCCATCTTCATGGCGATACCCTGTTCAAAACGTGCCAAATTGGTCGTGAACAGATCGTCACCCACCAGCTCTATTTTGCCGCCCAGCCGCTGTGTCAGCGCGATCCAGCCCTCGAAGTCGTCCTCTCCCAACGGATCTTCTATCAGCATGATCGGGTAGCGTTCGCAGAGCGATGCCAGGTAGTCAATAAAGGCTGCGGTCGTGAGCATTCTGCCTTCTGCCGCAAGGTGATACCGACCGTCGTTAAAGAACATCTCGGCCGCAATATCCATGCTCAACCCAACATCTACACCCGCTTCATAGCCCGCTTTGTCAATGGCTTCCATTAGCAGCGCCAACCCTTGTTCATTGGAGCTCAGCGGCGGCAGATACCCTCCCGTACCGGAAACACCAATGCTGATCCCGCGTGCCGTCAGTATGGACTTCAAAGCCATGTGCACGTTCTTGCCGACTTGCAACGCCGCTTCGAGATGGGGTGCCTTTAGTGCGATCACTTGGTAATCCTGAAAATCGCAGTTGCCGTCACCATGCATGCCGCCGGATAACATGGAAAAAATGGGCTGCGGCATAGACTTTTCTCGGCCACGGCTGACATAGTCACACAGCGACAGGTTGCTGTGCACTGCCGCCGCGTTCGCCACTGCCAGCGACACGCCCAGGATCGCATTGGCCCCCAATCGGCTTTTGTTGGCGGTACCATCCAGCGAGATCAACATGCAGTCAATCTCTTCTTGCTCATAAGGGGACATGCCGCATAACTGCGGTTTAATCAGGGTATGCACGATGTCTATCGCCCGCAGGACACCTTGGCCGTTAAAGCGCCGGGGATCGTTGTCACGTACTTCGATCGCCTCATATTTGCCTTTGGAGCAGCCCGTAGGGATGATGCTGCGGCCGCGTTTGCCGCTGTCCAGCACGACTTCGACCTCCAGCGTAATGTCTGCCCGAGAGTCAAACACTTCACGAGCGCGTATATCTATAATGTTCGGCATGCTTAGTGATTCCTTGAGGTTGATGGCGTGGCCTGGAAGTCTTCAATGGTGCGCGCGAGTTGCCCACCGGGTACCGTCAGCGGCGTAAGCACCGCATCGCAGTAGAGTCCCCAACTCGCCAAAATGGCGGAGTGCCCGCCTCGCCCCCCAGCGACAACCAGATCGATATCATGGGCGTTGCGCGTCGCCGGCATGGGATCGTGGTCGGCAAATTGTGCCGGCCTCACGGGAACCAGGCCCCTGCCCTGCACGGCGTCAAGCGGATTATGGATATGTGCATGCAAATATTCCCGCAGTGCGCACTTACTCCAGCCTGCGTTATGCAGTATTTGGGCGTGATCGGGCGTCAGGACGATCAAAATTCGCCCTGGGATGTACGCATTCATGCGCCCCAGGTGGGTGGCGCTATCGACAATCACGCCAAGCAGGCTGTCCGCCGTTTGGCTCAGAAAATCGACCACGTCGGTCGGCGGTTCCGCCTTCATCAGATACACACTGGTGGTCTCTGCCCCGAATCGCTCTTCGTTCAACGTCGGCCACGGACTGTGGCTCTGGCTTTCGGCAAAACAGTAAGTAAATTCAACCGGCGAGCCGAGGCAGCCCAGATCCGCCTTGCCCGGGTAGGCACGGCACACGTTGAGGATCGTCAGGTTAACGGCCCGGCCAATGGTGGCGTTGGCGCGAAATCCTGGCCCCATGCAGCCCTGACCAGAACTGATCCCCAGTTCATCGGCGATCGGGCCGCTGACCAAAACCAGGTTGCCGCCGTTGTATGAGGTGGTAATCGATTGCTGGAAGTTGAACGCGGGATCGGCCATGGCGCGGATCGTCGCCATCACAATGGGCAAAAATGCGGGTTTGCAGCCGGCCAGGATGCTATTGATGACCACATCCCGCACTCGAATGTCTTTCCCCGAGGGGCCAGCCTCCGGGATCAGTACGGTATTCAACGGCTCAGGGCAGTATGCCTGCATAGCGGCAAAACGCGCCGGCGTCGGCGGGATCACCGGCAAACCATCACCGATAGACTGGCGTTCATATTCTGCCATCAGCGTGTCCAGGTCGTGGTAAGGCATCATTTCTGTCCCGGAAGGGCTTCGGTCAAGATCCATTTTCGGATGAAGCGCAGCGGCGGCCTGCGTATTGCCGGTGCAAGTGAGCGCTTCCAACACGTAAGCGCGCTGGGCATCAACCTGCCGGCGGATATCGCTGGCGGTGCTCGCCTGATAGATGTCGAGGCGGCAAATACACAGTTGCCCCGCCCGGTAATGCGCCACGTGCTCGGCCAGATTGTCCCCGGGCGGCGAGGCGATCAATAACGTGGAGATCCCCCTTTTTTCCAGCTCAATGGCGAGGATGGTGGTCATCACTGAGGTTCCCATGTCAGCCAACGCCACCACTGCGGCCTGAACCTCTTTTCGCGCCAATTTGTCAGCCAGTTCGCGGATCTGTTCCGTCATGGTGCCACGCACGGACTGACGAACATGTTCGATGCGATGAATGCCGTGTTCATTCAATACCGTCTCAAGACGGGTGAATATTTCGCGGTAATGACAGAAATCCAATTTGGTATTGTCAAAAAACAGGACTTTGCCATCCCTTAATGCCTGCAGGCTGGGGCGAGGCGCCAACTGTAATTCGTAAAAGCGGTTCTTTCCACGTGGATCAAAAATACAATCAGCCAACTCATTGCTCATCATTAACATGGTTCCATGATGTTTTCGGGATAAAAATAGTAGCAATGAACCTAAATCATAGAATATAAGAAATACGTCAGTTAATTGCCAAAGTCCGCCAAGCTGGTGCAGGACGGGAAAGGCTGTACGCCGTTCGCCCCTCTTTCGCCTTTTCATCGACAAGCATTTGCTTTAATCTTGCGTGAAGTATTTCCGCCGGTGGCACGTTTGGGGGCAGATTGCCATGCATCGACTCTACACCTACATCTGTGCTATCCATGCGCTGCCGTCACCGGTAAAAACGGTCAATAAAACGGAAACCCTCGAGCGATTCCCTGAAGGGGAATACATGATAGAAGAACGCGAAATCCTTTACGTGTTTAATAATGATGTTCAGATTTTATATAGAATGGAATCCGATACATTCCAGTCGGATGATGTTTGTCGTGAGTGCTGGGTCAGTTATGATGTGGTGCACGATGGCGGATACGCCATTTCACCGCTGAAAAAGCAGTTTTATAATCGCTGCTAGGAAAAGTTCTGGCTGAAAATGCAGGCTGAATTCGATTGAGAATATAAAAACACCAGCCTCTTGTTCAACCGGTGCTTTATTTATCTATTATCTAATATACATTAATGGCAATATCCTCACCGTTAATCGCCACCAGTTGACCGTTTTTGAACAGCGCCAATACGTCCCCATCGAAGCTGTCAAAAATGGGGATGTTTATTGCCATCGCCGACTCAAAAAGAATCGGATCTGCTCGATTGCAAATAATCGCCGCTGGCGCGTTACCCCGTTGAAATGCCTCGTAAATTAAAAACGGTGCCATAGTTCCCCCTTTGCCGCCTGGGCACACCAGCGCTTTTCCCGCCAGTGACTCGCCATAGCGCGGGTGATGCGGGATAAGCAGCGCCCCGGTTTGAGGATCGAAGTCGCCGATAAACGAAAATGCCTGTTCCACGAGAAACGCCTCTGCGGTCACGTACCCTGGATTCAGCGATCTGGCCTGTAGTTTCATGTAGTCACCTGCGGTGTGCGAGCGGTTGAATTGAGCAATGACCGAATGCAGCATTCGATGTCCGCGACGCCCACGGAGAGGCGTTTCTGGTTTAATTGAGAGATATAGTGAGCAGCCTTCATCGAAGACGTCATTAAGGAATTAACTCGCGCCGGTATGGGAGAGTCGGGAATGGTAGACATACAGGCGCTGACCATGACGCCTCCTGCTCGTTCAATGGTCGCCACGTAGCCCATTTCCTTGGCAAGCTGGTATTGCTGATGCGCCAGTCCAATCCATAAATGCTTATGATTCGGAATATGTTGCCCCACCAGCAAACCGGCGAGTAAACGAATCTCCTGAATGCTTAGGTGGGGGCACCCCAGCACCACCATATCGGTCGGAGCAACGTCCCGCTTCGCCGTCACGCCGGCCTGTGGCGACAGCAAAGGAACGCCCGCCCCGCTATTCGGCGTATACAGCGCCAGCGAGCGGCGCAGGATCTCGCGGTCGACCGAGATTTTTTTCACCGGATGGCGCCCGCCAAGCGCGTCTTTCAACGTGTCGGCTTCCGGCGTGACCCCGAGAACATGGCAAACCCCCACCGCACCCGTGACCGTCAGCGGGATCATGATCTGCTTCAGATAGTCCATGCCGAGCTCACGGTCGATGCCGTCGATCACGATATTGTGCGACTTGGCCTGCGCCCCCAGGTAATAACCTATCGCGCTAAGCTCCGTTTTTGAGAGCCGATTCACATCAAGTCCGTCAAACGTGACCAATACTTCCGCCAGCCGATTGCTGTCTAGGAACAATCCATAATAAGGCGAACGCCCCGTGATAGCCGCCGCCAGCGTGAGTAGCGCCCCATCTCGATTACAGCGCGCTCCGATCGTCGAATTCACCAACACCTGCCCCCCGGAACCGATCCAGGAGACGTAGTCCCCTTTTTTCGGCAGGCTGCCCACCATCGCCGGGTAGCAGGTGTAGGTTTGGTTAAATCCTTTCTCCGCGAACAAAGTCTTACGGCGTTCAACGTCGGGGAGTTTCGCCTGCGCATACTGCGTATCGATGCCCATCAACGGCCAGGCGCTGGGGCAAAGTGCGGACATATGAGGATGCAAGGTTGTCATGACGGGCAGCATTTCAACCCCCTCAGTCAGCGTTTCCAGCAGCCCCAAGGGAATATTGGGAATAACGTGCGCACTGGCAATGTTAACCAGCTTGGGCGCGCCAAAGGCTCTCGAGAAGTTGACGAGTACCTGCATGCACTTTTGCACGCCAGGCCCGGCCGTGCCGGCAAGGTATGCCTGATCCTTTTCAGTTAATTGCATAAGTCACTGGTTCCTTTGAAGGCGTATCGGAAAGGTTCCTTCAATGTTTAGCGTGACGAAAAATTAACACTACGGATAGAATGGAAATATCAATAATCAGCACATTAATAGCAACAAGCGGTCAATTTGCGCCGCGGCGTCGCCGCGAGCGCATGACTGTCCACACCGGCGGCCACGTTGAGCATCCATTTCAGGTATACCTTGTGACTGGCTGACTCGCCCTGCGGGCTTGCCCAACCCTCGCCCGTTCAGAAACAAGTTCTGAACAGGCTCACGGTTTGATCGCGGTTTGTGATACTCCCATTGATAAGTATCAACGGAGGTATTTGACGGGCTCCCCGCCGTAAGCGGCTTAGGATTTACAAATTCCCCATGGGCTAACACTGCTTCACCACCCGGCCTGTATTAGATGCAATACTGCCGTTACTCATCCAGACACAAACCTGAAAGACAGATTTAGTTGAACACTTCAGTAAACAACACCAGCAAAGGCACGACTTCCGGGCACTAAAGTGAACTTACCGCCGAAAATGCCCGGCTTAAAGGGCAATTGGCGGAATGGCATCAAGATCTGACCATCCACCGCCTCCCCACCCGCTTGTGTCACTGCGTGCTATGCTATATCTGTTTTGGGCACAGATAAAAAGATGCGCAAGAGTTGTTTTAATTCCCGGCTAAAAGATAAACAGCAGACCTCCGATACCACAAGTCGTATCACATGCTCTTTTTTTGAACTAATAATCTTTCGGCGAGCACTCGCCTGGGATGACTAAACAGCGAAGGACAAGATCTGTCACCATAGCGGGAGGCGGAAATGAAGATGATCACGCTTGGTATCGGGGAGGCCTTGATAGCGGCACTGGAGCAGGCATTTTTTGCGTGCGTGCTGATCGACGATAACGACCGTATCCGTTTTTTCAACCAGGGTGCTGAGAAATTGTGGGGCTTTTCGCGCGAGGAGGTGCTGGGGCAGTCAGTAGAACGGCTGGTACCGCCGGAGATACGTGCCGATCATGGCGACAACATTCGCCAGAACCGCGAGGGCGTGGCGCCAACCGTTGTTGGCAAAAGCCAGCGTCTGCAACTTCGACGCAAAGATGGTCAGCCACTGTGGGCCAGTTTTACCCTGCTAAGGCTCAATATTGGTTTGCGTCCGCACTATCTGGCACTCGCAAGAGACATCACCGAAGAGGTCGATCAAGCTCAACAACTACTGCTGCAATTCAAGGTCTTCCATTCGGCACATCAGCCTATGGCGATACTGAATGCAGACAGATGCATAACCCAGGTCAATCGTGCCTTTGCTAAGCTGTTCGGCTACGAGGTTGGAGAGATGATTGGGAACGAGCCGGCCAACCTGTTCTCCGCCGAGGAACTGACGCCAGAGGAATTTGCAAACCATCAGGCTTTTCCATGGGGACAAGAACCTATCCTGCATGAGGCAAAAGCACGCACTAAAAACGGGCGCTCTCTTTGGATCCGCATTTTCAGTTCCCCCATCGACGACACCGATGGCCCATTCCGGGGTTACTCACTCGACGTAGTGCACGACATTACGGAATCAAGGCGCCTGCGCGATCTGGAACGCGACGTCCTGCAATCAATGGCCAGCGATTTGTCATTTTCCGAGCAGGGGAAGTTTCTTTGCCGGAGATTGCGCGAGATTGTACCGGACATCCTCGTCTCGATTATACGCGTCGATGATGAGCGCAGATTGAGACTGTGGGCGGCGGATGGTTTGCCCACTGGCTATCTCCACGAGATAGAAGGGCTAATACTTGGCCCGAATGTTGGTAGTTGTGGTTCTGCTGTCTCGCGGGGGCTACCAACGATTTGCTGCGATATTGAACACGATCCACACTGGAAAGACTACGCCGATCGGGCTCTGCAGCATGGCTTGAGAGCCTGCTGGTCGTTCCCGATCAAGCTGCGCAACAACGTGGTGGCGGGTGCTCTGGCTTTCTACTCCAGGACGCCCAACGAACCAAGCGCCTATCATTTCCGTATCGTCGAATCGTGCACCCACTTGTGCATGTTAGCGATCGAACGCGAAGTAGATCGGATGCGTATGGATCGCCTGACCCACTTCGATCGTTTGACTGGACTACCGAACCTGGAGCGCCTCAGACGGTGTATCGACGAATTACTGGTAAAGAGTTCGACGACCAGCCTCGCCGTGCTCTCGCTGGGGCTGGATGGTTTCCGGGATCTCAATGAAGGCCTGGGGTATGCAGTGGGCGATCGGGTGCTGCTGAAAATCGCAACACGGCTTCAGGTGCATCTGGACAGTCTGGCTTTTGTCAGCCGCACCGAGGCTGACATTTTTGTGGTTGTTGTGCCCAATCAGGATGTCGATTCCACGATACAACTGATCAAACTGCTGCAGGAAAAACTGGGCGAACCGTTTGACGCCGCGGGCTATCCGGTACATATCACCGCCAGCGTGGGGATTTCCCTCTATCCGCAGGACAGCCGTGACCGAACTGCCCTGCTGGAGGATGCTCATAAAGCGATGCATGAAGCCAGGGCGTTAGGCAGGGGCAATCACTACTTTTTCAGCCCAGAGCTGAATGTTCTTGCCCGCGACCGCTTCCTGTTGGGGACGGCCTTGCACAGGGCAATCGCCGAAGGCAGATTGTATTTGGTCTATCAGCCACAGGTACGCCTCTGCGACCAACAACTTTATGGCGTCGAAGCGCTCGCGCGCTGGTCCGATCCGGAACTGGGCACGATACCGCCGGAGCGCTTCATCAAGCTGGCCGAAGAGATCGGTGAAATCGAAGCGCTGGGACGCTGGGTGTTACGACAGGCATGCAGTCAGATGGCTGTCTGGCAAGCGCAAAACGCCCCCATTCCGGTGGTTTCCGTTAACCTGTCGCCACTGAGCTTCCGTGCCCCAGGGCTGGCAGACTATGTGGCAGCGCTGTTGCAGGAATACTCGTTGGAGGGAAAAAGCCTGACGGTGGAGATTACCGAAAGCGCATCGATGGCGCTGACCGACGACATGCTGCAAATCGTCCGCGCATTGCGTGCGTTGGGCGTCGGATTGGCCGTAGATGATTTCGGAACGGGCTACTCGAGCCTGTCCAACCTCGTCCATCTGCCCGTCACCGAAGTTAAGATTGACCGCAGCTTCATCAGTCAACTCCGGGAGGATGAACGCCTCAAGTCTATTGTGGTTGCCGTGATCGGCATGGGAAATAGTCTTCGCCTGAACGTTATTGCGGAAGGGGTGGAAACCGCCGAGCAGTGCGACCTGCTGCGGCACCATCAATGCCCGGTCATTCAAGGCTACTTTTTTTCCCGCCCTTTAGCCCCTCCGGAGCTACATCAATGGCTCAAACACCGTTCGGATGAGGTAGTAAGGGATGGCTGCCAACACTCACTTGAAGGCGATGGAGGCATGGTGGCGCCGGAGAAAACATCATGAATATGCTGTTCTTCGGGGGTTGTTTGACAGCACGGCAACCGGTTCATCGATAAAATATTTCGCGGATTTTTTATTAATTAATTGATATTTATATATTTTTAATCTATGGCGCGTTCCATAAAACACCTAAAAATATGTTTAATTACATACATTACAATGCACATCAAAGAGCACATCAATTTTATACTTATAAAATATACAGAACCAATAGAAGTCTACTATCGAGCAACAGATGCGTTGTGAAAGCGTAGCAGTGTTTGCGCTGCCAAGATCTGTAAGACCAAGCATCTGGAATAGCCTCACCTGAGCACCAACAGTGATGACAAAAAGGCAGACTTTTAAGTCTAACTAATTTATTTTTAAGGATTTTTATTCGATGGTGCGATAATAGGAACAAAACAAAACCAATTAATAGATTGAATTTAAAGGATTTTATATCAATTCGGAAAACCAACCTATACATATAGCTATACACAATGGATCTAGCGCCCTCTCATACGGCTTAAGTGTTCAATCACAGTTATCATGCACACCCCCATTAGAAAAAAGATTTACCGAAAAACTGTTCACCCTGTTCACCCTTGCCATTTATTCCTTTTAAATCATTATATTAAAGGGTGACTAGTTACCCCGCCGACTGTTCACAACTCGTCACCCCAGGGTGAACACCGGTCAGTCTCTATCCAATATAGACGCGCGGACGCAGACACCGGGCATTGGGTAGCAACCCGGCCTGACGATCACCACGCCAAATCCCCCCATCAAAAAAGATTTACCGAAAAACTGTTCACCCTGTTCACTCTTACAATTTATTCCTTTTAAATCATTATATTAAATGGTGACTAGTTACCCCACTGACTGTTCACAACTCGTCACTCCAGGGTGAACACCGGTCACGTTGGCACCGACGGCTCACGCAAGTGGACACGCGCACGCGCAAAATAAGGCGGATAGAGCGGGAAGGCAGACACAAAAAAACCGGCCGGAGCCGGTGGGGTGAGGACATATTATAGGCGGTGCATGTGGGTGCGGCCGTTGAGGTTCCCTGGTGCTGGGCGGCGGCGCGGTGTTCCATCCGACTATAGGCTGCCCCGTGTTATTGCGTCCAATGGGTTCTGTAGATCAATAACGCCCCATTGATCGGCGGCACCGATCGTGCCGCTCGCGTGTATCAGTCCGTATCGCACTTCGGCAGCCAGTCGGCGTCGCTCTCGTCACGCAACACCAGGTTGGTTTGCATCCCCTGTTTGGTCTTGCGCTTCAACAGCGCGATTTCATACTCACGCAGCGTGTTCGGCACCGCCAGGCCAAACGCCGTCAGGCTCATCGGGTGTTGGTGCCCACGCGCCTCCATAAACGACAGGTAGGCGTGGTACAGGTAGCGACGTGGGTTGGCCGGGCGAATATTGGCGTTTCCCATGTGCAGACCGGCCGGCGTACTGAGCGCTGCGAGATAGCCGCAAAAATCGACCAGCGGATCGGCATGCCGCTTGACCGTCAGCGCCTCCGCCGAGTTCTGCTGCGCCTGGAGCAATGCGCGCGCCGCGTTCGGGTCGGCAAAGCGCTGCATCAGGTGGCGCACGATCACCGCCAGTTCACCGCGAATTTTTGTCAGCAGTTGCGGATCGCGCTCGTTGGCCGGTATCGCATCCGGGAAGGTGATGATCACCCGGCGACGGGACACGCCGCCGCTGCGGTCGCTAAAGCGCATCGGGTTGTTGTTGACCGCCAAAATGACCGCCAAAATGACCGCCGGAATGTGCGTGGAATACGCATCCCGGTATTTCGGGTCGATAGCCACCGCATCGCCGCCGGTAATGGCCTTGATGCCCGCGCCGTCGCCGCTCCATTTCTCCTGATCGGGCAGGATAATCAGCGAGAAACCGACCACGGAAGCGCGCTCGCGCGCCGACTCCAGGGTGTCGATGGTGGCCGAGGTGGTATTGTCCTGCCCGGCCAGCAGGCTGGCGATGGCGGCCATCACGCTCTTGCCGCTGCCGCCGGGGCCGGTCACTTCCAGGAACAGTTGCCAGTCGTAGCGGTTGGCCAACACCATGAATAACGCCGCGAGGATACGCTCCTGCTTTTCGGCCTGCTGTCCGGCGGCCCGCGTCAGCCAGCGCCAGAAGTGCGGCGCATGCTCGGCCAGGTTCTCCCCGGCCTTGGGCGCGGTATAGTCCACGCTGTTGACGGTGCGCAGCCAGTTCTCCTGGCGGTGGCCGCAAAACCGCCCGGTGACGGTATCAAACACCCCGTTACGAAAGCCGATAAGGCGGCGGGCCGGTTCGCCCATCTGCGGCACCATCAGCTTGAGGGTGTCCAGAATGCCGTTGATGCCCGCCGCCGAGAACGGCGCGCGCACCTGCTGGAACAACGCGGCGATTTCCCGGCACAGTTGGCGGTGCGGCAACACCTGCCACGCCCCGTGCTCGTAGCGGCAAATCTCTTCGCCAAGCGGCGGCACGGCCAGCGTATTGCCGTAGTGTGCGGCCAACAGTTCGGCCTTTTCGCTGGCGCTCATGGCTTTCAGGTCGGCATCGCTGAGCGCATCAAACGGGCTGGCGGCGGCCGGTTGGCTGAACGCCAGCAACTGCGCCTGCGTCGCCATCGCGCCCTGCTGCTGGTACACGTCGTTCCAGTCGCCCGGCACCGACGGCAAAGCCGGTTGACCGGTGACCGTGTCGGCCGCCTCGGCGGCGCGGGTCTGGCCGGTGCCGTTCTCGTCGTTGTCGGCGGCCAGCAACAGTCGCGCGTCTGGGTAGCGTTCGCGCAGCGCCTGCGCCACGGCGGCCAGGTTGTTGGCGCTGAGCGCCACGCAGACCGTCTCGCCGGTCAGTTGGTGCACGGTCAGCCCGGTGGCATAGCCTTCGGTCAGCCAGATAACGGTATTATCCCGGCCCGCCAGCCAGTGACAGGCCGCCTTGACCTGGCCCCCGGCCAGGGTGCGTTTGTCCCCGGCGGCATTAATCAGTTGCACGTTGACGATATCTCCCGCGCAGTTGACCAGCGGCACCAGCAGGTCGCCCGGCTGATAGGTGATACCGCCGACGCGCAGCGGCGCGCCCTGTAGGGTCAGCGTCTCGCCGTCCGGCCAGCCCTTGGCCGTCAGGTAGGCATTACCGGCCTGCGCCTGGGCAGCCGCGACCAGGGTCTGAGCCTGGCGGGCGGCCTGCTGTTGCGCCTGGGCCTTGTCCTGCTGCGCCGGTACTGGGGCTAATAACGGGCGGTCGGAGGCCTCGCCCAGCAGGTCGGCCACCCGCGCCGCCGCCGCTTTCGCCGACAGCGACAAGGCTTTTTCCACCAGGTTCAGGCCGTCACCGGCCCCGCACTGGTTGCAAATCCAGGTGCCGCGACCGTCCCGGTTATCAAAGCGGAAACGGTCTTTGCCGCCGCACACCGGGCACGGCTGCGGCTTGCCGTTCACCGCCAGGGGAATGCCGAGCGCCGGCAGCAATACCGGCCAGTGACCGGTGGCGGCACGGGCGGTATGCGAAACAAGGTGTTGTGGTGTCATCGCCGTTCTCCCTTCAATGCACGGTGGCATGGCTGGCGGCGGCCATCTGCCCACAGCACAGCTCATCCATCATCTGTTGCCCGAGTCGCGTCAGGCGCGGCGGCGCCACCAGGATATCCGGCTGCACCATATCGCTAAGCAGCGTACAGGCCATGTCCAGGCCGTCTTCCTGCCCGTGCTGGCGCACAAAGTGGCCTTCCAGGTTCAGCGCAATCGCCATCTGCAACTCGTCCAGCGTGTAACCCAGGCGCACCCCGTAAAACGCACAGGTATCCAGGTAGGCTTGCGCCACGGCGCGACGGAAAACGGCGGTACGGACATCAATCGGTAAACAGGAATGTGAAGCGGTCATGCGGCGGAAGCCTCCATGCAGGTGTTGATATGGGATTCGCAGGTGTTGACCACCTGGCCGAGGTGGTCAGTCAGTACCGCCACCACGGAGGCGAGCGCGTTCTGCTGGAACGCATCCGGCTTCTGGCCGGTGCAGTTCATCTGGTCGAGCAGGTCAAGGAACAGCACGCCGACCGAATGCGCGTGTTGCAGGCGCAGGAAATCGGCGTGGGGAATGGGATAATGCACATCGTGATGGAAACGCGCGGCCAGGGTATTCATACCACCCCCTGAACCGGCAAACGGCCTGCGAAGGTCAGGATATAGTCGCGTACCAATTGGCGGCGGGCGTTACGCTCGCAGTCGGCCACGGTACGCAGCATGCACGGCGCGGCGGTCAGGGCGGTACGGCGCACGGCCGCAAACAGAAAGCAGAATTGTGGGTGCAACGGGGTGAGGGTCGTCGCCATGGTGGCAGCCTCCAAGGTTAGCTGATTATTGCTACCACCGAAGTTCCTACACTTATGGGTGGTAGCCCAGACGGGGGTAGGAATACCGGCAACCTTGGAAACCGGCCAGCCCGAAGGCTGCCCCGCCTGAGCCACCATTGTTTGATAGCCACAGTAGCATAGAAACCACTGCGCAAAAAATGAGTGCACTAAGGCTACGACATAAAAAAACACGCGAGGCGCGTGTTTGATTGTCGCCAAGATTAAGCTCGGGTTCCTACGCCCGGCTGCCGATTTTGCGACAGCGGATGGACTATAGCGCAGGGCTTGCCGTCGGGGCAAGCCGCAAAACGCCGTCGGACGTTCAATCGATCGCATTGTGATCAGCAGTCGGTCTGGTCGCACTGCTCGGCCGGGTGCGTGGTGCTGCTGAGCGGCACCGGGGCACGGGCGCGGAAACGGCTCAACCCGCCGCGGTTGCCGCGCAGGCGGATCACCCCGTGCTGGGCGCTGCGGTGCTCCGGCAGGTCAATATCCGGCTGTTTACGCTGCATCAGGATGGCCTCCGCCACAAACAGCGCATCTTGCGCATCAAGGGTAAAGCTGTGCTGGCCGAAGGTAAGCTGCATCATGCCGGCACCTCCGTGTAACGGTTGGCGATGCGCTCGTCCATCCACTGCTCGACTTCGGAGGCCAGCCAGGCCACGTTCTTGCCGCCGAGGGAAATCTGGGCCGGGAACTGTTTGCGGCTAATCATCTCGTAGACGCTGGAGCGGGACAAGCCGGTGGTGTAAAGCACTTCCGGCAGGCGGATAAAACGTTCGCGGCGCGTGTCGCTAACCGGCGCGGTCGGGGTGGTATGGGACGCGGTGGAAACGGCGAGCATATCGGGCTACCTCATGGTATCCGGCAGGGTGGTGCCGGGGCTGTGTGGACTCAAGTAGCGCCGTATTATGTGAATATTGGCGGGACAGGCAACACCCTCTTGTTGTGTGGCCGATAGCGTTATTGCTCATAAAAACAACAAAATATGACAGGTTACATCAAGCCACGGCTCATCACCCTTTATCGTGTTTTATTCATCGGATAAATAGATTAAAAAGCAATGAATTAACAGGTAAAAACACTTAAAAAAGGCTAGCCAGGGAGAGGGGCATTTTTGGGCAAGGTGAACAGTGGTGAACAGTAGTGAACAGTTCAGGAAAAACTGTTCACCCTTTTATTTATTGATTCTATTACCTTTTTTATTAGGGTGAACAGTAGTGAACAGTTTTATATAAAACTAACATCTCGCTGATGGTGTTTTAGTCTCTCTTCAGGCCTGTTGTCCTGCAGCCAGTCCAACGGGCGCTCATGGCGCTGTTGTATGGGCATCGGCAGAATGGGGCCACCTTGACCTGACACAGACCGGAGACATGCCCATGAGCACCGCCCTTTCCCCGCAGATGACCGCCGTCGTGAACGCCCTGCACGAAGCGCGTCACACCCACAGCAAGAACGCCGCCGCGTTGACCGATATCGAGCACGCCCTGACCCGCTACAAACAGCAAAAGGCGGAAACGGAAAGCGAGAGCCGCCAGGCCGAAGGCCAGTGGCGCACCCTGTTCCGTCAACTGCGCGGCGAAATGACCCCGGCACTCCAGGCCCAGCACCATGAGCGGATTTCCAAGCGGGAGCTGGCCAGGGAGTTTGACGGCCTAATTGAAGAAATAACGCTTGATAAAATGGGGTTGCACCTGGATTGCGTTAATAGCGGCCTGGCACTGGAGAAAGCCCACCAGACGGCATTGCAGGCGTTTACCGATGAAGCGCTGGCGACGGCCATCCAGGCGATTGACGCGGCGATCGTCCAGGCCTGGGTAACGGTACGGCGGGCCTATGACACCTATCAGGAGGCACCGCAGGCGGTGCTTGAACAGCGTTTGATGCAGGCGCTCCAGGCGCGTATCACACAATGCGCCAAGACCTTGGATGATACCGCCCTGCTGGACGGCGCGCCGGTGTTAAAAGATATCGGGCTGGCACGACCGGCAACACCGGGCGTCCTTGACCGCTTGCGCAGCGGGCCACTGGCACGCCGACGTTACGCGCAAGAGCTGCAAGCGAAACGCGCCCAACTGGCCGGTAAACAGGAGGATTAATCGTATGATGCGCTGCCCTGCCTGTACCCATGCGTCGCACACCCGCACCAGCCGTTATTTATCAGAACGGACGAAAGAGGTGTATTACCAGTGCCAGAACATGACCTGCTCTTGCACGTTTAAAACGATAGAAAGCGTGGACAAGATTTTATGCCAGCCGTTGAGCGCGGACGAGCTCAAGGCGCAACGTCACGCGACACAGACGCCCCAGGAGAAACGCACGTTAAACCGCTACAACCGCTATCACCGTAATCAGACACGCCACTGACCCCTGTACGCCCGGCGGCAATGCCTATATTGCTATTGCTGCGGGGCTTCAGCTTTTCCCCCGCCCCAAAAACACCTTTTCCCTGGCTAGCCTGTCGCAAACTGCACGTGCATGCATCAGGTGCATGATTTTGCATGCGGCAACATGCACGCCATCCCCCCCTGTTAGGCCAGTACTGGCGCGCCCTGCAACCGTTCATGCACCTGCATGAAAAGCGGCCCATAAAGCGGGCAGGCGAGGCGGGGATAGCATTGCGCGCGGGGGCATTTACGTATCAATTCTCGCAGCCTGGGGGGCGTCGCTGTGCGATGCTGGTAAGCAGTAATGCAGTGGTGAAAGGCGTTCGTCGGCGTGATGGATTTCTGAGATGGTCAGTTATATAGCGCTGCAAGAAATTGCCGCCCGGAAGCGGCAAATCGAATTATAATATTTAGAAGACCTGAAATTAACCACCTTTTAAGACTATTTAAGCCAGTGTTCTTTGACACTTAAAAAATTTACGGTACGCCACTGCTCTTTCCATACTTCCCAATATCTGATGTCATTTGAAGATGGCTGTCTATCTTCAGAGCATTGATCAATTGATACTATCGATGGTAGAACAATCGACTCACCTATAACCAATGCCTCACCTGCTTTAAGTGATGGCAGAGTATCAATAATAGCTCCCAGCGTATCCGGAAGTAGTCTCTTAACATAATTTTGATCTACAGGATTAGTCAGTCTCATGGCAATAAAATTATTGCATTGAGAGAATATAGTCTCAGATATTTCGGATGGCCGCTGACTAGCTAAAAGCAAGGTAACTCCATATTTACGCCCTTCCTTAGCAATACGTTCGATTGATTTCTTAGAAGATCGATATCTTACAAGTTCGCTATTTGGTACGTATTTATGTGCCTCTTCATAAACCAAAAGAATAGGGAAATCAGTATTCTCACCCTTGGATTCTTTCAGTTTTTTATATACATAACCATATTCAAAAATAAGTCTTGATATTAAAGAAACTGTAATACTTAAAACCTCAAAAGGTATACCACTGAGATCTATTACCGTTACATTTTTATTTCCACCTGAATTTCCTTTTGCTCCTAACAAATTTTTGATAACATCTTCAAACTGTTGGCTTCTGGATTTTTCAGAAAAAAGGAAAGACAGTCTATCTTGATTAATTTTTTCTGAAAATCGTGAAATAAATTTATCTAACGTTCCATCCGCGTAAAACCCTTTCGTTACATTCGAGTTTTTAGAATTATAGAAGTTAAATTTTTTCTCGAAGTACTTTTCAATACGTTCTCTATCATCAAGTTTACAGCCGCAATTTGGGGTTGTAGAACTATCGCCCTTTTCATCTGCCGCACCAGACTCTCCCACAATCATATATCTGTCACTTGCTTTTGAGTTTTTAGTTTCATCTCTGAGGTTTTTTAAAGCATTTTCAACTTCGTCTATATCAAAGAAAACAGGACTGTCATAAAAAACTTTCGACAATGACTGATTGTGCTTCCTCTTGTTTGCAGTCACCAACATTCTAAACACTGAAGACTGATTGTAATTATCCCTTTCTCCAGTATCTAATAAAATCTCCTCTAATTCCTCACTGTTTAGTAACCAATAAGGCAAGCATAGATTACTAACATCCAAAAAATTAGCATCAGGAAATGCTGAGCGATACTCAGAATGGATATCGAAAATAATAATATGAGAATTGTTTAAACTAAAATCCCCACTCTTTCCATTTATTGCTGTTTGTATTACTTTTGAAACCGTATGAGACTTGCCAGAGCCTGTTGATCCAATTATAGCAATATGCTTATTGAAAAATTTATTACCATCTAAGGGGATTCTTATATTTTTGTCATATGAAAGCGAGCAAAATTCAAAATGCTTGTTGTTTTCAACTGAATCCTTATAAATATTACTAATATCCTCATATGTTGCAGGAGCAGCCTCTTTGGGCGGTAATGCTATTGAATCACCACCACGCTCAAACTTCCCATTTTTGATCACCCCCAAGGGGTTAGCTTGTATAAGGTATTTTCTTTCTCCATTATCCTTTGCTTCGATTGAGAAATTTTCAATAATCCCAATCAGCATCATTGTCCCATCATCAGATGGCACCTTTATATATGATCCTACTTTTAGATTCTTCCCATCTTTAAAATCATTAAGATCAGTGACAAGAATCTTAATATTATTAGGATAAACAGATATTACTTCAGCATTAACATCATTTGAATAAGTATCAGTCATTTCAATATCCTTTTACACATGTCTAATGATTTAACTTGTATCTTAATAACCTTGTCTTGCTGACTTTCATAAGAATATATAGGTTCATTGATATAGAATTGATAAATTTCTTTTCTTTTTATTGATCTTGACAAAATCTCATCAATATCTTTAATGTCATTTATAAATCTTATTTTATAAAATGAAATATCATTAATATCTCTCATTATAGAATCACAATTAAAACTATCGCCATAAAAATCATATCCATCCATCGGAGGATAACCTGCTTTCCTTAATGCTAGCTTCAACTCTAATAAATTTTTTTGAGGTAGACCATGAATGTAAAAATATGGGCAAAACCTATCTTCCTTTCTTTTCCTTATACTGGTACTAGCCCACCTTTTGAAAATTAAACCAACTAACTCCACTAATTCATTTGGTTTATATCCACTATCTTCAAAAAGAAAGAAACGATCATAGTTATTTGTGTTAAATACTGAAGGAAAGTATTTTTCTCTCAGCCCACTGCAATACTGATTATCCTTTTTAAATATTGAGAACCAGATATCGAATAAAATATTCTTATTATCAATTTGTCTTTTAAAATCAATAGGGGTTATTTTTCTGTTCTCTTCACCTTTTATAGTAGAATATTTCTTTATAATTGAAATTGCGTTGTTGTAATAATAATATTCTGCTTCAAACTCGGAACAGGAAAAAATATTTGAGATAATATCAAAAATACGTTTTATCTGCTCATCATATGATGGTGCATTAATATCTATAGTCAATAAATCAATAAACGTTGATAAGTGCTGATCGTTAAGGCCTAACTCAGTATGAGTTTCAACAGTTTTCTTTATCTTTTCCTTGTCTTTTTTTTCAAACTCATTGTATGTTAAGAATTTTTCTTTAAGATAATCAACGGTTAATGGAAGTGTTAGTTTGTGATGACCAACAGAATAATACCCATACAATGTATATTTATAACATTCTTTTTTATTAAAAAATCTATCTGCAAAGTCTTTTAACATCAAGCGTATTGGTTTTGCTATGATAGATGAATTATATTCAGAACTCTCATAATATTTACATTGTATTGCCGTATTATCGTTGGCATTTTTCAGGTCAATGTCTTCGACACCCTCAATATAAATGACATCATCATCGGCACGTTGTAATAGTTCAAGAATAGTTTTATCAAATTGATAAAAATAACCTTTAATTGCATGTATTGCACTGCGCGGATTGTCCATAATCATCCCTTAATTAAAATACTGTTTGAATACCACTGCATCATATCCCGACGCTTATCAATATATTGCGCATGATTATAAGTACCTCTGATATTATTTTTGTCTACATGAGCAAGCTGCATTTCAATCCAAGCTGAATCGTATCCTTTTTCATGGAGGATTGTAGATAGGGAATGTCGAAAACCATGCCCAGTAACTTTCCCACCATAACCAATACGTTTGATGACCTGATTTATACTGGCTTCGCTCATAGGTTTGTTCGGATCATTCCGCCCCGGAAAAACATAACGATAGTTGCCAGTCATGATCTTAAGTTCATAGAGTAAATCTAACGCTTGAGTCGATAACGGCACAAGATGCGACCTACGCATTTTCATCCTCTCAGCAGGAATTTCCCAAAGAGCGTTATCTAGATCAAACTCTTGCCACAACGCTGTACGGAGCTCTATCGTTCTCACTCCAGTAATCATCAGCAGCTTAGTCGCAATCTGGACAAGTCTACTTCCAGTATAGCCCTCTAACGCTCGAAGAAAATCAGGTATCTCATCAGCGTTAAGGAACGGAAAGTGATTCGACTGGTGCACCTCAAGAGCACTAGATAGATCTGCCGCAGGATTGAATTCTGCTCGCCCTGTTGCTGTAGCATAGCGGAAAACTTCAGAGCAGCGCTGCCGAACTTTACGCATTTTTTCTAAGGCACCGCGAGCCTCAATCTTACGAAGAACATTCAGCAGCTCAAGAGGCTTTATCTCAGCGATAGGCCGATGCCCAACATAAGGGAAAATATCTTTTCTGAAAGCCTCCATGATGTCAAAAGCATACCCTGGTGACCATCTAGCTGACTTCAGTTGGTGCCATTCAGTCGCGATAATTTCAAACGTATTTTCTCCACCAACTTGTTGAGCTAATTTTTGCTCTTTACGAATCTCGCTTGGATTCTGTCCGTCAGCAACTAGTTTACGAGCCTCATCACGTTTTGCACGAGCTTCAGCTAGCGTAACGGTAGGGTAAACACCAAATGAAATCATCTTTGGTTTACCAGCAAAACGGTAACGAAAACGCCAGTTCTTGCTACCGTTAGGCTCAATTAAAAGAGATAGGCCCATGCCGTCGCCAAGCGTATAGGATTTAGTGTCTGACTTAGCACGACGTATTTGCATATCATTAAGGCGCATGTGTATAGAATTTCCAGATCGAACAGAGTTATACACGATCCTACACACATTAATATCTGGATTCTAGTGGACTAATTCGGATGAATACGGACAATAAAAACATCATTTATATGTTTTTAAAGGTTTTTTTAGACTTATTCGGATGCTCTAGGATGTTTAGATGGTGCCGATAATAGGAGTCGAACCTACGACCTTCGCATTACGAATGCGCTGCTCTACCAACTGAGCTATATCGGCTTTGAGGCGGGAATGCTGAGTGCATGCCGGTGTGCGGTGAACAACTTATGCAAAAGCCCCCGCAGAGTCAAGAGGCAGCGTGCTGACCGCTGAAAATCTCATCAACCGTACACGTTTTGTGGCCTGATTCGCAGATAAAACACGCAAAAATAAAGCGCAGCCTTGCTGCGCTTTTCAGTATTTCTGGGGCCAACATAGCCAGATTTAGCGGCGCACCAGATCGTCGCCGTAACCAATCCATTTATAGGTGGTTAGCGCATCCAACCCCATGGGGCCGCGCGCATGCAGTTTCTGAGTGCTCACCGCCACTTCCGCCCCCAGGCCGAACTGGCCGCCATCGGTGAAACGGGTGCTGGCGTTAACGTACACGGCGGAAGAATCCACTGCGCGCACAAAATGCTCGGCATTGCGCATGGAGCGCGTCAGGATGGCATCGGAGTGGTTGGTGCCATGGGTGCGAATATGATCGATGGCCTGATCGATATCCGCCACCAGCGCCACATTCAAATCCAGCGAAAGCCATTCGTCCTCGTAATCCGCGGCGGCCACCGGCACCACCTTCGCCGGGCCCTGCTCCAGCAGCGCCAACGCCTCTTCGCTGGCATGCAGCGTCACGCCCAATTCCGCCATCCGCGCGCTCAGCGCAGGCAGGAAGCGGCCGGCAATGGCGCGGTTAACCAACAAGGTCTCGACAGAGTTACAGGCGCTTGGGCGCTGGATTTTGGCGTTTTCGATCACCGCCAGCGCTTTTTCATCATCCACGCTATCGTCCACATAGATATGGCAAACGCCGATGCCGCCGGTAATGACCGGGATGGTCGACTGTTCGCGGCACAGCTTGTGCAGGCCGGCGCCACCACGTGGGATCAGCATGTCGATATAGCGATCCATACGCAGCAGCTCAGCCACCAACGCACGGTCCGGGCTTTCAATCGCCTGCACCGCCGCCGCCGGCAGGCCGCACTGTTCCAGCGCCAGTTGGATCACTTTCACCGTCGCCTGGTTGGTATGGAAAGTTTCTTTGCCCCCACGCAGGATCACCGCGTTGCCGGTTTTCAGGCACAGGCTGGCCACATCGATAGTCACGTTGGGGCGCGCTTCATAAATCACGCCAATCACGCCCAGCGGCACGCGGCGGCGTTCCAGCTTCAGGCCGTTATCCAGCAGGCTGCCGTCCAATACGTGCCCAACCGGATCGCTTAGGCGGCACACCTGGCGCACATCGTTGGCAATGGCCGCCAGGCGCTCAGGCGTCAGCAACAGACGGTCCAGCAACGCGTCGCTCATCCCCGCCGCACGCGCCTGCGCCATATCCTGCTCGTTAGCCTGCAAAATCGTATCGCTATGGGCTTCCAGCATGTCCGCCATCACCGCCAACACCCGGTTTTTCTCTGCCGTGCTCAGCACCGCCAACTGCCAGGAGGCCTGCTTCGCGGCCTTCCCCATCTGCTCAAGCATGCATACTCCTTAACTTACAATCATATCGTCGCGGTGGACGGCCACCGGGCCGTATTCATAACCGAGGATCTCGTTGATCTCCTGCGAGTGATGGCCGGCAATCATGCGCATAGCATCACTGTTATAACGGCTAACGCCGTGCGCCAGATCGCGCCCGGCCAAACTACGGATACGGATCACTTCGCCACGGGAGAAGTCCCCATGCACCTCGCGGATGCCTTTCGGCAGCAACGAACTGCCGCGCGCCACAATAGCGTCAACCGCACCGTCGTCCACGGTGATCTCACCGGCCGGCGGCGCGCCGAAGATCCAGCGCTTGCGGTTTTCCAGCGGGGTTTCCTGTGCGTGGAAACGGGTGCCGACCGGGGTGCCGGCGATCACATCGGCGATCACCCCCGGCTTGCCGCCGGCCGCGATAATCACATCGATGCCGGCACGGCAGGCAACGTCCGCCGCCTGCAGCTTAGTGCCCATGCCGCCGGTGCCCAGGCCGGAAACGCTGTCGCCGGCGATCGCGCGCAGGGCGTCATCAACGCCGTGCACTTCACGGATCAGCTCTGCTTGCGGATCTTGGCGCGGATCGGCCGTGAACAGGCCCTGCTGGTCGGTCAGCAGCAGCAGTTTATCCGCCCCGGCGAGGATCGCCGCCAGCGCGGAAAGGTTATCGTTATCGCCAACCTTAATTTCAGCGGTTGCCACCGCGTCGTTCTCGTTGATCACCGGCACGATACGGTTATCCAACAGCGCGCTCATGGTATCGCGCGCATAAAGGAAACGTTCGCGATCTTCCAGATCGGCACGTGTCAGCAGCATCTGGCCGATGTGGATACCATAAATTGAAAACAGCTGTTCCCACAGTTGGATCAGCCGGCTCTGCCCCACCGCCGCCAGCAGTTGCTTGGAAGCGATGGTGGCGGGCAACTCGGGGTAGCCCAAATGCTCACGCCCGGCGGCAATCGCGCCGGAAGTCACGATAACAATGCGGTGGCCCGCGGCGTGTTGCTGCGCACACTGGCGCACAAGTTCAACGATGTGAGCGCGGTTCAAGCGCAACGATCCACCGGTCAACACGCTAGTGCCCAACTTCACAACCAATGTCTGGCTGCCATTCATAATATTTCTGCCGTTAGATTTAAACAAAGAAAGGAATGCAAAAGACGTTGTAACAGGAGAGACGCGTTATGCCAACAGGCACAACGCGAAATCCGCCCAATTGTGCAGCCAAATTGATCTAGGCGGAAAGTTTTATCGGTCGTTCGTCAAAATCATCGGCGGGTTCCAGCGCCAGTTCCATGGTCGCCAATAGCTCGGCCAGCCGTTGGTGAAAACCGCGCAGCGTGGTTTCCAGCTTCTCTTTCACTTCGGCGTCTTTGATTTTTTCCGCTTTCCAGTCGCCTTCTTTATTGTACAGGCCAAACTGATAAGCGTAGGTAAAACGTTCCTTCTCCGCCTGCAGCTCAATCCACCAGCCCCAGAACTCCCGTTTTTCCGGCGCGGGCTTTGCGCTCACGCAAACGGCTAAACAGTCAAAGAAAAAACGGTCATTCTTGCATTGCCCTTCCCGCAGGTATGGCCCCAGGCTGGCAAAACGTTGCATCAGTCTGCTTTTGGGGTGGCCACTCGGTAACGTCATACATCAACCTCCTCAATGTCGAGTATTCTTTTTAACAAAGTGTTAAAAATTAGCAACCAGTTAACGCATTTTCTCTTTCAACCAGCGGCTGGTCTGCTGCAGCGCCTGATGAAAACTGCGATACACCGGCTTGCTCGGGATGTTCAGCAGCTTGCCGTCCGAAGACGAGTTGGCGATAAGCTGCGCATCTTCTTTCGGGCTTAGCGGATCGTTTTCCCAGTAGCCGGCCAACATCGGCGTTGGGCAACGGTGCCCCAGCAGGCCCTGCGTCTTCAGCGAATAGCGATTCAGTTCCACCATCAGCACGTCGTCAGAAGCATTGGTCATGCCCATCCGGCTGGCCAATACATCCATATACATTTCCGGCACGTGCTGCTGGAACTGCGCATCGCACAGCAGCGTATGCACCACCGGGCCAAGGCACGCCACGGCCCGCAGGCGCTGCGGCTCCAGATAGGCCAGGCGCACCGCCACGTTAGCGCCGAAGCGGAAGCCAAGCGCCGCTACACGGGTATGATCGATCCACGGCACTTCCGGCAACTGCCTCAGCACCTGCTGATGCAGGAAGCTGGAATCCTGCGTTAACTTCCATTTGCAGGAAGAGCCGATGGAAGGCATATCGATGGTCAGCATGGCGATGCCAAGCGGCGCCAGGTAGTCACGGAACAGGCGGTGATAGTCGGTTTGCAAAGTGTCCAGGCTGCCGCACATCAATAGCGTTGGGTATGGCGCCTTATCGTCGCCCGGCATATGCAGGAAACCGGAAATCGGGCTGCCGCCTTCCACTTTGAATTCCAACTCTTTGAGCTGGTAAGGCAACAGCAGCGCGGCCTCTTCATAGGCACGGTTGGAGAGCGCTTCAGCCTGTTCAGCCAGTTCATCCCCCTTCAGGTGCGGATAACCGGCAATGCTGTAGAAATTGGCGGCGTTCAGCCAGTATTGGCCGGCCAGCAACGGATCCTGCTGCTCCTGGGCCTGCTGCTGCCACTGCATCCCCTGGTGCACCCACTCGTAGATCCAGTTACCGTTGCGGTAACCCACCACGGTATCCAGCAGATTGGTATAGCTGTGTTCCGCCCGCGAAGCGGCAATCCGCGCCAGCACTTCGGTGATCTCGACCGGGCTAACGCCGCGCCAGGTCCACAGCAGGCGGTTGAGCATACGGTACCAGTTGCCGGTACTGTCGCCCTCCAGCGCCGAGTGCATATCCACATTTTCGGCATGGTGCGAGCGCAGCACCAGCGTCGATGTTTCAGGGTGTTTAAATGAAGGTTTGAATAAAATCTCTGACAGGTTGGCTTGCACCATGATGACAACAGCCTCCGTTCATCTGGCTACAGACAGAAAATGGCCTGATTATCTGTGAGCAGTGTACCTAACTCTGGGGATAGAAACCAAAATAACTGTTCAACAAAGCGGATTTGCCGTGCGGGTATCGAATGAAGCATGGCCAGAATTAAGCCGCCCCTTTCCGTGGGGAAAGGGGCGGCATAGGCAGAGGTTACCCCGGCCACGTAGTTCTGGCGCCGTCAGGCGCCATGGCCGCAGGAGATGGGAGAGATTAACGCCCGCCGATCGGCGGAATAAACGCCACGCCCATATCCCATGGCTGTTCAATCCAGGTATTCTGTGGGATATCAACCACATAATCATCAACCAGCGGCCGGCCGGCCGGTTTGGCGAAGATGGTCACAAAGTGCGCCTTCGGGTACATCGCGCGGATGGCCTGTGCCGTGCCGCCGGTATCCACCAGATCGTCAACCACGATAAAGCCCTCACCGTCCCCTTCGGCACGTTTGAGCACTTTCATTTCACGCTGGTTATCATGGTCGTAGCTGGAGATACAAACGGTATCCACATGGCGAATACCCAGTTCACGCGCCAGCAGAGCGGCCGGCACCAGGCCACCGCGGCTGACGGCGATAATCCCCGTCCATTTGTCGGCAGGCAGCAGGCGGTGCGCCAGTTTGCGGGCTTGCATTTGCAGCATGTCCCAGGTAACAACGTATTTTTCACTCATAGAAGGGTGTCCCAGCCTGCAATGGTGCGGCTTACTCAGTGATCAAGGGAAAAAAGGTTGCGCGAGATTATAGAGAGTGAACGCGCCGAATACCAGATGAACCGTGGCCATCCACGCGTTTTCATCCGCTGCGCCATGCGCCGCCGGGCGGCTGAAACACGGTGAATCAAGCGCTTAAACCGCACAATACGGCGCGCGCGCCGGGTGAAAGAAAGTGATATTCTCTGCGTATTGTGCCCAAGCGCACCGTCATCCATGGCCTTTAACCACACAGCACGTTCTTCCATCGCCGGACTGCTGTTACAGGAGACTTATCGTGTCTGAATTGTCGCGTCTTGCACCACAGCCGCTGTGGGATATTTTTGCCAAAATCTGCTCGATCCCACACCCGTCTTATCATGAAGAAGCCCTGGCGGCGCACATCCTGGCCTGGGCCAAAGATAAAAACCTGCACGCAGAGCGCGATCGGGTCGGCAATATTCTGTTGCGTAAGCCCGCGACGCCGGGATTGGAAAACCGCAAGCCGGTGGCCCTGCAGGCGCACCTGGATATGGTGCCGCAAAAAAACAACGACACCGTGCACGATTTCACTAAAGATCCGATCCAGCCCTACATCGATGGCGAATGGGTTAAGGCTCGCGGCACCACCCTGGGCGCCGACAACGGCATCGGCATGGCGTCTGCGCTGGCGGTGCTGGCCGACGACAGCGTGGAGCACGGCCCGCTGGAAGTGCTGCTGACCATGACCGAAGAGGCGGGAATGGACGGCGCCTTTGGCCTGCAGGCCGGCTGGCTACAGGCTGAAATCCTGATCAACACCGATTCGGAAGAAGAAGGCGAAATCTACATGGGTTGCGCCGGCGGCATCGACGCCATCACCACCTTGCCATTGCAGCGTGAAGCGCTGCCAGCGGGCAACCAGCTCCTGAAGCTGACCCTCAAGGGCCTGAAGGGCGGGCACTCCGGCGCCGAAATCCATCTGGGCCTGGGCAATGCCACCAAGCTGCTGGCACGTTTTCTGTTCGCCCATGCGCCAACGTTGGATCTGCGCGTGCTGGAGCTGAACGGCGGCAACTTGCGCAACGCCATCCCACGTGAAGCCTTTGCCGTGATCGCCGTTCCTGCCGATAAGGCGGCGGCGCTGCAAACCCAGTGCGACGAGTATCTGGCGTTGCTGCGCAGCGAACTGGCGGCCAAAGAAAAAAACATCACCCTGCTGCTTGAGGCGACCACCAGCGAGCTGCAACCGTTGCAAGCGGAGTGCCAGCAGCGCTTCCTGGCATTGCTCAACAGCACGCCGAACGGCGTTATTCGCATGAGCGACGTGGTGAAAGGCGTGGTGGAAACCTCGCTTAACCTGGGTGTGGTCACCACCAGTGCAGATCAGGCGCAGATCAGTTGCCTGATCCGTTCCCTGATCGACAGCGGCAAAGACTACGTGGTGGAAACGCTCACGGCGTTAGGCCAACTGGCGGGCGCGCAGGTAGTGGCAAAAGGCAGCTACCCTGGCTGGCAGCCGGATGCCGATTCCGCGGTGATGCATCTGGTGCGCGAACTGTATCAGGATCTGTTCAACAAGACCCCGAACATCATGGTGATCCACGCCGGGCTGGAATGCGGCCTGTTCAAAAAGCCGTACCCGGAGTTAGACATGGTATCGATCGGGCCAACCATCACCGGGCCACACTCCCCGGATGAGCAGGTGCATATCAAAAGCGTCGGCGATTACTGGACGCTGCTGACCGCCCTGCTGAAAGCCATTCCTGAACGCGCCTGATTGTAGCGCCGGCGTGATGCCCTGGGGGGCTCAATTGCCCCAGGGCAGCGGCAGTTGCCGCTCAATCTGCGGATCGCGCAGGGTGACGTGCAGCCCCACCAGGCGCACGCCCCGCCCTTCGCGCCGTTCAAGCCACACCTGCTTTGCCACATTGAGCAAATCATCCTGGTTCAACACCGGCCAGACATGCTCCTGGGTGGTCTGTTGAAAATCCTGGAACTTCAACTTAACCCCCTGGCGGGCAATCTGCAGATCCGGCTTTAACCTGCTCAGGCGCATTTCCAGTTCCGGATAGAGCTTTTCAACGATCAACGCTTCGCACGCCTGCCAGTCATGAATATCCTCCGCCAGCGTGCGCTCCACCCCCACCGATTTGCGCAGCCGGTCGGGTGAGACGCTGCGCTCATCAATCCCCTGGCAGCGTTCCCACAGCACCCGGCCAAACTTGCCAAAGCGTTTTAACAGCGTGGCCAAATCATACTGCTGCACGTCCGCACAGGTTTTCAGCCCCATCTCTTCCAGCCGTTTGGCGGTCACTTTGCCCACCCCGGGAATTTTGCCCAGCGGCAGCTGCTGCAAAAACGCCGGCACCTGTGCCGGGGTGATGACATATTGTCCGTTGGGTTTGTTCAGATCGGAGGCGATTTTGGCAAGGAACTTGATCGGTGCCACGCCGGCAGAGGCCGTGAGCTGCAGTTCATCGAAAATCGCCTGGCGGATCTCTTGGGCGATCAAGGTTGCCGAGCCGTTGCACTGTGTGCTTGCGCTCACGTCCAGATAGGCCTCATCCAAGGACAGCGGCTCAATCAACGGCGTGTAGCGGGCAAAAATGGTGCGGATATGCTGCGAAGCTTCTTTGTATGCAGCCATGCGGCCGGGTATCAGCTTCAGGTGCGGGCACAGCTTCAGCGCCATGGCGGACGACATCGCGCTGTGCACGCCGTAACGGCGCGCCGGGTAGTTGGCGGTACTGATCACTCCGCGCCGTTCGGCACTGCCGCCGATCGCCAGCGGGATATCGCGCAGGGTGGGATCGTCGCGCATCTCGACGGCGGCAAAAAAGCAATCCATATCGACATGAATGATTTTACGCATCTCCCCTCCCAGTTACTGTATGAGTATACAGTAAAAGGTAAGAAGCTCAAATCAGGCCGGCCCACCGCCAAGATGGCGCTATTGCCTTAATGGCGCATTATTCTTCAGCTGTTAAAAAAACGTCATTTTTCGCGTTTATGATGCGGCAAGGAATCCAACGCCATCGGCTCATCACGCAACCACAAGGCACCAGTAATGAGAATGCTCCACCGCTACCTGTTTGTTTCCCTCTGTTTTCTGCTCCCTGCCGCCGCGCTGGCGGCGACCCCGGCCCCGGCGATTATCGCCCACCGCGGCGGCACCGCCGATGCGCCGGAAAACACCCTGGTCGCCATCCGCCAGGCGCTGCAACACGGCGCAGATGCGGTGTGGATCACCCTGCAGCAGGCAAAGGATGGGGCCATCGTGCTCTACCGGCCGTCCGATCTGCGGGCGTTAACCGATAAACAGGGCCTGGTTTCCGCCTACAGCGCAGAAGAGCTGGCGCAGGCAGACGCGGGCTGGGCGTTCGGCAAAGACGGCAATCACCCGTTCCGTGGTAAACACATCGGTATCCCAACGCTGGAACAGGCGCTAACCACCTTCCCGCAAACCACCTTTTATCTGGATATCAAATCGCCGGATAGCGATCCGGCAAAGTTCGCCGCCGCCCTGCTGGCCACGCTGGAAAAAAACCATAGCCTGGAACGCACCCGTGTCTACTCGACCGATGCCAAATACCTGCAGGCGCTGCCGCCGCAGATTAAACGTTTTGCATCACGCGATGAAACCCGCGATCTGCTGGCCAACATCACCATGGCGCACCAGTGCGATGTGACAGCAAGCCCTAATGGCCCACGCTGGTATGGGCTGGAGATGAAGCGCCAGGTGGAAGTGGTAGAAAAATACACCCTGGGGGAAGCCCGTTCCAAAGCGCTGCTGGTGTGGGATAAAGAAGCGGTGGACTGCTTCCGGGCCAAAGGGCCGGCGCACATCATTCTGTTTGGCATCAATTCGCCGCAGGATTACCAGCAGGCGCTGGCGTTGGGCGTAGATGGCGTGATGGTGGATTCGCCGTTGCAGGCGGAAAAGTTTCGTAAGGCGCGCTAAACAGCACGGTGTTATCGGCCGGCGCCTAGAGAATGCGGTGTTTTTCCCGCAGCCGCTGGCGCCGCGCTTCACGCGCCAGGCGTTTTTTGCGGCTGTCGCAAGGCTCGGGGCAATCGCAGACTTTTTCCATCCCCAGCGCCGTAATGCCGCCGCAGCTGCCCTGCAGGCTTTTGCGTTTAAGCACGTAGCCCAACGACATACCGCCAATGACCAGCAGGAATAATGCAAAGGTTACCGCAAACAGTGTCAGCATAAGCGCCTCGCAAACGCGTTACCCGATTTAAGACTAGCCGCCAAAGTCATCCAACAGGATGTTGTCTTCCTCAACGCCAAGCGCCTTGAGCATGTTGATTACCGCGGCGTTCATCATCGGCGGCCCGCACATATAGAACTCACAATCTTCCGGCGCCGGGTGGTGGCGCAGGTAGTTTTCCAGCAGCACGTGATGAATAAAGCCGGTATAGCCGTTCCAGTGGTCTTCCGGCTGCGGATCCGACAGCGCCACGTGCCAGGTGAAGTTCTCATGCTCCACCTGCAGCTGGTTGAAATCCTCTTCATAGAACATCTCGCGCCGCGAACGTGCGCCGTACCAGAAGGTGATTTTACGTTTGCTGTGCAGGCGCTTGAGCTGATCGAATATGTGCGAGCGCATCGGCGCCATCCCGGCGCCCCCGCCGATGAACACCATCGCGGCATCGGTCTCCTTGGCGAAGAACTCGCCAAACGGCCCGGAGATGGTCACCCGATCGCCCGGTTTCAACGCCCAGATGTAGGAGGACATCACCCCCGGCGGCACCGTTGGGTTGCCCGGCGGCGGCGTGGCGATGCGCACATTCAGCATGATGATGCCCTTCTCATCCGGGTAATTCGCCATCGAATAGGCGCGCACCGTGGTGGTATCCACCACCGAGCGATAGCGGAACAGGTTGAACTTGTCCCAGTCGCCGCGGTATTCCTGCGGCACGTCGAAATCCGCATAGCTGACCTGGTGCGGCGGCGCTTCAATCTGAATATAGCCGCCGGCGCGGAACGGCACGTCTTCGTCGTCGGGGATCTTCAGCTTCAGCTCTTTGATGAACGTCGCCTTGTTATCGTTGGAGATCACCTCGCAGATCCATTTTCTGATGCCGAAAATCTCTGCCGGCAGCTCGATTTTCATATCCTGCTTCACGCTCACCTGGCAGGCCAGGCGGCAGCCTGCCTTCGCTTCGCGCCTGGTGATATGGGAAAGCTCGGTGGGCAGGATATCGCCGCCGCCCGCCGTCACCACCACCCGGCACTGGCCGCAAGAGCCGCCCCCGCCACAGGCCGACGAAATAAAAATCCCCTGACTGGAAAGCATATTCAACAATTTGTCGCCGGCGGGCGCCGTGAAGCTTTTCTCCTGATCGCCGTTCACTTCCACGGCAACGTCGCCGGTATTCACCAGCCTGGATTTAGCGAATAAAATCAGCAGCACCAACACCATCAAGATGCTGGTGAACATGGCCACGCCTAATATAATTTCCATATCTGCTTCCCGTTGTATCACGCAACGCCTGCAACCCGGCAGCACATGCCGTTAAGGGATTACTCTTTTTCGATCTGCGCCGGTTTGAGGGTGCGCAGCCCCCAGATCAACATGCCGATGATAAAGAACGCGCTCGGCGCCAGCAGAAATAGCCCGTTTGGTTGATACCAGCCGCCGTTCTGTACCGCCTCCAATACCGGAAAACCAAACAGTTTGCCCGAGCCGATCAGCTCACGCAGGAACCCGACCAGGATCAACACCACGCCGTAGCCCAGGCCGTTGCCGATGCCGTCCATAAAGCTTTCAATTGGCGGGGATTTCATCGCGTAGGCCTCGGCACGCCCCATCACGATGCAGTTGGTGATAATCAGGCCGACGAACACCGACAGCTGCTTGGAGATTTCAAACGCATAGGCGCGCAGCACCTGATCCACCACAATCACCAGCGAAGCGATAATCGCCATCTGTACGATGATGCGCACGCTGTTCGGAATGTGATGGCGAATCAGCGAGATAAAAAAGCTGGAGAACGCGGTCACCAGTGAAACGGCGATGGTCATCACGACCGCCGTTTCCAGCTTGGTGGTCACCGCCAGCGCGGAGCAAACGCCGAGGATCTGCAAGGCGATCGGGTTATTGTCAAACAGCGGCCCCAGCAGAACCCGCTTAATCTCTTTGGAATCAGCCATTTTTCAGCGCCCCTTCACGAACTTTTTTCAGAAACGGGCCGAAACCCAGTTCGCCCAGCCAAAAATCAAACGTGTGCTGCACCCCGTTGGCGGTCAGGGTGGCGCCGGAAAGGCCATCGACCGCATGCACGTCCCCCGGGGCCGCCCGGCCATTGACCACTCGGATCGCCGGGTTGCCGTTATCATCAAACAACCGTTTGCCGATCCACTGCGCCCGCCAGCCGGCGTTTTCTATCTCGCCGCCCAGCCCCGGGGTTTCGGCGTGATCGTAATAAGACAGGCCCTGTACCGTGTTGCCGTCGCTATCCAGCGCCACAAACGCATACATCATCGACCACAGCCCGGAGCCATATACCGGCAGCACAATCTTATCGACGCGGCCTTGCTCATCGCGCGCCAGATAAATCTCCACCTGGTTGCTGCGCCGCCGAATACCGGCTTTGTCTTCGTTGGCCGCCAGCGCGATGCTTTGGCTGCTATCACGCAACGCAGCCGCCAGATCAAACGCCTCCTCACTGTCGGCAACAAACTCGCCGCTGGCCAGATCCAGCAGGCGCGGCTCGATGCGCGCGCTAAACACCGCCTGCACCCGTTCGCCGTCCATTTTCGGCGCCAGCAGGCCGACAACGTTGAGGATATTGCGCTGCTTATCCAGCAGCCGCTGCGCCTGCTGCTGGGATTTCAGGCCGACGGCGGCGCCGGCCACCACCACCGAACACACCAGGCTTAGCAAAAACACCACCAGCAGCGTTTTCCCCACGCTGTCATTGTTCCTTGCCTCACTCGCCACGGGCTCGCCTCCGTTTGATGTTGGCCTGCACCACCAGATAATCGAACAGTGGCGCAAACAGGTTGGCGAACAGGATCGCCAGCATCATCCCTTCCGGATAAGCCGGGTTGACCACGCGGATCAACACGCACATCACGCCCACCAGCACGCCGTACCACACTTTGCCTTTTTCGGTGAAGGCGGCGGAAACCGGATCGGTCGCCATAAAGATCATGCCGAAGGCAAAGCCGCCCAGCACCAGATGCCAGTACCAGGGCATGGCGAACATCGGGTTGCTGTCAGAGCCCACCGCATTAAACAGGCAGGCGGTCGCCACCGTGCCCACCATCACCCCGGCCACGATGCGCCAGGATGCAATGCGGGTAAACAGGATCAGCGCCCCGCCGAGCAGGATCATCAGCGTGGAAACCTCACCGATGGAACCGGGTATATTGCCCAGAAAGGCATCCATCCAGCTCACCGGTTGCCCGGTAAGGACGTTGGTCATGCCCGCCGCCCCACCCGCGCTCCACTGCGCCAGCGGCGTGGCGCCGGAAAAGCCGTCTGCCGCCGTCCACACCAGTTCACCGGAGATCTGCGCCGGGTAGGCAAAAAACAAGAAGGCGCGCCCCGCCAGCGCCGGGTTGAGGAAGTTGCGCCCGGTGCCGCCAAAAATTTCTTTGGCGATCACCACGCCGAATGAAATACCAAGCGCCGCCTGCCATAGCGGCAGCGTGGGCGGCACGATCAAGGCAAACAAAATAGACGTAACAAAAAAGCCTTCGTTGATCTCATGGCGGCGAACCGTGGCAAACAGCACCTCCCAAAAACCGCCGACCAGAAACACCACGGCGTAGATCGGCACGAAATAGGTGGCGCCCAGCAGCATATTGCTGGCCCAGCCGGCGTCGGCGACCATTGAAGCCCCCAACCACTGGGCCAGGCGATAGTGCCAGTCGGCCGCCAGCATCTGCTGCAGTTGTTCACCCTGGTAAAGATGGTGCAGCGCCAGCACCGCCTGCTGACCAACGTTGTACATGCCCCAAAACATCGCCGGGAACACCGCCAGCCACACCAGGATCATCATGCGTTTGAGATCGATAGCATCACGCACATGCGAAGCGCCGTGGGTGACCAAGCCCGGCGTATAAAACACCGTCGCGGTGGCTTCATACAGCGGGTACCATTTCTCCAGCCTGCCGCCCGGCGTGAAGTGCGGCTCAATTTTTTCCAAAAAATGCTTCAGGCCCATCGCTTATCCTTCCAGCTCAATCGTATTCAGCACATCGCGCAGCAACGGCCCATATTCATACTTGCCTGGGCAAACAAACGTACACAACGCCAAATCTTCTTCATCCAGTTCCAGGCAGCCCAACTGTTGGGCGCTGTCGGTATCCCCGGCCAGCAAATCGCGCAGCAACAGCGTCGGCAGAATATCCAGCGGCATCACCCGCTCGTAGTTGCCAATCGGCACCATCGCACGTTCACCGCCGTGGGTTGAGGTGGAAAACGCAAAGCGTTTGCGCCGGAGGAAATGGCCCAGCGTGGTGCGGGTAATAGAAAACTTGCCCGGCGAAGGCAGCACCCAACCAAATAGCTCTTTCTCACGGCCTTCAAGCAACACCGAAACCTGCAGATGAAAGCGCCCAAGATAGGCGTTGGGGCCGGTGGCCTGCACGCCACTGAGCACCGAACCGGAAATCACGCGGTTTTCACCGGCCTTTAGGCAGCCGGCGGTCAGCTCATCCAGGCTGGCGCCAAGGCGCGTGCGCAGCAAGGCTGGCTGGGCGACCTGCGGGCCGGCCAGCGCGATAATACGCGTGGTATCAAGCTTGCCGGTGGTAAACAGGGTGCCGATGGCGATGACATCCTGATAGCCGATGTGCCAGACGTTTTTTTTCAGGCTGACCGGTTCCAGAAAGTGGATATGGGTACCGACCAACCCGGCTGGGTGCGGGCCGGAAAAAGCGTGGTAGTGAATCTGCGGGTGATCGCCCGCCGCCAACGGAGCGCCGGCGGCGTGGCAAACGTGCACCTTGCCAGCGGTCAGGCGCGCCAGCACCGCAAGCCCGGCATGGAACTGCGGCAGTTGCCCGGCGATAACCTTCTGCGGATCGGCCGCCAGCGGCTGGGTATCCATTGCGGTAACAAAAATAGCGCGAGGAACCGTGCCCGGGCGTGGGGTTTTACTAAAAGGCCGGGTACGCAGCGCCGTCCACAACCCGCTGGCCAGCAGATCGCTTTCTACCTGTTCACGCAACAACTGCGGCAGTGCTTCCGGCCGGTAGTAAGCAAACTCCAGTTGTTCATCGCCGCCGTTTTCCAACGCGATCACCACCGACTGCAGCACCCGGCGCTCGCCACGGTTGATAGCGGCCACCCGGCCGCTGGCCGGGGCGGTGTGAAAAACGCCGGGGTTCTTTTTATCTTCGAACAGCGCCTGCCCTTTCTTAACGCTCTCGCCCTCCTGCACCAACATTGAAGGGCGCATGCCGACATATTCTTCACCAAGCAGGGCAACGTGCCTGATGGCCGGCCCGTCATTTATCGTTTGGGCCGGGGCCCCGGCTATCGGGAGATCCAATCCTTTCTTGATTTTAATCATATGATTTGTAATGAGTTATCCCCCTCATACTGCTGGCGGCAGGTGTGTTCGCTTCCTCGCGCATCCCCACGGCAGGGCAGAGCCGGCCGGCGGTTAATCTTTGGACATAGTTTAACATCATTTGCAACATCATCCCGGTGCGGGGCAGTGACCAAGGTCAAGCAAATGGAATTAAAATGGGTTTATTTTCATCGCATGTGCCAGAAACGGCGCATAAAACGATTTTTATTTAAATTTGTTTGTTTTTTATACACGCTGCATATTGCGAAAAAAAAACACACTGGTAATCTGGCGGGGTTATTAACGTTATAAAATAAAAATCAGTGGCACGCCGGCGGTCATTGCACCATCGGCAATATATTAAGCAGGAATAATTAATGAGTAAGATCGCGCTGTTGTTTGCGATGCTATTTTGTATGCCGACGATCACCGCCTGCAGCGCCAGCGAGCTGGTCCCTGAGTCACCGGCAGTTAAACAGCAATTATTAGGCTCCCCCGTCTATATCCAGATCTTCAAAGAAGAACGCGTGCTGGAATTGTATGCCAAAATGGGCAACGAATTCCGGCTGGTCAAAAGCTTCCCTATCTGCAAATTCTCCGGCGGATTAGGCCCCAAGCGCATGGCCGGCGATTTTAAAAGCCCGGAAGGGTTTTATAGCGTTGATGTGCGCCACCTGAAGCCGGACAGCAAATATTATCGGGCAATTAATATCGGCTTCCCGAATGATTACGATCGGGCGCAAGGTTATTCCGGTGCCTATCTGATGATCCACGGCGAATGCAAATCCATCGGCTGCTACGCGATGACCAACGACTATATGGATGAAATCTATCGCTATGTAGAAACCGCATTCGCTTTCGGCCAGGCCCGGGTCAACATCAGCATTTACCCGTTCCGCATGACCGACCAAAACCTGCAGCGCCACCGCACCTCCACCTACATCGGCTTTTGGCGCCAGTTAAAACCGGGCTACGATTACTTCGTGAAAAATCACCAACCGCCTACGGTGGCCGTGGCTAACGGCCAGTACGTGCTGGCGCAGCCGGTGATAGGCAGCAATAAGCCAACGCAGTTCGCATCAACCGCCGGTGGCGATCCGTTCGCCCAGGGCAAGCCGCTCACCGTAATAAAATAGCGCAAACTCACCTGGCGCAATCTTGTGCCAGGTTTCATTGCCGGTTAACGGTTGGGTGGCGATCACCGTCACCACGTCATCCGGCGTGGTTTGCCGCTGAAAATCAATTTCCACGTCCTGATCAAGCAAGGTCGCTTTGCCAAACGGCGCGCGCCGGGTAATCCAGTGCAGGTTGGTGGAGCAATAGGCCATCACGTAACGCCCATCCGACAGCAGCATATTGAATACCCCTTTCTGCCGCAGTTGATCCGCCAGCAGCGCAATATAGCGAAACACCGCCGGCCAGTTGCTTGGCGTGCGTGGATACTTCAGCGAAAGCTGATGCAGCAGCCAGCAAAAGGCGTATTCGCTGTCGGTTTGCCCAACCGGGCGAAAGTTGCCGGTTTCCAACCGGCGATACCCTTTCAACTGGCCGTTGTGGGCATAGGTCCAGTTGCGGCCCCACAGTTCGCGGGTAAACGGGTGGGTATTTTCCAGCGCCACTTCACCGCGGTTGGCCTGGCGGATATGGGAAACCACGGCGCGGGATTTTATCGGGTAGTCCTGCACCAGGCGGGCTATCGGCGAATTACAACTGGGCTGGGGATCTTTAAACGTGCGGCAACCGTTGCCTTCATAGAAGGTAATTCCCCAACCATCTTTATGTGGCCCGGTACGGCCACCGCGCTGAACCAGCCCGGTAAAACTAAAGCAGATATCGGTCGGCACGTTTGCGCTCATCCCGAGCAGTTCACACATCGCCAATTACTCCTCAACATCATTGGCATTACCGCTTGCCGGGAAGCAGAACCTGCTCCCCTCACCGCTTCACGCCGGTATTCATTGATACGCTCAGGTACCTACCCTAACTCATTCGCCTTGCAGAACGAAAACGTCAAAAGCGTTTTTGAACGGCGCTTACGCCGGCCCCGAATGGGCCGAGGCATCAAGCCAACGCATCAGCAACTTGCAGTATGACGGGTATAGCGCAAGCGCGCTATACCCACAACACCATCAAGCCTTAACCATTTCTTTTTCAATCAATTGGATCAAGATATGGATCGCTTTTATGTGGATCTCCTGAATGCGATCGGCATAGCCAAAGTGCGGCACGCGAATTTCCACATCGGCGGTACCGGCCATTTTACCGCCGTCTTTGCCCGTTAAGGTGATCACTTTCATCCCTTTGGCGCGCGCCGCCGAAATCGCCTTGATGATGTTGCCGGAGTTGCCGGAAGTGGAGATCCCCAGCAATACGTCCCCTTCGCGCCCCACTGCCTCCACGTAGCGTGAAAACACGAACTCATAGCCAAAATCGTTGCTCACGCAGGACAGATGGCTGACATCGGAAATGGCGATCGCCGGGTAGCCTGGGCGGTTTTCGCGGTAACGGCCGGTCAGTTCTTCGGCAAAGTGCATGGCATCGCAGTGGGAACCCCCGTTGCCGCAAGAGATCACCTTACCGCCGGCCTTAAAGGAATCGGCCAGCAACACCGCCGCGCTTTGGATAGCCTCAATATTGGCGTCGTCGCTGATAAAATTTTTCAGGGTTTCAGCCGCTTCATTCAGTTCACTACGAATCAAATCTTGGTACATATGAGGAGCCCTCTTTTAATCCTGTGGCATTGTCAATCTTTCGTCCGCAGTGTAACGGATTGGGCAAATAGCGAGAAGCATTGTCAACAAAAGCCGCATTCGGTTGAGGCGCACGTGATTTTTTAGCTGCAGGTGCTGCCAGTTTGTGAGCTACGTTGTAATTAAAGTGTAAATGCATTGATAAAAACATGTGCATAAACTAAAACCATCATAGACAACAGGTCAGACCTCTTAGGACTTTGGAGCGACATTATGACGGTTCTTAGCATTCTTGCCCTACTGGCGCTTATCGGCGTGCTGTTCTACCACCGGGTTTCGCTGGCGTTTGGCAGCCTCGCCCTGCTGGGCTATACCGCGATCATGGGCGTGGCCGGCCTGTGGTCGTTCTGGCTATTGTTGCCGCTGGCGGTGCTGTTGCTGCCGCTGAATATTACCGCGCTACGCCGCCCGCTGCTGGCGGCGCCGGCGCTGCGCGCCTTCAGCAAGCTTATGCCGCCGATGTCCCGCACCGAGAAAGAAGCGATCGACGCCGGCACCACCTGGTGGGAAGGGGATCTGTTCCGTGGCCGGCCGGACTGGAACAAACTGCATAACTATCCTAAACCGCAATTAACGCCGGAAGAACACGCCTTCCTCGAAGGCCCGGTAGAAGAAGCCTGTCGTATGGCGAATGATTTCCAAATCACCCATCAGTTGGCCGATCTGCCGCCCGAGCTTTGGGCCTTCCTGAAAGAGCACCGTTTCTTCGCCATGATCATTAAAAAAGAGTACGGCGGGCTGGCGTTTTCGCCCTATGCCCAGGCGCTGGTGCTGCAAAAGCTGGCCGGGGTTTCCGGCATACTGGCGATCACCGTCGGCGTTCCCAATTCCCTCGGCCCCGGCGAATTGCTGCAACACTACGGCACCGACGAACAAAAAAACCGTTATCTGCCCGCTCTGGCGCGCGGCGATGAGATCCCCTGCTTTGCGCTGACCAGCCCGGAAGCCGGCTCCGACGCCGGCGCCATTCCCGATACCGGCGTGGTGTGCATGGGCGAATGGCAAGGCCAACAGGTACTTGGCATGCGCCTGACGTGGAACAAACGCTATATCACGCTGGCGCCGGTGGCCACCGTGCTGGGGCTGGCGTTCAAACTGTACGATCCGGATCGCCTGCTGGGCGATAACCCCGCGCCCGGTATTACCTGCGCGCTGATCCCAACCCACACGCCGGGCGTTGAGATTGGCAACCGCCATTTCCCCTTGAACATTCCGTTCCAGAATGGCCCAACCCGCGGCAGCGATGTGTTCGTGCCGATCGATTATATTATCGGCGGCCCGCAGATGGCCGGTCAGGGTTGGCGCATGCTGGTGGAATGCCTGTCGGTTGGCCGCGGCATCACCCTGCCCGCCAACTCCACCGGCAGCCTGAAATCCGCCGCGCTGGCGATCGGCGCTTATGCCCGTATCCGCCGCCAGTTCAAGATGCCAATCGGCAAGATGGAGGGCATTGAAGAACCGTTGGCGCGCATCGCCGGGAACGCCTATGTAATGGACGCTGCCGCCACGCTTATCACCAGCGGGTTGATGCAGGGTGAAAAGCCGGCGGTGCTGTCTGCCATCGTCAAATACCACTGCACCCACCGCGGGCAACGGGCGATTATTGACGCCATGGACATCGCTGGCGGTAAAGGCATTATGCTGGGCGAATCCAACTTCCTGGCGCGCGCCTACCAGGGCGCGCCAATCGCCATCACCGTGGAAGGCGCCAATATCCTGACCCGCAGCATGATGATCTTCGGCCAGGGCGCCATTCGCTGCCATCCTTACGTACTGGAAGAGATGGCCGCCGCGCAACACGACGATCTGCCCGCCTTCGATCGGGCGTTGTTCGGCCATCTTGGCCACGTGGGCGGCAGCACGGCGCGCAGCATTTGGCTCGGCCTGACCAACGGCCGCACCAGCGGCACGCCGACCAAAGATGCCACCCGCCGTTATTACCAGCAGCTCAACCGCCTGAGCGCCAACCTGGCGCTGCTGGCCGATGTCGCCATGGGCGTGCTGGGGGGCAGCCTGAAGCGCCGGGAACGCATTTCGGCGCGCCTGGGGGATGTGCTCAGCCAAATGTACCTGGCTTCCGCCACGCTGAAACGCTACGACGATGAGGGGCGCCAGCAGGCCGATCTGCCGCTGGTGCACTGGGGCGTGCAGGACTGCCTGTATCAGGCTGAACAGGCGCTCGACGATCTGCTGCGCAACTTCCCGAACAGCGGGATTGCAGGCGCGCTACGCTGGGTGATATTCCCGTTCGGCCGCGTACAACGCGCCCCGACCGATCGTCTGGATCACCAACTGGCGAAAATCCTGCAAGAACCTTCCGCCACCCGCAGCCGCCTGGGGCGCGGCCAATACCTGGCGGCCAGCCCCCATAACCCGGTAGGCCTGCTGGAAGCCGCGTTGGCGAACATCATCGCCGCAGAGCCGATCCACGCGCGTTTGTGCAAACTGGCGGGCAAGAACCTGTCGTTCACCCGGCTGGATCGCCTGGCGCAACAGGCGCTGGAGGAAGGCAAGATCAGCAGTGACGAGGCGAAACTGCTGATCGCGGCCGAAGAGAGCCGTTTGCAGGCGATCAATGTCGATGATTTTGCACCGGAAACGCTGGCGGCTCATCAGCCCGAACGGCCGCAACGGCAGGGAAAGCACCGGCCGCAGACTGAAGCGGCGTAAGCAACACCTGGCCTGATATTTTGGGCGCCAGCCATGGCGCCCACCTTCCCCATATCGAGGTCTTTCATAACGGCCGCTATTTAGCAGGCTACCGCTAACGCCGCGGGCGCATCAGGGTGACGATAAGCAGGCCACCGACGATCGCCGCAACGCCGGCGAGCAGGCTCAGCGTTAAAGGCTCGTTCATAAAAAGCACCGAAATCAACAACCCTACCAGCGGTACGCCCAACATCGAGGAAGCCATAACGGTACTGGTGAGCCACTGGCTGGCCGCATTGACGGCGCAGAAACAGAACGCCGTGGCCAGCGGCCCCACGAACAGGGCAACTTCCCAAAAACGCAGAGAATTATCACCGGTGTAAGGGCCCTCTTTACACCAGGCCAAGATCAGCAACGGTACCGCCGCAATCAGCATTTGCCAGGGCGCCAAATGATAGGCACTTGAAGCGCCGCGATAATAACGCAGGTGCAGAATACAAATGGCCCAACAGAATGACCCCATCAGCAGCAGCAGATTGGCCCGCAACACCGCGCTGTTCGCCCAATCGAGCGTCAGTGGGTTAAACAGAATGGCGACGCCGGCAATGCCGATCAGCGTCCCGATCCACTCCGGGCGGGTCACCCGGTGGCGGAAGAACAAAATTGCTCCCGGCATCACCCACAATGGGGTGGTATAGGCAAGAATGGCAGAGCGTCCGGCGGGAATTTCCATCATGGCGATGGCGCCCAGCGCGGTGAAGGCCAGCATCTGAAGCAGGCCAACGCTGAGTAATAACGGAATGTCGCGGCGCTGAGGGCGCTTTAGCGTACCGGTGGCAATCTGGATAACGAACAGGCAAAGCCCACCCAGAACAAAACGCAATGCGGAAAACCACAAAGGGGTGATGTGGTGCAGCCCCATCTTCATGACCGGCCAATTCGCGCCCCAAATCAGAATCGCCAAAAACAGCATGGCTACCCCGCAAACCCGCGGTGATGCTATGGCGGTTTTCCAGCGATGAACAGCATGCGTTTTGTTCCAGCCTATGTTTTTACTTTCTGACGGGGAGTAATGCATTGTCATTTTAACTCTCTCGTTGAAGTTTGCTTTTCTAGGTTCCCCAATAACGTCAATTACCGGCCGGCGACATTAATACGCCTGGCGATTAACCGGGAAGCCGCGCATCTGTAGTTAGAAATCTATCGGGTATAGGTATTTTATTATTTTCATGACAGAATGTTTTTCCGTTATTACGCCGAACGCTGTTTATTTCAGTGTGAATTTTCCATCCAGCCCTTCATTCACAGGAAAGGTTTTCTTTTATGCGTAAACTGGATAAAACCGATATCAATATCCTTAATAAACTGCAGGAAAATGCCAAAATCACCCATGCTGAATTAGCGAAAGCGGTTAATCTCTCCACCACGCCCTGTTTTAACCGGGTCAAAGCGCTGGAAGAACTTGGACTGTTCCGCCAACAGGTGACGCTGCTTTCGCCGGAGCGCCTGGGGCTGCGCGTCAACGTGTTTATCCACGTGAGCCTCGATCGTCAGATAGAGGAAGTATTGCAGCGCTTTGAACAGGCGATCGCCGAACGCCCGGAAGTGATGGAGTGCTACCTGATGAGCGGTGACGCAGACTACCTGCTCCGGGTACTTGTAAATAATATCAATGAGATAGAACGCTTTATCATCAAACACCTCACCCGTATTCCCGGCGTGGCCAACATTCGCTCCAGCTTTGCCCTCAAGCAGGTGCGCTACAAAACGGCTCTGCCGTTGCCCGCGGAGGGCATGTGGTTGCAGCAAGATTAATTTTGTTTCGTTTTTATGTTATTTCTAGCCATTTAAAACAAAAAATAGAAAGATTATTGAAATTTTAAATAAAAAAACATGATTAATTAGCAATTTAAATTCGTTTTGTTTCGTGTAGTATTTGGGGTACAGGATAACCGTGTTCTCCATAGAATACCCCAATCGGCCATTATCATTGTCTACCGGAGCCTTATTATGAATCTGGAAAAATTCCCACGCTATCAATTAACGTTTGGCCCCTCCCCTATTACGCCAATGAAAAGGCTCAGCGAATATTTGGGCGGCGATGTAGAAATCTATGCCAAACGCGAAGATTGTAATAGCGGCCTGGCATTCGGTGGCAATAAAACCCGTAAAATGGAATATCTGATCCCAGAAGCATTAGCTCAGGGTTGCGATACTTTAGTTTCCATTGGCGGTATTCAATCGAATCAAACTCGCCAGGTAGCCGCCGTTGCTGCACATTTAGGAATGAAATGTATTCTGGTGCAGGAAAACTGGGTTAATTATTCTGACGCAGTTTATGATCGGGTCGGTAATATTGAATTGTCACGTATTATGGGGGCCGATGTGCGCCTGGATAGCGCCGGTTTTGATATCGGTATTCGCGAAAGCTGGAAAAGCGCCATGGAAGAAGCTGCACAAAACGGCGGCAAACCGTTCCCGATCCCGGCCGGCTGTTCCGAGCACCCTTATGGCGGCCTGGGTTTCGTCGGTTTTGCGGAAGAAGTGCGCCAGCAGGAAGAGGAACTGGGTTTTAAATTTGACTATATCGTCGTGTGTTCGGTCACCGGCAGTACCCAGGCCGGAATGGTGGTTGGCTTTGCCGCGGATGGCCGTGCCCGCAATGTGATTGGCATCGACGCGTCGGCAAAACCGGAAAAAACCAAGGCGCAGATTTTACGCATCGCCCAAAACACCGCTAACCTGGTTGAACTGGGCCGCGAGATCACGGAAGAAGACGTGGTGCTTGATACCCGCTTTGGCGGGCCGGAATACGGCTTGCCGAGCGAAGGCACGCTGGAAGCCATCCGCCTGTGTGCGCGCCTGGAAGGCGTGATGACCGATCCGGTCTATGAAGGCAAATCCATGCAGGGCATGATCGGCATGATCCGCAACGGCGAATTCCCGAAAGGTTCAAAAGTCCTTTATGCCCACCTGGGCGGTGCGCCAGCGCTAAGCGCCTACAGCTACCTGTTCCGCAATGGCTAATACCCCATCGCAGGCCCGGGAAACCGGGCCTCAGTCTCTCCCCTTCCCCTGCCTTAAAAGGTTAACTGCGTGGTGGAAAGCACCTCACGCAGGCCAATAAAAGAACGGATCTGGCGAACGCCAGGCAGAAACAGCAGTTGTTCCGCATGCAAACGATTGAAACTCTGATTGTCCTTGGTGCGAATCATTAAAATATAATCAAACTCGCCGGTAACGACATGGCACTCCATGCAGCCACTGATCTGCTGCACCGCTGCTTCAAAGTCCTCAAACGAGCTTGGCGTTGAGCGATCCAACACCACGCCAATCAACACCACCAGCCCGGCATTCATCGCCTGCGGGTTCAGCAACGCAACATAACCTTTAATTAGGCCTGCCTGCTTCAACCGCTCCACACGCCGTAAACAGGCCGGCGGGCTCAGGCTGACTTTCTCGGCCAGCGCCACATTGGATATGGAAGAATCCGCCTGCAGCAGGCGCAAGATCGCCATGTCAAAACGATCAAGCTCATGCGATTTTTTTTCCTCGGCGTCCGGGGGCACGATTGGGGGTTTAGCTTTCATGGTTTCCTCGCAGCGGCATCACAATGTTCAGTATGGCAATCATTTTGCCTGATAACCATTTTTCGTAATTAATGTCAGCTTTTTTCCTAAAAGGCGATACAAAACGGATAGAAACCGGGCCAAAACGAACCCCTGTTGTGCTGATGCGAAAAGACTAACCACTGCTATTGACTCGCGTTGGCAAAAGGCTATCCTTCCCCAACGGCAATCATGCCTGCCGCTGTGGGCCCCCACCCAAACAAAACGCTGTTTTTCCTTAAGCCAAAAACGCATAAAGATTCACTTTAAGTGCAAATAAAATCAAATATTCCCCATTAATTTCTCTTATCTGCCGCCGCGCTATCATTAAATATGACTGAGAAGTTAAAAACAGCGCCATAATGCAAAATCAGAACATAAAGCAGCATAAAACCCCATGATGAAATCACCTGCTAGCACATAAAATCAATATAATAATCATTATCAGTTATAGAAACCATTTTCCGGTATACCCTCCAACCGTCACAACACCCTCTTTTTACTAAAAAAAACCTTTTATTTCATAACTATAAGTAAAAATTATCCCTGAATGACCGCAGCCATAATGCCATTTGACCTGCTCTGGGTTTGTCGCTAATTTGGGAGTTCGCTGGAAGGATCCCCGACGGAACAGCGTCTCGTCATATTTATGCAGTAAGCAATTAAAAAGAAGACTCCCTCATCAGGCAAGCCATCACCACTTGTGAGATCGTTTTGAGAGGCCGGAAAAGAGAGCGGCATAACCACTGACGCGTTAGGCATAGCCGGGCTCAGTGAGGGATCGCTCGCGGTAAAGGTGCCCGCGTTCTGGCGGTGAAGGGGAGTACCCCAGCAGGGCCTGGGGAAATACGCTCAATGCTCTTTTATGAGTAGAGCAATGTCAGCGAAAATATAATATTTTTATACATCAACAATTTGCATGAAATGCACCGAACTGATCCCATTTCGTGCAAAGGAGAACCCCGATGACAAATCCAAACCCTTATCCCTACGGTCTGTATGATCCGGCCCAGGCCAGCGATAGCTGTGGCGTAGGGTTCATCACCCGTAAGGATGGCACGCAAACCCACGAGGTGCTCAGTATGGCGCACAGCGCGCTGTGTACCGTGCCGCACCGTGGCGGTATGTCAGCAGAAGGCGTGGGCGATGGCGCGGGGGTCAACGTGGATCTTTCTCTGGCCTTTTTCCGCAAACTCACCGGCCTGCCGCTGGAAGCCGGGCGCTTTGGCGTGGGCAACTTCTTTGTGCCCAAAGATCCAGAGCTACGCGCCAACGCCGAACGGCTGGTGGAAGACGTGCTCGCCACCTATGGGCTTGGCGTGATAGTAAAACGGGATATTCCGCTCGACACCAGCGTGCTGCGCCCTGCGGCGATCGCTTTCCAGTTGCCTATCGTGCAATGGATATTTAACGCGCCACAGGACATTGCCGATCAGAATGCGTTTGAAAAGCACATTTACCGCGCGCTGCTAGATATTGAAGCCCGTGCCTTTACCGAAAGCGAATTTGGCGGCCTCTATCCGCTTTCGCTTTCCTCGCGTACCCAGGTGTTCAAAGCGCGGCTGAACTCCAACGAAGTGATCCCCTATTTTTGCGATCTTACCGATCCGGATCACGCGGTGCACAGCCTGTTCTTCCATACCCGCTTTTCCACCAACACCGATCCGCACACCACCATGGCGCAGCCGTTCCGCCTGATGGCGCATAACGGCGAGCTGAATACCGATCGTAAAAACCGCATCGCCGAAGCCGCGCTGGCACTGGCACGCGGCAAAAACATCGTGCGGCCCAAGGGGCAGTCCGACAGTTCGCGGCTGGACCAAACCATTCACAGCCGCCTGATGGAAGACGATCTGGATCTGATCACCGCCGTGGTGTCGATGATGCCGCCGGCGTGGGAGAACGACGATTCGCTGTCGCCGCAGGTGCGCGCCATGCTGGAATACTTCTCGCTGTATGAAGAAAAGAACGACGGCCCGGCAGCGCTGATTTTCGGCAACGGCGAAGTGATTGGCGCGCGGCTTGATCGCCTGGGCCTGCGCCCGCTGCGCTCCGTGGAAACCGCGGATTATATTGGCGCCATGTCGGAAGCGGGCCAGATCGCCTTCCCACCGGAAAGCGTGCTGCGCCGCGGTCGCATCGAAGCCGGCGGCATGCTGTATTACGATCACCGGGAAAAACGCAGCTTCACCACGGTGGAAGCGCTGGAAAAACTGGCAGCCGAAAAAGACTACCCGGCGCTGCTGTTGCGCGCGCGCATCACCCTGCAGGATCTGCCGCAAATCCCGGCGGAAAAACAGGGGTCGCCGCTGCGCTACAACGGCGATCTGGAACGCTACCAGCGCTTTGTCGCCTACTATTACAACCAGGAAAGCTTCAAGTTCATGATGGACCCGATGCTGGCCACCGGCGCGGAAAAAATTTCGGCCATGGGTTACGGCAACGCCATCAACGTGCTGTCCGACCACGAAGGCGGCGTCGCGCACTATTTCTCACAGCGCTTTGCGCAGGTGACCAACCCGCCGCTGGACTCCATCCGCGAGGCCGACGGTATGACGCTGCGCGTGGCGCTGGGCGCCAAACCCCATCTGGGCCGCAGTAAAGGCCGGCAGATTATCGTGCCCAGCCCGATCCTCACCCACCTGGATATGCTGCGCCTGCGCGAACAGCAAGTGGCGCCCTACGCCCGCTTTGAAATGCTGTATACGCCGGTGATCGGCAACGATCTCATCAGCCGCGCCGCCAACGCCAACGCGCTGGAAGCCGCGATTGATGCGCTGGCACAGCAGGTGGTGGACTTCGCCCGTGAACAAGGCGGTATCGCGGTGATCACAGATCGCCACATCTCCTCCACCCGCGCCGCCATGCCGATGCTGCTGGTGGTTTCCGCCATCAACCAACGGCTGGTGCAAGAGGGCCTGCGCCTGGATCTTTCGCTGGTCGTGGAAAGCGGCCAGAGCATTTCTTCGCACCACATCGCCGCGGCGCTGGGCTTTGGCGCCTCGGCTATCTACCCATTAGGCGTGCAGATGCGCGCCGAAGAAAAATACGGCGAAGGCGAGGAAGGCAACAAAGCGTTTAAACGCTATGCCAAAGCGGCGGAAAAAGCGCTGATGAAAACCATGGGCAAAGTGGGCCTGTGCACCGTCGAAAGCTACACCTGCGGTGAGTTTTTCGAGCCGAACTTCCTTGATACCAACGATCCGGTGTTGAAGAAATACTTCCCCAACATCAAAACGCCGGTGGGCGGCGCCGACTTCGCCGCCATCGCCCAAATGACGGTAGACTGGCACCAAAGCGCGCTGAAGGTCAAAGGCGAAGCCGATGTGCCGCTGCTAGGGCTGTTTAAAGAACGCGCCGAGGGCGCCGGCCACTCTTACGGCACCATCGCCGTGCGCAGCTTTATCGATATGACGGAGCGGCCGATCCGCTTCGTCGACAAACCGCGTGAAGAAGATCGCTTCATGCGCCTGCTGACGCTGTCCAAGCTGGATGATGCCTTTGCGCTCAAGCCGGCCGCGTTTGCCCACACCAGCTTTGATCGCCTGTCAAACGCCACCATCGATCACTTCCAGGTGACCCCGGACTACCGCGAGTTCTCGGCCCTGATGGCCCAGGAACGCAAACGCCGCCCGGCCGCGCTACGCGACATTCTGGCATTCCCGGCGGATTTAACCCACATCGACAGCGTGATGGAGTTCGGCCGCAAACTGGGCCGCTATGCGCTGATCAATAACGGGTTTGCGATTCGCGGGCTGGAGTGTGAAAACGCAGGCGACGGGCGCTTCACACTGCGCCTGGTGGACGCCGTCGACGGCCTGAAGTCCACGGCTGAACGGCTGAAGGCACTTGCTCTGGCGCTGGTTAACCGCTTTGCCGACGAGATTGAAGAACGCGAAATCGTGGACGATACGCTGCGCCTTCGCGCGCGGGGCGATGCCGCCGATTATCTGGCGCGCATCTTTACCGCACCGGCGCCGTTGGCGTTAAGCGCCGTGCAGCCGGCCAGCGAAATTACCCGTACCTTCGCCTCCGGCGCCATGAGCCACGGCGCGCTGGTGGCCCCGGCGCACGAAGCGGTGGCGCACGGCACCAACATGGTTGGCGGCATGAGCAACTGCGGCGAAGGTGGCGAGCACTATTCACGCCATGGCACCCTGCGTGCTTCACGCATCAAACAACTGGCTTCCGGCCGCTTTGGCGTATGGGCCGGCTACCTGGCCGATCCGATGCTGGAAGAGCTGGAAATCAAAATCGGCCAGGGCGCCAAGCCCGGCGAAGGCGGCCAGTTGCCGGCGCCGAAAGTGACGGTGGAAATCGCCGCCGCCCGCGGCGGTACGCCGGGGGTTGAACTGGTTTCACCGCCGCCGCACCACGATACCTACTCGATCGAAGATTTGGCGCAGTTGATCCATGACTGCAAAGCGGCGCGGGTGCGGGTGATCGTCAAACTGGTGTCGTCGGAAGGCATCGGCACCATCGCCGTTGGCGTGGCGAAAGCCGGCGCCGATGTGATCAACGTGGCCGGCAACACCGGCGGCACCGGCGCGGCTTCAGTCACCAGCCTGAAATACACCGGGCGCGTGGCGGAAATCGGCATCGCCGAAGTGCACCAGGCGCTGTGCGCCAATGGCCTGCGCGATAAAGTCACCCTGCGCTGCTCCGGCGCGCAGCAAACCGGCAGCGATGTGGTGAAATCCGCACTGCTGGGCGGCGACAGCTTCGAATTCGGCACCACCGCGCTGATGATGCTCAAGTGCGTCATGGCGAAAAACTGCAACGTGAAGTGCCCGGCGGGGTTAACCACCAACGCCGAAGCCTTCAACGGTGATCCTCGCCAACTGGCGCAATACTTTATGAACGTGGCGCACGAAGTGCGTGAAATTCTGGCCTGGCTCGGCCTGCGTTCGCTGCGCGAAGCGCGCGGCCGCGCCGATCTGCTGCACCTGATGGACCACCCGCGCGAAGTGGGCCAGTTGGATCTGCGCGCCATGCTGACCGTGGTGCCGGAGGTGAAAATCGCTCACCCGGTCTATCTGGAAAAAGACTTCCACCTGGACGAATCCTGGGTGGCGCCACTGCACAGCGCGCTGGTGGAGCAAGGGCTAACCGATCTGGAACTGGGCCAGGGCATCACCCTCAACAACCGCTACAAGAGCGTGGGCGGCCAGTTGGCGATCGACATCGAACGGCTGCTCAACCACCAGTTGGATCATACGCAGTTGGCCAACATGCCGGCCGTGTTGTTCGACGATCGCGGTCGCCACTACCTGCACCCAGGCACCGTGCGTATCGCCACATCCGGCTCCGCCGGCCAATCCTACGGCGTGTTCTGCAACGACGGCATGCGACTGCAGCACAGCGGCACCTGTAACGACGGCGTCGGCAAGGGCCAGTGCGGCGGCGAAATCATCGTCACCTCACCGGGCGGCGGCTCACAGGAACCCGGCGGCAATGTGCTGATTGGTAACTTCGCCCTGTTTGGCGCCACCGGCGGCCGGCTGTTTGTGCAGGGCCAGGCCGGCGACCGTTTCGCCGTGCGCAACTCTGGCGCCACGGCGGTGGTAGAGGGCGTGGGGGATTTCTGCTGTGAATATATGACCAACGGCGCCGTACTCAACCTCGGCACCTTTGGCAAGGGCTTCGGCAACGGTATGAGCGGCGGTTTCGCCTACCAGTACGATCCCTACGGCGCACTGGCCGCGCACGCAGCCGGCGACTCGGTGCTGTACGGCGCCATCGCCGCCGACGATGCCATGGCGCAGGTGCATGAGCAAGCGGTGCTGGCGATGCTGCAGTGGCATCTGGAAGCCACCGGCTCCGAGCGTGCCGCCTGGCTGCTGGATAACTGGCAGGCCGAACGGGCGCACTTTGTTTACGTGATGCCGCGCGCGCTGCTGCTGTATCAGGACGCCGGCGAAATTCTCAAGGCCAAACCGCGCAAAGATCTGTTGGAAGAGCTGTCCGTCGCGCTGGCGACCCATCAGGTCGCCAAGTTCAAACGCGCATGGCGGGATAACAAAGCCATCGCTGGCGGCGCAGTGCCGGGCTATGGCGATACCGACACGGCGGAAATGCTGGTGTTGCTCAACAACTACACCGTGCTAAGCACCGCCCAGCAGTTGGCGCTTTCTCGTTTACCCAAAGGCACCAGCGTGGAAGACCCAGCCGCCCAGAAAGCGGTGCGTAACCTGCTGATGACGGAGGATTTCGCGCTGATGAGCAAACTGCAGCGCCACGGCCGGGCCGCCATCGAGCACTACAGCGATGATGAGCTGGCGGCGCTGATCGCCGCCAAACGCGTGGCGGACTATAAGGCGGCGCTGAAGCAACGCAATATCCGTTCGATGGACAGCCTGGCGACCTACGGCTGGATTATCCATCAGGATGCGCGCAACACGCAGACGCTGGGCAGCCTGCCGGACTTCGAAGAGCTGTTTGCCCGCGCCGCGCTGCCTGAACTGGCGGCGACGGTGGGCAAGCTGGCCTGATCGCGTGGCGATGAACAATGAACATTGAATTTACAGAAAACGCAAAGACGGAATCGAGAATCAATATCCATGAAAATACCCTTCATTCCTGAAGACGCACCGTTTAACGGTGAACAGAAATCCTGGCTGGCGGGGTTTCTCGCCGGGCTACACTCGCGGTTGTTAGTTATCGAAGGCACCCAGCCGGCCGCAGGCAGCGCCGGCACGGCTAATGCGGCGCAGCTTCATATCCTGTTCGGTTCTCAAACCGGCAATGCCGAAGCGCTGGCGCAGAACGCCGCCGCCGCGGCACGGGCCAAGGGGATGGTGCCGGTGGTTCAGGCGTTGGGGGAAGTCGATCTTGACGTCTTCGCAACCATGCGTCACGTGCTGATCATCACCTCGACCTACGGCGAAGGTGAAATGCCGGACAACGCCCAGCTGTTTTGGGATGCGATCTCCGCCAGCACGGCACCGCGCCTGGAGCAGATGCACTTCGCCGTGCTGGCGATTGGCGATACCAGCTATGACGGTTTTTGCCAGGCGGGCAAATTCATTGATATGCGCCTGGAGCAACTGGGCGCCAAGCGGCTGACAGATCGCGTCGACTGCGACGTGGAGTACGAACAGCCGGCCAGCGACTGGATCGGCAGCGCGATACCGCAGTTTTCCGCCAGTGCGGGCGGCAGCGGTACGGCGCTCGCCAGCGCCCCAGAGGCCCCGGCGATCCCCGGCAGCAACAAACATAACCCTTATGCGGCGGCCCTGGTCACCAACCAGCGCCTGTCCGGCGAGCTCTCCGGTAAAGACATTCGTCACCTTGAATTTGATCTGGCCGGCAGCGGGCTTCGCTATGAAGTCGGCGATGCGTTAGGGGTGATCCCGGTGAACGATCCGGCGCTGGTCAATCTGCTGCTCACCCGCCTGAACGTAGCGTATGACACGCCGGTTCCCGGCCATGACAGCAGCCTGGGCGATCTGCTGACCTACCAGTTTGAAATCAGCGAACCGTCACGCAAACTGATTGAATGGGTCGGCCAATATACGGCCAACGAAGAGCTGCGCCATATTCTGCAGCATGATGATAAAGACACGCTGGCGGTCTGGCTGTGGGGCAAAGACACGCTCGATCTGCTGCAGTTGGATCCCAGCCGTGCGATCGGCGTGCAGGAGTTTGTGGCGCAGCTGCGCCCGTTGCAGCACCGCGCTTACTCCATTTCCTCCAGCCAGAAAGCCCACCCCGATCAGGTGCACCTGACGGTGGCCGCAGTGCGCTACCACAGCGCCGGCCGGGCACGCGGCGGCGTATGCTCGACCTATCTGGCCGATCGCGTCCGGCGCGGCGAAAAACCGTCCATCTTCATTTCGCCGAATAAAGCCTTCCGTGTGCCCGCCGATAGCGATGCGCCGTTAATCATGGTCGGCCCCGGCACCGGTATTGCGCCGTTCCGCGCCTTCTTGCAGGAACGCCAGGCCAGCGGCGCCAAAGGCAAAAACTGGCTGTTATTTGGCGATCAGCACCATCAGCACGATTTCATCTACCAGGATGAACTGGCGCACTGGCAGAAAAATGGCCTGCTGACCCAGCTCGATCTGGCTTTTTCACGCGATCAGGCCGAAAAGATCTACGTGCAGACCCGGATGCGCGAACAGGGCGCGAAGCTTTACGCCTGGCTGCAGGAAGGCGGCCACTTCTATGTCTGCGGCGATGCAACCCGCATGGCGAAGGATGTCGATAAGGCGCTGCACCAGGCGATCGCCCAGCACGGCGGCCTGTCAGAAGAAAAAGCCGCGGACTACGTCAACCAGCTCAAAAAGGAAAAGCGCTACCTGCGCGACGTATATTGAGTGGTGACCACACCCATGGCAGCTCCGGCTGCCATTTTTTACGCCGTCTGCAACTTGAAGTATGAAGGGTATAGAACAGTATAATGGCGGATAACATTAACCATTACCTACCGTTCGCCAATCACAAACGAGGTCGATCCCCCATGAAACTTTTCATTTATGAACACTGCCCGTTCTGCGTCCGGGCCCGGATGATCTTTGGGCTGAAAGATATTGCCTATGAGCAGGCAGTGATTATGGAAGGCGATGCAGAAACCCCTATCCGCATGGTCGGGCGCAAGGTGGTGCCGATTCTGGCCAAGGATGACGGCAGCTTTATGCCGGAAAGCATGGACATCGTGCATTACGTTGATGCGCTTAAGGCGCCGTTAATCGCCGACCAGCCGGTCGATCCTGCGATCGAAGCCTGGGGCAAAGCCGCATCGGGCGCGATCTTCAAGCTGGCAGTGCCCCGCTTCACCCGCGGCGATTTTCAAGAACTGGCCACCCCACAGGCACGCCAGGCCTATCTGGAGCGGGAACAAAAAGCCTTTGGCGATCTGGACGCGCTGACGGCGGAAACCCCAGCGCTGGTCGCGCAAGTGCAGCAAAAACTCGCCGAACTGGAGCCGCTGCTGGCAGGGAAAACCGAGGTCAGCACAACGGACTTTATCCTGTTCCCGCTGCTGCGCTCGTTGAGCATCGTCAAAGACATCAGCTTCGGCCCGAACGCCAGCGCCTATATCACGCGCCTGAGCGCGCAAAGCAAGGTAGATTTGCTTAGCGGGCAGGCAATGTAACCCCCTGATGGCGGCCAGCGCACCGGCCGCCGTTATTCCTCGCCGTATGCCGCCTCTTCCAACAGCCAACGGCAGAACAGGCGAATAGCACGCTCCTCCTTGCGCTGCGCATGCACCATCATCCAGGTGGCGCGATCCACCTCCACAAAGCCCAATGGGGCAACCAACGTCCCCTGCTGGATATCTTTCTTGACCAACATTTGCGGCGTCATGATGATGCCAAGCCCGCTGCGCGCGGCCTGAATAGCCAGCATCAGGTTTTCAAAATGCCGGCCGGCCCAAAAGTCCCCCTGGGCGCCGGTTTTCCTGGCCCATTCGGCCCAGGCGTGAACCTTGGTGTCAGCGTGCAATAGGGGCAGCGTGGAAAAGTCCGTCGCGTAGGTAAAGGCCTGCGTGAAATCCGGCGCACATACCGGGCCGATGTAATCCACGCTCAGCAGCGTGGTTTCGATATCCGGATCCACCGGCCGTTCGTGGCTTAGCAACAGCACATCGCTATAGCCGCTTTTCAGTTGTTCAATATCGGTACAGGTTTGAAACGTCAGAGGAATGTCCGCATGCCGCTCCGAGAAGCGACCAATGCGCGACAGCAACCATTGGGCCAGAAAGCTTGGCGCGCAGGCGATGGTTAGCGGGCTTGCCCCCTGGTTTTTAATCTCATGGCAGGCACGTTCAAGCTCGCCAAAAGCCTGCAAACAGCTTTTTTTCAGCCGTTCGCCGGCCGGGGTGAGAAATACCCGCCCATGGCTGCGGGTAAACAACGGCGTGGCGAGCTGCGCCTCCAACTGCCGGATTTGGTGGCTGATGGCGCTATGGGTCACGTTCAGCGATTCAGCCGCCAGGCTGAAGTTTTCAAAGCGCGCCGCCTGTTGAAAATAGTGCAATGCCCGCAACGACGGTAGATCGGCCATACCCCACCCTGTTAGAAAATCTCACATTCAGTGTGTGATTATATCATTACAACCGCAAGCCGAAACGTTTTAGTCTGATTATCAGCAACGGGCCAACGGAGTGACCCAATGCCGTTTTCACACGGGTTCCCGCTCCTCATTTAACCGAAGCACAGCAACATAGACGTGGTAATTATGAGTTCCTCACAGATACAACCCCAGTTAGTTATGTTCACCGGTGGCAGGGATAGCACCCTGGCAGCCTGTTATCTGATGTTACAAGGTATCCCGGTGCATTTATGGTCGGGCAACAGCGGCTGTTCACTGCACCGCGGGATTTTGGCGCACCGGGTGGATGAACTGAAGGCCCGGTTCGGCGATCTGGTCTTGGGGCATACCGTTGCGGACATCAGCGGCGCCTTCCGTTCGATCGCCATCGAAAACCTGGAGCAGGATATCCTCAACTACCGCAAAAACCTGGTGCTACTCGGCGAGAAGCTGGCGATCCACGCACACTTGGTGGATTTCTGCCGCCACCATGGCATTACCACCATCAACGACGGCATCACCCATTACCAGAGAGAGTTCCCAGAGCAGCGGTTGGTCGCTAAAGAGTACCTGGTCGCGCTGATGGCGGAATTTGGCATTCACTACCATTCGCCGATTTACGAATTCGCCCACTCGGCGGAAGACGTGAAATACCGGCTTTTGCAGCTCGGCATTTCGACTAAATCGCTGGAAGGCATCAGTATTTTCGCCGATAGCTTCACGACCCCCAGCGACGAGGTGATCCTGGCTTATTTACAGGAAAAAACCCCGCGGGCGATAGACATCATCAACTTCCTCTCCGGCAATACGCTCGTCGATATGGCGGCCAGCCCTCAGTTGACGGCCGTATAAGCAGGAGCATCCCGTGAAAGTTATTGTGAAATGCGCAGCGATTATTTTGCACCAACGTGCACTGCTTCTGACTCGCAAGCGCGGCACCCAGATTTTTATCTCACCGGGGGGCAAGCTGCACCCAGGGGAAGATCACCTCAGCTGCCTGCGCCGCGAGCTGCGGGAAGAGCTGGCCGTCGGGGTGCGTGACGTCCGCCCTTTCGGCCTGTTTCACGGCCACGCCGAATTTGAAGACGTGATGATTGAAAATCACGTTTATCACGTTGAGATCGTCGGGCAACCACGCGCTAGCGCAGAGATCGAAGAGATCGCCTGGGTCAACTATCGGCAGCCGGCGAACGAGATCGCGGTGGGTTCGATCTTCCGCGACAACATTCTGCCCCTGCTCTATCAACAAGGGATTATCGATTGATGGATGCCTCCTCGTTATCGCCGCTGCTACAGCAGGCCCACGGCGATCGGTTTTATAAACGGGCCGGCCAGTACCGCGATGAGCTGCGTACTGCGCTAACGCGCCTGTATAAACTGGACGAGTACGATGTCTTCTTTGTCCCATCCGTCCGGATCGGGATGGTGATCCTGTCGCACTTGTTCTGTAAGCAGAACGTTACGCTGTGCCTGGCCCGCCACGAACACTATCAGCCGATCAACCTGCTGTTCCCCGATGCCACGCTGAATGCCGCCTGGCCTGGGGAAATGCACATCATCACCCACGTCAACCCGTATACCGGCGCGGTGAATACCATCAATCCTGGCCCCGGCAACGCGGTGGTGGACGCTTCGCACAGCTTTGCCACCGGCCTGCACCAAAGCCTGGTGACGCAAAGCAACGTTTTTATTGCGCCATTGCATAAGCACGCTTCGCTGACCGTTGGGCTGGCGATCGTCGCGATGCGAACGGCGCAGTTCAGTACCCTGCTGCGCAGTGAACTGCGGCTGTTTGAAGAGGCTACCGCGTCGCTCTGCCCACTGCAGGAAGCCCTGAAAAACGTGCATAGCAGCCAATGGCAACCCTACAACGTGGCGCAGGTGGGTGCCATCCGGCTAACGGCGCCGGGCGGCGCGGAGTGTGCCTCGGTCAGCGATCCCGGCCTGCCGTTCAGTTGTCTGGCGCTGCCGGCGCTTGATGCGGCGCAGCGCCAGCGGGCAAAAGCCCTCGGCGGCAGTTGGTTCCCGGAAACGCAAACGCTGCGGCTTTCCGGTTGGGCGCGCGGCCAGGCCGGCGAGCACCACGACGCCACCGATGAAATCATTTCAACACTAACAACACTCTGGAGTACACCATGAAACAAAACCCCGGCAACCTGATTGGGATAATAGGGGGAATTATTCTCAGCACCGATTCCGTGTTTATCCGCCTGATGTCCATCCCAAATTCCTGGCTGATTGTCGTGCTGCGCGGGTTGTGTATGTGGGGAATGTTCTTCGCCGTCTGGCTGTTGTGGCAGCGCAGCCGCAGCACCATCGGCACCCCTTGGCTAACGCGTGATAACTGGCTGTCGGCGCTGTTCTTCTGCGTGGCCTCGGCCTGCTTCGTCAATGCGCTCAACCGCGGCAATATCGCCACGGTGCTGGTCATCATCTCCTCCACGCCTTTTATTTCCGCGCTGATCTCACGCCTGTTCTTCGGCGTGCGTATCGATCGCAGCCTGATGGCGGCAGCGCTGGCGGGGATTATCGGGGTGGTGATTGTGATGTTCGGCAAATCCGGCGATCAGAGCGCGGTGGCCAACGCCTTCGCGCTGGCGACGGCGGTATCAATGGCGCTGGCGTTCATCTTTTCCTCAAAGGTCAACAGCGGTACGGTCGGCTTGCCGTCTCTGGGCGGCGTGCTGGCATCGCTGCTGATCATGGCGTTCAACGGCAAACAGATGTTCGACACCTCGCTGCTGCTCAGCAATACGCAATGGCTCTGGGTGGTAGTGGAAGGCGCGCTGATTATGCCGCTGGCGATGGGACTGATTGCCTTGTCCACGCGCTTTGTTTCACCGGCGAACGCCGGGCTGTTTCTGCTGCTTGAAACCGCATTGGCGCCGCTGTGGATTTACCTGTTCCTGGGGGAAGCGCCGGCACCGCACGCTCTCGTCGGCGGGGTGATTATCGTGGCCGCAGTGATATCGCAAAGCCTGTATAGCCGCCGCCAGCAGAACGCGGCGCGTTATGCCGATGCCGGTTAAGCGGGGTTAATCACAGCACGCCGTTTTTTACTGGTGTACCGATAACCCCTGGCCAAGGGCGGCGTGTCCTTTTTATACGCAAGTAATAAGCAAGGAGCATGCCGCCTAAGGCGCAGAGGTTGTTGTTAGCTGTCTACTTGGCAACATAGCGTTATCGATTAAATTGAAATTCAGTTCCTCATCCTAGCTATAAATCGTAATGACATCAGCGTTACGCATATTGTATAATTAACACCCAGCGGAACACCCGGAGAATCACAATATGCCCGTGACGAATCACGTTTCCGGCAAGCGCGAAACACTGAATTTACGCATCAAACCCGCCGAACGCGATCTTATCGATCGAGCCGCGAAAGCCAAAGGCAAAAACCGAACCGATTTTGTTCTGGAAGCGGCTCGCGCCGCCGCAGAAGAAGCATTAATCGAACAACGCATTATTATGGCGGATCCTGAAGCCTATCAGGAATTTCTTACCCGTCTGGATCAGGCTCCTGCGCCAAACGCCGCGCTGCGAAAAACCATGCAAACGCCTGCGCCTTGGGATCAGAAAAAATGATCTCCCCCCCGGAGCCGCTTCATGCTGAACATGTACTCGGCCCGTTTTGTTGCGGCGTGGATTCTATGGATAACTGGCTGAAACAACGGGCGATGAAAAATCAGTTAACCGGTGCATCAAGAACATTTGTCTGCTGCGACAGTGCAAAAGTGCTGGCGTATTACTCACTGGCATCCAGTGCGGTAGTGGCAAACGCGGCGCCTGGCCGCTTTCGCCGTAATATGCCTGATCCAATCCCGGTGGTCATACTGGGGCGCCTGGCGGTAGATAAATCATTGCACAGTCAGGGCGTCGGACGGGCACTGGTGCGAGATGCCGGCCTACGGGTGATTCAAGTGGCGGAAACTATCGGTATCCGGGGGATGCTGGTTCATGCGTTATCTGATGAAGCGCGGGATTTTTACCAACGGGTGGGGTTTGAGCCCTCGCCGATGGATCCGATGATGCTGATGATAACGCTGAGGGATTTGCTTGCCAGTGCTTAATATATATCCCCTTCATACTGCAAGTTGCAGGTGTGTTGGCTTTATTACTCGGCCCATCCCTGGTCCTCGCCCCGATGGGGCCGCTGCCCGCAGCCTTCAAATCTGCTCCCGACGAATTTGTCGCTGCGTTGCCGCCTACCGGCTCGCGGGATAAAAGCCCTGGTAGAGCTGTTCCGCCGCCTGGGCGATTCGCGGCCCCATGCCCAAAATCAGCGCCTGATCGATGGTCACAATATGGTTATTGCGCCACGCGGCCGTCTGGGCAACGCCGGGAATATTGCCCAGCAGTTTTTTCCCGCCTCCCCCGGCCAGGCTTTGCGTGGTAACCACGATCACATCCGGGTTGGCGGCAATAATCGCCTCACCGCTGTAAGTCCGATACTGGCTATGGGTGGCGACATTGCGCCCGCCGGCCAGGCGCAAAACGCCATCGGCCACCGTCCCGCTGCCGGCAATCTGCGGCGAACCGCCGCCCACCGATAACATGAACAACACCTTCACCGGCGCAGGCTGTGTTGCCGCTTTGCGCGAGACGGCAGCCAAGCGCTGGCTGATATCGTTAACCAGCGCCTGGCCTTTTTCCGTGGCCCCCAGCGCCATCGACAGCGTTCTTATGTTGCCGAGTAACTGTTCTGCCGTGGCGGGCGCGCGCGGTAAGGTAATAATATCCACGTGCTGCTGGCGCAGCTGTTCCAGCACGCTGCGCGGTTCGGCATCTTGCCAGGTAATCAGTTTATCGGGCCGCAACGCCAGCAGCCCTTCAGCGCTCAGTTGCAGCCAGTAGCCAACGTGCGGCAGCGCCTGCGTTTGCGGCGGATAAGACGTTGTTTTATCCACCCCCACGACCCGATCCCCGGCGCCGAGCGCATAAACAATTTCCACCAGCGAGCCGCCGACCACCACCAGCCGTTCCTGTGCCTGCGCCGTGGCGCACAGCCAACCGGCCAACAAAGCAATAACCAGACGTTTCATCCTCAACCCCTAAAATTTCATGCCAACGCCCAGGGCCGCATTAAAGCCCGCCGCCGGAATAGACTCATGCGCCGTCTGATAACGCTTATCCGTCAGGTTGTTCAACGCCAACGTGGTTTGGTATTGATTGTCGTCGCCAAATTGCGTGCTGACGGCGAAATTCAACGTCGCCCAGCCGGGGTAACGCACCGTTGCAGAGCCGGTGCTGTCTTTCGCCTGGCTAGCCGCGCGAATAAACAGATTGGACTCGACATCAAACGCGTTCAGCGCCAGCGTATGCTTAACCCCGGCGCGCCCGGTCAACATTGGTTCGCCGGAATCATAGGTTTTCATCGTCGGCATCTCGAACTGGCGGCGCATCAGGTTACCGCTGACGTAAGGTACAAACGACCAACCGTTATATTCCGCGGTCACTTCCATTCCGTAGGTTTTGGCTTTATTCACATTGGCGTAATACTGATATGCCGTATTGCTGGTGCTGCTGTTGCCGTTACAGATGGCCTGCCCGGTGCAGGCCAGGCTGGCGATGTAATCTTTGGCCTCGGCGTAGTAAACCGCGCTATCAATCAGCCACGCATGCCCTTTATAGCGGGCGCCAATCTCATAGTTATTGGAGTGTTCGGCTTTTAAGTTCGGGTTGCCGTACGTTGTACCGCCGCCCGCCGAGGTTTCAATATACAGATTGGACAGCGTCGGGAAGACATATCCCTGCGCAAAGGACATCCGCAGTTGCAGATTGTCAAAGCCGGAATAGCGCAAACTCGTGGCCGTGATAAAGGCGTTGTCGCGCACGGAATTATCGCTGAACGCGGTATAGCTTGCGCCGCTGAGGGAATCGGTAATCTGCTTATCGCCGCCGATTGATTTTGATTCCACCCAGAACTGGCGAGCGCCGACGATCCAGGACCAGTTATCGGCGAACGCCCACTCATTCTGGCCGAACAGCGCCCAGTTGGTTTGTTGCCAACGGTTATTGGCATGGGTCTCGGTGGTCTTATTAGCCGCAGACGGGAAGCCAGTGGTGGTAGAAGTCGCCACATTGCCCCAGGAGTTTTGTTTCACCCGATCCTGCTGATACTGCGCGCCCAGGATCAACGCATCGCGTTCAAATAAGGCCCAATCGCTCTGCAAGGTAAGGCCCTGGGTGTTTTGCGTGTCATGGATCTGGGTTTGGTTAGCGACGTTTACCGTGCCAATCATTGGGCTATCCGACGCTGTACTGACGGCAATCTCATTTTCAAATTTGCGCTCCAGCACCTGATGATAGGCATTCAGATGAACCTTTTTGAGAAAGTCGCCGCCGGCGTCATAGTCATAAAACAGGGCGATCTTCTCACGTTCAAGCTTCGGCAATTTAACGCTGAAGCTTTGATAGCTGGGATCGTTGAAATAGGTTTGGGTATCCAGACGGTAGCGATCCACCGACAAGCCAAACTGGTGCCGCCCTAACGTATACCCCAGCCAGGCGCTCTGGCTTTGATTGCCATAGTTGGTATTCGGTAAACGGCCGTCTGGCGTTTTACGATCGCCGTGATCGGCATAACTGCCGCTTAGGCGGTAGCTGAAGTTTTCCACCGTGCCATACACCGAGCCGGAACTGTTCCAGCCATTGGTGGCGCTGTCATAAACCGTTTTAATACTGCCGCCAAAAGGTTTGTCTCCTCCTTTGCGGGTAATAAAATTAATTATCCCGCCGATCGCCTGCGAGCCATATAAAACAGAGTTTGGCCCTTTTACCACCTCAATTTGCTCAATTGCCGATTCATCAATCAATAACCCTGGGCCGGAACCCATGCCCGAGCGCTGATATGTCACCTCTTGCCCATCAATTAATACCAATACCCGTGATGGATCTTCACCGCGAATACGGATCTGCTTTCGGCCGGCCAATGAATTATCGGAAACCTCAACGCCAGGAATATCACGCAGCACGTCGGCAAGCGATTCGCTGGTAGACTTTTCCAATTCGTCGGCGCCAATAACCTGAACAGAAGCCGGGCTTTCCCATACTGATTTCTCAGAACGGCTGGTGCTCACCACTATCGTATCGCTGCTTTGCGCCGCATCCTCAGCGGTAGTCACCGGTTGAGCAAAAGAATAACCCCCTGAAATAAGGAACAAACCACAAAATGAGATCGCATTTTTGCATGGCATGGCAATCAACCCCGAAGGCAAGTGAGAATCATTATCAATTGTTTTGTGGTTTTACAGAAAACGGCGGTTGCGATCGAGAAATATTATCGGAAATGAAATGCACGTTGATTAAAATCAAAACGCCAAGAATTATTCTTAGTGACATTCAAAGAAAAAATATACTTACTATGAATGCCAAACTAATATTAATAAAACTTATGTATGAGTATTATTGTTAAATTCCCATAAAAATAGACAAGCCAGGTTAATTAATCGCATCCCAGTGTTACTCTTTTTTCCCTATAAGGTTTTATTTTCGTGATCGCGACACTTTTTATTTGATAAACGAGTTTTATTATCATTTAATTCCGTGAAATTGACCGACTGCAAAGGCGTTATATGGGCTCCCCGCTGATTGATTTCACCCCTCACTATGCGCAAGCCGGTGCACAGCCATTTACAGACCGCCGCGCCACCATGCCCTGGCGCCCCACGGCACCCATACCGCCAGAACAGGTGCAGGCGCAATGGCAATCACTGGTCAGCCAGGCAGCTCCGGCGCGTAAAAGGCTGCTCTATTTGCATGTGCCGTTCTGCGCCACCCATTGCAAGTTCTGTGCGTTTTATCAAAACCGCTATAAACCAGAAAGTTGCGAGCAGTATACGCAATATCTGCTGCGGGAAATCGACATGGAATCCGGCAGCCCGCTCCACCAATCCGCACCCATTCATGCGGTTTATTTTGGCGGCGGCACCCCTTCCGCTCTGGCGGCGAAAGACTTGTTCCGCATTATTCAAACCTTAAGGGCCCGGCTGCCGCTGGCGCCGGACTGCGAAATTACCATTGAAGGGCGCGTACTGGATTTTGATGATGAGCGCATCGACGCTTGCCTGGACGCCGGCGCTAATCGTTTTTCTATCGGCATCCAGACCTTCAATAGCCGCATTCGCAAACAGATGGGGCGAACATCCGACGGGCCGCAGGCCAGGCGTTTTATTGAAGGGCTGAGCAAGCGCGATCGCGCTGCGATCGTCTGCGATCTGCTGTTCGGCCTGCCCGGCCAAGACGCGGAAAACTGGGCGGAAGATTTAACCATCGCCCAGGATATCGGCCTGGACGGTGTAGATCTCTACGCATTGAACCTGTTGCCCGGCACGCCGTTGGCGAAAGCGGTCGAAAACAAACGGGTCACGATCCCCACCCCGCTCGAACGGCGCGATCTTTACCTGCAAGGCTGCCAGATGCTCGACGACGCCGGTTGGCGCCATATCAGCAATAGCCATTGGGCATGCACCACTCGCGAACGCAACCTGTACAACCTGTTGATCAAACGCGGTGCGGATTGCCTGGCGATGGGCGCTGGCGGCGGCGGTTCGGTTAACGGCCGAACCTACATGGTCGAGCGCCAGTTAAGCAAGTACTACCAGGCGATTGAGCAACAACAGAAGCCGTTGATGATGATGATGCACAGCACGGCAGATAATCAGTGGCGCCATGCCCTGCAGGCAGGGGTTGAAATCGGCCGCATTCCGTTGCCTGAAATTACGCCGCATGCGCAGCGGCTGGCGCCATTATTAAGCCAGTGGCACCAGGCCGGCCTGACCAAAGACGCCGGCACCTGCATACGCCTGACCGACGAAGGCCGCTTTTGGGCCAGCAATCTGCTGCAATCGCTGCAACAGCTGATCCTCCAGCTCAATCCCGAATCCCCTACTTCATTACCACAAAGGAGCACCCTACTATGACACCTTCGGATTCATCCTTATCCCTGGCCGAGTTTATGCGCACAGAGCCCGATGGCACGCTGGAAGACATTGCCGAAAAATATCAAACCTCGCTGCTGGCCGTGGTTAAACAGGTTCCGGTTCACCGGGTGGTCAGCGGGGAGCAATTTGACGCCGTATGGGACGCCATCACCGGCTGGGGGAAAGTGACAACGCTGGTGCATAACCACGATGTGATTTTAGAGTTTTCCGGCGATCTGCCTTCCGGCTTCCACCGCCACGGCTACTTTAATCTGCGGGGTAAAAATGGCATGAGCGGCCATATCAAGGCGGAAAACTGCGCGCATATTGCCCTGATTGAGCGCAAGTTCATGGGGATGGAGACCGCTTCGGTGATCTTTTTCAATAGCGAAGAAAAAGCCATGTTCAAGATTTTCCTGGGCCGCGACAGCCACCGGCAACTGCTGGCGGATCAGGTAGCGGCATTCCGGCAGTTGGCGGCAACGCTGCAGGGCTAAAAACTGCGCGCGCAAGCACGCCCCTGGTGAGCCAGGGGCGGCTCAACCCTGGCAATGCAAATACAGCTGGTTAAAGTTATTGAACCCGAGCTTTGCCACCAGGTTTCTGCGGTGGCCGTAAACGGTTTTTATATCGCAGCCGCACAGTTCCGCTATCTGGCGCACGTTTTTCCCCATCATTAACCCTCTGAAGACATCCTTCTCTTTTAGCGTCAACACCGGCCTAAACAGATCCTGGGTTTGCCCCATGCGTATTCTCCCGGCATCTTCCACCATAGCCTTAAGCAGGCTGGCACGCACAGCGCCAAGAGAAAGCGACATATCAATGCAAATATATTTTTCCTGCCAACGTTCAAGCTCGGCGGAAGAAAAACACAAGATAATAAAATGGCCATCGGGCCGTTCATACAACAGTAATTCCAGTTCCCACCGCGCCACTCTGGCATCAACAATAAACAGACATGCCGCATATTCGCTGTACTTACGTTTCAATAACGGATGATCAACGCCTTCATCCAACAATAGCGTAGACAGTCCGTTGAATAGCATATTGTCATCAGAAACCAGATAAAAAATCACCGTTACCCCTTTCCAGATGAGAATAATAAAATAAAAGATGTATTTATAATACCACTTCAATGATACTGAAAAACTGTCGCGTTCACATTGTTGAGGAAGTATTTACATCAGGCGCGGAGAAAAGGGGCAGAGAAAAGGAACAAAGAATAGGATAACGCAGGCATTGTGAGGAAAAGATTCACAGGGGATAGTATCGGCTACCCCCTGCTGGCGCATTAGAAAGTCAGGCCGGCACCGGCGTAAACCCCGTCGAACAAGGTATGGCCAGGGCGGCCATCTTTACCGTCAACGCCCGCATAGCGGTAACCCACTTTCACCGTCAGCGGGGTGAATGGCGCCCAACTGACCCCACCGTTGGCTTCGGCGTAGTTTTTAACGCTGTTGCCCAACCCTTGCGGCGCAGAATAACCTTCGCCGTAAATGGCGATGCTGTCGGTTACGTTGTAGGTAACGCCGCCGCCGATCGGGAATACCATGCCGTTATCGCCCTTTTTCGGGCCGATGTAGAGCGCTTTGGCGCCCGCGTTCAGCATCAGCGGCCCCAGCGCCAGGTTATAACCGGCGCCAACGCCGCCAACCTGCGCACCGTCTTTGACGTTTTTAACCCAGTTGCTTTGCAGATACAGGCCGGAGCTGCTTTTCCCCAGTTCCATATCGAGGTTGGTGTAATCTTTGCCGACTTCACTGGTAAAACCCAACGCAAAAGCGGAACCGGATGCGGCAATCAACGCAAGTGGGGCAAATTTTGCAATTTTCATAACGTATGGCCTCAAAATAAAACATAAATAATTAAACATGCGTAATACATGTAAAAGATGATCTTTGCGGAGCGTGCGGCCGTATCCAATAATGCCTGACATCCTGTCTTCAGGGCCAAAGATCCGTAACCCCATACCTATATTGTGTAATAGACGGAGACATAAAAAATCACTATGTGACGACCACACCTCATAACTTGGAGGCATATTAACAACAAAACAAACCAGCGCCAAACCGATAATGGGTACTGTTTATCCGTTATTTATGTTAACCAACGCTAATATATCTTCTATTTTTTATCGGGGGGAAAGCGCTCAAAAGAGAAAAAAGAGGGAATGTGACGTTGCCGTGTAATGGAAATCCACTTCAGATAGCAGGAATATTCACCTTCCTGCTACCTGCGGTATTTTAGCCAGCGATAAAAGATACGCCCATCAAGATAATCTTCTTTAACCCGGCTTTATTCCGGGCTTGCGCTATCAGCCGGCTCTGGGTGCATACAGCTGTATATCACCGGCAGCACCAGCAGCGTCAGCACCGTGGCAAAGCCAAGGCCGAACATAATCACCACCGCCATGCTCTGGAAGAAGACGTCCAGCAGCAGAGGCGCCAGCCCCAGCACGGTGGTAAAGGCCGTCAACAGGATCGGCCGCAGGCGCGAGGTAGCCGCGTCGATAATCGCCGCCGTCTGGCGTTTTTCCCGTTTTTGCTGGTTGATCTCTTCCACCAGCACGATGCCGTTACGGATGAGCATCCCGCTCAGGCTTAGCAACCCGATCAACGCCATGAAGCCAAAGGGGATGCCGGTCAACAGGAAGCCCAGAGTCACCCCGATCATCGCCAGCGGCACGGTCAGCCAGATGGCCACGGCATTTTTCAGCGAGCTAAACATCAACACGGTAATGATAAACATCACCAGGAAGCCCAGCGGCAACGTGGTGAACAGCCCCGATTGCGCTTCGCTGGAGCTTTCCGCGTCGCCGCCCCATTCGATGCTGTAGCCGAAAGGCAACGCCAGCGCCGCCACTTTTGGCTTGATGCGCGCCAGCAGATCGCCGGACGTTTCGCCGCTCAGCGGGCTGGGATCGGTTTGTACCGTCAGCACCCGGATGCGATCGCGCCGCATGATCAGCGGCTCTTCCCACTCGGTGGTAAAGGCGCTCACCACGTTGTTTAACGGGATAAACTGCTGCTGCGACTGGCTCCAGACCATGATATTAGCCATATGGTCGGCATCAAGCCGTTCGTTGGCCGGCGGGCGCATCACGATCGGCAGTAAACGCGAGCCGTCACGGTAGATCCCCACCACGCCGCCTTCGAAATTCATCCGTAACGCGCTGTCCACCTCGCGCTTATCCACCCCCAGCTCACGCCCCAGGTAAGTGGAAAACTGCGGGCGGATGACCTTGCTGCGCTCCTGCCAATCGTTGCGGCTGCCATCAGCCCCACCGTCGGCCATGATGATGTCATCGATTTGGCTGGCGATGTGCCGCAGCACGTCCGGATCCGAGCCTCTGATCCGCGCCTCGATGGCGCTGTCGTTGGAAGGCCCGAACATGATGCGTTTAATGCGCTCGTTCACGTCCGGATGGTTGGCGTGGATGTAATTCTGGATCTGCTGCGCAATGCCGCCGATGCGGCGCTGATCGTCCACCCGGACCATGATTTGCGCATAGTTGGTGTACTGGCGCTGTGAATTGTAGGTCAGCATAAAACGCATGCTCCCCTGGCCGATGGTGGTCACGGTGGTTTCCACTCCGGGTTGCTGGCTGACGTTCTGCTCGATGTTTTTCGTCACCGCCGCGGTGTAGTTGATATCCGTGCCATAGGGCAGCCACAGATCGACAAAGAAAATCGGCGTATTGGCAGACGGGAAGAAGTTCTGCCGCACGTGACCAAAACCATAAATTGAAGCGCCCAGCAGCCCGGCCAACACTACCAGCGTCACCGCCCGTTGGCGCAGCAGCCCGCTCAATATCCCGCGGTAAATGCGGAACACCCGGCCGCTGTACGGCGATGCCGGCTCGCCGCCGGTCTGCGTTTTCAGGCTAAGATCCACCTTGCCGAACGCCCACTTGATAAATACCGGCGTCAGCGTCAGCGCCGTCAACCAGCTCAGCATCAGGGAAATCAACAGCACCTGGAACAGCGATTTACAATATTCCCCGGTGGAATCCTGCGATAAACCAATCGGCGCAAACGCCAGCACCGCAATCACCGTCGCCGCCAGCAGAGGCAAGGCCGAGCGCCTGATGATATGCCGCACGGCGTCGAGCGGCCGTTTGCCACGCTGTTGCTCAACCAGGGCGCCCTCCACCACCACGATGGCGTTATCCACCAGCATGCTCAGTGCGATAACCAGCGCCCCCAGCGAAATGCGCTGCAGTTCGATCCCCAGCAGATACATGATTAACAGCGTACCGAGCACGTTGATGGCAAGCGAGGCGGCAATAATCACCCCGCTGCGCATCCCCATGAAAATCAGCAGAGTGCCGATGACAATCACCAGCGCCATCAGGAAGTTAAGAATAAAACCGTTCACCGAGTGCTTAACTTCGGCCGCCTGATCGTAAAACACCTTCAGTTGAATGCCCGCCGGCTTCTCCGCCTCCATACGTTTGAGCTGGGCTTCGATGGCATTGCCCACCGTGATGACATTCACGTTAGGCACAAACGAAATACCCATGGTCAGTGCATTGTGGCCATTGGCATGGTAGATATTGGTCGGTTTGTCATTCAGGCTGCGCGACAACGTGCCGATATCACGCAGGTAGACGCTGTGCGTGCTGCCGGGCGGGCTGATCAGCAGGTTGCCCAGTTCCTCGATGCTTTGGAATTCGCCGGTAGGGTGCAGCCGGATAGATTCACTGCCAACCGTAATGCTGCCCGCATCGGAAACGATATTCTGGCGGCTCAGGATATCTGCCAGCCGCTGCAGGGTGATGCCGTATACGCTCATTTTGGCGCGCGAGATCTCAAGGTGGATTTCCTCCGGGATCACGCCGCCGATCGCCACCTTGCCGACGCCAGGCAACAAGACCAGATCGCGCCGCAGCTGTTCTGCATAGTTACGCAGTTCCTGGTTGTCATAGTTGTCGCCGTAAATCGCAAAGAAAAAGCCGTACACATCGCCGAAATCATCATTCACAAAGGGGGCGGCGACCCCAGGCGGGAATTGCAAGGCAGCATCGCCAACGCGGCGGCGCAGTTCGTCCCAAATCTGCGGCAGCTCGGCGGCACCGTACTGCGAACGGATATTGACGGTGATCTGCGACAGGCCAACGCTGGAAATCGAACTGACGTTATCCAGGTAAGGCAGGCGCTGGAGCGCGTTCTCCAGCGGCAGCGTCACTTCCTCTTCCACCTGCTGCGTGGAGGCGCCGGGGTATTGCGTGATCACCACCGCCGTTTTCACCGTGAAAGCCGGATCTTCAAGGCGGCCAATATTAAAAAAAGCGATGATGCCACCCACGCCCAGCAGCAAAATCATCAGCCAGGCGCGGGTTCGATTATTGATGATGCCGTCGATCATGCCCATCATCACAGACCCCTTTCCCGCGTCCAGATGCGCACCGGCTGCTGCGCGCGCAATTCCCCGACGCCGGCGGAGACAATCCGATCGCCAGGCTGTAAGCCGGCGGTGATTTCAATGCCCTGTGAGGTTATCTGGCCGACCTTGACCACGCGATCCTCCACCTGCAAAGCGCCGTTCTCTTCTTTAATCACCCAGACGTGCGCCTGGTTCAGTTGGCTTTTATCCGGGTTGAACACAGCTTCAACCGGCACCACTATGGCGCTGGCCTGCGCAGCGGTCGGTAAATTGCCCAGATTAATGGAAACGGTGCCGCTCATGCCGCCGACCACCGGCAAATCCGCCGGGCGCGGCATGGTCAAGGTGATCTGGTAGGTCAAGGTGCCGGAATCGGTATTGGTGGCATGCTCTTTATAGCTGGCGATAAACTCGCGATCCGGCAGATTATTGATGCGCACCCGCGGGCGATAATTGACGTTGCGCACGTCCAGGCTGGTAAACAGGCTTTCCGGCACATTGAACACCACGTCCAGCGATTGCAGGCTGCTCAAGGTGGCGATCGCCTGCCCGGCGGCAACCACCTGGTGGTTGCGCACGTTGAGTCTGGCGATCACGCCGTCAAACGGCGCGCGCAGCGTCAGATATTGCAGCTCTTCCTGGGCGATCTTCAGCGCCGCGGAAGCCGAATCCCGATTTGCCCGTTGCACGTCCAGCTCGGCGCGGGAAACCACATGCCGCTGCGCCAGGGTGGAAAAACGTTCGAATTGACGCTGCGCCAGGTTAAACGCGCTCTGGCGTTCTTTTACCCGCAGGCCGGCATCGCTCGCATTCAGCTGCGCCAGGATATCCCCGGCTTTGACCTTGGCCCCTTCACGTATATTCAACTGCTGTAATTGGCCAGCGCGCTTGAAAGACAGCGTGGTATCATCCCCGGCCAACACACGGGCCGGAAAAACGCGGCTATCAAGGCGGTGCGTTTCATCGACAGTAAATACTTTTACCTGGCGTGGGGGAGCATTCACTTCCGGTTCGGAACGATCGCAGCCCACCAGCAGTAGGGCAGAAAAAACGACAAGCAGAAAATGGATTTTCAACACTTCACCTCATACGTACGGGGTATAGTTTTTCTGGCCCCAAAGCGCAAACGCTCGCCTTTTTCCTGTTAGAGCAGGCAAGAAGCCACCTGTAAAATGAATGGCAAAGAACAATATTCCCTATATTCAGTAGTGCTACCCTATATTGCTGCTTACCGATGTCAGATTGAAGACAAACGGTTGGTCAACGCAATTTCGGCACTCAATAGAGTATGTATTCATTATTGACACGCCATCTTTAACTATTGCGCGCCCGTAAGGAAATCGCCACATTTTGTGCCAAAAAAATTATAACCAACTGTTTTGAAAGACTATAAATTTGATTATAAGCTAAAAAACATCTTAATGTGGTATTTAATATATTATGGTTTAAGCTTGATTTATATTTTGATTTAGAAAAACCGTAAAATGCCTATTTATTGGATAAAAAAACAAAGAAAAAATATTTCAAAATTCCCACACCGTTTTTTAACATTTTTTTTATGAAATTTAAGGTTGTCCCCATGATGTCTAACCGGATTAACCGGATCAAACAGGAGTCAGACGTATGAGTGATATAAAGCCACCTGTCGTGGATCCTATTTCACCCCAGGAAGAATGGTATCAGCGCAGTGTTGAAGAAAGCCTGTCTGCACTCAACACCACACCAAGCGGCCTGAGTAGCGCTGAAGCACAGCAACGTTTAACGCAATATGGGGCGAATGTCTTACCGCAGGCACAATCCAAATCATTATTTATTAAATTTATTGCGCATTTTAAAGATGTGCTGATCTATATCCTGCTGGCGGCTGCGGTTGTCACCGCCATTATGGGCCACTGGGTCGATACGCTGGTGATCCTCGGCGTTGCGGTGATTAACGCACTCATCGGCTTTATCCAGGAAAACAACGCGGAAAAATCGCTGAAAAGCATTCAGAATATGTTGTCCAACGAGGCGCAGGTATCGCGCGATGGCCAGCATATGACCCTTGGCACCGAACAGTTGGTTCCCGGCGATATTGTCCTGCTGCGCCCTGGCGATCGTATTCCCGCCGATCTACGCCTGATCGAAGTGCATAATTTGCGGGTGGAAGAAGCCATTCTGACCGGGGAATCTACCGTCGTCTCAAAGAAAATCGATCGGCTCGAAGGCGAAAAATCGCTGGGCGATCGTAAAAACCTGGCGTTCTCCGGCACCACCGTCAGCTCCGGTACCGCCGTTGGGGTGGTGATCGCCACCGGCGGCAATACGGAACTTGGGCATATCAACGAAATGATCTCCTCTATTGAGGAGAACAAAACCCCGCTGCTGGTGCAGATTGATAAGCTGGGCAAGGCGATTTTCGTCATCATCCTGTTCATGATGGCCGGCCTGTTAATTTTTGGCTATATGCTGCGCGACATGCCATTGCCGGACCTGCTGCTGGCCGTGATCAGCCTGGCCGTAGCCGCCGTGCCGGAAGGCTTGCCGGCAATCATCTCGATTATTCTTTCGCTCGGCGTACAGGCCATGGCCCGTTCGCGCGCCATCATTCGCAAACTGCCGACGGTTGAAACCCTGGGCGCCATGTCGGTGATCTGCTCGGATAAAACCGGCACGCTGACCATGAATGAAATGACGGTGAAAGCGGTGATCCTGGCAGATAAAACCTGGCGGGTGGAAGGCAACAGCTACGAGCCGCAGGGCGATTTCTATATCGATGGCGAAACCACCGCAACCGCCCCAGACAGCTCGCCGCTGTTGAGCCAGTTCCTGCGCGCCGTGGATTTGTGTAACGAAAGCCAGCTGCGGCAGGACAAACAAGGGCTGTGGTCCATCACCGGCGGCCCGACCGAAGGGGCGCTGAAGGTACTGGCGGCGAAGGCCAGGCTGCCGGCCACCCAGAATGAAATCACCACCAAGATCCCCTTTGATTCGCTGTACAAATATATGGCGATCGCCTGTAAAGTCGACAATCAACCGCAAATTCTGTTGACCGGCGCGCCGGACGTCCTGCTGAACCTGTGCCAATTCCAGCAAACGGCGCCCGGCGCCGAACCGCTGGATAAAACCTACTGGGAAAACGCCATTGCACGCTACGCACGCGAAGGCCTACGTATGGTGGCCGCCGCCTGGAAAGCGCCGCAGGAGGTGATCGACAAACTCGATCACCCGATGCTGCACGACGGCATGATCCTGATCGGCATCGCCGGCATGATGGATCCGCCGCGCCCTGAAGCCATCACCGCGATCGACGAATGCCAACAGGCCGGCATTCGCGTGAAGATGATCACCGGCGATCACCAGGAGACGGCGATGGCGATCGGCAAAATGCTGGGGATCGGCAACAGCGCGGATTCCGTTACCGGCTATCAGCTTGAGCACATGGACGATGAAGAACTTAAAGACGTCGCCCAGAAATACGACATCTTTGCCCGCACCAGCCCGGAACATAAACTGCGCCTGGTGAAGGCACTGCAGAAAACCGGTGAAATCGTCGGCATGACCGGCGACGGGGTGAACGATGCGCCGGCGCTGAAGCAATCCAACGTGGGCATCGCCATGGGGATTAAAGGCACCGAGGTAACCAAAGAATCCGCCGATATGATCCTGGCGGACGATAACTTCGCCACCATCGCCAATGCCGTTAAAGAAGGCCGCCGGGTTTACGATAACCTGAAAAAAACCATCCTGTTCATCATGCCGACCAACCTGGCGCAAGGGTTGTTGATCATCATCGCCATCCTGATGGGCAACCTGTTGCCACTGACGCCGGTGCAAATTCTGTGGATGAACATGGCGACCTCCGCCACCCTCTCCTTCGGCCTGGCGTTTGAAGCGGCGGAAAGAAACGCCATGCGGCGCCCGCCGCGCAATGTTAAAAGCCATGTGATGGACGGCTACGCAATTTGGCGCGTGGTGTTTGTCGGGCTGCTGATCTCGATCAGCACCTTTATTCTGGAAGCCTGGCTGCAGCCACGCGGTTACAGCCCGGAATTTATCCGCACCGTGCTGCTGCAAACGCTGGTCACCGCCCAGTGGGTGTATATGATCAACTGCCGTGATTCCGAGCACTTCTCGCTCAACCGCGGCCTGTTGCAGAACAAAGGGATTTGGATCGTCACCGCCGCGTTGGTCGCGCTGCAAGCGCTGATTATCTACGTACCGCTGATGAACACGCTGTTCGGCACCCAACCGCTGCCGTTCCGTTACTGGCTGATTGCGTTGGGCATCGGCGTCGCGCTGTTTATCATTGTCGAAATTGAAAAACGCCTGACCCGCCGCTGGCGCAAGGCGTAACCGCAGCCGATAAAGGCGGCGCCTGCACAGCGGGCGCCGCCCCTTTCCCGTTTAAGGTCAACGGCAGTAAATACGGAACAGGCGCGCCAGATGCGCCCCCACCGGCGTCAGCGTCGTGTCCTTACGCTGCACCAGGTAAAACGTCGCCCTCGGCAGGCTTTCCGCCAAATCCAACGCCACCAGATGGCGCCCCATGATCGGATCCGAGATCACATCCACCGACAGGATGCTGACGAAATCGCTCTGCGCCACCAGACTGGTGCAACTCATGAAGGTTTCACAGGTCACGCTGACCGCAGGCAGTATTCCCATATTGCCGAACAATTCATGTAACAGCCGATAGTAGCTGCCCTGCGGCGTCGGCATGGTCCAGTCGCAATGTTGCAATTCTTGCAGCGTTGTTGCTCCTTCCAGCGGGTGCCCCTTACGCACCACCACCTTGTACTCTTTATCCATTAGCCGTTCATAGCTCAATTCATTATCCTGGCCGCAGGGATAATAGGTATTGACGGTAAAATCCAGCTCCCCCTGGCGTAACGCCGGGATCATCGAAACCAACTGCCCCTCGACGATACGCACCTTCACGTTGGGATACTCGCGGTGAAATTGCGTGATCACCTGCGGCATCACCGTGCGCGCAATGCTGCCGCCGATGCCGATGTTCACCGTGCCGCCGGCAAGCCCCAGCCGCTGTTGAATATCCTCCTGCGCCACGCGCAGCTCTTCCAGAATCAGGCTGGCGTGCTGAAAAAAGTTATCGCCGCAGTCCGTCAGCACCACTCCCTCGCGGCGGCGGATAAACAGCCTGGCGCCCAAAAACGCTTCCAGTTCCTGAATCGATTTGGTCAGCGCCGGTTGGGAAATATGGCAAATGCGGCTGGCGGCACGAATGCTGCCGTGGCGGCTAACGGCCACAAAGGCGCGCAGCTGATGCAGTTTTATTGCGGCGGGCATAGGCAATGGTGATAACCGTTGTTTATCAATAACAAGATATTGGCATCTTATTTATCCGGTTTCCATTGTGTACATTCGAGAAAAAGCATAATAAATAACCATCCGTTATTTTACACATTTAGCAAAATTTTCCGCTTTTTCGATGGAAATAAGCAATATTTAACACTTTTTCTCATGCAATTGATCAGAGCTTCAATGCTGCCTGCCTTTTGCGCAGGCGCGATAACTATGGAAAATCACGATGGACACACTCTCAACGTTAATCGCCGAACTTTCGCCCCAGCTCCAGGCCTGGCGCCGTGACTTCCACCGCTATGCGGAATCCGGCTGGTTTGAATTCCGCACCGCCACGCTGGTGGCGGAACAGTTGGATCGCTTAGGTTACCGGCTACAGCTTGGCCGCGAAGTCATCAAAGCCGATGCCCGTATGGGCCTGCCTTCGGCCGAAGCGCTGCTGGCGCAGGAGCAACGCGCGCGCGAACAGGGCGCGCTGGAGAAATGGCTGCCGTACTTTTCCGGCGGCTTCGCCGGCATTGTCGCCACGCTGGAAACCGGCCGCCCCGGCCCAACCATTGCCTACCGCGTCGACATGGATGCCCTCGATCTGGACGAACTGCTGCAACCGGCGCACCTGCCGTTCCGCGAAGGTTTCGCCTCTTGCAACAGCGGCATGATGCATGCCTGCGGGCATGACGGCCACACCGCCATCGGCCTGGGGCTGGCGCACGTCTTCAAACGTCTGGAAGCGCAGCTCAGCGGCACCATCAAACTGATTTTCCAGCCGGCGGAAGAAGGCACGCGCGGCGCGAAATCCATGGTGGAAGCCGGGGTCGTGGACGACGTCGATTTCTTTACCGCCACCCATATCGGCACCGGCGTACCCACCGGCGAACTGGTGTGCGGCAGCGACAGCTTTATGGCCACCAGCAAGCTGGACGTCACCTTTCGCGGCACGGCCGCCCATGCCGGCGCCAAGCCGGAAGACGGCCGCAACGCACTGCTGGCGGCGGCGCAGGCCACCCTAGGGCTTTATGCCATCCCGCGCCACAGCGAAGGCGCTTCGCGCATCAACGTAGGGGTGCTGCAGGCCGGCAGCGGGCGCAATGTGATTGCCGATCGCGCGTTAATGAAGGTGGAAACCCGCGGCGCCACCAATGAAATCAACGAGTTTGTCTATCAACAGGCGCTGAACGTGATTCAGGGCGCCGCCCAGATGCACGGCGTCACCTGCGATATTGCCCTGATGGGAGCCGCGCAAAGCAGCAAACCAACGCAACCGTGGGTGGAATATATCCAGCGCCAGGCCCAGGGCATCAGCGAACTGCGCTCGGTGGTGCAACGCCGTGAACAGGCGGCCGGTTCGGAAGATGCCACCTACATGATGGAGCGGGTGAAAGCGCACGGCGGCCAGGCGTCATACGTGATTTTCGGCACCGAACTGAGCGCCGGCCACCACAATGAAAAGTTTGATTTCAATGAACAGGTCATGGCCGTGGCGGTGAAAACCCTGGCGACCCTGGCGCTCAACCTGCCAAGTTTTGGCGAGGCACGATGAGCCACCCGGCGGGGGTAAACCCTCGCCGCTGTAGGTATAACCGTCCCCCAGCGCAGGCTGGGGCGGCGGGAACAAGCACAACACAAAATAATTATAAATAAATCAAATAATAATAATTTCCCACGGCAAAAAATGGCGCAGCGCCCGGCAACGGCGCAACGCCAATTATGGGATATCACAACAGGACAAACACCGAGGGTAGAATATGAATGAGGCGATTCACGCGGCCGATAAAAAACCCAGCCGCATTTTTTACTGGGTTGAACGCATCGGGAATAAAATTCCCAATCCGTTTTTGTTATTCGTTTATCTGATTATTATTCTGATGCTGGCCACCGCGCTGTTCTCCTGGCTTGGGGTCGTGGTGAAAAACCCGGCCAACGGCGCACAGATCCAGGTGAAAAACCTGTTGAGCGTGGAAGGGATCCAGTGGATTTTCCCCAATATCATCCACAACTTCAGCAGCTTCGCCCCGCTGGGGGCGATTCTGGCGCTGGTGATCGGCGCCGGGCTGGCGGAAAAAGTCGGGCTATTGCAGGCGCTGATGTACAAAATGGCTTCGTACGTCAATGCCCGCTACGCCAGCTATATGGTGCTGTTTATCGCCTTTTTTAGCCATATTTCCTCAGATGCCGCGCTGGTAGTCATGCCGCCGCTGGGCGCGCTGATCTTCCTGGCGGTTGGCCGCAACCCGATCGCCGGGCTGCTGGCCGCCATCGCCGGCGTCGCCTCCGGCTTTACCGCCAACCTGCTGATCGTGACCACCGACGTGCTGCTTTCCGGCATTAGCACCGAAGCGGCCAAAGCGGTGGACGGCGCGCTGCACGTCAGCGTGATCGACAACTGGTACTTTATGGCCACCTCGGTGATCGTGCTGACCATCGCCGGTGCGCTGTTGACCGATAAGGTCATTGAACCCCGCCTGCCGGCCTGGGAAGGCGGCGCCGAAGACAAAATTGAAGCACTGACCCCGCTGCAAAATCGTGGCCTGATGATGAGCGGCATTGCCGCGCTGATCTTTATTGCGGCGATCGCCGCGCTGGTGGTGCCGGAATCCGCGCCGCTGCGCGATCCGAAAACCGGTTCGATCATCCCTTCGCCGTTCATCAAAGGCATCGTGCCGATCATCATCCTGTTCTTTTTCGCCGTTGCCATTACCTATGGCGTGGTCACCAAACAGATCCGCCGTGCGGATGACGTTCCCAACCTGTTGATCGATCCAATGAAAAATATGGCGGGCTTTATCGTGATGGTGTTTCCGCTGTCGCAGTTTGTCGCCTTTTTCAACTGGAGCAACATGGGCAAGTTCATGGCCATCGGCCTGACGGATATGCTCGAAGCCGCCGGCATGAGCGGTGCGCCGGCGTTTCTTGGCCTGATGTTCCTTTCCGCCTTCCTGTGCATGTTTATCGCCAGCGGTTCGGCCATCTGGTCGATTCTGGCGCCGATTTTCGTGCCGATGTTCATCCTGCTGGGCTTCCACCCGGCGTTCGCCCAGATGATTTTCCGCATCGCCGACTCCTCCGTATTGCCGCTGGCGCCGATGTCGCCGTTTCTGCCGCTGTTCCTCGGCTTCTTGCAGCGCTACCGCAAAGATGCGCAGTTGGGCACTTACTACATGCTGATCATCCCCTACCCGCTGGTATTCTTCAGCGTCTGGATCCTGTTGCTGCTGGCCTGGTATGCGCTTGGCCTGCCGATTGGTCCGGGCATATACCCAAAACTGGGTTAATCTGCAATGCTCCCCGGCGCTTTACCGGGGAGAAAAGCAACTATTGCAAAAAAATGGCCCGATGACGGCTCACAATTTTGATCTGGTTAACATCTCTCAGATAATTTGTTGCATTGCTAAATCGGTTCTTCTATTTTAGCACCCCATCTATCTACGTTAAAAAAGCAGGGATTAATCATGGCTAATCGCGTGTGGGTTCTGGGTGACGCCGTCGTCGACCTGGTGCCAGGAAATTCAAACAGTTACCTAAAATGCCCCGGCGGCGCACCGGCCAACGTTGCGGTAGGCATCGCGCGTCTGGGGGGCAACAGCGCCTTTATCGGCCGCGTGGGTAACGACAGTTTCGGTTCTTTCCTGCAACAGGTGCTGTGTGACGAAGGCGTCAACACCCAGCATATGACGCAAGACAACGAATACCACACGTCGACCGTAGTCGTGGATCTGGATCAGCAAGGTGAGCGCTCATTCACCTTCATGGTCAGCCCCAGCGCCGATCTGTTCCTGCAACCCAGCGATTTGCCAACCTTCCAATCCAGCGAATGGCTGCATGTGTGTTCTATCGCGCTTTCCCAGGAACCCAGCCGCAGCACCACGTTCGCCGCGATGGAAAATATCAGGGCCGCAGGCGGCTGGGTCAGCTTTGATCCCAACATCCGCGAAGACATCTGGAAAGACCCGGAAGAACTACGCCGGAATCTGGAACAAGCGCTGATGCTGGCCGACGTGGTAAAAATCTCGCAGGATGAGCTGAGCTTCATCAGCAAGATTGATGAATTGGAAAGCGCGGTTGACTGGATGATGGCTCACTTCCCGCTGAAGCTGTTGCTGGTGACCCTCGGCGGCAAAGGCGTTTGCATTCACGATGGCAAACAGCATCATCATTTCAACGCCATGTCGATCACTCCGGTGGACACCACCGGCGCAGGCGATGCCTTCGTGGCCGGGCTGCTGGCCGCACTGGCGGTGCTAGGCCGCCTGCCGAATGACGACGAATGGGCAGCGGTGATCGCCCAGGCCCAGGCCTGCGGCGCGTTAGCGACCACGGAAAAAGGCGCCATGACGGCGCTGCCGCGCGCCAACGAACTGATGGCTTTCCTGAAAAAACACCTGCATCAGCAAGCCTGAGCACCATATAGGCTTGCGAGGCAGGCCCGTGCGACAACGCCATTCATGTTTGTTGCGATGAATGGCGTTATGGCGAGTTCCTTTAGCACTTATGTATTTGGTCAATAAACCGTCAGTTTTCGGGCTAAATTGGGCGCTTGATCACATTAGCGGGATCGTATTCGTCAACTTCGTTGCCAAGTTACACGGACATTTATTATCTTACGGCCAAGAAAAATCGGTTTAGCAATTTAGCAAACATCATAATGCGTTCATATAACGCATCAGCATGGTGAAAACCCACGCTATCTGGCTGGCATAACGGGGTTCCCCCGTTTACCTGGCCCGGCATTTTGGTTTCGGCCGCAACCGTCTTGCGCGCGCTGCGACGCACAGACAAACCGGCGCCTGAACCGGGCTTTCAGTACGTTTCTCACGCTGACCGACTCATTTCCGCTGTGGCGAAGCCAACAGCGGCGTTTTTGTATATATAGGGGATAACATGGATATTACTGCAACCGCCAAGGCGTTGTTACCACTGCTCGGTGGTAAGGATAACATCGCTAGCGCGGCACACTGCGCAACCCGTTTGCGCCTGGTGCTGGTCGACGACAGCAAAGTAGACAAGGCGGCCATCGGTAAACTGGAAGGCGTAAAGGGCTGCTTTAGCAACGCCGGGCAAATTCAGGTGATCTTCGGTACGGGGCTGGTGAACAAAGTCCATGCGGAATTTATCAAAGCCGCTGGCGTGAGCGAATCCAGCAAATCAGAAGCCGCCAATATCGCCGCGAAAAAACTGAACCCGCTGCAACGCATCGCCCGCCTGCTTTCCAACATCTTTGTGCCGATCATCCCTGCCATTGTGGCCTCCGGCCTGCTGATGGGCCTGCTCGGTATGGTGAAAACCTACGGCTGGGCCGATGCCGGCAGCGCCCTGTTCATCATGCTGGATATGTTCAGCTCTGCGGCATTCATCATCCTGCCGATCCTGATCGGCTTCACCGCCGCACGCGAATTCGGCGGTAACCCTTATCTGGGCGCCACGCTCGGCGGCATTATGATCCACCCGGCGCTGACCAATGCCTGGGGCATCGCCAGCGGCTACCCGACCATGAATTTCTTCGGTCTGGATATCGCCATGATCGGCTATCAGGGCACGGTATTCCCGGTATTGCTGGCGGTATGGTTCATGAGCCTGCTGGAAAAACAGCTGCGTAAAGTGATCCCGAACGCGCTCGATCTGATCCTGACGCCGTTCCTGACGGTGATCATCTCCGGCTTTATCGCCATGCTGTTCATCGGCCCGGCCGGCCGCGCCCTGGGCGACGGCATTTCCTTCGTGCTCAGCAACCTGATTGCCCACGCCGGCTGGCTGGCTGGGCTGCTGTTCGGCGGTTTGTACTCCGTGATCGTCATTACCGGTATTCATCACAGCTTCCACGCGATTGAAGCCGGCCTGCTGGGCAACCCGAATATCGGCGTTAACTTCCTGCTGCCTATCTGGGCCATGGCCAACATCGCACAGGGCGGCGCCTGCCTGGCGGTGTATTTCAAAACCAAAGATGCCAAGATTAAGGCTATCGTGGTGCCTTCTGCGTTTTCCGCCATGCTTGGCGTGACCGAAGCAGCGCTGTTCGGCATCAACCTGCGCTTTGTGAAACCGTTCGTGGCCGCACTGCTCGGCGGCGCGCTGGGCGGCGCCTGGGTGGTTGCCAACCACGTGGGGATGAACGCCGTCGGCCTGACCGCCGTTCCCGGCATGGCAATTGCGCAAGCCAGCTCACTGATGAACTATATTATTGGTTTGGTTATCGCTTTCGGCAGCGCCTTTATTGTTTCCCTGCTGCTGAAATACAACACGGCGGACAGTGAATAATGGAAGAATTGAGCTTGATGAAACAGGCAGCGCTGGCCCTGATGAATGGCCAGCAACGTGCCGCAAGCGATCCGCACCGCCCGGCCTGGCACCTGGCGCCAAGCGTGGGTTTGCTGAACGATCCCAACGGTTTTATCCAGCATAACGGCACCTTTCACCTGTTTTATCAGTGGAACCCCTTGGCCTGCGATCACACCCGCAAGTGCTGGGGCCACTGGCAATCGCGCGATCTGGTGCACTGGCAGCACCAGCCGGTGGCGCTGCTGCCCGGCAACTGTTATGACAGCCACGGCTGCTATTCCGGTTCCGCGGTGGCGCAAGACGGCGCCATCGTGCTGGTGTATACCGGCAACGTGAAGTTCCCGGACGGCTCCCGCACCGCCTACCAGTGCCTGGCGCGGGAAGGTGAACTGGGCGAGTATGACAAACTCGGCCCGGTGTTGCCGCTGCCGGAAGGCTACAGCGGCCACGTACGCGATCCCAAAGTCTGGCGCCACCAAGGCAGTTGGTACATGGTGCTGGGCGCTCGCGATTTACAAGATCAGGGCAAAGTGCTGCTGCTGCGCTCCGACGATCTGCGCGCCTGGCAGCTGCTGGGCGAAATCGCCGGTTCGCGGCTCAACGGCCTGGGTGATTTCGGCTACATGTGGGAATGCCCGGATCTGTTTAACGTCGATGGCCAGGACGTGCTGATCTGCTGCCCGCAGGGGCTGGCGGCGCAAGAGGAATGCTACCTTAACGTTTATCAGGCCGGGTATTTTAGCGGCAGCCTGGATTATCAGGCCGCGCGTTTTGCCCATGGCGCGTTCCATGAGCTGGACGCCGGGTTTGAGTTCTACGCGCCGCAAACAACCCAGGCCGAAGACGGCCGCCGCCTGTTGGTCGGTTGGATGGGCGTGCCGGAACAGGATGAAGCATACCATCCGACGGTGGGCTACGGCTGGATCCACACCATGACCTGCCCGCGCGAACTGACATGGAACAACGCGAAGCTGTACCAACAGCCGGCGCGCGAACTGCAGCAACTGCGCGGCGAACTCACCCAGTGGCAAGGCAAAGCCGGCGACGCCCCGGCGCTGGCGATCGGCAGCGCCGAGCTGCAACTGGCCCCAAGCGGCCCGTTCAGCGCCCGCTTCGGCGATGGCATGACGCTGGCCTGGGACGGCGAACGCCTGCAGCTCACGCGCGCCAACCTGCACAGCGGCAAGCCAGAGCACCGCTACTGGCGCGGCCAGGTGACGCACCTGCAGATGCTGTTTGACCGTTCCAGCGTGGAAATCTTCATTAACCACGGCGAAGCGGTGATGAGTTCGCGTTACTTCCCAACGCCGGCGCCGCAGTTGGCATTGGCCGGAGATGCTACAGTCACGTTACAACACTGGCCGATGGCGTCATGCATGCTAGAATGAGTCACCCTGTGACGAATTCAGATGCTGTCAGTGAAAAAAAATAAACGCATTACCATCAGTGATATCGCTGCCCTGGCTGGCGTGTCGAAGTCGACCGCCAGCCTGGTGCTCAACGGCCGCAGCAAGGAATATCGCGTTTCAGATGAAACCCGCGATCGCATTATGGCGTTAGCCAATGAGCACCACTACCAACCCAGTTTCCATGCCCGCTCGCTGCGCTCTAGCCGCAGCCATACTCTGGGGCTGGTGGTGCCGGAAGTGACCAACTATGGTTTTGCCGTTATCTCGCGCGAGCTGGAAACCCTATGCCGCGAAGCCGGCCTGCAACTGCTGATCGCCTGCACCGATGAAAACCCCAGCCAGGAAATGATGGCGGTTAACAGCCTGGTGCAACGGCAGGTCGACGGGCTGATCGTCGCCTCCAGCCAACTGAACGACACCGAATACCAGAAGATCAACGCCCGGCTGCCGGTGGTGCAGATGGACCGCCTGATCGCCAATTCAGATCTGCCGCTGGTGATCACCGATTCGGTATCCGCGACCGCCACGCTGGCGGAAAACGTCGCCCGCCAGCACCCGGATGAGTTCTATTTCCTCGGCGGGCAGCCGCGGATCTCCCCCACCCGCGATCGCCTGGCCGGCTTCCAGCTTGGCCTTGAACGCGCCGGCGTGGCATGCAAACCCGAGTGGATCATCAACGGGCACTATCACCCCAGCGCCGGCTACGAGATGTTTGCGCAGCTGTGCGCCCAGCTTGGCCGGCCGCCCAAGGCGGTGTTCACCGCCGCCTGCGGCATCCTGGAAGGGGTGTTACGCTACCTGACGCAGCATTCGCTGATGGAAAGCGATATCCACCTGTGCAGCTTTGACGACCATTACCTGTTTGACTGCATGACGCTGAAAATAGACACCATTGCCCAGGATTGCCAGGGCCTGGCGCAGTTCAGCTTTGACATGGTCACCGCGCTGATTGACGAGCGTGAGCCGGCCAACCGCAGCCTTTACCTGCCCGGCACCATCCACTGGCGCCACCCCGGTTCGCAGGCGCTGAACGCCTGATGCGCTTGCCAGGCCCGCTCCGGGCCTGGCGCAGTGCCGGCCAATAATGCACATTTGTGCCGTTTCTTTATTCCCCGCCAAAATAAAACTGTGATGCATCGCCGATTTTCGCTCACACGTGCACGCTTTTCCTTCTGCCACAAAAGTAAGTGCGATCAACCAAATAGATGAAAATGCACATTAGTGCATTATTTCATTCTGTATTTTTTTATTTTATACAACGTTAATACCGGGAAATGGATAAATATTCGCGTGCGCTGTTTTGACACTGCCGGAGGGAAATGCTTATATCAAATCAGAAACAGCCTAACGCCATTTGCACATTTGTGCAAATCAATCCGGGGTAATAAATGGAAAGCAATAACGATCTGCGCCTGTTGATAAAAGTTGCCCAAATGTATTATGAGCAGGATCTGACGCAGGCGCAGATCGCGAAATCGCTGGGGATTTACCGCACCACCATCAGCAGGATGCTGAAAAAGATCCGCGATCAGGGCATTGTGACGATCGCCATCAATTACCAGTACCATGAAACCCTGCAACTGGAACAACGCTTAAAACAGCGTTACGGCCTGAAGGAGGCGATTGTTTCTCCGGTGGGCGCAGAGCAATCGCCGCAGGAGAAACTCGACAGCATCGGCCTGCTGTGCGCCAACTTTCTCAATAATATCATTGAGGATCGTGATGTTATCGGCTTCTCGTGGGGCAGCGCGCTGGCGGCCACCGTGGAGCATATGGCTGATGGCTGCGGTAAGAAAAGCGCTATCTGCGTGCCGATGGTCGGCGGGCCTTCCGGCAAGCTGGAAAGCCGCTACCACGTCAACACCATTGTCTACAGCGCGGCGGTAAAAATGCGGGCGGAGTCTAAACTGATTGATTTCCCTGCCATTCTTGAACAAAAGCTGATCCGCGACGGCATTATGGAATCGCAGCATTACCGCACCATCGCTGAATATTGGGATCGGCTCGATATTGCCGTGTTCGGCATCGGTTCGCCAAATATCACCGGCCAGTCCACCTGGCGCGCCTTTTACGGCAATGACGCCATCGCGCATTTTAATAGCGCGGCGGTGGCCGGCGATATTTGCTCACGCTTTTACGATGCCGCCGGCAAGCGTATTGATACCTATCTTTCAGAAAAAACCATCAATATCACACTGGATAAAATCAAGCGCGCCAATTACGCCATTGGCGTGGCGCACTCCTATGAAAAATTATCCGGTATTATCGGCGCCCTGCGCGGCGGCTATATTAATTGTCTGGTGACAACCAAGGAGACAGCAGAAAAACTATTAACCCTTAATGAATAAGTAAATAAACGATAAAAACCACAAAGCGGTAATACACCGCCGACGGCCCCCTTTTGCCCAAAATAAATATCTGCGATGGAGAACACTATGCACGACTGGTTAAATATCAAAGACAAGGTGATTATCGTCACCGGCGGCGCTTCCGGCATCGGCAAGGCGATTGTTGAAGAATTACTGGCCAACGGCGCACGGGTGCAATTGGCCGATGTTCATCACAACCAGGAAGAATTCGCGCCGCACCCGCAGTTGCGGTTTATTCAAACCGATATCGCCGATCGCCACAGCGTGGCGAACCTGGTCGACCAAACGCTGGTTACTCACGGCCGTATTGACGCGCTGGTCAACAACGCCGGCATCAACCTGCCGCGCCTGCTGGTCGATCCCGCCCAGGAAAACAGCGACTACGAACTCAATGACGACGCCTTCGAAAAAATGACCGGGGTGAACCAAAAAGGCGTTTATCTGGCCTCGCAGGCGGTGGCGAAAACGATGGTGAATCAAGGCAGCGGCGTGATCGTCAATATCGCCTCGGAGAGCGGGCTGGAAGGCTCCGAAGGGCAAAGCTGCTATGCCGCCACCAAGGCCGCCATGTACAGCTTCACCCGCTCATGGGCGAAAGAGCTGGGTAAGTACGGTATCCGCGTGGTGGGGGTAGCACCGGGCATCCTGGAAAAAACCGGCCTGCGCACGCTGGATTACGAACAGGCGCTGGCCTACACCCGCAATATCAGCGTTGAACAACTGCGCGCCGGCTACAGCAAAAACGCCATCCCGTTGGGGCGCGTCGGCCGGCTGAGCGAAATCGCCGATTTCGTCACCTATCTGCTTTCCGAACGCGCCAGCTATATCACCGGCGTCACCTACAACATTGCCGGCGGCAAGACGCGCGGCTAGGAGGATAGCGATGCCAACCCCCATCATCCTGTGCGCCCACGGCGAACTTTCTGCGGCGCTGCTCGATTCGGTACAGATGGTTTACGGCGCCACCGGCCCTATCTACCCGCTGGCCTTCCGCCAGGGGCAAAACGCCGAAGATATCGTGCGCGCTATGCAGCACTGCATGGCGCAATTGCCGCCGCAGCCCTGGCTTATCGCGGTCGATCTGTTCGGCGGCAGCCCCTATAACGCCGCAGCGGCGCTGGCCCAGCAAGATCCCACGCTGGAGGTGGTGACCGGTATTTCATTACCGCTGTGCCTGGAAATTGCCGATAACCAGCATGACATGAGCGCCACACAGCTTGCCGCTCATTTGCTTGAGGTGGGTAAAGCCAGCGTGTGCTCTCTGCGCGCCCTGCAACAGAACCTGGAACAAGAAGAGGCGGATTTCTTATGATCATTAACTTAGCCAGAATCGACGATCGCCTGATCCACGGCCAGGTCAGCACGGTCTGGGCCAAAGAGGCCAGAGCCGATCGCATCATTATTTGCAATGACGATGTTTATAACGATGAACTGCGGAAAACATTATTAAAACAGGCCGCGCCGCCGGGCATAAAAGTCAATATTGTGAATATTGAAAAAGCCGTTGCGGTTCATAATAACGAAAAATACGCCAACGATAAGGTTTTTTATTTATTCACCAATCCGACTGATGTACTGCGTATGGTTAACGCCGGTGTCGAGATAAAGAAAATTAATATTGGCGGCATGGCGTACCGTATTGGTAAAACGCAGATCACCAAAGCTGTTTCGCTGGATAAACAAGACGCAGAGGCTTTTCAACAGTTGGCCGCCGCCGGCGTGGAATTGGATCTTCGCGTGGTGATCTCCGATCCGAAAATAGATTTTATCAGCAAAATTAATGCCGTTGAGTTCAGTTAAAAAAATAAATCGTCGTTTTATTTAATCATTAATCGCATTTCATGCCCCGCATGAAACATGGGGTTGTTTTACACAAAAAACGTAAGGCGCACCATCATGGAAATAAGTATCCTACAAATCATCTTTATATTTCTCTTTGCCTGTATTGCCGGCATGGGCAGCGTGCTCGATGAGTTCCAAACGCACCGCCCGCTGATTGCCTGCACCATCACCGGCCTGATTCTGGGCGATATGACTTCCGGCGTGATTTTAGGCGGTACGCTGGAGCTGATCGCCCTGGGCTGGATGAATATAGGCGCCGCGCAGTCGCCCGATTCGGCGCTCGCCAGCATCATCTCCACCATTCTGGTGATTGTCGGCCAGCAAAGCATTCCCACTGGCATCGCCATCGCGCTGCCGGTCGCCGCCGCCGGCCAGGTGCTCACCGTCTTCGCCCGCACCATTACCGTGGTATTCCAGCACGCCGCCGACAAGGCGGCGGAAAAAGCCAACTTCGGCCTGGTTGACCTGCTGCACGTCTCGGCCCTTGGGGTACAGGCGCTGCGGGTGGCGATTCCGGTGCTGCTGGTGGCGATGTTCGTCAGCGCCGACACCGTCAGCCAAATGTTGAACGCCATCCCGGAAGTGGTCACGCGCGGTTTGCAGATCGCCGGGGGCTTTATCGTGGTGGTCGGCTACGCCATGGTGCTCAACATGATGGGCGTTAAGTACCTAATGCCGTTCTTCTTCCTCGGTTTTCTGGTCGGCGGCTACCTCAACTTCAGCCTGTTAGCCTTTGGCGGCATCGGCCTGATTATCGCGCTGATTTATATCCAGCTGAACCCGAACTACCACCAATCGAACAACGCTGCCGCCCGCGGCAATAGCCAACGCATCGACGAGTTGGAAGACTAGGAGCATCGCCATGAACCATTCCCCAAAACGCCTGACCAAATCCGATCTGTTCCGCATGTTTCTGCGTTCGAACCTGCAACAGGCGTCATTCAACTATGAACGGATCCACGGCCTGGGTTTCTGCTACGACATGATCCCGGCGATCAAACGGCTGTACCCGTTGAAAGAAGATCAGATCGCGGCGATGAAACGCCATCTGGTGTTCTTCAACACCACCCCGGCGGTGGTCGGCCCGGTGCTGGGTGTCACCGCCGCAATGGAAGAGTCGCGCGCCAACGGCGCCGACATTGACGAAGGCGCCATCAACAGCCTGAAGGTCGGCCTGATGGGCCCGCTGGCCGGCGTTGGCGATCCGCTGATCTGGGGCACGCTGCGCCCGATCACCGCCGCGCTGGGCGCTTCGCTGGCGCTAAGCGGCAATGTGATGGGCCCGATTTTGTTCTTTTTCTGCTTCAACCTGGTGCGGCTGGCGCTGAAGTGGTTCGGGTTGCAGTACGGCTTCCGCAAGGGTGTGGACATCGTCAAGGACATGGCGGGCAACCTGCTGCAGAAACTGACCGAAGGCGCTTCGATCCTCGGGCTATTCATTATGGGGGTGTTGGTCACCAAGTGGACCAGCATCAACGTGCCGCTGGTGGTTTCGCAAACCCCCGGCCCGCAGGGCGAACCGGTGGTGATGACGGTGCAAAACATCCTCGATCAACTCTGCCCCGGCCTGCTGGCGCTGGCGCTCACGCTGCTGATGATGCGCCTGCTCAAACGCAAGATAAACCCGATTTGGCTGATCTTCTCCCTGTTTGGGCTGGGCATCTTCGGCTACGGGTTCGGCATTCTTTCCTGATTTTCTACCTGACAATACAGAGGGCCCTATGAAAACAACCGCATTACGCCTGTATGGCAAAAACGATCTGCGCCTTGAGCAGTTTGCACTGCCGGACATGGCGGAGGATGAAATCCTGGCAACGGTAATGACCGACAGCATCTGCCTTTCCTCCTGGAAAGAAGCCAACCAGGGTGCCGACCATAAAAAGGTGCCGAATAAGGTGGCGGAAAACCCGATCGTTATTGGCCATGAGTTCTGCGGCGAGATCCTGCGCGTCGGCAAAAAATGGCAGCATAAGTTCACCCCCGGCAGCCGTTACGTGATTCAGGCCAACCTGCAACTGCCGGATCGCCCCGATTGCCCGGGGTATTCCTTCCCGTTCGTGGGCGGTGAAGCCACTCATGTGCTGATCCCGAACGAGGTGATGGAACAGGACTGCCTGCTTAGCTACCAGGGCGACTGCTATTTTGAAGGCTCGCTGGTAGAGCCGTTGTCGTGCGTCATCGGCGCGTTCAATGCCAATTACCACCTGGCCGCCGGCAGTTATAACCACACCATGGGCATCAAACCCGGCGGCAACCTGTTAATCCTCGGCGGCACCGGCCCGATGGGGCTGCTGGCGATTGACTATGCGCTGCATGGCCCCGTGCAGCCGCAACGGCTGGTCGTGACCGATCGCCAGGAAGAAAAACTGCGCCATGCACAGCGCCACTATCCCGCCGATAACGGCGTGCAGGTACATTATTTGAACGCCCACACGTTGGCGGATCAGCGCAGCCATTTGCTTGGCCTGACGGCAGGCGCCGGCTATGACGATATCTTCATTTTTGTGCCTTCGGCCGAATTGGTCACCCTGGCCTCTTCGCTGCTGGCGCCGGACGGCTGCGTCAATTTCTTCGCCGGGCCGCAGGACAAGGCCTTCAGCGCACCGATCAATTTCTATGACATACACTATGCGTTTACTCACTATGTCGGCACCTCCGGCGGCAATACCGCCGATATGCGCGCCGCGGTGAAACTGATCGAAGAGAAAAAAATCGATGTCCGCAAAGTGGTTTCGCACATCCTCGGCCTGGACGCGGCGGCACACACCACCCTTAACCTGCCGCAGATCATTGGCGGCAAGAAGATGGTGTACACCCAGAAGGCGCTGCCGCTGATTAGCCTCAATACGTTGTTGCAGGAAGAGCCGGAAACGGACTTTCTGCGCCAACTGAAGCAGTTACTGGTGGCAAGCGGTGGTCTGTGGTCGAAGCAAGCCGAGGATTTTGTGCTGAAAAATGCCCCCGGCATCTGAATCCTCTAACATTTGGCGTAAGCTGAATGGGTCAACCTTGCGTGAAAGAGAAGGACCAACCATGAGCCGTGAAATCAATAAAGACACCCAACTGTGCATGTCGCTGTCCGGCCGCCCCGGCAACTTCGGCACCCGCTTTCATAACTACCTGTATCAGGAACTGGGGCTGAACTTCATTTACAAGGCATTCACCACCCAGGATATTCAGGCCGCGGTGGGGGGCGTCAGGGCGTTGGGGATCCGCGGCTGCGCGATCTCCATGCCATTCAAGGAGAGCTGCATCCCGTTCCTGGATGAACTCGATCCTTCGGCCAAAGCCATAGACTCGGTGAATACCATCGTCAATGACGCGGGATATCTGCGCGCCTACAACACCGACTATATCGCGATAGCCAAACTGCTGGCGCAATACCAGGTGCCGCCAACCACCCGCTTTGCCCTGCGCGGCAGCGGCGGCATGGCGAAAGCGGTGACGGCGGCGCTGCGCGATGCCGGGTTCAGCGACGGCCATATCATCGCCCGTAATGAAGCCGCCGGTAAAGCGCTGGCGGCGCAGTACGGCTACTCATGGCAGCCCGAACTGGGGGATCTGCAAGCGGCGATGGTGATCAACGTCACGCCGATCGGCATGGCCGGCGGCGCGGAAACGGATCAATTGGCGTTTCCACCTGCCGCTATCGATGCCGCCAGCATCGTCTTTGACGTGGTTGCCTTGCCGGCGGAAACGCCGTTAATTCGCTACGGGCGGGAAAAAGGCAAGCAGGTGATTACCGGCGCCGAGGTGATAGCGCTGCAGGCACTGGAACAGTTTGTGTTGTACACCGGGGTGCGGCCAACCGATGCGCAGGTGGCGCAGGCCGCCGCACATGCCCGCGGCTAGGCCCCAATAAAAAAGCCAGCCAGGGAAACTGGCTGGCTTGATAGCCGCGGCGGCTCAATAACCCTGCCGCCATACTATTTGCTGGCGCTCTCCATCCCCACCAGCCCGACTTTCAGATAGCCCGCGCGGCGTAAGGTATCCATTACGCGCATCAGGGTTTCATAGTTCACGCTCTTGTCAGCCTGGAAGAAAATGGTGGTTTCTTTATCGAAATTGGTCTGTTGCTCCAGCACGGAAACCAACTGTTCATAGGTGACCGTCTGCTCGCCGATGTACAGTTGCCCATCGGCTTTCACCGACAGGAATACCGGCTTCTCTGGGCGCGGCTGCGGCTTGGCGGAAGACGCCGGCAGATCGACACGGACATCCACCGTCGCCAACGGCGCTGCGACCATAAAGATAATCAGCAGCACCAGCATAACGTCGATAAACGGCGTGACGTTGATGTCATGCATTTCACCCGCGTCGTCGATATCTTCATTCAAGTGCATCGCCATAACTCAACCCACCCGCAGTTGATGTGCGTGCTGAGAGCGCTTTGCTTCTGCCGTGGCCTCCAGATCCAGATCGCGGCTGAGCAACAGCAGCACCTGCGCGGCCACATCGCCAACCTGGGCACGGTGGCCGCCAATCACACGGGCAAAGATGTTGTAAATCACCACCGCCGGGATAGCCGCCACCAGGCCCAGAGCGGTAGCCAGCAGCGCTTCGGCAATCCCCGGCGCCACAACCGCCAGGTTGGTGGTTTGCGAATGGGCGATGCCGATAAAGCTGTTCATGATGCCCCACACGGTGCCGAACAGGCCGACAAACGGCGAGATCGCGCCGATGGTGGCCAGGAAGCCGTTGCCGCGGCCCAGATGCCGGCCATAGGCCGCCACTTTGCGCTCCAGGCGGAACCCGGTGCGGTCTTTAATCCCGCCGTTATCGTGGGAATCGGCAGACAGCTCCAGTTCGTTTTTCGCGTCGTTCAGCAGGGCGGCGCTGATGCTTTCCGCCGAGAATTGTTGCGCCAGTTCTGCGGCCTCATCCAGGGAGCGTGCTTCGGCCAGCGCCTGCTGCTCGCGGCGTAAACGGCGTTTGGCGCGGAACAGTTCGCTGCCTTTGGCAAACAGAATGGTCCAGGTCACGATAGAGGCCAACACCAGGCCAATCATCACCGTTTTCACCACGGCATCGGCGTGCTCGTACATGCCCCAGACCGACAGATCGGTGCTCAGCATTTCAGCCGGTGCATTGGCCGGTTGCTGCGGCATAACCGGCGCTGCTGCTGCGGGCGGTGCTGCATTTTCAGGCGCGGCGGGCGCGGGCGTTGCCGCCGGCGCAGCGCTTTCTGCAATGCCCGGTGCCGTTGCCGGCGCAGCATGCACATAGCCTGCCAGCCCCACCATTAACACCATCGGCGCAATAACACCGCGCCCGATCGCATTCCATACTCCCCGGCCAGTACCGTGAGATCCTTGATTCATCGCTTTGCCAGCCGTTTTCACGCTGCGCCTCCACCCATTACCGAAAATTAGAGAATGTACCGAATAAAAAACCAGAGAATAAATCAGCCTGCGATCATATCAAACCGACCGTGAATTGATAGTAGTTATCATTATTATTTGCGCAATAATGCATCTGTGGAAAAAAAATGATGCTTCCACAATAAAAGCAGGGAAATACATCCCCTTACCATGCAACATCAGCGCCTAAAAAGGTTAACAAAAAACCGCTATAACGGCGCCGACGCTTCACATTCCTGCAGGCTAACGGGCCACATCTTGCCGCTTGAAACAGCATGATGCTGCGCTACTGTGCCCCAGCGTAGCAGATTATAGCCACTTGCCACCATAGCAGTTAAAACGTCTGGATGGCTATTCTTGACCATGTTAACGTAAAGGCCATCAACATGACCAGCAGTGAAGCGTAACCAAGGTGAGCCACAGATGAAATCAGAACATATCGAAACCGCACTGATCGGCGCAGGCCGTACAAAACGCTATACCCAGGGCGCCGTTAACCCGGTGACGCAACGCGCCTCTTCACTGGTGTTCGATTCCGTGGCCGCCAAGAAGCACGCCACCGCCAACCGTGCGAAAGGCGAGCTGTTTTACGGCCGCCGCGGCACGCTCACCCATTTTGCCTTTCAGGAGGCAATGACCGAACTGGAAGGCGGCGCCGGCTGCGCACTTTACCCCTGTGGGGCGGCCGCGGTATCCAACGCTATTTTATCATTCGTCAGCGCCGGCGACCATGTACTGGTTACGGGCTCGGCGTATGAGCCTACGCAGGATTTTTGCACCCATATTCTCGGGCGCATGAACGTCAGCACCACCTATTTTGATCCGCTGATTGGCGCCGCCATCGGCGATCTGGTGCAGCCCAATACCCGGGTGGTGTTTCTGGAATCCCCCGGTTCCATCACCATGGAAGTCCAGGATATCCCGGCCATCGTGCAAGCGGTGCGGGCGGTGAACCCCGAAGTCGTCATCATGATCGACAATACCTGGGCTGCCGGCGTGCTGTTCAAGGCGCTGGACTTCGGTATTGATATCTCCATCCAGGCGGGCACCAAATACATTATCGGCCATTCCGACTATATGCTCGGCACCGCCGTCGCCAACGCCCGCTGTTGGGATCAACTGCGTGAATACTCTTACCTGATGGGCCAAATGGTGGATGCCGATACCGCCTACATGGCTAGCCGCGGCCTGCGCACCCTGGGCGTGCGCCTTAAGCAGCACCAGCAAAGCAGCATCGCGGTGGCACAGTGGCTGGCGGCGCGGCCGGAAGTGGCACGGGTGAACCACCCGGCGCTGCCCGGCAGCAAAGGGCACGAATTCTACCAGCGTGACTTCAGCGGCTGCAGCGGGCTGTTCTCCTTTGTGCTCAAGCAGCGCCTAAGCGACCAGCAGCTTGCCGACTATCTGGATAACTTCCGCCATTTCACCATGGCCTATTCCTGGGGTGGCTTTGAATCGCTGATCCTGGCCAACCAGCCGGAAGAACTGGCGGCTATCCGCCCGGCAGGCGGCATCGACTTCAGCGGCACCCTGGTGCGGTTGCATATCGGCCTGGAAAACACCGAAGATCTGATTGACGATCTGGCGGCCGGCTTCGAACGGATCAACCGCTAAGCGACAACCTCAACGATTTGTGCAGTAATTTTGTTTCCTGATACATATTTCTGCACGTCGTTTAATGTTCGCAACCGCGAATAGCGTTACACTGTGGGCAGTTTTGTTAATCGCGATACCCACAGTGATTGGCCCGGCGGCAAAGCCGTAAACGCGTAAATCCTCAGATGCGTTACCACCCGATACCGGTGTGCCTTCGCCCGCCAGCGGTTAGCTGCGCCGCCGTGCCAAAAGCAATGGGTATAGACCAAATAGCCTCGAGAAAGTGACCAGGCGCAACGGGACAGAGAATGGAAGTATTAAGAGAGATTGTTCACGCGCTTTGGCAACAGGATTTTGCGGCCCTGGCCAACCCCGGCGTGCTTTGGGTGGTTTATGCAGTGCTTTTCGCCACCCTGCTGTTAGAAAACGGTTTACTGCCGGCGTCTTTCCTGCCCGGCGACAGTCTATTGCTATTATCCGGGGCGCTGATCGCCAAAGGGGTGATGGGCTATGTGCCAACGTTGCTGATCCTGACCATCGCCGCCAGCCTGGGGTGTTGGTTAAGCTACCTGCAGGGCCGTTGGCTCGGCCACACCAGGGTGGTTAAAGGTTGGCTGCTGCAGCTCCCCGCCCAATACCACCAGCGGGCGCATATGCTGTTCAACCGCCACGGCCTGACGGCGCTACTGATCGGCCGCTTCCTTGGCTTTGTGCGCACCATTTTGCCGACCATGGCAGGCATTTCCGGCCTGAACAGCGCGCGCTTTCAGCTGTTCAACTGGCTAAGCGGGCTGATTTGGGTTACCGCCGTGGTCAGCCTGGGTTATGCCTTCAGCCAGATTCCCCTGGTTAAACGCTATGAAAGCCAGGTTATGACCGGGCTGATGATCCTGCCCCTGGCGTTGCTGACCATCGGTTTGCTGGGCGGCATGCTGGTGATCTGGCGTAAAAAACGCGCCTAATCCTAACGCGCGTCTCCTCAACCGGCGCAGCAGCGCGCCGGTTGGGCGCTTCCGCTTTCTGCTTTAATCAACCACCACGGTGCCATTGCCTTCGCGCTGGCGGGCAAGTTCATCACTGGGCGTAATGCCAAAGAAACGCTTGAACTCGCGGCTAAACTGGGAGGCGCTTTCATACCCCACGCGGTTGGCGGCCGTGCTGGCATTCAGGCCATCAAAGACCATCAGCAACCGCGCCTTATGCAAACGGTAGGATTTCACATACTGCAACGGCGACGTATTGGTCACCGCCTTAAAATTATGGTGGAACGCCGACACGCTCATGTTCACTTCGCTCGCCAGCGTTTCGACGTTCAGGTTTTCCGCATACTGGCGCTCAATACGCCGCAGTGCCTTGGCGATCTGGCTAAAGTGCGTCTGGCGGTTAACCAGCTCCTGCAAGGATGCACCGCAGCGGCCCAACAGCACATAGTAAAGAATTTCCCGCACGATCTTTGGCCCCAGCACGCGCGCATCCAGCGGGCGCGCCATCACGTCCAGCAAACGCTCGGTGGCACACAGCATCTCATCGGTTAAGACGGCGCAGCTCATCCCGGTGCTCTCGGCATGTGGCTTCATCAGGAAATCATCGTCGCCGATGTCGATCAGCAAATCCTGCAGCATCTGCGTATCGATATTCACCGCCATCCCCACCAGCGGTTGCTCCTGGCTGGCAAAGGTTTCGCATTCAAGCGGCAGCGGCACCGTCATCACCAGGTAATTACGCGGATCGTACTGGAACACCTTATTGCCGCAGTAGCCCACCTTATGCCCCTGGAACACGATCACGATACCCGGCTCATACATCACTGGCTGGCGCGGGCGGTGCTGATCCACGTATAAAATCTTCACCAGCGGCACCGGTGATGGCGTGTAGCCGTTGCCCCTGGCAAAGCGCGCCGCCTGGCTTGCCATACGGCTGCGCAGCGCATCAATGTCTGTCATCGCACCCCCTATAAAATTCAAGAATAATCTAGCATCAATCATAATAAAAATATTCACATTCCTACAGACAAATGTAGGAATAGGCAAGATACCAACAGGAATGTGCATTGCGATACCGGCCCAGCTTACTGACAATAAAACCATTGAGAATGCCCGGCGCTGCCAAAACACGCCGGGCTAAGGGACCTCCAACGCAAAGCAGGAACGTTATGAACCAGACTATAGAACTGCTCACCAGCCACCGCAGCGAACGTAGCTACCTGAATAAACCGATTGCCGACGATATCCTCGACAACATCATCGCCGCCGCGCACTTGGCGCCGACCTCCGTCAACTCGCAGCAAGTTTCTCTGGTGGTCACCCGCGACGCCAAACAGCGGGCGCGTATCGCCGAACTGGCCGGCGGCCAGCCGTGGATTGCCCAGGCGCCGGTGTTTATTACCGTGGTGCTGGACATGTACAAAACCCGGCTCGGCATCGAAATGAGCGGCAAACAACAGGTGGCGCATCAGAGCATCGAGAGTCTGATTTCTGGCACCACCGATGTGGGTATCGCGTTGGGCGCGTTAATGACCGCCGCCCGCTCTTATGGGCTGGGCATCGTGCCGATCGGCGGCATCCGCCGCAACCCACAGGCGATGATTGAACTGCTGCAACTGCCGGAACTCACGTTCCCAGTGGTGGGCCTGGTGCTCGGTTACGTTGACCAACCGGCGCACCAAAAGCCGCGCCTGCCTATCGCCAGCTTCCGCCATGACGAGCACTACCAACCGGAAGCGCTGCCGGCGGCAATCAATGCCTATAACCAAACGCTGACGGCTTACTGGCAGAAACTCGGCCGCAGCGACGGCGATGACTGGGGCCACAATACCGCCAGCTATTATCAGCATATTTATTACCCGGATGTGCTGCCCGCGATTCAAAAACAAGGCTTTAAACTGGATAAATAACCCATGCAAAATTTTACTCTCCATACCCCGACCAAGATTCTGTTTGGCCAAGGGCAGATCGCCGAAGTGGGCAAACAGATCCCCGCCGATGCGCGCATCCTGATCACCTATGGTGGCGGCAGCGTGAAGAAAAACGGCGTGCTCGATCAGGTCTATGCCGCATTGGCGGGCCGTGATGTGCGTGAATTTTCCGGCATTGAACCAAACCCGACCTATGAAACGTTGATGAAAGCCGTCGACATCGTGCGCGATGAAAAGATTGATTTCCTGCTGGCCGTGGGCGGCGGCTCAGTGGTCGACGGCACCAAATTCATCGCGGCCGCCGCGCATTACACCGCCGCCAGCGATCCCTGGCATATCCTGCAAACGCTGGGCCACGAAGTCACCCACGCGGTGCCGCTGGGCTGCGTGCTCACCCTGCCGGCCACCGGCTCGGAATCCAACAGCGGCGCGGTGATCACCCGCAAAACCACCGGCGATAAGCAGCACTTCCATTCACCTTATGTTCAGCCGCTGTTCGCCGTGCTCGATCCGGTCGTCACCTATACGCTGCCGCCGCGCCAGATCGCCAACGGCGTCGTTGACGCCTTCGTGCATACCATTGAGCAATACCTGACCTACCCGGTCGATGCCAAGGTGCAGGATCGCTTTGCCGAAGGCCTGCTGCTGACGCTGATCGAAGAAGGCCCGCGCGCGCTGGCAGAGCCGGAAAACTACGCGGTGCGCGCCAACGTGATGTGGAGCGCTACCCTGGCGCTTAACGGCCTGATCGGCGCCGGCGTGCCGCAAGACTGGGCGACCCATATGCTTGGCCATGAGCTGACCGCGATGCACCACCTGGATCACGCCCAGACGCTGGCGATCGTCCTGCCGGCGCTGCTGGTAGAGAAAAAGGCGCAAAAACGCGAAAAACTGCTGCAATATGCCGATCGCGTTTGGGGGCTGCGTGAAGGCAGCGAAGACAGCCGTATTGACGCGGCGATCGCCGCCACCCGCGCCTTCTTCGAAACAATGGGCGTCGCCACCCGGATGGCCGATTACCAGCTCGATGGCAGCAGCATCCCGGCGTTGCTTAACAAGTTGAAAGAGCACGGAATGACCGCGCTGGGCGAGCACCAGGATATTACGCTGGATGTCAGTCAGCGCATTTATGAAGCCGCGCGCTGATCACGATCCGCGATTTCCTGCTAGGCTTTAGTTTCCAGCTCGTTATCGCAGCCGGCTCCGCGCCGGCTGCACTCCCCGCACCACGGCGTTTCTGCCATATTCTGTTTACTTTTTCATTCTTCGCCGGTGGGAACGCGGGGCACCGGCAAAACCGGCAGACGGCCATTTTGCCATCTAAAATATAACGAGAATCTTTCCGGCATTTACCACGCCGGCAATCAGGTTAAAAGGAGAGACGCATGACAACGCAATCCATCATCAAACTGCACGATGGCAATCTGATGCCGCAGTTAGGCCTTGGCGTTTGGCAGGCGAGCATTGAAGAAACCACCAACGCGGTAGCCTGCGCGCTGGAGACCGGTTACCGTTCGGTCGATACGGCGGCAATCTACAAAAATGAAGAAGGCGTCGGCCGCGCATTGCAAGCCACGGCAATCCCGCGTAACGAACTGTTTATCACCACCAAGCTGTGGAATGACGATCAGAGCAACCCGCAGGCGGCGCTGGAAACCAGCCTGAAGAAACTGCAGCTCGATTACGTTGATCTCTATCTGATCCACTGGCCGCAGCCGGCGCAGGATCAATACGTTAATGCCTGGCGCGCGCTGATCAAACTGCGCGAACAGGGGCTGACGAAAAGCATCGGCGTGTGTAACTTCAACATGCCGCATCTGCAGCGCCTGCTGGACGAGACCGGCGAGATCCCGGTGGTGAACCAGATTGAGCTGCATCCGCTGATGCAACAGCGCCAACTCCACGCCTGGAACGCGACTCATAAAATCGCCACCGAGTCCTGGAGCCCGCTGGCGCAGGGCGGCGCCGGAGTATTCGATCAACCGATCGTCAAACAGTTGGCGAAGAAATATGGCAAGACGCCGGCACAAATCGTGGTGCGCTGGCATTTGGATAACGGCCTGATCGTGATACCGAAGTCCGTTACGCCATCGCGCATTCGGGAAAACTTCGACGTGTTTGATTTTAAGCTGGATAAGGATGAGCTAAGCCAGGTAGCCAAGCTGGATATCGGCAAGCGCCTGGGGCCGGATCCAGATACGTTTTAAGTCATCACCTTCCCTTTTCCCTCACCCCAACCCTCTCCCAAAGGGAGAGGGAGCCAATAGTGCAAATACCCGGCTATTGTTCCCCCCTGTACTATCGCAAAGGGAGAGGGAGTTGATGGTGCAAATACCCGGCTATAACGTCTCCTGTACTTTCTAACACAGTCTCGTCATCAATATGCACGTTCTAACAGAGAGCGAGAGTTAGTCACTTAACATGAATACGGCCGCGGGCTGCTCCCTCTCCCTTTGGGAGAGGGAGCCGATAGTGCAAATACTCTGCTATGACTCCCCTGTACTTTCTAACACAGTCTCGTCATCAATATGCACGTTCTAACAGAGAGCGAGAGTTAGTCACTTAACATGAATACGGCTGCGGGCTGCTCCCTCTCCCTTTGGGAGAGGGAGCCGATAGTGCAAATACTCAGCTATGACTCCCCTGCACTTTCTAACACAGTCTCGTCATCAATATGCACTTTCTAACAGAAAGCGAGAATTAGTCACTTAACATGAATACGGCCGCGGGCTGCTCCCTCTCCCTTTGGGAGAGGGAGCCGATAGTGCAAATACTCAGCTATGACTCCCCCTGTACTTTCTAACACAGTCTCGTCATCAATATGCACGTTCTAACAGGGAGCGAGAGTTAGCCACTTAACATGAATACGGCCGCGGGCTGCTCCCTCTCCCTTTGGGAGAGGGTTGGGGTGAGGGCAGGCTACGCCGGCTGAACCACAAACTGGCCGGCAGAACCGCGATCGGCCATTTCCAGCGTCTGGCTGTAGTAAAGGAACGGGAAGTGCTCTGAAGACACCTGCGGGAAATACACCAACAGCTCAACATCGCCGTCAACCCACACCGTATCTTTCCAGCCGCGGTCTTCCGCCATCGGCTGTGCGCCATTCACCCGCTTAATCAAGAACTGCACGCCCTGGATATGGAACGCCTGCGGCGTATCGGCGTGGATCGTCCAGCGCTCCCAGGTGCCCTGCTTCGCCTGCACGTCAATACGGTTCATGTCCCAGATCGCGCCGTTGATGCCGGCCAGACTATCGCCCAGGCGGAACTCGCGCGAACGCACCGCGTTGCCATCCAGCAACTGATCCGCCATCAGGCGCATCGGCAGATTATCGGTCACCAGCGGCAGCAGCCCGGTGGGCTTCAGCGTCAGCACCTGCGTCGACACCAGAATACTCGATGGCTCGAACAGGCCGCGCAGGCGATCCATAATGCCCGCCGACTCGCCGGCGCTGATCGTCACTTCATCGCCCGTCGACATATCAAGCAGCACTTCACGCCGCTCCCCCGGCGCCAGCATCAGCGCCTGCACCACCACCGGCGCAGGCAGGAAGCCCTGATCGCTGGCAATCACATGGAAAGGCCGGCCGTCGCTCAGCTGCAGCGTATAGCGCCGCGAGTTGGACGCATTCAGCAAACGCAAGCGCACCCAGCCGCGCGACACTTCAACGTAGGGGTTCTGCACGCCATTGACCAACAGCGTGTCGCCGACGAAGCCGCCCTGCCCCGGCGGATCGTATTCCGGCATACCGAAGTTATCCAGGCGCTTGTCCTGAATAATCAGCGGGAAGTCATCCACGCCGTAGTGGTTCGGCAGCGGCAACGCCTTGCTGACGGCGTCCTCCACCAGCCACAGGCCCGCCAGGCCGTTATACACGTGCGGGGCCATACGGTTGGGGGTATTCGCGTGATACCAACAGGTGGCCGCCGCCTGCCGGATGGGGATCACCGGCGCCCAGTCAACGCCGGGCGACATCATGCGCGCCGCGCCGCCGGCCAGCGTGCCTGGCACTTGCAGGCCGCTGATGGTCATGGCAACCGGCTCCAGCAGCCGGTTGCTGTAGATGAGCTTAACGTCATCGCCGCTGTATACCCGCACCGTTGGCCCAAGATACATGCCGTTAATGCCCCAGACGGAAGCTTTACGGCTATCCATAAAGGCCCAATGGGCACGTTGCAGGGTTAAAAACAGCGGCTGGCCCCGGCGTGATTCCAGCAACGGGGGAACAGGTAGAGGGGTCTGCGTTCCTTTCGCTTCAGCCCTCAGCGGCACGCTACCCGCACACAGCGCCAGACCCGATGCCTGAATAAACCGACGTCGACTGAGTGACATAAACTCTCCATTAAAAAACAAAGATTGACCATGTGCAAAAAAGCCAGCCCCCAGGGATCATCTGGGGGCCTAAGCGTTAACAGCATCCAGTGCTGTTTAAAATACCTGTTTTAACGCCAGCGGATAATGTTATTTTTTAGCCGCTTCAAGCTGGGCGACTTCGGCATCCAATTCGGCGATTTTTGCCTGCATCAGATCGTGGCAATGCGCCGCCAGTTCGCGCACGTTTTCCTTGCCATACTGGCTGACATCCACCGGCTCCAGCATTTCAACAATCACGTGGCCGTTATTCCAACGGTTCAGACTGATTTTATTGCTGGTATTGGAGACACAGATCGGCACAATCGGCACCCCGGCGGAAATGGCCGCGTGGAAAGCGCCGGTTTTGAACGGCATCAACCCACGCCCACGGCTACGGGTACCTTCCGGGAACATCCAGATTGAAATGTTCTTTTTCTTAATCTGCTCAACCACCTGGGCAATGGTGCCATGCGCCTTGGCACGGTTATCCCGATCGATCAGCAAGTTACCGGCCAACCAATACAGCGGCCCAAAAAAGGGGATCCACGCCAGGCTTTTCTTACCGACGGTCACCGTCCGCGGCTGCACGATATTCGACGCCGTGACCATATCGTAATTATTCTGGTGGTTGGCAATATAAATGCAGTTGCCGTAGCTGGCCGCCGCCGCGGGCTTACGCACCTGAACCTTCAGCCCCAATACGCGTGACAGCCGGCCAAACAAATGCCCAAAGGTGGCGACATGGCGGGGATTACGCGGGCTAAATAAACAATAAATAGAACCGAAAACGCACACCAAAATACAAAACAGAGTGACGAAAACGGCACGTAAAATTAATAACATAACAACCTCTTTAGCACACTGCCGGCACGGCGATAACTGCTGCGCCGCTCTTTGCTTATTTATACCCCGAGGGTTCGGGCTATTTTCCTGCCAGCCGCCGCCGCGCACAATATATTTATGCGTTTCAACGTCATTGATTTAACCATGCCGGCGCCCGGGGGGAATAAGGGCGCAGCTTGTGGCCGCGCCCGGGATTGTATTACTCCTCGCTGGCATCCGCACGCGGCGGCATATCCAGCTCGACGCGATCGATCCGCTGCAGCCCGCGCGGCAACAGCGTGCCCTTGCGGCCACGTTCGGCGCGGAACTTCTGCAAATCTTCCGGCCGCAGCGTCAGCTTGCGTTTACCGACGTGCAGGGTAACGGAAGTCTGCGGCGGCAGCACGAACAGCCAGGCAAGAATATCCTCGCCGGAAGAGGCCTGCGCCGAAGGAATAGAAACGATTTTATTGCCCTTGCCCTTCGAGAGTTGCGGCAGATCGGCCACCGGGAACATCAGCATGCGCCCCGCCTTGGTGATCGACAGCAGCATATCGTCGTCGCTGTAAATCTCCAACGGCGGCAACGCCTTGGCATTATCCGGCAAGGTGATGATCACTTTACCGGCGCGATTGCGCGCCACCAGATCGCTGAAGGTACAGACGAAGCCATAGCCGGCATCGGACGCCATCAGCAGCTTCTGCTCGTCCGGCGCCATGATCACCTGTTCAATGGTGGCGCCCGGCGGCGGCGTCAGTTTGCCGGTCAGCGGTTCGCCCTGCCCACGGGCAGACGGCAACGTCAGCGGATCAAGCGCATAGCTGCGCCCGGTGGAGTCGATAAACACCACCGGCTGATTGCTCTTGCCGCGCGCGGCGGCGCGGAAGCTATCGCCGGCTTTGTAGTTCAGGCCAATCGGATCGATGTCATGGCCTTTGGCGCTGCGCACCCATCCCATTTCGGACAGCACGATGGTCACCGGCTCGGACGGCACGAAATCGTGCTCGCTCATCGCCTTGGCTTCGGCGCGCTCGGTAATCGGTGAGCGGCGATCGTCGCCATAGGTTTGCGCATCCGCCTGGATCTCTTTTTTGATCAGCGTATTCAGCTTGCGCTCAGAGGCCAGCAGCGCCTGCAGATGATCGCGCTCTTTCGCCAGCTCATCCTGCTCGCCGCGGATTTTCACCTCTTCCAACTTCGCCAGGTGGCGCAGTTTCAGTTCCAGGATCGCTTCCGCCTGGGTATCCGTAATGCTAAAGCGCTGCATCAGCACCGGCTTCGGCTCGTCCTCGGTACGGATGATGTGGATCACTTCATCAATATTGAGAAACGCAACCAGCAAACCTTCCAGGATATGCAGGCGCCTGAGCACTTTTTCCAGCCGGTAGTTCAGGCGGCGGCGCACCGTCTCGCGCCGGTAGGCCAGCCACTCGGTCAGGATTTCCACCAGCCCTTTCACCGCCGGGCGGTTGTCCAGGCCGATCATGTTCATGTTGATGCGGTAGCTGCGCTCCAGATCGGTGGTGGCAAACAGGTGGCTCATCACCTGCTCCAGATCCACACGGTTCGAGCGCGGCACAATCACCAGCCGGGTCGGGTTCTCGTGATCGGATTCGTCACGCAGATCTTCCACCATCGGCAGCTTCTTGGCACGCATCTGGCTGGCGATCTGTTCCAGCACCTTGGCGCCAGAAACCTGGTGCGGCAAGGCGGTGATCACCGCGCTGCCGTCTTCTTTTTTCCAGATGGCGCGCATACGCACCGAACCGCGGCCATTCTGGTAAATTTTGCGCAGTTCGTCGCGCGGCGTGATGATTTCAGCTTCGGTCGGGAAATCCGGCCCCTGCACAAACTCCAGCAGTTCGTCCAGGCCGGTGTTAGGTTTCTCCAGCAGCGCCACCGCAGCGGCGGCTACTTCGCGCACGTTATGCGGCGGGATATCGGTCGCCATCCCCACGGCGATGCCGGTGGTGCCATTGAGCAGCACGTTAGGCAGGCGCGCCGGCAGCATTTTCGGTTCCTGCAGCGTGCCGTCGAAGTTCGGCACCCAGTCGACCGTGCCCTGGCCCAACTCGCTCAGCAACACCTCGGCGTATTTCGACAAGCGCGATTCGGTATAACGCATCGCGGCGAAAGATTTGGGATCGTCCGGCGCACCCCAGTTGCCCTGGCCGTCAACCAGCGGGTAACGGTATGAAAACGGCTGCGCCATCAGCACCATGGCTTCATAGCAGGCGCTGTCGCCGTGTGGGTGATATTTACCTAACACGTCACCCACAGTACGGGCGGATTTTTTGAACTTGGCGCTGTTAGTCAGCCCCAGCTCAGACATCGCATAGATGATACGGCGCTGTACCGGCTTGAGGCCGTCACCAATGTACGGTAACGCTCGATCCATGATGACGTACATGGAATAGTTCAGATAGGCGTTTTCAGTGAATGTGTGCAGCGGTAAACGCTCTACACCGTCATGAGTCAGGTCGCTCATTACTCAAATATCCTCAGACCGTGGCTTGGCAATGCTTGTCGATTCTTGCCCGCGATAGTACCCCATCTGCGGGTCACTGTCACAATTGGTGCATTTCTCGTTCACCGGCGCCGGGCAAAATTTTATTTTGTGCAAAATGGCGCTGCTGCCAGGCGTTTTTATTGATTTTTAGTCAAGACTGTTGTGCGCTAGATCTCATTTTCCCTTTCCTTGCTAAGTATTACACTGGCAGTCAGCGTAAGTTCTGTACGGCATGTACAGGGAAAAATCCTTTTTATCGGACAGGAATGACAGACGATGAGCAACATACTGATTATCAATGCCAAAAAACAGTTCGGCCATTCTGAAGGCCGGTTAAACCAAACCCTGAGCGACGTGGCGGAAAACGTGCTGCGCGCCGCACAGCACGACGTAAAAGTCACCGTTGTCGATGATGGCTACGATATCAACGCGGAAATCGAGAAATACCTGTGGGCCGATACGGTTATCTACCAAATGCCCGGCTGGTGGATGGGCGAGCCCTGGATCCTGAAAAAATACATCGACGAAGTCTTTACCGTTGGCCACGGCAGCCTGTATGCCAGCGATGGCCGCACCCGCTCCGACGCCAGCAAAAAATACGGCTCCGGCGGCCTGCTGCAAGGCAAAACGTACATGCTAAGCCTGACCTGGAACGCCCCGTTGGAAGCCTTTACCGATCCAGCTCAGTTCTTCCATGGGGTGGGCGTCGACGGCGTGTACCTGCACTTCCACAAGGCGAACCAGTTCCTGGGCATGGAAGCGCTGCCAACCTTCATCTGCAATGATGTGATCAAAGATCCGCAGATCGACACGTTCATCGCCAACTATAAGGCGCACCTGGGCAACGTGTTTGCCTGATCGCACATGCCCGCCCGCACCGCGGGTGGGCGTTGCCGCTACAGGTGCTGGGCGTCGATATGGGCGCTCACGTAGTCCAGGAAACAGGTAATTCGCGCCGCCAGCGGGGTATTGTGATAATACACCGCGTTAATTGGCCGATGCCCGCCCTGGGTTTGCGCTTCCAGCAGCGGCACCAGCCGCCCAGCACGCTGATCTTCCCGCGTCATGAAATCCGACAGTTGCACGATCCCTTCCCCACACAGCGCCAGTTGCCGCAGGGTTTCCCCGCTTGAAGCCGAAATGGTCGGCGTGATGGTGAAAAATTCCGCCTGCTCATCGCGCAGCGCCCATTGGTTCAGCGATTCCGGCTGGCTAAAACCCAGCAGGCAATGGTCATGCAGGTCGCTCACGCGCTGTGGCGCGCCAAAACGGGCAATGTATTCCGGGCTGGCCAGGATGCGCAGCGTGCTGTAGCCCAGCAAGCGTGCGTGCAGGGTGGAATCGCGCAGGGTGCCGATACGAATCGCAATATCGGTGCGCTTTTCCAGCAGATCGATAAACAGGTTATCGGTATTCAGCTCCAGCGTGATCTGCGGAAACTGACGGCGGAACCCGGCCACCAGCGGCACAATCACGTGCTCCATAAACGGCGCCGCGGCATTGACCCGCAGCCGGCCGGCCGGCAAGGTGCGCCGTAACGCCATCTGTTCCTCGGCATTTTCAACCGAGCGGATGATTTCACGGGCGTGGCTTAGGAAAGTTTGCCCTTCTTCGGTCAATTCAAGGCGGCGGGTCGTGCGGCGCAACAACGTGGTATCGAGCTTTTTCTCCAGCCGGCTGAGGGCGCGGCTGATGCCGGAAGTGGTTTGGCCAAGCTGTTCGGCTGCCGCAGTAATCGAGGTGCAATCCACCACTGCGGTAAATGCCAGGAGTTCTTCAAGGGTGATTTTCATGCATTCCGCCCTGTTCAAGCGCAGAAAACCAGGCCCGATAACCACCGGGCCTGGCTGGGGTTAGACCGACAGTTCTGCCATATCGCCCTTGTCTTGCAGCCAGTTACGGCGATCTTCCGACCGTTTTTTCGCCAGCAGCATATCCATCACGGCCAGCGTCTGATCGACGTTGCCATCATCCACCGTCAGTTGCACCAGCCGGCGAGTGTTGGGATCCAGGGTGGTTTCGCGCAGCTGCAGCGGGTTCATTTCCCCCAGCCCTTTGAAACGCTGGACGTTAGGCTTGCCCTTCTTGCGTTTCAGTTGCTCCAGCACGCCCGCTTTTTCTTCTTCGTCGAGGGCATAGTAGACCTCTTTGCCAAGATCGATACGGTACAGCGGCGGCATCGCCACATACACGTGCCCATCTTTCACCAGGGCGCGGAAATGGCGCACAAACAGCGCGCACAGCAAGGTGGCGATATGCAGGCCATCGGAATCCGCATCCGCCAGGATACAGATCTTGCCGTAGCGCAGTTGGCTGAGATCGTCGCTGTCGGGATCGATACCTATCGCGACTGAAATATCATGCACTTCCTGCGAAGCCAGCACCTCATCCGAAGACACTTCCCAGGTATTGAGGATTTTGCCCTTCAGCGGCATGATCGCCTGATATTCACGATCGCGCGCCTGCTTGGCGGAGCCGCCCGCAGAATCCCCTTCCACCAGGAACAGTTCGGTCATGCTCAGGTCCTGTGCCGTGCAGTCCGCCAGCTTGCCCGGCAGCGCGGGGCCGCTGGTCAACTTTTTGCGCACCACTTTCTTGGCCGCGCGCAGGCGGCGCTGGGCGCTGGAAATCGCCAGTTCCGCCAGCTGTTCCGCAGCCTGCACGTTCTGGTTCAGCCACAGGCTAAAGGCGTCTTTCACCACGCCGGCGACAAACGCGGCGCACTGGCGCGATGATAAACGCTCTTTGGTCTGGCCGGCGAACTGTGGATCCTGCATTTTTACCGACAGCACGTAAGCACAGCGATCCCAGATATCCTCTGCGGAGAGCTTCACGCCGCGCGGCAGGATATTGCGGAATTCGCAAAACTCGCGCATCGCATCCAGCAGCCCCTGGCGCAGACCGTTAACGTGGGTGCCCCCCTGCATGGTGGGGATCAGGTTAACGTAGCTTTCGGTCAGCAGTTCGCCGCCTTCCGGCAGCCACAGCAGCGCCCAATCCACGGCTTCGGTATCGCCGGAGAACGTTCCAACGAAAGGCGCTTCCGGCAATGTAATCAGGCCGTTGACCGCTTCCATCAGGTAATCGGTTAACCCGTCCTGATAACACCAACGCTGTTCGGTGTTGTTGAGCTTGTCGAAGAAATAGATTTCCACGCCCGGGCACAGCACCGCTTTGGCTTTCAGCAGATGCGACAGGCGCGTGACGGAAAAGCGCGGGCTATCGAAGAACTGTTCGTCCGGCCAGAAGTGGACGCTGGTGCCGGTGTTACGTTTGCCGCAGGTCCCGGTCACTTCAAGATCCTGCACTTTATCGCCGTTTTCGAAGGCCATGCTGTAGACATTGCCGTCGCGGCGCACGTTCACCTCAACGCGTTTTGACAAGGCGTTGACCACCGAGATGCCCACGCCGTGCAAGCCGCCGGAGAACTGGTAGTTTTTGTTGGAGAACTTGCCGCCGGCGTGCAGCCGGCACAGGATTAACTCCACCGCCGGCACGCCCTCTTCCGGGTGGATATCCACCGGCATGCCGCGGCCGTCATCAATCACTTCCAGTGACTGATCGGCGTGCAGGATCACATCGATGCGTTTTGCGTGGCCAGCCAACGCTTCATCGACGCTGTTATCAATCACCTCTTGGCCAAGGTGGTTCGGGCGCGTGGTATCGGTATACATACCGGGACGACGGCGCACTGGTTCTAGACCGCTGAGTACTTCAATGGCATCAGCGTTATAGCTGGATTGAGTCATCGTTGATTATTTTTTCGTGGTTAAAGGAAGGTGCCGGAACCGCCTGCTCAGACAGCGTTGAGCCCTAAAAAATCCACAATCTGGGGAAAATAGTGCTCGAAACCGACAAAGGCATGGTTTCCACCGGCCTCTACCGTTTGCCGGCAGGCAGTGTAATACGCCACAGCCTGGCCGTAATCGAGTATTTCATCCCCTGTTTGCTGCAGCAGCCAGATTAAATCTGGCGACTCCAAAGGGTCGATCTGCATCACCTTCAGATCGTAAATGTGACGAGACTCTAACACATATTGCTGGCCGGTGTAGGGGTTCTCATTTTCCCCCAGGTAATCAATCAGCAATTCAAACGGTTTTACCGCGGGATTGACCACCACGGCAGGCAGGGAGAAACATTGCGACAGCCAGGTGGCGTAATAGCCGCCCAGCGAAGAACCGACGATCCCCATCTGCCGGCCGGCGCGCGCCATCACCAGGCTTTCGAGCATTTCCGCCGTTTCCGCCGGGTAGGCCGGCAACTGCGGCACCAGCATTTCGACGCCCGGATGATGTTCGGCCAACCACGCCTTGAAGGCAGCCGCTTTGGCTGACTGGGGCGAACTGTTGAAACCGTGCAAATAGAGTAGCGTTGACATGAGGCGGTATCTCGTCGTTGTACGTGAGCCGTTGATGCTATTTTAGGGCAAAACAGCGCGCGGGCGTGGCCAGGTGAATGAACACGGCAAGGAGCACCGCCCTAATAACCATCGGAATCCATATCAGGGCGAAAATCGTCGTTATCCAGGCGATACACCTGGGTTTCCACCCGCCCGTCTGGCAGCAGATCCAGATAGCGCCAGCCGGGGGAAAGATCGTCAATGGCGAAGTTGGTGCAATGCGGTTTGAACTGCACGCAGGTTGAAGGGCTTGCCAACAGCCGCCGCCCCTGCCAGGCGATATCCATCTCCTGATGGATGTGCCCACACAGCAACGTATTGACCTTCGGAAAGCGCAACAGGATCTCCCCCAGCATATGGGGGTTGCGCAGGCTGTGTTGATCCAGCCAGGTGCAGCCGGACGGCAGCGGATGGTGGTGCAGCAGCAATAGCGTATAGCGCTCGGGATGGGCCTGCAGGCAGCGTTCCATCCATTCAAGCTGATATTCGCTCAGTTCACCGTGCGGCACGCCGAAAACCTGGCTGTCCAACAGAACCACTTGCCAGTTATCGCCCAGCAGCACGTGTTTGGAAGGCGTGATGCCGGCAGCGGCCAATGCGTCCACCATCGCCGGCTGGAAATCATGATTACCCGGCAGCCAGACACAGGGCGCCGGCAGTTGCAAAATGCCCTCGGCGAAATGCCGATAGGCGGCCTGGGAATGATCCTGCGCCAGATCGCCGGTCGCGACGATCAAATCAACCCCCCGCTGCTGTGCCTTGATGGCTTCCAGCACCGCAAGGTAGCTGCGATAAGTATTAATGCCGAGCAGGCTTTCATCCTTGCCGGCAAAAAGGTGGGTATCTGTTATTTGCAGGATTCTGACCTTGGCCCCACTCGCCACGGGCAGTTTAAACAGGCTTTCCAAATGGTGTCCTTTGCTATTTCAGTCTGTCTAACAAACCGGAACCGCCATCGCGCCATGCGCTAAACAGTAGCGCAGCCAATCAGCAAGAAACTGGTTAATTTGATGCTTTTCGTCGCGTTGATGCAACTTTTTATTCGGATAATCATAACGTGCTTTAAAACGGTAGATCTGCTGGCTGGAACACACTTCCGCAACCATGGCGTCGTGGTACAGCCGCACCGTCATTGCCGGCAGGCTCCAGTAACTGACTGCCGGAAACACCTGCTTGATCTCCACCAGCGAGGTATAGCGCGTGGACTCAATAATGGTCAGACGATAACTGGCGCCGTTCACCTGATAAGTCACCGTTTCACCCACTTCATCATTACGCGGCAATAAGCGGCGCAATTGTGCGAAGTTGGTTTCACACAGCCTCATCATTTCCGGGAAATCAGGGGTATAGCGTTTTGTCATGAGTTGACCCATTCTTTTCTGAGCGATTCATGGTGCAGCGCCAACCACTGCAATGCAATCACTGATGCGGCGTTATCAATTACGCCCTCTTCTACCCAGCAATAAGCCTGTTCGCGGCTAACCACATGGACACGGATATCTTCATCTTCTGCCGCCAGCCCGTGAATCCCTTCCGCGGTGGTGGCGTCGACTTCCCCCACCATAATCGACAGGCGTTCGCTGGTGCCGCCGGGGCTGGCCAGATAGCTTAGCACCGGTTTACAACGCCCCACCGCCACACCGGCTTCTTCCTGGGCTTCACGCCGGCAGACGTCTTCCACGCTTTCGCCCGTTTCGATGATACCTGCCACCATTTCCAGTAGCCAGGGGGAGTTACTGCTCTCCAACGCCGGGATGCGCAATTGCTCAACCAACACAACTTCATCGCGCCGTGGATCATAAGGTAGCAGCACTGCGGCATGCCCGCGCTCAAAAACCTCACGTTTCACTTCCCCGCTCATTTCGCCATTGAATAAACGATGACGGAACCGATATAAATTAAGCGAGAAAAAACCACGATACAGCGTCTCACGTGCAATAATTTCTACATCATCTTTACCGAAAGTAACGGGTGTGGTTTTAAGCTGCTTCATCGGTGGCGTTCTCCTGCATGAATGGAGTAGTAGTATAAAGAACCGGGGCTGATAGCGGAAACAGTAAGCCTGCCGCCATCCTCTTTGTGATAGATTGTGAAACATCATAATATCAATTGAGGCGTGAGCAGCCAGCTCCATATGGCTCGTACTCAAGCCAGCAAGGCAAAAAAGTTACGCCAGAGGGCACATTCAGCCACCTGATGCGCAGCCTGGACTCTGCTAAAATCGGCACCTATTCGCCTATCGTCAGCGCTAACATAGCAATATTGCTGCACAACAAGGAATGCAAATGAAGAAACTGCTCCCCCTTCTTATCGGACTGAGCCTGGTTGGGTTCAGTACCATGAGCCAGGCAGAGAACCTGCTGCAAGTTTATAAACAGGCAAGGGAAAACAACCCGGATTTGCGCCAGGCAGCCGCTGTACGTAATTCCGCTTTCGAAAAGATCAATGAAGCGCGCAGCCCCTTGCTGCCGCAGTTGGGCCTGACCACCGGTTATACCTATAACAGCGGTTACCGCGATGCCAACAACATTAACAGCAATGTGACCAGCGGCTCGATCGCGCTGTCGCAGGTGATTTTCGACATGTCGAAATGGCGTGCGCTGACGTTACAGGAAAAAACCGCCGGGATCGCCGACGTGACCTTTCAAACCAGCGAACAGTCGCTGATCCTGAACACCGCCACCGCCTACTTCGATGTGCTGAACGCGATCGACACCTTATCCTATGTGCAGGCGCAAAAACAGGCGGTTTACCGCACGTTGGATCAAACCACCCAGCGCTTTAACGTCGGCCTGGTTGCCATTACCGATGTGCAAAACGCCCGTTCCAGCTATGACACAGTGCTGGCGAACGAAGTGACGGCCCGCAACAATCTGGACAACGCGCTGGAAAGCCTGCGCCAGATAACCGGCAACTTCTACCCGGAACTGGCTTCGCTGAATACCACCCGTTTCTCTACCCAGCGCCCTGAAGCGGTCAACAACCTGTTGAAAGAAGCCGAAAACCGCAACCTGACCCTGCTTTCTGCCCGTCTGAACCAGGATCTGGCGCGCGAACAGATCCGCTCGGCGCAAAGCGGCCACTTGCCGACGATCGACATGAGCGCCTCCAGCGGCATCACCAACACCAAATACAACGGTTCCGCCACCAGCGCTGGCAACTACAGCGACAGCGACGCCGGCCAGAACAAAATCGGCGTGAGCCTGAACCTGCCACTCTACAGCGGCGGCCAGACCAGCTCGGTAGTGAAACAGGCACAGTATAATTTTGTCGCTGCCAGTGAGCAGTTGGAAAGCTCACACCGCAGCGTGGTACAAACCGTTCGTTCTTCCTTCAATAACATCAATGCCTCCATCAGCAGCATCAACGCCTATCAACAGGCGGTGGTTTCCGCACAGAGCTCATTGGATGCCATGGAAGCCGGCTACCAGGTGGGCACGCGCACCATCGTCGACGTGTTGGATGCTACCACCACGCTCTACAATGCCAAGCAGCAGCTTTCCAGCGCACGCTATACCTACCTGATTAACCAGTTGAACATCAAATCCGCGCTCGGGACGTTAAACGAAAACGATCTGCTGATGCTCAACGGCGCGCTGGGCACCCCAATCTCCACCTCGCCGGATGTGGTGGCGCCGCCAACCACCGCGCAGGATGCCTATGTGGATCGCAACAGCAGCAACACGGCTGCGCCGGTCGCCGCCGTTTCTGCCCCGGCCCCCGCTGCCGTAGCGCAGCCCGCCACCACCACGCAACCGCGCAACCCGTTCCGCAACTGATACGGGCCATTAAGCATCCAGGGCGGGTATTTCCCCGCCCTGATTATTTCCCCCTTGGCCTACAGGCTTCACATTCCCGTTCGGCATTCAGTGATATTATTCCCTGATACGTTCCTCAGCCCGAGCAGGATTGGATGAAGAATACTTCACGCTGGCAGCAGTTAATGGCAACCGGGGCACTCCCGGCGGAGCAGCGCCCTGCGCCTGCGATCTACGCCTCCTGGCTACGCTGCTGCAACCTGATGCGCCCCGCCGCCTGGAAAAACCCGCACTGTGCGCTTGGCACCACCTTCCATTCCATCTGCAAACGTAAGAACGATCTGCTGACGCTTGGCCAGGCGGCGCTGGAAGACGCCTACGAGTTTATGGAAAACCGCCGCTGCGTGTTGTTCATCCTCGATGAAAGCGGCTGTATGCTGTGGCTTTGCGGCGCCCCCGATACGCGGGAGCAGTTGCAACGGCTGGGGTTCAAACCCGGCGCTTACTGGGCCGAAGGGGATATCGGCACCAATGCGCCGGCGCTGGCCGCCGCAGAGGGCCACCCGATGCAGGTCTGCGGCAGTGAGCACGTGCGCCAGGCGCTGCACGGCTGGTCATTTTGCGCCACGCCGATTTATGACAACGGCGGGCGTCAACGTGGCGCCATCGCGCTGGGGTGCCTGCTGCAAGAGCGGGCCGCGGGCGATCTTTCCCTGACGCTGGCGATCGCCCGCGGTATCAGTAACTCGCTCAATGCCGACAGCCTGCTGGCTGAATCCAACCGCCACCTGAACCAGCTGTATGGCCTGCTGGAAAGCGTGGAAGACGGTGTCATGGCCTGGGATCACCACGGCAACCTGCAATATATCAACCAGCGGGCGGCAAACATGCTCAAGCTCAACGGCCAGCATAGCCAGGGCAAGCCGCTGGCGCAGTTGCTGACGTTTCCCGCGCTGCTGAGCCGGGCGGTCGCCCAGCGCCAGGCGCTGCACCATGTCGAAGTCACTTTCGAAAGCCAGCGCCAGTTTATCGCCGTCCTGCTGACCTTAAAGCCGATTCCCGACGGGGAGCGCTGTGGGTTTATCGCGCTGCTGCACCCGCTGGAGCGGATGCATCAGTACGTCAGCAGCCAGCTCGGCCGCGTCAGCCATACCTTTGAACAGATGCCTTCGGCTTCGCTGGAAATGCGCCGTCTGATCCGCTACGGCCAACAGGCGGCGAAAGGCCACCATCCGTTGCTGCTGTGCGGCGAGGAAGGAATAGGCAAAGAGTTGCTCGGCCAGGCCATCCACAACGCCAGCGAGCGCGCCGCCGGGCCTTATATTTCGCTCAACTGCCAACTGCTGCCGGAAGCTCAGGGGCTGAGCGAACTGCTGGGCTGCGACGCCAGCGAAGAACAGGCAGGCCTGCTGAGCAAATTCGAGCTGGCCAACGGCGGTACGCTGTATCTGGATCAGATCGAATACCTGCCGCCGGACATGCAGGCCGCGCTGCTGCAGGTGCTGAAAACCGGCGTCGTGATGCGCCTGAATTCCAGCCGGGTGATCCCGGTGGACGTGCGCATCATCGCCACCAGCTCCGCCAATCTGCCTTTGCTGGTGCAGCAAAACCGCTTCCGCCGCCAACTGTTTTATAGTCTGCAGGCCTTTGAAATCCAGATCCCGCCGCTGCGCCAGCGCGTCAGCGATATTCCGCTGCTGGTTAGGCACCATCTGCGCGCGCTGGAACAGCACTTCCAGTGCCGCTTTCGGGTGGATGATGAAGTTATGGCCCAGCTCAGTCTGTATCTGTGGCCGGGCAATGATCTTGAGCTGAAAGGCGTGGTCGAGCGGGCGGCGATGATTTGCCGCGGCCACCACATTCAGTTGGCCGACCTGCCCGCGCACCTTTTGGGGCATCAGCCCCTGTTGGAAAACGAAACGCAGCCAGGATCACCGCCGTTGACTTTGGAGGAAACCGAACGCCAGGCCATTATCCGTGCGGCCAATACCCGCAGGGGCCAACTGAATGAGATGGCGCAGCTGCTGGGGATTGGCCGTACCACGCTATGGCGAAAAATCAAGCAATACCAGATCGATATCAGCCAGTTCAAGCCGCACGCTTAGTGGCTAAGCTGCAGCACCCCGCGGGCCGCATCCAGCATCACCTTTTGGCCGCTGTGGGTCTTTTCCATGCAGCCGCTCAGCCCCACCACCATCGGGATGCCCATCGCTTTGGCCAGAATGGCACTGTGCGAAACAACGCTACCGCCGCTCAGGCAAATGCCGAGCACCATGCGCCGATCCAGCATCACCACATCAGAAGGCATGATCTCATCCATCACCAGAATCACCGGCTCCGCCAGCGCGATCGGCGGGATCGTTTGCTGTTGCAGGTGGCATAGGGTGCGGCGCAGCAGATCGCGCACATCCAGTTCACGCGCCCGCAGGTAGGCATCGTCCAGCGCCAGATAGTCATCGGCCACCGCCTCAAGCACTTCCCGCCATGCCCGTTCCGCACAGTAAAGCCGCTGGGCAATGCGGGCATAGGCCTGCTGCTGCAGATCCGGATCGTCCAACAGCATGCTGTGCGCACCGAAAATACCGGCCTGCGGCTTACCGATCAGCGTCGCCGTTCGCTCCGCCAACTTGTTTAGATCGCTCAGCGTATGTTGCAGGGCTTCCCGCAGCCGTTGTTGCTCGTTAATCACGTCATCGGCGCCGATCAATTTTTCAGCCACCGCCGGCCAGAAACTGGCGGCTTGCAACACCGGGCCGGTGCTGACGCTTTCCGCCACCGGCATGCCGTGCAGCGATGGCTGCTGCTGGGCCGATACCGTTTCGCCAAAATGCTGTTCCGCCAACGCTTTAAACGCCGCCAGCGCCTGATCGGCCTGTGTGCCGTTAGCGATCAGGCGGATGGTATCGCCGTGGCGCACCTGCAAGAGCGCCAGTTGGTTCAGGCTGCGCGGGTTAACGCATTGCCCGTTTTTTTCCAACAGCAGTTCGGCGTCGAAGGGCGCCAGGGTTTCCGCCAGCCGCGCCGCCGGCCGGGCATGCAGGCCGTGCGGGTTTTGCACCAGCCAACTGACGCTTTTCCCCTCGGTCAACGGCAGGCCGACGTTTTCCTCGGCGCCCGGCGCCTCGCCGAGCTGGGCCTGTTTGGCCTGCAACGCCCCCTGCGCCTCAGCCAGCACCTGCGCCAGCGGCGCGCCGGCATTGGCGGCCACCACCGCCGCCAGAGTGCCTTCCACCAGCGGCGCCGAACACAGTTTGACTTTTGCCGCCACCGCCGGCTCCAGCAGTTCCAACGCCGTTTCCGCACTTAATAACGCGCTGCCCAAATCCATCAGCACCACAATTCCGTCACACTGGGCAACGCTGTTGATCGCGTCCATCACTTTGACGGCATCCGTGCCGATAGGGTGTTCTTCATCATCCACCCCGGCCGCCAACGCCAGTTGGCAACCATCGGCGCGCATCATCTGCTGCGCTAATTCCTGCACGCCGCGCGCCAATTGCGCACTGTGCGAAACCACCACGATATTGATCATCTCACCTCCCTGGGGTTGCCTTAACCAAGCCAAACGCCACGGTATACGCACCGCGGCAGGCATGGCTTAGCCAACCACCTGCGCCAATGTTTTTATCATCAGCATTACCGAGGTCGCCCCCGGATCCTGATAGCCAATGCTGCGTTCCCCCAGGTAGCTGGCCCGCCCCTTGCGCGCCTGCATGGTGATGGTGCTTTCCACCGCTTTTTCCGCCTCGCCGACGGCGATATCCAGCGCGTCGGCCAGGTTAAGCTGCTGCCGGGCGGATTGCCCCAGGCTCGCCACCACCGGCCACCAAACATCACACATGGTTTTATCGCCCGGCTCGGCTTTGCCGCGCATCACCACGCCTTCCACCCCTTGCTGCATCACCTGGTGCAATTCTTCCAAATCCAGGCTTTGCTTGGCATTGGCCGCCTGCGCGGCGCGGATGAAAAACGTACCGAACAGCGGGCCGCTGGCGCCCCCGACGCTGGACAGCAATGTCATCCCGGTATTTTTCAGGATAAAACCGATGTCCTTGTCCGCCACCGAAGGCAGTTTTTCCGCCACTTTATTGAAGCCGCGGTTCATATTCAGGCCATGATCGGCATCGCCAATCTCGGTATCCAGGCGCGTCAGAAAATCACGCTGTTCGGCAAACACTGCCGCACAGCGCATTAGCCAATCCACCACCTGCTGTTTCGTTAATGCCATGTTTCCTCCTCAGGCCATGACTTGCTGCGGGCTTAGCGCGGCAATCGCCTCGCCGTGGGCCTTAACCCGGCCCACAGCCCTACGTTTACCTAACATCCCCAGCGTAATGCGGGCGTTTTTACCGGTGCATCCCACAACGACAGCACCTCGTCATCGGCTTTCAGTAAGGTGATGGAAACCCCCTGCATATCCAGCGAGGTGCAATAAGCGCCCACCAGATCGCGTTCAATGATAATGCCGGCCTCGGCGCAGAGCGCCGTCAGGCGGTGGTAAACACCGTACAATTCGGAAAGCGGCGTGGCCCCCAGGTTATTCACCAGCGCAATCACGCGATCGCCGCGTGCCAGCGGCTGCTTCTCTTGGATCTCTTCACGCCATTCGCCATGTTGGCGATCCCACACCCGCAGGGTGCGTTTGTAGTGGCCGTGTTCAATCAGGGTTTTGAACATGTCGTCCACCGCCTGGTTCAGGGTGGTGAACGGCCGCCGTGCGATGCCCGGTTCGCCGTGGATGCCCACGCCGAACTCCATTTCATTCTCCGCCAGTACAAACGACGGTTTGCCGGCCGCCGGCACCGTGCACGCCCCCAGCGCAATGCCGATTGAATGCCCCTGGTTGTTGATCTTGTGGCCGAACGTCACCAGCGCATCCAGGCTATCGCCACGCGCCGCCGCCGCCCCCAGCAGTTTTTCCATCAGCACCGTGTTGGCAACGCCACGGCGCCCGGCGGTAAACAGGCTGTCCTTCACCGCCACATCGTCATCAACCAACACCGTCGCGACCTGCACGCCGCTGTCGTGCAACAGCTCAGTGGCCGTTTCAAAATTCAGCACGTCGCCGGTGTAGTTTTTGACCAGAAACAACACCCCGGCGCCGCCGTCGATGGCCTGGCCGCATTCATACATTTTATCCGGCGTGGGTGAGGTAAAGATTTCCCCCGGGCAGGCGCCATCAAGCATCCCCTCCCCGACAAAGCCGCAGTGCATTGGCTCATGGCCGCTGCCGCCGCCGGAAAGCACCGCCACCTTGCCCGGCACCGGCGCATCGGCACGCACCACAAACAGCGGCTCCTGATGCACCTGCAGCTCGGGGTGAGCCTCGCCCAAGCCCCGTAACTGTTCCTCCAGGACCGATTCAACCTCATTGATCAGTTTTTTCACGGTTCATTCCTCTCTCTGGCATCGCGGGCGCGGCATGCCTCGCCCGCGATGGTAGCTATGCGTGCTGTTGCAACCAGGCACGCCCCAGCCGATCCATAGTCAAAATGGCCGCCTGTACGCTGGCCGGCGTGACCTTGAACGGCATGTTATGAATGGTTTCGCCTTCCGCGCAGCTTGCCTCGGCAACCGCCTGGATTTTCGCCGGCAGATCTTCCGTCACGCCCATCTCAGCCAGCGTGATCGGCAACCCCAGCCGGTGGCAGAAGCGCATCACCGTTTCGATCTGCTCTTCGGAACTGTTTTGCAGCACCAGTTGCGACAACGTACCGAACGCCACTTTTTCACCGTGGTAAAGGTGGTGGGTCTCTTTCAGCACGGTGAACCCGTTATGAATGGCGTGGGCCGCCGCCAGGCCGCTACTTTCAAAGCCCAGACCGCTCAGATAGGTATTGGCTTCGATCACGCGCTCTACCGATTCGGTCACCACGCCGGCCTCAACCGCCAACTTGGCCTTGAAGCCCTCTTTCAGCAGGGTTTCATAGCACAGGCGCGCCAGGCTCAACGCCGCCAGCGTTGATTTACCGCCGGCCATGCTGGTTGCCTGGGCATCAAAGCAGGCCTGTGCTTCAAAGTAGGTGGAAAGCCCATCGCCCATCCCGGCCACCAGCAAACGCACCGGGGCCTTGGCGATGATCGCGCTGTCCATGATCACCATGTTCGGCGGCGTGGGGTAAATCAGGTACTCTTCAAACTGGCTTTGCTCGGTGTAGACCACGGAGAGCGCACTGGTCGGCGCATCGGTTGAAGCGATGGTCGGGATCAACACCACCGGGACTTTCTGGTAATAGGCAATGGCTTTGGCGGTATCCAGCGTTTTGCCGCCGCCCATGCCAATAACGCCGTTGCACCCCTGGTCTTTCAGTTCCTGACCAAGGCGATCGATCTCTTTATGGCTGCATTCGCCGTTAAAAACGCAGGCATGATGTTTAACGCCGTGCTGCTGCAGGCTACCCATCACGGTGTCGCCCGCCAGTTTCATCACAAAGTCATCGGCGATAATAAAATAGTGTTCAGCCAGTGATTTCGCATATTGGCCGACGGAGGCTAACGCGTTCAGGCCCTGGATATATTTACTGGGTGATTGGATGATTCTTAACATAACCGGCTCCTTCTGGGTTCATTGACGATGTTCATTTTCAGGTGAGGTTGTTGCCGGTCTTCCGCCGGCTGGTTGTTAACAATGACTATACGGCCGCCCGCAGGCATTACGAGCCTGGCGATTTTCGTTCCATTGCGAAACGGCCAGCCCGGCAAAACGTTCCAAAATGGAACATCCAGAACAACGTTTTTGCGATTAAAGAGAACTGGCGCACACCGCCACGTAATCCTGCGTAAAGAGTCGATTATCCGCGCGTTTCAGCTTTAATTTTGCACATCTTTCCCCTATTCTTACGCCACCTACTGGGAAAAGGCCGCATGGCTAAAATAATGAATAATGGGATTTAATGCCGATGAAACGGACAAAAAACATCAATAGAGAGACGTTCCGCAAATCCTGGCGTAACTACCGCATGGCCCCTGTCGCGCTGGCCGTCAGTGCGGTATTTATGTTGGCCGGTTGCGAAAAGGCCGATGAAACCGTATCGCTGTACCAAAATGCCGATGACTGTTCACGCTCCAATCCCTCCATGACCGAGCAGTGCACCACGGCTTACAACAATGCCTTGAAAGAAGCCGAAAAAACCGCGCCGAAATACGCCACCCGCGAAGACTGCGTGGCGGAGTTTGGCGAAGCGCAATGCACCCAGGCGCCGGCACAAGCGGGCATGGCGGCAGAATCGCAAAGCAGCGGCAGCTTCTGGATGCCGCTGATGGCGGGCTATATGATGGGCCGGATGATGGGCGGCGCCGGCTTTGCCCAACAGCCGCTGTTCACCTCTAAAAACCCCGCCAGCCCGGCCAACGGTAAGTTCGTTGACGCCACCGGCAAGAACTATGGCCCGGCGACGGCCGGCGGCCGCACGATGACGGTGCCGAAAACCGCCATGGCGCCAAAACCGGCGGTCACCAACACCATTACCCGCGGCGGTTTTGGCGAATCCGTCGCCAAGCAGGCCACCATGCAACGCAGCAGCGCCACCTCCAGCTCACGCACCATGGGCGGTTAATCGATGAAACGCGTTGCTATCACCGAACGCCCAGACTGGCGTGAAAAAGCCACCGAGTTTGGTTTCAACTTCCACACCATGTATGGCGAACCCTACTGGTGTGAAGATGCCTATTATCAATTTACGCTGACGCAGATCGAAGAGATCGAAGACGCCACCGCCGAACTGCACCAGATGTGCCTGCAGGTGGTGGAAAAAGTGGTTGCCAGCGATGCGCTGATGGCGAAGTTCCGCATTCCGAAGCACACCTGGGAATTCGTCCGCAGCGCCTGGCGCACTAACCAGCCCTCGCTCTATTCACGCCTTGATCTGGCCTATGATGGCGTCAACCCGCCCAAGCTGCTGGAAAACAACGCCGATACGCCAACGTCGCTGTACGAAGCCGCCTTTTTCCAATGGATTTGGCTGGAAGATCAGCTTAACGCCGGCCGCCTGCCGGAACAGGCCGATCAGTACAACAGCCTGCAGGAAAAGCTGATTGAGCGCTTTGCGCAATTAAAGGCGCACCACGGGTTTAGCCTGCTGCACATGGCCTGTTGCCGGGATAGCGTGGAAGATCGGGGGACGGTGCAATATCTGCAAGACTGCGCGCTGGAAGCCGATTTGGCGACCGAGTTCCTGTTTATGGAAGATATCGGGCTGGGGGAAAAGGGCCAGTTTACCGATCTGCAAGACCAGGTGATCGGCAATCTGTTTAAACTGTACCCGTGGGAATTCATGCTGCGTGAAATGTTTTCCACTAAGCTGGAAGACGCCGGCGTACGCTGGCTGGAGCCGGCATGGAAAAGCATTATCTCCAACAAGGCGCTACTGCCGCTGCTGTGGGAGATGTTCCCCAACCACCCGAACCTGTTGCCCGCCTATTTTGCCGAAGACGAACATCCGGCGATGGAAAACTACGTCATCAAGCCGCTGTTCTCACGCGAAGGGGCGAATATCCAGATCGTGCAAAACGGCCAGATCGCCGCGCAGGCCGATGGCCCGTATGGTGAAGAAGGCATGATCGTGCAGCAGTTCCATCCGTTGCCGCAGTTTGAAGGCAGCTATACCTTGATCGGCAGTTGGCTGGTGAACGATCAACCCTGTGGTATCGGTCTGCGGGAAGATCGCGCGCTGATCACCCAGGATCTGTCACGCTTCTATCCGCACATCATTCTGGATTAAAGCGCGCGGCCAACGCCGAACGGCAGAAAACCCGGGCACGTCGCCGTGCCCGGGCATTCCCTCCGGTTATTTCAAGGTGACATCAATGATTGGCGGAATATAACCGTAGTCATATTCTTCCACCACGAAGGTGCGATCGCCCACCAGCTTGATGCCCACCGTTGGCGCTTCCGTACCGCCGACGCGGAAGCCAGCGTCAGAATCATCGTCCTCAAGCGGCACGTTATCGATAAACGAGGTGACCAGCCCGTTCGGCATCACATAGTGAGAATAGGTCTGGAACGGCTGGCTTGACGGGTTGCCCAACACCAGGCCGGAACCGTTCAGCGGCACGTAAGGGCCGAACAGTGAATCCGCGACAAAACCGTACACACCGTCCGGGCCGGTCAGGCCATCGGCATAGGTGTACTGATGGCTGATGGTGAACAGGTAATATTTGCCGTCCTGGAACAGCAGGTGCGGGCGCTCGGTCTGGTCATTAACGCCAACCGCCGTCAGCAGTGGAGGCAGCAGTTCCCAATCATCGCCGTCTTCATCACGCGCCATCGCAATACCGATGCAGGCGGTCTGGTAACGTGAGTTGCCCACGTCTTCATAACCCGGCGGCACGTCGCCGATTTCCGCTTCGCCCACTTTGTGTGAACCACGCTCACCGGCCACATTGCCTTCGAACAGCATATACAGCTTGCCGCTCTCAGGATCGCGGAACGGCCATGGGTCACGGAAGCCCCAGTACGGGTTTTGCGCTTCGGTTTGATACATTTTGCCGTCGGCTTCGAACAGGGAAGACACTTTTTTGAAGCCAACCATGTCAACACCGTGTTCAGTGGTCACCACGCGGCCACGCACTTTCACAATGGTCGCGCCAGGCGTAACCGCGGTGTAATACAGATCGACGTCGCCCTGGTCGTTGAGCAAAATCGGCGAGCCGGCCCATTCGCGGGTGGTTGGTGAAACGCCGTCCGCCATCACGCGGCCGCCATACACCCAGTCTTTACTGGTGCGTGAGAACCAGTAGCACATTTTTGCCCGGCCATGACGATCGTTCCAGTCGCGGTTGATGTCATAGTTGCCGTTTTCATCCAAGTACTCTGGGTTGGTCGGCTGGCGCTCCGCCGTCAGGGTGAAAATCACTGACCAGCCGTCAACGGAAGTGACGTTACCGTCGATATCACGCAGCGGCATGGTATCCCAGATAAACACCGTATCGCTCAGCACCGGGAAATCAGCGCTAACCAGCGGTTGCGTGGTGGTCGGGTCATCGGCACGCACTTTCAGCGCGTCGGCACGGGTCCAGATGGTGGATTGATTCGGCTGTTGGCCGAACTTGGCAGTGGCCGCTTTCAGGGGTTGTTGGCCGAAATTCGTAGTGGTCGTTTTCATAGGAAATACCTCGTTAATCAATCAATTAAAATATGACTTTCGTGAAATACTGTATGTTTGTACAGTGAATTCACTATAGGACGAGGAGATTTCCGGATCAAGGCCAAACGCCCTCTTCCAGGCGGGTGCTGGCTTGCTGGGCGCTGACACAACGTCAGCGGCGATAAAAAGCTGAAAAAACGACAAAAAAATGCCAGTCAGCGACTGGCATTCAGAAAATTAACCCACCTGAACCGAGAGCATACTGAGCGCTCCCATTTCAATCCCATCCACCGGGATGCCGATCGGCTCTTTACTATCCCACGCGCCAAGCACGTACAGCAGCGGCAAGAAATGTTCCGGCGTTGGGTTGGCGAGTGCGGCCCCTTCATGCTGCATAAAGTTCACCAACGGATGGTCATCCCCGCGGTAAGCCAGGTTGTCACGCACGTACTGGTTAAACGCCTGTGCCCAAGGGTATGGGCTGCCGTCCCCTTCCCACTTCACCTGACGCAGGTTATGCACCACGTTGCCGCTGGCGACGATCATGATCCCTTCATCACGCAGCGCCGCCAGTTTTCGCCCAAGCTCGAAGTGGTAAGATGCAGGCTGCGTCCCGTCAACGCTTAGCTGCACGACCGGGATATCCGCCTGCGGGTACATTTTGATCAGCACGCCCCAGGCGCCGTGATCCAGCCCCCATTCACGAGTGTCGGCGATCACCGGCAGCGGCGCCAACTGTTGCTGTATCCGCGCCGCCAACGCCGGAGAGCCCGGCGCCGGATATTGGGTATCAAACAGCGCCTGGGGAAAACCGCCAAAATCATGGATGGTTTTCGGGTTTTCCATCGCCGTTACCGCCGTGCCGCGGGTATACCAGTGGGCAGAAACCGCGATAATCGCTTTCGGCCGCGGCAGTTTCACACCCAGTTCGCGCCACGCCTGGGTATAACGGTTTTCTTCCAATACATTCATGGGGCTGCCGTGCCCTAAAAACAGCGCAGGCATGCGGGACATCGTCATAATATTCTTCTCCAGAGGGGTAGCCGGTTTATGCCAACCACCTTACGCCCTTTGCCGCACCGGCACAGCCGGATAACCATGATGATGATATTCAATAATTTTGAATGGTGATATACCCAAAATAATTCGAGTTGCAGAACAAAAACGCAAAAGCGTTTTTGAACAGCGCTAGCGCTGGCCCCGTAGGGGTGAGGCCGTATGGCCGAATCACGCGGCAACGCAGCGAATCCCCAGGAGCTTACTTGAGTAAGTGACTGGGGTGAGCGACAAATCTGCCGGGAGCAGATTTGAACGCTGTTAACAGCGGCCCCTTTGGGGCGAGGCCCAGGGATGGGCCGAGTAACCAAGCCAACACACCTGCAGCTTGAAGTATGAAGGGTATAACGATGAGAACAATCAGCCAGATCCACTCGATTTATGCTACTACTCTGTTAGTATCAGAAAATGCGAAATATTGATGAGATACCGAGGAGCCCACAATGTCTGTACCGCTGATCCTCACCTTGCTGGCTGGCGGCGCAACCTTTGTTGGCGCCCTGCTAGGCATTATTGGCCAAAAACCCTCTAACCGGGTGCTGGCCTTTGCGCTTGGCTTTGCCGCCGGGATTATGCTGTTGATCTCACTGATGGAAATGCTGCCTGCGGCGCTACACACCCAAGGCATGTCGCCGATATTGGGCTATGGCATGTTTATGGTTGGCCTGTTGGGCTATTTCGCGCTGGATCGCATGCTGCCGCACCAGCATCCGCAGGATCTGGTGGATGCCCCGATTGCCCCGCATAACCTGAAGCGCACGGCGCTACTGCTGACGCTGGGCATTAGCCTGCATAACTTCCCGGAGGGCATCGCCACCTTTATTACCGCCAGCGCCGATCTGGAGCTGGGCATGGGGATTGCGTTGGCGGTGGCGATTCACAATATTCCGGAAGGGTTGGCGGTCGCCGGCCCGGTGTACGCGGCTACCGGCTCCAAAACCAAAGCGTTGCTGTGGTCGGGGATTTCAGGCATGGCGGAAATACTTGGCGGCGTGCTGGCGTTCCTGCTGATTGGGCCGATGATTTCCCCGGTGATGATGGCGGCGATCATGGCGGCGGTCGCCGGCATTATGGTGGCGCTATCGGTGGATGAACTGATGCCGCTGGCCAAAGAAATCGATCCCAACAACAACCCAAGCTATGGCGTGCTGTGCGGTATGGCGGTGATGGGGTTCAGCCTGACGTTGCTGCAAAGCGGCGGCATCGGCTAAGAAAGGAAAAGCGCCTGTGGGCGCAATGCGGAAGAACCCAATGAACAACGCCCTCCAATGGAGGGCGTTGGCGTATATCAGCTGGCCTTTTGCTCATGCTGTTGGCGATAAGCCACCAGATCTTCAATCGTCAGCACCAGCATATCGTGCTGTTTGGCAAATTCGATCACTTCCGGCGCATGGGCCATGCTGCCATCATCGTTGGTCAACTCGCACAGCACGCCGGCAGGTTTAAAACCGGCCATGGAAACCAGATCGATCGTGGCTTCCGTATGGCCGCGGCGGTTCAGCACCCCGCCCGGCTGCGCGCGCAGCGGGAAAACGTGGCCAGGGCGGTTAAGATCGCTCGGCGTAGCGTTGTCGGCGATGGCAGCGCGGATGGTCGTCAGGCGATCCGCAGCGGAAACCCCGGTGGTCACGCCCTGTGCGGCCTCAATGGTTACGGTGAACGCCGTTTGGAAATGGCTGGAGTTGTTGGCCACCATCATCGGCAGTTCAAGCTGCTGGCGACGTTCTTCGGTAATGCACAGGCAAACAATGCCGCTGCCGTGGCGAATGGTCAGCGCCATCTGCTCAACGGTCATGGTTTCTGCGGCAAAGATCATATCACCTTCGTTTTCACGATTTTCATCATCAAGCACCATCACGCCGCGCCCGTTGCGCAAAGCGTCCAGCGCGCGTTCAACGCGTTCTGTTGGCGTACCGAAATCTGAAAGTAGCGTCTGATTCATGGTAAAAAAACCTCAATTAACTGTATTGGATTACCAGAACCAGGGCGATCTTGAGGAGTAGCTGGATAGCTAAAAAATAACGCAAGCGAGCACAAGCCCGACAGATGTCGTTACCCTCTCCCATCCGGACTATAACCGTCGGCCCCGGAATTACACCGGATCTGCTGACCTCTACCCAACCCAAAGGCTGGATGAGCGCTCGCGGGCTTTCACCATAGAAGATGATTTACCGCCGGTGGGGACTTTCACCCCGCCCTGAGAATAAGCTTAACGACTATAGCGCTAATGATTAATCAGGGCAATTAGCAAAAATGGCGATGCTAATGCATTTAGCGTAAATACACTGCCTCACCCCACACTGTACGCAAGATCCAGCGCTGAAGCGTGCCTTGTTGTTTATCCGCTGGGCAACTCGCATTACACTAATGCTATCGCCACCCAATATCAGAAAGGGATATACCATGATAGACCCGAAAAAAATTGAACAGATCGCGCGCCAGGTTCATGAGTCCATGCCGAAGGGTGTCCGTGAATTCGGGGAAGACGTCGAAAAGAAAATCCGCCAGATACTGCAAGCGCAGCTTACCCGCCTGGATCTGGTCAACCGCGAAGAGTTTGATGTGCAAACTCAGGTGCTGCTGCGCACGCGGGAAAAGCTGGCCCTGCTGGAACAGCGCCTGAACGAACTGGAAAGCAAACTGAATGCGGCCCCACAGGCCAAGCCGGAAGACGAATAAGTTTATGTTAAGGGCGCAAGGCGCGCCCTTAATGTTGCCGATTGCCACTCACGCGGTACGATTACTCATGCCCACTTTTGATGGCCTTGATGATGTTGGTTGTTGATAACCCATCTTCAAAGTTTAGCACCTTCACATCACCGCCGTTGGCCCACACCTCGGCACTGCCGGCAATCTCTTCCGGTTTATAATCCCCGCCCTTCACCAGCAGATCCGGCAGGATACCGGCGATCAGCCGTTGCGGCGTGTCCTCTTCAAACGGCACCACCCAGTCCACGGCTTCCAGCGCGGCCAATACGATCATACGGTTTTCCAACGGATTGATCGGGCGGGTTTCGCCTTTCAGACGTTTAGTGGATGCATCACTGTTAACCGCCACAATCAGACGATCGCCCAGCTTACGGGCGTTCGCCAGATAAGAAACGTGGCCGGCGTGCAAGATGTCAAAAATGCCGTTGGTCATCACAATCTTTTCACCACGCTGGCGTGCCTGCGCCACGGCCGTTTTCAGCTGTTCTTCGCTCATCACGCCAAACCCGGTTTCGGCGCGGCCGCGAATGGCATTTTCCAGCTCGATCGGGGAAACGGTGGAGGTCCCCAGCTTGCCCACCACCACGCCGGCGGCGGCGTTAGACAGGAAACAAGACTCTTCCAGCGTATTGCCGGCGGCCAGCGCAGCGGCCAGCACGCCGATCACCGTGTCGCCTGCGCCAGTCACGTCAAACACTTCCTGCGCCTGCGTCGGCAGGTGCAGCGGCTCGCGATCCGGCTGCAGCAGCGTCATCCCGTGTTCGGAGCGGGTCACCAACAGGGCGGAAAGCTCATAATCCGCCACCAGCTTCATGCCCCGCTGCACCAGTTCCTGTTCGTCTTTGCAATGGCCGACCACGGCTTCAAACTCGGACAGGTTCGGCGTCAGCAGCGTTGCGCCGCGGTAACGTTCAAAATCCGTGCCTTTGGGATCAATCAGCACTGGCACCTTGGCGGCGCGCGCCAGTTGGATGATGTCCTGCACCTTGCTCAGCGCGCCCTTGGCGTAATCAGACAGCACCAGCGCGCCAATCTGCGGCAGCGCCTGCTGAACGCGCTCCAGCAGCGGCTGGGCATCCACGTTGGCGAAGCCTTCTTCAAAATCCAGGCGTATCAACTGCTGGTTGCGGGACAGCACGCGCAGTTTGGTAATGGTCGGGTGCGTCGGCACGGAAACAAAGTCACAGCGCACGTTAACTTCATTGAGCCGGGCGCTTAATGCACGCGCGGCGTCGTCAATACCGGTCAGCCCCACCAGACGCGAGCCGGCGCCCAGAGAGGCGATGTTCATCGCAACGTTAGCCGCACCACCGGGACGCTCTTCGATGGTATCCACCTTCACCACCGGCACCGGGGCTTCCGGTGAAATGCGGCTGGTCGGCCCATACCAATAGCGATCCAACATGACGTCACCAACCACCAGCACACCGGCGCGGCGAAAATCAGGCAGTGTAACTTTCATTCGATAACTCCAAACAGGTCATAAATTTAGTTGCGCCGATATTACCACAGACACCGATAATGCCGGCAAAAAGGTGAGCTATGCGCCCGCTACGCCCAGCCATTTTTCCCAGCTGCGGCGCACCCGATCGCGCTCGGCGACAAACAGTTCGCTGCTCACCTTGCCGGAGTGCTCCTGCAAGGCCAGCCGGTGAATTTCGTCGCGCATCGTCACATAGGCGCGGGTCAACGCCTGCGCTTCTTCGTCCGGCATAATACCGTAATGGGCCATCAGTTCGAAGATGCGCACGTTATCCGACCAGCGCGCCAGCCGCGGTTCGCTGCCGGCATAGCGTAAGACCAGATATTGCGCGATAAATTCGATATCGGTAATGCCGCCTTCATCAGTTTTGATATCAAACAGCTCACGCTGCTTGTTGCCCAGATGATGGCGCATTTTTTCCCGCATTTCGCGCACCTCTTGCTGCAATGCCTCGCCGGCGCGCGGCTTGCACAAAATATCGCGCCGGATCTCATCAAAACGCTGATGCAACGCCGGATCGCCATAGACAATGCGCGCCCGCACCAGCGCCTGATGTTCCCATGTCCAGGCTTCATTTTGCTGGTAGTCGGTAAAGGCCTCGATGGTGCTCACCAGCATGCCGGCCGCCCCGGAAGGCCGCAGCCGGGCATCCACTTCATACAGAATACCGGAGGCGGTGCGGGTGCTGAACAAATGCATCACCCGCTGCGCCAGCCGCAGGTAGAACTGGCGGCCATCAATGCAGCGCGCGCCATCGGTCATCACTTCCGGCGGGCAGTCGATCAAAAACACCAGATCGAGATCGGAACTGTAGCCCAACTCCCAGCCGCCCAGTTTGCCGTAGCCGATCACGGCAAACCCGTGCCCCTGGCGCTCATGCAAATGCGCCGGCTGGCCGTAACGCGCCACCATATCGTGCCAGGCCTGCTGCACCACCGCATCGATGATCGCTTCGGCCAGATAGGTTAAGTGATCGCTCACTTTCATCACCGGCAGCACTTTGGCGATATCCGCCGCGGCGATGCGCAGCTGTTGCGCCTGTTTGAACTGGCGCAGCGCTTCCACCTGCTGCTCCTCATCGTCCGCCGGCACCCGCAGCCGATACTGGTGCAACTCGCTGCGGTAGGCGCCGGGTTCAACCGGCCGGTAGAGCGTTGCCGGATCAAGCAGCTCATCGAGCAGCATCGGGTAGCGCGCAAGTTGGTTCGCCACCATCGGCGAGGCGGCGCACAGGCGAATCAGGTGGCTGAGCGCCGCCGGATACTCCAGCAGCAGCTCAAGGTAAGTGGTGCGGGTGACAATGCTAAGCAGCAGTTGAATAAGGCGGGCCAGCGCCGTGGGCGCGTCGTCACGCGGGCAGACTTCGGCCAACAGGCGCGGCATCAGTTGATCCAGCACCTCGCGCCCGCGCGGGCCGATGGTACGCTTGCCCACGTCCTGGCGGAAATCGGTGATAATGCGCAGCACCATACGCTGTTCTTCTTCCCCCAGATGCGGCAACAGCGGCGCCAAGTCTTTTTCTTCCAGCGCATCGTGCCACAGGCCATAGTAGCGCTGACAGTGGCTATCTTCACCCACATCGGGGGTATCGTCGCCGATCATGTCGTCAAACACCGCCCGCACCGCGCGCATATGGGTATCCAGCGCGGCCAGCAGCGCCGGCCAGTCTGCCAGGCCCATGCCCCAGACCAGGCGCGCCTGATCGAGCGCATCCTGCGGCAGGGTTTGCGTTTGCTGATCGGCAATCGCCTGCAGCAAATTCTCCAGCCGGCGTAAGAACAGATAGCTGGCGCTCAGCGCCGCCACCGGTTGTGGGCCAAGCAGCCCCAGTTGGCCAATCGCCTGCAGCGTTGGCAGCAATGCGCGCCCCTGCAGGCTGGGCTCGCGCCCGCCGCGGATCAATTGGAACACCTGGGTGATAAATTCAATTTCGCGGATACCGCCGGCGCCCAGCTTGATGTTGTCTTTCAGGCCGCGCCGCCGCACTTCGCGCGCGATCATGCCCTTCATATTACGTAGCGACTGGATCACGCTGAAATCAATATAACGGCGGAAGACAAACGGCCGCAGCGTGTTGCGCAGTTCCTGGCTATAGAGATCTTCAGTACCGCCCATCAGCCGCGCCTTCACCATGGCGTAGCGTTCCCAGTCGCGCCCCTGTTCCTGATAGTAATCTTCCAGCGCGGCAAAGCTCATCACCAGCGGGCCGCTGTCGCCAAACGGGCGCAGCCGCATATCCACCCGATAAACAAAACCGTCGATGGTTTGCTGATCCAATGCTTTGATTAACCGCTGGCCAAGGCGGGTAAAGAACTGGGCGTTATCCAGCTCGCGCCGCCCGCCCTGGGTTTGCCCGTTTTCCGGGTAGGCAAAGATCAGATCGATATCGGAGGAAAAATTCAGTTCTTCCCCGCCCAGCTTGCCCATGCCAAGGATCAACAGCGGCTGGGGAACCCCCGCCGCATTGCACGGCGTGCCCCACTCGCGGCAGCAGGTTTGATACAGCCAGTCGCGGGCACGGATAATCAGCGTTTCAGCCAACCTACTGAGCTGACGCAGCGTTTGCTCGGTTGTGGCACTATTCGACGCCTGCGCCCAGGCGATGCGCACCAGTATCTCGCGGCGGAACAGGCGCAGCGCGTGCATTAGCGCCGTTTCATCCTGCACGGCTTCCAGTTCTTCCTGCAGCCATGCGCCGTAGTGGCGCCACTCATCGGCCGCCGGCGGCTGGCTACGCAGTTTCTCCAGCCACTGCGGGTGCGCCAGCAAAGCCTCGCTGACAAAATCGCTCGATGCCAGTACCGCCTGCTCCTGGCCGCTAAGCAGCACATCGGCGCCGTGGGTTTCCTGAAAACGCTGCACAATACGCTGTGCCTGCGCCTGTAACGCTGCAGAGAGTCGCGACATAATCAATCATCCGTGCGATGGCCCGCCGCAGCGGGCCGGGTATCATTAACGAACGGCGCCGTTTAACCAGAACGGCGCCTGGGACAGGGCCAGCTTACGGCTGTTTTCATAGCTCCCCTGGCGCCGTTCCGCCACCGCCCGCAACAGCTCACGCCAAGCGCCGATATAGGCGCCGCTTTCAGCGTCGACATAGGCGCCGGAAAGCAGCATAAAGGCGGCCACCTGGCGCGTCAGGCGCGGCAATTGCCCCTGATAGTCTTCGTCGGTCAGCGGGTGGTTGAACGCGTCTTTCAACTCGGCAGCGCAGCGCCCCAGCATCACATCGCTAAAACGCTTGAAGGAGCCATCCAGTTTCGCCTGGGCTTTTGCGTCGATAAACGGCCGCCAGGCGCCGGTCAGCAACCAGGATGTGAGCGCCAACTTACATTGCAGATACTCCGCGCTGTAACACAGGCTCTGCGGTTCGGCGTTGTGGTCTTCCAGTTGGGGCTCCAGCGCCGCCAGGCGGGCACGCAGATCGGCGCTGGCCTTGCGCGGCACCAGGCCGCCGAAAATCACCAGCGCCTGGCGCACCAGCACCATCGCTTCAAGCACGGCCGGGCGCGCCGCGGTGTTGCCACGCAGCCACAGCTCCTCGTGGTACTGCCAGTGGCTGAGCGCCAGCTCCAATGCCGCGATCATCCCCTGTTCCACGCTGGATTTCGCCGCCGGCTTCAGCACTTTGAGCGGGCGCAGTGCGAAAGGCGCATTGCCCTGCGCCAGGTGGTAACCGCGCGCCGCTTTGCTCAGGCTGCCCTGGCGCAGGCCGCCATGCTGTGCCAACTGCTGCGCCAACGCCAGGAGATCCGATGTATTGCCCTGTTTCAGCTCCAGTTCGATCTCGCCTATCGGCTCGGCCAGCTCGCCGGCGCGCACTTCGCCCTGATCCAGGCCAATCTCGATCTCGCTTTCCCCCAGCGCGATCAACCAGGTTTCACGCACGAAATCCGTGCGGAACAGCGGTTGCAGCGCCTGCTGCAACGCGCCGATATCGCACCCCTGCGGCCAGATATCGGCTGGAAATTCAGCCAGCGCCAGTTCAGGGCTGGCGATCGCCACATTGTATTCCGGGCGCTGATGCACCCCGCCCACCACGCGGCCGGCGGTTTTGATGGTCATCTCATACTGTTGGTTGCAGCCGCGGATACGCAACCCGATATCGTGGCGGCGCAGGAAGTTATCGGCCGTCTCGTAGTAAATATTGGTGAGTTTCTGCGGCGCGGTATGCTGATGGGGCCAGGCGGCCAACTGTGCGGACAACCCGGCGGCAGCCTGCGCGGAGGCAATAAATTTCAGTTCTATTTCAACGGTCATATGTCTTTTACACCAATAAGTTACAAATTTGCGGCCAGAGCCTTGCCCTGGCCGAATGCTGCCCGAAAAGGCACCGTTGGCACTATAGTAGCGCGATTCGTTGGCGCTTAAGCCTGCAAACTGTAGAAAAAACCTGTTACGCTGTAAAACGCGGCGTAACGCACAGAATCCGCTACAGTAAGACAGTTCTCATTCCGGTTTTAGCGTTGCGCCGTCACACTGAAGTCTCTACTATCGTTCCATAAATTCACACAGAAACGATGAACTAATGCAGAAATTACGCCTAATTTGCCTCGCGGTGCTGAGCTTCAGCATCACTTGGGGTGCACACGCCGAAGAGAAGCGCTATATCTCTGATGAATTGAACACTTACGTCCATAGCGGCCCGGGCAATCAGTACCGCATTGTCGGGACGCTGAACGCTGGCGACGAAGTCACGCTGTTAAGCGTAAATAATGAAACCCATTACGGCCAGATCCGCGATGCCAAGGGCCGCAATATCTGGATCCCGTTGGATCAGCTTAGCGAAACGCCAAGCCTGCGCACCCGCGTGCCTGAACTGGAACAACAGGTAAAAACCCTGACCGACAAGCTGACGAACATTGATAACAGCTGGAACCAGCGCACAGCGGAAATGCAGGAAAAAGTCGCCGCCAGCGATAGCACCATCAGCGGCCTGAAGCAGGAAAATCAGGATCTGAAAAACCAACTGGTGGTCGCGCAGAAAAAAGTGAATGCGGTTAACCTGCAGCTTGATGACAAACAGCGTACCATTATCCTGCAATGGTTTATGTACGGCGGCGGCGTTGCAGGCGTCGGCTTGCTGCTGGGGCTGCTGTTGCCGCACCTGATCCCGCGCCGTAAAAACAACAACCGCTGGATGAACTGACTGGCCTGTGCTGGCCAGGGGCATGGTTCGGCGCCCTCCTTGTTCAGGCCAGCATCAATCCCGCTTTCGCGTTCCGAGCGCCAGGCCGTCACCCACGGCTGGCGCTGCGGCGTTTTTATCCGTGCGGATAATTCAGGTAAGCTGTGGCGCAGAGCGGCGATAATTTCAGGAGTGCAACAGTGCAGATTTATCTGGTTGGCGGCGCAGTCCGCGACAGCCTGCTTAAGCTACCGGTGGTAGACCGCGACTGGGTTGTCGTCGGCGCCACGCCCGCGCAACTGCTGGCGTTGGGTTACCAACAGGTGGGTAAAGACTTTCCGGTGTTCCTCAATCCGCAAACCCATGAAGAATACGCACTGGCGCGCACCGAGCGTAAATCCGGCCAGGGTTATACCGGCTTCACCTGCTACGCCGCACCGGACGTCACGCTGGAAGAAGACCTGCAGCGGCGCGATCTGACCATCAACGCCATCGCCCAGGCGCCGGCAGGCGAACTGATCGATCCTTACGGCGGCGTGCAAGATCTCAACGCACGGCTGCTGCGGCACGTTTCTGATGCCTTTAGCGAAGATCCGCTGCGCGTTCTGCGCGTGGCCCGCTTTGCCGCGCGCTTTGCCCATCTGGGCTTCACCCTGGCGCCGGAAACAGCGGCGCTGATGCGCAACATGGCCGATGGCGGCGAACTTTCCGCACTGCCCGCCGAGCGCGTGTGGAAGGAAACGGAAAAAGCGTTGCAGAGCCAAAGCCCGCAGGTTTACTTCCAGGTATTGCGCGCCTGTGGCGCTCTGCAGGTGCTGTTCCCCGAGATCGACGCGCTGTTTGGCGTGCCGGCGCCGGAAAAATGGCACCCCGAAATCGACACCGGCATCCACACGCTGATGACGCTGGCAATGGCCAGCCGCCTCAGCCCGGAAGTGGACGTGCGTTTTTCCGCCCTGTGCCATGATGTGGGCAAAGGACTGACGCCGAAGCAGTTTTGGCCGCACCACCATGGCCACGGCCCAGCCGGGGTGAAACTGGTGGAGGCGCTATGCCAGCGGCTGCGCGTGCCAAACCCGATTCGCGATCTGGCGATGCTGGTGGCGGAATACCACGATCTGATCCACACCGTGGATAAGCTGCGGCCGGAAACCCTGTTAAAACTGTTTGATGCGATTGATGTATGGCGCAAGCCACACCGGCTGGAGCAGATGATCCTGACCAGCGAGGCCGATGCCCGCGGCCGCGCCGGTTTTGAAGAGAACCCGTACCCGCAGGGTGACTATCTGCGCGCGGCCTTTCAGGTTGCCAATGCGGTTTCAGTGAAAGAGGTGGTGGCCAGCGGCCTGCAAGGGCCGGCGATCCGCGATGAGCTTAAGCGCCGGCGCCAGCAGGCGTTGGCCGCCTGGAAAACCCAGCAGGCCTGACGGCGGCGCAGCCCCAATGGCCTGAATGCAAAAAAGCCAGTCAGTTAACCTGACTGGCTTTTTTTTCCGCCAACGCTACCTTGCGTTGCCGTTTGGCCTTACATAAACACCACGTAGACCGCAGCCGCCACGATAAAGCGGTAAATTGCAAACGGCACAAACGAAATACGCTTGATCAATTTCAGGAAGGTTTTAATGGCAATCAGCGCCACCACGAAGGCGGTGATAAACCCAACGGCAAACATCGGCACGTCGGCCAGCGAAAGGAACCCCAGGCTCTTGTACACATCCAACGCGCTGGCGCCAATCATCATCGGCACCGCCAGGATGAACGAAAACTCAGAGGCCGCATAACGGCTAACGCCCACCAGCATCCCGCCGGAAATGGTGGCGCCAGAGCGCGAGAACCCAGGCCACAGCGCCAAACACTGGAAACAGCCGATCATGAACGCCTGGCGGTAAGTGATGTCATCCAGCCCAACGGCGCGTGGCTTTTTAGGCTTCAGCCATTCCGCGGCCAGCAGCAGGAAGCCCCCCACCACCAACGCATACATCACATTGCGCGGCTCAAACAGCGATTTAATCACCGAGTGGAACACCAACCCCAATACCACCGCCGGGATCATCGCCAGCAGAATATGCCCCAGCTTCAAACGCCCTGCCGTATGCCCTTCATGCGCTACTGGCTTGCCGCCGAAATGAATGCCGATCAGGCCGAACAAACGGCGCCAGAACATCACCACGACCGCCAGGATCGAACCCAGCTGGATAATAACTTCAAAGGTTTTCGCTTTGTCGCCGGTAAAGCCAAGCCATTCACCGACGATGATCATATGCCCGGTAGAGGATACCGGCAAAAACTCCGTTAACCCTTCAACCACCCCAAGAACAAATGCCACAAACAGTGAATGCATGTCCGCCATGTGTGCGCCTACCCCATAAATTTACAGCTAGAAACATAAAATCCGCCCCCGAAGAAGGCGGCATTACTTTCCCATCACGGGAAAAAACCGACGGAACCCACCCTTGCGCACCTTAAACCGCACGCCCACAGGGCCGCAAGCTGGCGCTACGCGCCGGCCGCTAACACAAGCATAGTAACGGCTAACAATAAAAAAGCGGCAGTATTCAATACATTGCCGCTAAACAATTCTCTATTCAGAGCAGAATAATTACCGTTAGTTGCACATTCATGACAGGCCATCACGCCGGGCGGGTGCCCCGTTCGATGATCACGCCCACGCTGCGGGCGTGCGCCACTGCTCCTGGCTTGCTGACCTTAATACGTACCCAAGGGGAATTAAAGCGTTGAAGCAATATTTCAGAAATTTCCTCAGCGACGCGCTCCACCAAAGCAAAGCGCCCGCCCTCAACGTGTTGGACAACGGCGTCGCAGATATCGGCATAGCTCAAACAGTCGTTTACGTCATCACTGGCGGCCGCCCGGCGATTGTCCCACCCCATTTCGATATCGAAAACCAGCTTCTGGCGGATGGTCTGCTCCCAGTCATAAACGCCGATGGTGGTGATTACAGTAAGTTCTTCAATAAATACGATATCCATCACGTCGTTCTCTGTTTTTAGCCTTGCCGGATACCACTTCCAGCGGAATATGCGTATTATCCATAGATATCACGAGCAAAACGACCATTATTAAACGGAACCGCGTTATGAGTGCTACCGCGCTTGGCATGATTATCTTCGCGTATCTCTGTGGCTCTATTTCCAGCGCGATCCTGGTATGTCGGATCGCCAGGCTGCCCGATCCGCGTTTACATGGCTCAGGGAACCCAGGAGCGACTAACGTCCTGCGCATTGGCGGCCGCCTGGCGGCGGCATCGGTGCTAGTGTTCGATATATTGAAAGGCATGTTGCCGGTCTGGCTGGCTTACGAGCTTGAAATACCGCCGATGTACCTTGGCCTGACGGCCATCGCTGCCTGCCTTGGCCACATTTACCCGATATTTTTCCACTTCCGCGGCGGGAAAGGCGTTGCCACCGCTTTCGGCGCTATTGCGCCAATCGGTTGGGATCTGACCGGCCTGATGACCGGCACCTGGCTGCTGACCGTGTTGCTCAGCGGTTATTCCTCGCTGGGGGCGATTATCAGCGCGCTGATCGCCCCTTTTTATGTCTGGTGGTTCAAACCGCAGTTCACCTTCCCGGTGGCGATGCTCTCCTGCCTGATCCTGATGCGCCATCACGATAATATCCAGCGCCTGTGGCGCGGGCAGGAAGGAAAAATCTGGAATAAGCTGCGCAAGAAGAAGCCAGAAACGCCGGAAGAAGAAACCAAGAAGTAAACGGCAGGGCCGGCGTTCGCCAGCCCTGCATAGCGGCTTATACCGCAGGCAGTTCGGCCAGTGGCCAGCGCGGGCGGACGGAAACGCCAAGCGTGGGGCTGATGCCGCCGCTTTTCAGGCGCACCAGCCCGGCGTAGGCGATCATCGCGCCGTTATCGGTACAAAACTCCGGCCGGGCGTAAAACACCTCCCCACCGCGTTTTTGCATCATTTCCGCCAGTTTGCTGCGCAGCGTGCGGTTGGCGCTCACGCCGCCGGCCATCACCAGCCGGGTAAACCCGGTTTGCTCCAGCGCGCGTTTACACTTGATCGCCAGCGTATCCACCACCGCATCCTCAAACGCGCGGGCGATATCGGCGCGGGTCTGCGCATCGCTGCCGTTGCCGCGAATGGTATTGGCGGCAAAGGTTTTCAGGCCGGAGAAGCTGAAATCCAGCCCGGGGCGATCGGTCATCGGGCGCGGGAACACAAAGCGCCCGGCGTTGCCCTGCTGGGCCATTTTGGACAACATCGGGCCACCGGGATAATCAAGCCCCAGCAGTTTGGCGGTTTTATCGAAGGCTTCGCCGGCCGCATCGTCGATCGATTCCCCCAGCAGGGTATATTGGCCGATGCCGGTCACGCTGATCAGTTGGGTATGGCCGCCGGAAACCAACAGCGCGACGAATGGGAAGGCCGGTGGGCTATCTTCCAGCATCGGCGCCAGCAGGTGCCCTTCCATATGGTGCACTGGCACTGCGGGCACATTCCAGGCAAACGCCAGCGCGCGCCCAACGGTGGCGCCCACCAGCAATGCCCCCACCAGGCCCGGCCCGGCGGTGTAGGCGACGCCATCAATATCCGCGGCAGACAGGTTAGCTTCTTTCAGCGCCGCCTGAATCAGCGGCACGGTTTTGCGCACGTGATCGCGCGAAGCCAGCTCCGGCACCACGCCGCCGTAGTCCGCGTGCAGTTTCACCTGGCTGTACAATTGGTTAGCTAACAAACCGGCCTGATCGTCATACACTGCGATTCCGGTTTCATCGCAGGACGTTTCTATACCCAGTACTCGCATCACATTTCCCATCATTCACAGGCGGCCGCCAGTTTAGCACAACCGCGCCCGTTTACCGCCCCCCAGCGCAACGGGCCAGATGCGTAGCCGATATATTTTCCCGATTAAAAGCGAGCAATTTTTTCTGATTAGTCTATAATCAGCGGCCATTGCAAAATTGCGTGCGCCAGTACGGTATGGGCTGGTAGGAATTTGTCATGGTGCTTTACAAAGCAGCACTCATTGGAGTAAAATTCCGCACCATTTTGAAAAGGCTGGCGCTTGGCCAGCAACAAACCGAATTCTATTGAGGTGAGAGGCACATGCCGGTAATTAAAGTACGTGAAAACGAGCCATTTGACGTTGCACTGCGTCGTTTCAAGCGTTCATGCGAAAAAGCAGGCGTTTTAGCTGAAGTTCGTCGTCGTGAGTTCTATGAAAAACCGACCACCGAACGCAAACGCGCTAAAGCTTCTGCTGTTAAACGCCACGCGAAGAAACTGGCTCGCGAAAACGCACGCCGCACTCGTCTGTATTAATTCCCTGGGGGTAACCCCACCGCGTGTTTTATAAGCGCAGACCGAGTAGTTGTATACGAAGGCCGTGCTTTCCGTAAGGAATGCGCGGCTTGTTCTCGTTTATAGGCAGTCGAATAAGGGCTTATGGCTGGACGAATTCCACGCGTATTTATCAATGACTTGCTGGCTCGCACCGACATCATCGATTTGATCGATGCCCGCGTGAAGCTGAAAAAGCAAGGCAAGAACTACCATGCGTGCTGTCCGTTCCATCATGAGAAAACCCCTTCATTCACCGTTAACGGCGACAAGCAGTTTTACCACTGTTTCGGATGCGGCGCCCACGGTAACGCCATCGACTTTCTGATGAATTACGACAGGCTGGATTTTGTCGAAACCATCGAAGAGCTGGCCACCATGCACGGGTTGGAAGTGCCGTACGAAGCAGGCACTGGCCCCAGCCAGATAGAACGCCATCAGCGCCAAAGCCTTTACCAGTTGATGGAACAGCTAAGCGCATTCTATCAGCAGGCGTTGGTTCAACCCAACGGCAAGCAGGCGCGTGATTACCTGCAACAGCGTGGATTGAGCGAAGAGGTTATCTGCCATTTCGCCATCGGCTTTGCCCCGGCCGGTTGGGATAACGCCTTAAAACGCTTTGGCCGTGATGCCGAAAGCCGCAGCGCGCTGAACGACGCGGGCATGCTGGTCAACAACGAGCAGGGCCGCACCTACGATCGCTTTCGTGAGCGCGTGATGTTCCCCATCCGCGATAAGCGCGGGCGGGTTATCGCCTTCGGCGGGCGCGTGCTGGGCGACGGTATGCCGAAATACCTGAACTCGCCGGAAACCGAGGTTTTCCACAAGGGCCGCCAGCTTTACGGCCTGTATGAAGCGCAGCAGAGCAACGCAACGCTTTCGCGCCTGCTGGTGGTGGAAGGCTATATGGACGTGGTGGCGCTGGCGCAGTACGGCATTAATTACGCCGTTGCTTCGTTGGGCACCTCAACAACGGCAGACCATATCCAACTGCTGTTTCGCGCCACCGATAACGTCGTCTGCTGTTACGACGGCGACCGGGCCGGCCGCGAGGCCGCCTGGCGTGCGCTGGAGACCGCGCTGCCCTACCTGAACGACGGGCGGCAGATGCGGTTTATGTTTTTGCCCGACGGCGAAGACCCGGACACATTGGTGCGCAAGGAAGGCAAAGACGCATTCGAACAACGGATGGAGCAGGCGCAGCCGCTTTCCACCTTCCTGTTCGAAACGCTGATGCCGCAGGTGGATTTAAGCAGCCCCGACGGCCGCGCCAAGCTGAGCGCGCTGGCGCTGCCGCTGATTGGCCAGGTGCCGGGTGAAACGCTGCGCCTGTATTTGCGCCAACAGTTGGGCAGCAAACTGGGCCTGCTGGATGACAGCCAGCTTGACAAGCTGATGCCCAAACAGACGGAAAATGCGAATACTTATCAGGCGCCCCAGCTAAAACGCACAACCATGCGTATACTGATAGGGTTGTTGGTACAAAATCCGCGTTTGGCTACACTTATTCCTTCATTGGAAGGTTTAGGGCAAGCCAAGCTGGCGGGTTTGCCGTTATTTGTTGAGCTGGTGCATACCTGCCTGGCCCAGCCCGGCCTGACCACTGGCCAGTTGCTGGAGCTGTATCGCGATAACAAATTCAGCCAGCAGCTTGAAACCCTGGCGACATGGAACCATATGATCGTCGAGGACATGGTCGAACAGACCTTTTTGGATACGTTAGCCAGCCTGTATGACTCCGTGCTGGAGCACCGGCTGGAGACGCTAATCGCGCAGGCAAGAACGCGCGGCCTGAGCCCGGAAGAACGTGAAGAAGTCCGTTCGCTAAACCAGGTTCTGGCGAAGAAAAACTGAATATTAAACGGCTTAAGTGCCGAAACGTGTGCGGGCCGAGCCCCACAAAATGCCGCTAGGGTGGGCCGCGGCTATAACAAAAACGCCCCAAATGCTATTGTTGGCGGTTTCGCCGACCGACACCAACCCAAATACTCTGAAGTGTGGATACCGTCTTATGGAGCAAAACCCGCAGTCACAGCTTAAGCTACTTGTCACCCGTGGTAAGGAGCAAGGCTATCTGACCTATGCTGAGGTCAATGACCATCTGCCGGAAGATATCGTCGACTCCGACCAGATCGAAGACATCATCCAGATGATCAACGACATGGGCATCCAGGTGATGGAAGAAGCACCGGACGCCGATGATTTGATGCTGGCCGAGAACACCACCGATACCGATGAAGATGCGGTAGAAGCGGCCGCCCAGGTGCTTTCCAGCGTTGAATCCGAGATCGGCCGTACTACCGACCCGGTGCGCATGTACATGCGTGAAATGGGTACCGTTGAGCTACTGACGCGCGAAGGCGAAATCGACATCGCTAAACGTATCGAAGACGGTATCAATCAGGTGCAGTGCTCCGTAGCCGAATACCCGGAAGCCATCACCTATCTGCTGGAGCAGTATGATCGCGTTGAAGCAGGTGAATCGCGCCTGTCCGATCTGATCACCGGCTTCGTCGATCCTAACGCGGAAGAGGACATCGCCCCCACCGCCACCCATATCGGTTCGGAACTGTCGACCGAAGATCAAGATGACGACGAAGAAGAGGAAGACGACGACGACGATGCTGACGACGATAACAGCATCGATCCGGAACTGGCGCGCCAGAAGTTCACCGAACTGCGCGATCAGTACGAAACGACTCGCCTGGTCATCAAGAAAAACGGCCGCAGCCACGCCAGCTCCGCAGAAGAAATTCTGAAACTGTCGGAAGTGTTCAAGCAGTTCCGCCTGGTGCCAAAACAGTTCGACTTCCTGGTCAACAGCATGCGTACCATGATGGATCGCGTGCGTACCCAGGAACGCATCATCATGAAGATGTGTGTTGAGCAGTGCAAAATGCCGAAGAAAAACTTCGTCAATCTGTTCGCCGGCAACGAAACCAGCGACGCCTGGTTCGCAGCAGCGCTGGCGATGGCCAAACCGTGGTCTGAAAAGCTGAAAGACGTTGAAGAAGACGTTCAGCGCAGCCTGCAGAAACTGCGCCAGATCGAAGAAGAAACCGGCCTGACCATCGAGCAGGTAAAAGACATCAACCGCCGTATGTCCATTGGCGAAGCGAAAGCGCGCCGGGCGAAGAAAGAAATGGTTGAGGCTAACCTGCGTCTGGTTATTTCAATTGCCAAGAAGTACACCAACCGCGGCCTGCAGTTCCTGGATCTGATTCAGGAAGGCAACATCGGCCTGATGAAAGCGGTCGACAAGTTCGAATATCGCCGTGGTTATAAGTTCTCCACCTACGCCACCTGGTGGATCCGCCAGGCGATCACCCGTTCCATCGCCGACCAGGCGCGCACCATCCGTATTCCGGTGCATATGATTGAGACCATCAACAAGCTCAACCGTATTTCGCGCCAGATGCTGCAAGAAATGGGCCGTGAACCAACGCCGGAAGAGCTGGCTGAACGTATGCTGATGCCGGAAGACAAAATCCGCAAGGTGCTGAAGATCGCCAAAGAGCCAATTTCGATGGAAACGCCGATTGGTGATGACGAAGATTCACATCTGGGCGATTTCATCGAGGACACCACCCTCGAGTTGCCGCTGGATTCCGCAACCTCTGAAAGCCTGCGCTCGGCAACACATGATGTGTTGGCCGGCCTGACCGCGCGCGAAGCGAAAGTGCTGCGCATGCGTTTCGGTATCGATATGAACACCGACCATACGTTGGAAGAAGTCGGTAAACAGTTCGACGTTACCCGTGAACGTATTCGCCAGATCGAAGCCAAAGCGCTGCGTAAACTGCGCCACCCGAGCCGTTCGGAAGTGCTGCGCAGCTTCCTGGATGACTAAACGCGTTTAACGCACGAAAACCCCGGCCTGCACCGCACGCCGGGGTTTTTTATGGCGGGCGCCCTGCCCGCACCTTCGGGCCAACCGCTCCCGGCAATGCTTTATTGCCGACTTTCCAGCGCGGTGGCCAGTTGGCGATAGCTTTCGCTAAGCTGCTCCAGCGTGGCGCGGTTAAGCCCGCTGGGGTTCGGCAACACCCAGACCTCGGTTTTGCCTATCGTCAGCGCCTGGCGCCCCCAGGGCACCTGACGGACGCCAAAGGCGCTGCTGAACGCCTGTTTGCCCAATACCGCCAACGCCTGCGGTTGGTACTGCAGCATCTTGGCCTTTAGCGCCTCGCCGCCGGTGCGCAGTTCGTTACGCGCCAGTTCACTGGCTTCCACCGTCGGGCGTTCCACCAGCATAGTAATGCCGCAGCCGGTGTCCAACAGGTGCATTTCCTCTTCCGGCGCCAGCTGCCGCTCGGTAAAACCGGCCAGGTGAATCACCTTCCAGAACCGATTATTGGCGTTGGCAAAGTGGTAACCGTGGTGCGCCGTGGAAAGGCCGGGGTTAATGCCGCAAAACACCACGCGCAGGTTGTTCGCCAGAATATCGGTAATCATCATTCTTCCCATTGATACGATTTACCGTGGTTATCGCAAAATCCGCCTGCAATTACAACAAGCTAGAAATGCTCATAAAAGCAACATCCGATAGCGCTACTGTAGACCTGTACCAAAAGATTACCGTATAATCACGCCCGCACGGCCCCTTAGCTCAGTGGTTAGAGCAGGCGACTCATAATCGCTTGGTCGCTGGTTCAAACCCAGCAGGGGCCACCAGATAAAATAAGGGCTTGCGTGAAAACGTGAGCCCTTAGTCTTTCCAGCATACCGCAAGCAAGTATAAGCAGGTTTCCGCTAAACTTTTATCGACGCCGTTCTGAGTTTTTCCACTCAAATGCACTAGCATCTGTTTCACGCACAACCAAATACCCCAAATGAGGTATTCCCGTGTTCAGGTGTATCTTGATACACTAGCCTTATTGTTACGATATAACATAACAATCACTATCTACTCCGTCGATGCCTATCGCAGGCCGGGCGAGATAACGGCTACCCAATGTTGCCAGGGATCGAGACCCAGGCAAGTAGTATGCTGCGCGATAGAGTACACGTAGGCATCAGCGCAGCCAGGCAGAGCCTGAAAAACAGCAACATTTATCTGGCGTGGAAATGAGGAAAATAAGCCATAGAAATAAACGGGCTAATTACGGCCACGAAAAAACATTCATGGTACTTATAACAGAAAGAAAAACGGTGAGCGAATTCCAGAATTCGCCCCAGCAGGATAATATTTTTCTCACTTAATAATAAAGGATTATGTTTACTGATCTACGTATACACCTGCCATTAAAACAGATTTTCACTCATGATAACCTGCGGTTATATCAGTATATTAAGAAATATATCCATGTCTTAAAGAAAAGTGAGGGAAATATTAATACAACGGTTTACTGACGAGCGTAACAACGCTAAAACCCTTAATAAAAGCATTGAATTAATTAACAAAAATACATACAAAACAATAGAATAACAAAACCATTCGTGAGGGTTATTTATTTCCATCGCACCAATAAATTTCAATTTAAATATAAAAACAACACCAAATGGTTATTCCTTCACTGACGTTAATCTTGCTATGTTCCGTATTACCCCACGGAGCGATGGCGTTGCGAAATTTATTTTCACCTCGGGAAACGACAACGATGAAATTACCCCTACTTCTGGTAGCAGTTACTGTTGCAACCAGCCTGGCACCAAATGCTTTCGCTAACACAGCCAAAGAAACACTGGTGGTCACCAGTACAGAGGCAAGCAGCTATCCAGCCGCCTCTGATTCAGGCTTGCTGGCCGTGGGGTCCAGCTCCAGGCTGGAATTAACGGATAAAGAAATACCGCGCCATACCGAAACCATCAGCCAAAAAACCTTCGCGGCGAAAGGTAAACGCACACTGACAAAGATTGTCGAAACCGCCCCGGGGTTATCCGGCACCACCTCCCCCACCCAGTCAAACAGCGTTTCCCTGCGGGGGTTTATGCCGGTCTCCTGGCTTTATGATGGCGTGGAAGTCCCTGGCAGCACCATCCAGGGCGGCGATCCGGTGCATTATGAAAATATCGATGTGCTGTACGGCACGGGTTCGGTCATCAACGGCCTGAGCTCGGCCGGCGGCAGCATTAACCTGATCCCCCGCCGGGCATCGTTCAGCGCACAGCCCGTCGAGCTGGATTACGCCTGGTCAAGTTTCGCCAGCCATCGCGCCCATCTCGGGGCGGGCGGTGCGCTGATAGATAAACTGGCGGCCGGCCGCGTGGATATCAGCGCAGCCAGCATGGGTAGCCAGGTTGAAGGCGAGCGCCAGCGCCCGCAGCGGGTAACCGCCGCCCTGCTGCTAACGCCGAACGACAATATCCAGTTGGCGTTTAACCTTGATCGCATGCTGAGTGACACACATAACCCCTATTTCGGCACGCCGCTGATCGATGGCAAGGTTGATAAGAGCTTACGCCACACCAACTACAACAACCTGGAAGACGCCTGGATCCGCAGCCAGGCAACATCGTTCCAGGCAGCACAGTCATGGTTCGCCACGCCGGAACTGTCGTTTGAAAATAAATTCTATTATTACAAAGGGTTTCGTGAATGGCATAACGCCGAACGTTATTATCCGTCAGCGGCGCAGCCGGGCTATATCACCCGTGATTCCTTCGGGGATATCGCCCATGATGACAAACTAACGGGCAACCGCACCACGGTTACCCTTGCCAGGCCCCTCGGCGCCATGGAAAACCGTGTGGTGGCCGGCGTGGATTTCAACAAACGCGAGTTTCAATATTACTCCAACGGTTTTGCTGGCGAAGATACCGTGCCGCTCGTCAACCCGCCGAAAACCCCGTTTAGCAGCGGCAATGCCCCGGGCCGCGCCCCTACCCGCCATATCACGCAAAATCAGTATGCGCTGTTTATTGAGGATAAGCTGTACCTCACGGAAGCCTTCGCCCTGTTGGGCCAGGCCCGTTATACCTACCTGGACATGAACTGGAATTTTCAACAGCAAAACCAGAGCGTTAATCATCGCTACAGCTTTCTCACCGTGGCTGTCGGCCCAAGCTGGGACATCACCGAAAACATCACGTTGTACGCCAACTACGCCACAGGGAAAGAACCGGGCAGCGATCTGTTCTTTATCAGCGCGGCGCAAACCGCGCTGCCGCTTACCGCAGTGCAACAATATGAGGCCGGCGTGAAGGGCAGCTTTTGGGCCAAACGCGGCGAAGTCAAGCTGGCGGTGTATAACCTGCAGAAAAAGAACTTGTATCAACAGGATGCGCTGCAGACCGATGTCTGGCACGCGGTCGGCAAACAGACATCTAAAGGCGTCGAGCTAAGCGGTTCACTTCAGCCGCTTAGCGGCTTAACGCTGGCGGGCAACCTGGCCTATACCCATGCCCGCTTTGGTGAGTATCAGCAAGGCACGCAGAACCTTTCCGGCAAAACGCCGCGCTATGTGCCGCAATGGACGGCAAACCTGTCAGGCCGCTACATGGCGACGCAACGCCTGGGCCTTGGCACACAGCTCCACTACGTGGGCAGCAGCTATAACGACGATACCAACAGCAACAAAATGGGCGAATACATCACGGTTGATTTGGCAACGGACTACGTACTGCTGCCAGGCGTTACCGTGGGCGCCCGGGTACGTAACCTCACCGATCGCTTCTATAGCTGGCAACGCACGTATTCCACGCAGAGGCTGATCGCACCGAGCCGCACCTATGAAGCATTCGTCAATATGCGCTTTTAATGATGCGGCATCTGACCTTGTGCATGGCGTTGCTGGCAGCAAGCGCTGCCAGCCCGGCACGTTCTCTGGTGCTGACAAATTGCGGCCAGCAATGGCACTTTGACCGTGTGCCCGAGAGAACGATTGTTTACTCCCATTCCACACTGGAAAACCTGTTGGCCCTGGAGCTGGATGCCTCCATTATCAGCGTGGTCGGGTACAGCAAAGAGCAGGACATTGCGCCTTCTCCATGGACGTCGGCGGCAAAGCTGAAAGCACGCTTTGACAGTGCGCCCTGGTCGGGCGAAGCCTTGCTAGCCGCACGGCCGGATTTCATCTATTCCGGCAGCTTCTATTGGTTTAACAGCCCAGAAACCCCCAACCGGCACCGCCTTGCTGGCTGGGGGATTGCAACCTGGCTTAGCGAGAGCGTCTGCCACGGGCTGCAAAGCGGGCCTCAAACACCACTGACCTTCGCCGGCATCTTTGCGGAAGTGCGCAACATCGCCCGCATCTATGGCGTTCAACCACGCGCTGAAAACCTGATCCAGCAACTGCAACGGCAGGTAGACGCCGAGCGGCAAAAGGCCCGCCAACTGCCCGCCCAACGCATCCTCTGGTGGTATTCCGGTATCGGCACTCCCTTTGTCGCGGGCAGCCACGGTGCGCCAGCGCTGCTCACCGATGCCATCGGCAGCCAGAACGTCTTCGCCGACAGCCCAGAGCTTTGGCCCGCCATGTCCTGGGAGGTTATCGCCGAGCGGGATCCCGATCTGCTGATCATTGGCGATCTGCGCCGGGCCCAACCGGGCGACAGCGCGCAAGAAAAAATCGCCTTTCTTGAAAACAACCCGTTAACCGCCGGCATGAAGGCCGTGCGGGAGAAACGCTACATCATTTTACCTGGCTACGACATGGATCCCTCCGTCAGATCCATTCTGGCCCTTAAACGCCTGGTATCGCAGATGCGATCATTGACCGAGGAAGATGAAAATGGCTTTTCCAGCCCGTGAGCTACTGAACAATTGGGATGCGCAGCAAAGCGCTTACATTGCACATCGTGAGGCGCGTTTTGCCTCGGTGCTTGACGTATTGGCCATGACGTTTGGCGATGATTTCCACGTCATGGATATTGGCTGCGGCCCAGGCTCCTTCAGCCTGCGTTTACTGAACCGCTTCCCACAGGCGCGCGTAACGGCGATAGATCTCGATCCGCTGCTGCTGAAGGTGGCCGAAGAAGCCTTGAGCGAACATCGCCAGCGCATTGATTTCATCCGTGCGGATATTGCATCGCCGGCCTGCTTCAGCGCCATCACCGATAAGCCGCAAGCCGTGGTCTCCAGCACCGCCATTCACTGGCTGATGCCGGAGCAGCAGACCGCGCTTTACCGCGCCATCGCCCATGTGCTGCCCGCAGGCGGCATCTTCATGAATGCCGATCATCAACGCTTTGATGCGCGTAATCCCCGCCAGCAAGCCCTGGCTGAAATGCACGACAAACACACCCAGCAACAGGCCTGGCAACAGGGGACACCAGACTGGGACACCTGGTTTGATGATGCGCTGAAATACGCCCCGCTACGGGCATTGCATACGGAGCGCGAGCAGGCGTTTGCCGGCAGGCCAATGCCAGAGCCGACCGGCGTAAACTTCCAGCTTGCCATCCTGCAACAGGCGGGCTTTGCCGAGGCGGGCACCGTCTGGCAGTTCCTTGATGACTACGTGATTGCCGGCTGGAAGTAACGTGAACCGGCAATGGTTGCACTCCCTCTCCTTGCGCCTTTGTTGCCTGGCGCTCTGCCTGCTGCTGGCGCTCTGTTTGGCAGTGATGCATGGCCCGGTCGTCTTTTCGCTAAAGGACGTGGTAAAGGCGGTTCTGGCCGGATATTGGCAGAGCGATACGGAAGGCACGTTGCATCAACGCATTGTCTGGTCTTTACGGTTGCCCAGAACCTTACTGGCGGCGCTGGCAGGCGCCGCGCTGGCGCTCACAGGCACGGTATTGCAATCGCTGACGCGAAACGCACTGACCGATCCCTGGGTGCTGGGGATCTCCTCGGGGGCTGGCGCGGGAGCCGTCGTGGTCATCGCGGCCGGCTGGAGCATTGGCTGGGCGGCGGTTCCCGCCGGTGCCTTCTGCGGCGCAATGATGGCCTTTGCGCTGGTGCTGCTGTTGGCGCGCCGTTCCCTGTCTGGGCAATCAAGCCACGTCGTCTTAACCGGCGTGGCCGTAACGCAATTGCTTTCGGCGTTCACGTCGTTAGTCACGCTCTGGAAAACCGACGCGGATACCACGCGGGGTGTGATGTTCTGGCTATTGGGATCGTTTGCTCAGGCCGACTGGCTGCAGGTCGGCCTTTGCGCACTGGTGCTGGTTCCGGTTTTTCTGCTGTGCGGCTGGCACGCGATCGCGCTGGATGTGCTGTCTTTCGGCAGCGTCACGGCGCAGTCGCTGGGGGTGGCAGTGGGGCCGCTCCGGCTGCTGATGTACTGCCTGACGACACTGCTGACCGCCGTTATTGTTTCCTGCTGCGGCGCCATCGGTTTTATTGGGCTGACGGTGCCGCATATCGCGCGCATCGTCATCGGCCACCGCCATCGCTGGCTGCTGCCGGGCGCGATGCTCTGCGGGGCCATCGTGGCCGTGATGGCGGATACCCTGGCGCGCACGATCTTCGCACCGCGGGAACTGCCGGTTGGCATTTTAACGGCAATGCTGGGCGTGCCGGTGTTCCTGTTGCTGATCGCCCGTAGCCAACCCAGGTAATTCCCCCTGGCGCCGGGCTGAATGCCCGGCGCTACCGCTTAGCGATACGTCATGGTAAAGGTCGCATTCCCGTTTGCCACCCCGGGCGTAATCGTCGCCAGGGTTTGGTAATAGCGCGCCACCATCGGTATGCTGAACGCACCGGCGGTAGACACCGTACCGGCGCTGAACGCCGTGCCCAGGGTTATCGGGCTGCTGTTGTATAAAAGCTGGATACCCACACCGGTTGCCGCACTGCTGGAACCCGCCGCGGAAGACAGTGCAAGAACCCCCTGCGCATTGCTCGTATCCTTGGTGCCATCGATTTGAATATTCACTTTGGTGCTGGCGTCGCAGTTCAGATCGACGCTGAAGTTCTTGCTCCCTTCCGCAGGCGTTGAGCCAACCCCGGTAAACAATTGCTTCTTAACATCGCCCATGTTGACCGTGATATTGGTGTTGTTAACCGAGCAGGCAACGGCTTTTACGCTGCCTCCGGTAATGTTGGTGACCAGGCCGTCGAAGTAGCTGCCGGAACTGGTCATAAACTGCATTTTACCCGCCGTCCCGGTTGTCAGGGCGCCGGAGGTGATCGGCCCGGTTTTTATCAACTCAAGCGTCACGGTGGCGGAGTCAACAATCGATGTCGTCACCGAAGCAGAATAGTTTATCGGCTGGGCCGGATTGGCATAGTAGGTGCCCCCACGGCTTATCCTGATCCCCACCCCGGCGAGGTTAGTTGGATAGATATTGTTGCCCAGCGCGGTGCCGGCACCATAAGCCAGCACAAATTTACGCACATAGGTTGAAGCAGTACACACCGCCACTTGCTGGGCCGTATTTGTAGTGTTCGCCGTGGCGATAACCGAGCCGACGGCCGCATCGCGCTGCACCAAAACGCTGCCAAAATTGACGGACTGATTGAGCGGGGTTGCGGTCCCTGTCGTGCAGTTCGCCGCCAGACTATCGGCGGCGTAACCTAAAAACAGAGAAAGCGGTAATAAACAACGCAACAAACCCAAAGCTTTAAAATGACGCATTATCCCTATCCTATTTGCAAGTAGCGGTTAGACGTTGTACGGATGAGGCGTTCTCTTTCTCCGTAGGCAACACAATATCGGCAATACACCGCTGGCTTTCGCCTTCTCCCCAAATGACTTTCAACTTGCTCTTTTCCGGCATCCCGCTTAAATAAACCTGGCTATTGGCATCCACGATACCGCTGCTGGCGCTATCCTCCGGCGCGATCAGGCTGACCATGGCACCAAAGGGGATATTTCCGCCATCGTGTTTTAAGGTCAGCATAATTCGGCTGCCCAAACGCGTTTGGAAATCAGCCAGCACAACGGCCCCCTGCGTTGGGATCACCGTGCGCGTATTGGTATCGATATCAACGTCTTCCGCTAATGTCTCGGTATCAATCGCAATACGGTTTTTGCGGTAAGTGGTCACATACGGCACCACGGTATAGCCACGCCAGTCGGTGTATACCCCGGTATTATTTTGCACGTGTACGCCGGCAGCGCCCGGCGCCCTGACCAGTGACAGCGTTTCGCCTAATGCCTGGGACAGGGTTACGCCATACGGGTGAACCAACAGCCCACCTTGCAAGCCATAGTTGATTTGCTGTGAGTACTTGTTGTAGTTGTAACCGGCGTTGACTTCACCATAGGTACTCTTGTAGCTGGCGGAAGCCAGGCCGCTGGCGCCCGCCCCGCGGTTGCCATAGCTTTGCTGCACGTTATAGTTCAGGTTGTTATCCGCCAGCGCGGTGCCGCTTAGCCCAACCGACTGCTCGGCTTTGCCGTGTTTATCGACGTTGGTGGTTGAGGTTGCCCAGCTGTTTGGCAACCACTTGCTTAATGGGATCTGCACCGCGAAGGAAAATATCTGATCGTTACCGTCGCCGCTCGGCGCTTGCGTATAGCTATAGCTAAGGCTGTAGTTGATGCCGTCATGGCCGAAGTTATATCCGGCGCCCAGGTTGCGTTCATAACCGCTCTGCCGCCAGAAATCCTGCTGATAGCCGGAAATATAAATATTCCCCGCGTCGCCAATGGACTGGCTGACGTTAAGCTGCACACGGCTTCTTTTATTGTAATTTACCCGCCAGGCTTCACCTTTCGTCGCTTCCAGCTCATTGGCTTCGGTGAAGTCATAATAACCACTGGTCGAATAGCGATAGCCCGCCAGGGTAAACGAGGTGCCGCTTTCAGCAATATCTTTGGAATATTGAAAACGCAGCGATTGCCCCTGGTGATTGCCTTCGTGCTGCAGCCGGGTGCGCGCCTCGGTGACATCGAAAGACAATGACCCCAGATCGCCAAAGCCGTGGCCCACGCCAAGCAAGAAAGAAAGATAATCTTTGGAGGATATCTGCCCGGCATACACCGAAGTGTCGCCCGGCAGCCCGTAGATCAGGCTGGCCTGGGTAAAGTTGGGTTCACGGGCGCCGTTCAACAGCGAACGGTATTTCCCCACGCTCACGCCATATTTCAACCGGCCTTCACGCTGCATGATCGGCACTGCGGAATAGGGTTGAATGAATTTTCTTTCTTGGCCGCTGGCTTCTTTCACCGTGACTTCAAGGTTGCCGCTCGAGGAGGTGGGGTAAAGATCGCTGATGGCAAAAGCGCCGGGCGTCACATAAGTCTGATAGATGACATAGCCATTTTGCCGTATCGTCACCTGCGCGTTGCTCTGGGCAATCCCACGCACCACCGGTGCAAAGCCACGCAGGCTGTCAGGCTGCATATTGTCATCCGAAGCCAACTGCACGCCGCGGAATTGCACGCTGTCGAAGACATCGCTCGGCGTGTAGGCATCACCGGCGGTAAACTGCCCTTTCACACGTTCAACGTCATGCTGCACATAGGTGTTGATGCTTTTCCACTGTGAGCCGGAATTGTCGCTATTGATATAGGTCGAGTAATTGCGCAGGCGCCATCCCCCCAGGTTCAGGCCGCTGCGCAGGTTAAGATAATAGTTGTTGGTACTATTATTCTCTTCCCCACGGTTTTTCTTATCGTAATGGCTGTTCGCCCCGGTGAAGGCATAGTTCAGCATTAACGCATTAATCCCTTGATCCCAGAGTTTGGCATCAACATAGCCGCGGGCCTGCTGATCCATAAAAATCTGGGGAACGGTGATGTCCAAACGTTGCTGCCCAAAATTCAGCTTGGCATTGGCATCGGGAATATAGGCGCTAAGGTCGGTGATTTTCTCTTCGCCGGCCAAACCCAGCAGTTTATCGGAAGCCGAGGTGCGCACCCCCAACTGTTTTAATCGGTCCGGTGTGAGTACAGGCTTCAATCCCTTATCGGTGTCAACGAATGTCACATCCGCCACATCCATAATTTCCCCATTGAGATAGATATCAACGCGGTAAGTACCGGGTGCTTGCTCCCCTTCCTGGCTAAAATGGTCAAGGCTGACGTTTTGCGCGCCGGGGTGATCGCTGTGCAACGCATCGGGATTAAAATAGTCCTGAGAGAAAGAATCCGCGGCATAAGCACTGAGAACCACTGAAACAATCAGTGCTATTGGTCGGATTCGGTACAAATTTTTATATTTGTTCGTGAAACTCCCTCCTTTGCGCTGCATCACCTGCTCCTTATGAAATTCTGTTCAAAAGATTAAATACCCGCTTCAGCGACGGACGAAATCCCGCCAAAGTCGTTGATCGCACTCCAACTCACTTTGCCGTTGGCCACGGCGTTCTCATGCCATTGCCGGGTTGATTTAGGCGCGATCATTCCAGGTTCAGCGATTTCCCTGCCGTTTATTTTCAGGCTATAAAAGGAGATGTAATACGGCGTATCATTGCGAGCCTGCAGTTTCCCCTGGGCCGAACTGAACTTCAGTTCTTTAAAGGCCTCATCGGCATTTCCCGGTAATTTCGCCGGGCGATAAAACATCTTAATGCGTGTATTGACCGTAATTTGCAGCTGGTTCACTGCGTGCGGATCGGATGAGGGGATAGATTTCACATTGACGATATAGGCTGACTCTTTATCGTCCGGTATAGCACCACCGACGCGGACGATCCTGACGATATTTTCCTGCCCGGCATCCAGACGAAATAAAGGCGGTGTGATAATGAAAGGGACCTGGCTTTTATCATTGTCATCAACATTATCAAACCAGGATTGAATCAGATAAGGTTTACTTTTATCAGGGTTACTGATTGATAAAGATGCTTCTCTTTTACTTGCATCGTAAACAACCCGCGTTCCCCCAACGACGATGCCTGCCTGCGCCTGGGCAACGCCTAACAGGCCTATCATAATAATAAGGTTCTTCTTCCAGAGGCTCACGAGACTCTCCCTATCATAGCCATTAATTAACCAGCCTAATTTTATATTCTGAACTAAGCAGTTGGCTTAATGTGCCAACTGCTTAGGCTACAAATAAAACTTAGTTATAATTAACGGTGAAATTAGTTACCGAGTTTGCCGTACCGGTACCGACAGACGAAGCCGTTGCCATGTATTTAGCAACAAAGTTCAGCACATTCGGGCCTTCAGTGGTGATAGTTTGTGATGCAGAAGCGGAAGCAACCGGGATTTGCGTGGTGCTGTCGGCTTCATATAGGGCAACCCCGACGTTCGTCGCGGTTTGGCCGCTACTCAGCGCCAGGATGGACTGATTGGTGGCGTTGGTGGTGCCGTCAAATTTAACGCTGGCCTGGGTAACGGTCTGCGGGCAGTTGGTCAAATTAATAGAGAATTTGGTTGGGGCGGCAACGTCACCCGCAGCAGCAAAAGCCTTGGCGCTTACATTGCCCAGGTTTACGGTCTGATTTGCTGATGCAGTATCTACAGTACATGCCTGATCGGTAATATTACCGGTGAAATTAATCGTCCCGTCTGCAGCTTGTGCGATGTTGAATAATAACGCCGCGCTAGCAATTGCCGCTGCTGTAAATTTAATTTTCACAATATATCTCCTTGATAACGATCTTATTCATAGCCATGAAGTGAGTATTTCCTGAAGAGATGCGATTTATGCCCCAATAAATATTGCATCACAATCCGCATCGATTAATAGCTTAGCCGACACGATAAAGATATGTTCATCAATAGAGGAAAAGTGAAATATTCAGAATGATAAGACCAATAACTAAAAACAAACAAATGAAAAATTCAAATTTAGTCAATAATCCGAAAACAATATCTTAGAAAAATGTATCGAAGCATCATTGTCAATGTGAAAAATAAAAAAATAATCATGGGTAATATTCTTAATAAATAAAACCCATCATGGTTTATTTATGGTAAATATCCTAAAATAACTGAACATGCATAAAATATAAAAGTGAAATATTTATCCATTAAATAGTTTTTTTGTCGCATCATATAATTATCAATGAAAGTAAAATGCAGTGGGGCGATGAAGGTTTATTGCTATACCCAAAATAATTCGAGTTGCAGGTGATAAAAAGCCGCCTGGTCACCAAGGCGGCTTGTTTACTTATGCTTCACATCGTGGGATTACTTGATGCCGCAACCGGCGCATTTATCATTTTGGATCTGTTGGAAAAAGTCGTTGCCTTTATCATCCACCAGAATAAACGCCGGGAAGTTCTCAACTTCAATCTTCCAAATGGCTTCCATACCCAGCTCCGGGTATTCCACGCATTCCAGGCTCTTGATGCTCTGCTGCGCCAGCACCGCTGCCGGGCCGCCGATGCTGCCCAGGTAGAAGCCGCCGTGTTTGTGGCAGGCATCGGTCACCTGCTGGCTGCGGTTGCCTTTCGCCAGCATGATCATGCTGCCGCCGTTGGCCTGCAACAGGTCAACGTAGGAATCCATACGCCCCGCCGTGGTTGGCCCCAGGGAACCGGAAGCATAACCTTCCGGCGTTTTGGCTGGGCCGGCGTAGTAGATCGGGTGATCTTTCACATACTGCGGCAGCCCTTCACCGTTATCCAGGCGTTCTTTCAGCTTCGCATGGGCGATATCGCGCCCGACGATGATGGTGCCGCTCAGCGACAGGCGGGTGGAAACCGGGTATTGCGAAAGCTGCTTGAGGATCTCGCTCATCGGGCGGTTCAGATCGACACGCACCGCTTCCCCTTCGCCCGCCTGGCGTAACGCTTCCGGAATATAGCGGCCCGGGTTGCTTTCCAGTTTTTCGATCCAAATCCCTTCGCGGTTGATCTTCGCTTTGATATTACGGTCAGCCGAGCAGGAAACCCCCATGCCGAGCGGGCAAGAAGCGCCGTGGCGCGGCAGGCGGATCACGCGGATATCGTGGGCGAAGTATTTGCCGCCGAACTGTGCGCCCAGCCCCAGGTTCTTCGCCTCTTCCAGCAGTTCCTGTTCCAGTTGCACGTCGCGGAACGCCTGGCCGTGTTCATTGCCTTCGGTTGGCAGCCCATCATAATAACGGGTGGATGCCAGCTTGACGGTTTTCAGCGTCGCTTCTGCCGACGTGCCGCCGATCACAAAGGCAATATGGTACGGCGGGCAGGCCGCGGTGCCCAGCGTGCGCATCTTTTCAACCAGGTAGTTTTTCAGTTTGCCCGGCGAAAGCAGCGCTTTGGTTTCCTGGTACAGGTAAGTTTTGTTGGCGGAGCCGCCGCCCTTCGCCATGCACAGGAACTTGTACTCGTCGCCGTCCACACTGTAGAGATCGATCTGCGCCGGCAGGTTGGTGCCAGTATTCACCTCTTTATACATATCCAGCGCCGCGTTTTGCGAATAGCGCAGGTTATCTTCGGTGTAGGTGTTGTACACGCCGCGGGTCAGCGCTTCCTCATCACCGCCGCCGGTCCAGACGCGCTGGCCTTTTTTCCCCATGATGATCGCCGTGCCGGTGTCCTGGCAGGTAGGCAGAATGCCTTTGGCGGCGATTTCAGAGTTGCGCAAGAACTGTAGCGCTACGTACTTGTCGTTTTCGCTGGCTTCGGGATCGTCAAGAATCGCAGCGACCTGCTGCTGGTGGGAAGGGCGCAGCATAAAAGCGGCATCGTGGAAAGCCTGTTGCGCCAGCAGGGTGAGCGCTTCAGGTTCGACTTTCAAAATCGGCTGCCCTTCAAACTCACCCAGCGATACGTGTTCGCGGCTCAGCAGGTAGTATTCCGTTTCATCTTTCGCGAGGGGGAACGGCGCCTGGTAATGGAATGGTTTATTCGACATTGTGCTCTCACTTTATTATCAGTGGCCGCCGTGGCTTGGCTTATTCACCGGGAAGCACGCCGGCGGCATCAAGTTTGGATAGCTTAGCGGCCAGCCCATCGCCGGGCTGGCCGCATTTATTCAGAACATCATCATCATCCACGGATAACCGATCACCAGCAGGCCAATCAGGAAGATCGCGCCGAAAATAGTGCCCAGGCGCCAGTAGTCGCCGGTAGGCAGGTAACCGCTGCCGTAGTAAATCGGGCTTGGGCCGGTGCCGTACGGGGTGATGATCCCCATAATCCCCAGCGACGTCACCATCATCAGGCAGAACACCGGCATATTCATGCCAGGGATAGTCGCGCCGATGGTCAGTACGGCCGGCAGCAATGCCGTGGTGTGCGCGGTGTTGCTGGCAAACAGGTAGTGCAGCAGATAGAAGGCCACCACCAATACGATGCACGCCGTTCCAGGGGCAATACCGCTCAGCAGCGCGCCGCCCTCTTTACCCAGCCAGGAGATAAAGCCAGTCGAAGACAGGCCGTCAGCCAGCGCCACCAGGGTGGCGAACCACACAAAGGTATTCCAGGCGGCTTTGTTGCCGGTAATGTCGCTCCATTCCAGTACCCCGGTCCACAGCATCAGGCTGACGACCAGCAATGCCGCCATCGCCGGCTCAATCCAGGTAGCGGCAAAGATCCACATCACTAGCGCGCAGCACACGAACACCAACAGCAGGATTTCATTGCGGGTCAACTTGCCCAGTTTGCTCAGTTCCTGTTGCGCCCAGCGCGGCACTTCGTCGTTCAGTTTTACTTCCGGCGGATAGAGCCAGTAAGCCAGCAGCGGCATGCCCAGGATCAGGATCACGCCCAGCGGCAGGAAGGCCAGGAACCAGGTGCCCCAGGAAATGGTGATGCCGACAATGCTTTTCACCAACGCCAGCGCCAACAGGTTCGGCGCCAGCGCAGACAGGAACATGGAGCTAGTGATACAAGCCGAGGTAATAGCCACCCACATCAGGTAAGAACCAATCTTGCGGGCGCTCGGATCGTTCGGTTTGGAACCGTACAGCGGCGGCAGGTTGGCAATAATCGGGTAAATCGTCCCGCCGCTGCGCGCGGTGTTGGAAGGGGTGAACGGCGCCAGCAGCAGATCCGCAAAGGTAATGGCATAGCCCAGCGTCAGGCTGCGGCGGCCGAGATATTTCACCAGGATCAGCGCCAGGCGGCGGCCGAAACGGGTTTTATCGTAGCCGGCGGCAAACATGAAGGCGCCGAAGATCAGCCACACGGTAGAGTTGCTAAAGCCACTCACCGCCCATTTGAAGGATTGGGTCGCCAGCTTGAAGTTGGGCGCGGCCATTTGTTCGGGGCTAAACAGCACCCATTGGCTGGCCAGCGCGATGATCACCACGCCGCTTAGGCCAATAACGGCGCCGGGCTGCGGCTCAAAGATCAGGCCGATAATGACCCCCACGAAAATAGCGAAAAAATACCACGCATGCGGCGCCAGCCCCGAAGGAACCGGCACCAGCAACAGCAGCACGGCAACCACTATCGGCAACAGTGTAAAGATCAGGCGGTTTTTCTTGCCACCTGATACTTTGTTGGCCGAGTTAGGATCGGCCGTTTTGCTTTTCGATTTCATCGTCATTGAAATAGTCATAGTCATTGTCTACAAGTAGTTAAGAATCTTTTTTCTGCCCAGCGCGTTTTGGCGGTTTGCTTTGATAAAGCATCAGGCACCGTGCCCTGGGGGAATACATTCTGTGGCTTCTTTAATTTTTTTACTTTTTTTAGTTTTTTAATGCTGACAAATTAATTATCCCCGACGCGCATATTTTGCCATCGGAAGAAATAAATGATCTGAATGTTATTTATTAGTATAACCATTTTTCGATATTTACAGCAGTTGATCTTGATCAAGAAACAACGGTATAAAATAAAAATTAGTTAACTTGAAAATATGATGGCCTTTTTTAAGTGGGTTGTCATCACCGAGATATTTTTCGTTACATCAGAGTAACCATTGTGGCTAAAAGTGCCTAAAACAGTAGGTATGACACATTTCGATCCTCTAAACACATTACATAAAAAGCTGACAAAACCAGTAATGACGGGGGTTCACGCCGTCAGCCAAAATACATTGGGTCAGTTTTTGGATAAGTAATTAAAATGTTAATCGTTATTAAATATGTAACCTTTTTATTTTAAAACTGATAATAACTAATCTCACCGCGTGAATCATCCTCCGTAAATAGTTATTTAACTAATGTAATCAATTTTGAAACTAAAAACACAATACTATTAGTTGTATGAAATCGACGAGAAATAAAACGAAAAATAGGCGTCCGATAACGAATTTAAAGAATTCTAATTTTTAAATTTTGGAGTTGATGAGTATGAACAGTCACGATCAATTACTGAGCCCATTTACCCTTCCCAACGGTACTCAGCTTAAAAACCGTATTTTAATGGCGCCAATGACGACCTGCACCGGGTATTTTGACGGTAGTGTCACCAGTGAATTGGTGGAATACTACCGCGAACGCGCCGGCAGCATTGGGACCGTCATCGTCGAGTGCGCCTTTGTTGATGATAAAGGCCTGGCATTCCCGGGCGCCATCGGCATCGACAGCGACGACAAAATCGCCGGGCTGCGTAAAATCGCCCAAGCGATTCAGGCTAAAGGCTCCAAAGCCGTGCTGCAGATCTATCACGGCGGCCGTATGGTGGAACCTTCGCTGATCGGCGGCCGCACGCCGGTTGGCCCAAGCGCCATCGCCGCCCCGCGTGACGGCGCCGCAACGCCCAGCGCCTTGACCACGCAGGAAGTGGAAGAGATGGTCGGTAAATTTGGCGAGGCGGTACGTCGCGCCATAAAGGCCGGCTTTGACGGCGTGGAAATCCACGGCGCCAACACCTACCTGATTCAGCAGTTCTTCTCGCCGAACTCCAACCAGCGTGACGATGAATGGGGCGGCAGCCGTGAGAAACGTGCCAGATTCCCACTGGCGGTGCTGGAAGCCACCCATAAAATGGTGCGCCAGTATGCCGATCCTTCCTTCATCATCGGTTACCGCTTCTCACCAGAAGAAATCGAAGTGCCGGGCATCCGCTTCGACGACACCCTGTACCTGCTGGAACAGCTGGTGGAACTGGGGCTGCACTACCTGCACTTCTCAATGGGTTACACCCTGCGCCCGTCCATCGTCGATACCAACGACGCAACGCCGCTGATTAAAAAATACGTGGCCATGCGTTCAGAAAAACTGGCGCAGGTACCGATCATGGGCGTCGGCGGCGTGGTCAACAGCACCGATGCGGAAGAAGCCATTGAACACGGTTACGATCTGGTGGCCGTGGGTAAAGCCTGCATCGCCTACCCAGACTGGACCGATCGCATCAGCCGCGGCGAAACGCTGGAACTGTTCATCGACAGCACCCAACGTGAAGCGCTGACTATCCCGGAACCGCTGTGGCGTTTCTCGCTGGTGGACGCGATGATCCGCGATATGAGCATGCCGACCGGTAAATTCAAAAGCGGCGTGTTCCAGGAAAAAGTCCAGGATGAAGCCAACGAACTGCTGATCAACGTCAGCCTGGAAACCGATCGCATCGCCGATATCGAACTGGCCGAACAGCCAGAGCTGGACGTGTCTTTCGTTTCCAGCTTCGAAGTGATCCGCTCACGCATTCTTGACGCCAACAGCCCGCACGTAGACGCGGTCAGCGGCGCCACCACCCAGAGCGAAGCGGTGAAAAAAGCCGTCACCAAGGCCATCGCCAAATCCTGCAAAGCCATGGCGCTGGAAGAAGGCACCCTGGAGCCGCCACGCTACGACGTGGTGGTAATTGGCAGCGGCGGCGCCGGCCTGGCGGCAGCCATTCAGGCCAGCGACCACGACGCCCGTGTGCTGATTATCGAGAAAATGCCGACCATCGGCGGCAACACCATCAAGGCCTCGGTGGGGATGAACGCAGCGGAAACCCGCTTCCAGAAACTGAAAGGCATCGCTGACAGCAAGGAGCTGTTCTATCAGGAAACCCTGAAAGGCGGCAAACACAAAAACAACCCGGCACTGCTGCACCGCTTCGTTGAAAACGCGCCGGAAGCCATTGAATGGCTGGCAGACCGCGGCATTGTGCTGAACGACATCACCATCACCGGGGGAATGAGCATCGATCGTACGCACCGCCCGGCGGATCGCTCTGCGGTGGGCGGCTTCCTGATTAGCGGCCTGGTGCGCAATATCAACCAGCGTGAAATCGACGTGATGATGGATACCGACGTAAGCGAGATCCTGATGGAAAACGGCGCGGTCAGCGGCCTGCGCGTGGTAAACGATGAGAACGAAACCCAAACGGTTTACACCAAAAGCATCGTCATGGCCTCCGGCGGCTTCAGTGCCAACCAGGAAATGGTGGTGAAATACCGCCCGGATCTGGCAGGCTTCGTGACCACAAACCACCCAGGTGCGACCGGTAGCGGCATCGCCCTGCTGGAGCACATCGGCGCCGGCACCGTGGATATGGGGGAAATCCAGATCCACCCGACCGTGGAACAAACCACCTCATACCTGATCTCCGAAGCGATTCGCGGCGGTGGCGCCATTCTGGTTAACCAAAAGGGCGAGCGTTTCTTCAATGAAATGGAAACCCGCGACAAAGTCTCCGCGCAAATCATCGGGCTGCCGGAAAAATACGCCTATATCGTCTTTGATGAGCAGGTGCGGATGAACAACAAGGCCGCAGACGAATACATCAGTCGCGGGTTTGTGATCAGCGCAGACAACCCACGCGCACTGGCGGACAAGTTGGGGATGGATATGCACGCCTTCCTGGCGACGCTGGAGCGCTACAACCTGTTTGTTGAAAAACAGGATGACGAAGACTTCGGCCGTAAAACCGCATTGCGCCACCCGATCAATCAGGGGCCGTTCTACGCCATCCGCATCGCCCCGGGCGTGCACCACACCATGGGCGGGGTAACGATTAACACCAACACCGAGGTGCTGGATGCCAACCAACGGGTGATCCCTGGCGCTTACGCCGCCGGTGAAGTGGTTGGCGGTATCCACGGTGGTAACCGTATCGGCGGCAACGCCGTCGCCGATATCATTATTTTCGGTACTATGGCTGGCCGTAACGCCGCTTCCTGGGCGCGCCGTTAATCACAGGCCGCCAGCGCCCCGCCAGGGGCGCTGGCTTCGCGCCTCTCCCTGCGCCAAAATGGGTCAGGCTCTTTACGCCGTCAACCAGCCAGGATCCCGCTATGCCATCTGAAGCCCGCGTCTATTCCTATTCTGCCGTTTTGATGGGCTCTCCCATCCTGCTCAAACTGTTCGAAGATAACCAACCGGTTGCCGCCGCCGTTTTCCGGCTGATTAAACAGCAGGAAGATCTGCTGACGGTAAACCGCGCGCACTCCCAGATCATGAGCATCAATCAGGCCGCCGGCCGGCATCCGGTCGTGGTCAGCCCGCCGGTTTTTCGCCTGATTCAGCGCGCCAGGGCGGTCAGCCTGCTGGAAAACAGCAGCTTTAACTTCACCATCGGCCCGCTGGTGAAACGCTGGAAAATCGGCTTTCAAGGCAACAGCGTGCCGCCGCAGCACGAACTGCAGGCGCTGCTGGCGCTGACCAACCCGGCCAACGTGATCCTTAATGCCAACGAATGCTCGGTGTTGCTCGAAAAGCCCGGCATGGAAATCGATCTTGGCGCCATCGCCAAAGGCTACATTGCCGATTTGGTGCGGGATTTATTGCAACGCCAGCAGATCCGGCATGCGCTGATCAACCTGGGCGGCAATGTACAAACTCTCGGCGCGCCGCCGCACGGCGAGCAAAACGCCTGGGCGATTGGCCTGAAAAAACCTTTCGCCGACGCGGAGGCGATGATTGGCGTGATCAATGTGGCCGGTAAATCGGTGGTGACATCGGGCATTTACGAACGTTACTTTGAGCTGGATGGGCGGTTGTATCACCATATCCTCGATCCACGCACCGGCTATCCGCTTGATAACGAGTTGCTGAGCGTCACCATCATTTCAGAAGACTCGATCGACGGGGATATTTACACCACCCTGCTGTATGGCATGGGGGTTGAACAGGGGCTGGCCTACGCGGCAAGCCTGCCGCACATTGAAGCGATCTTTGTCACCAAGACGAAGCGTGTGCACCTCTCCTCGCAGCGGCAGTTCCGTTTTACCCTGCTTGACGACAGCTACACGCTGGCGTAAACCGCGCAAACGCGCCGCCAGGCGCGTAATATCCAGCGGCCAACAAAAAAGCCGCAGCGTTATCCGTTGCGGCCCTCTGAAAACCTTTAGTTGGCGGGTTACTGGCAGTACTGCTGTAATAATGCGATGTGTTCCGCCTGCACACGGTAGCGGTATACCGGCCGGCCGGTGGCGCCATAGTGGATGCTGGTGAACAGAATATTGATTTCTGTAAGCCAGATCAGGTATTTACGGCAGGAAACGCGCGAGATATTCACCGCCGCTGCCAGTTCATCCGTGGAAAACTCAATCCCCGGGTGCGCATCAATCCACAGGCAGATGGTGCGCAGGGTTTGCGGCGTTAAACCTTTCGGCAACCGCTTGGTATCCGGCGCCGCCGGCTGGTTACCGTGGATCAGCCGATCCAGATCCGATTGCTCATAGTACTGCTGGTTATCCATCAACGCCCTTTTCTGCTTCCAGGCGGTTAGCGCCTCTTCAAAGCGGGCAAACTGGAACGGCTTAATCAGATAGTCAACCACCCCATAGTGCAGCGACTTTTTGATCGTCTCCACGTCCGCCGCGGAGGAAATCATAATCACATCAATCGGGCGGCGCGAGCTGCGCAGCACCGGCAGCAGATCCAAGCCGTTATCCTGCTGCATATACACATCAAGCAAGATCAGATCTATCGGGTGCTGCGGGTTCAACACCATCGCCTTGGCCTGCTCAAGCGTTGAGGCGATACCACAGCATTTGAACCTGGGGATCTGAGCGACATAGCAGCGGTTAAGCTCTGCGACCATCGCATCATCATCGACTATTAAAACATTGATCACGTGCCTGTCCTCTCACTATCCCAGGGGAGTTGTATATAAAATTGGGTATACACGCCCGGTTCAGATTCCACGGTAATGGAACCGCCCAGGCTCTCTACTTGCTGCTTGGCCAGAAAAAGCCCCACGCCGCGGTTTTCGCCTTTCGACGAGAAGTCCTTTTCAAAGATGGCCTGCAGATGTGCCGCCGGGATCCCTGGCCCATCATCGCTCACCTCACAGGTGAGCCATCCGTTCTGATAATGCAACAGCACGCTCACTTCGCCATCGGCCTGCCCCTGCATGGCATCCAGCGCGTTCTCGGTCAGATTCCCCAGCGCGGTAATCAGCACTGCCACCTGCTTTTCATTGTCGTTATCCGGCAGGTGTGAATCTTCCATGAGGGTTAAACGCAGCCCGCTATCCCGGGCCCGGTTGATCTTGCCTAATAAGAAGCCGGCGATCACGGGGGACTTGATTTTTAACTGCAGGGAGCCGATTTCCGCCTGGTAATTATTGGCGGTTTTAATGATGTAATCTTCAAGCTGGGCGTAGCTTTTCATATGCAGCAGGCCAAGAATCACATGCAGCTTGTTCATGAATTCATGCGAGCGTTCACGCAGCGCATCCACGTAGTTTACCATGCCGCTCAGGCGCTGCATCAGTTCGCTGACCTCCGTCTTATCCCTGAAGGTACAGATCGCGCCGATAATCTTGTTGCCGCTGCGCACCGGGACGGTGTTAATCAACAGCAGCCGCTCCTTAAAATTGATTTCCTCATCTTGTACCGGCAGGCCGGTGCGCAGCACCTCACGCAGCGAAGCGATCAGGCCGGCGGAGTCACCGCTGCCGTCGGCCAGTGTGCCGGGGGCGCTGCTGCTGCCCAACAGCATCTGCCGGGCAGCCTGATTGGTCAGGGTAACGCGCGCGCGCTCGTCCACCGCAATCACCCCCTCTTTGATCGACAGCAGCATCGCCTCATGCTGTTCAAAAAGCTGAGAGATATCATAGGGCTCCAGGCCGAAGAGGATCCGTTTGAGCACCAGCACAATCGCCCAGATGCCCAGGCTACCGACCAGGGCGCCGAACAATACCGTCCAAAGGATGCTCCAGCGGCTGGTATTAATCTGCTGGCTGACCTGGCTGAGCGAGATACCCACCACCACCACGCCGATCTGCCGCTTCTGGCTATCATAAACCGGGGTAAATACCCGCAGCGCTTCCACCAGCACCCCGTGGTTCACCGCCACGTTCTCATGCCCCTGCAACGCAGTGTCAATATCACTGCCGATAAAACGGCGGTTAATCAGGTTGGGGTTGGGGTGAGAGTAGCGAACGCCGTCCATGTTGGTGACAACCACAAACAACAGGCCATTACGTTTTCGCACCGCACTGGCGATCGGCTGGATAATATTGCTGTCGACGGGCTGCGTCAGCCCGCGCTGTATTTCCGGCGAGTCCGCCAGGGTGCGGGCGAACGCCAGCGCCACATCCTTGACGCCGTCGCGGGTCACATGGCTTATTTGAAAGAAATACAGCGTATGGACCACCAGCAACACCGAGACGATCACGGCACTGACCATCAGCGTGACAAAGAGGCTAAATTTCATCGGGCGCTTACGCACCGGCAGAAGTTCTTGCGAGTCGCTCATTAGTGCCCAATACAGTGAAGGCCAAGCGGCTATTATCACCGATACCGCGCATTTGTTAAAGACAGAGCGTAAAATGTGCCGCTCGGCGGCATGCCGCACCAACCAGCAAGGAGCACCACCATGGCAACAGATAGCGAGCATTCACGCTATACACTGCGGCCCTATCAGCTAACGGATTTGGACGCGGTGCTGAACGTATTTATCGGTGCCGTGCGCGAAGTGGCCGCCAGGGACTATACGCCGCCACAAATTAATGCCTGGGTGCAGGTGGATCGCCACGCCTTTGGGCAGCGCTGCTGCACCCCAGCAACCTGGGTGGCGGTGAGCGGGCACACCCTCGTCGGCTTTACCCACCTTGAACCACAAAACCACCTGGATATGCTGTTTGTTCACCCGGCCTGGCAAGGGAGGGGAATCGCCACGCGCTTATTGGCCTGCGCCGAGCAGGCCGCCGGCGCCGGCGGGGCAACGCAACTGTTCACCGAAGCCAGCATCACCGCCCGGCCCTTTTTCGCCAGACGCGGTTTCCAACTACTGGAACAACAGCAGGTCGTGCGTCATGGCCAGTCACTGACCAACTTCCGCATGGTAAAAGCGATTTCACCCTAAATTTACTCTTGATATCTCTGGGGGTTAAACCAACGGCGCCGCGCCGATAAAACCGGCCGCCGCTTGATTTTGTACAATCAGCGAGCAATCATCGCAATACCCTTCACATGCACTCACAGGAAAATCAATGAGCCAGCCAATCCCCGTGCTTTACACCGATGCCCAATTTTTCAGCCCGTACGCCATGTCGGTATTCGTCACGCTGACGGAGAAAGCCGTCCCGTTTACCGTCAAGCCGGTGGATTTGTCGCTGGGGGAGCATCAGCACGGCACCTACGCCGCCCTGTCGCTGACGCGCCGTGTGCCGACGCTGGCGTTTGGTGAGTTCCAGCTTTCCGAATCCTCCGCCATTGCCGAATACCTGGAGGAGATGTATCCGGCCATCCCCGTCTACCCGCAGCACCGCCAACAGCGGGCCAAAGCGCGTGAGATCCAAGCCTGGCTGCGTAGCGATCTGCTGGCTATTCGCGCCGAGCGCCCAACGGAGGTCGTGTTCAGCGGCGGCCGCTTCGCCCCGCTCTCTGCCGCTGCCCAGCGCGAAGCAGAAAAACTGTTGGCCGGCGCGGCGCAGCTGTTAAGCCATGGCCAGGCGAATCTGTTTGGTGAGTGGTGTATTGCCGATACCGATTTGGCGCTGATGCTCAACCGATTGGTGATGCATGATGATGACGTGCCGGCGGCCATCAAGCGCTATGCGCTCGGCCAGTGGCAACGCCCGGCGGTGCAAGCCTGGCTGGCGCTGCAGAAAAAGAAATAAGCCGCCAGGGCGGCAACCTACGGCCACGCATTCATAACAGCATTACGCCCCCAAAGAGGGGGCGTAATGGATCGGCGTATGGCTAACGGTAAGGATTATTTACCCACGTCGATACACAGGTATTTCATCTCGACATACTCTTCGATGCCGTAGCGCGAACCTTCACGCCCCAGCCCGGACTGCTTCACACCGCCGAACGGTGCCACTTCGTTAGAAATCAAGCCGGTATTCACGCCCACCATGCCGTATTCCAGCGCTTCCGGCACCCGCCATTGACGAGCCGCATTCTGGGTGAACACATAAGCCGCCAGGCCAAACTCGGTGTCGTTCGCCAGGGCAACGGCTTCGGCTTCGTCCTGGAAACGGAACAGCGGTGCAACCGGGCCGAAAGTCTCTTCTTTGGCGAAACGCATCTGCTGCGTCACGTCGGTGACCACCGTCGGCTGGAAGAAGGTGCGGCCCAGCGCATGCAGTTGGCCGCCGGTGGCGATCTTCGCCCCATTTTCCAACGCATTGGCAATGTGGCTTTGCACCTTATCGACCGCCGCTTCATCGATAAGCGGCCCTTGCGTGGTGCCTTCCGCCGTGCCGTCGCCCACCTTGAGCTTTTCAACCTCCGGCACCAGTTTCTCCACCAGACGATCGTAGATACCGTCCTGGACATAGATCCGGTTGGCGCACACGCAGGTTTGGCCGCTGTTGCGGAATTTGGAGGCCATGATGCCCGCCACTGCCGTATCCAGATCGGCATCGTCGAACACGATCACCGGCGCATTGCCGCCCAGTTCCAGCGACAGCTTTTTAATCGTAGGCGCGCATTGCGCCATCAGAATACGCCCCACCTCGGTGGAACCGGTAAAGCTCAGCTTGCGCACCACCGGGCTATCGCACAGCACTTTGCCCACCTGCGCGGCTTCGCCGGTAACGATTTGCAGCACGCCGTCCGGGATGCCGGCATCCTGCGCCAGTTTTCCCAGCGCCAGCGCGGTCAACGGCGTTTGCTCCGCCGGTTTCACAATCATCGTGCAGCCGGCGGCCAGCGCCGGCGCCGCTTTACGGGTAATCATCGCCGCCGGGAAGTTCCACGGCGTAATGGCCGCACAAACGCCGATCGGCTGTTTCAGCACCACCAAGCGCTGGTTAGCCTGCGGCGCCTGCAATACGGCGCCGTCAACCCGTTTCGCCTCTTCGGCAAACCAAGTGATAAACGAAGCGGCATAAGCCACCTCGCCACGGGATTCCGCCAGCGATTTCCCCTGCTCGGCGGTCATCAGCTGCGCCAGATCCTCCTGCGCCGCCATGATGTTGTCTGCCCAGCGTTGCAGCAGCGCGGAACGCGCTTTGGCGGTCAGTTGCTTCCAGCCGTTTTGCGCCTGCTGCGCCGCATCAATGGCCTGTTGCGTTTCTTCGCTGCTCACCAGCGGCACCGTGGTCAGCGTGGCCCCGGTTGCCGGATTGATTACCGCTTCACGTTTGCCGCTCAGCGCATCGCGCCATTCGCCGTTAATCAGGCACTGGCTACGCAGCAGGTCGGCATTGTTCAGTTTCATGCACATCGCTCCTCAGTTGGTCAGCGCTCGGCCCAGGATGCCCAGAGCCTTGTTGAACTGGTCGTCAGGAATAGTCAGCGGGTACAGGAAGCGGATCACGTTGCCGTTCACACCACAGGTCAACAGCAGCAAGCCCTCTTCCAACGCTTTTTGTTGCACCTTGTGAGTATAGGCGGCGGAAGGCTTGCCGGTTTGCGGATCGTTAAATTCAACCGCTACCATCGAACCTAAAGCGCGAATATCGGCAATCGCCGGGCAGGTGTTGCGCGCCTGCTGCAGAAATTCCACCAGGTGTTGCCCCAGGCGCTGCGCCCGCTGGCACAGTTGTTCTTCTTCAATCACATCCAACACGGCGTGCGCAGCGGCCACCGCTAATGGGTTACCGGCATAGGTGCCGCCCAGCCCGCCAGGCCCCGGCGCATCCATCACTTCGGCGCGGCCGGCAACCGCAGAGAGCGGAATACCGCCCGCCAAGCTTTTCGCCATGGTGATCAGATCCGGTTTGACGCTGTAATAATCCATGGCAAACAGCTTACCGGTACGGGCAAAGCCGCTCTGCACTTCATCCGTTACCAGCAGGATGCCATGCGTGTCGCACAGTTCGCGCAGCGCCTGCATAAATTCGGCCGGGGCAACGTTAAAGCCGCCCTCGCCCTGAACCGGTTCCAGCACAATGGCTGCCACCTGTTTAGGATCGATATCCGCTTTAAAGATACGCTCCAGGCTGTGCATCGCATCTTCAGTGCTGACGCCATACAGCGCGTTCGGGTACTGGGCGTGGAAAACGGAGCCAGGGAACGGACCGAAGCCCAGCTTGTACGGCGCCACTTTACCGGTCAACGCCATGGTCATGTAGGTACGGCCGTGGAAACCGCCGCCAAAGGTGATGATGCCGGGGCGGCCGGTATAAGAACGGGCGATTTTCACGGCGTTTTCAACGGCTTCCGCACCGGTGGTGAAAAAGGTGGTTTTACACGGCCCTGCAATCGGCGCCACTTGGTTGATACGCTCGGCCAGCGCCACATAGCTTTCGTAAGGGACGATCTGGTAAGCGGTATGGGTAAATGCCCGCAGTTGTTTTTCAACGGCAGCGATAACTTTAGGGTGGCGGTGGCCGGTATTGAGCACCGCAATCCCGGCGGCAAAGTCAATCACCTCTCGCCCTTCCACATCCCACAGGGTGGCGTTTTCCGCACGCTCGGCGTAAAAACCGCACATAACCCCCACCCCGCGCGGGGTAGCATCCTGACGACGTTGATCCAACTCTGCATTTTTCATGGTGTTCTCTCCGCTTACTGCCATCTGTACGATTTGCCCACATGCGAGGCCCAATACCCTTTATGTACACGGGATGTGGCCCTATAATCGAGTGCCAGTTACGAATAATTTAGGGATCCAATTGCGCTCTCTGTGTGGTGACCTGTTGTTGCAGCGTCTGGGCGAACAGCCCGATGATAAGCTGCACAAGCAGTTATATAATGCGATCCGCACCTCCATTTTGGATGGCAGCCTGCCGCCGTCCAGCCGCCTGCCGCCCACGCGCGATCTGGCGCAGCAGCTGCGCCTGTCCCGCAACACGGTGTTAACCGTCTATGAACAACTGCTGGCCGAAGGTTACGTGTTTTCACGCCAGGGCAGCGGGACCTTCGTGGCCGAAACCGTGCCGGACAGCTACCTGTCCGCCATCAGCATGCCGGTGGGCGAAGACGGCGCCGAACGCCCGGTCGAATTTTCCACGCGCGGCGCCAACCTGCTGGAACACGCCAGCGCCAGCCCCAAACAGTGGGGCGCCTTTATCCCCGGCGTGCCCGACGTCAACGTGTTCCCGCATCAATTGTTCAGCAAGATCCAGGCCCGCGCCAGCCGCCGCCCCACGCCGCAACGCCTCACCTACAGCAATCAGGGCGGCAGCCCGGAACTGCAGCAGGCGCTGGTGGATTACCTGCGGGTCGCACGCTCGGTGCGTTGCCAGCCCGAACAGATCCTGATCACCGAAGGCATCCATCAGGCGATCGATTTGGTCACGCGCATGCTGTGCAACCCCGGCGACGGCGCCTGGATAGAAGAACCGGGCTACTGGGGGATCCGCAATATCCTGCGCATGAACGCGGTCAATCTTTGCCCGCTGCCGGTGGATGAAGCCGGCATGGTGCCCCCCGAGCAGCCGACTACGGCGCCGCGGCTGATATTCGTTACCCCATCGCACCAATACCCGCTCGGCTCGGTGATGAACCTGGCACGCCGCCAACGGCTGCTGGCGCTGGCGCGCAACAGCGGCAGTTGGATCGTCGAGGACGATTACGACAGCGAATTCCGCTTCTCCGGCCAGCCCATCCCGGCGCTGCAAGGGTTAGAGGCGGATGCGCCGGTGATTTACATCGGCACCTTCAGCAAAACGATCTATCCCGCGCTGCGGCTGGGCTACGTGGTGTTGCCCAAACCGCTGATGCACGAACTGAAAACCGCCCACGCCGAGCTGTACCGCGGCGGGCACCTGCTGATTCAGGCAGCGCTGGCGCAGTTTATCGACGAGGGCCATTACACGGCGCACATCCGCCGTATGCGCCTGCTGTACGCCAGGCGGCGCGCATTCCTCACCGGCCTGATCGAACAGCACTTGGGCCCGCACGCGTTGAATGCGTTCAACAGCAACGCCGGGCTGCACCTGGTGCTCAACCTGCCGGACGACGCCGACGACGTCGCCATCGCCAGCGCCGCCGGCGCGCGCGGCGTGCTGGTGCGCCCGCTCTCGCGTTATTACATGCTGCCGAACCGCCGCCGCGGCCTGCTGATGGGCTTCGCCTGCGTGCCGGAGCAGCAAATGGCGGCAGCATTCGCCATCCTGCTGGAATGTATCCGCGCCTAGATCGCTCATCAACGGCGCCACAGATTCATGACCCCCATCACATTCAGCGCAAGCGCCGCGCCTAACCCCGCCCACAACGGCTAGATTTATCTCATCCGACCACTTAGCTATGGCCGTATATAACAACAATAAGCGCACTCTTTTCACCCGCTGGAGGCAACCATGAGCGCATACCCCCACCTGCTGGCACCGCTGGATCTTGGCTTTACCACCCTGAAAAACCGGGTGTTGATGGGATCGATGCATATCGGCCTGGAAACGTTGCCTGACGGGCCGCAGCGCATGGCGGCATTTTATGCCGAACGCGCGGCGGCCGGCGTCGCGCTGATCGTCACCGGCGGCATCGCCCCCAATGAGCAGGGCGTGGTCTACCGCGGCGCCGCCACCCTGTGCCAGCCAGAGCAGGTGGCGCACCACCGGGTTATCACCGACGCGGTGCACCAGGCCGGGGGCAAAATCGCGCTGCAAATCCTGCACGCCGGCCGCTACAGCGCCCAACCGCACCCCGTCGCCCCCTCCGCATTGCAGGCGCCAATCAGCCCGTTGATGCCGAGCGCCATGAGCGAAAGCGAAATCAGGCAGACCATCGCAGACTTCGCCAACTGCGCCGCCCTGGCCCAATTGGCGGGCTACGACGGGGTGGAAGTGATGGGGTCGGAGGGGTATCTGATCAATCAGTTCCTGGTGGCGCGCACCAATCAGCGTGATGATGCCTGGGGCGGCAACATCGAAAAGCGCATGCGTTTTGCCATTGAGATCGTCCGCGCCGTGCGCCAGACCGTCGGCCGGGAATTTATCCTGATCTATCGGCTATCGATGCTCGATCTGGTGGAGAACGGCGCCAATTGGCACGAAATCGAACTGCTGGCGCAGAGGGTGGAACAGGCAGGCGCGACGCTGATCAACACCGGCATCGGCTGGCATGAAGCGCGTATTCCCACCATCGCCACGCGTGTGCCGCGCGCGGGCTTTAGCTGGGTTACACAGCGGCTGATGGGCAAAGTTCGCATTCCGCTGATCGCCACCAACCGTATCAACCTGCCGGCGGTGGCGGAGCATGTGCTGGCGCAAGGCTGCGCCGATATGGTCTCAATGGCGCGGCCATTCCTGGCCGATGCCGAATTCGTCCGCAAGGCCGCCGAAGGCCGGGCCGATGAGATCAACACCTGCATCGGCTGCAACCAGGCCTGCCTGGATCAGGTGTTCGCCGGCCAGCCGGCCTCTTGCCTGGTCAACCCGCGTGCCGGCCGGGAAACCGAACTGCCGCTTCACCCTGCGGCCGCGCCAAAGCGGCTGGCCGTGGTGGGCGCCGGGCCGGCCGGGCTGGCATTCGCCACCGCCGCCGCGCGGCGCGGGCACCGGATTACGCTGTTTGACGCCGCCGGCGAGATCGGCGGCCAGTTCACCATCGCCAGGCAAATCCCCGGCAAGGAAGAATTTAATGAAACGCTGCGCTATTTCCGCCGCCAGTTGGCGCTGTTGGGCGTTACGCTGCAATTGGGCCGGCAGGTGCAGGCACAAGATCTGGCGGCGTTTGACGAAGTGATCCTGGCGTGCGGCATCGTGCCGCGCACCCCGGCAATCCCCGGCATCCACCACCCCAAAGTGCTGAGCTACCTGGACGTGCTGCGCGACAAACAGCCGGCCGGCCGGCGCGTGGCGATTATCGGCGCCGGCGGCATTGGCTTTGATACCGCGGAATACCTGAGCCAACAGGATACGGCCGGCGGCCAGTCCCGCGCGGCGTTTAACCGTGAATGGGGCATTGACGAGCAGTATCGCCACCGCGGCGGGCTGGCGGCCGACGGGCCGCTAAACATGCCGCCGGCGCGTGAGATTTGGCTATTGCAACGCAAAGCCAGCAAGGTGGGCGAAGGGCTGGGCAAAACCACCGGCTGGATCCACCGCGCCAGCCTGGCAAAGCACGGCGTAACCATGCTGAGCGGCGTCAGCTATCAGCAGATTGACGATCGCGGCCTGCACATTATCCACGCCGGCCAGGCAAGCTGCCTGCCGGTGGATAGCGTGGTGATCTGCGCCGGGCAAGAGCCACGCCGCGAGTTGCAGCAGCCCTTGCTGGCGATGGGGAAAACAGTGCATCTGATCGGCGGCGCAGACGTTGCCGCCGAGCTTGATGCGCGCCGCGCCATCGAACAGGGCACCCGGCTGGCGTTGGCCCTATAGCTTAGTAACGCCGCGCGCCGGTTTTCACCGATTTCAGCACCAGGAATTTCTGGTTGGAGGCCACCGTGGTGCAGTTGCCGAACAGGCGTTTAAGCTTCTGGTAGTAGTCCAGATGGCGGTTACCGACGATGCGCAGTTCACCGCCCACCTTCAGGCAGCGCTTGGCATCCAGGAACATTTGCCAGGCGGTGTGATCGGTAATGGCATGTTGCTGATGGAACGGCGGGTTGCACAACACCGCCTGTGCGCTGCCGCCGTCAACCCCGGCCAGGCCATTGTTCACATTGAACTGGCAACGCGCCAAATCCTGCGGCAGGTTGTGGGCCACGTTCAACTCGCTCGACGCCACTGCCATATAGGATTCATCAACAAAGGTCACCTGCGCCTGTGGGTTTTGCACCAGCGCCGTCAGGCCGATAATGCCGTTGCCGCAGCCCAGATCGATAATCTCGCCGTCCAGATCGCTTGGTAGGTGTTCCATAAACAGGCGAGCGCCAATATCCAGCCCGCCGCGCGAAAACACGTTGGCATGGTTGTGGATCAGCATATCGGTGCCGTCCAGCAGCCAGTCGGTGGTTTGCGCTGCGGCCGGCGGCACGATATCCGCCACGTCGCAGTGAATCAGCCGCGCCTTTTTCCACGCCAGGCTGGTGCGCGTTGGCCCGAGCACGCGCTCAAACAGCTGCAGGGTAGAGGTATGGACATCGCGCGCTTTGGCGCCGGCGACGATCACGGTATCGGCCGCCACCACATTGCGCAACGCCCGCAGTTGCTGCTCCAGCAGCGCCAGGGCTTTGGGGATCTTGATGATCACCAGCGCCGGGGCGGCCGGCAGCGCCGCCAGGCTGCTAAGCAACGTAACCCGCTGCGGATCCAGGCCGTTAAGCTGCAGGTTGTGCTGCGTGGCCAGTTGGCTCATGTAGGAATCGCTGATACTGTATGGCTGGCGCTCGTGCAACGCACAGGCCAGCGTGCCGAAAGCATCGTTAAAAATCAGCACGGGCCGATCGCCGGCGCCGTGGCTATCAACCTGTTGCAGCAGGTATTCATCCGCCGCTTCCCATGCCTGCAACTGGGTTGCTTCTTCCTGTTGGGGATAACGCTCCAGCTCAAGTTGCCGTGTTCCCAGATCGAGTTGGCTCATTGCCCCTCCTGACTAATAAAATTTGGGCTGTTTATCCCCTAAAAACGCCCGGCAGTAAATGTTTTTCGTCAATTCACGCGCATCTTTACGCCCGTTGGCCCACGCCGGCATGCAATCTGCCGCCCAGGGCGGGACTTGCGTGAGAAAACCGCCTACAATAATCCGCCTGATTGCCCGCCAAGAGCCGATACGCATGCCCGAACTCGCTTACCTGCAAGGCTACCCGGAACACCTGCAAAGCCAGGTGCGCCAATTGATTTACCAGCAACGGCTGGGGGAAGTGCTGCTGCAGCGTTACCCGGACGTCCACGCCTGCACGACCGATAAATCGCTCTACCAGTTCACCGTCGAGCTGAAAAACCAGTATCTGCGCAACGCCCAGCCGTTGAGCAAAGTCGCCTATGACGGCAAGATCCAGGTGATGAAACATGCGCTGGGGCTGCATACCGCCATTTCGCGCGTGCAGGGGGGCAAACTGAAAGCCAAAGCGGAAATCCGCGTGGCGACGGTGTTCAAAAACGCGCCGGAAGACTTTCTGCGGATGATCGTGGTGCATGAGCTGGCGCACTTGAAAGAGAAAGAGCACAACAAGGCGTTTTACAGCCTGTGCTGCCACATGGAGCCCAGTTATCACCAGTTGGAATTCGACACTCGCCTGTATCTGACGCACCTGTCGCTGTTCGGCGAACTCTATATATAACAACCACGTTCTCATCACGGTTCGCCTGGCGGCCATCGCATGATAATCTGCTATCTTCATGGCTTGGGAACCGGAGTTATCTATGATTCGCTTTGCCGTTGTCGGCACCAATTGGATCACAGAACGCTTTATCGACGCCGCCCACGAGTGCGGCAAAATGAAACTGACGGCCATCTATTCACGCCGGCTGGAACAGGCGCAAGCGTTCGGCACCAATTACCCCGGCGCCGCTTGTTTCGATTCGCTGGCGGCGCTGGCGCAGTCCGACACGATCGACGCCGTGTATATCGCCAGCCCCAACGCCCTGCACTGCAGCCAGTCCCTGTTGTTTCTGCGCCACAAAAAACACGTCATCTGCGAGAAACCACTGGCCTCCAATCTGAACGAGGTGGAACAACTCCAGGCCTGCGCGCGGGAAAACCAGGTGGTGCTGTTCGAGGCGTTCAAAAGCGCCCACTTGCCCAATTTTTTGGCACTGCAACAGGCATTGCCGAAGGTGGGGCAATTGCGCAAAGCCTTTATCAACTACTGCCAGTATTCCTCGCGTTACCCGCGCTACCTGGCCGGTGAAAACCCCAACACCTTCAACCCGCAGTTTTCCAATGGCTCAATCATGGACATCGGTTATTACTGCGTCGCCAGCGCCGTCGCGCTGTTTGGCGCCCCGCTGTCGGTGATCGCCAATGCGACATTGCTCGGCAGCGGGGTAGACGCACATGGCACCGCCTGCCTCAACTACGGCGATTTCGATGTGATCATCAGCCATTCCAAAGTCAGCGATTCGGCGATCCCAAGCGAAATCCAGGGTGAAGCAGGCAACCTGATTATTGATAAAATCGCCGAGTGCCAAGGGGTGGTGCTGGCGCCGCGCGGCGGGAATAAACAGGATCTGACCCAGCCGCAGCATATCAATACCATGCTGTACGAAGCAGAAGTCTTCGCCAGCCTGGTGGAACAATGCCAGGTAGAGCACGCCTGGCTTGCACATTCACGGATAGTTGCCACGCTGCTGACGGAGATCCGCCGCCAGACCGGCGTCGCATTCCCGGCCGACAAGGAAATAGCATGAAGCCACTGTTACTGATGCAAACCGGCGATGCGCCGGAAGCCATTCAGCGTGAACGCGCCAACTTCACGCAGATGTTTGTACAACAAGGCAATATCGCCGCCGAGCGCCTGCAAACGGTTTTTCTGCCCGCCGGCGAGCAACCGCTGCCGCCCGAAGCATACTGCGGCGTGATCATCACCGGCTCGGAGGCCATGGTCTCTGAACGCTTACCGTGGAGTGAACAGGCGGCCGAATGGCTGCGCCAGGCGATGCGCATTTCCCTGCCGATTTTCGGCGTGTGCTACGGCCACCAGTTGCTGGCCCATGCGCTGGGTGGCAAAGTGGACTATCACCCGCAAGGAATGGAGGTCGGCACGCTGGACGTCACATTGCTGCCCGCCGCCGCCCACGATCCGCGCCTGGCGGGCCTGCCGACGCGCTTTAAAGCCAACCTGATTCATTCGCAAAGCGTGTTGGAGCCGCCAGGCAGCGCAGAGGTGCTGGCGCACTCGGCGCAGGATCCCTACCAGATCCTGCGTTACGGGCCTTATGCATTAACCACCCAATTCCACCCCGAGTTCGACGGCGCCACCATGCAGAGCTACCTCAACCTGCTGGCGGAAAGCCATCCGCAACGCCAGGCGGCATATCAGCACCAGCTGCGCCAGGCCGGCGATACCCCCTTCAGCCAGCAGTTGCTGCAGGGGTTTGTCGCCGGGTTGGGCGCGCAGCTTAAATGTTAGCAAAAGTTGACCGCTGACATATTTTGCATTACTTTCTGTTAAGCAAAGGGGAGTAACTTCATTGCCGGTTAATCGTCATTACGGTGCTTAGGCACCCGGTTACCGGGCAACCTGGTGTTCAAGGTATCTACCTTCATCAATGTTGTAAGTGAGACCTTGCCGGAAGGCGAGGTTTGCTTGCAGCGTCACATAGCGGCTCGCGTCTTCCGACGCCGGCCGTTTTTGTTTTTTTAAGGATACACTGATGATGAATACCGTAGGCACGCCGTGGTTGTGGGGCAGCTTTGCCGCCATTATCGTTGTGATGCTCGCCATTGATTTACTGTTGCAGGGCCGCCGCGGCGCGCAGACCATGACGCTGAAACAGGCCGCCTGTTGGTCGCTGGTGTGGGTTAGCCTGGCGCTGCTGTTTAACCTCGGCTTCTGGTATTACCTGAATGAAACCGCCGGGCGGGCGGTGGCCGATACCCAGGCGCTCGCCTTCCTCACCGGCTATTTGATTGAAAAAGCCCTGGCGGTGGATAACGTTTTTGTCTGGCTGATGCTGTTCAGCTACTTCGCCGTGCCGGCCAACCTGCAACGCCGCGTGCTGATCTTCGGCGTGTTGGGCGCGATTGTGCTGCGTACCATCATGATCTTCGCCGGCAGTTGGCTGGTTACCCAGTTCGACTGGCTGCTGTACCTGTTCGGCGCATTCCTGCTGTTCACCGGTATCAAAATGGCGCTGGCGAAGGAAGACGATGCGGCTATCGGCGATAAGCCGTTAGTGAAGTGGCTGCGTGGGCACTTGCGCATGACCGACAACCTGGAAGGCGAGCGTTTCTTCGTGCGCCGCAACGGCATACTGTTCGCCACCCCGCTGGTTTTGGTCTTGATCCTGGTGGAATTGAGCGACGTTATCTTCGCCGTCGACAGTATCCCGGCGATTTTTGCCATCACCACCGATCCGTTCATCGTCCTGACCTCCAACCTGTTCGCCATCATGGGGCTGCGCGCCATGTACTTCCTGCTGGCCAGCGTTGCGGAACGTTTCTCGATGCTGAAATACGGCCTGTCGGTGATCCTGGTGTTTATCGGCGTCAAGATGCTGATTATGGATTTCTTCCATATCCCCATCGCCATTTCACTGGGCGTGGTCGGCGGTATCCTGGCGATCACGCTGCTGCTCAATGCCTGGGTGAACCAGCGTAATGCCCGCCTGAAAAAATAAACGCTTAGTTTTCAGACACCAGGCGCCGCTTCGGCGCCTGTTTTTCTATCGCGAACGGATCGATACCGCGGCGCAACAGGCGGCGAAAACGCAAAATATTAAATGCGTTCATCACCAGGAAACTGCCTTCAATCAATGAACCGCCGATGGAGCCCAGCCAGATATTATGGGTCACCCAGCAGGCCGTTGAACACCACATCACGCAACGCGTCGTCAGCCCACGGGTACGAAAAAGCGCCCAGGTGCTGATCGTAGTACCAAAAATCGGCAACAGTTCGATCCAATGGTGAAAACGCGACAGCCCCATCACCAGCGTTAACGCCAGGAAAATCCACATCACCCACAGGCTGCAGGTGCGGATGGCAACCAGGTTGCGGCAGGCGCTAAGCACGGCGCTGCTGCCGGCGGCGCTGGCGCCCATCAGGAAATAATGGATGCCGATAATCAGACTATAGGCGGAAAGCTGGAGCTTAAAGCGCCGATCATCACGATTGAAGAAACTGGTGATGCCCACCAGAAAGGCCAGCACGCCAATAGACTGCGCAAACCAATAAAACGCCATGAACGAAACGACCCTGGAACGGAAGATGGAAATAAAATGAAACAGAATGGACGTTTTATGCTACTCCTGCTCACAAGGCTTTACAATGTGATCCAGCGCATAAAAATCAGCCAGTGCAAAAAAAAGCGGTCAAGAAACCACGGCCAATGTCAGGTAATGTAAAAACGGCTTAATCCCTGCCAGGATCGCCGGTTGCCGTGTAATATTCCTGCGGCGGCCGCTGATATTTCCCTGTTGCAAAACAAGCAATTTTGATACAGTTAGGCCACTTTTTTTACCCTTTTTAGCTTTAGGGCGGAACACGGATAGATGCGTTTGTTGTTTGCCATGCTAATAGCTGTTTTTTGCTGGGCCGGTTCGGCTTCCGGCAAAACGCTATGCACCACACAAACCAAACAGGCGCCTGCCGCATTGGGCATGTTACTGGCGGCTAACGAAGCAGGGCTTTCCCCGTTCGATCCGGCCTACCGGCCGCCGCAAACGGATTTGCGTCGTAAGGCGCCTGGCAAACTGCCGCTGTTATTACCACGGGTTCACTCCTACCCCAGTTCTCTGTCCGCTTCCGGGTTCAAAACGCCGGCCTATTGCCTGACGGCAGAGTTGGGCCTGTGCGGCGCCGCGCCGCGCCAGATCGCCCCGGCGCCAAACCGGTTAGCCCTGGCCGACTGGACGCTGCATATCGGCAATCAGCACAACAGGCTCGGCGGTTGGAAAGAGAGTAATACACTGTACCGGGGAATGCTGACGTATCACTCATAACGGTGTCGCACTAACAGAACCATTAGAAAGCAACACCGACGCTTCATTCTCAGCAATTTGGAAAACCCGCTTGGCCTGCGACCATTCGCGTTCTCGCTGGGGAAAGACCCAATAATGACGTTTTAGGAACACCCGATGGACATCATCAAACAATTGTTGGATGCCTTATGGCAGCAAGACTTTGAAACGCTGGCAAACCCCTCACTGGTGTGGACCCTCTACGCCATTTTGTTCATGATCCTGTTTCTGGAAAACGGCTTGTTGCCCGCAGCCTTCCTGCCCGGCGATAGCCTGCTGATCCTGGTTGGCGTGCTGGTTGCCAAGGGCACCATGAACTTCCCGTTGACCATTTTCATTTTAACCGTGGCCGCCAGCACCGGGTGCTGGGTCAGTTATATACAGGGGAAATGGCTGGGGAATACGCGAACGGTGCAGGGTTGGCTCTCTCACCTGCCAGCCCACTACCACCAGCGGGCGCACCAGTTGTTCCATCGCCATGGGCTCTCCGCCCTATTGATCGGCCGCTTCCTGGCGTTTGTGCGCACTCTGCTGCCGACCATCGCAGGGCTTTCCGGGCTGGACAACCTGCGCTTTCAGTTCTTCAACTGGATGAGCGGCCTGCTGTGGGTCCTGATCCTGACCTCATGCGGTTTTGCGCTGGGTAAAACCCCGATGTTCCGCAAGTATGAAGATCAATTGATGTTTGGCCTGATGCTGCTGCCGTTGGTGTTGCTGGTCGCCGGCCTGGTCGGCTCGCTGTTCGTGCTGTGGCGCAAGAAACGGGCGACCAGCCAGGGGAAAGGCGTGTGATAAGCCGACGCCCACGCTGGAAACACGTGCTGATTATCTCGTTAGCCCTGGTGCTGCTGGCCGGTTTCCTGTTGCCGCGCATGATGCGTACCGAAAGCGAACTGCACATTCGCGCCAACCATCAGGGGCTTTCGTTGCCGGACGGCTTTTTTGTCTATCAGCGCCTGGACGAACGCGGCATTCGCATTAAGAGCATTACCCCTGAGGGGGATGGGCTGGTGGTGCGCCTGGACTCCCCGGAACAACAGGGGTTAGCCCGTGAAACGCTACAGGCCGTCCTGCCCCCAGGCTACACCATTGCCCTAAGCAAATCGCCGGTACCGCCGCTGTGGGTGCGCGAGTTTGCTCGGGCACCGCTGAATTTGGGCTAAGCGGCAACAATATTTTGCAAGCTGCGCCTCATTCAGAATGAAAATTTTGGCGTCTGCGCTATTTATGGCTATGCTGAATTTAGCCTGGCCGATGAGCTAAGTTTTACTACCCTGCCTAACGGCAGTAGGAACCCGGTGTGAATCTTCACACCCTTTTAATAAGGAAATAAAATCATGCAGTTGCGTCATTCCCTGTTGCTAGCGCTCCCTTTACTTGCCTGCTCTTCTCTGTCCTTTGCCGCACTGGAAGGCGGCTGTGCCAAGAAAGCGCAGGACATTCAGACCCAAATCGATTACGCGAACCAGCACGGCAATACCCATCGCGTCGCCGGCCTGAAAACGGCGTTGAGCGAAGTGCAGGCTCACTGTACCGAAAGCGGCCTGCAGGCAGAGCGTCAGCAAGACATCAAAGACAAACAGCATAAGGTAAGCGAGCGCCAACGTGAGCTGGCAGAAGCTGAGCAAAAGGGCGATAAAGACAAAATCGCCAAGAAACAGGAAAAGCTGGCTGAAGCGCAAAAAGAGCTGCAACAGGCACAGGCGAAATAATTTTTTACTCCAGCGGATTTATCGATGAGAACCCCATTTCACGGGATTTTCAGGGAAAATTAAAGGGCTGATTAGAGAGATCAACCACCTCACGCCTTTGCCCCACCGAATAAAATCCGCTATGTTGAAAGTCTGTCTCAGTTAAAGGAGTTATCGAACATGGCACATGATTCAAATGCAGAAAACTTACGCGCTGAACTGAAATCCTTAGCCGATACGCTGGAAGAAGTGTTGAACTCCTCCACCGATAAACCGAAAGCTGAGCTTGATAAGCTGCGTTCAAAAGCAGAAGGCGCGCTGAAAGAAACGCGCGCGCGTTTGGGCGATGCCAGCGACAAAATCGCTTATCAAACCAAACAGATCGCCGGCCAGGCCGATGAATACGTGCGTGAAAACCCGTGGACGGGCATCGGTATCGGTGCTGCCGTCGGGGTGGTGTTGGGTGTGCTGTTGGCGCGCCGCTAATGGCAGAGTATCCACAACAACGTGCTCAGGGGCCCGCTAAAGGGCTCCTGGACGCTGGTCAGCGTATCATTACCATTCTGGTCAGCATGGTAGAAACGCGGTTACGCCTGGTTGCCGTCGAGCTGGAAGAGGAAAAAGCGAATCTCATCCAGTTGATTTTGATGGCGGGTTTAACCCTGTTGTTTACCGCGTTTGGCCTGATGAGCCTGCTGATCCTGATCTTTTGGGCCGTTGAGCCGGAGTACCGCCTGATTGCGTTAGGCTCCACCACCGCCGTGCTGCTGTTCCTGGCCTTGGTTGGCCTGATCTGGACCTTGGTCAAGGCACGCCGCACCACGCTGTTGAGCAATACGCGCAAACAGCTGGAGCTCGATCGCGCCAAGCTTGAAGGTAGAGCAGAATGAATAACCGCCAGTACCGCGAATGGCGAAAGCAAAGGCTGCTAAGCCAGATCCAGCAACAACGTGTGGATCTGGCGCAGAACACCGCCGTGCTACTGGAAAAAACCGAACGTATTGATCGCGGTTGGCAGGCTTTGTTTGGCATGCGCAAAGTTATGGCCATCGGCGCCAGCGTGGTGGCTATCTATGGCATCCGCCACCCCAGCAAGCTGATCCTGTGGTCACGCCGTGCGTTTGGCGCCTGGGGCACGCTCCGCCTGCTGCGCAAAACCCTTTCAACGAAATAACGTGCCGGCCAGGCCGGCCCTTTTCCCTTTGCCGCTGGCGGTTCTCGCTTCCTTTCCCGTACTCCCCCATTATTGCCATCTTTATCATTAGCAGACTACATGTACATTTTTTTTGAAGAAATACAACAGTTTTACTTGCTAACAACTCAGCACATTGCCGTTTAACATTCACTGCATCAACCAACCGCGGCCATTATCGGGCGGAAATACCGGTATATCACCGGACCAACAGTCCCTAACACATTTGGAGTGAATGATGAAAAAATTAGAAGATACCGGCCTGCTGGTCGCACGTATTCTGATGCCGATCCTGTTTATCGTTGCCGGCTACGGCAAAATGGGCGATGCCTATGAGGGCACCCAGCAATACATGCAGTCGATGGGCGTGCCGGGATTCTTGCTGCCGCTGACCATTCTGCTGGAGTTTGGCGGCGGCTTTGCCATCCTGTTCGGCTTCCTGACCCGCACGACGGCGCTGTTCACCGCAGGCTTCACCGTGCTGACCGCGCTGTTGTTCCACACCAACTTTGCCGAAGGTGCTAATCAGTTGATGTTCATGAAAAACCTGACCATTGCCGGCGGCTATATCGTACTGGCGGTTGCCGGCCCCGGCGCATTCAGCCTCGATCGGCTGCTGAATAAAAAATGGTAAGCTAAACTCAGATGACTGACAAAGCGTGGTAGCAGTACCTACGTGAACAAGGAGAACCAATGGGACAGTTAGTGGATGGCGTTTGGCAAAACACATGGTATGACACCAAATCAACCGGGGGCCGCTTCAAACGCTCCACTGCGCAGTTCCGTAACTGGGTGACCGCCGACGGGCAACCCGGTGAGCACGGCGCCGGGGGCTTTAAGGCAGAAAAAGATCGTTATCATCTGTACGTCTCCCTCGCCTGCCCGTGGGCGCACCGAACACTGCTGATGCGTAAGCTGAAAGGGTTGGAGCACCTGATCCCGGTTTCTGTCGTGCACCCGCTGATGCTGGAAAACGGCTGGACATTCGCCAGTGATTTCCCGGCGGCAACCGGCGATCCGTTGTACCACGCGGACTTTCTTTACCAGATCTATCTGCATGCCGATAGCCAATACAGCGGCCGCGTCACCGTGCCCGTGCTGTGGGATAAACAGCAGCAAACCATCGTCAGCAATGAGTCCGCAGACATTATCCGCATGTTCAACAGCGCCTTCGACGCCCTGGGCGCACGCGCCGGCGATTACTACCCCAGCGCCTTACGCGGCGAGATCGACGAACTCAACGGCTGGATATACAGCAAGCTGAACAACGGGGTCTATAAAGCGGGCTTCGCCACCAGCCAGGAAGCCTATGACGAAGCGGTCAACGGGGTATTTGAGGCGCTGGCGCGGCTGGAGCAGATCCTCAACCGCCAGCGCTACCTGACCGGGGCGCAGTTGACCGAAGCCGATCTGCGGCTGTGGACCACGCTGGTGCGTTTTGATCCGGTGTACGTCACCCATTTCAAATGCGATCGGCGCCGCATCAGTGATTACCCGAACCTGTATGGCTTCCTGCGCGATATTTACCAGATGCCGGGTATCGCGGAAACCGTCAATATGGCGCATATCCGCAATCACTATTACCGCAGCCACAGCACCATCAACCCGCACGGGATTATCTCGATTGGGCCGGCCCAAAACCTGGATGAACCGCACGGCCGCGACCAGCGCTTCCGCTAACCCGCAGGCGCTTACCCTTCCTGGCGGGCCAGCAGGCGTGGGATTTCACGCAGAAACCAGGCCTTGGCTTCGCCCATGCTGTCGCGCCGCCAGGCCATGATGATATCGGCTTCGCTGCTGTATTCCGGGCTCACTACGCGCAGGCGCCCCTGCGCAATATCCTGTTCCACCATGGCATATGGCATGGTCGCCACGCCAAGCCCCGCCAACAGCGCCAGGCGTTTATCCTCAATGCTGCTGACCGTCAGGCGCTGCTGCTTATCCAACAGTTGCACCGTCAGCACCGGCCGTTCGCGCGCGGTGTCCGCCACCGCAATACCGCGATACTTCACACGTGTGGTTTCCGACAACGGCTCCGCCTCTTGATGGATCGGGTGATCCGGCGCCGCGACATACACGTTCATCACCTTGTACAGCTTGCGGGTGTTAACCTCGGACGAGGAGCGAAAATGCATATCAGGCGCAATCACGATATCGGCCCGCCCTTGCTCCAGCCGTTCCCAGGCGCCGGCCAGCACCTCGGTCAGAATCGACACTTGAGTATTGGCCTTCTGCGCCAGCTTATCGATTAACGGAAACAGCTTGCTGGCCGGCGACAGTGCCTCACAAACGATGGTCAGGTGGGGTTCCCAGCCACGCGCCAGCGCCTCGGCATCGGTCGTCAGCTTATCCGCCGCCTCCAGCAGCACGCGCCCGCGCTCCAGCAACATGCGGCCAACGTTAGTGAATTTGGTGCGATGCCCGGATCGATCGAACAACACCACGTCCAGTTCTTCTTCCAATTTTTGCATGGTGTAGCTGAGCGCCGAGGGCACACGCCCCAATTCGTCAGCCGCCGCTGCAAAACTGCCACGCCGATCGATGGCGTCCATTACCCTTAGTGCTTCCAGCGTTAATGCCCGATCTCTGGCCATCGCATCTCTCTGTCAGGAAATTTGAATATGCCAACCAGATTAACTGGCTAACAATCCGCCGTCCAGATGCTTACCATTAACTTCATCCTTTTAGAGAGCCGATCGCCATGATTACATGCAGAACAGCACAACAATGCGGGCAAGCTGACTTCGGCTGGCTGCAGGCTCGCTATACCTTTTCCTTTGGTCATTATTTTGATCCCAAACTGATGGGCTACGCCTCGCTACGGGTGCTGAACCAGGAAGTGTTGGCGCCGGGCGCCGCCTTCCAGCCGCGCACCTATCCCAACGTGGATATCCTCAACCTGATCCTGCAGGGCGAAGCGGAATATCGCGACAGCAACGGCGAGGCCACGCGGGCCAAATCCGGTGAAGCCCTGCTGTTGAGCACCCAGCCGGGGCTTAGCTATAGCGAACAGAATGTGGGTAGCGAAACGCCGCTGACGCGGCTGCAGCTGTGGCTTGATGCCTGCCCGGAACGCAGTAATGAACGCATCCAGCGTTTGTCATTAGGGGAGCGGCGGCACACGCTGCTGGCCTCGCCGGATAGCGAACAGGGCAGCCTGCAACTGCGCCAGCAGGTGTGGATCCACCACCTGATGCTGCAGGCGGACGAACAGCTCACGCTGCCGCTGCATGGGCCACGGGCCTATCTGCAGTCGATCCACGGCACGATCCAGGCCACCGGCGAGCGCGATGGCACCCACCGCCTGACCTGCGGCGACGGCGCATTTATCCACGAGGAACCGCGCCTGACCCTGCATGCTCAAACCGCCTTGCGCGCGCTGTTGATCGATTTGCCGGTGTAATACCGCCTGCTGGTGGCGCTGAAAAAAGAAAACCCCGCGCGGCGCAAACCGTGCGGGGTTACTTATATATAGAGGGAGTTGACCGGTAAGCCGGGTTCTGTCGTGGACAGTCATTCCTCTAGGCCAGCAATCGCTCACTGGCTCAAGCAGCCTACCCGGGTTCAGTACGGGCCGTACCATGTGAACCCCTATTTGGCCTTGCTCCGGGTGGAGTTTACCGTGCCACGAACTGTTGCCAGCCGCGCGGTGCGCTCTTACCGCACCCTTTCACCCTTACCTGATCCCGCTTGCGCAGGCCATCGGCGGTTTGCTCTCTGTTGCACTAGTCGTGGGCTTGCGCCCCCCAGGCGTTACCTGGCACCCTGCCCTATGGAGCCCGGACTTTCCTCCCCTCCACCTGTCTCCCCCAAAGGGACGGCAGTGAAGCGGCGACTGTCTGGTCAACTCCGGCGCGGATTATAGGCGGTTTGGCGCGGCTTGTATACCTGCCGCTACCACATCGCGGCCGTCTGCCGATTAATTATCCGTCTGCTGCGCTAACGCATGCTTATATAAGGCATTTTTCTTCACGCCGTGGATCTCGGCCGCCAGTTGGGCCGCCTTCTTCAGCGGCAGCTCCTGCTGCAACAGCGCCAGCGTGCGCAGCGCCTCCGGCGGCAGCTGATCTTCCGCCGCCTTGTGACCTTCAACAATCAGCACCATCTCGCCGCGGCGGCGCATTTCATCTTCCTGCACCCAGGCCAGCAGTTCCCCCACCGGCGCGCCGTGGATCGACTCCCAGGTTTTGGTCAGCTCGCGCGCCAGCACCACGTAGCGTTCTGGCCCCCAGACGGTGACCATGTCCTGTAAACTTTCCAGCAGACGATGGGTGGATTCATAGAAAATCAGGGTGCGAGGTTCCTCTGCCAGCGCCAGCAGAGTATCCTTGCGCCCCTTGGTCTTCGCCGGCAGGAAACCTTCATAGCAGAAGCGATCGGAAGGCACCCCGGCGGCGCACAGTGCGGTAGTCGCCGCGCAGGCGCCCGGCAGCGGCACCACGCGCACGCCGGCCTCGCGGCAGCGCCGCACCAGATGATAACCAGGATCGTTAATCAGCGGCGTACCGGCATCGGAAACCAGCGCAATGCTCTGGCCCTGCTGCAGCTTGGCCAGTAACTGATCCGCCTTTTGTTGTTCATTATGATCGTGCAGGGCAAACAACCGCGCGTTAATCGCGAAATGTTGCAGCAACAAACCGGTGTGGCGCGTATCTTCCGCCGCAATCAGATCAACGCTTTTCAGCACCTCTAATGCACGATGGGTGATATCCCCCAGATTGCCGATGGGCGTGGGCACCACGTACAGCGTTGATGCAGAAATGACTGATTGTTGGTGTTGATTCATTGTTTCATCCGGATTGCCGATTTAATATTGAGCATCTTGAAAAAAACATCACTGGATACAGTATGCTTTCATCAACATTCGTTCGTACCAAAGCAGGGCGTTTTGTGCCTGTTATCGTGGCAGCCTTCTTACTGGCCGGCTGCCCGGGCCAGGCCCCGCAGTCGCCGCCCGCCAATATCCAGGACGCCGCGAGCGCCAGCTCTGATTATTATCTGCAACAGCTGCAGCAAAGCAGTGATGATAACAAGGCTGACTGGCAATTACTCGCGATTCGCGCATTGTCACGCGAAGGCAAACTGCCCCAGGCCAACGCGCAACTGGGCGCATTGCCACAAAATCTTAGCGCCTCACAGCAAACCGAACGCCAGTTGCTGACCGCCGAACTGCAGTTGGCCAATAAAGATCAGGCCGCCGCTATCGCCACGCTAGGTGGCATCGACAGCAGCAAGTTATCCCCCAACCAGCGCGTGCGTTTTTATCAAGCGCAGATTGCCGCCAACCAGGGTAAAGCCTCGCTGCCGCTGATCCGCGCCTATATCGCGCAGGAACCGCTGCTGGCCGACAAAGCCCACCAGGACAACCTGGATCAAACCTGGCAGGCGCTGCTGGGGCTAAGCACGCAAGAGATGAACAGCCTAGTGATCAATGCTGACGAAAACGTGCTGCAAGGCTGGCTGGATCTGCTGCACGTCTATCAGGACAACCGGCAGGATCCGGATCTGCTGAAGGCCGCCATCAAAGACTGGCAAAACCGCTATCCGCAAAATCCGGCGGCGAAAAGCCTGCCGAACGCGTTAACCCAGGCGATGAACTTCTCGCAGGCATCAACGGCGAAAATCGCCCTGCTGCTGCCGCTGAACGGCCAGGCCAAAGTGTTTGCCGACGCCATTCAGCAAGGGTTTGAAGACGGGAAAAACGGTGTAGCCCTTTCTGCGCCGGCTCAACCGCAGCCACAGCCGGCGGCAACCCCGCAGGTGGCGCCAGGCAGCACCGCCGATGCCAATGCCGACGGCGCGGTGAGCCCTTCGGCCCCGGCGGTGGATAACGCCTCCACGCCGGTGGCCCAACCGGCCGCCACCCCAGCGCCAATCACGCCGCCGCAGGCCGCCAATGCCCAGGTGAAAGTGTACGACACCACCAGCCAGCCGCTGCCTGCCTTGCTGGCACAGGCGCAGCAAGACGGCGCCACGCTGGTCGTCGGGCCGTTGCTGAAAAACGAAGTTGATCAGATTTCCACCGCCGCCACCAGCCTGAACGTCTTAGCGCTGAATCAGCCGGAAACGCCGAAAGACGCGCCGAACATCTGCTACTTTGCCCTGGCGCCGGAAGACGAAGCGCGCGACGCTGCCCACCACATCTGGGAACAGCAAAAACGCCAGCCTCTGCTGCTGGTGCCGAACGGCACATTCGGCGATCGGGTTGCCAACGCCTTTGCACAAGAGTGGCAGGCGCTGGGCGGCCAGAGCGTATTAAAACAAAGCATTGGCTCCACCAGCGATCTGCGCCAGATGGTCAACAGCGGCGGGATCCGCATGACCGGCACGCCTGTTGCCACCAGCGTGCCAGCGGCACAGTCGGTGACCATTGCCGGGCTGACTATCCCAGCGCCGCCGAGCGAAGCGCCAACCACGGACGGCAACGTTGACGCCGTGTATATCGTCGCCAGCCAGGCGCAGTTGACCCTGATTAAGCCGATGATCGACATGACCACGTCATCACGCAGCAAACCGGCGATGTATGCCAGCTCCCGCAGCTACCAGGCCGGCGCAGGCCCGGACTTCCGCCTGGAAATGGAAGGGCTGCAGTTCAGCGATATTCCGCTGTTGGCCGGCGCCAACCCGCAGGCATTGCAGCAGGCCAGTGCGAAATTCCACAGCGACTACTCGCTGGTTCGTTTGTACGCCATGGGCATAGATGCCTGGACATTGGCCAATCACTTTGCTGAAATGCGCCAGTTGCCGGGGTTCCAGGTTTCTGGCACTACCGGCGTGTTGACCTCTTCGCCGAACTGCGTCATCAACAGGAAACTCCCTTGGCTGCAATACCGTCAGGGAATGGTCGTTCCGGTCTCCTGAGCCAACGCGCCAAGGGGGCGGGCTATGAATTACAGGCCCGCCGCTATCTGGAACGCGCCGGGCTCACCTTCATCGCCGCCAACGTGGCGCTGCGTGGCGGTGAGCTCGATCTCATTATGCGTGATGGACAAACCTGGGTCTTCGTTGAAGTACGTTACCGCCGCAATGCCGCATTTGGCGGCGCGGCCGCCAGCGTGACCTACCGCAAGCAACAGCGCTTGCTGCACGCCGCCGCCGTTTGGCTGGCAGGGCGCGGAGCCAGTTTTGACACATCAGCTTGCCGTTTTGATGTATTGGCCTTCACCGGTAACCAGTTAGAATGGATACCCAATGCCTTCAATGCGGATTAATACCGGTGCCGGTTGGCCCTTTGAACTCGTGGATTAAAACAACGTGCTGGATAGAATCAAAGTCTGTTTTACCGAAAGCATCCAAACCCAGATAGCGGCAGCGGAAGCGCTGCCGGATGCCATCTCCCGCGCGGCGATGACGCTGGTTCAATCGTTGCTCAATGGCAATAAAATCCTGTGCTGCGGCAACGGCACCTCGGCGGCCAACGCCCAGCATTTTGCCGCCAGCATGATCAACCGTTTTGAAACCGAACGCCCCAGCCTGCCGGCCATTGCGCTCAACGCCGACAACGTGGTGCTGACCGCCATCGCCAACGATCGGCTGCACGATGAAATCTACGCCAAGCAGGTTCGGGCGCTGGGCCATGCCGGCGACGTGCTGCTGGCAATTTCCACCCGCGGCAACAGCCGTGATATTGTGAAGGCGGTCGAAGCCGCGGTAACGCGCGATATGACTATCGTCGCACTTACCGGTTACGACGGCGGAGAGTTGGCGGGGTTGCTCGGCCAACAGGATGTTGAAATCCGTATCCCGTCACACCGGAGCTCACGTATTCAGGAAATGCATATGCTAACCGTGAACTGCCTGTGTGATTTGATAGATAACACGTTGTTTCCTCACCAGGACGATTAAGGAACTGAGATGAAGCTTAAAGCCACATTTGCAGTGCTGTTCAGCGCCCTGCTGTTACAAGGTTGTGTCGGCGCAGTTGTCGTCGGCAGCGCCGCCGTTGCCACCAAAACCGCGACCGATCCCCGCAGCATCGGCACGCAGGTCGATGATGGTACGCTGGAAGCGCGGGTTGAAAACGCGCTGAGTAAGGACGAACAACTGAAGAAAGATGCCCGCGTGGTCGCCACCGCCTATAAAGGCAAGGTGTTGTTGACCGGGCAGGCGCCGACGACGGATCTTTCAAGCCGTGCGAAACAGATCGCCATGGGGGTTGATGGCGCAACCGAAGTGTATAACGAAATCCGCCAGGGCACGCCGGTTAGCCTGAGCACCGCGTCGTCAGATACCTGGATCACCACGAAGGTTCGTTCACAGTTGCTGACCAGCGACACGGTGAAATCTTCCAATGTGAAGGTGACGACCGAGAATGGCGAAGTGTTCTTGCTGGGCCTGGTTACACAGCAGGAAGGGCAGTCCGCGGCCCAGATCGCCAGCCAGGTGAGCGGCGTGAAGCATGTCACGACTGCGTTTACCTATGTGAAATAGCCCTCACCCCAACCCTCTCCCGCAGGGAGAGGGAGCAGCCCGAAGCCGTCTTTACAGTAAGTGACTCAATCTCGCCCTCTGGTAGTTCATAGACAAAAGTTCACTAATATCAATAGCCGATCTTCGCAGGGAGAGGGAGCAGCCCGAAGTCGTCTTTATAGTAAGAGACTCAATCTCGCCCTCTGGTAGTTCATAGACAAAAGTTCACTAATATCAATAGCCGATCTTCGCAGGGAGAGGGAGCAGTCCGAAGCCGTCTTTACAGTAAGTGACTCACTCTCGCCCTCTGTTAGTGCGTAGGAAAATACTCAACAACCCCAACGGCCAATTTCTGTAGATAACAGAGGAGAGTGCCTTATCAGGACGTGTTTAACGGGTTAATCCAGCTTGTTTTCCTTTAAGAATCCTTCGCCGCCCAGTTGCCGCATCTGACGCAGTATCCACTGTTGGCGTTGGATCACGTAGCCTGAAGGCGCCGCGGCGTTAAAGCGGTGCGGGTTGGGCAAGACCGCCGCCAGCAGCGCGGCTTCCGAAGCGGTAAGACGCTTGGCCGGTTTGTGGAAAAAACGCTGTGACGCCGCTTCCACGCCGAACACACCGTTGCCCAGCTCAATGATATTCAGGTATACCGTCAGGATCCGCCGCTTGGTCCAGACCAGCTCAATGCCGCTGGTGACGCCCGCTTCAAGCCCTTTGCGCAGCCAGCTGCGGCCGTCCCACAGGAAAAGGTTTTTTGCCGTCTGCTGCGACAGCGTTGAAGCGCCGCGAATACGCGCCGGCCGGCGTTCGTTATGGCTAAACGCCTTTTCAATCGCTTCGATATCAAACCCCCAGTGGTCGGGGAATTTTTGATCTTCAGCGGCAATCACCGCCAGCGCCATGTAAGGTGAAATGTCATCCATCGGCACCCAGTCGGAATGGGCGACATAGCTGAAATCACCGCGCAGCCAGGCGCTCACCTGCCGCTCAACCATCACGGCGGAAAACGGCACCGGCAGGAAGGCGAAAAACACGATCCCGACCAGCCACAGGCCAACAACGGCAATAACGCCGCGCTTCAACCAGCCCAAAGCACGCGTTACCAGGCCACGAGAAGAGTTACGCATTCGCCAGTTCCACTATCCGCGCGACCAGCTTATCCACCCCCTGCGCCACTTCGCCAATGGATTGGGCCAGCATATAGGCCGGCGTTGTCACCACATTATTCTCATTATCAATGACAATATCGCCCACCGGGCAAGTCACCGGCACACCGCCCATAGCGTCAATCACCTCACCCAGATCGGGATCGTTGCCGATGGTTAAGCGCACCGGCCGATCGAGCAATTTCGGCAACAGCACCGGGGCGATGCATATCAGCCCAATTGGTTTATTCAACTTATGCATTTTTTGCACGAGCTTTGCCAAATCGGGATCGATATGACATTCTTCCGCCGCACTGGCAAAAGTGCTGAGATTGTTCGCCGCGCCGAAACCACCGGGAATAATCAGCGCGTCCAAAAACGCGGCATCGGCCTGCGCCAGCGGTTGGATTTTGCCCCTGGCGATACGGGCCGATTCCACCAGCACATTACGCACTTCCGGCATAGCGTCACCAGATACATGATTAATAACAACATGTTGTGGCTTATCGGGCGCAAAACACACCGCCTGCACCCCGGCCCGGTCCAATGCCAGCAAGGTTAATACCGCTTCGTGGATCTCCGAACCGTCATAAACACCACATCCACTGAGTACCACTCCAACCTGTTTCATGCCCCATTCTCCCCATCAAGACCGGTGCCTGGCGCGCCAGTTAAATTTACAAATGCCAATCCACATCACACATTTTAATGAATCAACTTACAACAAGACTTACATTTACCCCGCCGTTAGCGGTATGATGGTAGACAACTTGTAACGGCTTGCGAGATGAAAATAGAAAAAACAACTACGCAGGTTAATGATTTCCCTGGTGTTGGCGCAATATTCGCGCACCCCGGCTCAGGCCGGGGTTATTTTTTTTCAGCGTTCTCAACCCACACACGCAGCACCGCCACGTCGTTACGCCACTCCTGTTTCAGTTCATCAACCCATTCCTGCACATTATCCCACCATGCCGGCAATGTTGGCGTTTGAATCTGTTGTGCCAGTTGTTGCAGGTGACGCAGCCCGACCGATCCCGCGGCCCCTTTAATCTTATGGCCCTCTTCAACAATGCCTTTCTGATCGCGCGCCGTCATATTGGAATCCAGCACCGCCAGATAGCCAGGCATCATCTGTTCGAAAACCGCCAGGCTCTGGTGAATCAACTGCGGCCCAACCAGCTCCATGTATTGTTCCAACATCGCGGTATCCAGTAGCGCTTCATTAATCTGCATCGCCTTGTGCTCCGTATTTTGAGGGGGGATCTGTGCCGGTTGATGATCCCAATAGTGTTGAATCACCCGGGTGAGCGCCGGCACAGACAGCGGTTTGCTCAGTACGTCATCCATTCCGGCTTCAAGATATTCTTTTTTGTCTTTCAGCACGTTGGCGGTCAGCGCAATCAACGGCGGCAACGACTGCCCGGCGTAGCGTTGGCGCAGTTCGCGCGCGATATCCAGGCCGGTCATATCCGGCAGTTGAATATCCAACAGCACCAAATCGAATTCGTCCGGATCGAACATCGCCAGCGCGTCGTGGCCGTTCATCGCCACCTCAACGCTGTTGCCAAGCTTTTCCAGCACCGAGCGTGCCACAATCACATTCAGCTCAATGTCTTCCACCAGTAGGATATGCAGCGCCGGCAGCGGCAAATCATCCTCTTCCTGCGCCTCATTCACCTCGTCCTCCACGGCCGGCGCCTTGATGGCCAGCGTAAAGCATGAGCCGTGGCCGGGTTCGCTTTTCACCGTGATATCGCCGCCCATGCTTTGCGCCAGGCGCTTAGAGACCGCCAGCCCAATGCCGGTACCGGTCGCCGGGTGCCCGCCGCGCTGATCCTTCACCTGATAATACATGGCGAAAATCTTTTCCTGCTCATCCGCAGGGATCCCCATGCCGGAATCCTCGACCTCAAACAACAGAATATCCGGCTGCTCGCAGCGCACACGCACCACAATCCGCCCCTGCGGGGTAAACTTCACGGCATTGCCGATCAGGTTCCACAGGATCTGGCGCAGGCGCGTGCCGTCGGTGATCACCTTGTGCGGCAACGGCAACTGCGGCTCCATCACAAACTGCAGGCCTTTCGGCTGGGCCAATAGCCCGGAGAGGTTTTCCAGATCCGCCAGGAAGCCGGTAAAATCAATCGGCTGGTTATCCAACTGTACCTTGCGCCGCTCCAGCCTATCCATCTCAATGATGTCATTGAAGATGTTGCCAAGCGTGATGGCGCTAACGTGAATCGTCTTCAGGTATTTCTGCTGTTCCTCGTTCAGATCGGTATCCAGCAGGATGCGGCTAAGCCCAACGATGCCGTTAAGCGGCGTGCGCAGCTCGTGGCTGATGGTTGAGATAAAGGTGGTCTTGTCCCGGCTGGCGTTCTCCAGCGCGTCCTGGTAGCGCTTACGCTCGGTAATATCGCGGCCAAAGCCCATTAGCCCGTGGCGTTTGCCGACGCGATCGTAAAACGGCACTTTGCGCAGTTCAAAACAGGCTTTACGGCCATCGGGATAGACCAACCACTGTTCATAAGTGAGCGAAACATTATGGCGGAACACTTTTTCATCAGTTTCGACCACTTTATCGGCGATATCCTTGCCGTAGACATCGTTCGGCGTCAGGCCGATCAGCTGTTTTTCGCTCTTGCCGGTTAGCAGCTCCATCGCGCGGTTGCAGCCGGAAAACTCTTTGTCTTCATTGCGGTAATACACCAGGTCCGGCGAGGCATCCAGGAACGAGCGCAGCAGCGCCGACTGTTGGCCCAGCTCAATCTGCGTCATCTCGCGCTGTTCCATCTCTTCCTTAAGCTTATCCATCACCTGCAGGCGCTCTTCTTCCGCCTTCACGCGGTCGGCGATTTCCTGATTGAGCTGGGTAATGTTGTCTTGCAGTTGTTGATTCAGTTGCAGATCGCGGTTGCGCATCTCTTCAAGCTTATCCACCAGCCTGGCCAGCCGCTGGCGCGACTCTTCCAGTTGCTCGACCACGACCGATAGAAAATAGACCGCCCAAGGGGTTATCAGCAGGCCGAAGAAAATAGAGCGCACCACGTCGATGCTTTCGACCTCGCCACGCAGCAGCATGGTCACCGCCATCTGTACCAACATGGCCAGCACCACCAGCGCCGAGGCCAACAGCAGCGAAAAACGCACCAGCCCCAGTTTCACCATCAGATCAACGTAATACTGGGCTAATACCCGGATTTGCTTCATGAGCGGCTCCCCAAAAACATAATGACTGAATCATACCGCAAAACACGGGGAGATAAGGCGCCAAACGCCGACGGATAGAGAAAGATTGTGCGCCAGGCCGCGCTCACGGGCGGTAGTGCAACGGCGCGTCCAGCGCCGATCCCTGGCCGCCGTATTGCTGCAGGTAGTGCCCCACCGCCTGCATGCCGTTCCAGCGGTTTTCGCACCATAATGGTGCCAGCAGGGTTGGCCGCCGCGCGCTGGCGGAAATGCGGTGATAAACCACCTCGCCGGGGGTATGGCGGATCATTTCGCCGGCGCTGGCTGCATATTCATCCAGCGGCAGTTCAGCAATGCGCCCGGCCTGCCAGGCGCGCGCCATGGTGCTGCCGGCCACAATATGCAAAGGGTGCAGCTTGATGCCATCCACGCCGCAGGCCACCACCGCCTGGAGCGTCGCCAGATGGTCAGCGTGCGTCTCACCGGGTAGCCCGACAATCAGGTGGCAGCACACTTTCAGGCCCCGTTCACGCGCCCGCTGCGTGGTTTGCTGGTAACAGCAGAAATCATGGCCGCGGTTGATACGTTTCAGTGTTTTATCGTGCGCCGTCTGCAACCCCAGCTCGAGCCACACTTCATAACCGCGATCGCGGTAGCCCGCCAGCAGATCGAGCGCTTCCACGGGCACGCAGTCCGGCCGGGTGCCGACGCACAGCCCCACCATATCCGCCTGCTGCAACGCCTGACGATACATCGCTTCCAGTACCGCCACTTCTGCATAAGTACTGGTATACGCCTGGAAATAAGCCAGGTAACGTTTTGCCCGGTTAACCTTGTGCGCCTGCGCCGCCAATTGTTCGCTGATGCTCTGCTGCTGCATTTGTTCATCGGCGAACGACGCCACATTGCAGAACGTGCAGCCGCCCCGCCCCAGCGTGCCATCGCGGTTGGGGCAGTTAAACCCGCCGTGCAGCGTGAGTTTATGGATCTTTTCGCCAAAACGGCGTTGAAGATCCGCACCAAACGTATTGACTAATTCCGGCAACTGCATAATTTTGAGCGCTCTTTCTATTCAAAGCCGCCGATGCTAATGACAAACGGCTTTTCCCGCGATGACAGAGATCAACCTGCCTTACCCCCGAAAAATGCGAATGAATAATCATTCAACATAAATGCAAATAAACGCACTGAACGCGCAATGATTTTTTTAATTTTGCACGGGGGATGACGGCCAATATGACAACGGCATTAAAAACAGTGACAAAAATCGCCCAAATTGAGTTTATCAGCATAAAACGCCACCATTCCCATTCGCACTAGCATGGTGCAGAGATTCAGGGCTTGCACTATAGTGATACAGTTCACATTTCCGTCTACTTGCACCAATAACTCATAAGCATAAAACAGGTGGTAAATAATATAATTTTCAATCTATTAACTGCCATTTTTCGTCTGCAAGCGCCATTTACCCCTATATTTGACCTGCGTAATCTTTCTCGCTAAGTTGGAAGTCCACTGGAAGCTTTCTAGACGGACAAAGATCACGTCGTCTCGTCATATTTATGCAGTAATTTAAGACTCCCTCTGAAAACAAGTCATTAACCACTTGTGATAGCCGTCACGAGAGGCTGCTAACGAAGGGCAAACGTGCTGATGGACGTTAGAAATAGCGCCGCCTGACAGCCGCCCGGATATAAGAAGGCAGCTCGTAAACCGGCTATGGGAGTCGCACAGAGCCTGGGGAGGTTCACTGATTATGTTGTACGATAAATCCCAAGATAGGGACAACTGTGGTTTTGGCCTGATCGCCCACATAGAAGGCGAACCGAGCCACAAGGTAGTGCGCACCGCCATTCACGCACTGGCCCGTATGCAGCACCGTGGCGCAATCCTTGCCGACGGCAAAACCGGCGACGGCTGCGGCCTGTTATTGCAAAAACCCGATCGTTTCTTCCGTATGGTTGCGGAAGAGCGCGGCTGGCGCTTGGCCAAAAACTACGCCGTGGGCATGCTGTTCCTTAGCCAAGATGAGGAAGAAGCCCGTGCCAGCCGCCGCATTGTGGAAGAAGAGTTGCAGAACGAAACGCTGTCGATCGTTGGCTGGCGCGAAGTGCCGACCAACCCGGACGTTTTGGGCGAAATCGCCCTCTCTTCCCTGCCGCGTATTGAGCAAATTTTCGTCAACGCCCCTGCCGGCTGGCTGCAAAGTGATATGGAACGCCGCCTGTTTATGGCGCGCCGCCGCATAGAGAAACGCGTCACCGATAAGGATTTCTACGTCTGCAGCTTCTCCAACCTGGTGACGATCTATAAAGGCCTGTGCATGCCGGCGGATTTGCCGCGCTTTTATCTCGATCTGGCCGATCTGCGTTTGGAATCGGCAATCTGCCTGTTCCACCAGCGCTTTTCAACCAACACCGTGCCGCGCTGGCCGCTGGCACAACCGTTCCGCTACCTGGCGCACAACGGCGAGATCAACACCATTGCCGGTAACCGCCAATGGGCCCGCGCCCGCGCCTACAAATTCAAAACTCCGCTGATCCCGGATCTGCGCGACGCCGCGCCCTTTGTGAATGAAACCGGCTCTGACTCCAGCTCGCTGGACAACATGCTGGAACTGTTCCTAAGCGGCGGGATGGACATCATCCGCGCCATGCGCCTGCTGGTGCCGCCGGCATGGCAAAACAACCCGGATATGGATCCGGAGCTGCGCGCCTTCTTCGATTTCAACTCAATGCACATGGAGCCGTGGGACGGCCCGGCCGGCATCGTGATGTCCGACGGGCGCTATGCGGCCTGTAATCTGGATCGCAACGGCCTGCGCCCGGCGCGCTATGTCATCACCAAAGACAAGCTGATTACCTGCGCTTCCGAAGTCGGCATTTGGGATTACCAGCCGGATGAAGTGGTGGAAAAAGGCCGCGTCGGCCCTGGCGAACTGATGGTGATCGACACCCGCGCCGGCCGCATCCTGCACTCGGGCGAAACCGATAACGATCTGAAAAGCCGCCACCCGTATAAAGAGTGGATGGAAAAGAACGTCAAACGCCTGGTGCCGTTCGAAGAGCTGTCCGATGAGCAGGTGGGCACCCGCGAGCTGGATGACGCGCAGCTGGAAACCTACCAGAAGCAATTCGGCTACACCAGCGAAGAGCTGGATCAGGTGATCCGCGTGCTGGGCGAAAACGGCCAGGAAGCCACCGGCTCAATGGGCGACGATACCCCGTTTGCCGTGCTCTCCAGCCGCCCGCGCATCATTTATGACTATTTCCGCCAGCAGTTCGCCCAGGTGACCAACCCGCCGATCGATCCGCTGCGCGAAGCGCATGTGATGTCGCTGGCCACCTGCATCGGCCGCGAAATGAACGTCTTCTGCGAAGCCGAAGGCCAGGCGCACCGCCTGAGCTTCAAATCGCCGATCCTGCTGTATTCCGATTTCAAACAGCTGACCTCGCTGGAAGGGGAACACTACCAGGTCGAAACTCTCGATCTGACCTTCGATCCGGCACAACAAGATCTGGAACAGAAAGTCCACGCACTGTGCGAAGAAGCGGAGCAGAAAGTCCGCGCCGGCGCAGTGCTGTTGGTGCTGTCCGATCGCGCCATCAGCCCGAGCCGCCTGCCAGTGCCGGCGCCGATGGCCGTTGGCGCCCTGCAAACCCGCCTGGTGGAAAAGAGCCTGCGCTGCGACGCCAACATCATTGTCGAAACGGCCAGCGCGCGCGATCCGCACCACTTTGCGGTGCTGCTGGGCTTCGGCGCCACCGCTATCTACCCATATCTGGCCTACGAAACGTTGGCCAGTCTGGTGGATGCCCAGGCGATGGGCGATAAAAAATACCGCGACGTGATGCTCAACTACCGCAACGGCATCAACAAGGGGCTGTACAAGATTATGTCCAAGATGGGCATTTCTACCGTCGCCTCTTACCGCTGCGCCAAGCTGTTTGAAGCCGTCGGCCTGCACCGCGATCTGACTAACCTCTGCTTCCAGGGCGTGGTCAGCCGTATCGGCGGCGCCAGCTTCAGCGATTTCCAGCAGGATCTGCAAAACCTGGCCAAGCGCGCCTGGCTGAAACGCAAACCGCTCGAACAGGGCGGCCTGCTGAAATTCGTCTACGGCGGCGAATACCACGCCTACAACCCGGACGTGGTCAGTACGCTGCAAAAAGCAGTGCACAGCGGCGAATACAATGATTACCAGGCCTATGCCAAGCTGGTGAACGAACGCCCGGTGGCGATGCTGCGCGATCTGCTGGCGATCAAACCGCAGGGCACGCCGATCCCGGTGGATCAGGTGGAGCCGGCAGAATCGCTGTTCAAACGCTTTGATACCGCGGCGATGTCCATCGGCGCCCTCTCCCCGGAAGCCCATGAGTCACTGGCACTGGCGATGAACAGCCTCGGCGGCTTCTCCAACTCCGGCGAAGGCGGTGAAGACCCGGCGCGCTACGGCACCAACAAAGTATCGCGCATTAAACAGGTAGCTTCTGGCCGCTTTGGCGTCACCCCGGCCTACCTGGTTAACGCCGACGTTATCCAGATCAAAGTGGCGCAGGGCGCCAAGCCGGGCGAAGGCGGCCAGCTGCCGGGTGATAAAGTCACCCCGTATATCGCCAAGCTACGCTATTCGGTACCGGGCGTAACCCTGATCTCGCCACCGCCGCACCATGATATCTATTCAATCGAAGATTTGGCTCAGCTGATCTTTGACCTGAAGCAGGTGAACCCGAAGGCGGTGATTTCGGTGAAACTGGTTTCTGAACCGGGTGTCGGCACCATCGCCACCGGCGTGGCCAAGGCCTATGCCGATCTGATCACCATCGCCGGCTACGACGGCGGCACCGGCGCCAGCCCGCTCACCTCCGTCAAATATGCTGGCTGCCCGTGGGAACTGGGCCTGGTGGAAACCCAGCAGGCGCTGGTGGCCAACGGCCTGCGCCACAAAATCCGCCTGCAGGTGGACGGTGGCCTGAAAACCGGCGCCGACATCATTAAAGCGGCGATCCTCGGCGCGGAAAGCTTCGGCTTCGGCACCGGCCCAATGGTGGCGCTGGGGTGCAAATACCTGCGTATCTGCCACCTGAACAACTGTGCGACCGGCGTCGCCACGCAGGATGAGAAGCTGCGCCGCGACCATTTCCACGGCCTGCCGGAACGCGTGACAAACTATTTCCGCTTCATCGCGCGTGAAACCCGCGAGCTCATGGCGGAGCTGGGCGTGAGCCAACTGGTGGATCTGATTGGCCGCACCGAGTTCCTGACGGAGCTGGAAGGCATTTCAGCCAAGCAACACAAGTTAGATCTGGCGCCGTTGCTGCAAACCGCCACGCCGCATCCGGGTAAAGCCCTGTACTGCACCGAAGGCAGCAACCCGCCGTTTGACCAGGGGCTGCTGAACAAGGAGCTGATGGCGCAGGCGGAACCCCATATCGAGGCGAAGCAAAGCAAAACCTTCTACTTCGATATCCGCAATACCGATCGTTCTGTCGGGGCAACGCTGTCTGGCGCGATTGCTGCGGCGCATGGCGATCAGGGCATGGCGGCAGATCCGATCCGGGTGCACTTCTCCGGCACCGCGGGCCAGAGCTTCGGCGTCTGGAACGCCGGCGGTGTGGAAATGACCCTGACCGGCGACGCCAACGACTACGTAGGCAAAGGCATGGCCGGCGGCCGCATCGCGGTGCGCCCACCGGTGGGCTCGGCCTTCCGCAGCCATGAAGCCAGCATCATCGGCAACACCTGCCTGTATGGCGCCACCGGCGGTAAACTGTTCGCCGCCGGCCGTGCGGGCGAGCGCTTTGCGGTGCGTAACTCCGGCGCCATCACCGTGGTGGAAGGCATCGGCGACAACGGCTGCGAATACATGACCGGCGGCATCGTCTGCGTGCTGGGCAAAACCGGCATCAACTTCGGCGCCGGTATGACGGGCGGCTTCGCCTATGTGCTGGATGAAGACGGTGAATTCCGTAAACGCGTCAACGCAGAGTTGGTGGAAGTGCTGGACGTCGATCAACTGGCCATTCACGAAGAGCACCTGCGCGGCCTGATTACGGAACACGTGCAGGCGACAGGCTCTACGCGCGCGGAAGAGATTTTGGCCAACTGGCCGGAATGGGCGCCGAAGTTCGCGCTGGTCAAGCCGAAGTCCAGTGATGTCAAAGCATTGTTGGGTCACCGTAGTCGTTCCGCAGCCGAGCTGCGGGTTCAGGCGCAGTAAGAGGTTATTAATGAGTCAAAATGTTTATCAATTTATCGACTTGCAGCGCGTTGATCCGCCAAAAAAACCGCTGAAGATCCGTAAAATTGAATTTATCGAGATTTACGAACCGTTTTCAGAAACCCAGGCGAAAGCACAGGCAGACCGTTGTCTGGCCTGTGGCAACCCTTACTGCGAATGGAAATGCCCGGTTCACAACTACATTCCAAACTGGCTGAAGCTGGCGAACGAAGGCCGCATCATGGAAGCGGCCGATCTGGCGCACCAGACCAACAGCCTGCCGGAAGTCTGCGGCCGCGTGTGCCCGCAGGATCGCCTGTGTGAAGGCTCCTGCACCCTGAGCAGTGAGTTCGGCGCCGTGACCATCGGTAATATTGAGCGCTATATCAACGATAAAGCGATCGAGATGGGCTGGAAGCCGGATATGTCCAACGTGCAGCCCACCGGCAAACGCGTGGCGATTGTCGGCGCCGGCCCGGCCGGCCTGGCCTGTGCCGACGTGCTGACCCGCAACGGCGTAAAAGCGGTGGTCTACGATCGCCACCCGGAAATCGGCGGCCTGCTGACCTTCGGCATTCCGGCGTTCAAGCTGGAAAAAGAAGTGATGGTAAAACGCCGCGAGATCTTCAGCGAGATGGGCATTGAGTTCCAACTCAATACCGAAGTCGGCAAAGATATCGCCATGGAGACGCTGCTGGCCGACTACGACGCTGTGTTCCTGGGCGTGGGCACTTATCAGTCGATGCGCGGCGGGCTGGAAAACGAAGACGCGCCAGGCGTGTACGATGCCCTGCCGTTCCTGATCGCCAACACCAAAAACCTGATGGGCTACGCCTCGCCAGAGCATGAACCGTACGTCAACCTGCAAGGCAAGCGCGTGCTGGTGCTGGGCGGCGGCGATACCGCGATGGACTGCGTCCGCACCTTGGTACGCCAGGGCGCCACCCAGGTGAGCTGTGCCTACCGCCGTGATGAAGCCAACATGCCAGGTTCCAAGCGTGAGGTGAAGAACGCGCGCGAAGAAGGCGTTGAATTCAAATTCAACCTGCAGCCGTTGAGTATCGAACTCAACAGCGCCGGGCGCGTATGCGGCGTGAAGATGGTGCGCACCCAGTTGGGCGAGCCGGATGCCAATGGGCGCCGGGCGGCGGAACAGGTGCCCGGCTCGGAACACGTGCTGGATGCCGATGCGGTTATCATGGCGTTCGGCTTCCGCCCACATAAAATGGAGTGGCTGGCCCAGCACGACGTACAGCTCGATAAACAAGGCCGTATCGTGGCGCCGGAAGGCTGCGAAAACGCCTTCCAAACCAGCAACCCGAAAATCTTTGCCGGCGGCGATGCGGTGCGCGGTTCGGATCTGGTGGTGACGGCGATCGCCGAAGGGCGCAAAGCCGCCGACGGCATCATGAACTATCTGGAAGTCTGACCAGCCCGCGCTAACGAAAATGCCAGTCAGTTACGCTGACTGGCATTTTTTATCGCCTGGTAAACATGGCCGACGTTGGCTTACGCCGCGTTGAGCGCCGCCAGCGATTTATCCAGCGCCCCGACCAGCCAGTCGATATCCTCGCGCTGGAAAGCCAACGGCGGGCGCAGTTTCAGCACATTGCCGTACGGCCCGGCAACCGACGTCAGCACCCGGTTTTCACGCAGCTTTTCGATCAGATCCAGCGCCAGCTGTTTGTCCGGCGTTTTTGTTTCACGATCGCTGACCAACTCAAAGCCAATGAACAACCCGGCGCCGCGCACATCGCCTACGCATGCGTATTTGTCCATCAACGTACGCAGCGCCGCCAACAGCTCTTCGCCGACAATCCGGCTATGCTCCTGCAAGCCTTCGTCTTTAATCACCTGTAGCACGGCCTGCGCAGCGGCCATCGCCACCGGGTTGCCGCCAAAGGTATTGAAGTAAGGGATTTGATCGCTGAATGCCGAAAGCACGGTATTTTTAGCCAGCAGCGCCGACACCGGAATGCCGTTGCCCATCGGTTTACCGGTGGTCACAATATCCGGCACCACGCCGTGGCGGGCAAAGCCCCAGAAGGCATCACCGGTACGGGCAAAGCCCGGCTGCACTTCATCGGCAATGAAAATACCGCCGTTTTTATGCACCACGTCCACCGCCTGCTGCAAGAAGCCTTTCGGGCCCGGCAGCACGCCGTCGGAAGAGAAAATGGAGTCCGCCAGGAAACCGGCGAACTTGATACCGTGCGCGGCCATATCGTCAATTTGCTTTTGGATCTCGTTGGCAAACCACGCGCCCAAATCCGCCGCGCCAACGCGGTAACGATCCGGCGGCGGCACCAGACGGGTGGTCGGCGCCAATGCCTGGCCGCTGCCCAGCGCCGGCGAAGCCCCGGAGGTTAAATCACTGGTGCCGTGGTAAGCCTCCTGGCTGACGATGATGCCAGTGCCGCCGCTGTAAGCGCGCGCAACGCGGATCGCCAGATCGTTGGCTTCCGAACCGGTGCACATATACATCGCGCGATCGATCTCTGCTGGCATGGTGGCCAGCAGCGCTTCTGAATAATCCAGGATGCGCTCATGCAGATAACGGGTATGGGTATTGAGCTGCATCATTTGCTGCTGCACCGCCTCAATCACCGCCGGATGGCAGTGGCCGATACTGGCGACATTGTTATACACGTCAAGATACTGATTGCCGGCGGCATCCCACAGATACTGGCCTTTACCGCGCACCAGGTGCACCGGCTTACGGTAAAACAGCCGATACGACTCCCCCAGAACCTGCTGGCGCTTGTCGGTCAGTTTGCGAATGTCAGCATCCAGTTCGTCCGCATGCTCGGCGCGAAAACTGTTGGTATCCATGATTGTTGAACGCGTTGCCATGGTCACTCCCATTCAAAGTGGTGTAAGGCGGATTTGAGAACAAAGGATCGTCAGTACCCTCATCTGCCCACTATCATGGCGTATTTTTATTAAAATGCAATAAAATACACAACTACATATTAACGCACAAAATCAGGGCATGGCATTGCACTTTTTTGGATCAGTGCCACCGCCGGCAGCGCGGCAAAGCGGCCAAAAAAATCTTTTGCAAAACAGCGACAAAAAAGCACAAAATCACCCAATACCCCGCAAAGGGCAACGCGCGCTCACCAACTGAAGAAGAACTATGCTGCAGGAAACCCGATTGCATCGCATCCGTGCCCTACTCACCACGCTCAACCAGGTGAGTACGGAACAAATTATCAAAGAGCTGGGCATTTCACGCGAAACCGCCCGGCGCGACATTATTGAGCTTGAATCGCAAGGGGCAGCGCGGCGCGTTCACGGCGGGATCGTGGCGGTGGATACGGCGCCGGAGCTGCCGCTTAACGTGCGCAGCACCGTGCAGGCCAAAGAAAAGCGCGCCATCGCCAGGGCGGCGGCACAGTTGCTGCACCCAGGCCAGACGCTGTTTATTGATGCCGGCAGTACCACCACCATGCTGGCCGAAGAGCTGCGTTCACTGGCCGGCATCACCATCATTACCAATAGCCTCAATGCGGCGCTGGTGTTGAGCGCCACCGAAGAATATGAAGCGATGAAAAACACGGTGATCCTGCTCGGCGGCAGCATGCAGGCCGGAGCCAAAGAAACGCGCGGCGATCTTACGGTCAACGAGATTTACCGCTACCGCGCCGACGTGGCGATGCTTTCCCCGGTAGGGATCGAGGCCCGCAGCGGCGCCACCAGCTTCCACCCGTATGAAGCCGCCATTGCGCGGGCGATGGCGCAACAGGCAAACCAACTGGTGCTGCTGGCCGATCACAGCAAGCTCGGCGCAACCAGCCGAATGGTTTACGCCACGCCAAGTGAGATCGCGTTGTTGATTACCGATAGCAACGCCGACAAGCAGCCGGCGTTTGCAGCGCTCAAGCGCGATTTGCCACGGGTATTGATCGGCTAAACAGCCGGCCTGAAGGCAAAAAAAACGGCCCCGTGTTGGGCCGTTCTGTCGTCTGGAAAAACGAGCGGTAGCAAAGCGTTACTTCACCACGCGCAGCGCCGGGCGGCCATCACGCGGCGGCTGCGGCGGCTCATCATCCGGGCCGTTATCGCCAGTATCCGGGCGATCGCCATCGATAACCGAGAGATTATCAGCCGGTGCGCTATCGTCAGCGCTGCCTTCGGCTTCGTTACCCGTCTCATAGGCCGGTTCCGATTCGAACAACGTGCCCGCGCCGTTTTCACGGGCGTAGATCGCCAGCACGGCGGCCATCGGTACCGAAACCTGGCGCGGCACGCCGCCAAAGCGGGCGTTAAACAGCACGCCGTCGTCGCCCAGTTGCAGATTGCCCACCGCACGCGGCGCAATGTTCAGCACAATCTGGCCATCGCGGGCAAACTCCATCGGCACCATTACGTCAGGACGGGTCACATCAACCACCAAATGCGGCGTCAGATTGTTATCCAACAGCCAGTCATAGAAGGCCCGCAGCAGATACGGACGGCGCGGGGTCATCTGAGACATATCCATAACGCTTAGCCCCGGGTCTGCAAGCGCATTTCACGCTCGGCTTCGGTCAGGGATGCCAGGAACGCATCGCGTTCAAAGACGCGGGTCATGTAGCCTTTCAGCTCTTTTGAACCCGTACCGCTCAGCTCAATACCCAACTGCGGCAAACGCCACAGCAGCGGCGCCAGATAGCAATCCACCAGGCTGAACTCTTCGCTCATGAAATACGGCGTCTGGCCGAAGATCGGGGCGATCGCCAGCAGTTCTTCGCGCAGTTGGCGGCGGGCGGATTCTGCCTCCTGGCCGTTGCTCTGCTCGATTTTGTACATCAGCGAATACCAGTTTTTCTCAATGCGCAGCATCATCAAACGGCTTTCACCACGCGCAACGGGGTAAACCGGCATCAGCGGCGGGTGTGGGAAGCGCTCATCAAGGTATTCCATAATGATGCGGGACTCATACAGAGTGAGCTCGCGATCAACCAGGGTAGGCACCGTTTGGTAGGGATTGAGGTCAATCAGATCCTGCGGCAGGTTATCCAGATCAACCTGCTCGATCTCGACGCTAACACCTTTTTCCGCCAGTACAATACGTACTTGATGGCTAAAAATGTCGGTCGGGCCAGAAAACAGCGTCATTACCGAACGTTTGTTGGCAGCGACAGCCATGAAAACCTCCAAGTTATTTAGAAAATACTGCGAATAGCCAACGCTCCCCGCCAGCTTTCAGACTGCAGTGGCGCTTTCGCTTGCCCTTTGCTGCACGTGAAATCTATCGGGTATACCCGTCATACTTCCAGTGCGGGTATTTCAGGCTGCTATCCTGAATGTTCTTGACCGCAGGCCAGCAGCTGGCAGATAAACCTTGGGTCTGGGGAAACCGGCCTCGGAGGTAAACTGACGGCAACTGCTCGGCGAACAGGCGCAAAAGTGGATAATAGTTTACCAGATTTTGTCTGTTTTGTGGTGGCCGTGCGGCCATTTCGTGCTGAATTGTTTCGCCCGCCATCGATTCTGGCGGCGCGCGCCGAATGCCAGGCATAAAAAAACCCGGTGAAACACCGGGTTTTCGCGTAAACCATACTGCCAGAGCAGTAAAAATTAACGCTTGGAGAACTGCGGACGACGGCGTGCTTTACGCAGACCGACTTTCTTACGTTCAACTTGACGAGCATCACGAGTGACGAAGCCAGCTTTACGCAGTTCAGAACGCAGAGTCTCATCGTACTCCATCAGTGCACGGGTGATACCGTGACGGATAGCGCCCGCCTGACCGGAAATACCACCACCTTTAACGGTGATGTACAGATCCAGTTTACCAACCATGTCAACCAGTTCCAGCGGCTGGCGAACTACCATGCGGGCAGTTTCGCGGCCGAAGTACTGTTCCAGGCTGCGTTGGTTGATAACGATGTTACCGTTGCCCGGCTTGATGAAGACGCGAGCGGCGGAGCTTTTGCGGCGACCAGTGCCGTAGTATTGATTTTCAGCCATTGCCATTAATCCCGATTAAATGTCCAGAACTTGCGGTTGCTGTGCCGCGTGATTGTGCTCAGTGCCCGCGTAAACTTTCAGTTTACGGAACATTGCACGACCCAGCGGACCCTTTGGCAGCATGCCTTTAACCGCGATTTCAATCACACGCTCAGGACGGCGGGCAATCATCTCTTCAAAGGTCGCTTCTTTGATACCACCGATGTGGCCGGTGTGGTGGTAGTACATTTTGTCATTACGCTTGTTGCCGGTTACAGCAACTTTTTCAGCGTTCAGAACGATGATGTAATCACCGGTATCAACGTGCGGAGTGTATTCCGCTTTATGCTTGCCGCGCAGACGACGAGCCAGTTCAGTAGCGAGACGGCCCAAAGTTTTACCGTCCGCATCAACAACGTACCAGTCGCGTTTTACGGTTTCTGGTTTAGCTGTAAAAGTTTTCATTAAAAGCTTACCCAATAATTAGTTACACGTTGGTGAACACCCAAACGCTCGAAAACAGTTGAGGCTCACACGACCATCAAGTCCAGCAAACCTACCCCTTCGAATAGCCATTGCCGGCACTATAAAGTTTTTGGGAAAAAAACTTTGTTGTAACGTGGGGTCGCAAGATTATAGAGAAGTCGTTTGCAAAGATCGAACGGTTTTTGAATTGAAAAAGCATTTATCTGCCGAAACGGGCCCGGAGAAGCGGGCCCAGAATGCGATCACGGCAAATGGGGGCGCTGCAGGTACGCTTCGCTTTGCATCTCTTGCAGGCGCGACAGGCAGCGTTGATATTCAAACTGAAGCTGCGTGCCCTGATAGATTTCCGCCATCGGCGCGGCCGCGGCGATCACCAGCTTAACGTTGCGCTCATAGAATTCGTCCACCAATGCCAGGAAGCGCCGCGCGGTATTTTCCGCCTCCGTACCCATGATCTGCACATTGTACAGCATAACGCTATGGTACAACCGCGACAGCGCAATATAGTCGAGCTGGCTGCGCGCCTCTTCGCACAGGGTATGGAAATCAACCGCCAGCACGCCCTCAACCGCGCGGATCGCCGGTAACGGGCGGTGGTTGATCGTCAGCACCGGGGCATCATCGCCGGGCCGACCCGCCAGCCGCAGGAACATTTGATCCATTTCCTGCCGCGTTTGCGCGTTCAACGGCGCCAGATACAGGTGTGCCTGCGTTAGCGTACGCAGCCGGTAGTCAATGCCCGCGTCGACGTTCATCACCTCACAGAATTCATTGATCAACGCGATCGCCGGCAGAAAACGGGCGCGCTGCAAACCGTTGCGGTACAGATCGTCCGGCGGGATGTTCGAGGTCGCCACCAGCGTAATGCCACGGGCAAACAGCGCCTGCAACAGCGTTGCCAGCAGCATGGCATCGGTAATGTCCGAGACAAAAAACTCATCGAAACACAGCACGTCGGCCTGCGCCTTAAAGCCGTCGGCGACGATCTCCAGCGGGTTTTCATGCCCTTGTAACTCGGCCAGTTCCTCATGCACCCGCAGCATAAAACGGTGGAAATGCAGGCGCAGCTTGCGATCACCCGGCAAGCTATGGAAAAACAGATCCATCAGCCAGGTTTTGCCACGCCCGACGCCGCCCCACATGTACAGCCCCTGCGCCGGGCGGGTTGCCGCCGCCGGGGCGCCCTTGCCCAGCCAGCGGCTGAGCGCGCCGCGCAGCCCGGCGGCCTGTGCCGGCGCGGCCGGCGTACGCTGTAGCAACTCATGGTAAATCCCCTCCAGGCGGGTAACGGCCTGGTGCTGAACCTCGTCGGGCTGATACTCGCCCGCCGCCAGCGCCTGCTGGTAACGTGCTAACGGTGACTGTGCCTGCATCTGTTCCCTATTTCCCTTTTTATCGTTCAAGCTGCGGCCTGCATGCCGCCCTCCGCCACATATTGAAATCTAATTACGGCTAATATTTATTTTGCCAATTTTCGGCGCTTATCGGCGCTGCTTCGCACCGTTATCGCCACCGTTATCGCCACTGCGACAACCACCATGCCGCGCCGAGCCGCGGGCAAAAGCGCATCAGGATTCCACTTGGACAAGGTTAACGGTTATAGTGGACATTATTAAATGAAAAATCCCTGCGGAACAACGAAGTCAAAATAGGAGTCATCATGACCTGGGAGTATGCGCTGATTGGTTTGGTGGTCGGTATCGTCATCGGTGCGGTAGCGATGCGTTTTGGTAACCGTAAATTACGTCAACAACAGGTTCTGCAAAACGAACTGGACAAAAGCAAAGCCGAGCTTGAAGAATACCGCCAGGAGCTGGTTGGCCACTTCGCCCGCAGCGCCGAGCTGTTGGATAACATGGCGCGCGACTATCGCCAGCTGTATCAGCACATGGCGAAAAGTTCGAATAATCTGCTGCCGGATCTGCCGATGCAGGATAACCCATTCCGCTATCGCCTGACTGAGTCCGAAGCGGATAACGATCAGGCGCCGGTCGAGATGCCGCGTGACTACTCTGAAGGCGCCTCTGGCCTGCTGCGCGGCGAGCCGCGCCGCGACTAACTTTCCGGTTTTAGCCCGTGGGCGTACTCCCCCACGGGTTTACCTTTCGCCCGCCTGATTATCCCCCGCCCGCAGTCACGTTATCCTTTACGGACCTTTACGGAACCCGGTGAACTTTTCACGCAAATTCACGGTCTTAGAGTTCACCAGCATGTCGTCTGTATTCTATTATCATTATTACACCAGCAAGTATTGAGAGAGTTATCATCAATGAATAAAAAATCTTTAATCCTTAGTACATTAGCGATGGCTATCGGTTTATCCGCCGCCGCTGTGCCGGCCGCTAACGCCACGCTGCCGGTCGCCGTACAGGGGCAACAGATGCCGAGCCTGGCGCCTATGCTGGAAAAAGTCTTGCCTGCGGTGGTCAGCGTCCATGTTGAAGGCACCCAGGTACAGAGCCAGCAGTTGCCGGAAGAGTTCAAACGCTTCTTCGGCCCGAATTTCCCCACCCAGCGGCAGAACGCCCGCCCATTTGAAGGGCTGGGTTCCGGCGTGATTATCGACGCCGCCAAAGGCTATATCCTCACCAACAACCACGTGATCAACAACGCCGACAAAATCAAGGTGCAGTTGAACGACGGGCGCGAGTTTGACGCCAAGCTGATTGGCCGTGATGAACAAACGGATATCGCCCTGCTGCAGGTGAGCGCCACCAACCTGACCGCCGTGAAGATGGCCGATTCCGACCAGCTGCGCGTCGGCGATTTCGCCGTCGCCGTGGGTAACCCCTTCGGCCTCGGCCAAACCGCCACTTCCGGCATTATTTCCGCGCTGGGGCGTAGCGGTTTGAACCTGGAAGGGCTGGAAAACTTCATCCAGACCGATGCGTCAATCAACCGCGGCAACTCCGGCGGCGCGCTGGTCAACCTCAACGGCGAGCTGATCGGCATCAATACCGCCATCCTGGCGCCCAGCGGCGGCAACGTCGGCATCGGCTTTGCCATCCCAAGCAACATGGCGCAGAAGTTGAGCCAGCAGTTGATTGAGTTCGGCGAAGTGAAACGCGGCCTGTTGGGCATCAAGGGCAGCGAGATGACCGCAGAAATGGCGAAAGCGTTTAATACCACCGCCCAGCGCGGCGCCTTTGTCAGCGAAGTCATGCCGAAATCCGCTGCCGCGAAAGCCGGCATCAAGGCCGGCGATATCCTGACCTCCATCGACGGCAAGCCGGTGAGCAGCTTCGCCGAGCTGCGCGCCAAAGTGGGCACCACCGCGCCGGGCACCACCATCAAAGTCGGCCTGCTGCGCGATGGCAAGCCGCTGGAAGTGGCCGTTACGCTGGAAAACAGCGAAAGCGCCAGTACCAATGCCGAAACCCTGTCGCCGGCCCTGCAGGGCGCATCGCTTAGCAACGGCGCGTTGGCGAGCGGCGATCCGGGTGTGAAAATCGACAACGTGACCAAAGACAGCCCGGCTGCACAGGCCGGCCTGCAGAAAGGTGATGTGATCATCGGCGTTAACCGCCAGCGTGTGAAAAACGTTACCGATCTGCGTAAGGTGCTGGAAGCCAAGCCGCCGGTGATGGCGCTCAACATCGCCCGCGGCGGTGAAACGCTGTATTTGCTGTTGCGCTGATTTGGGTTAAACAACCGGGCACGGTAACATTACTGTGCCCGGTTAACTCATGTTATCCTCCGTGGATAACTTCTCTCACATACTAAAACCCCATGTTCGCTAATCTGTTACGTTCTATCGTTATTGGTCTGATCGTCGCCGGGCTGCTGCTGGTCGCCCTGCCCATGCTGCGCCACACCAATAGCCTGTTTGCAGAAAAGCGTGAGAACACCAGCAGCGAAGAGCCACTGAGCTTTAATAAGGCGGTGCGCCGCGCCGCGCCTGCGGTGGTCAATATTTACAACCGTAATGTCGACGGTTCCGTCAATGCCCTCTCGCTCGGCTCCGGGGTGATCATGAACGAGCGCGGTTACATCATCACTAACCGCCATGTGATCAAAGACGCCCAGCAAATCACCGTGGTGCTGCAAGACGGGCGCAAGTATGAAGCGTTGTTGGTCGGCTCGGATGGCCTGACCGATCTGGCGGTGTTGAAAATCGCCCCGGGCAATTTGCCGGTCATCCCGATCAATGCCCAGCGCGTCGCACACGTTGGCGACATCGTGCTTGCCATCGGCAACCCCTATAACCTGGGGCAAACCATCACGCAGGGGATCCTCAGCGCCACCGGGCGTATCAGTATGAGCACCACCGGCCGCCAAACCTTCCTGCAAACCGATGCCTCGATTAACCACGGTAACTCCGGCGGTGCGCTGGTGAACTCCGTGGGCGAACTGATTGGCATCAATACCCTCACCTATGACAAAGTCACCGACGGCGAAACCCCTGAAGGGCTGGGCTTTGCCATCCCGGTCGCGTTGGCCACCAAGATCATGGATAAACTGATCCGCGATGGCCGGGTGATCCGTGGCTATTTCGGTATCAACGGTGCCGAAACCCTGCAGGGCGGCATCATGGTCACCAAAATCGAACAAGACGGCCCGGCGGCCAACGCGGGGTTGCGCGTCAAAGACATTATCATCAAGGTCGACAATAAACCGGCGGTGTCGGTGCTGGAAACCATGGACCAGGTGGCGGAAATCCGCCCAGGCACCGAGATCCCAGTGGTGGTGGTGCGCAACGGTAAACCGATGACGTTGAAAATGGTGGTGGGCGAGTTCCCTGAATACAGCGATTCCAACAGCTAACGGCCGGCACCGGCCCGTTGTCGCCGCCGCCATAAAAAAACCCCTCCTCACACCCGGCGAGAAGGGGTTCAGCAATCCGCCATTGGGCAGCGATTACTCGTCGGTTTCTTTCACACGCTCGATATTGGCGCCCAGCGCGCGCAGCTTGTCTTCAATACGCTCATAGCCGCGATCGATGTGATAAATACGATCGACCGTCGTCACGCCGTCGGCGATACAGCCGGCCAACACCAGGCTGGCGGAAGCGCGCAAATCGGTCGCCATCACCTGCGCGCCGGAAAGCTGCTCGACACCGTGGCAAATCACGGTGTTGCTTTCGATTTCCGCACGCGCGCCCATACGAATCAGCTCTGGCACGTGCATGAAGCGGTTTTCAAAGATGGTTTCGGTGATCACCCCCGTGCCTTCCGCCACCAGGTTCAACAGGCTGAACTGCGCCTGCATGTCGGTCGGGAAGCCGGGATGCGGCGCCGTGCGCACGCTGACCGCCTTCGGGCGTTTTCCATGCATGTCCAGGCTGATCCAGTCTTCGCCAACCTCGATATCCGCCCCCGCTTCGCGCAGCTTCGCCAGCACCGCATCCAGCGTGTCCGGGCGCGTGTTGCGGCAAATCACTTTGCCGCCGGAAATCGCGGCGGCCACCAGGAAGGTCCCGGTTTCGATACGGTCCGGCAACACGCGGTACACGCCGCCGCCCAGGCGCTCTACGCCTTCGATGGTGATTTTATCGGTACCCGCGCCGCTGATTTTGGCGCCCAGGGTGTTGAGGAAGTTCGCCGTATCGACGATTTCCGGCTCACGCGCGGCGTTTTCGATGATGGTGGTGCCCGTCGCCAGCGTTGCTGCGCTCATGATGGTGACCGTCGCGCCCACGCTCACTTTGTCCATGACGATATGCGCGCCCTTCAGGCGGCCATCGACAGACGCCTTGACGTAGCCTTCTTCAAGCTTGATCTCGGCACCCAGTTGTTCCAGGCCGGTAATGTGCAGATCGACCGGGCGGGCGCCAATCGCGCAGCCGCCGGGAAGGGAAACCTGGCCACGGCCAAAGCGCGCAACCAGCGGGCCAAGCGCCCAGATGGAAGCACGCATGGTTTTCACTAAATCGTACGGCGCACAGTACTCATCAACGCCGCTGGCATCCACATACACGGAACCATTGCGCTCAATTTTGGCACCCAATTGATTGAGTAGCTTAATGGTGGTGTCGATATCCCTTAGTTTGGGAACATTCTGCAGCTCGACCGGCTCTTCCGCCAGCAAGGCGGCAAACAGAATTGGCAGGGCGGCATTTTTCGCCCCGGAAATAGCCACTTCCCCACTCAGGCGGGTCCGGCCCTGCACACGAAATTTATCCATTTGACTACTCTCAGTTATTCATTCAACAAGCCGCTAGCCGAAGGGGCGAGCCGCCTTAAAATCCATTGAGTTTGCGATCCCGCTGCCACTCTTCCGGCGTAAAGGCCTTGATCGACAAGGCATGGATGCGGTTATCTGCAATATACTCCATCAGCGGCGCATAGACCGTCTGCTGTTTTTTTACGCGGCTCATCGCGGCAAACATTTCCCCCACGACGATCACTTGAAAGTGACTGCCGTCACCCGAAACGTGTACTTCATCCAGTGCCAACGCGTTCATCAGCACGTCTTTAATTTCATTATTTTCCATAGTATCCAGTTCTGCTGCAAAAGGATCATAAACAGCCTGACATCTTAGTGGAATACGGCGCGTTCTTAAACCAAAGAAAAACGCACAAAGGCAGGCGCCTGGGTTTTTATTTGCCACAGGGCGGGAGCGGAACAAGCGATAAAAAAATGCCGGTCATGCATAGCTGACCGGCATGAGATTGCCAGGCGACGGGGCGTTACGCTTCTTGCGCAGTGCCCACCGGCATGATATCGCGCAGATTATAGAGCGTAATCAGGGTGTTGAGCTTATCGGTGACCCCATCGATACGCAGATCCACGCCGCGCTGCCGCTGCTGTTCGCGCAGGTGCAGCAACAGCGCCAGGCCGGAGGAATCAACGCGCTGCAGCTGCGCCACGTCGATGGCCGTTTTGCCGGCCAGCAGCTTATCGCGCTGCTGCCACAGCGGCAGCAGGGTATCGCGATCCAGGTGGCCGCTTAGCACCAGCCGATCCTGCTGTTCCTCAAAACGCAGTGCGTCCGCCATTACTTCTTTTGATCCAGCGTAATCGGCTGCTGTGCCGCGGCCTGCAGTTGCTTCGTTAGCCCGTCCACACCGGCGGTGCGCAGGGTGGAAGCCCATTCGTTCTGTTTGGTGGTGATCATGCTGACGCCTTCGGCAATCATGTCATAAGCCTGCCAGTAACCCGTGCGGGTATTTTTGCGCCACTGGAAGTCCAGACGCACCGGCGGACGGCCGCCGTTATCAATGATGGTAACGCGGATAGCGATAATGTTGGCATCGCCCAACGGCTGTTCCGGCGCAATCTGGTACGTTTGCCCATGATACAGCGCCAGCGCCTGGCCGTACGCCTGCTCCAGATAAGACTGGAACGCGGTGAAGTAGGCTTCACGCTGCGCCGGGGTCGCGTCTTTGTAATAACGGCCCAGCACCAATGCGCCTGCATATTTCACCTGCACATAGGGCATCAGTTCGTCATGCACAATGGTGCGCAGATAGTTGGGATCTTGTTTGATTTTCGGCTGTTCGTTTTTCAGGCGATCGAAGGTTTTCTGCGCCGCCTCGTGCATCATGCTGTAGGGGTTGGTCTGATCTGCCGCCATTGCCAGCGGGGCGACTACGGCCAGCAGAGCGACCATCATTAAACGTTTAAACATGCAGGCTTCCTCTCTCAGTGTTCAGGGGTCGGTTGCGGTGCGCGACCGTTAGTGGGTGCCGCGGCCGCGTCTTCCGGTTTGGCTGCGCTGTCCTGGCCGCCACTTTTATACAGGAATTGGCCGATCAAATCTTCCAGCACCATGGCGGATTTGGTGTCTTGAATAGAGCCGCCGTTCTTCAGAATGGCCGTGCCCATTTCCGGATCCTCAAACCCCATGTTCAGCGCCAGATACTGCTCGCCCAGCAGGCCGGAGGTGCGGATCGCCAACGAACTGGTATCGGGAATGTGGTTGTATTGTTCCTGAATATCTATCGCCACCCGCGGGGTATAGGTGTTGGGATCGAGCGAAATATCCGCCACGCGCCCAATCACCACGCCACCGATCTTCACCGGGGAACGCGCTTTCAGGCCGCCGATATTGTCGAAGGTGGCGTAGATGCGATAGGTGTGTTCGCTACCAATTGATTTCAGGTTGGCCACCTGCAGGCAGATAAAAATGACGGCGCCCAGCGCAATCAGCATGAATAGCCCAACCCAGATTTCACTCTTCTTCGTTTGCATCGAATCAATTCCCAAACATCAGTGCTGTCAGCACGAAATCCAATCCCAGCACCGCCAGCGACGAGTGCACCACGGTACGGGTCGTTGCCCGGCTAATTCCTTCGGAGGTCGGAATGGCGTCGTAACCGTTAAAGATAGCAATCCAGCTAACGGTAATGGCAAACACCACGCTTTTGATCAGGCAGTTGAGCAAATCCTGCCGCCATTCGACCGCCCCTTGCATCGCCGACCAGAAAAAGCCGCTGTCGATGCCCTTCCAATCCACACCCACCACCGAACCGCCCCAGATGCCGACGGCCACGAAGATGATCGTCAATAGCGGCATGCTGATAAGCCCGGCCCAAAAGCGAGGGGAAACAATACGGCGCAACGGATCGACCGCCATCATTTCCAGGCTGGAGAGTTGTTCCGTCGCCTTCATCAGGCCGATTTCCGCCGTCAACGCCGAGCCGGCGCGGCCGGCGAACAGCAACGCGGTGACCACCGGCCCAAGCTCGCGCAGCAGCGACAGCGCCACCATCATGCCCAGGCTGGCTTCCGCACTGTACGTGGTGAGCACCAGGTAACCCTGCAGCCCCAGCACCATGCCGATAAACAGCCCGGAAACCATGATAATCAATAACGATTGCACGCCGACGTTGTATAGCTGCTTGATCAAGAGCGGCCATTGCTTACGCGGCTCCGGCCGCCCAACCAGCGCGCCGAACAACATCAAACCGGCACGCCCGAAGGTGGCGCTGGTATGGATGCCGCGGCGCCCCAGGGCCGCTAACGCCTGTAATAACATAAGGATACTTACTCCCTCTTACCTAGCAGATCGGCCTGATAATCGCCGGCCGGATAACGAAACGGAACCGGCCCATCGGCAATACCATCCAGGAACTGGCGCACGCGCGCATCGGGGTTGCTTTGTAATTGCTGCGTGCTCCCTTGTGCAATCACACGGTGATCGGCAATCAGATAGGCATAGTCGGCGATGCTCAGCACCTCCGGCACGTCGTGCGAAACCACAATGCAGGTGATGCCCAGCGCATGGTTTAATTCATCGATAAGCTTCACCAGCACCCCCATGGTGATAGGATCCTGGCCAACGAACGGCTCATCGAACATGATCAAAGCCGGGTCCAACGCAATCGCGCGCGCCAGCGCCGCACGCCGGGCCATGCCGCCGGACAGCTCATTGGGCATCAGGTTAGCTGCCCCGCGCAGGCCCACGGCCTCAAGCTTCATCATCACCGTGCTGTGCAACAGCGGCTCCGGCAAACGGCTGTGTTCCCGCAGCGGATAAGCGACGTTTTCAAACACGCTCAGATCGGTAAACAGCGCGCCCGACTGGAACAGCATGCTCATTTTTTTACGTGCGTGATACAACTGGTGGCGCGAAAGCGCCGGGATATTATCACCATCAAACCAGATTTCACCGCGATCGGGCGCCAACTGGCCGCCGATCAGGCGCAGCAGCGTGGTTTTGCCTATGCCGGACGGCCCCATGATCGCCGTAACCTTGCCACGGGGAACCACCAGGTTGATGTCTTCAAATACCAGCCGATCGCCGCGAGAAAAATGCATCCCGCGCACTTCGACCAGATTTTCTGCCTTTTGCTGCATATTGAGGAGCCCTTTGCGGCTTTTACTTATCCGTATGTTAAAACAATGCGCCCGATACGTCTCATTTTTACAAAAACTTACCTTCTGCCGCACGCCGAATAACGCCCGGTCAGGGCGGCGCAAAAGCGCTTAGTGCAAGCCCGGCGACGGTGCGGTTCTGCTGCACCAGCACGGCGCGATGACTGATTTTACTTTTGCCCCGCACACGGTCAAAATTAGCCGCATAAATGAAAAAAATGAAGCTGTTCAAATGTTAGCCGGCAATGCTTTTATGCACCACCGCGGCCCACAACGCCGCGCATAAAGATCGCCGCGCAGTGATTTTTAACCAACGAACCGGGATGATTATCCACTAAAGGGCTCTGCATGTTTCTCGCAATCGCGTTATTGATCGTTGGTTTATTTTTACTGGTGTATGGCGCCGACCGTTTAGTTTACGGTGCGGCCGTGATTTCCCGTTCGCTCGGCGTGCCGCCGTTGATCATCGGGATGACCATTGTCGGTATCGGCACGTCGCTGCCGGAGCTGATTGTTTCCGTCACCGCTGCGCTGAACGGGCAGATAGATATGGCAGTGGGAAACGTTTTAGGTTCCAACATTACCAATATATTACTGATTCTTGGCGTAGCCGCGCTGATTCACCCGCTTTCAGTTCAATCCGAAATCCTGCGGCGCGAACTCCCGCTAATGTTGGCAGTCACAGTGCTGTGTGGCTTCGTGCTGATGAATAACACCCTCAGCCGGCTGGACGGCCTGCTGCTGCTGGCCGCGGCGGCCGGGTTTATTCTGCTGATGCTGAAGATCGCCCGCCGGGCCCAGCAACAGGGCAATGACAGCCTGACCGTCGAGCAACTGGCCGAATTGCCGCAGGACAGCAGCAGCACCGTCGCCATCCTGTGGCTGGTGTTGGCGTTTATCATTCTGCCGCTCTCGTCGAAGATGATTGTCGACAACGCCACGGTGATCGCCCACTACTTCGGCCTGAGCGAACTGGTGGTGGGCCTGACGATTATTGCGGTCGGCACCAGCCTGCCAGAGCTGGCCACGTCTATCGCCGGCGCCCTGAAGGGCGAAGATGACATGGCGATCGGCAACATCATCGGTTCGAATATTTTCAACACGGTGATCGTGCTGGGCGTGCCCGCCCTGCTGTCGCCAGGCAGCGTTGATCCGGCCGCCTTCCACCGCGATTACTGGGTCATGCTGGCGGTCAGCATCATATTTAGCGCACTGTGCATCGGCCGCAAACATCGCATCGGTCATCTGGCGGGCGCTCTGTTATTATGTGGCTTTATTGCGTACCTGGCGGTGCTGTTCTTTACGCCACTCAGTACGTTCGGCTTCGGCCAATAGCCTGCGGCAACAGGCCAACGGCAACCGTGCGTGCGCCGGCCCGCTGAACTGCCAGAAAAAACAACGCTGTTGTAGCGTCAAGCAAGGCGAATACAAACCGATGGGAATGACGTATGTCGAACATTCAGTTGCAACCCGGCTTTGATTATCAGCAGGCCGGCAAAGAGGTACTGCGGCTCGAGCTTGAAGGCCTGGCCCAGCTCGATCAGTATATCAATGCTGACTTCACTCGCGCTTGCCAGACCATCGCCGCCTGCAGCGGCAAAGTGGTGGTGATGGGCATGGGCAAATCCGGCCATATCGGCTGTAAAATTGCGGCGACCCTCGCCAGCACCGGCACGCCTGCGTTTTTCGTGCACCCGGCAGAGGCCAGCCACGGCGATCTCGGCATGGTTTCCCGCCAGGACATCGTGTTGGCCATCTCCAATTCCGGTGAGTCCGCTGAAATTCAGGCGCTGATCCCGGTGCTTAAACGCCAGCAAATCACGCTGATTTGCATGACCAACAACCCGGAAAGCACCATGGGGAAAGCGGCGGATCTGCACCTGTGCATTAAAGTGCCGCAGGAAGCCTGCCCGCTGGGCCTGGCGCCGACCACCAGCACCACCGCCACTCTGGTGATGGGCGATGCGCTGGCGGTGGCGCTGCTGCAGGCGCGTGGTTTTACGCCGGAAGATTTCGCCCTGTCGCACCCCGGCGGCGCGCTGGGCCGCCGCCTGCTGCTGCGCGTCAGCGATATCATGCACAGCGGCGATGAAATCCCCTACGTCAGCGCCGGGGCCTCACTGCGCGACGCCTTGCTGGAAATCACCCACAAAAACCTGGGCATGACGGTTATCTGCCGCGAACCGATGAAAATCGCCGGTATTTTTACCGATGGCGACCTGCGCCGCGTGTTTGACATGGGGATCGACCTCAACAATGCTAAAATCGCCGATCTGATGACCCCCGGCGGCATCCGGGTGCCCCCAAATACCTTGGCGGTCGATGCGCTGAACCTGATGCAACAGCGGCACATCACCGCCCTGCTGGTTGCCGATGGCGACCAATTGCAGGGTGTGGTACATATGCATGACATGCTGCGCGCCGGCGTCGTTTAAACCGAGCGGCATTTGCCCGGCCTGCCGGCCCACGGCGACAAGCGCGCGAGCATTTATCTTTTTTGAGGAAATTCAATGAGTCTGATTGAGACCTGTTACGGGCCGATAGCAAACGACGTCATGGCCCGGGCCGGGAAAATCCGCCTGCTGATTTGCGATGTCGACGGTGTGCTGTCAGACGGCCTGATCTACATGGGCAACAGCGGCGAAGAGCTGAAAGCCTTCAACGTGCGCGACGGATACGGCATCCGCTGCCTGAAAACGTCAGGCATCGAGGTGGCGATCATTACCGGCCGCTCGGCGCGGCTGCTGGAGGATCGGGCGCAAACGCTGGGCATCAGCCACCTGTATCAGGGGCAGTCAGATAAGCTTTTGGCCTTCCGTGAACTGTTGGATACACTGTCGCTGGCGGCGGATCAGGTGGCCTATATCGGCGACGATCTGATCGACTGGCCGGTCATGGAACAGGTCGGGCTGGCGGTGGCCGTGGCCGACGCCCACCCATTGCTGCTGCCACGCGCCCACTACGTTACCCGGATTGCCGGCGGCAAAGGCGCCGTGCGTGAGCTGTGTGACATCATACTGCTGGCGCAGAACAAGCTGGAGGGCGCCAAGGGGCTGTCGATATGAGCAAAACCAAACTTTGGATCACCATTGTGCTGGCGGTGATCGCGCTGTCGTTGATTGGCTGGAACATGGCGGATTTCAGCGATGACGCCACGGCGCCGGTGGTAAATGATAAAGACCCCACCTATCAGAGCCAACATACGGTCACGGTAGTGTACAATCCCACCGGCAAACTGAATTATAAACTGGTGTCGGAAGACGTAAAGTATTACGCCACGGATGAACTGAGCTGGTTCACCGCCCCCGTGATGACGCTGTTTGACGACAACGCGGTGGCCATTTGGTCGGTGCGCTCCGATCGCGCCAAATTGACCAAAGACCGGATGCTGTACCTGTATGGCCACGTCGAGGTGGACAGCCTGACCACCACGTCGCAATTGGAAAAAATTAAAACGGACAATGCTCAAGTGAATCTGGTGACCCAGGACGTAATGTCCGACGATGAAGTGACGTTATACGGCACCAATTTCACCTCTAACGGCATGAAAATGCGTGGGAACCTGCGGGCCAAAACCGCTGAGTTGATTGATAAGGTCAAGACCAACTATGAAATCCAGAACCCAAAAACAAATCCGTAATCTGTTGATCGGAAGCCTCATCCTGGCGGCAAGCGGCCCGGTGTTCGCGCTCAAGTCTGACTCCAGCCAGCCTATCAATATTGATTCGCTGCAGCAGTCCCTGGACATGCAAAACAACGTCAGCACCTTCACCGATAACGTGGTGATCAAGCAAGGGACGATCGAAATCAAAGCCGATAAAGTGGTGGTCACCCGCCCTGGCGGCGATCAAAACAAAATGTATATCGAAGCGTTCGGTAAGCCGGTCACCTTCTATCAAATGCAGGACAACGGCAAACCGGTGAAAGGCCATGCGCAGAAAGTCCGCTATGACGTGGCGCCGCAGTTGGTCACCCTGACGGGCAACGCTTACCTGGAGCAGCTCGACAGCAACGTGAAGGGCGATCGCATTACCTATCTGGTGCAACAGCAGCAAATGCAGGCGTTTAGCGATAAAGGCAGCCGCGTAACGACGATCCTGGTACCGTCGCAGTTGCAGGATAAAAACGGGCAAACGAAGAGTAACTAATCACTTATGGCAACACTCATCGCAGAAAACCTGGCGAAAGCCTACAAGGGCCGCAAAGTCGTTGAAGACGTCAGCCTGAAAGTGAACTCTGGCGAGATCGTCGGCCTGCTCGGCCCAAACGGCGCAGGCAAAACCACCACCTTCTACATGGTGGTGGGCATCGTGCAGCGCGATGCCGGGCGCATCGTGATCGACGAAGAAGACATCAGCATTCTGCCGTTGCACGCCCGTGCGCGCCGCGGCATCGGCTACCTGCCGCAGGAGGCCTCGATCTTCCGCCGCCTGAGCGTGTATGACAACCTGATGGCCGTGCTGCAAATCCGCCAGGATCTGACCAGCGAACAGCGTGAAGACCGTGCGGTGGAACTGATGGAAGAGTTTCACATCAGCCATCTGCGCGACAGCCTGGGCCAATCGCTGTCAGGCGGTGAACGCCGCCGTGTGGAGATCGCCCGGGCGTTGGCCGCCAACCCGAAGTTTATCTTGTTGGATGAGCCGTTTGCCGGGGTTGACCCCATTTCCGTTATCGATATAAAAAAAATCATCGAGCACCTGCGGGACAGCGGTCTGGGCGTGCTGATCACCGACCACAACGTGCGCGAAACGCTGGACGTATGTGAACGCGCCTATATCGTCAGCCAGGGCAAATTGATTGCTCATGGCACGCCTGATGCTATTCTGGCCGATGAACAGGTGAAACGCGTTTATCTGGGTGAGGAATTCCGCCTGTAAGCACCAGCGCGTCCTTAGAGACGACTGTTAACGGAAGTAGTGAAGATATGAAGCAAGGTTTGCAACTCAGGCTCAGCCAACAGCTAGCCATGACCCCGCAGCTACAGCAGGCCATCCGTCTGCTGCAGTTGTCCACGCTCGAACTCCAGCAGGAGATCCAACTGGCGTTAGAGAGCAATCCGCTGCTTGAACAGACCGATCTGCACGACGAAGTCGACGCCAAAGAAAACAACGAAACCGAAGGGCTGGATACCCGCGAGGCGCTGGAGCAAAAGGACATGCCGGAAGAGCTGCCGCTGGACGCCACCTGGGATGAAATTTACACCGCCGGCACGCCTTCAGGCACCGGCACCGACTACAGCGATGACGAACTGCCGGTGTACCAGGGTGAAACCACCCAAACGCTGCAGGATTACCTGATGTGGCAGGTCGATTTAACGCCGTTTTCCGACACCGACGCCGCCATCGCCACCTCGATCGTCGATGCCGTCGATGACACCGGCTACCTCACCGTCCCTCTGGAAGACATTCTGGAGAGCATGGGTGACGAGAATGTGACAATGGACGAGGTGGAAGCGGTGTTAAAACGCGTGCAGCGTTTTGATCCGGTCGGCGTTGCCGCGCGCGATCTGCGCGACTGCCTGCTGGTTCAGCTTTCACAGTATGCCAAAGACACGCCGTATCTGGCCGAAGCGCGGCTGATTATCAGCGATCACCTCGATCTGCTGGCAAACCACGATTTCCGCAGCCTGATGCGGGCAACGCGGTTAAAAGAAGATACACTGAAAGAAGCCATGGTGCTGATTCAGTCGCTCGATCCGCGCCCCGGCCAGTCGATCAATACCGGCGAATCGGAATATGTGATCCCGGACGTGCTGGTGCGCAAGGCGCACGGCAAATGGACGGTGGAGCTCAATACCGACAGCGTGCCGCGGCTGAAGATCAATCAGCAGTACGCCGCGCTGGGCAACAGCGCGCGCAACGAAGCAGACGGCCAGTTTATCCGCAGCAACCTGCAGGAAGCCAAATGGCTAATTAAAAGCCTAGAAAGCCGTAACGAAACGCTGCTCAAGGTCACGCGCTGCATCGTGGATCAACAGCAGGCGTTTTTCGAGCAGGGGGAAGAGTTCATGAAGCCGATGGTGCTGGCCGATATCGCCCAGGCCGTCGACATGCATGAATCGACCATTTCGCGTGTCACCACGCAGAAGTTCCTGCACAGCCCACGCGGCATTTTCGAATTAAAATATTTCTTCTCCAGCCACGTGAATACCGACAGCGGCGGCGAAGCCTCCTCGACGGCGATTCGTGCCCTGGTGAAGAAATTAATCGCGGCGGAAAACCCCGCCAAACCACTGAGCGACAGCAAGCTGGCAACCTTGCTTTCCGATCAGGGGATCATGGTTGCCCGCCGTACCGTCGCCAAGTACCGAGAGTCGTTGTCCATCCCGCCGTCAAACCAGCGCAAGCAGTTGATTTGACCTCAACAGAGAAGGAAGACACTATGCAACTCAATATCACCGGCCACAATATTGACATCACCGATCCCCTGCGCGAGTTTGTGAACACCAAGTTCGCCAAGCTTGAGCAGTATTTTGATCGCATCAACCAGGTGTATGTTGTTCTCCGCGTGGAGAAAGTGCAGCAGATTGCCGAAGCAACGCTGCACGTCAATGGCGGCGAGTTGCACGCCACTTCGGAAGACGAAAATATGTACGCTTCTATCGATAGCCTGATCGACAAGCTGGCGCGTCAATTGAACAAACACAAAGAAAAGTTAAAACAATATTGATATGAAGGGGCATTCTGTTAATGGGTGCTCCCCCAACGTAGCCGCTGAGCTACCGGGTAACCATCGGCGCGTTATTCTTGCGGATAACGCGCCGATAAGCCATCAGGGCAAAAATGCGAAAAAAACCGGTTCATCAAGCCAAGGCAGCGCAGGCCATTGCAGCGCGGCCAGCAGGCAACAATCCACGCGGCCTTCGGGTTCGCCACCTGCCGGCAAAACGGCTTCATGATGGTTTTTAAGTGAAAATAAAATGAACAACGAACCTATGCAACTTAGCACGGTGCTCAATATGGAGTGCACCAAAGGCGCGGTACACTGCACCAGTAAAAAACGGGCTTTGGAAATTATCAGCGAACTGGCGGCCAAACAGCTCAACCTGCCGTCGCAGGTGGTGTTCGACGCAGTGCTCACCCGTGAAAGAATGGGCAGTACCGGCATTGGCAACGGTATCGCAATCCCGCACGGCAAGCTGGAAGAAGATACCCTGCGCGCCATCGGCGTATTTTTGCGCCTTGAGCAGCCGATTGCGTTCGACGCCGTTGATAACCAGCCGGTCGATCTGTTGTTCGCCTTATTGGTGCCGGCCAATCAGTGCCAGGCGCATTTGCACACCCTGGCGCTGGTCGCCAAACGCCTGGGTGATAAAACCGTCTGCCGCCGCCTGCGCGCGGCGCAAAGCGATGAAGAGCTTTACCAAATTATTACCGAGTAAGCCGCCCGGTGGCGTGACTTCACGCCGCGGTAGCGATACTGTTTCAGGGAATGGATCCCGGCTAATGCCAGGATAATCATGTTTCTAACGGTGGCGATGAATGCCACTCCGATGCCAGGGGAGTTGCCACATGGTGCTGATGATAGTCAGCGGCCGTTCCGGCTCAGGAAAATCCGTCGCTCTACGGGCGCTGGAAGACATGGGTTTTTACTGCGTTGACAACCTGCCGGTGGTGCTGCTGCCGCAGTTAGCCCAAACGCTGGCGGAACGCAATAGCTCCGCGGCAGTCAGTATTGACGTTCGCAACATGCCGGAATCGCCGGAAGTCTTTGAATACGCGATGACGCAGTTGCCGGATTCCTTCTCACCACAGTTGCTTTTCCTCGATGCCGATCGCAATACCCTGATCCGCCGTTACAGCGATACCCGCCGCTTGCATCCCCTCTCCAGCAAAAACCTGTCGCTGGAAAGCGCGATCGACGAAGAGAACGATCTGCTCGAACCGTTGCGTTCACGCGCCGATCTGATTATCGACACTTCGGAAATGTCGGTGCATGAGCTGGCGGAAATGCTGCGCACGCGCCTGCTGGGCAAACGCGAACGCGAGCTGACCATGGTGTTTGAATCCTTTGGCTTTAAGCACGGCATCCCGATCGACGCCGACTACGTGTTCGACGTGCGCTTTCTGCCGAACCCGCACTGGGATCCTAAGCTGCGCCCGATGACCGGGCTGGATAAACCGGTCGCCTCGTTCCTCGATCGCCACACCGAGGTGCACAATTTTATCTACCAGACGCGCAGCTATTTGGAGCAGTGGCTGCCGATGCTGGAAACCAACAACCGCAGCTACCTGACGGTGGCCATTGGCTGTACCGGCGGTAAACACCGCTCGGTGTATGTGGCCGAACAACTGGCCGACTATTTCCGTTCACGCGGTAAAAATGTGCAATCGCGCCACCGCACGCTGGAAAAACGCAAACCATGACGGTCAGGCAAACGGTAGAAATCAAAAACAAGCTTGGCATGCACGCCCGCCCGGCGATGAAGCTGTTCGAGCTGGTGCAGAGCTTTGACGCCGAGGTGATACTGCGCAATGACAGCGGCACCGAGGCCGAAGCCAGCAGCGTGATTGCGTTGCTGATGCTGGATTCCGCCCAGGGCCGGCAGATCGAGGTGGAAGCCAACGGGCCGGAGGAAGAAAAAGCCCTGGCGGCCGTAATCGAGCTGTTCAATGCCGGGTTTGATGAGGATTAGCGCCACTCCCGCCTTTTTCCCCTCACCCCGGCCCTCTCCCAAGGGGAGAGGGGGTAGAACAGAGCCGGCGGAAGGTTCGTGCCACTCGACGTTTACCCCAAAGCACTAGCCGTACAGCGTACGCCCCCTCTCCCTCTGGGAGAGGGTTGGGGTGAGGGTGAAGGGCATTAAATCCGGCTCAGGCAATCCAGCGCCACCGATTTAAAACTGTCGAAATCCTCACTGCCCAGCAGACGGCTCATCGAACGTTCGCGCACAAAGGTCACGAACAGCTCGTAAATCGCCATCGCCTCTTCGTAATCGCTTTTACTGATCGCCAGCAGGAAAATCACATACGCCCGCTCGCCGTCGCCCCAGGCGATGCCCTGCGGCGCCAGGATGGTCACCACCACGGTTTTCTTCGCCAACAGCCCGAGTGAGTGCGGCAGCGCAATCCCCTCGCCCAACAAGGTGGACACAATCGCCTCACGCTCCACCACCGAAGGGTAAAAATCATCGCCGACGTAGCCTTCCTGCTCCAGCAGATCGCACACTTTCTTGAACAGGCTTTTTTGATCGAGCGGCTCATTGATCACCATAAAATGGCCGGCGTCGAAAAACTTCTCCAACATATACGGTTTGGTGCGATCGACCAGCACCAGCTTGCCGAGCTGCTCCAACTGGTACTCCGTCGGAAACGGCGACATCACCACCACCGGCTTGTTCTTCTCGCTGACGCGGGCGTTGGAAATCACAAAATCTTCTTCGATCTGCGGCAACACTTCGTAGTCGCGCAGCGAAACAATGCGCGTCATCACCAACTGCGGGAACTTGCGCGCGATCTGCGCCTGGATCATCCGCACCGTCGAATTGCCGGTATCGCATACCAGCATCACCTGCGGATAGCGCTCGTAGCCAATGTTGTAGTGCCGTTCCAGCCCCACGCCGATATGCAAAACCAGATAGCCGATCTCGTTCTCGCTCAGGGTATAGGGCGTGTACTTGCCCCAACTGGTGACCGCCGCCAGCGTCACGTCGTAGGCCATCGGGTAATGTTGTTTGATATTGGCCAACAGCGGATTGGGGATGTTGATCTGGTATTTCACCCGGGTAATCATGGTCTTGATATGGGTGAGCAAATCGGCGCGCAGTTGCTTGTCCCCTTGCAGGTTGTAGTTATAGTGTGCGTTGATGTACGCCAGAATGTAATCCCCCAGCGCTTCTTCATCGTCGGCGTTGATTTCCGTCGGCCGCACCTCCTGCACCCGGCGCGCGGCGATATTCACCCGCAGATAGGCTTCCTCCGCCGGTGAGATCTCTTTGCCGGCCAGCTTGCGCAGCTCCCCGGCCAGCCAAACAGACACCTTGCGCACGGCTTCGTCGCCGTCCTCCACGTCGAAATCCGGCAATGGGTAACCGTCGCGAATGCGGCGCAGCGCCACCGCGCAGTAAAAAATCAGGTACTGCTCGCCTTCGTCGGTCAGGCGGATGGCGTACTGCGACATCAGCGGGTGCAGCAAGCCGGCAAAGGTCGCCACCTGCGGCTGGTGCAAAATATCGTTCTCCAGCAGCGGGTTTTCCGGATCGTCCAGGTGCAGTTGAAATAACAGGTCCGTCAGGCAGTCGCGAATCGCTTTTTCAGGCCCGAACAGTTTCATGCCGTAGCGCGGCCTGGCCTCAATGGTTAAAGCGTACTGCGCCAGCCGCTCACGCACCTCCGCCATATCGCTTTGCAGCGTGCCACGGCTGACGAACCATTCATCAGCCAAATCCTCCAGCTTCAGCGAGAAGGCCGAGGTCAAAAAACGAATCAGCAACGCGTGCACCCGCTCCTGGGCGCTGCGCGGCGTGGCGCGCCGTTTCTTTTCCTGCTGCAGGGTACCGAACAGTGCGGCATCATTCACCTGCAGCCGGTAGCCCTCCCCGCGGCTGTGCGCAAAACGTGCGCCGTATTGCTCCAGAATATCGTTGAGCGCGGCAATATCAGCGCGCACCGTACGGGTCGATACGGAAAAACGCTTCGCCAGCTCATCCTGCGGCAGGGTTTCAGCCTGCAGCGCATCAAACAGATAAGCCAAACGCGGGTACGGAAATCTCACCATGCTCTTTCCATTGTCTAAGTGCCCGCCAGGTTGCCCAGCGGGCGGCTGATTATTTTACGGCAGGCACAAACACCATTTGCGAAGGGCTGCCCACCGGGGTGTAACCCTCAATAAAATGCAGTTTGCCATTGTGTTTATCCACGCTGAATCGGGTCACGTTATCACTGCGCTGGTTTAGCACATACAGATAGCGCCCGCTGGGATCCAGCGTGATGGTGCGCGGATAGTCACCGCGCGTCCACGCCTCGCCCAGCAGTTGCAGCTCGCCGCCGTGGCCGATGCTAAACTGCGCCACACTGTTATGCAGGCGGTTCGCCACGTACAGGTTTTTTCCATCGGCGCTCAGCGCCAGCCCGGCGGTAAAGTTGGTGCCTTTATACTGCGCCGGCAGCGTAGACAGCGTCTGCAATGGCGCCAGCGTGCCCTTTTGCGCATCGAAACGGTAGCGGGTCAGGGTCGAGGCTTCCTCATTCACCAACAGCACGGTTTTACCGTCCGGATGGAAGACGAAATGGCGCGGGCCGGCGCCGGCGGAAGACGCGGCGATCCACGGCGGATCGTTTGGCGTCAGCTTCCCGCCGGCCGGATCAAACCGCCATTGGTAAATACGATCCAACCCCAGATCGGTTGAAAAGACAAATTTCCCGCTGGGATCGCTGGCGATCATATGCGCATGCGGGCCATCGTGATCGCTAATGGCAAAGCTGCCTTCCACCGCCGCCGCCGGCTTGCCGGCCCCGGCTGGGCCCTGTTGCTGTTGCACCGCAACCGCGGCGCCCAGCGTGCCGTCCGCAGCGATCGGGAACACGGCAATGCTGCCGCTGACGTAGTTGGCGGCCAGCAAATGGCGGCCGTCCGGCGTTAAAGAAATAAACACCGGGCCGGCGCCCTGGGAATCCACCTGGTTCAGCGGCGCCAGGCTACCGTCCTGGGCATTGATGCGCAACGCGCTAATGCTGCCGTGCTTGCCGCCGTTGAAATCGGCCACTTCGCTGGCCACATACAGCACCTGCCCCTTGGCATCCGCCACCAGCTGCGCCGGGTTAGGCAAAGTGCTCACCAACGTTTTGCCGCTGAGCGCGCCGCTGGCCGGATCAACCTGCACGCGATACACGCCCTCGCCGTTGGGGTTGTATGTGCCAATATAGGCGAAATGCGGCGTTGCCTCTTGCGCATGCAACGCCGGGCTGGCCATCGCCAGCAGCAGGGAAGCCGCGCCCCACAACGGGACGTTTGTTTGCCAGTTACGCATAATTGCCCTTTTCATTCACAGGGGCACGGCAAGCCGTGCCGTTGATATCAGGTGGTTAACCCACCAACCGTTTGACGATCGCCAGCAGGCTTTTTACATCCTGCGGGCGCGTATTGCCGCTGGCCGCGTCGATGATGGAGCTGTAAACGTGCGGGATCACCTGTTTGACGCCGGCCTCGAGGGCGATCTGCAAGATCGGTTCAACGTTCTCCAGGTCGATCCCGCCGGTCGGCTCCAGTAAAAAGTCATGCTCAGCGCAGGCTTGCGCCACGTAGCGGAACTCATCGCGGCATTTCAGCCCCCCCATCGGGAAATATTTGATCGAGCTGCCGCCCATGTCTTTGAGCAACGCGATCGCCGTTTCCACCGGCACAATGCCGTCCGGCGCCTGCGCGCTCAGCGGCCCAGTGGAAATTTTGACGAAGCCGACGCGGCCGGTCGGCGAAACCAGGCCGTTGACCACTGTCTCGTTCTGGCCGAGCAGCGCGCGGCTGGCGCCCACGCCGGTAAAGACCTGGTTCACGTGCTGCGGCTGCACCTGCCGGGCAATCAGGCTGACCATCGCCGATTGCTTCGGATCGCCGGCTCCCAGCCCCACCGACAGGGCGTTATCAATCAGTTGCGCATAGCTCGCCATGTCCGCCACCGCGCTGTCTACGTCCGGGTAGTTTTTGGAAAGCACGCCGACCAGCACATGCCCTTCCGCCGCCTGATAGATTTCCTGCGCGTTGTCTTTCGACCCCGCCAGCACGTTCAGGCACACGCGGTCACGGTAGTAATTCGGCTTCAGCTTCATGCTCATGCTTGTTTCTCCAGCAAATTCTTCAGGCAGGTAAATACGGTCATCAGTTGTTGTTCATCAACGCTGCGCACGTCGACTTCGATCTTGCCTTCGTTGGCTTTGTAGCCGCGGAAGTAAATGGCGATCGCGCCCTCTTTCAGCGCCTGGACGATCTCGCCGGTCGAGATGCCGATCGCCGCCTCATCAAAGGCGATCTCGGCCCGGGCGATATCGCGCCCGGCGCTGTCCCACACCACGCTGGCGCTCACGCCGTTCAGGGTATTGAGGCTGTCGATAAACGCCGCCATGCGCTCCACCATCTGCGCCCCGCTGGTTTTTTCGCGCTGCAGATAGCTTTCAATCGCCTGCGTCAGCCCGAGGATCCCTTCTTTACCCACTTTCATCGCGCGCCCGATGCCGGCGGACTGCTGCTTCACCCATTCCACGTAGCGCTTTCGGCCAATCACCAGGCCGCTGGTCGGCCCTTCGATCGCTTTGGCGCCGCTGTAAATCACCAGATCCGCGCCCATTTGGTAGTAACACATCAGATCTTCTTCCGCGGCGGCATCGACGATCAGCGGCAGATCATGCTGGCGCGCCACCGCCACCGCCTGCTCGACCGACAGGATGCTTTTCTGCACGCAGTGGTGGGATTTGATATACAGAATCGCCGCCGTCTGCGGCGTAATGCAGGCCGCCAACTGCTGCGGCGAGCATTCGTTGGCGTAACCGGCCTCCACCACCCGGCCGCCGCCGAGCGCCACCATGGTGTCCACCGGGGCGCCGAAGTTAACGTTGTGCCCACGCGGCAACACGATCTCGCGCGGCTCGTTCACCGGCGCCCGGTGCAGGTTGACCAACAGGTTGGCGTTATCCTTGACGATGACGCCCGCCACCGTCTGGGCGATGCCGGCGGAAGCGCAGGAAACCACCACCGCGCTTTCCACGTTCAGCAAATCAGCGATATAGGCGCCGGTCTTGTTGACCAGATCCTTGATTTCAAAGTAGTGATTCAGGCCGTAATCCACAGCATCGATCACATCCTGAGCCGGCGTGGATACGCCAAGGATCGTCATGCGGCCAGAGGTATTAATGACCGGTTTTAAATGGTATTTTTCATAAATCGAAGACATGAGCGGCTTTCCCTTCATCGGTTAACAGGACGTCCCCGGCCACCACCGCGGCCAGCGGCACCAGCAGTTGTTCGCTCTCGGCGGTCTGCCCTTCGGAATCGGTAAACACCTGCGGCCCGCGGCGGACATCAAACAGCGTCAAATCGGCGTCAAAACCGGCGCGCAGCTGGCCCTTGCGCGCCAGGCGCAACGCTGTCGCCGCGTGGCGGGTCACGCAGTCGATCACCTGCGGCAGCGACAGGCCGCAGACAAAAAATTTCGACATCACCGCCGCCAGGCTGTACACCGGCCCGTTGATCCGGTTGCGGCAGTAGATATCGGAACTGATGGTATAAGGCAGGATGCCCAGTTGGATCGCCTGGCGCGCCACCTCGAAGCTGAAGCTGGCGCTGCCGTGGCCGACGTCCAGCAACACGCCGCGTTTCAGCGCGCGCTGAATGGAAGCCCGTAGCTCGCCGGCCGGCGTCAGGATCCGGTTGGGTTTGCCGTTGTAGCAGTGGGTGATGATGTCGCCCTGGGTCAACAGATCGGCGATTTCGTCCAAATCAGGCGGGTTATTGCCGATATGCACCATCAGCGGCAATTGGTGGTTTTGCTGCTGGATCGCTTTGGCGCGCACCAGCGGCTTGATGCCGTTCTGGCCGACCACGCTGCTGCTCATGCGCGCCTTGATGCCGACGATAAAATCCGGGTAATCGGCCACCGCCTGCTGCACGCCCTGCGCGTCGATCTGCGCCATATCAGCCAGCTCATTCTGGGCTGAGATGCCAGTACGGGAAATGTTCAGAAAAGCGAACACGTTGGTTTTGGCGCTGCGCGTCAGGGTATAAAAATCATCAATATCGTTGGCGCCGGTGCTGCCGGCGTCGATCACCGTAGTCACGCCGCTGGCGATCCCCACCCGATCCGGCTCGTCATGGTAGATCGGCGAGGCGGGATAACAGTGCACGTGGCTATCGATCCAGCCGGCGCTCGCATAATAACGCCCGGCCAGATCCAGCTGGCGTTTGGCGCCGGCCGCCGTTGGCAGCGCGCCCACCGCCACGATCTCGCCGGCGCGGATCGCAATATCGGCCAGGCTATCGTCCACCAGCCTGGCGCGCCGGATAATCAAGTCATACATCATTCGTTACTCCGTATTCATCAGCGGCGCCGGCAACGGCGCCGCCTGGCCTGGCGATCGCGGCTTAGCCGATCGCCACCGGGAAAAACGCCCCCAGGATCATCGCGCCGAGGATCGCGCCGCCGGTAATCGGCTTGCCCCAGACATAGAACAGCAGCGCGCCGAGCAGGGAGCCCAGACCGATAGGGATCGACGCCGTCATGGCCGACAGGATGATCAACGGCCCGAGGAAACGGCCGGATGAGTTGCCGGCCCCCATCATCACATCGGCGCCGTAGGTGGAATTGCTTTGGTTAATGGTGAATTTACGCGCCAAAATGATCACATAGCCGATGGCCAGGCCGATGATCAGGCCGGTCGCCAGCGAGGCGGCAAAGTTGGCCACCGGGAAGACGATCCCGGCCCCCAGCAACAGCGCCGGTACGCCCAGCCCCACGCCGGTCTGGATCGCCCCGCCGATGTCCAAAATACCCACCAGCGAGCCTTCAATGATGCGGGCGAACAGGAAGCTGGCGCCGAACGCCGCCACCGCGCCGTAAACGCCGGTATCCATACCGGCCCGCAGCATAGAAACGAAGGCCACTTCGTTGAAAGCACCGATGCCGTACAGGTAGTACATGTGCGTCCCGGCGAAGACCCCGGAAGACAGCAGGCCGACAAAAATCGGGAACGACCAGTCGGCATACCAGAAGCCTTTTTGGGTTTGTTCTTCCATTATTGCGCTCCTTATTTGCCGCTCAGGCTGTTATGGATGATGTTCAGCCAGTCCGGCACGCCCAGGCTGAAGGATTCGAGAAGTTTCATATCAAAGCCGCGGAAGAAGCCGCTCAGCACGAACAGCAGGACGATCGCCGCCATCATGATTTTGGTGACGCGGTTCCAGCCGCTCTCTTCAACGCCTTTGCCGATCAGAATGCCCAGCACCAGGCCCGGCACCGCATTGCCCATGATCAGCTGCGCCAGGCCGCCGAAAATGGTGCCCCAGAAGCCGGAGCGCTTGCCCGCCTCAATCGCCGCTAGCCAGAAGATCACCGGCATAACGGTATTCACCAGCAGGTTGGCGGCCGGTACCAGCACCTTGATCGCCGTCACCTGCAGCGCAGCCGGCACGGCAGACGCGGTGGTATTGAGGAACGCCACCACCAGTGCGCCGATAATGCCGCAGGCAATGGCCATTTTTTTCGGATCGTGCAGGGTTTGCGCCAGGTTACGGTTTTTGATCATCAGCGCCGCCGCGCCCCAGTTAGGGATAATGCGGTGATCGACATCCTGCGTGAAGGCGCCGGCCGCCACCGAGGACGCCCAGGCGTTAAAGAAAAAGCCCAGGCCGAATGAGAAGTGTGACGCGGGATCGCCTTCGCAGGAGTTCAGTTCGCCCAGCGTGCGGAAGGCCCCCATGCCCTGTGTGGTTGGCGCATGAAACATACGTGCCGCACCGGCGCCAACGCCCACGCCGACCAGCCCGCCGATAATAATCGACTTAAATAAGATAATTAGAAACATCAGTCGCCCCTTGCTCCCCATCGCTTTGCAGGTTGCAGGCGTGTTCGCGTTGCTGCCCGGCCCAGCCGCTCGGTGATGCAAGCGCTTGCGGGTTCGCTTCGCCACTTTCCTGTAACGTACAACCGCCGGAGATATGCCAATATATTATTTCGTGGTGAAGACAACCTTTTCGGTATTGATGATTGTTACACTCACGGTTATTTCCAGAGAAACGGCATAGCTTTTTCTTACACGCGGCAGAAAGAAAAAAAGGAATTTCTCTTTAATTATTTTTTCTTCCGCGATTAATACGCTGACATCCTGCGGCTCAATGCGCAGCAGAATATTATTGGTAGACTTTAATACCGCACCCTGTACATTCGCCAACGCGCTGGCAAAAGCCTTTGCCTTGCTGTCGCCCCGGCCAGAAACCATGACTGATGTGGTATATTGTTCTTTCATCATGCGTTACCGTATTTTTTTAGGTAGGCTTCCACCAGTTTTTTACCCAGCTCTTCCTTATCCATAAAACCGAAGCCCAGCACGTTGCAACCTTCATTAATTGCCGTGACGCCCTCTTCGATCGAGCGCATGCCATATTTCGCCTTATAGCCATATTTCGTCTGGGCGGTAATGGCGCCGGCGCCGCCGCTGCCGCAAAAAGAGATACCCAACTGCGCGTTTTCAGCTTTCATTACGTCGCCCAGCTTCATGTCCGCCGCCATGCCGGGGATCACCACGGCCTTGCCGCCGGCGCTTTCCACACCCAGGCCCACTTTCTGCCCTTTCCCCAGACGATCGCCAATCACTACGGTAATATTTCCCACGGTATTCTCCTGATTAATTTGTTGATGATGCGTTATTATCTTTTGCCACTTCAAAATGTACGGAAAGCAAATAGGCCTCTTCTATCGGCAGCGTTTTAAGCTGTTCCACCACACGCTGGGCCATTTGCATGGAATGCGCCGAAATTTCATCAAATAACGATTTATCCACCTCGGGTAAGGGCTCGCCGGTAATAGAACGTTGCACCATGGCGCGAACATGCGATTCCAGCATTTGTTGCTGCACACTGTTGGTATAAATATTCTCTGCGTTTAACATCGCGGTAATATCGGCCAACAGCTGCGTGGTGATTACCGCCACCCGCGCGTCATCCGCCGGCGGTATATTTACCTGTTCAGATCCTTCATTCACTTTTCAGTACCCCTGAGTGCCGCGAACCATCGCCCTATGACAAAACCTGTACATCACTGATGGCTAAACCCTACCGCCGGGGGCATGTGCTGTGTAGCCTGTTTTTTTCCAGTTCAAAGTGGAAATCGCGTGACCAATAGGGATCTGTTTCGCAAAAATGGCCGATGACAGCGTAATGAGGTGAATATCAGCAGCGCTCCCCTGTAATCACTCGGCAAAACCGCATAATTGCAGTGTGAGATTCGTGATCGGCTTCTCGTTTTCCCGACGATGAAAATACCCCGTGCAGCTCGGGGTAGCGCTTTCCGGCGGCGTACTTTAAAGAGTGAATCGCTATGCACTAAACGGATGATGGTCAGTTTCCGCACCACCTTGTGGCCACTTTTTAATATTTACATGGCATATTCACTTTGCTTAGATGACAACTCACAAAGCGGTGACATCCTTAAGCGGAGCCTGGCAATGATGAAGGGGCTGACTGAGCGGCAACTGAATATAATGCGGCAGCTTATCTCTCACAACAGCTATGTGAGCCTGCGTTGCATGTCTGAGAAAATCCAAATTTCAACACGCACACTCAGACGCGATATCGCCGATATTAACGATAAGCTATCAGCACAGGGGATAACTCTGTGTGGAAAAAGCGGGCGCGGAATCACCATTAAATTTGCCGATGCGCAATCGGAAATATCCGCCCGCCGTATTTTCTCTTCGGAAAGCGACGAGTTTAAGCGTAATTTCCGCATGTTAAAAATCGCCTCTGACTTATTAATGTTATCGCCGCGTGGCTCTTCCATCAGTGAGATGGCCGATAAATATTTTATCAGCCGGGCATCCATAGTGAACGATCTGAAAACGCTGGAAGGCTGGTTATATAAATTTGACTTAACATTAATGAAAAGCCGGAGCGGCACCAGTATTAGAGGCAGTGACCATAATATCCGTGTAGCCATGAAAGCACTGGTATTAAAATCCATTTATAATCATCAGGACATGCTGGAAAGCCGGCTTGATGAAGGCACGCTGCATGAACTGGCAGAGAAATTTGGCAAACAGGCCGTCCATTTTACCCTGCAATTAATTAACTTTATTGAACAACAGCTTCAGTACACGATCAGCGATCCTTACTACATCAATTTATTCACACATATTCTGGTCCTGATCCACCGCAGCCATTCCCCGTTGCAGAGAACCGATGCGCGTGCCGTGCGGGTGAATACGGTGCATGACCAGCACGCATGGCAGGTTTCGCTGGCAGTGATTGAACGTATTGAAGCGGCTTACAGTACCGTATTGGTAGCGGAAGAAGCATACTCGATTTATCAATATCTGGTTTCTTCAGGCAAGACGGGCGGCGATGCTGCGCCTTACGATCGGCTACGGGTTTCCCAGCGTGAAACCCGCTTTGCCGAAGCGCTGATCGGCCGCGTCGCCAAGCGAATTCATGTCGATATCACCGGCGATGAAAACTTACTGGCTTCGCTGTCTTCGCATATAAAACCCATGCTGAACCGGCTGACCTACCGCATTCGCATTAAAAACCCGCTGTTGCATGATATTCAAACCGAGCTGGGCGGCGTGTTTGCTACGGTGAAAAGCGTGATCAACCAGTTGGCGCAAGAAGACGGTTTGGAGGAAATCAGTGATGATGAAGTGGCCTATCTCACAGTGCATATACAAGCGGCGATTGAAAACAGTATCAAGGTAAAACGGGTTTTACTGGTCTGCTCCAGTGGGCTTGGCACATCGCAGTTGCTGTATGGCCGGATTATCCGCGCATTTCCTGACTGGAAAATCATCGATGTGGTGCCGGGGAAAAACATTGCCGCGTCGCTGCAACAGCATGAGTGTGATGTGGTGATTTCCACCATCAGGCTGGAGCCGCTGGAAAAGCCGGTGGTGTATGTGTCAGCGCTGTTCTCGGCGAAAGATATTGCAAGAGTGACCGAGTGCCTGGTCGCCAATTCGATTAATTAATCACAATGGGATGGGATGTATTATGAACACAACCGTTGCTATTAACGATATATTGCAACAAGAGTGCATTATTCTCGATGCGGATTGCCAAAGTAAGGAACAAATTATTGCCAAGCTGACGGATCTGCTCTGCCAAACCGGCGCTGTGACGAATAAAGAAATATTTCTAAACGACGTTTATCTGCGCGAGGAATTGGGCTCCACCGGTTTTGAAAATCATATTGCAATCCCGCATGGCAAATCGGTGGCGGTCGCTAAAACACGTATCGCCGTGGGCCGCTTACGCCGTGATATCCCCTGGGAAACCATTGACGGAACCAAAGTACGGCTGGTTATTCTGTTTGCCGTGAAAGAATCGGATAAGGATGTCGGCCATATAAAAATGTTGGCAAAAATATCTATCGCATTAGGCGATGAAGACGTCGTCGATCAACTTCTTCATGTTAAAAACAGGGAAGAGATATTTCATTTACTGTTGTCACACTCTGGTGCCTAACTTATATCTTCTGGCGCCACAAATAATACGGTGACGTAAAAAGTCACAATAATAGTTTTTTACGCTACTTTGCCGTAGCTATACACAAAATCATTCAAGATACTTGAAGGATGACGTGTATATCTTAGTAAAAATAAAAACACATCAAATCGTTTCCTGATTAATGGAGAACGTTTATGAACATTATTGCCATTACCGCCTGTCCTACGGGGGTTGCCCATACATATCTGGCCGAAAGTAATTTAAAGAAAGCGGCTAAAAAAATGGGTATCCATGTTTTGGTTGAAACACAAGGTGCCGTTGAAAGTGAATATGTCTTTAGTGATGAGGATATTCATCAGGCTGATGTGGTATTAATTGCCGCCGACAAGAAAATCGAACTGTCGCGCTTTCAGCATAAAAATGTCATTGAAGTTCCCGTCACCCGCGCGGCAAAAGATGCCGAAGGCCTGCTTAGGGCAATTATCAGCGGTGAATTGGCGCCGCGGCTGCTCCAGGATACCGCTGCGGCTGCGCCGGCGAACACGGCAGCAGATGACGTAAATTCACGTTCCTTTATCTCACAAATCTATGTGCACCTGATTACCGGCGTTAACCTGATGATTCCGTTCGTTATCGCCGGCGGTATCCTGATCGCCGTGAGTTTTTCCTTCGGGATCACCGCAGCCACGCCGGGCGATGCGCACTTCAGCCCCATCGCCAAAATGCTGTCCGACATCGGCGGCGGCTCTGCCTTCGCACTGATGCTGCCGATCCTCGCCTTAGGGATCAGCCAGTCAATCAGCGGGAAAATGGGCATTGCCGCCGGGGCCGTGGGCGGCATGATGGCGATTCATACCGGCTCGGGCTTCCTTGGCGCCTTAATCGCCGGTTTTCTGGCGGGCTATATCACCCTGCTGATCGTCAATCACATTCGTTTGCCGAAAGCGATCGCCGGGTTAAAGCCGATTTTGATTGTGCCCCTGCTTAGCGTGCTGCTGACCGGCGCGTTAATGGCCTTGCTGATCGGTGAGCCGATCAAGATGCTGCTGGGATGGCTGACCGATTTCCTCAATTCGCTGGGCAATGCCAACTCCGCCATTCTGGGCCTGCTGTTCGGCATGATGGTGGCCTTCGATATGGGCGGGCCGCTGAATAAAACCGTCTGCATGTTCGCTATCGGGCTGATGTCGAGCGGTATCTACGGGCCGATCGCCGCCTGCATGGCGGCGGGTATGGTTCCGCCGCTGGGTATTGCTCTGGCGACCACGCTCTTTCGCCGCAAGTTCACCGAACAGGAGCGTGAAACCGGTAAGGTCACCTACATCCTCGGTTTGTCCTTCATCACCGAAGGCGCGATCCCGTATGCCGTAGCCGATCCGTTGCGGGTGATCCCCGCCATCGTCGCCGGTTCCGGGCTGGCGGGGGCGCTTTCCATGATCCTCGGCTGCGCCTCCCGCGCACCACACGGCGGCATATTTGTCATCTTCATTCCTAACGTCATCAGCAATGTGCTGGGTTACCTGTTGGCGATCGCCGCGGGCAGCTTACTGACAGCGCTGATCCTGCGGGTGATTAAAAAAGACGTTCCCGTTCCTGCTAACCAAGGATAAATACCATGCTGTACACCATGAAAGATCTGCTTAGCATCGCTCAACACCACCAGTTTGGCGTGGGCGCATTCAACATCGCCAGCGCCGAATTTGGCCGGCTGGCCGTCGAAACGGCGGAGCGGCTTGATTCCCCGCTGATTCTGGAAATTCACCCTGATGAGATGGCCTTTACCGGGCCAGAATTCATCGGCTACCTGCGCACGCTGGCCATTCAGGCGCGCGTACCGGTTGTTATTCATCTTGACCATGGCCGCACGCTGGAAGAGGTGATGAAGGCGATTTACGCCGGTTTTACCTCGGTAATGATTGACGCGTCTTCCCAGCCTTTTGAGCAAAACATCCTGCTGACGAAAAAAATCGTCGACATCGCCCACGCGATCAATGTCTCCGTCGAGGCTGAACTGGGCACCATTGGCGTGGCGGAAGGCAGCGCGGAAGGCGGCAGCAACGAGATTCTCTATACCGACCCGCAACAGGCCGAAACCTTTGTGCGGGAAACCGGTACGGACACGCTGGCCGTCGCTATCGGCACCTCCCACGGGCTGTACCCAAAAGGGAAACAACCCAGGCTCGATATTGAACGCTTGCAGCTAATCCGTAAACGGGTCGGGATCCCACTGGTGTTGCATGGCGGTTCCGGCAATAAAGACAGTGAGGTGGCGGAGTCTATCCGTTATGGCGTGGGGAAAATCAATATTTCGAGCGATATGAAAAAAGCGTTTTTTGTCGCACTGGAAGAAGAACTGAAACAGGGTGGGCATGAGCCTAACGCATTGTTCCTCAAACCCATGCAGGCGGCAAGCGAGGTGGTGGCGGCGAAAATGGCTTTGTTTGGCTCGGTAGGTAAAGCCGCGTTGTACCGTTAAAGCACAGGCCAGGCCGTGATGGATGCAGGCGTCCCCGCCGCGGCGGGGGCACCGGTATCATTAGCGGTATTTCTTATGGTAGGTGCTGCGGGTTTGTTTAAACTCTTCGGCCAAGCGTTTGGCGTCGGCCAGCTTGCCCTGCTTCGCCAGCGCCAATGACTGATCGATCTGGCCCACCAGAATATCGAAGCCGTGGCGGTAATCCTTCATTTCCGGGCTGTCGTCGGCTTTGCCATCCAGCGACGGCGGCGTTTGTTTCTGGGAATCCAGCGCCGCCGCGCGCATTTTTTCCAGGCTCTGCTGGAACACATCGGCGCTATCGGTCTTAAGCGCCGTGTCGTAATTGTCGGCGATAATATCCATATCATCCGCGATATCGGCCATCGCCAGCGAACTGGCGCCCAGCAGCGTGACCAACGCCAACGCTTTCAGTGTTTTATTCATGCTCACCCTTCCAATTATTGAATGTTAACCACGAGAAATATCACTCACGCCAGGGCTTATAAAAATTATTCAGGCACATACGCCGCTACGCCATGGTGTGATACAGCCTAACCATAGAGGATGAAAGGGTAAAGCAGCTTCAGGTGTTTGTAAGGAAGGTTAAAGAGTGGTGCGGCCGGCAGAACACCGGCCGCATCCGGGCTTATTGCCCGGCGATTTTCATTTCCGGCAGCAGCACCGAGCCGCACTGGATGTTACTGCGGGTTTCGATATCGTTACCCACGCTGACGATATTGCGCAGCATGTCTTTCAGGTTGCCGGCGATGGTGATCTCGCTGACCGGATACTGGATTTGGCCATTTTCCACCCAGAACCCAGCGGCGCCGCGGGAATAGTCGCCGGTCACGCCGCTAACGCCCTGCCCCATCAGCTCGGTCACCAGCAGGCCGGTGCCCAGTTGCCGGAGCATGCCGTCAAAATCATTGTGCTGGCCGGCAATGCGCCAGTTGTGGATGCCGCCCGCATGGCCGGTGCTGTGCAGGCCCAACTTGCGCGCCGCGTAGCTGGTCAGCAGCCAGGTTTGCAGCACGCCGTCTTTCACGATGTCACGGCGCTGGGTGCGCACGCCTTCGCTGTCGAACGGGGTGGAGGCCAGCCCTTTCAGCAGGTGCGGATGCTCTTCGATGGTCAGCCACGACGGCAAAATCTGCGTGCCGAGTGCGTCGAGCAGGAACGTGGATTTGCGGTACACGCTGCTGCCGCTGATGGCGCCAACCAGGTGGCCAAACAGCCCGGTCGCCACCTCACGGCCAAACAGCACCGGCGCTTTCATGGTCGACAGCTTACGCGGCGCCAAGCGCGACAGCGTGCGGCGCGCGCACTCTTGCCCCACCCATTCCGGGCTTTGCAAATCATCCATTGCACGGCCGATGGTGTAGGCATAATCACGCTCCATATCGCCTTCATGCTCGGCAATCACACAGCTCGACAGCGAATGGCGGCTGGAGCAGTAGCTCTGCAGCATGCCATGGCTGTTGCCGAAGACCTTTATACCGTAGTGGCTGTTGAAGCTGCCGCCTTCGGTATTGGTGATGCGCTTATCCGCCGCCAGTGAAGCCTGTTCGGCGCGCGCGGCCAGTTCAATACCGCGCTCGGCGTCTAGCTCGGCGGGGTGAAACAGATCCAGATCCGGCGCTTCAAACGCCAGCAGATCTTTTTCTGCCGGCCCGGCGCAAGGATCCGGCGAGGTATAACGGGCGATATCCAGCGCGGCCTGCACGGTGCGGGCGATAGCGTCGGGGGAGAGATCGGTGGACGATGCGCTGCCTTTACGCTGCTGGTAATACACGGTGATGCCCAGGGCGCCGTCGCTGTTGAATTCGACGTTTTCTACTTCGCCAAAACGGGTGCTGACGCCGATGCCGGTGGTTTTGGTCACGGCGACTTCCGCCGCATCAGAACCGGCGCGCGCCAGTTCCAGGGCCTGCGAAACGGCCTGTTCCAGCGCTTTACGCTGTTCTGCAACTTGAGTGACTACTTTCATCAATCTGCCATAATTTAGAATCGTTGAGAAAAGTGCCGTGGCGGCGTTGATTGTGCGCGTGCTGGCGCGCGAAAATCTTATACCCAAGATAATTCGAGTTGCAGGCAGGCGGCAATCAAAGGACAAATTCGTCGGGAACGAATTTGACCAACCAACGGTTGGCCTCCGGTGAGAGACAGGATGTCTCTCATTAATCCCGATGAGCTTAGGCCGGTAAGTGATTCGGGTGACTGAGCGCAGCCAACACACCTGCAACTTGAAGTATGACGGGTATTTGATTAATGCCATTGAGTCTAACAGGAACTGCATGGAATTTCGCATAAAGACGGCAACCTGTTAGGATTAGCCTCTTTTTAACGGAGCCTACCATGAACAAACAGCCTGAAGATTGGCTCGACGATGTCCCGGGGAGTGAAGACGAGGACGATGACGAGATTATCTGGGTCAGTAAGAGTGAAATTAAACGTGATGCGCAAGCGCTGAAAGATCTGGGCGTTGAGCTGGTCGAACTGGGGAAAAACGCCCTGGAGCGCATCCCGTTGGATGACGATCTGCGGGCCGCCATTGAGCTGGCGCAGAAGATTAAGAAAGAGGGCCGCCGCCGCCAACTGCAGTTAATCGGCAAGATGCTGCGCGCCCGCGACGTCGAGCCGATCCAGACCGCGCTGGACAAGCTGAAGAACCGCCACAACCAGCAGGTTGCGCTGTTCCACAAGCTGGAAACGCTGCGTGACAACCTGGTGGAACAAGGCGACGATGCGATCCCGACCATCCTGGAACTTTATCCACAGGCCGATCGCCAGCAGTTGCGCGCGCTCGTACGCAACGCGCAAAAAGAGAAAGCCGGCAACAAGCCGCCTAAGGCTTACCGCCAGATCTTCCAGTATCTGCGCGAACTGGCCGAAGCCACCGACTGATCCCCTGCCGCACTGCCGCTGCGGGATGAACGCTGCCGTTCATCCCCGGTGGTGAGCCGGCTCACGGCTTTCATGCATATTAAAATGCAGGCTGCCGTCCAGCTCTTCTTCGGCTTCTTCAAACAGCAAAATGATCGCGCCGAAGCGGCGTTTGCTACGGGTGCTCAGATTGGTGAACTCGATCTCCACCGGCAAACGGATCTCCCCGGTCACCACGTCCCACAGCGCATCCAGATTGGCGCCAAAGCCTTCATCCAACGCGAATTTCTGCGCAAAGGCACGGTAGAACGCCGGCAGATCGGCTATCTGATTAAAATCGAACTCTACTTTTGCCATCAGACTTACTCCACCCGAATGAAGTTTTTATAATGGTCATGCGTGACGAAAATCAGCCCGTCATTAGAGAACAATAGGCGTTCTGCGCCGCGCCGGCCACAGCGGTAGTTGATATCCGCTTCACGCCAGATGCGGTTACTGGCCGCCGGCAGTTGCCCTTCGCGGTTGGAGAAACGATCGCCGCCAATGGCTTTGCCTGGCAACACCGCGCACAAATTGCCGTCGCGTGCATCCCATCCCTGCTCACGCGCCTGCTTTTTGCTGATGTAATAATCCGGCAAGCGCTGGCGCTGTTTCAGATAGCTCACCACCCGCTCCTGCTGCGTTAACCGATCGATACTTTCCGCCGCTGCCGTAGCCGGCACGTTAGCCGGCGCTGGCTGCTGGGGCGCACGCAGCGCGCTGAAACCGGCTATCACCACAGCGATCGCCATCGCCACCAGGATCCGCTTGTTCATAAATTCCCTGAAAATAGTTACCGCTGGCTATGGCACCTGCCAGATATATAGCCAAAACTGATGAATGAATGATTAACAAAATATAACGTTTTTACTGCAGGCTGGCACCCGGCAATATCCGAAAGCGCACGGCAGGGTTAGCGGGGCCGCTACCGTGCGCCACAGTGGCTAATCAATCAGGGCGTGGCGATAGCGGTGCAGCATTTCCGCCAGACGCCTGACCGGCCCGGTGACGCTGAGCGGCGCCTGGCTTTCCACCAGCTTTTGCTGGTATTCGTTCATTTCGCCCAGCAGGCGATCGTAGTAATACGCCCGTTTAACGTCGTTTTTCGCACTCACCACGCTGTCGGCGGTTTTGCGGATCTGCCGGTGAAAGGCGGCAAGCGCTTCGCTGGCCGGGATCTCCGTGCGCTGCATACGCTGGTGCGCGATGATCAAGTTCAGCGCCAGGCGGTACTTGGCGATGTCGTTGGGGAACATCATCAACAGTTGGTTCAATTGCTGATACAGCGCCGGCAGGTGGTTTTCCCGGCGTTTGGCCGCTTTGGTGGTCAACGCCGACACCGCCCGGCTGACCAACTGGTTCAACAGCGTGCGCCCGGTGCGTTCACGCGAATTATCACGAATTAGCAGCAGCACCATCAACCCCACACAGCTGCCGATAAACTGGCCGAAGGCCGAATCCAGAAACAGCGGTACGTTAAATACCATCGGGTTGCTCAACACCAGGATATTGATGGTGCCGGCCAGCAGCCCCAGGGTACCCAGCCGCCGTTTCTGCACTTCGATACCGATAAAAAATGCCATCAGCCCCAGGCTCAAACAGAGCAACAGCAGGCTCTGCTGCGTCGCCGGGATGATCACCATAAAAAACAGCCCGCCCACTGGAATGGCGGCCATCATGCCGATCACAAAGTCCATCGCCACCATGCGCGGATTAGGGGTGCGCATCGCCAGCGAGGTGATCACCGTAATGATTACCATAAACGCGCTGCCGGCGGTCCAGCCGCTCCACAGCCACAGCGCGCAGCCGAAGACGGTGGCGACAAAGGTGCGCAGGCCGTTGATCATCGCATGGTGCCCTTCTGCCGAGGTGGGTTTCACCACCACCTCGCCGCGCAAGATGTCCTCTTCCACCGCGCTGATGCTGCTGTTGGTGTGCGCGCCCTTCGCCAGCAACAGATAGCGCGTGGCGGTGCCGATCCACCCGGTGACGGTCGGCAGCGTGTCCTGCGTGCGGTGGGAAGCCAACACCTGGCGCAGTAGCTTCAGGCGCTGGTGAACCTCCTGCGGCGTTTGCGCCGGCGCCAGCAACAGCTCGCGCAGCCTTTCCGATACGGCGCCGGGGTGATCCTGCAAAATCAGGTAGCTTTCACACGACTGGGTGATCAGCGTCAGCGACAGGGTATGCAGCGCCCGCACCCGGCGGTTCATCTTGTGCCAACGCGAGGACTCCAGCATCAGATTGTTGCGCATGCCGTTGAGCGCCGTGGTGCCCTTCACCAGATTGCTCCAGGCACGATCGATTTCCTCTTTCGGCGCGTTGCTCAGGCACATCTGCATCAGTTGGTAGTGATCCACCAGCAGTTTATCCAGCAGCCGATCGATATCCTGTTTTATCGAGCGCGGGGAAAACAGCAAATCCGCCAGCACGGCGCTGACGATCCCCAGCACAATCTCGCTACAGCGCTCAATGGCAAAGCGCGGCGCTTCCAGCAGGTGAGATTCGCTGGTGGCGACGGTCACAATGATGATCAGCGCGGTATAGCCCGCCAGGCCCCAGGCGTAGGAGTTCTCGACGCGGATTAATGAAGAAATCCAGCTGCAAAAACCGGCCCAGGCGCAGCATAAAAACAGCATCACCACCGGCGCCCGCGCCGTAGTGACGATAATCGCCAGGCCGACGAAACAGCCGATGAAGGTGCCGATAATCCGCAGCCAGCCGCGGTAGCGGATTGCGCCGGAGAAGGGCTCGCCGCCGGCGGCAAATGCCGGGCCGGCCGCGACGATAGCCGCGGTCATCACCGACCAGCGTGGGGTTTCCAGGTTGAGATGAAAGCCGACAAACAGCGCGAAGACGATCGCGAAACTGAGCTTGCAGGCAAACCTCAACCGAATAAAAGTAGCGCCGAACATAACAACATCCTTTCGGAAACGGGCGAACGCGGCCTTAACCGAACTCGCGCAGCCGATGCATCAAGCGGGTAAACGGCGAGCCATCATTGGCGGGACGATCCTGTTTGCCGGTAATCACCACGGTAGCGGTGGTGCCCGCCGGGTACGGGTGCTGCTGGTCTTTATCATCCAGCACGATTTTAACCGGCACGCGCTGCGCCAGGCGCACCCACTCCAGGTTGCTGTCAACGGAAGCCAGCCCTTTATTGTTGCTGGTGCTGCTGCTGTTGTTCACCGCCGCCGCCACGCTGTCCACGGTGCCGTGCATAATGCGGTTGCTGCCCAACGGGGTAATTTCCGCGCGGTCGCCCTTATTCAGGCCATGTAGCTTGGTTTCTTCCAGGTAGGCCAGCAGGTAGAAGCTGTTTTTCTTCACCAACGCCACGGCCGTGGCGCCGCGGGTAATAAACTCGCCGGTATGCACGTTAAGGTTGGTCACCCAGCCGTCCGCCGGGGCGCGCACCACGGTGCGTTCCAGATCGAGCCGGGCCAGATCGCGCACTGCGATCGCTTTCGCCAACTGCTGCTGCGCGGTCAGCAACGCATTGCTCGCCTGCTCAATCTCTTCGCGCGACATGGCATCCGGCCCCAGATTCACACGGCGGCTTGCTTCACGCTTTTTCTCCGCAACCAGCGCCTGATAGTAGGCCACATCGGCATTCGCCTGATCCAACGCCTGCTGATAGCGCGGCTGATCGATGACAAACAGCGTCTGCCCCTTCGTCACCAGTTGGTTATCCACCACCGGCACAGCAGTCAACAGGCCGCTGACGTCCGGGGCGATCGCCACCACATCGGCAGAAAATTTGGCGTCGCGCGTCCAGGGCGATTCGGTATAGAACATCCAGACCTTAAACACGGCGACGATCCCCAACAGCACCAGGAGCAACGTAATCGCGATACGGATTATTTTTATTAATAACGTTTTCACAGCGGCCTCAGAAAAAAAGACATGAAATCAAATAAAACAGGCAACAAAACAGCGCGGTATTAAACAGTGCCGGATGCCAGACAACATCATAGATCCCCGTTGGCTGCAGCACGCGGCGCAGCACAAAAAAAACCGCCAGCGAAACCAGCAGCAAAAAAAATACCGGGGGGAACGACAGCCCGAAAATCACGATGACCGGAAGCAAACTCATACCTTTTTCCTTGATTGTTCACAATACCGGGATGCTGCACCTTTTGTATCACATCCTGTTTACAATTTAACACAGGCATGCCCTACGCCGTAGCCTGACGGCGCACCGGGCCGCAAAGCTGAAAAGGGGTTAAACTCTTGGGACAGGTATCCATGAAAGGGAATACGAGGGCACCGGCAGAGTTGCCTGCGGCGACGCGGCCGCCTTACCTCATTGGCCACGCTCAGGCGTACGCGGGCATCACCCAGCGAGCATTATATTAGCGTGCTTACTATCACCCAATCAACAAACTGTGATCTAAATCACTTTTAAGCCAGAGTGAATAATGGAAAGACTAAAAAGGATGTCGGTATTCGCGAAAGTCGTTGAGTGCGGCTCATTTACCGCGGCGGCGCGCCAACTGGGTATGAGCGTTTCATCGATCAGCCAGACCGTCTCCAAACTGGAAAATGAACTCCAGGTCAAGCTGCTCAACCGCAGCACGCGCAGCATCGGCCTGACCGAAGCCGGCAAGATTTACTATCAGGGCTGCCGGCGCATGTTGCAGGAAGTGAGTGAAGTGCATGAACAGCTGTACGCCTTCAACAATACGCCCACCGGCACTTTGCGCATCGGCAGTTCCTCTACCATGGCGCAAAACGTGCTGGCCACCATGACCGCCGACATGTTGAGAGAATACCCTGGCCTGACGGTTAACCTGGTGACGGGCATCCCGGCGCCGGATCTGATCGCCGATGGGCTGGACGTAGTGATCCGCGTTGGCGCGCTGCAGGATTCCAGCCTGTTTTCCCGCCGCCTGGGCTCTATGCCGATGGTGGTCTGCGCCGCCAAAAGCTACCTGGCGCAGCACGGCACGCCGCAAAAACCGAGCGACATGGTGAATTTTTCCTGGCTGGAATACAACGTGCGCCCGGACAGCGAGTTTGAGCTGATCGCCCCGGAAGGCATCAGCACGCGCATTTCGCCCCACGGCCGCTTCGTCACCAACGATTCACAAACCATGATCCGTTGGCTGAAAGCCGGCGCCGGGATCGCATATGCGCCGCTGATGTGGGTGATCGAGGAGATCAAACGCGGCGAGATCGAGATCCTGTTCAGGCGCTATCAGTCGGATCCGCGCCCGGTCTATGCCCTGTACACCGAAAAAGACAAGCTGCCGCTGAAAGTTCAGGTGTGCATCAATTACCTGACCGACTATTTCAAACGGGTCGCCAAGGTGTATCAGGAGTATCGTTGAACGCCGCGATTCAGGCGTTCCCCTCCTGCGCGTAATGATCCCAGGCCGCCTGCATGGCCGCCCCCTGCACGGTGTTGAAGCCCAGATGGTTCAACACCGCTTCCAGTGCCGCCAGCGTTTGCAGCACACAGTCCTTGCGCGCGTTGTAACCCATGGTGCCAATCCGCCAGACCTTGCCGATCAGTGGCCCGAACGAGGTGCCGATCTCAATCGCGAAGTCTTCCAGCAACAGCTTGCGCACCTGCTCGCCGTCGATACCCGGCGGGATCATCACCCCAAGCACATTGTTCATCCGGTGAGCCAGATCGCCGAAGGTCGCCAGCCCCATCGCCTGGATCCCTTTGAGCAGCGCGTCGCCATGGCGCTTGTGGCGCGCAATGCTGTGATCCAGCCCTTCCTGCAGCAGCAGCCGGGCGCATTCGCGGGCGCCGAACAGCGCGCTGGTGGCTTCGGTGTGGTGATTCAGCCGCTCCGGCCCCCAGTAATCCATGATCATGCCCAGATCAAAGTAGTTGGAGTAGATCATTTCTTCTTCGCCATCCTGGTGCGCCGCGGTGCGGATGCCGGCTTCCACGCAGCGCCGCCGGCGGATCGCCGCCTCCATCCGTGGGCTGAGGGTGACCGGCGCAGTGCCGGAAGGCCCGCCCAGGCATTTTTGCATGCCGGCAGACACCGCATCCAGCCCCCAGGCGTCGGTTTCCAACGCGTTGCCGCCAAACGACGCCGTGGCATCGGTATAAAACAGCACGTCATAGCGGCGGCAAATTTCCCCCAGTTCCGCCAGCGGCTGCAGCATGGTGGTCGAGGTATCGCCCTGCACCGTCAGCAATAAACGCGGGCGCAGGCGTTTAACGGCGTCCTCGATGCGATCCGGCGTGAACACCGTGCCCCATGGCGCTTCAATGGTGTGCACCTCGGCGCGGCAGCGGCGGGCGATTTCACACAATAGGTGGCCAAAGCGCCCAAAGACCGGCACCAGCACCTTGTCGCCGGGGCGGATCGCCGACAGCAGAATGGCTTCGATACCGGCGCGCGAAGTGCCGTCAATCAGCATCGTCCAGCGGTTTTCGGTGCGAAACAGCGCACGATACAGCGCCATCACCTCATTCATATACTGCGTCATCGCCGGATCGTACTGGCCGATCAACTGCGCCGACATCGCACGCAGCACGCGCGGATCGGCATTAATCGGCCCCGGCCCCATCAGCAACCGTGCCGGTGGATTAATTTGCGGATATTGGGCGATATCCATCTGACTTCTCCTTATTGATAGTGATTGGTCTTTCCGCATGGCGGATCAGTGGCGCAGGATTTTCCCGACGAAGTGACGCGTGCGCGGCTGCTGCGGCGCATCGAAAATTTGCTGCGGCGCCCCGGTTTCCACCACTGCGCCATCGGCCATAAACACCACTTTGCTGGACACTTCGCGCACAAAACTCATCTCATGGGACACCAGAAACAGGGTGATGCCTTCCGATGCCAGCTCGCGGATGGTATCGAGCACTTCGTTGACCATCTCAGGATCGAGCGCCGCGGTGACTTCATCAAGCAGCAGTACCGTTGGCTTTAGCGCCAGTGCGCGGGCGATCGCCACGCGCTGCTGTTGGCCGCCGGAAAGCTCGTCCGGGTAGGCATGCAGCCGGTGCTCCAGCCCCACCCGGGTCAGCAGTCGCCGGGCGTCGGCCTCCACCTGCTTTTTCGGCCAGCCTTTGATTTTGGTCGGCGTGATCATCACGTTCTCCAGCACCGTCATGTTCTGGAACAGGTTGTACTGTTGAAACACGATGGCGATGGAAGAGCGCAGCGCACGCAGTTCGCCCTTGTGGGCGTAGTTCACGGTTTTACCATCGAGCCGTACCGTGCCGGCTTCTGGAGGAAGCAGCCCCATCAGCACGCGCAGCAGCGTGCTTTTCCCCGATCCGGAAGGGCCGATCAGGCTGACGATTTCGCCTTTCTCAACGGAAAGGTTGACCTGCTCCAGGACGCTCTGCTGGCCGTACGAGGCTTTAAGGTTAACGATTTCGAGTTGCGGCAATTTTCTTCTCCAGGCGCTTACCAAAGCGCGATAGTGGGTAAGAGATCAGGAAATACAGGACCAACACCGTGGCGTACACCAACGCGGCGGAAAACCCTTTGTTGGTGAGCACCTTGCTGGCGGAGGTCAGCTCCATTACCCCGATTTGCGAGGCCAGCGCCGTGTCTTTGATGTACATGATGAAAAAACTGAACGTCGGCGGGATCACCACCTTCAACGACTGCGGAATAATCACGTAACGCAGGCTTTGCAAGTAGGTGAAGTTCAGCGTCTGCGCGGCCTCCCATTGATTCTTGTGCACCGAATCAATACCGCTGCGGATGATTTCCCCCAAATAGGCCGCGGCGATAATGCACACGCACACCAGCGCCACCGAGAAGGTGGAAAGCGACAGCCCGACATATTGGCTGATAAAAAACACCAGCATCAGCGTCACCAAAAAGGGGATACGGCGGAACAGGAAGCAGTAAACAAAAGCGGCTGCGCGCAGCGGCGCCACGGCTTTCGACCGGGTGGTGCGGATAATGGCGATCAGAAAACCGGCCAGGAAGCCAATCAGGCACCCGCCCGCCGACAGCAACAGCGTACTGAGCAACCCCTCGAGCAGCAGCAACACGTTATAGTAGGAAAACAACTGTGCCAGTTCAGGCAGATCCAGGTAGTTCATCAGAAGGCCTCTATTTTAGCGCGGAAGAGGAAACGCCCGACGACTGCCAGAGCCAGCGTGGCCATGATAGTAATGATGATGTACAGCACGGCTGCGATAGAGAAAGCTTCAACCGATAAATATGTTTCCGAACTCAGGTTATAGGTGCGCCCCGTCAGCTCTTCCACACCGAACATCGAAGCCATAGAAGTGCCAAGCGTCATCACGATGAACTGATTGGACAACGGACGGAACATCACTTTCATCACGTGCGGTAAAATCACGTAGCGGATGATTTGCATGCGTGAAAACCCCAGCACCTCCGCCGCTTCCACCTCCAGGCGGTGCACCGAATCAAACCCGGCGCGCTGGATCTCGCACAAATAGGCGCCGGCGTTAAAGGTGGCGCCAATCAACACGGCGGTAAAAGGCGACAGCAATATCCCCACTTCCGGCAAGGCGAAAAACAAAAAATAGATTTGCACCAGTTGCGGAGTGTTGGTGGCGAAAACCACATAGGCATTCACCACCTGCCCCGCCAAACGCGGCCCATAGCGCAGAATGGCCGTGCAGCACAGGGCAATGATCATGCCGAAGGCAAATGCCAGAACAGCGATCTGTAAGCTCACCCACGCCCCACCCAGCAGGTAAGGCAGTTGATCAAGCAAAGGTTGAAAATTCAGGTTCATCTGAGCATTTTTCTCGTCAAATAATTGACGCCGTATACCAGGTATAAGGCGTCATGGCTCATTGCAGAGCAGGGTTATTGTTGCGTTGGCGATTGCGTTGGATCGTGCAACATCGGGTGGCCAAACCATTTGGTCCAGCTGTCGGCGATAAAGCCGGACTTATGCTGTTCCGCAATGATTTGGTTGAGCTTTTGCGTCAGCGCCGTGTTGCCCTTGCGCACGCCGATGCAGTCATAATCCACCTCTAACGGATCGTCCACCACGCGCCATTTGGTCGGGTAGTTCTTGGTGTAGCCGAACATGAAATCGAGCACGTCGATCAGCGCATCGGCGCGTCCCTGTGCAATGGCGCGCACCGCATCCGGATAGTTATCCAGAATCAGCAGTTGAGCCTTCGGAATGTTTTCCTGAATAAACTTGATCGGCGTGGTGCCGCGCACCTGAACCAAGCGCACCGCCGGATCGTTCAGTTGATGCCAGTCTTTATAAGGCTTGCTCTCGGTGGTCAGGATGCCGAGCACTTCGGTATTCACCGGATCGGTGAAGTCCACCACTTTCATGCGATCGGCATTGCGTGTCATGCCGCCCATCACCGCGTCAATCTTGTCCGACAAAATAAACGGAATGCGATCGTTTGAACCGATAGCCACCAGCTCCAGCTTCACCCCCAGCGAATCGGCAATCTTGTGCGCCACGCTGGCGTCAAACCCGGAAATTTCGTTCTTTTCGTCATAAACCCCCAGCGGCGGCAAGTTGGGATTCACGCCAATGATGATTTTCTTTGAATCAAGTATCTGCTCCAGCGAGCGCGCATTGGCCTGCGTGGCGCCAAACAGGGCGCAGGCAATGCAGCTAACGGCCATTAACCGGCTGAATGTTCCGGATCGCTTCATGTGTGTAATCCCCAGTCAAAGTGTGAAGTGTGGCAAGACCGCGATAAGGCGAGACAAATATCGCCGCCCTTTCGCATACTTTACGTATACGATTCGTATATGATACTATGCTGAAAAACTTGTCAAGCATCATTGGTCAGTTTTCACACCGTTTAGAGGACGTGCCCATGCCAAATTCCACACCCAAAGTCGTCGGCTTCTCTTTCGAAGGGAAGCCCTACTCCGCCCTGCAGGGCCAGAGTATCGCCGCCGCCCTGTTTTCGCAGGGTGTCAGAACATTGCGCTTCAGCCCGCAGCAACGGCAGCCACGCGGCATGTTCTGCATGATGGGGTCGTGCCAGGAATGCCTGGTCATGGTTAACGGTAGCCGAGTACTGGCTTGCAAGACCGAGGCCAAAGCGGGGCTAACCCTCTCTCAGGTACCGGATGTGAACCGCCATGAATGACTTTGACATCATCGTAATCGGCGCGGGCCCGGCCGGTATCAATGCCGCCCTGACGGCCGCCGACGCCGGGCTGCGCGTGGGCTTGTTTGATGAAAACGGTGCGGCGGGCGGCCAGGTTTACCGTGCCCCGGTGGTCGCCGCCGATAATGAACGCAACGCCGATTTTCTGGCAGGGGAAAGTCTGCGCCATCAACTGGCAAAAAGCCCGGTGCGGGTGTTTATGGGGCACCAAATTTGGGCAATCACCGAAGACTACCGCATCGATGCCCTCGGCCCGCAGGGGCCGGCCAGCTATCGGGCGCGTATTTTGATTGTCGCCGCCGGCACCACCGAGCGGGTCGTGCCGTTTGAAGGCTGGACGCTGCCGGGCGTCATCGGGCTGGCTTCTGCCACTATCCTGTTGAAATCGCAGAAAACCCTGCCGGGTAAAACCACGCTGGTGGCTGGCTGCGGCCCGCTGCTGGCGGCGGTGGCCGGCGGCACATTAAAAGCTGGCGGCGAGGTGACAGGCATCGTGGATATCGCCGGCATCGGCGACTGGCTGCGCACCGCGCCGGCGATGCTGGCGCGGCCGGACATCCTGCGCCAGGGCGCCGGCTATGCCTGGGCGATCAAAAAAGCCGGCGTGCCGATCTTTTCACGCCACACGCTGGTGCGCGTCAGCAGCGCCGGGGAGCAACTGTGTGCGGAACTGGCCCCCTGCGATGCGGCCGGCCGACCGATTGCCGGTGAGAGAAAACGCATCCTGGCGGACTGCGTGGCCGTGGGCCACGGGCTCACCCCGTCGACCGATATTACGCGCCTGCTGCACGCGCAACACCGCTATTCCCGCCGGGCCGGCGGCTGGATTGCCGTTACCGACGCCAACGGGCAAACCTCGCGCGAACGTCTGTTTGTGGTCGGCGATGCCGCCGGCATTGCCGGCGCCGCCGCCGCGGGAATTCACGGCACGCTGGCGGCACTGGCCTGCATCCAGCAATTAAAACCCGGCGCGCCTTCGGCCGGGCTGGCGGCATCCGCGCGGGCGGCCGGCAAGCAATACGCGCGCGCCGCCCGCTTCGGCCGCACCATGGCGGGGCTGATGGCGCTGCGTGAAGGCCACGTGGACAGCATTGAACCGGCAACCGTGGTCTGCCGCTGCGAAGACGTCACCCGCGCCGATATCGAAGCGGCTTGCAACGCGGGCGCCCGGGATGTCAACCAGTTGAAAGCCTGGACGCGCTGCGGCATGGGGCCGTGCCAGGGCCGCACCTGCGGCGATGTGGCGGCCGAACTGCTGGCACGCCAGCAGCAGGCGCCGCGTGAAAAAGTCGGGGTGTTCTCCGCGCGCACGCCGCTGCGCCCACTGACGATCAAAGCCCTGACCGGCGACTTCGACTATGACGACATCCCGATTCCCAAGGCGGCCCCACTGTGAATATTTCAGTCAATAACAGCCAAAACGTCGACGTGTGCGTCGTCGGCGGTGGCGTCATGGGGTGCAGCACCGCCCTGTTTCTCGCCAAAGCCGGCATGCGCGTAACCCTGCTCGAGCGCCACGCGCTGTGCCGCAGCGCCTCGGGCGTCAACGCCGGGACGCTCACGCTGCATATGACGCGCGCCGCCCTGGTGCCCTACGCCATCAAGGCCTGGGAGATGTGGATGAACCCCGGCGCCTGGTTGGGTAACGGCGTGCTGGCAACCGCCGCCCCCGGCCTGTCGCTGGCGTTCACGGAGAACGAACGGGAAATGCTGGCGGCCCGCGCCGCCGCCCGCCGCGAATATGGCGCCGATATCAAGCTGCTCACGCCGCAGGCCGCGCGGGCCATTGAACCCGGCCTGAATCCGGCGGTGCTGGAAGCCGCCTACTGCGAGATCGACGGCTTCGCCAGTTCCTACCTCACCGGGCGGGCGTTCCATGCCGCGCTGCGCGCTGCGGGCGTCACGATCGCGGAACACACACCGGTCAGCCATATCGCCCGGCACGGCAGCGGCTATCAGATCCGCTCGCAGGACAGCCAACACAGTATTAATGCCGCGCGCCTGGTATTGGCCGGCGGCGTGTGGCTGGAACCGATGCTGGCGATGCTGGGCGTGACCATCCCGGTGAAAACGCTGATTAACCAGTTGATCGTCACCGAAAGAATCCCGCCGGCGATGCGTTCTGTACTGAGCATCGCCAACGGCCTGCTGTCGATGAAGCAGTTCGCCAACGGCACTGTGGTGATCGGCGGTGGCTGGCAGGGCCGCGGCGACCGCGAGCGCGGCGGGGTGGAGACCATCCCGGACAACCTGATCGGCAATCTGCGGCTGGGCCAGCATGTGATTCCGGCGCTGGGCGATGCCCGCGTCGCCCGTATCTGGCTGGGGCTGGAATCGGAAACCGCCGATGCGATGCCGATGATCGGCGAACTGCCGGATCACCCCAACGCCTGGGTCATCGGCTGTGTTCATTCCGGTTACACCAGCGGCCCTTATATGGGCAAGCTGCTGGCGCAGCAAATACTCGGCCAGCAGCCTGAAATGCCACTCTTCGATCCGGCCCGGCTATATCCATCCGGGGCAAATGGTCAACATACCAAGACAGAGGCCAAGACATGTTAACAGCACATCCTTTTCATGGCGTCTATGCGGCGACGCTGTGCCCAATGGACGCCACCGGGCGCAACATCGACGAAGAGAGCCTGGCGACGCATATGCAGGAAATCTCACAGGTTGAAGGCATCCGCGGCCTGTTGATTAACGGCCATGCCGGGGAAAACTTTGCCCTGACGCGGGCGGAGAAACGCCGCGTAGTGGACATTGCCCGCCAGGTGTGCCCGGCGCACAGCATCCTGATTGCCGGGATCAACGCCGAAGACAGCTTCGATGCCCAGGCCCAGGCCGACGACGCCAAGCAGGCCGGCGCCAACGCCCTGCTGCTGTTCCCGCCGTACTCCTGGACGCTGTCCACCGACGCCGCCACGGTGCTCAATCACCACCGCATCACCAACGCCAACGCCCAAATGCCGATGATGCTTTACCAGTCCGGCGTCGGCACCGGCGGCATGGCCTATACGCCGGACATCCTGCGGGCGCTGGTGCAGTTGCCGAACATCGTCGCGGTGAAGGAAGGCAGTTGGGAAACCGCCGCCTACGACGCCAACCGCCGCCTGATGCAGCACATCGCCCCGCACGTAGCCGTGATGGCTTCGGGCGACGAGCACCTGTTCACTTGCTTTGCGCTCGGCACCGACGGCAGCTTGGTCAGCCTGGCTGCGGTGATCCCGGATCTGGTGGTGGCGCTCTACCGCGCCGTCCAGGCGATGGATCTTGGCGAAGCGCGCCGGCTGCATGAATACATCTATCCGCTGGCCAAGGCGATTTACGGCACCCAGCCCGGCACCCATGCCAATGCCCGCCTGAAGGCCTGTTTGCACATGCTGGGGCGCTTTCCCTTCGCCACCACGCGCGCGCCGATCCCGCCCCTCGATCGCGCACAGTACCAACACCTTGAAGCGGCACTGGCCCACGCCGGTGCTTACCAACGCCCCAGCACCCCAGAACGGAGGTTATAATGTCTTTGACCCTGATACGCGGTGGCCGCATCGTTACCGCCGTGGACGACTATGAAGCGGATATCCTGATCGACGGCGAACGGATCGCCTGCATCGGCCTTAATCTTCCCGCCGCTGAAGGCACCAAGGTGATTGACGCCGCCGGCATGCTGATCTTCCCCGGCGGTGTTGACTGCCATACCCATATGGAAAACACCTTCGGCCCGTCGACCACCGCCGATAATTTCGATTCCGGCACCCGTTCGGCCGCCTGGGGCGGCACCACCACCATCATCGATTTTGCGTTGCAGAACCCCGGCACCACGCCGCTGCAGGCGATTGAACGCGCACAGTCGAAGGCCGACTGCGTGGCCAATATCGACTACGGCTTTCATGTGATCGTCACCCACGTTGACCATCAGGTGCTGGAAGACATGCGCTACGCGATCCGCCACGAAGGCGTCTCCAGCTTCAAAATGTTCATGGCTTATCCGGGAACGGTGATGTCCGACGACGCGGCGATCTTCCAGGCGATGCGGATGGTCGGCCAGCACGGCGGCATGGTCGCTCTGCATGCGGAAAACGGCACCGTGGTGGAACTGCTGATCAAAGAAGCGCTGGCGCAGGGGCACACCTCACCGCGCTACCACGCCCTGACGCGCCCGGCGATCCTTGAAGGCGAGGCGACCCACCGCGGCATCAAGCTGGCCGAACTGGCGGAAGCGCCGGTCTATTTTGTTCACCTTTCGGCGAAAGAAGCGCTGAAACACGTGATCGAAGCCCGCGATTTGGGCATCCCGGTGTTTGCCGAAACCTGCCCGCACTATCTGTTCTTCGATGAATCGGCCTACGCCGACAGCGACGACGAAGACAGCTTCGACAACGCCCGCTTTGTCATGAGCCCGCCGCTGCGCTCGAAAGAATCGCAGAACGCGCTGTGGACGGCGCTGAAAACCGACGATCTGCAGCTGATCTCCACCGATCACTGCCCCTACTGCATGAAAGAGGGGCACCAGGGCAGAATCAACCAAAAACCGTTCGGCGCGGACGACTTTTCCAAAATCCCGAACGGCATCCCGGGGGTGGAAACCCGCATGACCGTGGTGTATGACGGCGGGGTACGCACCGGGCGCATCTCGTTGAACCGTTTTGTGGAGCTGATGTCCACCGCGCCGGCGAAACTGTTTGGGCTGTTCCCGCGCAAAGGCACCATCGCCGTTGGCAGCGACGCCGATATCGTGATCTTCGATCCTAACGAAACCCAGACCATCAGCGCCGAAACCCAGCACAGCGACTGCGATTTCACGCTGTTCGAGGGCCGCCAGGTGCAGGGAAAAGTGAAACAAGTGCTGCTGCGCGGCCAGTTGCTGATCGACGGCGGCCTGTGGCTGGGCAAAAACGGCCAGGGGCGCTTTGTGCCCCGCGGCGAGCTGGGGAAATACTGGTGAGGTAACGACGATGCCGTTCTATGAATATGCCTGCGAATGCTGCGGCCTGTTTGAATGCCGGCGCCCGGTGGTCGAACGGGATGCGCCGCTGGCCTGCCCCCAGTGCCAACGCCCCGCACAGCGCAAAGCCAACTATCAACCGGTGCTGCTGCGCCGGCAAACGGCGCCCACGCCGCCGCCGGCCATCAACCCGCATGGCGCAGGCTGTAGTTGCTGTGCACCGGCCTACCGGGGAAATAAAACTCCCGGCCGCTAAACCAAGCGGCGCGGGCAAATAAAGATCCGTCTTTAATAGCAATGATGACCCGTTGATGGCCTTATCCCTGATAGTCATCGCACAGAGTCGCTTCACACGAGCACAACGCTTGGCGGCGCTACAGCGCCGCCAGCTCGTTCAACATATGCGGATTTCGTTCGACCATCTTGATGAGCAAGACGGCCTGTTTATTGGGTTTGGCCAATCCCTGCTCCCAATTCTGTAGTGTGGTTACTCCGGTATGCAGGTACTGTGCGAAAACAGCCTGCGACAACTTCAGTTTTTCACGTACCGCTTTCACCTCTGCTGGCGTCATGGAGACAGGCTTAATGCTGACACGGTGTGTGCGCAGCGTTTTCTTCCCCTCATTAAACTGCCCCCACGCCTCCATGCCTTCTTGCAGTTCGCCAAAAATGTCACGTTCTTTCATCACAGCCCTCGTTTCTTGGCCAGTTCAAGCATTTCACGCAAGCTATCGCGCTGCGCTTTCGTTAAATCGTCTTCCTGGTCTTTGTCATACAGGGTGAACAGCAGGAAGTGGGACTTTTCCAGATACCAGTGGTAGATCACCCGAATCCCGCCACGCTTCCCTTTGTTACGCCTCGCATCGCCACACGCCGGGTTCTTCAGCAGCATCTGCTGAAAATCACGAAATTCATCATCGGTGAGATACTCGGCACGATGCCGCTCGAACGGCGGTAATTCAATAAATAAGGCTTCCATACCCCCCAAAAACCCCCTTAACCTGGGGATACAATACCCCCAATATGGGGATAGTACAACCTAGCCTAAAGCACAATTTTTCCCCCTATCCCAATTCCGCACGTTTATCGTGCATCCAACCGTTGTGGGCGTTAATTCAATGAAGTAGTGCAAGAATGGTCAAGGTAAAAGTTGGGGAGATGGGCCTATCCGTTGCGAGAACGTGAACAAATGAGGCTTTCCAGGTGTGTGTTATTGAGGTTTATCGAAATCCCATTCGGGCAAGATGCCACAATGTAGAACAACTCCGCTACCAAAGAAAAACGGCGCCGCAGGCGCCGTCATCGCCATAAAAACCTGCGTTACAGACCGCCGCTCAGGCGGTTTAACACAAAGCTGCTCAGGTTCTTCAGGTGAGTACGCACCGCCTCACGGGCGGCCTGCGTATCGCCGGCCAGATAAGCCTGCAGGATAGCCAAATGCTCCTGGCGATCCTCTTCAATGCGGTTAAACGGGCTAACCAGCTCGAACAGCCGGCTGTGAGTGCGCGCCTGGGCGATCATGCGGGCCAAAACCGGGTTGCCGGAGGCGTCGGCAAACAGGGTATGCACCTGATCGTCCACCTGCCAGTGGGCGTTTTCCTGCTGCCCCTGGCTCAACCCGTTGATCTTTTCAATCAACGCGTCGATCTCGCTTTTATCAATTTTATGCATCGCCAGCGCGATGGCTTCCGGCTCCAGCAGCTCGCGCACTTTCATCAGTTGGAAATATTCCTGCGCGCTGACGAAACGCACGGAATAAGAACGCGCGCCGGAGCGAACCAGCAAACCTTCGCCTTCCAGGCGCAGCAACGCCTCACGCAGCGGCGTTCTTGAAATATTCAACTCTTCGACCAGCCGCCCTTCCACCACCGGGCCGCCGCTACGCAAAGTTTTTTCCAGAATCATTCTGTGCAAGGCCTGATAGGCCAATTCCCCAAGTTTTTCCGGGGGGTTAGTGTTGTTAGCAGCCACCTGATTACCAACCTTTATGGAAACGTTCGGGGAAGTATACATAATGTGTACAGAAATGAAAACTGAACCGGGCCATAGCAAAGCGGCTCCCCCACCCCTGTTGGTTTGGGGTGGGGATACCGCCGGCAACGGTTAAAGCGCTTCGCCGTTGGAGGCGATCACGCCTTTATACCAATAGAAAGATTTTTTCGGCGTGCGGTTCAAGGTGCCGGTGCCGTCATCGTGCTTATCCACATAGATAAAGCCGTAGCGCTTCGCCATTTCACCGGTGGTAAACGACACCAGATCGATACAGCCCCAAGGGGTGTAGCCCATCAGATCCACACCGTCGATCGCCACCGCCTTTTTCATTTGCTCAATGTGCGCGCGCAGGTAATCAATGCGGTAATCATCCTGGCAGTAGCCGTTGGCATCCGGCTTATCGGCGGCACCCAGGCCGTTTTCCACGATGAACAGCGGCACTTCATAGCGTTCATACAGCGTCGCCAGCGCATAGCGCAGGCCGGTTGGGTCAATCTGCCAGCCCCAATCGCTGGCCTGCAAATAGGGGTTTTTCACCGAATGCGGCGAGCTGCCATCCATACTTTCCGCCGTATTGGTGTTGGCCACATCCGCCTTCACCACATTCGACATGTAGTAGCTAAAGCCGAGGTAATCCGCCTTGCCTTCACGCAGGATCCGTTCGTCTTCCGGTTCCATCTGGATATGGTAGCCCTTGGCCGCCCACTCTTTTTTCGCGTAGGAAGGATAGTAGCCGCGGATGTGTACGTCGGAAAAATAGAACCGATCGCGCATCGCGACTTCGGCCAGCATCACATCGTCGGGATTACAGGAGTACGGGTAGTAAGGCACGAACGAACACATACAGCCGATGCGCAGATCGGGATTGATTTCATGGCCCTTTTTCACCACCAGCGCGCTGGCGAGGAACTGATGATGCACCGCCTGATACATCGCCTCTTCCGGCTTCGGCTTTTGGGTAAACTTCACGCCCGAGCACATCCAGCCAAAAATATCGGCATCGACGTTTTTCTGATTGTTGATTTCATTAAACGTCATCCAGTATTTCACTTTGTGTTTGTAGCGCTCAATCACCGTTAGCGAGAACTTCACAAAGAAATCGATGGTTTTGCGGCTCATCCAGCCGTCGTAGTGGGTTGCCAGGTGGTACGGCATTTCAAAATGGCTGAGGGTGATCACCGGCTCGATATTGTATTTCAGCAGCTCGTCAATCAGATCGTCATAAAACTGCAGCCCGGCTTCGCAAGGCGCATTTTCATCGCCGTTAGGGAAAATACGCGTCCAGGCGATACTAGTACGAAAGCATTTGAACCCCATTTCCGCGAATAGCTTAATGTCCTCTTTATAGCGGTGGTAAAAATCGATCGCCTGCTGGTTCGGGTAGGCTTCACCGTCGAGCACGCCATCCGTGATCTTTCTCAGCTTGCCGTGGGCGCCGGCGGTCAGCACGTCCACCACGCTCACCCCTTTGCCCGCCTGATCCCAACCGCCCTCCAACTGGTGCGCGGCCACGGCGCCGCCCCACAAGAAATTATCCGGTAATTGGCTTTTCATATTTTTCTCCCTTACTTAGAGCCTATCCCAGTAGGCGTTATTGTCGCAGCCAGTTTGGACACGGACAGCGCGCAGACAACATGCCGCGCATGTTGAACGGACTTCAGTCCGGCCCGTAGGGCGAGCGCAGCGAGTAAACCGGAACGTACACGGAGTACGTGAGGATTTCGAGCACTGCCCAGGGCCAAAATGGCAAGTAAAATAGCCCTAATGGTAAGGCTCTTAGATAACATTCATTAATGGCTGCCCGCAGGTAACCGGCCCTTGTGGCCGTTCCTGGGTCAGCGTGAAATCATCGCTATTGACCACCAGCACCGGCGTGGTCAGGTCGTAGCCTTCACGCGCGATCGCCGCCAGATCAAAGGCCAGCAGCGGCGTGCCCGCCTGCACGCGATCGCCGGCTTTCACCAGCGGACGGAAATATTTGCCCTGCAACGCCACCGTATTCAGCCCAACGTGGATCAGCAGCTCCGCGCCGTTATCGCACGCCAGGCCAATGGCATGGTGTGATTCAATCAACGTCATGACGGTGGCATCGCACGGGGCGGTTATCGTGCCCTGGGTCGGCTTGATCGCCACGCCGTCGCCCAACAGTTTCTGGGAAAAGGTTTCATCCGCCACGCTTTCCAGCGCCACCAGTTTGCCGCTAACCGGGCTTAACAGTGAAATACGCGGGTGGCTAAGCGGTGCCGCAGCGGGCGCCGTTGGCGCGCCAACCGCCGGGCCGGCTTCGTTTTCGTTTTGCGGATCGTCAAAGCCGACGATTTGGATCAAGCCGATGCTGACCACCATCGCTACCGCGCTGCCGGCAAGCTCGCCGATAAACGACATCGGCGCCGCCGGGCTAATGGCATTCACCAACGTAAATAGGCCGGGCAAGGCGGCATAGGCGTAGTACAGCGAGCCAAAGAAGCTGGCGACGACGGCGCCGATCGCCCCGCCGATACAGCCGCAGATAAAGGGTTTTTTCAGCCGCAGCGTCACGCCGTAAATCGCCGGTTCGGTAATACCGAATATCGCCGTTACCCCAGCCGACAGCGAGGTGGTTTTCAACTGCCGGTTTTTGGTTTTGATAAAGCAGCCGAACACCGCCGCCATTTGCGCCACCACCGCAATGGTCTGGTAGGCCTGGAACGAGTCATAGCCCTGGGTATCAAAGTTGGCCATCACCACCGGCGTAATGCCCCAGTGCACGCCAAAAATCACAATGATCTGCCATACGCCGCCAATCACCGCCGCCGCCAGAGCCGGAAAGGCGTTAAACAGCGCGTTGTAGCCGCTGGCGATGCCCAGCGCGGCATAGGTAGTAATCGGGCCGATCACCAACAGCGTCAGCGGCACGATAATCAGGAAACAGATAAGCGGGGTAAACAGGGCGCTGACCACCTCCGGAATAGCCTTTTCCACCCGCCGCTCCACCCAGGATAACGCCCAGACCAGGAACAGCGGCGGCAACACGGACGAGGTGTAAACGGTTTCCGCCAGCGGGAAAAACAGAAAGTGAATACTCTCACCCTGAGCAATCCGCCCGGCCATTGCCGTCCATTCCGGGTTGATCAGGGCGCAGCAGCACAGCACGGCAATATAGGGGTTGCACTTGAAATGGCGCGCCGCGGTGATAGCAATAAACACCGGCAAAAAGGCGAATGGCGTCCAGGACATAAAGTTCAGCACGCCGTAGGTGCCAGTGTCTTTAAAGGTTTCAGCAAACAGCGTAATCACAATCAGCACGCCCTGCAGAATACCTGCGGCGGCCAGGATATACACAATGGGGGCGAACACCGCGGACATAGTGCCGATCACCGCGTCCAACCAGCGCTGTTTCGGCGCCGCTTGCTGCTGACGCTGCGGACCAACCAAACCGGACATGGCGTTGAACACATCGGCAACGTGGGTACCGATCACCACCTGGAACTGCCCACCGCTTTCCACCACGGCGATCACGCCCGGCAGGCTCTGGATCGCCTGTTTGGCGCTGGCCGGGGTTTCATTCAGTACCAACCGCAGCCGGGTTGCACATCGGGAAAAACCAGCAATATTTTTTTCACCTCCGACTTCCCGGAGGATATCTGCCGCCAACTGAACGTAATCCCTGATTGCCGCCATCATGTCACCTCTGAGTGGTTACGCTGCATCCCCAATGGGTATCAATCACAAATGAAACCGGTTTCAGTAACAGGATTGCGCAAAGCGCACCGCGTCTGCAACCGGTTTCAATCAGCAATGCGGGCTAGATCACAACGTGGCAGGCAGGCTAAAAAATGGGATGAAAGACGCCGTTTTTGTACGGCAGACAATATATTTTGTTAGCAGATAATATTATTATCGGCCAAGATGAGATCGCAATCACACTTAATGGCCAGAAAAGTGTGATCCAACCGAAATTAATCCCCTACAGCCGCCAACCTTTTAATCTTGTCCCAACCACGGGACAGTTTTTAGTATTGTTGTTATTTACGCCAACTTCTATATTCATTATTACGGAAAAGCGGTAAGCAAGAGCAAATGGAAATTTAACGAATAATAATTAACATCTTGTATATACCCAAAATAATTCGAGTTGCAGGAAGGCGGCAACGCAGCGAGTCCCCAGGAGCTTACAGGAGTAAGTGACTGGGGTGAGCGAGGAAAGCCAACACACCTGCAGCTTGAAGTATGACGGGTATAGCGAAGCATAAAAGGGTTATATTATGCACCCACTTACCTCGCGACAGAATAGATTATTGAAATATTTGCTGCAACACCAAACGCATATACCGGTTAAAAATATTGCACAGTATCTGGCTGTCTCAGAAAAGACCATTCACCGCGACATGCAGTTTATTGAAGATTTCTTGGCGGCCTGGAATATTTATCCGGAAAAGAAGGTGGGCGCGGGGATTTTGCTGATCGCCGAAGATGCGAAAAACCTGATTCAACTGGAGCAGCAACTCGCCGCTGACGATGGCTATTCAGACGCGCTGGCCAACAATGCACGCCGGGTGAAAATCGCCTCGCAGTTGCTCAGCGACACGCCGATGGAAACCTCCATCAGCAAGTTAGCCGAGCGCTACTTCATCAGCAATGCCTCGATCGTCAACGATTTAAAGATTATCGAAAGCTGGATCCAGCCGCTGGGGTTGAGCCTGATCCGCAGCCAGAGCGGCACCCATATTGAAGGAAACGAAAACCAGGTGCGCCAGGCGATGGCAACGCTGATTAATGAAGTGATGAACCACAAAGAACCGGGCAGCCTTAACCACTCGCGCCTTGATCCCGGCAGCTACCATGCGCTCATTCACTATTTTGGCGAACCGGACGTGGTGTTTGTTCAGCAGCTACTACAGGAAATGGAACAGCAGCTCTCTTACCCGCTGGGGGAGCCTTATTATATTAATATCTTCACCCATATATTAATTATGATGCACCGTATGGCGCTGGGGAATTCCCTGCCGCTGGGCGAAGAAACGCTGAAAAGCCAGGTCGACCGCCCTATATTCAGCATTGCGGAAAACATGGTTCAACAAATAGAGCAGCGCATTAATAACCGCCTGCCCAATGATGAAGTATGGTTTATTTATCAATATATTGTTTCTTCCGGCATCGTTATTGAAGAACATGGCGATCATTCCGCCGCCAGGCAGCAATTATCCAATGGTGAATCGCGGCGCATGACGCTGAGCCTGATTGATATCTTCTCCGATATGATAAATATCGATCTGCGCTCAGACACATTATTGTATGACGGCCTGCTGATTCATATTAAGCCGCTGCTTAACCGCCTGAAATACCATATTCGCATCCGCAATCCGCTGCTGGAAGATATAAAAAACGAGCTGCACGACATTTATCACATTACCGCACGGGTGACGCAACAGCTGTGCCAACGTTTTCAACTCCAGCCGATCGCCGAAGACGAGGTGGGCTATCTGACGGTGCATTTCCAGGCGGCGCTGGAGCGGCAAATCGCCCACCGGCGCATTCTGGTGGTGTGTTCCAGCGGCGTGGGCACCTCGCACTTGCTGAAAAGCCGCATCCTGCGCGCCTTCCCGGACTGGATCATCGTCGGCGTGGTTTCGGCCAGCAATATGGCGGCGTTTTGCCTGCAGGAACAGGTGGATTTAGTGATCTCCACCATCCACCTGAAAGAGCAGCAAACGCCCATTGTCTATGTCTCGGCGTTTTTTAATGACGACGACATCAAGCGCGTCACGGAAAAGGTGATTGCCAGTCAACTGCATCAGGCGGTGAATTTACTCCCGGCGGCTGAATACTAGGCTGTGTCCCGTAATAGGTCGTGGTGCCGTCGTTGCGTCCAAAGCCCGTCATCAAGGCAGAGGGCGCAGGGCATAGTGGGCCTATGTTCAAGCCCGATAACACAGAGGACGGGCTTTGGGGGCACGACCCTCCGGGCTGGGGCCATGGGGCCGCGCTTCTGCGTTGCTCACCGTTTATTTGGGCCCGCCAAACTGTACGGCTCGCGCCTTGACGCGCAGCCCAATGACCGCCAGCGGCACTCACGCACTATTGCGGGATACAGCCTGGTTCCTTTAATTGTTTGAGGTGAAGTGGATGGACATTAACAAGATTCTCAATGCCAATCGCGTCAAATTAGCCATGACGGCGAAGAACAAAGAAGAAGTTATTCAGGAACTGACCGAACTGCTGTATCAGGACGGCGCCATTACCTGCAAAGACGCCTTTATCCGCGATGTTTGGCTGCGCGAAGCCGAAGGCTCCACCGGTTTTGAAAATCATATCGCCATCCCGCACGGAAAATCCGCTGCGGTGACGCAAACCACGCTGGCCATCGGCCGCACCCGCCAGGACATTCCCTGGGAGACGCTGGACGGCAGCAACGTCCGCTGCATCATTCTTTTCGCCGTGCGCCTGGAAGACCAGAACACCACGCATATCCGCCTGCTGTCGCAGGTTGCCAGTGCGTTGGCCGATGAGCAGGTCATTGCCCGGCTGCTAGACGAGCCAGACCCGGAAAAAATTATTCAACTGTTCAGCTTGTACGCGGAAACAGACCTCTGCTAACCCGGAAAACACGAGGCATAACATGAAAATAGTTTGTGTAGCCGCCTGCACGGCAGGCATCGCGCATACCTACATCGCGCGTGAAAAACTGATCAAGGGCGCCAGGGCGCTGAATCACGACATCAAGGTGGAAACACAGGGCACCATCGGCACGGAAAACGCGTTATCCGCCGAGGATATCGCCGCGGCCGACGTGGTGATCCTGGCCATCGACATCAAAATCAACGGGGAAGAAAGATTCAAAGACAAACCGATTGTGCGGGTAAAAACCGACGTGGTGATTAAGTCTCCGGTGAAGTTTCTGGAAAAAGTGGCAGGCTCGCTGGAACGCGCCTGAAGACTAACTTTCGGGAATAACATTATGAACGACAGCAAACATAAACTAGGCCAGGAAATAAAGGGGCACCTGCTCACCGGTATTTCCTGGATGATCCCGCTGATCGTCGCCGCCGGTATCTGTATCGCCCTCGGCCAGGTGATTGGCGGCACCAACGTAGGGGAAAAAACCGGCAGCTTCGCCTGGATGCTCAACCAGATCGGCGGTTGGGGCATGGGGCTGATCGTGCCGCTGATCTGCGCGGCGATCGCCTACTCGATCGCCGATCGCCCCGGCTTTGCTCCCGGGCTAATCGTCGGCTTTATCTGCGGGCAGATCCAAACCGGCTTTATCGGCGGCATCCTCGGCGGCTTTCTGGTGGGCTACACCGTGCTGCTGCTACGCCGCTATATCAAACTGCCGGCCTCGATGCAGGGGCTGATGCCGGTGATGATCCTGCCGGTGCTCAGCACCATCATCGCCGGCTTGCTGATGATGACGTTTATCGGCCAGCCGATCGTCTGGCTGCAAAAGGCGCTGATCCACCTGCTGGAATCCATGCAGGGCGGATCGAAGTTCCTGATGGGCGCGATCCTCGGCGCCATGGCCACCTTTGATTTTGGCGGCCCGGTGAACAAAACCATGTCGCTGTTCGCCGACGGCATGCTGGTAGACGGCATCTACGGCCCGGAAGCGGTGAAGTTTGTCGGCTCGATTATCCCGCCGTTCGGCATCACCCTCTCCTTCCTGCTGACGCGCCATAAATACACCAAAGCGGAGAAAGAAGCGCTCAAGGCCGCCTTCCCGATGGGGATCTGCATGATCACCGAAGGGGTGATCCCGATCGCCGCGCGCGATCTGCTGCGCGTCGTCGCCAGTTGCGTGGTCGCTTCGGCCATCGCCGGCGGCCTGATCATGGTCTGGGGAGTGGAAGCGCCGGTGCCGCACGGCGGCATGTTCGTGGTGCCGTTGTTCACCAAACCGCTGATGTTCTGCCTGGCGTTGGGCATCGGCACGGCGATCTGCGGCGTGATGCTGTCGTTGCTGAAAAAACGCGTCACGCAGGCGGACGAAGAGTTCGACGATACCGATGACAGCAGCGTGCGCGATGAAGACATCAAATTCACCCTTGAATAACAGGAGTGGCTATGTACGCCTCAATGAAAGCCGTTATTGCCGACGCCTATCAACGGCGGTATGCCGTGCTGGCGATCAACTGTTTCAACCTGGAAACCGCGCGGGCCGCCATCAGCGCCGCCGAACAACAACGGGCGCCGCTGATCCTCAACGTTTATCAGGGGCACAGCGCGCACTTTCCGCCCCCGGTCGCGGTGGCGGTGGTCAGCGCGCTGGCGCAGCAGGCCACGGTGCCGGTGGCGCTCAGCCTGGATCACGGCAACGCGTTTGATCTGATCGGCCAGGCATTCCGCGCCGGTTTCAGCGGCCTGATGATCGATGCCTCCAGTCACCCGCTGGCGGAAAACATTCGCCAGACCCGCCAGGTGGTGCAGATCGCCGCCACCGCCGAGGTGTGCGTGGAGGGTGAACTGGGCCATATCGCCGATGCGCCGGTTTACGATCTGGCCGATGCCGCCGTAAAGATGACGCAGGTGGCGGACGTGCAGCCGTTTATCAACCAGACCGGTATCGATCTGCTGGCGGTTTCGGTCGGCACCGCGCACGGGCTGTATCCGCCGAACGTCACGCCGCAGATTAACTTTGAGCGCCTGGCCGCGCTGCATGAGGCCTCGTCGGTGCCGCTGGCGCTGCACGGCGGCAGCGGCACCCGCGCCGAAGATATTCGCCGCGTCAGCCAGCACGGCGTGGCGAAGATCAACGTCGGCGCCGCGGTGTTCGCCGCCGGCAAAAGCGCGCTGCAACAGGCCCTGCAACAACACCCGGCCAGCGAACTGGCCGATCTGATGGCGGTGATGGAATCCGCCTGCCGCGAAGTGGTGTTCGAGTACCTAAGCTGGTCCGGCTCCGCCCAACAAGCCTAAGCCGCGTTTCACACGTTCACGCAAGACCATCGGTGCCCCGCACCGGTGCGGGAAAGCTTTACCCTTAATCAGACACTGAAGGAGAGTAACATGTTGATTTCAATGCACGAAATGCTAAAACCCACCCGCGAGCACCATTTCGCCATTGGGGCTTTCAACGTGGCGGACAGCTGCTTTATCCGTGCGGTGGTGGAGGAAGCGGAATCCACCCATACCCCAGCGATTATTTCGATCCACCCCAGCGAACTGGAATTTGTTACCGACGAATTCTTTGCCTACGTTCGCGAGCGCACGCTGCGCAGCCCGGTGCCCTTTGTGATCCACCTGGATCACGGCGCGTCGATCGCCCATGTACTGCGTGCCATCCAGTGCGGCTTCACCTCGGTGATGATCGACGGCTCGCTGCTGCCCTATGAGGAAAACGTGGCGCTGACGCGCCAGGTGGTGGAGCTGGCGCACGCGGTGGGCGTTTCCGTGGAAGGTGAACTGGGCACCATCGGCGATACCGGCACCACGATCGAAGGCGGCGTCACCAAGGTGATCTATACCGATCCGGCGCAGGCGGAAGATTTCGTCAAACGCACCGGTGTGGATACGCTGGCGGTGGCGATCGGCACCGCACACGGCATCTACCCGAAAGATCTGAAGCCGGCGTTGCAAATGCACATTCTGCGCGACATTGCCGAACGGCTGTCGATCCCGCTGGTGCTGCACGGCGGCTCCGCCAACCCGGACGCTGAAATTGCCGAAGCGGTCACGCTGGGGGTGGGCAAAATCAATATTTCCAGCGACATGAAGTACGCTTACTTCCAGAAGGCGCGCGAAATCTTAAGCCGTGAAACCTGGTGGGATCCCAATGCCATCTACCCGGAACCGATCAAAGCGGCCAAAGCGGTGATCCGCCACAAAATGGCGCTGTTCGGCTCCACCGGCAAAGCCAGCCTATACTAAGCCCGCGAAACCCTGGGCAGGCAATCCGCCGCCTGCCCTCTACAGGAGGAAAAAATGCTGCATTTAGGCCTGGATATCGGCGGCACCAAAATCGCCGCCGCAGTGCTGGATGGGGATGGTGCGCTGTTGCTGCAACAGCGCACCGCCACGCGCAAAGAGAGTTACGCGCAGTTCCTGCACGACGTTTGCCAGCTAATCACCACGCTGCAGGGCAAGTTTAACGTTCCGTTATCGATCGGCATTGCCTTGCCGGGCAGCATTTCGCCGCAAAGCGGTTTGATCAGGAATTCCAACATTCTGCCGCTCAACGGCCAGCCGCTGCAGCAGGATTTGCAGCAGCGGCTAAAGCAGCGCGTCGCTATCGCCAACGATGCCAACTGCTTCGCCCTGTCTGAAGCCACCGACGGTGCCGGCAAGGGCCATAATAGCGTATTCGGCGTGACACTCGGCACCGGCTGCGGCGGCGGGCTGGTGATCAACCAGCAGTTGATTACCGGCGGCTACGGCAACGCGGCGGAATGCGGGCACAACCCGCTGCCCGGGTACGATCCGGCCAACGATGGGCCGCCCGTCCGCTGCTATTGCGGGCAGTTCAACTGCGTGGAGTCTTTTGTTTCCGGCACCGGGCTGGCCGAACGCTATAAGCTGGCGACCGGCCGGCAAGCCACGCCGCAGGAAATTATCGCGCGGGCGGAAAGCGGCGAAGCCGAAGCGGTACAGCAATGCGCACGCTATCGCGACCGCCTGGCCAGAATGCTGGCGACGATCGTCAACCTGATCGATCCCGGGGTGATCGTCATCGGCGGCGGGCTTTCCAACGCACCGGCGCTGTATCAGGATCTCGCCCCCAGCGTCGGCGCCTACGCCTTTACCGACCGGTTTTGTACCCCGATCGTACCGGCACAGCATGGTGACAGCAGCGGTGTGCGCGGCGCCGCGTGGATCGGTGCGCAGACGGGCCAATGAACTCGTATTATATGCTGCGCCCACCGATGACGGCGGCCGCAGCAGCCTCGATCAACGGGATGCCAACGACAAAATGGTTTCCTGATCCGCCTCTTCCCGGTCAAGAATGCCAGTGATACGCCCTTCATGCATGACCATCACACGGTCGCTCATCCCCAAAATCTCGGGTAATTCAGAAGACACCATAATGATGGCGACGCCGCGGTTCGCCAGTTCACTGATCAGGTGATAAATTTCCGCCTTTGCCCCTACGTCAATGCCACGGGTTGGTTCATCCAGGATCAGGATTTTCGGCTGCGCCAATAGCCAACGGGAAATTAACACCTTCTGCTGGTTACCGCCGCTCAGGTTATTAATGATCTGATCCATGGTCGGGGTTTTTATATTCAGCCGATGGATTTGGTTCATGCAGTCCTGGGCCATTTTCACGTGTTTGATAAACCCGCTCTTGCCGACATATTCCGGCATATTGACGATACTCATGTTCTCTAATACCGACAGCACCAGGAATAAACCGGACTTTTTACGATCCTCAGTCAGCAGCGCCATGCCGTTATCAATCGCCACCGAAGGAGAATCAATATTGACCGGAACGCCATCAATCAGCACCTCGCCGCTGTCAAAGCGCTCCATGCCAAACAGGCTTTCCATCACCTCAGTACGGCCGGCTCCCACCAGGCCGGCGACGCCGAGGATCTCCCCGCGCCGGACGCTGAAGTTGATATTCTGGAAATGCCCTTGGCGGCATAGATTACGCACCGTCAGCACCTCTTCGCCAATGGTGTTATTAAATTTGGGGAACAGCTGGGTTAATTCACGGCCGACCATTTGGGTGATCAACGACTGGCGGGTAAACTCCGAAGTCTGCTTACTGCCGAGCCAGGCGCCATCGCGAAACACACTGATTTCATCGGTAATGGTAAATATTTCATCCATTTTATGGCTGATATAGATAATGGCTTTTCCCTGCTTGCGTAAATCACGAATAATATTGAAAAGGTGAACAACCTCGCTTTCCGTTAATGCAGAGGTGGGTTCATCCATAATAACCACGTCCGCATCCCATGACATCGCTTTGGCAATTTCCACCATTTGCTGGGCAGCGATGCTCAGCTCGCCCACCATCTTCTGCGGCGATAAACGAATATTCAGCTTATCCAGCAGTTCCTTGGTCTGCTGATTGAGTTTGCGGTGATCGACAAAGCCATACCGCGTGGGCTCACGCCCCAGCCAGATATTCTCCGCCACCGTCATATGGGTGACCAAGTTTAACTCTTGGTGAATCATCGAAATACCGGAGCGCAGGGCGTCCATCGTATCCTGGAACTTCACCGGTTCGCCCTTGATGCGAATAGAACCGGTGTCGGGATGGTATATCCCGATCAGGCATTTCATTAACGTGGATTTACCCGCACCGTTTTCGCCCATCAGGGCATGCACCGTTCCGGGGCGCACGCGTAATGACACATTATCAAGCGCCTTCACGCCGGGGAAAAATTTACTGATGCCTTCAGCTTCAAGGGCAAAAACGTTCATGGTTCAACCTCCGCATAAATCAATGAGCAATGATGATTCTGGTTGAGGTAACTAAACTGAAATCGGTAATCGCCAATAACACCGTGAGAATAAATGCCGAGAATACAAATTGCAGTTGCACGGCCCTATTTCCCATCCGTTGATAAAACAGCGGTGCTGCGGGATATTTTTCTCACCGTCAAAGAAACATAAGCAATCAGCCTCAGAGCGGCGCCGCGGGCGCCGCCGCCTGATCGTATCCGCCCCAGACCGACTGATCGAACTCCACCACCGAGCCGGTCATCAAACCGGACTCATCGCTCGCCAGGAATGCCACGGCGCGCGCCACCTCTTCTGGCTGGATCAACCGGCCAAACGGCTGCGCCGCCGCCGCTTTCTCCAACCAGTTATCCTCGGCATTGTGATACGTCTTCATGATGCGGTCTTCGCCTTCCGACGCCATCCAGCCGATATTCAACCCATTGACACGGATGCGGTTGCGCAGCAGCGCATAGGCCGTATTGCGCGTTAGCGTCGCCAGCGCCCCCTTCGAAGAGCAATAGGCGGCAATAAACGGCTGGCCGGCGAGCGCGGACATCGAGCAGATATTCACGATGCTGCCGTTAATCTTTTCGCGCCGCATGACCTTAATCGTTTCCTGCATCAGGAAAAAAGGGCCGCGCACGTTAGTAGCAAAAATGCTATCAAACAGCTCAGGTTCGGTATCAAGAATCGTGCCGCGGTCGGTCATACCGCCGGCGTTAACCAGAATATCCACCCTGCCATACCGCTCATCTGCCGTGGCGATCACCCGGCGGCAATCTTCAACCTTGGACAAATCCGCACGGACGAAAGCGACGCTGCCGGCGTTTTCATTATTCAGCCGTTGTGCGATCTGTTCGCCCTTCTCCTGATTACGCCCACAAATGATCACTGCGGCCGCACCCTGTTGTGCAAAATGGCGCGCTATCGCGGCGCCGAGTCCCTGCGTGCCGCCGGTGACGACGGCGACTTTACCGTGCAACTGCCCCATTAGAATGCTCCTTTAATCAGGGTGTACCCTGCTTTGTCCAACGCAGAACAAAGCGTCTTGTAACCGATTTGCGCATACTCCAGCGGCGGCGCCTTGGCCGGATCCTGCTCCGCTTCCACCACGAACCAGCCGTCATAGCCTATTTGCGCCAGCTTGTTGATAATGGCGCTGAAATCAATCATGCCGTCGCCGGGCACGGTGTAAACGCCTTTTAAGACGGCATCAAGGAAAGAGTCACGCTGCCAGTTCAACGCTTGCAACACAGCCGCGCGCACGTCTTTGGTGTGGACGTGGTTAATACGCGCGCCGTGTTTTGCCAGAATGGCCAGCGGATCTACACCGGCAAACACCAGGTGGCCGGCATCAAACAGCAGCCCCACCTCCGCCGAGGTGGCCGCCATTAGACGATCGATGTCGTGTTCGTCTTCAATGGCGGTGCCCATATGGTGATGGAACGCCAGCGGGACGCCAAAATCACGACAAAATGCGGCAAAGCGCGACAGTTTTTCCGCATACGCCTGCATCTGTTCGTCGTTAAGACGGCGGCGCTTCGCCAACGGCACATCCTGCCGATTCTGTATGGTTCCGGCGGTTTCGCCGTAAACCAGGCACGCCGCGCCGCAATCGCGGAATAACTGCAATTGCGGCAACGCCTTTTTAATCTCTTCTTCGACGGTATTGTCCAGCAGTGTGCCGGAGTACCAGCCAGAGACCAGTTCAAGCTGATATTCGCGCAATACGGCGGACAGTTCGGCCGTGGTTTTAGGGAATTTGCCGCCCGTTTCAACGCCCTGGAAACCGGCCTGGCGACTCTCCGCCAGACAGGTGATCAGCGGCGTGTCGCCGCCCAGTTGCGGGAGATCGTCATTAGACCAGGCGATAGGGGCAATACCCAGTTTTGCTTTAAGCACCATGTGAAGTTCTCCCGATTAAATACCTATACGTTGTTTTTGGCGGCCTTGAAGATGTTCCGCATACGCCTGATTCACGCTTTCGCGGGCGCTGACTTCAGGTACGCCGACATCCCACCACGCGTCGCCCGGCGTCCAGTCGGCCGGATGGGTGACAATCGAAATCACCGTCGTGCGATCGTTGCCTTTCGCCCAGCGGATCGCCGCCTCCAGCTCATCCAGTGAGGTGACTTTCCGCGCCAGCGCCCCCATGGCCTGCGCATGGGCGACAAAATCGACGTGGAACGGCTCCTTCACGCGGCAATCTTTCAGTAAGTTATTGAACGACGCGCCGCCTTTGGCGTTCTGCAGGCGGTTAATCACGGCAAAGCCGCCGTTATCGCACACCAGCAGAATGAATTTATGGCCGGCCAGCACGCTGGAATAGATATCGGAATTCATCATCATGTAGGTGCCATCGCCAATCATCACGAAAACGTCCCGATCCTGCCGCGCCATGGCCGCCCCCCAGCCGGCGGAAAGCTCATAGCCCATGCAGGAAAAACCGAATTCGCAATCGAAGGTGCCGGCATTTTTCACCCGCCAGCCTTTCACCAGTTCCCCCGGCAGGCCGCCCGCCGCGCTGATGATGTAGTCTTCCGGCGCGGCAGCCGCATTCACCACGCCAATCACCTGCGCATAGGTAGGATCGCCTTCCGTCACCGTGCGCGCCTGCCTTTGCGCAATCAGCGCATTCCATTTGGCGAATTCCTCACGCCCCTTCTCCAGCCAGCCATCGCCAGCCTGCCACTGCCCTAACGCCTGGTTCAACTCGGCAATCCCTTCGCGGGCATCGCACACCAGGGGGATGGCAAAGTGCTTATGCGCGTCGAAACGGGCCGCATTCAGCGAGATAAATTGTGCTTTATGATCAAAGACCGTCCAGGAACCGGTCACGAAATCCATCAGCCGCGTTCCCACGGCGATCACCACATCCGCGCTGGCCGCCAGGGCGTTGGCCGAGGTGGAGCCCAGAATGCCAATCGGCCCGATATGCACCGGGTTATCGTGCGAAAACGTCCCCTTTCCGGCGATGGTTTCCGCCACCGGAATGCCGTGGGCGACAGCGAACTGTTCCAGTTCAGCCTCAGCCTGCGAATAACGCACGCCGCCGCCGGCAATAATCAGCGGCCGCTTGGCGCGCTTCAGGCATTCCACCGCGCGGGCAAGCAGTAAACGGTCAGGCCGTGGGCGCGGCATCAGGTGCTGGCGCGGCGCGAAGAATGCTTCCGGGAAATCCCATGCCATCTCCTGCACATCCTGGCAAACGCCGATAAAAGCCGGGCCGCAATTCCCCGGATCCAACAGGGTTGCCACCGCCTGCGGCAGGGAAGAGAGAATTTGCTCGGGATAAGTGATGCGATCCCAATAGCGCGAAACGCTTTTAAACGCATCGTTGACGGTTTGCGTCGGATCGCTGAAGTGCTCCACCTGCTGCATAACCGGATCGGGATGACGGCGGGCAAAGCTGTCGCCGCAAATCATCAGCAGCGGCAGGCGGCTGGTATGCGCGACGCCCGCTGCGGTCAACAGATTGGTAGTCCCAGGGCCGATTGACGCCGTCACCACCATAATCTGCCGGCGAACCATCGCTTTGGCGAACCCCACCGCCGCGAATGCCATCGACTGTTCATTCTGGCCACGCCAGGTCGGCAGCGTGTCCTGCGCGGCTTCCAGCGCTACCCCCAAACAGGTCACATTGCCGTGGCCAAAAATGGCGTAAACACCGGGGAATAGCGGCACTCGCTTGCCGTCTATTTCGGTAAACTGGTTGCTCAGATAGCGAACTATTGCCTGAGCCGTCGTGCAACGAATCGTAGCCATATCTTCACTCACTCTTAGTAGATGCCATGCAGCAGCATCGCGTTTCGATCGGCAACATAAATTGCCGAATACTAGACACGGCAATAAAAGTTGCAATTTCTGGCGATAAAGCTCCCGCATGAGCGCGGGCGGGAGCGGTTAAGACGGATTACTACGTTTGCGTTTGCGCTGGGTTTCCGCGCGTTTTTCGCGTTCCGTAATGGTTTCAATGCGCGGCTGCGTGCCCGCAGGCTGCAGCACCGCCGCCAATGCCATCGCAATGCTTTGCACCAAACAAACCGGCGCCGCCAGCGAACGTGAGAAGCTGTACTCCTCTTCCGGGATGGTGAACAGCACCTTGGCGTTCTTCGCCAATGGCGATAACGGGCTGTCGGTGATCGCCACCACCGGTATGTGGCGGCCGCCGGCATCATCGGCAATGGCGACCACCTCTTTGGCATAATGACGAAACGCAATGGCGATCAGCACATCGTTGTCGCGCATACATTTCGCCATCTGCGGCGCCAACCCGCCGGCGGAATCCAGCAGGATCACCTGGCGATTGAGCATCGTCAGCAGATAGCGCAACAGCGAGGCGATCGGCTCAGAACGCAGTTGGCCAGCGATATAGATAGTCCCTGCCGCCTTCAGCAAGGCGGCGGTGGTATCCAGATCGGCCTGCGTCACGCTACCCAGCAGTTCCTGCAACGTTGCGATATCGCGGATCACCAGGCTTTGCAGAAAACCATGGCTGCCCTTTTGTTCATTCTTGCGCAGGTCATTTTCCAGCGCGGTAATCCGCTCGTTATACCCCGGCGCGGCGGTTGCAAGGCGCGTCTGAAAGACGCTTTGCATCTGCTTAAAACCGCTGTAGCCAAACACCTGCGCAAAACGCACCAGCACCGAAGGGTGCACGCCGCATTTCGCGGCAACGGCATTAATCGACTCCAGCGCCACGGTGTTCGGGTTCTGGGTGATGTACCGCGCGGCCTGCTGATGGCGTACCGACAGCTGTGGATAGCGCTGAGTAATTTCATCCACAATCTGCTCGTAGTTTTCATGGGGCAGTGATTTCGCTACGGCCTCACGCTTCTCGCTTTTACTCATCAATCATTCCTTTGCAGCTCAACTGCTCAACTCACCGGCCCGCAAACGCAATAAAAATTGCAATTTAAAGTTTTATGCAATTAGTTCTAACGCATTTGCAACAACCTGGGAAAAACTCTTCGCGATATTTGTGATTCGCTTCTAAAAATTAACATTTCATTATCATTTTTATGCCAAATCAGGCCAGTAAAAATGACATTAACGATTGATTAATAAATGAAAAAATTCAAAACACCTCAATTTGACCTCATCGCTCGCACCACGTTGCAATTTTTATTGCCAAGAAACTAGTATTGCAACTATTGATGCTTTTGCGGTTTTTTTGCTCAGTCGGCGAACCCCAACAGCGAACCCGTATTCAGGTTTATCGCATATCGGCGACGCCTGAAACAGATGCCGGAGGATCGAAACATCATGTATCAAGATTTTGGACAATTCATCAATGGCCAGTGGTGTACAGGCAGCAGCCAAGAAGCCGTGATCGTGACCGATCCGGGCAATGGCAAATCGCTGGGAGAGATTCCGGCAGCCACCGCGGCGGACACACTGAAAGCGCTTGCCAGCGCAGAACACGCCCTGGGCAGTTGGAAGGCGACCCAGCACTGGGCGCGCGCCGATTTACTGCAAGACGTGGCGCACCACATGGCGCTTTGCACCAACGACGCTATTGAGGTGATATCGAAAGAGAGCGGAAAACCGCTGGCACAGGCCAAACGCGAGTGGGAATTGTCCATCGATCAGTTCGTTTGGTACGCCGAAGAGGCACGCCGCATTTATGGCCGCATTGTTGAAAGCCGCGCGCCCGGCGGGCGTTGCGAAGTGCTGCACGAACCGGTCGGCGTTGTCGCCGCCTTCACCGCCTGGAATTTCCCGGTGGTGCTGGTGGCACGCAAGCTTGCCCCCGCGTTGGCGGCCGGTTGCACGGTGGTGCTGCGCCCGTCCAACGAAGTGCCCGGCTCCGCCATGATGATTTTTGAATGCCTGCGCAAAGCCGGCCTGCCCGCCGGCGTGGCGAACCTGGTGGTCGGCGCCACGGCGGACACCTATGAACCGCTGATCGCTTCACCGATCGTCAAAAAAGTCTCATTAACCGGTTCCACGCAGCTAGGCCAACAGATGATTCGCGATTCGGCGGCCACCATTAAGCGCCTAAGCATGGAGTTAGGCGGCAACGCACCGGTCATCATCTATGAAGATGCCGATCTGGAAACGGCGCTGGATCTCTCCGTCGCAACCAAATTTGCCAACTGTGGCCAGGTTTGCGTCACCTGCGATCGCTTTTATGTCCACGCAAGCCGTTATGACGACTTTGTGCAGGGCTTTGCCGAGCGCGCCAGCAAGCTGAAAGTGGGTTACGGCCTGAAAGAAGACACGCAGGTTGGGCCGCTTATCAATCTGCGCCGCCTCAAGGCCATTGAAGCTATCGTCGAGGATGCCCGCAGCAAGGGGGGCCGCATCGTCACCGGCGGCCAGCGCATCGCCCTGGAAGGAGGGTTCTTCTATGCTCCCACGGTGATCACCGACGTGCCGGACGACGCGCTGGCCATCGCGGCGGAAAACTTCGGCCCTATCGCCGCCATCACCTCATTCAGCGACAGTGAAAATTTATGGCACCGGGTGAACAACTCTGAGTTTGCCCTCGCTGCCTACGCCTTCACCCGCGATCCGGCCCGCATCCGCGAAACCGTCGCACGCCTGGAATCCGGCATGGTGGGCATCAACAGCTATGCATTGGCCGCCGCCGAAGTGCCTTTTGGCGGCATCAAAGCCAGCGGCATGGGGCGCGAAGGCGGCAGTGAAGGCATTCATGACTATATGAACGTCAAGCTGGCCCAAATCGTGGTGTAAGGAGCGGGTGATGAAACAGAACAACATCAAAACATGCTGGAATGACGGGCGCACAGTGCTCAACGGCTGGTTGAGCATCGCCAGCGCCTTCACGGCAGAGATCATGGCGGAACAGGGTTACGACGCGCTCACCATTGATTTGCAACACGGTTTCGTCGGCTACGAGCAGGCGACGCATATGCTGCAAGCCATGCGCGCCAGCGGCGTGGCGCCAATGGTGCGCGTGCCATGGCTGGAGCCGGGCATCATCATGAAAGCACTCGACGCGGGCGCCTGGGGCATCATCTGCCCGATGGTGAACACTGCGCAACAAGCCCAAACGCTGGTTTCCTGCGTGCGCTATCCACCCACCGGCAGCCGCAGCTTCGGGCCAACGCGCGTCAGTTTCTCCGCCGGCCAGGATTACGGCCAACACGCCGACGATCAGGTGGTGTGTTTCGCCATGATTGAAACCGCCGAAGCGGTGGCAAACCTTGACGAGATCGTCGCCACGCCCGGCCTTGACGGCGTGTATATCGGCCCTGCCGATTTAACACTGGGACTGACCGGGCGGAAATACCGCACGGGGTTTGACCGCACGGAGCCGGAAATCGTCGAAACCATCCAACATATCCTGCACACCGCGCACCGCGCCGGCAAAAAGGCCGGCCTGCACAACGGTTCGGCGGCCTACGCCGCGCAGGCGGCGGAATGGGGGTTCGATTTGGTCACACTCTCCAACGATGTACAACTGCTGCGTTCCGCCGCAGCGGCCAGCGTGCAGCAATTCCGCGAACGCAACGGCAACGGGCCTGCGGCCGGCCGGCATGACCAGCCGGGAGGATATTGAGATGGCTAATATTCTGGTCGCCGGCAAAATCCATCAGGCCGGCCTTGAGATTCTGCACAATGCCGCCGGCTTCCACATAAAACAGGTTTCCGAGATCAGCGTGGATAGCTACGCGCCGTTCCTCAACGACGCCGATGCGTTACTGATTCGCACCCAGCCGTTAACCGCACGCGAAGTCAACGCCGCGCCCAAGCTGCGCATCGTTTCCCGCCACGGTGTGGGCTACGACTCGGTGGATGTTGACGCCTTAACCGCCCGCAATATCCCGCTGACCATCGTCGGCGACGTCAATTCGCTCTCGGTGGCCGAACATACCCTGTCGCTGCTGCTGGCGCTGGCAAAACGCGTCTGCTATTTCGATCGCAGTGTCCGCGAGGGGCATTGGAATCGCCGCAACAGTTTTTCCGCCGTGGAACTGGCGGGAAGAACGCTGTTTATCCTCGGCTTTGGCCGCATCGGCCGGGAGGTAGCGAACCTGGCAAAAAATTTCCGCATGCAGATCATCGCTTACGATCCCTTCCTGCCTGACTCGGTGTTCGCCGAGCACGGCGTAAGGCGGATAACCGAGATCGCGGCCGGCTTGCAACAGGCCGATGCCGTGACGGTGCATCTGCCGCTGAGCGGCGATAAGCCCCTCCTCGGCGCGGCGGAACTGTTGCAGATGAAGCACGGCGCGCTGCTGATCAACACCGCGCGCGGCGGGATTGTGGATGAAGAGGCGCTCGCCAGGGCGTTGCAAAATGGCGCGCTTGGCGGCGCAGGGCTGGACGTGTTGCAGGACGAACCGCCCCGCCTGCACTCACCCCTGCTGGCGCAAACCGATCGCCTAATACTCAGCCCGCATTCGGCGGGCCTGACCGAAGAAGCGGCGATCCGTATGTCGGTGTGTGCGGCGACAAACATCGTCACGTATTTCAACGGCCAACTGGATACTGAACTGGTGGTGAATAAGCAGGTTCTGCAGCTTAACAAGCTGATGAGTCAACAGCCCTGAGAACAATAACGCCTCTTACCGGAGAATATCATGCTCAAGATTGCCATCCTCGGCGCCGGCCGCATCGGCCAGGTACATGCAGCGAACGTTGCACGCCATCGCGATGCTCAACTGGCGCTGGTTGCCGATCCCTTGATCGACAACGCCAGAGCCCTCGCCGCGCACTATGGCGGGACGGCGGTGAACAACCCGCTTGATGCGATCAACCATCCCGATATTGATGCGGTGGTGATCTGCTCCCCTACCGATACCCACGTCGAACTCATGTTGGCGGCCGCCAGCGCCGGCAAAGCCGTGCTGTGCGAAAAGCCGGTCGATCTCGACATCGGCAAAGCCCTGGAAGCCGAACGTGCGCTTGGCCAGCACGCCCGGCGTGTCATGCTGGGGTTCAACCGCCGCTTTGATCCCGGTTTTAACGAAATCCATCGGCGTATCCGCAACGGCGACATCGGCGATCTGCATCAGGTGATCATCACCAGCCGCGATCCGGGCCTTGCGCCGATGAACTACCTGAAACACTCCGGCGGCATCTTCCGCGACATGGTGATTCATGATTTCGATCTGGCGCGCTGGATACTCGGTGAGGAACCGGTAGAGGTATTCGCCACCGGCAGCCGCCTGTTCGAACCGGCGCTGGAAGCGTTGGGCGACTACGACACGGTGATGGTGCAGTTGCGCACCGCCTCCGGGAAACAGTGCCAGATCAACTGTAGCCGCCGGGCGGCGTATGGCTATGACCAACGCCTGGAGGTTTTTGGCGCCGGCGGCATGATGCTGAACGACAATCAGCGCGAAACCACCGTGCGCCACTTCGGCGCACAGACGACGGAAGCCCGCGGCCCGCTGCTTAACTTCTTTATGCAGCGCTACAGCGAGGCTTATCAGCTTGAAATGGAATCATTCATTTCTGCCATCGGCAACGATGGCGCGGTACCGATAACCGTCCACGACGGTTGTCAGGCGTTAAAACTGGCGGATGCCGCGCAGCGCTCTGCGGACACGCTTACGGTTGTCAACGTGAATTGAGGAACACCACGATGCGCAAGTTAGGTATTGGCCTGATTGGCACGGGCTTTATGGGGCGTTCACACGCCATGGCATGGAAATCGGCCGCTTCGTTTTCGGGCGATGTGCAGCCGGTGCTGGTCAGCGTGGCGGACATTGATAGCGACGCGGCGCAGCGCGCCCAGCGACAGTTCGGCTTCCAGCGTTGGACGAATAACTGGCAGGATCTGATTCACGATCCGGAGATTGACGTCATTTCCATCACCACGCCCAACCGTTTCCACGCCGAACAGTCTCTCGCCGCGATTGCCGCTGGCAAACATGTGCACTGCGAAAAGCCGCTGGCGCCGGACAGCGCCACCGCGGAACGCATGTATCGCGCCGCCGAGCAGGCCGGCGTGGTCACCCAGGTGGGGTTTAACTACATCAAAAACCCGCTGCTGAAGCTGGCCAGGAAGATGATCGCCGAGGGCGATCTGGGTGAGATTACCGGTTTCAGGGGCATTCATGCCGAAGATTTTATGGCAAGTCCGGCGGTTCCGTGGTCGTGGCGGGTCGATCCGGCCGGCGGCGCAGGCGCGGTTGCCGATCTGGGCAGCCATATTCTCAGCATGGCGCGTTTTCTGCTCGGCCCGGTGGCGGAACTGTTCGCCGATCTGGAAACGGTGATCACATCGCGCCCGGAAAGCCCCGGCGCTACGGCGCGCAAAGCGGTGGAAGTGGATGACATCGCCCGGCTGACGGTGAAATTCGCCCGCGGTTGCAGCGGCCATATCGAAGCAAACTGGATCGCATCCGGGCATAAAATGCAGTTGGGCTTTGAAATCACCGGCACCCAAGGCGCGCTGATCTTCAATCAGGAACGCTTCAATGAGTTGCAATATTTCCGCTTCTCGGAAACGGAAAGTACAAACGGCTTTATCACGCTGGTAGCGGGGCCGGAGCATTATCCTTACGGCCTGTTCTGCCCGGCACCGGGGCATCAGCTTGGCTTTAACGATCTTAAGACGATTGAAATGCTGGAATTTATTCACGCTATCACCGATGGCAATATTGCCGGCCCGGATTTCAAAGAAGCCTTTGAAATTCAGAAACTGGTTGATGCCGCGATTGCTTCTTCCCGAGAAAGAAGCTGGATAACCCTCTAATTCACGCATCACGTCAGGCAGGGAGGTCTGGCTCTGGCTTTATGCTTCTGCGTACTGAAAGAAATACGAGGAGAATGTTATGTCTGACAGTAATTCAACTGAAGTCAATGAAGTAAAACCTTCATTTAACTGGCAGTCTTTGCGCCGTAGCCTGCCGAAAGATACCGGCATATTTGTTGTTATGGTATTAATCGCTCTCGTATTTGAATGTGCGGGATGGTATTTACGCGATCAATCTTTTCTGCTGAATACCAACAGATTGCTCCTGATTATTTTGCAGGTCGCCATCATCGGTATTATCGCCGTCGGGGTGACTCAGGTTATTATTACCGCCGGCATTGATTTATCCTCAGGCTCATTGATTGCGTTAACGGCCGTTATTTCCGCCAGCCTGGCACAAACCTCGGACAGTATCTCACCGGTTTATCCTTCACTGGTGGATTTACCCGCTATCGTTCCGATCGCGGCCGGTATTGGCGTTGGGATTATCTGTGGCTTTATCAATGGAATATTAATTACCCGAACGGGCATTCCTCCCTTTATCGCCACCCTGGGGATGATGGTTTCCGCCCGCGGCCTGGCGCAATATTACACCCAGGGCAACCCGGTCAGTTTTCTTTCCGACAGTTTTACCGCTATTGGTCAGGGGGCGATGCCGGTGGTGATATTTCTGCTGGTGGCCTTCGTATTCCATGTGGCGCTGCGCGCCACGCGTTACGGGAAATACATCTATGCCATTGGCGGGAATATTGTTTCGGCGCAGGTTTCCGGCATCAACGTGAAGAAATACCTGGTGCTGGTGTATACCATTGCTGGCGGGTTAGCCGGTTTAGCCGGCGTGGTGCTTGCCGCACGCGTCAGCAGCGGGCAATCCAGCATGGGGGTTTCCTACGAACTTGATGCGATCGCCGCCGCGGTGATCGGCGGCAGTAGCCTGATGGGCGGCGTTGGCCGCATCACGGGGACGCTGATTGGCGCGTGCATATTGGGTTTAATTAAGAGCGGTTTCACCTTTATTGGTATTGATGCTTATATTCAGGACATTATTAAGGGGATTATTATTGTGAGTGCGGTCTCTGTTGATATGTATCGTAACAAGAAAAATCGCTAAGTCGTCGGCATGGTAGTCAAAGCAGTAAACCCTACGAAACGTATTTTGATAATAAAACCTGAGACGTCAGATCTATTCTGGCCTCCATAATTACGGTAGATAACCATCATGAAAAGATTAATTTTATTTTGTCTTATTCTCTTATCTCTCAGCCCTGCTGTATTTGCAGTACAAGTCGGCGTCAGTATTGCGCAAATGGATGATGTGTTCCTTTCCCGCCTGCGTGGTTACATTATCGAGCAAGGGAAAACATATCCCGACATGAAAATTCAGTTTGAAGATGCACAGGGCGCCGTCGATAAACAGCTAAGCCAGGTACAAAACTTTATTAACGGCAAAGTGGACGTAATTATTGTTAATCCGGTTGATACCCAAGGCACCAAAAATATGACCGATGCGGCGCGTGCGGCCAAAATCCCGCTGATATATCTCAACAGGATGCCCTCCGATTCGAAAATGGGCAACGGCGTAAGCTACATCGGCAGCGATGAAATTGAAGCCGGACGCCTACAGATGCAGTACCTGGCCGATAAAGTGAAAGACCGAAAAAGTGTGAATGTCGCCATCATGAAAGGGTTGTTAAGTAATGATGCGACCCGCTTCAGAACCCAAGGTGCAAAAGAAGTGATTGCCAAACACCCGAATATGCACGTGATTGTTGAAGATACGGCGAAATGGATGCGTGAAGACGGGATGAACCTGATGAATAACTGGATTTTATCAGGCGACAAAATCGACATTCTTTCCGCAAACGCCGATGAAATGGCTATCGGCGCCGCCATGGCGATAAAAAGCAACGGCATAAAAATCGGCACGGATATTTTAGTCGGCGGTACCGATGGCGGCCCGAACGGTCTGCAGGCGATAAAAACCGGGCTATTAACCGTTACCGTGTTCCAGGACGCCAAATCACAAGCTTATGGCGCGGTGGATATGGCGGAGAAAGCCGCCAAGGGCGAAAGCATACAGGATATCCACTTTATTCCGTTCCAACTGGTAACACCGGAAAACTACCAGAAGTTTATGACCAATTAACCAAGGTGCGTTCTGCGGCCTGCGCAATAGCGTGGGTTGCAGCCCCTGTTTTGACTTAGGAGAGGTTATGAAAACGGTTAAAGGCCCGGCGGTTTTCTTGGCGCAGTTTGCCAGCGACGAAGCGCCGTTTAATACCCTAAGCGGCATGGCCGCCTGGGCGGCGGAAAAAGGCTTTAAAGGCGTGGAAATCCCCAGTTGGGATACGCGGCTAATCGATCTGAAAAAAGCGGCGGAAAGCCAGAGTTACGCCGATGACATTATCGGCACGCTGCAAGAACACGGGCTGGTGCTCACCGATCTCGCCAGCCATCTGCAGGGGCAGCTGGTGGCCCTGCACCCGGCGTTTGATTTGCCGGCGGATAGCTTCGCCCCGGCCTTCGTGCGCGCCAACCCGCAGGCGCGCCAGCAGTGGGCAACGGAACAACTGTATCTCGCCGCGCGGGCATCGCGCCGCCTGGGGCTGGCAAAGCACGTCACCTTTTCCGGTACGCTGCTCTGGCCGTATCTTTATCCCTATCCGCAATGGCCAGAGGGCTTAATTGATGAAGGCTTCAATGAGTTGGCGCGCCGCTGGACACCACTCCTGAACGCCTTTGATGAACAGGGGATCGATCTGTGCTACGAAATCCATCCCACCGAGGATCTGCATGACGGCCTGACCTTTGAGCGCTTCCTGGAAAAAACCGGCAATCATACACGCTGCCAGATTATGTACGATCCGAGCCATCTGGTACTGCAGGGCATTGATTATCTGGCTTATATCGATCACTACCACGAGCGTATCAAAGCCTTTCACGTGAAAGACGCCGAATTCCGCCCGAACGGCAAGACCGGCGCTTATGGCGGCTATCAACCCTGGAGCAGCCGTGCCGGCCGCTTCCGTTCGCCCGGTGACGGGCAGACCGACTTCACCGGCATTTTCTCAAAACTCACCGGCTACGGCTTTGATGGGTGGGCGGTGCTCGAATGGGAATGCTGCTTTAAAAATCCGGAAGATGGCGCGCGTGAAGGCGCGCAATTCATCAGCGATCACATTATTCGCGTGACGGATAAGTCCTTTGACGATTTTTGTAAATCCTATGCGGATCGCTCGCTCAACAGAAAAATATTGGGTATTGAAGGAGGCAGTAATGAGTAAGTCATCACTGAAAGGCCGGCGTATTCGGCTGGGGATGGTCGGCGGCGGTACTGGCGCTTATATTGGCGGGATCCACCGCTTCGCCGCCCGCCTGGACGATCAGTTCGAGCTGGTGGCGGGCGCATTCGATGTTGACGCCGAGCGCGGCCACCGTTTTGCCGCGCAGAACTTTATCGCGCCGGAACGCGCCTACGACGATTACACCGCCATGATCGCGGGCGAAGCCGCGCGCGACGATGGCATTGACGTGGTCGCCATCTGTACCCCCAATTTCACCCATTACCCTATCGCCCGCGCCTTCCTTGAGGCGGGTATTGACGTGATTTGCGAAAAACCGCTCACCACCACCTTACAAGATGCTGAAGCCATGGCGGAAATGGTGAGCCAGACGGGGCGTTTTCTTGGCGTAACCTACACCTACTCCGGCTATCCGCTGATCATGGAGGCCCGTTCGCGCGTTCAGGCGGGCCTGATCGGCAAGGTGCGCACCGTGCAGGTAGAGTATCCACTGGAATGGATGGCGACCGGCGTTGAACTGAAGAACAATCAACAAGCTGCCTGGCGCGTTGATCCTAAAAAGAACGGGCGCGGCGGCGCTATTGGCGACATCGGCACCCATGCGTTTCATCTTGCCGGCTTTGTCACCGGCCTGAAAGTGGACAGCGTGATGGCGGATCTGGCCACTTTTGTCGAAGGGCGAGCGCTGGATGACAACGCGCATGTTCTTATTCGCTATGAAGGCGGCGCCCGCGGCATGCTGTGGGCATCGCAGGTGGCGATCGGCTGTTCGAATTCGCTGCGGCTGCGCGTGTTCGGCGAAACCGGCAGCCTGACCTGGGCACAGGAACAGCCCAACGAATTGCTCTACACGCCGCTGGAAGGCTACACGCAAATCATCAAGCGCGGCCGCGACGATCTTGATGCGCTGACCCAGGCGCGAACCCGCACGCCGCCGGGCCATCCTGAAGGCTATATCGAAGCGTTCAGCAATCTCTACAACGGCTTCGCCGCGGCGCTCCGCGCACGCGATGCGAACCTGGCTCCGCAAGGCATCGGCGCGGTGATCCCGCAAATCGCCGATGGGTTGAAAGGCGTTGCTTTCGTGGATGCAGTCGTCGACAGCCACGAACAAGGGGCGGTGTGGATCAAACCCAAGTATGGTTAAACGCCGGCAACAGCATAATAAAGCCTGATTTTTCAGGCTTTTTCCCCTTCAGGCATACATATTAAAGCGCATAATGATGTTAATGCGGGAATAGGAAGCATGGTTGCTCTCGGCAGGCAAAAAACCGTGAAACTCCAGCAGGGTTTTAAACGCGTGCTGTGCATCAAGCTGCAGATTATGGTCGATCAGCGCATCGATTTTCCCCGCTTGCATTAACGCCCTATTTTCACGATCGAGATCGTGGCCGATCACGGCTTTTAGCTGAATATTCCGCTCGCTAAAGGCACGCAAAATACCGCTGTTGCCGCCGCCGACGGTGTATACCGCATCAATCTGGGGGTGCTCACGCAGGAACGTTTTTAAGCACGCGTACATCAGATGATCAATGCCAAAACCGTCGGCAATGATCTTGATTTCACTCTGTGGCGCAAACACCTTCATCCCTTCTACAAAGCCCTGGATTCTTTCCTGCTCGCCGATGAAATCCTGGCTGCCGGTGATGGCGGCAATCGTGCACTTATCGTTAGCCAGCCATTTGGCCATCAGAAACGCGGAAGATTTCCCTGCGTTAAAATTATCCATGCCGATATACCGTAGCCGGGCGCTACCGATGATATCCGTCACGATGGTCACAACCGGGATGCGTTGTTTAATCAGGTTATTAATCACCGGGATGAGCTTTTCCGAGTTCATCGCCTTCAAGATGATACCGTGCGTGTTTAACGAGCATTTTTTTAATAGCTGCTCGGCCTCGTCCACCGACATATGTTCCCTACAGTGAAAACGCAGCTGAATTTTAAACGAATTAAAGCTGGATATCTGGCTGCTGAACGCCGCTTTCACCAGCTCGCTGAACCGTTCGGGAGCGTGAATAATCACATCAAAATAGAGGGTTCTTCCCTGCGCCAGGCTGATTTTTTGCTGCAATTCAAGATCGACTATCGCTTGCTGAATGCGGTGCAACGTTTGTGGATGCACGTGCCCGCGGTTGTGCAACGCGCGATCTATGGTCGCCAGGCTTAAGCCTGACTGAGCGGAAATCTGTTTCTGCGTAAACTTAGGCATAGATCACATGACGTATTGATGAGGTTTTTTTGATTTAATGTTAAAAGAATGTAACTGCTAATGTTGTAGACATCAATCCTGTCATGCCGCTGAAACAGCCTTTCACGGCGCATGATTAATTTCATTTTATCTAATAAATATCAAAATGATGAGGTCATTATGACAGCGCTCTACTTTATGCATGAAGACCAGATCTCTATTGAAGATTTCAAAGCCTTTTGTGATCAAAGTGTCAATATTTCAGAGTATCCTTTGGCGAGCGAAGCCGTATCCGATGTCCTTATTTATAATCGGCTAACGTTAGCGGCGGCGGCTAAGCGGGATAAAAAAGCGGTCTTGAGCGAACTTCACCGGGCGCTCTCTTATGGCCCAGGCGTTTTTGTTGTGCGCGGGTTGTACGGCGACGAAGAAAGCGTTGATCGCACTTCGCACGTTTTTGAAGAGATTATGCGGGCGGAAGCAAAAGCGAAAATTCGGGCCAATCGTTTCCCGCAGGCCGGTGCCGGTAATAGCCAACGCATCTTGCTGGCGCTGCAAAAACTGGCCGCAACCAGCCCTGAAGCCTTCGTCGAGTATTATGCCAACCCCATGTTGAACTTGATTTGCCAGGCGTGGCTCGGCCCCACCTGGCTCATGGCCTCGCAGGTACATCAGGTGCGCCCTGGGGGCGCAGTGCAACCGCCGCAGCGCGATGATCACCTCAGCATTCAGCAAAGCGCATTTGCCGCGCAATTCCCCATTCCGGTGCAGCTTTTGTCGCAGTATCTGACGCTACGGGGCGTCATCGCGCATACTGATGTGCCGCTCGCCTGCGGCCCTATGCGGCTGCTGCCCTGGTCGCATCAGTACGAACTGATCTATATGGCGTATCAGCGCGCGGATTTTAGCGAATATTTCGCCGAGCATTACGTGCAAGTGCCGCTCAATAAAGGTGACGGTCTGTTTTTTAATCCGGCGCTATTTCATACCGAGGGCAATAACGCCACCACCGATCGGGTGAGAACGACCAACCTGTTGCAAGTGTCTTCTGCCTTTTGCGTTCCGCGGGAAGAGATCGACCATGAACAAATCCTGCACAACATCTACCCGCTGTTAAAAAACAGCACACTGGCCGCAGATGCGCTCAATAGCGTGATCAACATAGCGGCACGCGGATATGCCTTCCCCACCAGCTTTGACGCCGAGCCGTCGTTAGGCACCCGAGAGCCTAAAAACCAGCAGGCGTTGGTACGCGAAGCCCTGAGTAATGCGTGGAGCCTGGAAAAATTCCAGCATAATCTGGCGGAAAACAGAGAAAAAAGGGCCATGTAAACTCACTGCCTGAAAGCCACCGGCCCGAGACAAGCCAGCACACAGAAAGCAATAATCGATGCAGTTCAATGTTTACAAGCGTAATGAGAGAGATACGAACATCCTTCTGGCCAACGCGTGATACTTGCGTAGCCTACTTCTTAATTTCCTGGATTTGTTGATGGCCGGCATTTAATAGGCGCCCTCTCGATATTTTCCAGGCCAACCCGTTCCCCAGCATGGGGGCTAACGACACGATGCCATCATTTTGAGCAGTTCCACACGGTTGCTCAGGCCGAATTTCCGCGCGGCGCTGGCCAAATGGGCATAGACCGTTTTTGGGCTTAGGTTTAATCGCCGCGCCACGGTGGCAACACTGGCACAACGGGAGGTTTCGCACAGCACCAGCGCTTCGCTACGGGTGATCGCAGCAGGCTTCGGCATCCCCCGCAACCGCCCACCGCCCGCTGGCTTCTTCTGCTGTAACAATCCCAGGCAGGCAGCACGTACCGTCAGCAATTTTTCCCCCTTGTGCAACAGGGCATCCGGTGCCGTTCTGGCAATCAGCGACAGCACCAGGGGAGTGGCATTATCGATAAAGAATAACGTCTTAAGATTCGGATTACAGCAACGGAGATAATTTAAAAATAAGATGTATTCATGGAACAGGTAAATTTTTTTCGGAAAATCCATGATAACCAATTCAGGTAATAAACCCAGAGAGCTTAACTGATTAACACTGGGGAATGGCAATGAAAATACTTTTATTGGCAATAATGACCTTATTCCATACCAACACAACGGCGATTGATCAACATAAATCACACACACATTGGATCTCCTATCCAAATATTTAAAACACTCCTTCATAACCCATTATTATGCTTTCTGTCATGGCTCATTTTTGGGGTTATTATCCTTAACACAAAGCATTAACAATTACCTTTGATATTATCATTTTTTTAACAACCAGGGCACCGATAAAATCGGACCTAAAATAGTACGAATGTTTCAAAATATTTCATAAAGATAAACACAGAGCCCAACAAAAACGTAACGTAGTGATATAGATCTATTTTTTCCATTCACAACATTAGCGCCAATGTAACTAAATGTTACATTGGTTTGTGTTAATTTCACATGCTAAAAAAATCAAGTTTTGGGAAAATTCTCACTCTGCTAAGATGCCCCAGCATTCTGCATGAACAAACATATACGTAACATGCTTTATATAAATGCAAACACGGCAGTATGCGAATACTGTCAGGACTGCTTTCACAAAAAGTAAATTAAAAGGTATTTCTCATGAAACTGAAATTAGTTGCACTCGCCTTGATCGCTTTCTCTGGCGCCGCTTTTGCAGACTCTGCAAACACAGTTCAATTTAGAGGTGAGGTCAGCACCCAGACCTGTTCTGTTAATATTAATGGCAATGAATCTAACCCAGTAGTATTACTACCAACGGTTGCCGCAAGCACTCTGGCTACCGCAGGTTCAGCGGCTGGTGCTACTACTTTCACGGTAAACGTAACGGGTTGTACTGCGGATGCTGACAACAGCACAGCGATCAAAACGGTATTTGCCGGCAACAACATCACCAGCAACGGCAACCTGGGCAACACCGGTACCGCTACTAACGTTTCTATCCAACTGTTGGATAGCGACGCCAGCTCGCCGCTGTCTTTCTCTTCGGGTTCCGTGACGACCAGCACCGCCATGACGCTGGCTTCAGGCACAACGTCCACCTCACAGGATCTGGTTGCCCGTTATTACGCGGAAAGCACCGGCGTGACCGCGGGTTCAGTCATCGCAACTGCGCAATACGCCATCAGCTACCAATAAAACGTAAATCATTAATAACGCCAGCGCTGCCTGCCCCATGGGCAGCGCTGATTTATTAGCCTCACCAATCGGTTTATTTTATGGCGCACACAGCACGCACAGCTACTCATCTGGTGGTACTTTTGTTATGCCTGCTATTTACCACCTTAAATACCGCTTCCGCCAGCGTAACGCTGCTCGGCAACCGGGTGATTTACCCCGCCCAGACGCGTGAGAAAACGCTGCAATTCAGCAACGACGACGCCACGCCGGCGTTGATACAAATCTGGCTGGACATTAACAACCCGAAGTCCACGCCGGAAACCGCAGACGCACCTTTTATTGCCTCGCCGCAGATCTTCCGTATGGAACCGCACAGCGGGCAAATGGTCCGCCTGGTCTTTTCCGGGCAAAAGAAACTGCCCACCGACCGCGAATCGCTGTTTTACCTCAATTTTCTGCAGGTGCCCGCCGTCAAGCAAACAGACAGCGATAAAAACAAGCTGATGCTGCTGTTGACCAACCGGCTGAAAGTTTTTTATCGCCCAGAAGGGCTGGCTGGAGAGGCCAATCACGTCGTTGACCAATTAACTATTCAGCGTGCCGGCAAGGCGCTGCGGGTCAGCAACCCAACGCCGTATTACGCCAACATCAGCTATGCCGCAGTTGAAACGGGCGGCAAGCACGCCAGGATCCCGCAGGCGGAGATGATCGCGCCCTTTTCAGAAGCCACTTGGCCGCTGGCGCAGTTTCCGGCAGGGGAAGTGAAGATCACGCTGCGCGTGGTCAACGATTACGGAGTTGAGGTTACGCGCACGCTCACACCATCACACTAAACAAGGACAGGGACGTTCTAATGATTATGCTTAACACAAGGTTATCGTTGCTTGCCCGCAGCCTGTTTTTAGCATTGCCTTTCAGTTGCCTGGCGCAGGCCGCCGATGACGGTTACACCTTCGACGCTTCACTGCTGCGCGGCAGCGTACTCAGCAATAGTGAACTGAGCCAATTTAACCAACAAGACACGGTAAAACCGGGCCACTACTTGGTCGATCTGTTCATCAATGGCGTTTTCATTGAACGCTCACGGGTGCAGTTGGTGCGCGGAGAGGAAGAAAAAGTTCAGCCCTGTTTTGATCCCAGCCAACTGGCGCGCTTCGGGCTGAAAAAGCAGCCCGAGGCGGCGGCGAACGCCTGTCTGCAACCCGGCCTGGATTTGAAAGACATCACCGCGCAGGTGAATATTGCCCAACTCCGCCTGGATCTGAGCATCCCGCAGGCGATGATGAACCGCCCGCCGCGCGGCAGCGTTAGCGCCGACAGCTTGGACAGCGGCGAAACCATGGGTTTTTTCAACTATAACGTCAGCCAGTATCACGTCAGCTACCGGCAAACCCAGGCCAGCGATCTGAATTCCACTTACGCCAGCCTTAACGGCGGCCTTAACCTGGGGCTATGGCGCTATCGTCAGCAGTCCAACTTCCGTTACGACAAGGAAAACGGCAACCACTGGAACACCAGCCGCCGCTATGTACAGCGCGCCATTCTGCCCTTGCGCAGCGAAATCCTGCTGGGTGAAGGCTTCACCAGCGGCCGTTTCTTCTCCGGGCTGGGGTTCCGCGGCCTGCAGCTCAGCTCAGACGATCGCATGCTGCCGGACTCCCTGCGCGGCTATGCGCCGGTAGTGCGCGGCATCGCCAAAAGCAACGCCCGGGTAACGGTGTTGCAGGGCAAAAACACGTTGTATGAGACCACCGTGGCGCCGGGCCCGTTCAGCATCAACGATCTGTACGCTACCAACTATGCGGGCGATCTGACGGTGGTGGTCACCGAAGCCGACGGCAGCAGCAGCACCTTTACCGTGCCTTTCGCCGCCGTGCCGGAATCCATTCGCCCCGGCCTTTCGCGTTATGCCGCCACCCTGGGCCGCTCACGTTACGTCGGGGATAACGATTTGTTCAGCGAAATCACCTGGCAACAGGGGCTGACCAACGCGCTAACCTTCAACGCAGGCAACCAGTTGGCCGACGGCTACCAGGCCTTCATGCTGGGCGGCGTTTACAGCAGTTGGCTCGGGGCGTTCGGCATGAACACCACCTATTCGCACGCCAGCCTGCCGGATGGCAGTACCAGCGGCTGGATGATGCACCTGTCCTACAGCCGGACATTCACGCCGACCAATACCACGCTCTCTATCGCCGGCTACCGTTATTCCACCGAAGGGTTCCGCGATCTGAACGACGTGCTTGGCGTCCGCCATACCGCCTATGGCAAGAGCTGGACATCCGATACCTATCGCCAGCGTTCGCGCTTTGAAGTGGCGTTCAACCAAGGGATCGGCCCGCTGGGCAACCTGATGCTATCCGGCTCGACCCAGGATTACCGCGACAAACGCGGCCGCGATAACCAATTACAGTTCGGTTGGAGCAAAACTTTCAACAATGGCGTGGCGCTTAACCTGTCCGTGACCAAAACGCGCACGCTGGGCAACAGCTACAGCACCGGTGCCTATAGCTATGACAACATCTACGGCAATGCGCAGACCAGCACCACGAAACAGACCGTCACCGCGCTGACGTTCAGCTTCCCGCTGGGGCGTTCCTCTTCGGCGCCAAGCGCTTCACTGCTGGCCAACCACAGCCAGGGGCAAGGTAGCAACTATCAGGCCGTGCTTTCCGGCAGCGTTGGCGAAGAACAGCCCGTCAGCTATGGGCTTAACTTCTCCACCGACGACGACACCCGGCAAAGCCTGTGGGGCGGCAACCTGCAAACCCGCCTGCCGTATGCCAACGTGACCGGTTCAGCTTCCACCTCGCGCCAATACTGGCAAGGTTCGGCATCGCTGCAGGGCGCCGTAGTGGCACACCGCGGCGGCGTAACGCTTGGGCCGTACGTGGGCGACAGCTTTGCGCTGATCGAAGCGCCAGGCGCCAACGGTGCGAAGGTGATGGATGGCCAGGGCGCACGGATCGATCGCTTCGGCTATGCGCTGGCGCCGGCATTAACCCCTTATCACTACAATACCGTGGCCCTGAACCCAGAAGGGATGAATAGCAAAGCAGAGCTGGAAGACGGGCAAAAACGCGTGGCGCCCTACGCCGGCGCAACGGTAAGGCTCCACTTCAACACCGTGCGCGGCCAGGCGCTGCTGATTACCGCGCAGCGCCCCGACAACGGCACCATCCCTATGGGAACCGCCGTGTTGGATCCCGCCGGCAAGAACATCGGCATGGTTGGCCAGGCCAACCAACTCTATCTGCGCAGTGATAAAACCGAGGATACGTTGACGCTGCAATGGGGCAAACAGGCAAACCAGCAGTGCCGCCTGCATTACCACGCGCCAGCGGCGGAAGATACGCCGATCCAACGGTTGAGCGCACCATGCCGATAAACCGTCAATACCAGGAGAGATTGATCATGAAAACTATTGCTTACCTGCGGGCGGGGCTATTTTTGCTGCTCCCTTTCGCTGCGGCGCCCACCTTTGCCACCTGCACCCGCGTCTCACCGGCGATCGACGCCGGGTGCGACGCCTGCGGCGTCGGCATCGGGCTTGGCCGGGTGAACCTGACCAGCACCTATCTGCAGCCGGTGGGCACGCTACTCGGCAGCAGCGTGTTCAACTTTACCACCGGCGTGCGCTATCCCGATCCGGAAAAAGTGCTGTACGAGTGCGACGCCAGCGACGCCGGCGATATCTATGAAGTGTTCGCCACCAACGGCGACGATCGGGTGGGCGGCTATTACGATCTTGGCGCGTTGGACGGCTACCCTAACTATTTCGCCACCTATTTTCCTTATGTCGGCATCAAGCTGACCCATTTGAATTCCGGCCTGGAGTTCACGCGCTACTGGCAACAAACACCGATCACCAGCTACGTGACCACCGACGCCGGCAAGATCCAGATCCGGGTAAAAGACCTCAGCCCGATCCGCGCCGATCTGATCAGGATCAGTTCCCTGCCGGGCCAGGGTGCCAGCTATTATTGCGGCTACAGCGCATCCGACCCCACCTACGGCATGGCCTCTACCAGCGCAGCAGCCAGCTATAGCTGCACCCAGCCAAACGGCTATGTCCTGTTTAAAGGCCCCGGCATCGATGCAGAAACGATCGGCAGCGATTCGGCCACCAACTTCACTACCTGGGGCACTGGCCGCTGGAACGCCATGGGAATGGGCACCTCACCGGTCTCTACGCTTTCCTATACCGCCACCTGCGTGGCGCGCAACGTCACGCCTCTGGTACTGCTGCCCACGATTTCCGTCAGCCGGTTGAACGCAGGCGAGACGTCTCAGGCGCCGTTCACCATCAATATTGAATGCGATAACGCTGCGGTTTCCGGCGTCGCTTCCGATGGCACCGCCCTCGGCCTGCAAGTGCCTTATGACGCCTATACCAAAGCGCAAGAGCTTGGCCTGGTTAACGCCAGCGGCGGGGTGAGCTACCTGCTCTCTACCGGCTATGGCACCGACAGCAGCGTCGCCACCGGCGTTGGCATTGCACTTTCCAACGCCAGTACCGGCTCTGCGATGAATTTTGTCGGCTGGCTGGCCAGCAATCCCGCCAGCCCAAGCGGCAACGCCGGGGGCTGGTATTCGGTGCTCGACGGCGCCAGCAGCAACGGCAGCACCACCTCCGGATACACTCACTACACCACCCAACTGACGGCCACCCTGACCCGTTTGCCGGGGGAAACCGTTACCGCAGGGAGGGTGGATGCCAAAGCCTATGTTTGGGTTAAGGTGCAATAAACGATGGGTATGATGAAAAAAATAAGCGCACTGCTGCTGTGCGCGTTGTGCGTAATCAGCGCCGGGGCCAAAGCGGGGATTATCGCTTCGGCAACACGGGTGGTGTTCAACCAGGGTGAAAACGAAAAAAGCCTGATGCTGGTTAACACCAATGCGTATCCGATCATGGTGCAAACCTGGGTGGACAACGGCGACGTTAACGCAGCGCCGGAGCTGTCGAACGCACCATTTGTTTCTCTCCCCAGCGTGTTTAGCATGCAGCCCGGCACCCTACGCGGGCTACGGCTCATTTACGGCGGCCAGGCGCTCCCCACCGACAGGGAATCGGTTTTCTGGCTGAACCTGTACGAGATCCCCCCGAGCCAGCCGATTACGCCGCCGCAGAAAACGCGCGTAACTTTGGCAATGAATACGCAAATGAAGATCTTCTACCGGCCGAAAACGCTGGCAGGCCAGGCCGCCAGCGCGCCGGACAAGATCACCTTTACGCTAAGGCAAGCCGGCAAGCATTATGAATTAATCTGTAAAAACGCCTCTGCATTTTATCTTTCTTTCGCGCAGCTTAGCGTGCGCCTGGGGAACAAAGATTATCCGGTGCGCCAAGAGAGCGACATGATGACCGCGCCGTTTAGTAGCAAACGTTACTTTATTGATAACCTCAACGGCGCTGCCGCCTTGCCGGGCACCACCGTGAAAGCGGCGATCATTAACGATCTCGGCCACCAAATAAAAAGGCAATATTTCACCCTTTAGCCACTATAAGAAGTATCATAGGAATTTTCTTACTATGGATAGGGTAAATAATGAGTCAGAGCCGATTTAAAATACAACGTTATCTCGAACAGTCCGCCAATGACATTAGAGAGTCAGCGCTATTTCACTCTGCGATTATTAACCATGGTAAACTAATAAAAGATGCTTATAAAAAACACCCATTATTCTATAAAGTTATTTTCAGGAATAGCAGATTCATTATCTGCTCAAGCATTCTTTCAATCTATTTCACCTGCCCCAATGCCAGGCTGAAAGATATCAAGGAATTTTTTAAAGGCAAAGACATCGTCAGTGAGAATTCACTGGATTCTTTTCTGTTGTTTTTGCGTGTCGGCCGGCGGTTGGAAGTCAGCCGCATCGCTCAGGACAAGCGCCAACTGTACTTCAAACCAACGGACAGCGCACTGCGCGAAACCCACGCACTGATAAGCTCAGTGGCGCGGCCCTACCAGATGATATTTCCTGATATCCCGGTCGCCGAGCTGCTCGAGCTACCGGATTTTATCCCGGTATTTTTTGGCACTTATGGTCAACTGATGATGAAAGAAATTTATTTGATCGAACTGGTGCCACAAGCGGCGCTTTTCATCAGTAAAGATGCCGGCCATATGGTGTTGCTGATGCTGTTAACAGAAAGCATAAAGCAGAATTCACATACGCTGCTGCTTTCCTCCGCGACGATTGCAAAATTCTGTGCCGTTTCCCGTGCGCATATCAACCGCATGCTGCTGGCGGCAGAAAAATCCGGCCTGCTGGTGACCACCAATAATGTGATGATTGAGTTGAACAGTTCGTTCTTTATTATGGTAGAGCGTTATTTCAGTTTGTACTTCGCCATGGTGGGGTTTGGTTTGAATACCGTTTGGCAGCACTACGTGGCTGCAGACAGCAAACCAGAGGCCTGCACGCCAGGCAAGTGACCAGTCCAGGCGACATTCCCATAAACAAGTTAACCTCAAAGACAACGCATTAGGTGAGTGGAGCACGGATGTTGAAGCCATTGAAGGCGCCGAACGGCGGAACGTAGCATAGGCGAAACCGCCAGGACGGCGGTTTCAGGCGAGACAGGCAGGGACGCCTGTCGTAGCCGGCCGTTAATGCGCAGTGACACAGTGAGGGTAGCCGCGCAGCGGCCGCCTGATATGGCGCAGGCGCGGGGTCGTTAGGGGCCGCGCCTTCGGCCCCTAACTCGGGCGCGGCTGCGGTGTTGCAAAAATAGCGGCGTTGTGGCGACCGAAACCTTCCACGCCCCCAACAAAGAACGTTACGAAATACCACTCTGCCAGCCCCGGCATAATGATACTCACAGGCTTCCCTGTGACCAAAATCGTCACCAACCCAACCCGATCCAAACGATAAATTATTCAGCCTTAACAACCGCTATCGCAAACCCATCCCAACCTTTTTCACCAACGGTCTGAATCGCAGTGGCATCAAGGCACGGGTAATCAGCGAGCATCTGGAAAAATTCACGCACACCCTGAACGTGCGCATCATTACTTTCTGGATCGATCACCGCTCCCCCACGCACGATATTGTCCGCGATAATCACCGTGCCGGGGCGTGATAACCGCAACGCCGATTGCAGATAATGCGGGTTATTTTTCTTGTCGGCATCAATGAAAATCATATCGAACGGGCCAGCTAGCGTGGGCAACACATCAAGCGCAGCCCCGATGTGCAGATCGACACGTGCAGCTACGCCGGCATGCTCGATATTCGCTAATGCCACCTGAGCATGGTGCTTGTCAGCCTCAATGGTGGTGATCTTGCCATTCGGCGCCATCGCTCGCGCCATCACGATGGTGCTATACCCACCAAGCGTGCCGATCTCCAGCACCCGCGTTGCCTGTAACATCCTGATGAACAGCGCCAGCAGCTTGCCTTGTGTGGCGGATACATCATGCGCAGGCAAACCCGCCTGCGCATTAGCAACAAGAACCGCATCCAGGCCGGCGTCTGAAGGCGCAAGCAGATCCGAAAAATAAGCATCAACGTTCGACCATTTTTCACTCTCTGCCGTGGGGTAGTCTGGGACACGCATAGTTCAATTCCTGTGGTGTTAAGGGCAATGACAATGTAACCCGGCAAGAATGTGCACAGTGATATGTCAATATGATGATAGACGCTGGCGTGCTGTCACACTTTGTCCAATTTTACGTAATGCGGATGAGTATGATTTACGTTTCCTTTACACTTTTGGAGACGCACAGCACATGATCCCTCGCTTCCACCGCCGAACCCTGGCCGCCGTCATCAAACTGGCGTTGATCTGCCCCACCAGCTCCGTTGTCTTTGCCGAAGAACAAACCGATGATCGCACCCGATCTCAGGATACATTGGTGGTCACCGCCGCCGGGTTTGAGCAACATCAGGAAGATGCGCCAGCTTCGATCACGGTCATCAGCGGCGAAGAACTGCGTAAACGCTCCGTCCAGAACCTGGCGGATGCCGTACGTGATGTCGAAGGCGTAGTGGTCAATGGCAGCGCCAATGAAACCGATATCTCAATTCGCGGCATGCCAGCGGATTACACGCTACTGATGGTCGATGGCAAGCGGCAAAGCGGGCGCGAATCCCGCGTTAACGGCAACACGGGCTACGAACAAAGCTTTATGCCGCCCGCCGCGGCCATTGAGCGCATCGAAATTATCCGTGGCCCGATGTCCTCGCTGTACGGCTCAGACGCCATCGGCGGCGTTATCAACGTGATCACCCGCAAGGTATCCCCGAAGTGGGGCGGCTCGGTTTCTTATGATTACTCCGCCCGCCAGCACAGCGATCAGGGCAACGCCGGCCAGACACAGTTTTACCTCAATGGCCCGCTGGTGCCGGCGCGGCTTGGGCTGCAACTGTGGGGGCGCTACCTGGATCGTCAGGCCGATGATAATGTGCAAACCACCAACGGCTTCACCAAGGCTAAGCATAAAAGCCTGACGGCGCGCCTGGCTTTCACCCCCAATGCCAACCATGACATCTTACTGGAGGGCGGCATTACACGCCTGAAAAACGGCGAAGGCACCAGCCCCAACTGGGCCACCCGCGAGCAAAAAAATAACCGCGATCACGGATCGCTGTCACACGAAGGGCGCTGGGGCTGGGCCACTTCAACATTGGTGTTGTCGCAGGAAAAAACCAGCCGCGAAGGCATTGCGAGCGCCAGCCAGACCGACGTGCTGGGGCGCAAACCGCAAATCAAGAACACCGTATTTGACGCCAAACTGGTCGCGCCGACCGATTACCACATCACCACCGTTGGCGCACAGTGGAACCAAAGCACGCTCAATGACTGGAACCAGGGGCTGAACGACCAAAAAAACTATAAGTTCGAAGTGGTGCAAAAAGCGCTGTTCGCGGAAGACGAATGGCGCATGACCGAGAGCTTTGCGCTCACCGGCGGCCTGCGGCTGGATCACCACCAGCAGTACGGCAGCCACATCAACCCACGCCTGTATGGCGTCTGGCACCTGAACGATGAGTGGACCCTCAAAGGCGGCATTGCCCGCGGCTTCAAGGCGCCCGAACTGCGCGCTGTGATCGATGATTACGCGGTGCTGCGGCGCAACACGTATGTCATGTTCGGCAATTCCAGGCTAAAACCGGAAAGCAGCACCAACTATGAGCTTTCCGCACTGTGGTCTGACCGTGACACCCTCTCCGCCGGCGCCACCGTGTTCTACAACGACTTCAAAGACAAGCTTTCCACGGTCACCACCAGCGAGCGCTGGAATGGCTATATCATCATGGACCGCGTCAACATCGACGAAGCGGTGATCAAAGGTATTGAGTTGAACGGCCGTTGGCAGATCACCCCGGCATTGGCCCTGAAAGGTAACTTCACCTATACCGACTCAGAGCAGAAAAGCGGCGCCAACGCCGGCGCGCCGTTGGCCCTCACGCCCGAAAGCAAAGCCAACCTGCGGGCCGACTGGGCGATCAGCGATCGCGCCCAGGCCTGGGCTGCCGTTAACTACTACGGCAAAGAGTTTGGCACCACGGTCAATGCCGAACCCGCCCCTGCTTACACCACGGCGGATATCGGCGGCTCTTACCAGCTGACCCGCGCCGTGGCGCTTAACGCCGCAGTTTACAACCTGAACGACAAACGCCTGGACGACGAAACCTACGGCACGGTCAACTACGGGCGCACGTTCTGGCTCGGCAGCACGGTCACCTTCTAGAGCGAGCGCCCTTCGCCCGCCGGCAACAGCACGATGGCGCACAGGCCGGCCGGCGGGCGGTTCTCCAACAGCAGTTCACCGCCGTGGGCATGAATGCAAGCACGGGCAATGGACAGCCCCAACCCCAGCCCGGCTCCTTTCCCCTCGCGCCGGCCCTTGAACGGCAATTGCACAAAAGGTTCAAACACCTGCTCCAGGCACGCCGGCGGGATGCCGGGGCCACGATCGCAGATTTCAATACGCACCCCAGCCGGATCGCGCTGCAGGTGGATCCGCGCTTCACCGCCGTAGATCAGCGCGTTGTCGATCAGGTTGGTCAGCGCGCGTTTGAGCGCCAGCGGCCGGCAACGGAGCGTCATCGCCCCCGCATCTATGCCCTGCCACTGAACCCGCTGGCCCAACGTGCGGTAACGCCGCGCCAGCTCGTCAAACAGCGCCGCCATCGCGATGGTATCGGTCGTTTCCTGCATCGCATCGCCGCGTATAAAATTCAGCGTTTCACTCACCATCGCGCTCAGCTCCGCCAAGCTTTCCAGCATGTCATCACGGGCTGGCCCCTCCTCCAGCAGTTCCACCTGCAACCGCAGTTCGGTAATCGGGGTGTTGAGATCGTGGCTGATCGCCGCCAGCATCCGAGTGCGGCCTTCAATATGGCGGGCGATGCGCTCTTGCATCACGTTAAACGCCTGCGTCAGCTCGCGCGCTTCCAGCGGGCCAGCCAGCGGCAAGGGCGCCACCCGTTCGCCGCGGCTGATCTGCTCTGTCGCCGTGGCCAGCGTCTTCACCGGCCGCACCACGCGGCGCATGAAAAAGATAACCATCAGCAGCACCGGCACGCTGGTCACCGGCAGCGAATAGGAGAGCAAACGGCTCCATTCATACGCCTGCAGCGGGTGCTGCACCGCGTTGAGATAGCGCCCGTCGGCCAAGGCGATACTGGTGCGCAGCCGCAGCGGATCCCACCGCACCGCGCTGAACAGGTGCCCGCGCGCCAACCCGCCGTCGGTGCGCTCAAGCTGCATGGCAATCTGCTGGCTGGCGACCTGCGGCAGATGCGCCGCCAGATCGGCGATCAAGCGTTGCTCTTCGGCGCGCATCGCAAAAGGCCGCACTTCAGGCTCGGCGGCCACCCAGAACCGGGCGCCGTTGGCGTCCATCGTGGCCAGCAGGCGCTGATGCGCGGCCGCTGGCAGGCTATCGGCGGCCTGATAGGCAATCACCAGCCGCTCCAGCGCCAACGTGCGCGACACCGGGTGCAACAGCGCGCCCGTTAACTGCACATAGACCATCGCAATCGCATTGGCCGCCACCAGAGCCAAAACCAGCAGCAGCGCCAGCTGGTTGGACATCCGCTTGGGCAACAGCGCAGCGGCTCTTCTCATAGCGGCTCGCTGCTCACGCTGGTGGCCAGGCGATAACCGCTGCCCCAGACCGTCACCAGTAACCCCGAGCCTTGCAGGAAGAGGCTCAGCTTGCCGCGCAGGCGGCTGACCTGCCGATCGATAGCCCGATCGAAAACGTCGTTGCCGGGGCGGGCGCACAGATCGATCAGGCGATCGCGGCTCAATACTTCATTGGGGTGCTGCAAAAACGCCAGCAGCAGGCGCCCTTCCATGGTGCTCAGCGGCATGCTGGCGCCGTCGTCCCTGCCGAGCACGCCGGTCGCCGGCACAAACTGCAGATTGGCGAAGTGGTACTTCAGCAGCGCGGCGGCGGAGCGACATACGCGCTGCTCGCCCGGCTGCGGCGCAGCACGCTATGGATGCGCGCCACCACTTCACGGGGTTCGAACGGCTTAACGATGTAGTCATCCGCCCCCAGATCCAGCCCGCGAATGCGATCGGCCGCGGCATCACGCGCCGTCAGCAGGATCACCGGTGCAACCGTGCGGCGGTGCAGTTGATGGCACAGCGCCATACCATCGCCGTCCGGCAGCATAACGTCCAGCAGCACGATATCGAACGCTTGCTGTTTGAGCAGCAGCCACATGCCTGCCGCATTCTCGGCCGTGCGGACGTCAAAAGCGTGGCGCCGCAGGTACTCCGCCAACGGCTCGCGGATCTTACGGTGATCGTCCACAATCAGTACGCGCTGAGCCGCTGCGTTCATTCGCCCCCCTTCATCCACCACGCCCAAAAAGTGATCGTACCGATCCCGCCGATCGCCACCGCCGGCGGACGATCGTGCCCCGCAGAGACTGTAACAAATTTTGTCATTGATTATCTGCTGCGCAGTGAGGATGAAGCAAGACGGCTGGTTTATATGGAACACATTTGCGTCATCCCCGCTTCATGAAACTGACATCTGCGCCGCATAGGCTGATGCGCAATGAGATCGATCTCATTGGCGAACAAGAGACAACGGATGACCGATTTACTGAGCGTTGCCCGCCTGGCGGGCGTATCACGAGCCACCGCCGCACGCACCTTCTCCGCACCGGAAAAAGTGCGCGAGGCCACGCGCAACAAAGTGTATGCCGCATCAAAGACGCTGGGCTTCCGCCCCAACTATGTGGCGCGCCAACTGCGCACCCAGTCCACCCGCATTATCGGCGTGATGCTGCCGACCCTCAGCAACCCGGTATTTAGCGAACAACTGCAGGCGATGGAAAACATTGCCCGCACCGGCGGCTATTCGCTGATGGTGGCGACCACCCATTACGATCCGGCGCGCGAATCCGCCGTGCTGGAAAACCTGCTGCGCCAACGGGTTGACGGGCTGGTGTTGACCGTCGCCAACGCCCAGGCCAGCCAATGCCTGGAAAAGTTGGAACAGGAAGCCCTGCCGGTGGTGCTGGTGCATAACCCAGCCGCCGGCCGCCGCTTTGTCACCGTTAGCGTGGATAACCAGCAGGCGATGCACCAGGCAACGCGCCATTTGCTCACCCTCGGCCACACCCGCATCGGCATGGCCGCCGGGCCGGTTCAACAATCCGACCGCGCCCAACTGCGCTACCAGGGCTACTGCCAGGCGATGACAGATGCCGGGTTGGCGCCGCTGCCGCTGATTGAAATGGCGCACCACACCCGCGTGGATATCGACACGTTGCGCCCGTGGCTCGGCGCGCCGCAAGGGCTGACCGCCCTGCTCTGCTCGAACGATCTGCTGGCCCTGAGCGCCATCGGCAACCTGCAACGCCTTGGCTACCGCATCCCGGAACAGCTTTCCGTGGTGGGCTTTGACGGCATCGCGCTGGGCGAGATGGTCTGCCCGGCGCTGTGCTCCGTGGTGCAGCCGCAACGCGAACTGGGCACCGTGGCGATGGAAAGCATGCTGGGGCTGCTCGCCGGCGAAGACGTGTGCTCCCAAACATTGGATATTGCGCTGCGCCACGGCGAAAGCACCGCCGCGGCGCAGATTTTCTGTTGCACCACTACTAGGGAAACATCATGAAAAAATCGATCTTCTCCGCGCTGTGCCTGAGCGGCACGCTACTGCTCTCGGCACAAACCCAGGCGGCCACCGCCATCTGTTACAACTGCCCGCCGGAATGGGCAGACTGGGGCACCCAGTTGAAAGCCATCGCCAGGGACACCGGCATTGTGGTGCCGCAGGATAATAAAAACTCCGGCCAGTCGCTGGCACAGTTGGTGGCGGAAAAAGCCAACCCGGTTGCCGACGTGGTGTACCTCGGCATAACGTTCGGCATCCAGGCGGCCAAATCGGACGTGCTGGCATCCTATCAACCCGCCGGCTGGGATCAGATCCCGGCAGACATGAAAGATCCGGCAGGCAAATGGGTGGCGCTTCACTCCGGCACCATCGGCTTTATGGTGAATGTGGATGCCCTGAACGGCGCGCCGGTGCCGCAATCCTGGGACGATCTGCTCAAACCAGAATACAAGGGCATGGTCGGCTATCTGGATCCGGCCAGCGCGTTCGTCGGCTACGCCGCCGCCGTTGCCGCCAACCTGGCGAAAGGCGGCACGCTGGATGACTTTACGCCAGGCATCAACTACTTCAAACAGCTGATCAAGAACCAGCCGATTGTGCCGAAGCAAACCGCCTATGCCCGCGTGCTCTCCGGCGAGATCCCGATTCTGCTAGATTATGATTTCAACGCTTACCGCGCCAAATATAAAGATCACGCCAACGTGGCGTTCGTCATCCCCAAAGAGGGCAGTATCAAAGTGCCTTACGTGATCAGCCTGGTGAAAAACGCCCCGCACAGCAGCGACGGGAAAAAAGTGATCGACTATGTGCTCTCGGACCGCGGCCAAGCGATTTGGGCCAACGCCTGGCTGCGGCCGGTGCGTGAAAGCGCGATGTCTGCCACCGCCAAGGCGCAGTTCCTGCCGGACAGCGACTACGCCCGCACCCGCACGGTCAATTACCAGCACATGGCTGATGTGCAAAAAGCCTTCTCCGCCCGTTACCTGAGCGAGGTTAAGTAATGGCGACAACCTGGCAAAACGCTGCGCCGCGCCCCCAAACCGGGGGGCGGCCGGCCCGGTGCCTGCCGCGCGCCGTTGGCTTTGCCCTGGCGCCGGTGCTCACGGTGTTCTGCGCCTTTTGGCTGATCCCCTTCGGCTACCTGGTGGTGCTGGGCAGCACGCCGGATAACAGCACGGGGCTGAACGCCTACTGGACGGTGCTGACCCATCCAACCTATTTGCAAAGCCTTGGCATCACCCTGCTGCTTTCGGCCAGTGTCGCGTTAGCCGCAGTGGCGATCGCTACCGTGGTGGCGTGTTTCCTGGCACGCCAATCCTTCCCCGGCAAGGGGCTGCTGCTGGCGCTGCTCACCTTTCCGCTCGCCTTTCCCGGCGTGGTGGTCGGTTTTCTGATTATCATGCTCGGCGGGCGCCAGGGGCTGTTTGCCCAGTTGGGCGCCGCCACGGTGGGCGAGCGCTGGAGCTTCGCCTACAGCCTGAGCGGGCTGTTCCTCGGGTATCTCTATTTTTCCATCCCGCGCGTGATCATGACGTTGATGGCCGCCTGCGAAAAGCTGGATCGCAGCCTGGAAGAAGCCGCCCGCTCACTGGGAGCCGGCAACGGGCGCATCGTCCGTGATGTGATCCTGCCCGGCCTGGCGCCGGCGCTGCTTTCAAGCCTGGCGCTGTGCTTTGCCACCAGCATGGGGGCTTTTGGCACCGCCTTTACGCTAGGAACCGATCTGAACGTCTTGCCGTTAAGCATTTACGGCGAATTCACCAACTACGCCAACTTTGCCACCGCCGCTGCACTCTCGGTGCTGCTGGGGCTGGTGACCTGGGCCGCCCTGTTGCTGGCGCGCCGCCTCTCTGGCGCCACTCTGGAGGCCCCGCTATGAAACGCCCGCTGCTGTTTAGCCTGCAGTTCGCCTTCACGTTGCTGGTGTGCCTGTTTTTGATCGTGCCGATCGGCATGTCGGTGATGGCGGGCTTTACCGAAAACTACTTTATCGGCATCAAAAGCGGCCTGACCCTGCGCTGGATTGCCGAAGTATGGGCGCTGTATGCCCCCACCTTCTGGCTTTCGCTACTGATTGCGCTGGCGTGCCTGGCGTGCACGCTGTTGCTGGGGGTGCCGGCCGCCTGGGGGCTGCTGAAAAGTTCTTCGCGCACCGCCGCCTGGATTGAGGAGTGCCTGATGCTGCCGGTCGCCATTCCGGGGCTGGCGACCGCGCTCGGGCTGCTGTTGGTTTACGGTGGCATCCCGGCGCTGCGCGCAAGCTGGGTGTTTATTTTGATCGGCCACGTACTCTTTACCCTGCCCTTTATGGTGCGCCCGGTGCTGGCAGTGATGAAGGCCGCGGGTCTGCAACAGATGGAAGAGGCCGCCGCCAGCCTGGGGGCGGGCAGCCTGCGCCGTTTTTTCACGGTGGTGGTGCCCAACTGCCTTTCCGGCATTGTGGCCGGTGCGTTTATGGTGGTCACCTTGTCGATCGGTGAATTCAATATCACCTGGATGTTGCATACCCCGCTGACCAAAACCCTGCCGGTCGGGCTGGCCGATAGCTATGCCTCGATGCGGCTGGAGATTGGTTCGGCCTACACTACACTGTTTTTACTGATGATTATTCCGCTGCTGGTGGCGCTGCATTTTCTTGGCCGCCCGCGCAGCCAGCCGATGAAAAAGAAAGAGGTATCCTCATGAGCCACCCTGTCGGCATCCGCCTGCACCGCTGCGCCCGCACCTTCGGGCGCGATCACACCGCGCTTCATCCGCTGGATCTGACTATCCACCCCGGCGAAACCCTGGTGCTGCTCGGCCCTTCCGGCTGCGGCAAAACCACCACCTTGCGCATTATCAGCGGCCTGGAGCACAGCGACGCCGGCGGCGAAGTGTGGTTTGACGAGCGCAACGTCACCGCACTGCCGATTGAAAAACGCAACGTCGGCATGGTGTTCCAGAACTATGCCCTGTTCCCCAACCTGAACGTGGCGGGCAACGTGGCCTATGGCCTGCGGATTATGCGGCTGCCGGAAGCGGAGATCCGCTCGCGGGTGGCCGAGATGCTAGCGATGGTGGATCTGGGCGACGTTGCCGAACGGCCAATCCAGGCGCTTTCCGGTGGGCAGAAACAGCGCGTTTCGCTGGCCCGGGCGCTGGCGGCGCGCCCCAAAGTGCTGCTGTTTGATGAACCGCTGGCGGCGCTGGACGCCAAACTGCGCGAGAAGCTGCGCGAAGATATCGGCATGTTGCTGGAACGGCTTGGCATCACCGCAGTGTATGTCACCCACGATCAGCAGGAAGCCATGGCGTTAGGCGACAGGATTGCCGTGATGCGCCACGGGCGTATCGAGCAAATCGGCACGCCGCGCGAAATTTATCACCAGCCCGCCACCGCCTTTGTCGCGGACTTTGTCGGGGCCATCAACCGCCTGGCGATCGCCGGCGGCGAGTATTACTGCCGCCCGGAAGACATCCGCCTGGGCGACGCCGAGCAGGCATTGCTGACCGGGCGGGTGCTGCACAGCACCTTTCTCGGCCAGAACCAGCGGGTGCTGGTAGACACCGGCCACGGCCGCCCGGTGCAGGTGGACTGCCCGGCGCGCGAAAGCTGGCAGCCCGGCCAACCGGTGGGGCTGCACGCCAGCACCGCGAACCTGTTCCAGATCCACGCCCACCCCTAAGGAGCCCGTCGTTGAATACTTCTTTTGTTCTCGCCCAGATAAGCGATCTGCACGTAAAAACCGCCGGCCGCCTTTCCTACCGCAAAGTGGATACGTTGGGGGCGCTACAGGCCTGCGTAGCGCACCTTAACGCGCTGGTGCCGCGCCCCGATGCGGTGGCGATCACCGGTGATTTAACCGATTTCGGCACGCCGGAAGAATATGCCGAAGTGCGCAGCGTGCTCGATACGCTAGTTATCCCCTGGTTTGCCATCCCCGGCAATCACGATGCGCGCCCGGCGTTCCGCCAGGCCTTTGCCGATCGCCCCTGGCTGCCACACAGCGGTGAGTTCCTGCACTGGGTGGTGGAGGATTACCCGGTGCGGCTGATCGGGCTCGATTCCACCGTGCCGGGCAAACCCTGGGGGGAACTGTGCGTAGAACGCTTGGCCTGGCTTACCGCCCAACTGGCCAGCCAGCCGGAAAAGCCTGCGATTGTGATGCTTCACCACCATCCATTTATCAGCGGCATCGGCCATATGGACCGGCAGAACCTGCGCGATACACCGGCGCTGGAGCAAGTGCTGGCGGGTGCACCGCAGGTGATGCGGGTGCTGTGCGGCCATGTGCACCGTTTTATGGTGGCGCAATTGGGCAACACGGTGGTGTGCAGCGCGCCGGGCGCTTCGCACCAGGTGGCGCCGGATTTTACCCCAGGCGGCCCGGCGAACTTTGTGCTGGAGCCCCCCGGCCTGCTGCTGCACCGCTGGAATGCGCAGCAAGGCATGGTGACGCACTATTGCCCAATCGGGCAGTTCCCCGGCCCCTGGCCGTTCTATGATGAAAATGGGTTGATTGATTGAGGTCGATCCGCTGATATCGCCCCGAACTCCAGAAAGGTTGGAGAAACGCGAATACACAACGAGCAGTGCATGTTGTGGTTACTCTGCGCCACGGCGACGGGGAAACAGCGTATTAAGTCATCCAGATTTACTGGCTTACGGGGGGAGGCAGAGATTGGCTCCCACTCGAAGAGAAACGCAAAAACTGAAATAACCAATTGATATTAGGGAACAACATCTGGCTTTACTGGGAAGCACTCGTGATGCTGGTCGATTAATTGCTTGTTTTCTGATATACCTGCCAGAAGACTTAGGGCGATCAAGCGTTTAAGGGTAAAAAGGCATGATAGTTAGTGAAGAAGCACTATTACGATCTGGTTTCAGCCACACAGAACTGCAACGCATCAAGAATAACGTAGAAAGCTATGGTGGCACTCTGGCAGAGGCCATTCAGGATTTAGCAAATAAGTTCAGAGTCGTTCTTTGGGTAACGGCAGGTTGCCTGATAGTTTTTATATTCCTTTTATTATTTTCTTCAGCGCCAACCATTGTAGGCGGTGGTATATCACTGCTAATTGCCATCATGATCGTGTTCTTCATACAGCCGCCAGTCCTTTCTTACAAATCTTGGCGGTACTGGAAAAACAACAAGAGTTAATTGTTATCATCGTCAGTAGTCAGGAGATCAAAAACGACTTTGGCTTTCACACCATACTTCACGATTTTCATCGTCAGTTTAGGACGGCTCATCGTATCAACTTTCCGGTAGTAGTCATGTGTTACCCACCGGAATAATCTCCAAGCTTCTGGCCTTCTTGCCAACCCTAATATACTGTAAACGCTGGCAGTTAACGTTGTTGCTTTATAAAACGCCAGACCAGTTTCTGGTTTAAATCCAAGGAAATTAGCTGTTTCCATAGCACCATCAGCAAAAATCCCTTCTGTCTTGGTTTGCTCGCCATACAAGCGGGGGATGATCTCTTTAGATATGCCATTAATCCCATCGACGATAAGGATTGCACCTGCCAACACCCCCACAGGCGTCATTGTTGATATCATCATAGCCCCCCCAGCAACAGCGAGACCTGAAATCACAATGTGTACAGCAGTAATGACATACCCAACAATTTCGTTATTTTCCTGGACAAACTTTACCTTTGCGTAAAGTTGAGCGGCTTGTATCCGTAACTGCCGGTCTTGCTCTTTGAGGCTTTCCGACTCTTCCCGAAGTGCTTTCACACACATCATGCACTCTTCATCAGACTTTGCATTACGGGCGACAGCAAACTGTTGTTCAATTACATCCCTAATTTCTTGAACAAAATGCAAACGACTTAGACCATCACGCAAATGGTACGCTGATATAGAATTCGCGGTATCAACCAGCTTTCTGGCTTCGAGGTTTACCATCGACTCAGCCCAAACCTTATTTCTGCCACCAGACTGCATCATTGAAAACAATGCTAGATCCATGTTCCTACCTCCGCATACCTATTCACTCACCTGATAATACGCCGTTGTCTTCAACTGTAAATCACGCGTAATTCTGAAAGTATAACCAACCATGCTCCCACTGGAGCACATAAGGCCCTCGCAGACGTTCCCAAAACCTACTGACCGGCAAGCACTCCCCTCAAGCGCCAACACGGGCGCATACCGAACATATGGCGGCAAAGCGAAAACGCCTGCGCCCTATGCCCCACCTAAGCGATGAAATATATTTTTACTTTTGCGATAAAAAAGAATATCCCACAATAAAAAAACTATCGTCAGCTCGATTCAATGCACTGAAAAACAACCGTTAACCTCCTCTCCGCCATACTAAAAACCACCTGTATATTAATTAAAGTAGGCATTAAGTAATTAATTAAACCAATGCCATGTGATGTTTATCACTACTTCTCTCCGCCCTAATACTTAGATTAATACCAAATTTACTAAAACACCTCACCCTACTAAAAAATGCAAACACAGGAAATATTATGGAATCGTTACTTTTACAATCGTTATTCCCACTTGTATTTATTATGTTACTGGGATGGCTGAGCGGTAAATTAGGTTACAGCAAGCGGGAAGATGCCAACGTTTTAGCCACGGTGGTCATCCGGTTCGCACTGCCATTCCATTTATTTGTCGGCGCATTAAATACCGATCCGGAAAAAATACAGAATTTACCGTTTATGGCGGTATTGGTGATCGGCCTGATGGGCTCTTACCTGCTGACATTATTCATTTCACGCTTTATTTTTCGCCACGATATTAAAACCAGTGCCATTCAATCGCTGGTCTGCGCCTTCCCGGACATGGCCTATTTTGGCGCTCCGGTGTTGGCGGTACTGATTGGCCCGGAGGGTTTTCTCGGGGTGCTTATCGGCAATTTGATCACCAGCGTACTGATGATCCCACTGACCATCGTGCTGTTGCGCATGGGTGATAGCAACGCTTCCGGCGCATCGGCAGAGCTGGGGCTGGGCCGGATGATCATGCAGAACCTGTTTAAGGCCGTGCGCAACCCGATTGTGTGGATCCCTATCCTGGGCGTACTGATGAGCCTGGCAGGGCTGAAGCTCCCGCACCTGTTGAGCTCGCCAATCGAGATGATGGGCAAAACCGCCGGTGGTATCTCTTTGTTTGCATTGGGTTTGCTGTTCTACGGCGAGCGCCCGACGCTGAACATCCAGACCATCACCAATATCGGCATGAAAAACCTTATCCAGCCGGCCATGATGGCATTCGCCGGGTTGGCGTTTGGCCTTAGCCACACCTTTATGCAGCAGGTGGTGATTATCGGCGCCACGCCTTCGGCCATTGCCGCTGGTATGTTCGCGCTACGTAGCGATACCTATGTGGAGTCGGCCTCGTCGTCAATATTATTGGGCACCGCCATCGGCGTGCTAACGCAAGGAGTCATGATCTATGTAATTTCGTAGCTTCATCAGACAGAAGTAGTGAAAGGTTTATTCATTAGCAGGCGGGCTTAAGGCCCAAAATAAATTACCAAAATCGCTTTATACCCAAAATAATTCGCGTTGCAGGAAGAAAACACCCACCGCGTTTTGGATCGCGTTTGCGCTGGCCCCGCAGGGGAACGGCCCAGGGATGGGCCAGGTAACCAAGCCAGCGCACCTGCAACCGGAAAAATAACGGGTATATGTCACGGCGACAGACGATGGTTATATTTCTATCGCCCTTGAACCGTGCGATAAATCCGTCGTACAGGAGCAAGACAAAAAATGTTAAAGACCGAACCGATTTATACACCGTATACTGGATCAATATTATTAGAAAACCCATTATTGAATAAAGGGCTGGCCTTCACACAGGAAGAACGTGCCGCCTTTAACCTGAACGGCTTATTGCCCGATCAGGTAGAAACAATAAAAGAACAAACCGAACGCGCCTGGGCTCAGTTCTGCCATTTCAAACGCGATATATCAAAACATGTATATTTGCGTAACATTCAGGATACCAATGAAACCCTATTTTATAACCTGGTGCGCGCGCATTTAAGCGAAATCCTGCCGATTATTTATACGCCGACGGTCGGCGAAGCCTGTGAACATTTTTCCGATATTTATCGCCGGCCGCGTGGTTTATTTATCTCATGGCCAAATCGCCACCATATCGATGAAATGCTGCAAAGCTTTTCCCGCCACGATATCCGCGTGATCGTCATCACCGACGGCGAGCGCATCCTGGGGCTGGGCGATCAGGGCATCGGCGGTATGGGGATCCCGATCGGCAAACTGGCGCTGTACACCGCCTGCGGCGGCATCAACCCGGCGACCACGCTGCCGATCATGCTGGACGTGGGCACCAATAACGCGCAACGGCTGGATGATCCGCTCTACATGGGCTGGCGCCACCCACGCATCACCGACGATCAATACCTGGAGTTTATCGATTCGTTCGTCAGCGCGGTGAAGGAACGCTGGCCGAATGTCTTGCTACAGTTCGAGGATTTCGCCCAGAAAAACGCCACGCGCCTGCTTAACCGCTACCGGGATCAGCTCTGCTGTTTCAATGATGATATTCAGGGAACGGCGGCGGTGGCGGTGGGCACACTGCTGGCCGCCAGCCATGCCGCCGGCACGCGTTTACGCGACCAGCGGGTGGTTTTCCTGGGCAGCGGTTCAGCCGGTTGCGGCATCGCCGAGAAGATTATCGCCTGTATGGTGGAAGATGGCGCCGACGAACAACAGGCGCGTAGCCAGATCTTTATGATTGACCGCTTCGGCCTGCTGACCGACGACATGCCGAACCTGCTGGACTTCCAGCAGCGGCTGGTGACGCCGCGCGACAGCGTTAAGGGCTGGGACACCGATCCAAGCAGCATTTCACTGATGGATGTGGTGCGCCACGTGCACCCGACGGTGCTGGTGGGCGTATCGGGCCAGCCAGGGCTGTTCAGCGAAGAGATTGTGAAAGAGATGCACCGGCACTGCCCACGGCCGATCATTATGCCGCTGTCTAACCCCACTTCGCGTGCGGAAGCGGCGCCGCAGGATCTGATCGCCTGGACGCAGGGTGCAGCTCTGATCGCTACCGGCAGCCCCTTCGCACCGGTGTTTTATCAGGATGAGCTGTACGATATCGCCCAGTGCAACAACGCCTATATCTTCCCAGGCCTGGGATTAGGGATTTTGGCGGCCAAAGCGCGGCGCGTGACCGAAGGCATGCTGATGGCGGCCAGCCATGCGCTGGCGGCACATTCACCGCTGGTGCTGACCGAGCAAGGCGGGCTCTTGCCGCCGGTGGCGGAAATCGAAACCCTCTCGCGGGCGATTGCCTTTGCGGTGGGCCGTGCCGCGCAGCAGGATGACGTGGCGCCGACGATGAGCGAAGACGCATTGCGCACTGCAATTGAAGATATGTTCTGGCAAGCCCAGTACGCGCCTTACAAACGCGCGTCTTTCTGACAACCCTACGGTAACCCTTCGGGTGGCCTTTGCCACACCGTTCTCAGCGAAAACCAAGGTGCTCTGCGGCATCTTGGTTAATCAAGCCAAACGCCGCCAGAGCAACTGCTTAATGTGCGGCCTTCTGAATCGCTTGCAACAGATCTTCCGCCGGCACCGCGCCCGGCAGTACGCTGATGTTCTCCGCCGTGGCATTCTTCACCGGCATCACAATCAACCCCGGCGTCCCGGTTAACCCCAGTTGCTGGGCCAATGCATTGTTCTTGGCCAGCACACCGTTATAGTCCACATCCTGCGTTGGCTTGTAGCCCGCAGCGTTACTTGCCGCCGCGATGTCTTCTTCGGTCAACGCACCTTCATTGTGCTGGGTGTGATAAATGCCATTATGGTAGGCCATATAGGCCTGCGCGCCCTTCTCTTTCCAGACCGCTAACCCACGCAGAGCCGCCTTACCGGAGTTCTCCCAACGGCCGGCGAAAATCGGCCATTCTTTAAAGATGAAACGTACATTCGGGCTGGCCTTCATGACTTTTTCCAGCTCTGGCGCCAGCTTGCTGCAGTAGATGCACTGGTAATCGAAAAACTCGATAACGGCGACGCTAGCGTTAGCCGGGCCGTATGTGGGCGTGTCTTTATCGTTCAGCAGCGCCTGTTGGTTTTTCAACACGTTCGCCACCAGCGTTTGCTGCTGTCGATCTTCCTGTTGCGCCTGGAGCGTTTGGCTCGCCTGCACCAGCACCTCTGGGTGCGCCACCAAATAATCAGCTGCAATTTTACCGATTTGCGCCTGTTGCTCTGGGGTGAACGTGGGCGACGCATCGGCGGCCTGCGCCAGGCCGCTCAAAAACAGTGAAGTGGTAACGGCAACCGCCAGGCGGGTTTTAAAATTCATTGCGTCATTCCTGTAGGGTTAATGTATTTGTTGCATGCGCCACGTTTGGCTCGCGCCGGTGTTCACATCCGATACAGCCAGATTAATCATTTCCGTTTAAGGAATCTGTATCTTCTGTTGTTGAGGTTGTGTCTAACTGTGAATGGGATAGTTGGAAAGGGACATATCGCAGCGCCATATAGATTTATGGCCAAATTCAATGGCTGGTTATAACAGCCAATCATGGTGGAAAACTGTGCAAGCTACCGTTGCGAACCAGATTCCACTATTGGCAGTAAGTACCTGTAATTTTAAACAGGCTATTTTACCGCCAATGCTGCCAGGGTAGAGTTAGCTAGCTGCGGCAAAATCCGCAGCCGGAGTTAGCGTTCCGAATCTCCCAACCCTATTCGAATGTGGTATAAATTCGAGCAAGCGGATGCACACCCAAACAATGGTGGCTCGGGCGGTGCTTCTTCAGAGAAGGCCGGGATCCGTTGGGGGCCGGTTACGCTAACTCCATTCGAGCTACCACCCCCGAGTTTAGCGTCTCTTTGGTTGCGGTTTTCTCTCCCAATGGAAATGACCAATATGGAAAACATCCGTCAACCTATACGTTAGAAGCAGTTAAAAGTACAATTTCTCTTTATCGCGATCTGTTTAATCATCTCAATCTGCATGAGCTAACATCAACGCAACTGCTCGATCTTGCGGCACTGTCAGCAGAACAGTCCGAAGGTCTGTGCAACGGGTTGCTACTATTCATCGAGCCTTTACAAAAAACTCATGGCCCAGCGCATTTAACAAAGAGCTCTTGAGTAGTTATCTGAACGCATCTGCTGCCTGCATTATGTACCCTGTATGGACGGGAATTGAGAGAGATGGAGTACCAAGAAGCTATAAAATGACAGCTTCATTTAATGTTAACTAGTTTTAAAATCAGGCAGACGTTCCAGTCTGCCCTGTTACAAGCAGCGCCAACGACATCCATTCCCTTGATAAAATACTGGATATTCATCCAGAAAACTTTAAACTGGGTATAATGAGTGATAGGCTATCACTAAGTCATTCCACACTTGGAAGAGTCATGATGCAAGAGTTCCAACAGTACGCAGAAAAACTACACGCAAAGGCACAACAGCAACAGTTAACCCGGCTGGAAGAAGACAAAGTATTGGTCGGAAAGCTGGTTGAAATTTACGATCAGAAAGCTATTGCTGAGCTTCTGCGTACAGTGAGTGGTAACGAATGGACACGCGAGTCCCTCAATCGTTGGTTAAAAGGGAAATCACCTCAAAAAATTCTAACGGAAACTGAGGTCGAATTACTCCAATCGATGTTGCCAAAACCATCTTCTTTTCATCCAAACTATAAGTTTCGCTTCATTGATCTTTTTGCAGGAATTGGAGGAATCCGTAAAGGATTCGAGGAAATCGGTGGCCAATGTGTTTTCACCAGTGAATGGAATAAAGAGGCTGTTCGTACCTATAAAGCTAACTGGTACTGTGACCCTATCTATCATAAATTTAACTCAGATATCCGCGAAATAACGCTTAGTGAAAATAATAATATTTCTGACAAAGAAGCATATCAGCATATTGATAAAGAAATACCAGATCATGATATCTTATTAGCTGGGTTTCCCTGCCAACCGTTTTCACTGGCAGGCGTATCCAAAAAGAACTCTCTGGGCCGAGCCCACGGTTTTGAGTGTGAAACCCAAGGGACATTATTTTTTGATGTAGCTCGCATTATTGCCGCTAAAAAACCTGCAATTTTCCTTCTGGAGAATGTTAAAAACCTTAAGAGCCACGATAAAGGAAAAACGTTTAAAATCATCATGGAGACATTAGATGAACTTGGTTACGAAGTAGCAGATGCTCAAGCAACAGGTTCTGACGATCCCAAAATTATCGATGGGAAGAATTTCTTACCTCAACACCGTGAACGTATCGTGTTGGTTGGATTTCGTCGTGATTTAAATATTCATGATGGTTTTTCACTCAATAAACTAAGTAATTTTTTCCCAGAGAAGAGGCCTTCCTTAGGTGAATTATTAATAGAAAACGTTGACAACAAGTATATTCTCACAGAGCATTTGTGGAAATATCTATATAACTACGCAAAAAAACATCAGGCTAAAGGTAATGGCTTCGGCTTTGGTTTGGTAAACCCCAAAAATGAATCAAGCATTGCCAGAACACTGTCAGCACGCTATCACAAAGATGGTTCAGAGATTCTGATTGACAGGGGATGGGATATGGTTCTTGGAGAGAAAAATTTCGAGGATCCTAAAAATCAGGCCAACCGACCTCGCCGTTTAACCCCCAGGGAATGTGCGCGGATTATGGGGTTCGAAACACCTGATGGGGAACCCTTCCATATCCCGGTATCAGATACTCAGGCATATCGACAATTTGGCAATTCAGTGATTGTTCCTGCTTTTTCAGCAGTAGCAAAACTATTGGAACCCTATATTGCTTTAGCGGTTTCGAAGGAAAAAAATAAAGCTGCATGAGGTAATTATGGCTGACGTACACTCCCCTTCAATCAGAAGCAAGAATATGAGGGCAATACGGAATAAAAATACAGCCATAGAAAAATGCTTATCCCGGATTTTGGATGAATCCGGCATAGCTTATCGAACTCAAGTATCTGAACTACCAGGTAAACCTGATTTTGTTATCGATGATTATAAGGCTATAATTTTCGTCCACGGATGCTTTTGGCACCAACATGACTGTTACTTGTTCAAAGTACCAGCAACAAGAACCGATTTTTGGCTAAAAAAAATAGATTCAAATGTTAAACGCGATAATGAAGTCATGCGATTACTAACAGAACAAGGATGGCGAGAGCTGATAATCTGGGAGTGTGCCCTAAAGGGGCGATTAAGAATTTCAGCTAACGCGTTATCAGAAAGGATAGAAGAGTGGCTATGTGCAAGTCAGAGTCATGCCGTTATTGACTCAAAAGGAATCCATCAAATAAATAATTAGCGTGATAACATTAACCAATTGAAATGATAAATTTTGCCCCCCTACAGCTGGTACACCCCATCATCTACTCGACATCTATACAATAACGTGGATAATAAATACATCAATAATAACCAGATGTATCCATATCAAATACACTGTGGGAGAAGTAATTGACTGATTTTCAAGACTGGTTAACCGAAAAATCATCAGATAGCTGGTATATACATATCAAGCGACTTTCTGCTAATGATACAGGGGCTACTGGCGGTCATCAGTCAGGAGTTTACCTTCCTAACAATTCAGCGAACCTTCTCTTTCCATCAATTAACAGAACTGATGAAGAAAACCCTTCCGTATGGCTTGTTGCAGATATTATATCACATAAAATCAATGGATTACACGTAAGGTCGGTATATTACAACAGCAAACCAAGAAATCAGAACCCAAAGGGCCGTAACGAAACACGCATTACCTGCTGGGGAGGCCAAAATAGCCCTGTACAGAACCAACAAAATACAGGTGCGATAGCTATATTCGCTTTCAGTGCCCCGGATCGCCTAAAAGATTGTGAACTTGTTGAAGTGTGGGTATGTCGCTCCCTTGATGAGGAAAGCCTTCTTGAAACAATAATTGGAGAAGTGCTTCCTGGAACAGCACTATCGGGGGTTGCTACTCATATCTTAGGAGGGTTCGCTACAGATAACAGCAGTTGGAAATCTCATGATTATCCTATTCCTGAAAAGTGGAAAGTAACATTTCCTGGTGGAAACGAAATTATAGAATATCTCCCGAAGATATTTAAGTTCAAAAGTAACACACCAGATAAATTATTACTTGAAAGGCGTGATAAAGAGTATTCATTGTTTCGACAAATTGAGGAAATTCATGTTATCGACAAGATAAGAAAAGGATTTTCTTCTGTTGAAGACTTTATTGAACTTGCAAACTCAGTAAGTAACCGACGCAAGTCGCGTTCAGGAAAATCTCTCGAGATGCACATTGAAAAAATATTTATTTCCAATGGGCTAACAGAATTTACTACTCAAAGCATTACAGAAGGAAAAAAGAAACCTGATTTTCTTTTCCCATCAGTAGATGAATACCATAACCTAGCCTATCCTACTGATAAATTAAGAATGTTAGCAGTCAAAACAACCTGTAAGGATCGCTGGCGACAGGCTATTAGCGAGGCTAATCGCATAGAAAAAATACATTTATTCACTCTTCAAGAGGGTGTTTCTGTTAATCAATATTTAGAAATGAAAAATGCAGGGGTTACTCTGGTTGTACCCAGACCTTTACATGATAAATATCCCAAGGAAATTCGGAATGAGTTAGTTACCTTATCCGAATTCATTGATGAGACAAAGAAACTCTATCAATTATAAAATACCACATGTTTTTCTTGGATATTGAAAATATTGTTTAACGTAGCAGTATACTTCCGCAACATCCCACTCCTGCCATTTATGATTATATATCAACATAAATATAAAAACATATAAAATCAAATAGTTAGCCAAGTTCACCTCTTCCAAGAATAAAGTGTTGACGATGGGCATTTATTAGATAATATAGTGTATATTAATGTTACCCCAATCTAAACACATTATCTTTTCATAAAATTTACAAGAGACTATAATTATGTCAACGACATCAATTTATCTAAGCCAGTCTTGTATAAAAACATTATCTGCTGTAGAAGCAGAAAGAAAAAGATCTAACCAGCACGAATTCAACGGAGTCAGTCAACTAAAAAAAATGTTCGGATTAAAAAAATTCACTAAAAACGCATTTTTCTCAATTAGGGGGACAGGAGTAAAATGCACCAAAAATATAACATGGTACGATGCCAGAGAAAATAACCCTGATAGAACAGAGTATCGCCTATATTTTAGTGGGAATATTGTAATGGACAAAGCCCAAGAGGGGGATAATATTATTATAGGTGTGGATAATAAAAACGACATACATGTAATACTAATTAAATCAAACACTGAGGATCATAATGGGGAAATATTAAAATGGCAATAGAGTATATAAGCTTAGGTGTCCAGCCCAAGCTTATTTTTCCAGATCAACCATTCATATCAGTGAAATAAAATAGACTTAGACTCACCTAGAAAAATAATTTAAAAAATCAATCAAAAAAGCATTACAATGATATATAATGAAATTTGTAAGAAGGGACAGAATTTCGACAATTGTATCGAAAAATAGTTAATATTACTTTCCGATGAGTTACACGTCACATTATGAAAGAATAAATACTAATACCCGGTATAGCTAAAATTTAAATATTCCCTCATAGCTGACAATAGCCGCGCTATCATTTCAAAAGTCTGGTTCAGCCCATCAGTCCTACAGAAATACTCGCCAACTGAGGTTAACCCGTCGCAGGATGAAGGTGCCGCGATGGCACCCATTCCATTACCGTATAGCACCAGGACTACCCTCAACCATAACCACATTCATCGTTAAATCCCCCGCCATCGCAAAATTCGTCTACAGTCTGCCAAGATAGATGTATGTGTCATTGATTTGAATAATGGGCAATCCACACAACCACATGACTAAAGAAACCGAACTGGCCAGCGCCAAACGCCTTCCACTGCTGCTGTTATGCGGCGCCGCGGGTATTTTTATCGCCACGGTGCTTTACCCGCTGTGGTTCCCCGCCAATGCCTGGATCGGCGCGCTGAAGGCCATCTCAGAGGCAGCGATGGTCGGCGCCTTGGCTGACTGGTTTGCCGTCAGCGCACTGTTCCGCCGGGTGCCGATACCACTGGTGGGCCGCCACACCGCCATTATCCCGCGTAACAAGAATCGCATTGCCGATAACCTGGCGCTGTTCGTGCAGGATAAATTTCTCAACACCAACGCCCTGCTGGCGCTCATCCGCCGCCACGATCCGGCGCAGATCATCGCCAACTGGCTCAGCACGCCGGCGAACGCCGCCCAGTTCAGCGGCTATCTGCTGAAGATAATCCGCGGGTTTCTCGATCTGGCCGATGACCAACGCATTCAGGCATTTATGCGCAGCGCCATCCACAAGGCGATTGATAAGGTGGATTTATCGCAAACGTCAGCCATGTTGTTAGAGAGCCTGACCAAAAACAACCGCCACCAGGTGCTGCTGGATGACGCCATCCGCCAGCTGTTGCATCTGGTGAACAAGCCGGGAACGCATGCGTTTATCGCCCAGCAGGTCATCAGTTGGCTCAAGCGCGAACACCCCATCACCGAGAAAATGCTGCCGACCGACTGGGTGGGCGACAAAAGCGCCGAACTGGCCGCCAGCGCGGTGCAATCCATTCTTAATGATATCGAGCAGGATGGCGCGCACGAATTGCGCCAGGGCTTTAACCGCGCCGTGCAGCGGCTGATCGCGCAGTTGCGCAGCAGCCCGGAGATGCAACTGAAAGCCGAAGAGATCAAAGACTATCTGAAACAGGACGAAGCCCTGAACAGCTACATTAGCCAGCTATGGGGCGATCTGCGCGCCTGGCTGAAAACGGATCTGGACAAAACCGACTCGGTATTGCACGCCAGGGCCAGCGCCGCCGGGCAGTGGCTGGGGGAAGCATTGCAGCAAGATGCGGAACTGCGCGCGTCGCTGAATCAGCATATGGAAGAAGCGGCCACCCATGCCGCGCCGGAATTTTCGACGTTTTTAAGCCGCCATATCAGCGACACGGTAAAAAGCTGGGACGCGCGCGATATGTCGCACCAGGTAGAACTGAATATCGGCAAGGATTTACAGCGTATCCGCATCAACGGCACAGTGGTGGGCGGCGTGATCGGCCTGATATTGTATCTGTTATCGCAGCTTCCGGTGTTGATCGCCTGGGTGCGCCTGGGGCAGTGATGCTCATGCGATTCTCTGCACGCCGCCGCACACATTATTTCGCCATGTCGCAGGGGTTAAGGTCACGCCCCTGCGGTTCCCTACCCGGCGAATAACGGTGCTATCCCCCATCGCCAACGCATCCATTCAGCACAAAATCGCTCACCCTCCATCCTTACCCCTTTGCCAATCCCGAGTGAAAAACGGTCATATCCTCACAAACGGGCATTAACAGTCATAGTAATCTCTGAAGAATAATTTTTTCATCGCCACAGCGTTTAGGCGCGTTTTATGCCTGAAACGATTATTTTTGTGATTATGCTCACTATTAAACGTGCGAATTGTTATTTATTTCACTTCTTTTAACGACATTCATCAATTTTTAAACGGCAGTAAAAATGCCGGCCGACAGTTTCGGCTGGTGCACATTTTACGCCGGCCGGATCTTCTAACTTATAGTCATCGGAGGTTGCTATGTTGCCGATTGAAAGACACCGCTTGATCGTGGAGGAATTAAATCTTCATGGCCGGGTACTGGTCGCTGAACTGGTGAATCTTTGCCGGGTATCACAGGAAACGATTCGCCGCGATTTAACCCGCCTGGAGAAAAAGGGTTTATTACAACGCAGCCACGGCGGCGCGGTAGTAATGCGAAAACATGAGCGCAACCTGCCCGAAAAAAACAGTAATTTCAGCGAACATGAATTGGCTTTTCGTTTGCGTATGCATGAAAACACGCAGCAAAAAACGCAGATCGCCAAGCGGGCGCTTGATTTTATCAACCCAGGCGACTGTATTTTACTGGACAGCAGCACCACAACCTGGTTTCTGGCGCGCCAGTTGCCGGATGTCGAGCTGACGGTGTTAACCAATTCGCTGCAGATCGTCCAGACGCTGGCGGCCAAAGAACGTATTCGCACCATTTGCCTGGGGGGAGAATACTCCGCTCATAACGAAGATTTTAACGGCGTGGTGGCGGAACAACCCTTAAAGGATTTTCTGATTAACAAAACGTTCTTTTCATGCAGCAGCCTGGGCAACGATGGTTATTTACGTGCGGCAAATGAAAACAATGCCCATTTAAAACAGCAGATGCTGCTGGCATCGGAAAGAAAATATTTATTGCTCGATGCGGGGAAATTCCTGCGCCCCTCATTCGCGCGCATCTGCCATTACCGTGACGTCGATTTTTTAATTACCGACAGTTTAAAAGATAAGGAACTCCAACAGGAACTGGCATGGAACGGCGTGAATGTGATTGATTGCTCACAGCGCGCCAATGCAATGCAGTTAATGAATCATCAAAAAATATAGCGCCATGGAAATAAAATTTATCGCCAGTGTTCCGCTGGCGCAGTTATACCCCTAATAATTCGAGTTGCAGGAAGGCGGCAACGCAGCGAATCCCCAGGAGCTTACTGGAGTAAGTGACTGGGGTGAGCGACAAATCTGCCGGGAGCAGATTTGAACGCTGTTGGCAGCGGCCCCAAAGGGGCGAGGCCCAGGGATGGGCCGAGTAACCAAGCCAACACACCTGCAGCTTGAAGTATGACGGGTATAGCATCACCTGCCAACCCGGGGCTGTAATATGCAAGCATTCACATCGCAAACATTAATTACGCTGGAAAATTTATCCAAAACTTTTGGTGGTAACCGTGCGTTAAGCGATATTTCACTGTCTTTAATGGCGGGAGAGGTGCATTGCCTGGCGGGCACCAACGGCTGTGGTAAAAGCACCTTAATTAAAGTCATCTCCGGCGTTCACATTCCAGATGCCGGCAGCCAGATTACGCTCGGCAACGGTGAGCGCATTTCCCGCCTCACGCCCAAGCAGGCGCGCGATTTCGGCATCCAGGTGATTTATCAGGATCTGTCGCTGTTCCCTAACCTCACCGTGGCGGAAAACATCGCCTTCGAATATAACCTGGGCCACCTGCTGGGCTGGTACAGTGCGAAGAAGCTGAAAGCCTGCGCGCAACGCATTATTCATGAGCTGAAGTTCGAGCTGGATCTGGATGCGAAGGTCGCCGCGCTTTCCATCGCCCAACGCCAGCAGGTGGCGATTTGCCGTGCGCTGGTGGCGGATGCCCGCCTGGTCATTATGGATGAGCCCACCGCCTCGCTTACCCGCACCGAGGTCAACCAGCTCCTGCGCACCGTGCGCTATCTGAAAGAGAAAAACATTTGCGTGGTGTTTGTCAGCCACCGGCTGGATGAAGTGCTGGAGATTTCCGACCGGGTTACCGTGCTGCGCGACGGCCGCAAGATGGGCACCTGGCCGGCCAGCGAAATGGACAGCCGCCGCCTCACCGAACTGATGACGGGCCTGAAACTCGACTACCACCTGAAAACGCCGACGCTGAACCCGCAACGCAAGCTACTTGAGGTGGAGAACCTGAGCCGCGAGGCGCAATACCACGACGTCAACTTTTCCCTCTATGAAGGCGAAGTTCTGGGGCTGTGCGGGCTGTTGGGCTCCGGCCGCACCGAACTGGCGCTATCGCTGTTCGGCATGACCCGGCCAGACAGCGGCAAAATCTGGCTGGACAGTAAACCGGTGCGCTTTCGTAGCCACGAGGATGCGATCAAGGCCGGCATCGGCTATGTCTCTGAAGATCGCCTGACGCTGGGGCTGGTGCAACAGCAGTCGGTCGCCGACAACATGGTGATCGCGATCCTCGATCAACTACGCAACCGCTTCCACCTGATCGATGAATACCGCAAAAACAAGCTCATCCACAGTTGGATAAACCAACTGGGCGTGCGCGTGGCGGATCCGGAACACGCCATTTCCACGCTCTCCGGCGGCAATCAGCAAAAAATCGTGCTGGCGAAATGGGTGCTGACGCAGCCTAAGATCCTGATCCTCGATTCCCCCACGGTCGGCGTAGACGTCGGCGCAAAGGCCAGTATCTACAGCCTGATACATCAGTTGGCGAAAGAAGGCCTGGCGATCCTCCTGATTTCGGACGAAGTGCCGGAGGTTTACTACAACTGCGACCGTATCCTTCATTTCCGTGACGGCACCATACACGCCGAATATCAACCGCAGCAGGTGGCGCAGCAGCAACTGGCGGAGGTGATCAATGCCTGATTTATCCTTACTCAAACCAAAATCCAGCCAGGGCTGGCTGGCGTGGGTGCTGTTGTTCTTTATCGTGCTGTTCTCGTTCGCCAGCGAACAGTTCCTGTCGTTGCAAAACCTGCTCGATCTGGCGGAAACCTACGCCGTCACCGGCATCTTCGCGCTGGGGCTGTTCGTGGTGCTGGTAACCGGGGGGATCGATATCTCCTTCGCCGCCGTGGCTTCGGTGGTGCAGTACATCATTGCGGCGCTGTTCGTGAATCTGGGCTTCGATAATGCCCCGCTGAGTATTCTGCTGGCGATCCTTTGCGGCACGCTGTTCGGCGTCATCAATGCGGTGCTGATCTACTGGCTGCGGATTGTGTCGATCATCATCACCATCAGTATGCAGGCGCTGCTGTTTGGCCTGCTGATGTGGATCACCGAAGGGCGCAGCCTCTACAACCTGCCGGAGTGGTGGGTCACGCTGCATAACGTGCTGCCATTTACCGTCAATGGGCAGCCTTACCAGATCGGCCTGCCGCTCGCCATTATGCTGATCATCACCGTGATCACCTGGCTGCTGCTCAACAAAACCCACCTTGGCCGCCAGCTCTACGCTACGGGCGGCGATCAGGAATCCGCGCGCCGCATCGGTATCCGGGTGGGGCTGATCCATATCCTGGCCTATGGCTACCTGGGCGCGCTCGCCGCCATCGGCGGGCTGGTGCAGGTTTATCGCGTCGGCGAGGTGGTGCCCAATGCGCTGGTGGGCGGCGAGCTGGATGTGCTGGCTGCCACCGTGCTGGGCGGCGCCAGCCTAATGGGCGGCAAAGGCAGCGTCACCGGCACGCTGATGGGCGTGTTCCTGATCGCCATCTTGAAAAACGGCCTCAACCTGGTGGGCGTTTCCAGCTACTTCATGAACATCGTCATCGGCGTGGTGATTATGGTCGCCATCGCCGTCACCCACTACAAAAAACGCAAAGAGACCGACGTCAGCTTCGTCTGACCAGGGAGAAAGCTATGAAAAGACTTCATTTTCTGAGCAGTGATAAAGCGCACCCTGGCCTGTTGCTGCTGATTGTCCTCGGCATCATCGCCTTCAGCCTCTTGTTGCCCGGGCGGTTTTTAACCGGGACGACCTTTGTCAGCATGGCGTTTCAACTGCCGGAGCTGGGGCTGCTGACGCTGGCGATGTTTATCGCCATTCTTAGCGGCGGCCTGAACCTGTGTATTATCGCCACCGCCAACCTGACGGCGCTGTTTATCGCCTGGGTACTGCTGACCTTCCTACCGGCCGGCGCCGGTACCGGCCTGCAACTGTTGTGGCTGCTGCTGGCGCTGTCCGGGGCGGCGTTGATCGCCACGCTGATTGGCCTGATCACCGGCTTGATGGTAAGCCGCGTCGGCGCGCACCCGATTCTGGTTACGCTGGCGACCATGATGACGGTCAACGGCATCGGCATCTGGCTGACGCGCGGCACTGCGGTGAGCGGCATGCCGGACGTGGTGCGGGCGCTGGGGGCGGATACCTTCCTGGGCATCCCGCTGCCACTCTGGCTGTTCTTCTGCGCCGGCGGCGCGATGGCGCTGTTTTTGGGCAAAACCCGCGCCGGGAAATGCATCTATATGGGCGGCAGCAATATCAACGCCACCTGGTTTAGCGGCGTCAATACCCACCGTTTACTGATTCTGGTTTATGTCATTTCCAGCCTGCTGTGCGTGCTGGCCGGGCTGGTGATGATGGCGCGCTTCAACTCGGCGCGCATGGGCTATGGCGATTCCTACCTGCTGATTACCGTGCTGGCCATCATCCTGGGCGGCGCAGACCCGAACGGCGGGTTTGGCCGGGTTACCGGCGTGGTGCTGGCGCTGATCGCGCTGCAGATCCTCTCGACCGGTTTCAACCTGATGAACATCAGCCAGCACTTCAGCCTGGCGATGTGGGGCGCCGTGCTGATTGTGGTGCTGGGCCTGAAGTTCTGCAAAACCAAACTCCTTCACTCCCGCGCGGTGCGGCGCAGCACATTGCTTGCACGCCAGGCCGGCTTAACGAACAAAAAGGAAGTCTGATGCGTACCCTAATTTCGCCCTCATTAATGTGCATGAACCTGATGGAAATCAAGCAGCAACTGGCGGTGCTCAATACCCGTGCCGACTTCCTGCACATCGACATCATGGACGGCCACTATGTGAAAAACATCACCCTGTCGCCCTTTTTTATCGAACAGATCCGGCCATTCACGCCGGTGACGATCGACGTGCACATGATGGTGGAAGAGCCGACCGATTTTATTGAGGCGGTGGCCAACGCCGGCGCGGATTACATCTGCCCGCATGCCGAAACCATCAACAAAGATGCTTTCCGGGTGATTAATCAAATTCGGGCGCTGGGGAAAAAAGTGGGCGTGGTGCTTAACCCGGCCACCCCAATCGCCTTTATTCAGCATTACATCCACCTGCTGGACAAAGTCACCGTGATGACGGTCGATCCCGGCTACGCCGGCCAGCCGTTTATCGCGGAAATGGTGCAGAAAATCGCCGAACTGCGCGATCTCAAAACGCAGCACGGCTACCGCTACCTGATTGAGATCGACGGTTCGTGCAACCAGAAAACTTATCGCACGCTGCTGAATGCCGGGGCGGAAGTGCTGATTGTAGGCACGTCCGGGCTGTTTAACCTGCATGAAGATCTGGCTTCCGCCTGGTCTTTAATGATCGAAAACATCGAACAGGCGCGGGAGCCGGTATGACTGAAACCTGGCTGGGCATCGACATCGGCGGCACCAGTACCCGTTTATTAACCCTGCAAGGCGACGACGGCTGGGCGGGGTTTCGCAAATTGCCCACCGCCGGATGGGCGACCGCGCCGGATGCGCTGGCCGCGCTGGCGGAACTGATTGCCGCCGCCCAGGCCGAACGGCCGATTGCCGGCGTGATGCTGGGGCTGCCGGGGATCCTCAGCCGCGATCGCCGCCAGGTGGTTTCATTGCCGTTTATCCAGGCGCTGGACGGCATACCGGTGGCGGCGAATCTCAGCGAGATGATTGGCGCCCCGGTAGCAATGGATAAAGACGTTAACCACCTGATGCTGTGGGATCTGTTGCAACTGGACACGCTGCCGGATAACGCCGTCGGCTTTTACCTCGGCACCGGCATGGGCAACAGCCTGTGGCTAAACGGGCAGTTTTACCACGGCGAGCATGGCGGCTCGGGCGAAGTGGGCCATATTCCCTGGGCGGATAACGATTGCCCGTGCCCCTGCGGCAACCAGGGGTGCGCCGAGACGATCACCTCCGGAAGCTGGTTAAGCCATTGGGCGCATGAGCACTACCCCACCCTGCCGATATCGCAACTGTTTAGCCGCCACGGCGCGCACCCGGCGTTGCAGCAGTTTGTTTCCCGGTTGGCCAAGGTGATCGCCAGCGAAATGAACATTCTGGATCCGGAGTATCTCATTCTCGGGGGCGGCGTGCTGGCGATGGCCGATTTCCCGCTGGCGCAGTTGCACCGCGAGATCGCCCGCCATTTGCGCCCGCCGGTAACGCGCGGTGGCCTGAAGATCATCAACAGCCATGCCACCGACCACACCGGCTGCCGGGGCGCCTGCCTGGCGGCGGCGCGTTATTTCAGGAGGGCATGATGAAAGGCAAAGTCTGCGTATTCGGCTCTTTTAACCTGGATATTGTCACCAAAATGTCGCGCTTCCCGATGCCGGGGGAATCGCTGGTGGCACACAGCACCATGATGGGGCCGGGCGGCAAAGGCTCTAACCAGGCTACGGCCGCGCTACGCGCCGGCGCGCGGGTGCATTACATCGGCAAAGTGGGCAACGACGATTTCGGGCTATTTGCCCGCCGCCACCTGGAGAAGACGGGGTTCGATGCCATCACCCTGTTCACCTGCAAGGAAAAGCCCACCGGCAACGCGATGATTTTTGTGGCCGGCGATGATGCCGAGAACATGATTTCGGTTTACCCCGGCGCCAATCTGACGGTCAGCGCCGCCGAGGTGAAGCGCTGCCAGCCCACAGTGGCCGCGGCCGATATCCTGTTGGTACAGTTGGAAAATAACCTGAGCGCGATTCAGCGCATGGTGAATTGCGCCAGGCAAGTCGGCACCTATGTGATCGTCAACCCGGCGCCATGGCAGAAGGTGAAAGACAGCTTTCTGGCGCAAACCGATCTGCTCACCCCCAACAGCACCGAGGCCGGCCAAATCACCGGGATTGCGGTCACCGACCTGCCCTCTGCCCGGCAGGCGGCAAAAGCGCTGCACGCCAAGGGCGTGCGCCAGTTGATCATCACGCTGGGCATGCAAGGGGCGTTGCTATCAACCGGGCAACAGATGGCCCTGGTGCCGGTTTACCCGGCCCAGCCGGCAGACACCACCGGCGCCGGCGACGCGTTCAACGGCGCGCTGGCCGCGCGCCTGGCGGCTGGGGAAACATTGGAACAGGCGGCGCTGTTTGCCGCTGCCTACGCGGCGGTGTGCGTTGAGCGGCCCGGTGCGGCCGCCGCGATGCCGGCGTATGCCGAGGCGATCGCGCGGATGCAGCAACACCCGGAACTGGGCATCACCGTACTGGCCGATGGCAGTGAAATGGCCGGGGCATCCACGTCACTCTCTGGTTTTTAACGCAGTACCCTACATAGCGAAAAACGGAGCACAAAATGAAAAAGATAGCGGCAGTACTGATTTCCCTGGCGTTGAGCGGCTATGCATGCGCAAACGAGCCGTTGAAGATGGGGGTGGTGGTGAAAGTCGGCGGTAACCCCTGGTTCAACTCGATGGAAGAAGGCATTAAGAAAGAAGCGGCCAAGCAAGGGATCAACGCCTGGCAGGTGGGGCCGACGGCGCAGGATCCGGCGCTGCAGGTAAAAGCCATCGAAGATCTTATCACGCAAAAGGTCGATATTATCGGCGTAGTGCCGATCGATCCGGCGGTGCTGGAGCCGGCGTTGAAAAAGGCGAAAGACGCCGGCATCAAAGTGATCGTGCATGAGTCGCCGGCACAGAAATATGCCGACTGGGATTTTGAGCTGGTGGATGCAAAATCCTTCGGCGAGCGGCATATGGAGCTGATGGCGCAGTGTATGAAGGAACAGGGGCAATACGCGATTATTGTCGGCAGCCTGACGATCCCGCTGCACCGCGAATGGGCGCAGGCGGCCATCGATTACCAGAAACAGCACTACCCGAAGATGCAGCAGGTGGGCGATCTGTACGGCACCGGGGAATCGCTGGACGACTCCATGCGGGTGACCAATGAACTGATGTCTAAATATCCCGATTTCAAAGGGATGATGGCCTTCGGCTCCCCTGGGCCAGTGGGCGCGGGCCGCGCCGTTGCCCGGCGCAATAAAAGCGACAGCGTTTGTGTGGTAGGCGCCTACAGCCCTGGACAGGCGGCGGCACTGGTACGCAGCGGCGATATCAAGGGCGGCTATATCTGGAACCCGATGACCGCCGGGGAGATTTTCGTCCGCCTTGGGAAGATGGTGGCGGAGAACAAACCGATCGCGGAAGGCACTGAAATTGAAGGCATGGGCAAGATGCGGGTAGATACGGCTAACCACACCGTGTACGGCGACAGCCTGGAGAGCCTGGATAAAGACAACCTGCCCAAACTGCTGAAAATGGGCCTGTAAGGAGAGACGGGTGATGGCCAGACGTAAAATTATTATCGATACCGATCCGGCAATCGGCATCCCAGGCACTGACGCCGACGATCCGATAGCGATTATGCTGGCGCTGCAAGACCCGCGCCTGGAGCTAATGGGCATTACGACGGTGTTTGGCAATTGCCCGCCGATGCTTGGCGCACGCTGCGCCACGCGCATTTTGCAGGTGGCCGGGCGCACTGCGATCCCGGTGGCGGCCGGGATGGGAACGCCGATGGGCGGAACGCTGCCGGAGCTGTTGCAGCGCGCCTATGCAGGCCCGCGCGGGCGCGAAGGCAGCATTGCGCTCCCAGCGGCGGAATCTTCCCATTGCGGCCGGCACGCCAGCGAACTGATCATCGATCTGGTGCGGCAACACCCGGGAGAAATCACGCTGGTTTGCATCGGCGCCCACAGCAACCTGGCGCTGGCGCTGCTGAAAGCGCCGGACATCCAACCGTTGATTAAGGAAGTGGTGATGATGGCCGGCGCACTGGGGATGGATGCCACCTGGGGGCGCGGCAACATCACTCCGGTGGCGGAATGCAATATCTGGTTTGATCCGCAGGCCGCGGATATTGTGTTCCGTTCCGGCATCCCACTGACGATGGTGAGCCTTGATGTCACCAATACCGCCACCGGCTTGGTGCTGACGCGTGAACATCTGCAGGATATCGCGCAGGATAAACCACTGACCGCCTTATTTAAGCAGGTTTGCGCAACCTACTTCGAAGCACCGATGTTCGACTGGTCGGAAGGCTGTGTGCTTTATGATCCGCTGGCGGTGGCCGTGGCGGCCGATGCCAGCGTTGGGCATTTCGAAGAGATGGCGATCGGCATTGAAACCGCGGGCCGGCTGACGCTGGGGCAGACGGTGCCGCTGCGCGACACGCCGCCCAATGTGCGGGTGTGCACGCACATCGACGGGCAGAAAATCGTCCGTGATATCGTGGCGCAGATCGTCGGTTGATGGGCGGTTAGTGGGTGAATTTGGGAGGTTAAGGCCTGATATTTCTCTGGAGTGTCGGGCCTTTTTTGAGGGGGGATTACCGCAGAAACAACGCCTTTATGACGTTGTTTCTGCATTGTTAGTCAACCGATGGCTTCCGGCCGATAGGATAAGCACTAAAGCTTATTCTGATTACCAGCTAGTCAGGGCTGCGTCCTTAACTGTGCAGCCAGTAAAATAAATTTCATTATTAATTAGTTGTTTTAGCGAGCAATTTTTGGTTTTCCCGCCTATTGTTGCATCAAACGTATAGTCTTTCGATGCAGCACCAGTGAGAGCGTTCCCGTTGCCTTCACTTTCTTTAATATTGCTGATAGTAACCTTCTCCGGAGACACGTTCATAGATTGAGCGAAGCTTTTCTGGACTTCTTCTGTGGAGGGAGCACCTTTTAAACGGCCGTAAAGTTCCATGCCGACGTGCGCACATCCTGATAATTGCGTAATGAGAAATACCAGTGCGATATTCAATAAGAATTGGTTTCTTTTCATTAAAGGTGGCCCCTTCCAGAAAACGGTTCAAATTTTTTAATTGAGCGTCCACAGTTGAGCAGCGTGAACGCACAGAATCGGTTACTTTAACCTATTGATACATCGAAACTTATCAGGAAAAACTAGCTTCTCTGGCTGATTACTGCGGCCCCCAGGCAGCGGGGCCGGCAGAAATAGAGTGTATTAACAAACCATGTTCAACCGGCAGTGAAGTAAGAAACAAACCCAGATGTTTCATCGAGTCATTCATTCATGTTTCTTATCACTATGAAATAATTTATAACACATCGCCAAAATCCTTCACCTTCTTTAGCCGCCTGAAAGTACAATTCAGAAAATTCCTTTTCAGGGGCCAGAGATTTAACCAAAAAGCGGAATGCGGAGGATCAGGCAAAATGATCTTATCCAGCAATCGTGGACATGCGCCTAAGTGAGTAAACTCTCAACCAGAGGTAGCTCACATGACAAAATCCATATCAACCAGTAAGACCCCCCGTAAGAAACACGCGCCTGAATTCCGCGATGAAGCCCTCAAACTTGCAAGCGCATAGGCGTGGCCGCCGCCGCACGCGAACTCAGCCTGTATGAGTCGCAGCTCTATAACTGGCGCAGCGAACAGCAGCAGCAAATGACCTCTTCCGACAGGGAAAACGAGCAGGACGCTGAAATTGCCCGCCTGAAGCGTCAATGGGCAGAAAAAGACGAGGAGCTGGCCATTCTCCAAAATGGCCGCGACATACTTCGCGAAGCGCCTGAAATGAAGTCTGTCTTTATCGATAAATATCAGGCCGAATTCAGCATTAAAGCCATGTGCCGTGTGCGGCGGGTATGCATGGCAAAAGCGGCACACCATGATGGGAGTGGGCGGATGACATTACGTACTTGCGCACAGATGAAAGCTGGCTTTATCTTGCCGTGGTTATTGACCTGTGGTCGCGGGCCGTTATTGGCTGGTGAAGAAGTTGGGTGATTATTGCTGTGATACAAAACATTATAGATAAACGCCAATAACATACAGTTTGTGTGGTTATTTACACACCCCCCTCAGATAAGGATGTATGGCACCTCTCACGATGATAGAAAAATGACCTACCTATACCCGCTGTTAAAATTGCGGCACGAAAGCCACATTCATATGGCGAGACGGTACGCAAAACGTCCCTCTTGGTTTAAGATCGCCCCCTGCGCCAGCCCAAATGAACTATTGTGGTAACTATGAGAAAAATCGACATCAACAGTAACGAGACCCACTCTGCCGATCTGGTAGCAGAAAACATTGAACGGCTCAACGCGCTGTTCCCAGAGCTTCTCACCGAAGGGGCTGATGGCGCCGTGGTCAATGTGGACGTGCTGAAAGCGCTGGTAGGTGATCGCACCATAACCGACGCCGATGAAAAGTATGGTCTTAGCTGGTACGGCAAACGCCATGCACGCCAGCTAGCGCTGACGCCCAGCACGGGTACCCTGCGGCCTGCCACTGACGTGAGTCTGAACTGGGAGTCCACCCAGAATCTGATGCTTGAAGGTGATAATCTCGAAGTCCTCAAACTGCTGCAAAAAAGCTATTCAGGTAAGGTCAAACTGATTTTTATCGATCCGCCCTATAACACGGGTAAAGACTTTGTTTACCCGGACAACTTCCAGGACAACATCAAAAACTACCTGGAGCTGACCGGGCAGATGGAGAACGGGCAGAAACTTAGCAGCAATACCGAGGCCAGTGGGCGTTTTCATACCGACTGGCTCAATATGATGTACCCACGCCTCAAACTCGCCCGTAACTTGCTAAGCGACGATGGCGTGATGTTTATGTCGATTGACGATGGCGAAGTGGCGAATCTGCGTAAAGTCTGCGACGAAATCTTTGGCGAAGAGAATTTTATCGCTAACATCGTGTGGCAGAAAAAATATACCCGCTCCAACGACGCCAAGTGGTTCTCCGATAACCACGACCATATCCTCGCTTATGGCAAAAATAAGGAACTGGTGACGCTCAACGGCCAGGAACGTAACGCAGATCAGCTTAAGGCCTACACCAACCCGGATAATCATCCGAAAGGCCCATGGAAAGCCACGCCGCTGCACGCCAAAAGCGGCAGCAACACCAAAGCATTTACCTTTAAAAACGGTGCTGTCTGGGCACCGCCAAAAGGCACCTATCGTCGGTTCAATGATGCAGCTATGCAGCAGATGGACGAAGGTAATGAGATCTGGTTTGGAGAAGAGGGCAACCTAACACCACAGCGAAAATCGTTCTTAAGCGAGGTCAAGCAGGGGGTAACGCCGGTAACCCTGTGGCCGTATCAGGAAGTCGGGCATAACCATGAGGCTAACAGCGATCTTAAGGCCCTGGGGCTGGGCGGTATTTTCGACAACCCGAAACCTGTCCGTCTGCTTCAACGAATGATCCACCTGGCAACCAGTGCGGATCAGGAACACATCGTGCTGGACTTCTTTGCCGGCTCCGGCACTACCGCACATGCGGTGCTGGAATCGAATGCGCAAGACAACGGCAACCGCCGCTTTATCTGCGTTCAGCTTCCTCATCCGCTTTCCAGCCCGGTGCATGAGGAGGGTATGACGCTGAGCACCATCGCGGATATGACGACGGAGAGGATCCGCCGTGCCGCCGTCGCGCTACGTGAGCGTCACAAAGATTATAAAGGGGATCTCGGTTTTCGCGTCTACCGTCTGAGCAACTCCAATATCCGCGCCTGGGACCCGGTACCGGAAAGCCTGGAACAATCACTCTTTGACACCGCGCCGCACATCCTTGAAGGGCGCAGCGCGGCAGATGTGCTCAGCGAACTGTTGTTGAAGCTGGGACTTGAGCTTTGCGTACCTGTTGAGACGAAGACCATAGCAGGCCGAGAAGTGTTCTCAGTCGGGGGCGGAGTGTTAATCGCCTGTCTTGCGCCTTCTATTACCGCAGACGATGTAGAAGCGCTGGCTGAGGGGATTGTCGGGTGGCATCGCAAACGCGATCCGCAGTCGGAAACCACCTGCATCTTCCTCGATGATGCCTTTGCCGACGACGTTGCGAAAGTGAACATTACGGCGATTCTGGAGCAGTCCGGCATTAAAAACGTTCGTAGCTTATAAGGCGGTTCCCATGATTATTGCTCCCCTGCAACAGGCGCTGTGCACGGACAGATGTCGGGTCACCTACGGCCCCGATCCCAGCAACTGGATCGTGCCGTCACTACCAGCAGGCTGGCGCTTGCTGAGCTTTCACTTTTTTGTCGACTGGAGCCAGACGCCGCCGGTGGTGGCAGATCGCATCTGGATGACCCGCCAGCTACGGCTTGAAGCGGGGGAAATGCTCGAAAATATTAGCAAAGATGAGATCCTGCGACAGTTTCGCGTGGGTGCGACATACCAAGAGTTTAAAGATCTGGAGCGTGCTAGCGCGCCTTGCAGGCACCAGATTACTGTCGTTCTGTTACCAGAGATTCCGGTTGCAGATATTAATGACAATACGCCTGTATGGGCCATTGGCAAAACCGAAGGCGGGAAGCTCAAGATCTCCACAGGTACGGTTCAGGATCTGAAGGGGGCGATTCAGATGCATTCAGGCGGCCCGGTTCAGATCGGCAGTAAAGGGCTGACCTACGGCACCAGCGCAGTGGAGTGCTACCTGTCCAAATCCGACGCTGCCTTTCCGGGAGATGCAGACGCCGTTATCGTCGACGATCAGAACCGGATACGCTGCATCGTTGAATACAAAAAGCACACGCTGGATGCGCCCATTAGCCAGCATTTAGTAATGCGTTATTACCCGCGCCCCGATGGTCGTAAGTATCAGCGCCTGGAGGCATTGGCCGCACGTTGCAGAGGCTTGCTGCCTTTTCCCGTGCCGCTGGTTATCTTGTATTACTCAACAAAAACGCCCGCAATACGGCTACAGGAAATCGGCGCTCTGGATGCCCATGGCATCACAATTAACCGAGATTCGGGTGATATGCCTGTTAATGGAAACACCGCTGATACTGTTGTGAACTGGCTTGGAATGCTCTGATGAAACTGAATTTTGAACCGAACTTAGACTATCAGTTGCAGGCGATTGAGTCGGTATGCGATCTCTTTCGCGGCCAGGAAGTGTGCCGAACTGAATTTACGGTCACCCTGCAAAAGCCTGACGCGCAGCCGCAACAGATGTCGCTCGGTATCGCAGAGTCCGACCTAGGGCTCGGCAACCGTCTGACCCTGCCCGACGATGAAATAGAGCAAAACCTGGCGGATATCCAGCTGCGGGGCGGCCTGCCACCGTCCGGCGCGTTAACCTCCGGCGATTTCACCGTTGAAATGGAGACCGGTACCGGTAAAACCTACGTTTACCTGCGCACGCTTTTTGAACTAAACAAACGCTACGGCTTTAGCAAATTCGTGATTGTCGTGCCATCGGTGGCAATCAAAGAAGGCGTTTACAAGACTCTGCAAATCACCGAAGAGCACTTCAAAGGGCTCTACGCGGGCGTGCCGTTCGACTATTTCCTGTATGACTCTGGCAAGCTCGGCCAGGTGCGCAACTTTGCCACCAGCCCACACATCCAGATCATGGTGATGACGGTTGGGGCAATCAACAAAAGAGACGTCAACAACCTCTACAAAGACAGCGAAAAAACCGGCGGCGAGAAGCCTATCGACCTGATTAAGGCCACACGCCCGGTGATCATCGTCGATGAACCGCAAAGCGTCGACGGTGGCCTGGAAGGGCGCGGTAAAGAGGCGTTGGCAGCGATGGATCCGCTGTGCACGCTGCGCTACTCCGCCACCCACACCGACAGGCACCATATGGTGTATCGCCTGGACGCGGTGGATGCATACGAGCGTAAGCTGGTGAAGCAGATTGAAGTCGCTTCTGCCACGGTGGAGGACGCGTACAACACACCGTTTGTCCGCTTTGTCAAAGCCGAGAGCAAGCGCGGGAGCATCAGCGCGACTATCGAGTTGGATGTCGCTACCGCGAGTGGCGTCAGCCGTCAACAATTGAACGTGCAGGATGGCGATGATTTGGAGCGTCTCGCTCACCGCCCGCTGTACGCCGATTTCCGCATCGGTGAAATCAGCACGGCCAAAGATGGCCAGTTTATGGAGCTGCGCTACCCCGGCGGCGAAGTGTTCTTGCAGCAAGGCCAGGCCCACGGCAGCGTGGATGCGCTCGCCCTGCAACGTGAGATGATTCGTCGCACTATCCGCGAGCATCTGGACAAGGAGCTGCGCCTGCGCCCGCTGGGCATCAAGGTGCTGTCGCTGTTCTTCATCGACGCCGTCGAGATGTACCGGCAGTACAACGCCAGCGGCCAGCCGCAGAAAGGAATCTATGCGACGATTTTTGAAGAAGAGTACCGCCGCGCCAGCAAACTCCCTGCTTATCAGAGCCTGTTTGCTGACACCGACGTGCAGGCTCACGCGCAGGCGGTGCATAACGGCTATTTCTCCATCGATAAGCGCGTGGTCACTCCGTTCTCCGATGTCGAGCTGAAAAAATCGTCGAAGAAAGAAGATATTGAAACCAGCTCCTACAACCTGATCATGAAAGAGAAGGAGAAGCTGCTCTCTTTCGACACCCCGTTGCAGTTTATTTTCTCGCACTCGGCGCTGAAAGAAGGCTGGGACAACCCCAATGTCTTTCAGATCTGTACGCTACGCGATATCCAGACCGAGCGGGAACGCCGCCAGACCATTGGCCGCGGTCTGCGTTTGTGCGTCAACCAAGAGGGCGAACGGATACGCGGCTTTGACGTTAACACCCTAACCGTGATCGCCACCGAGAGCTACGAGCAATTTGCTGAGCAGTTGCAGAAGGAAATCGAGAGAGATACCGGTATCCGCTTCGGGATTGTCGAACCGCACCAGTTCGCCGCTATTCCGGTGATGGATGCGGACGGAAACCCGGTACCGCTAGGCATTACTCAATCGAAAACTCTCTGGAAACACCTGCAAGCGGCGGGACATCTGGATGCGAAAGGCAAAGTACAGGATTCGCTGAAACAGGCGCTGAACGACGGCAAGCTGCTGCTTCCTGATGAGTTTGAGGCGCAGCGCAGGCAGATCGTCGAGGTGTTGCGCAAAGTATCAGGCCGCCTTGTGATCAAAAATGCCGATGAACGCCGGGCTGTGCCGCTGCGTAAAGGGAGCGATGGCAAAGCCCTGTACCTAAGCGATGCTTTCCGCGCGCTGTGGGATCGCATCAAGCATAAAACCACCTACCGCCTGCAGTTCGACAATGAGCGGCTGATCGCCCAGTGCATCGCCAGTTTGCAGGAAGCACCCGCCATTAGCCGAACACGCCTCCAGTGGCGCAAAGCGGATATTGCTATCGGCAAAGCAGGTGTGGTGGCGAGCGAGAAAAATGGCGCAACGACCGTGACGCTGAACGAGACGCATAGCGAACTCCCGGATATTCTGACGGACCTACAGGACAGGACTCGCCTTACCCGTCGCACCCTTGCTCGCATCCTGATCGGCAGCGAGCGCCTGGACGACTTCAGGCGCAACCCGCAGCAGTTCATCGAACTGGCCACCGAGGTTATCAATCGTTGTAAGCGACTGGCGCTGGTCGAGGGGATTGTCTATCGGAAAATGGGGGATCGGGACGTTTACGCGCAGGAGTTGCTTGAGAAAGAAACCCTGACCGGCTACCTGAAAAATATGCTGGAAGATACCCACAAATCGATCTACGAACATGTGGTTTACGACTCCCTTCAGGAGCGGGAGTTTGCCACCGCGTTGGAGAAAAACTCCGCCGTGAAGCTTTACACCAAGCTGCCTGGCTGGTTTAAGGTACCCACCCCGCTTGGTAGCTACAATCCCGATTGGGCGGTGTTGTTCGAAGAAGACGACGTACAGCGGCTTTATTTTGTCGTGGAAACCAAGAGCAGCCTCTTCCCAGACGATCTGCGCAATAAAGAACAAGCGAAGATCGTCTGTGGGCGGGCACACTTCCAGGCCCTGGCCTGCGGGGAAAATCCTGCCCAATACGTTGTAGCGCGTACAGTTGACGACCTGCTTGAAAACATCGAGTAAATGGATGGGTTTTTAAATCGTCAGAGCGGCAAGCTCTGACGCCACCCATCCTATTCAGGCACGACTATGAAGTAATTGTAGTGATGTGATGGACGTCCCTCCCTGAAGTAGCCAGTGCCATACTCTACTGACTGCAATTAATTCTGGAGTGATATCACATGAACACAATCAGAGTTGTTGGTATCGACATTGCCAAATCTGTTTTTCAGGTATGCGTCTGGATGGTTCAATTGCATATAACAAAAAGATCTCCCGTTCAAAATTGCTGGATATCATTCGGCAGTTTGAGCCCGGAACGCTTATCGCGATGGAAGCCTGCTCTACTTCGCACTTCTGGGGCAGAACCTTCAGAACGATGGGATACAACGTCAGACTGATACCTGCCCAGCACGTGAAAGCCTTTGTAAGAAGCCAGAAAAATGATGCAAATGATGCGCTGGCGATTTGTGAAACAGCATGCCGCCCGGGTATCCACTTTGTGCAGGCACTGAATGAACGCGTCACCGGTCTGGACAAGGAAATTGCTGCACTGTCTTCACAGCAGACAGCATATCGCCATTTATTAACGATCCCGGGAGTCGGCCCGCTCATTGCGGCGGCATTTATCAGTGAAGTGGATGCAGGACAATTTTCCAGCGGCAGAGAATTATCCGCCTGGTGTGGTCTGGTTCCCCGGGCAGCACAGTTCGGGAGGCAAGCAACGATTATCCTCCGTGACAAAAAATGGCAATCGTAGTCTCAGAACATTAATCATCCATGGAGCACGGTCTGTAATGCGCTGTATGAAAAAGCGCGATGACAGTCTGGGCCTTTGGCTACAAAGGATTGAGGCTCGTCGAGGGTTTCTGAAAACCACGGTTGCACTGGCGAATAAACTGACGAGAATTATCTGGCGTGTGTTGACCGATGGTGGTTGATTTTAATATGCACAAGGCCGTTACGATGAATTAACTAAAAACAACAAATTACAGAAAGCATATTTAACGGAGTTTGCAGGCACTGATGAGAAAACGGCTACCGTCCCTGTAACAGCCTGAAGTTGACCTGGGTAATCATATACCGGTGTAGTGATAAGGAAACAGGGCTCGGATAACATCATGGCGCGGGTAAATTAACCCACTAATGACGTCGGATATATGGTCGCAAACCGTATCGAACCAGTACTTGTAACACCCGGGGCGTCCATATATGGTCAACTAAAACTGGCCACCGCTTTGGTGTACAACGATAAAACCTGTTTATCCATCCCGGTGATCCGGGTCTGGTTTTTCTTCACCAACCGTGGTTCAAAGGTTCCTTCACGATCGCGTAGGGTACGCAGCGCCAGAGGCCCATCACCTGTAGTGACTGTCTTTGTCGAGTCGCCATTGCGGGAGTTGGCCCCTGATCTGGGCTGATTTTTATCGTAACCAAGGTGGGGAGTCATTTCGGCGTTAAGAGCCGCCTCAACGCTAATTTTCTTCAGCAGGCGATCGAACTGGCTGAGATCTTCAGGAGTTTTGAGATTTTTGGCCAGTTCGTTAGCCAGAGCCTGCAGCTGTTTTTCGTGCATAAAGTAACCTGTTTTTGATGTTGGATTGAACATATCAAAATCAGGCAGATACACAAATTCCTAAACAGGCTCCGTTGCCCCCACAGAGATTTTCAGTATGGGGTGTCAACTATCCTGCCAGAGGGGGACAACCTTCGCGCGAATCAAAGACTGCTCGACAGAATTAATACGTAGCCAGACAGCACCCAGCTTGGCGGCCAGCAGGCGGGCAATGGTTGATTTCCCGGTGCCGGGTAGTCCGCCAAAGATTAATAACATACGTATCCCTTTGATAAAAAACGCTTAATAAATTAATGCTGCACATTCGATATCTGCAGAGTGCGTTATACCCCCTATAATTTCCGCTGCTCCAAGCTGGAATAAATCGTCCTAATTTCAGCTTTAATGCTTTCGCCACGGTATACCATCGACGTATCGTATCGTTTGTACTTCTCATCACGCGTAGCGCTAAACCAGTTGAACGATCCTATGCACAATAGCCCTTCGTCACCAATCACGATTTTACTGTGAACACGGTTAACCAGCATAGTCACAATGCCCAGCTCATTTAGTTTTTCCATTGCATCAGTAAGGCGCTGCTGTTTTGCTTTGCGCTTTTCATAACTGACATCTTCGGTATTAAAGCTTTTGTCCGTTACAACAGTAATATCGATACCACGAGCACGTGCCTGGACCATCGATGTCAGAAAACCGGTTTGTTCCAACTTTTGCCAAGTAAGCCAAGGGGAAACAATAGTAATACTCTTACTAATAGCTTCAAAAGTCTGGTTAAGAAACACATCATGCTGCTCAACACCGTGCAAGGTAGAGATCTGTGTTTGCGCTGTATTAAGATCCTGACGTTCTTTGTACTCAAACTGCAATGCATTACTGTCGTATGCAAACAGGTATTTTGCCAGCAACCCTCTCGGTGAAGAAGCTGGCTGAATCTCAAACAGGTCCATATCACCAAAAACCAGGAAGCTATCTTTAGCACGTGAAACAGCAACGTTCAGCATGCTACTCTCACTGTCGATAAACCCACCATCTTCATGCTTCGAATAGACTGGAGAGAAAACCACAATCGCTCTTTCCGCCCCCTGCAATGAATGAACAGTACCCACTGTCAGCGAATTTTCATCGCCACTACAATTGATATCCAGCTTACGTAATGACGATTTAATCGTACTGACTTGTGCCGAAAATGGAGTCACAACTCCGACTAATTCGTGTAAAGGCTTACCGTAATGGCGCTCAATGTCTTCTTTGTGGGCCACAAGCCACGCAGCTATCGTCTCAGCTTCAAAGGTGTTATAACGGCTTCCACCGTTGGCCTGCATACCTTTACCATCAATATGCAAATAGCCCATTGCAGGAAAAATCGTTCCTTTTTCTTCCCCCCGTTTGGGCTGCAACTTACCGTGATAGCAGAGGTGGTTACAGTAGCCAATGATGTTATCGAAGCAACGACGGTGTTCGTACAGGTACATCCCCCGCGCCAAGTCCGGATCGTACTGGTAGCGCGAGTTAAACTGTGCAACCTTCATAACACTACCAGATGCAGCACTTTTTCCTGAATCACACACCAGAGCATAAGCTTCAGTAAGTTCTTCCTGAGTACCTCCAAGAAGTATGTTCTCCTCAACCATGTTGCCAATATCAATACAAGGCAGGCTGTTCCAGATAGGCGCAATCTGTTCTGTGTCGCCAATCACCAATGCTTTCTTCGCCAGTGCGAAAGAAGCTGCCGCAACCTCAGGCAACACCTGCCCCGCTTCATCGACGATCAACAAATCGGCGAAGTTATATAAGTAGCCATCATCAAACCTCTTCCCGCCAACATGTTCTCTGATGAGCATATGATGAGGGAGCATGAAGCAAGTCATCACTACACAAGGGGTGAGCTTCATTCTACGTAGCCAGCGGGCTTTAACCGCCTTCGCACCTCTGAGCCCTCTTTCTTTCTGAAGATTATCGATGGCTGCCATGTCCATCAGCCACCGACCTTCCCAGTAATGCGTCGCCAGCAGGAACGCAGGGAAACGGAGCTGTGTATCGGCAAGCTCATCGGCTTCACTCAGACTCTGCTCTGCTTCGCCCGGATTTCCCAGTGAGTGAGTAATCTCGCGCCAGCGTATTACCGCTTCACTTTCACGTCGGGAAATATCCTCAGCAAGATCAATTTGCTGCTGATACTCGGCCTGTTCTTTAAGCGTTTGTGCAATCAGGCCATCGATAAAGTCATCGATTCCATCAGGCAGAGAATCCTGGAATGCAGCCATTCTTTCGCCAAACGTAGCCTCCAAAGACAGCTTCATTTGATAGTGACGCTTAGTACGAACGGCAGGAAGCCAGGAGAAGAGAACGAACATGATCGACTCACCGGCTCGATATTGCTGCCACTGTTTTTTACCCTGCATTAATAGCGAGATTTCATTTGTGCTATTGAGCAGTAACGTTCTCTTGTCCTGAATATACTGTTCAAGATCGTCGCTGATGGCGCGCCGCTCCTGACGGATTAAATTCAGCCTGTCCCAAGTGGGCTCAATTTGCCCAAGCAGTTCAGAGAGTTCAACTAAACGCTGATGCAAGAGATCTACAACGTGTTCAGGGGAACAGCATTCCTCAGCCGGAAAAGCCGCCCGTGCCTTTTCAAGGAAAAAGAACTGTGCATCTTCTAGATATTCAAGGGACTCAACACGGTCAAAAAAATCTTCCGTCTGGTATTTTTTTGCTGCCTCGGCTTTTCGGCTTGAAGAAGGGAAGTAAGCACCAAAGCTTTTTACATCAGGTAACCAACGCCCGGCCATGGGTCCAGTGCCGGTAGCAAAATCTTTACCAAAGGCCTCGATAATGTTCGTAACGGCCTGATTATTGGTTGATGTCGCAATCACCACTGGTGGTTCAGTTTTGTTAAGCGCGGCCTTCGCCCACTCAGTAGCAATGATTGAGAGAACCAGAGTGGTTTTCCCGGTTCCCGGAGGACCATTTACGGCAAGAATATCGCCCGGTTGTTGAGTGAGATAATGGCTCAGGGCATCGCGCTGCGCCACAGCCAGCGGAAACTTATCACCGGAATGCCCAAGACGCTCACTGAACATAGCATTGCTGGCAAGGAGCGACTCAACAGGAGACTTCTCTTTCGAAGCAAAGCGAGCCAGTAATGGCACCTCTTTTTTGCACGACAGCAAATGATCGTACATAGGCAGGATATGGATGCTGGCCCCTCCAGACTGGTTGGCTTTATTAATGTAGCCATATCCAGCTAGTTCATATTGCTCAGGTGATGCGAGCCATTTGCCAGCAACATGTTTTAAAAGTTCATCTGTATCTTTAAGGTACTTTTGCCACAACTGCTGATAACGAGCATATCGTTCCGCTCGTTGTTCGTCTGTTTCCTCACGCAGCTCATCTTCATCATCAGGACAAAAAGTTATTGAATCATGTGTGGTTTTGTACTTGTCATATTCTGTCATTTCACCAATAGAAAAAGTGCCTTTCGGGAGCGGTTCAAGCAAGTCACGAGGAATGGTGGCAGGAGATGTGGGGAACAAAAAGCCTTTGCGGTTCAGGAGAGCAGAGGTAACCAAAGGTGTAACGATACCAGGAGCCCCCGCGGTCCGCTCTTTGCCATGTTTTAACTGACGGATCCATACCTGTGGTCGTAACAGCACCTCGACGGTCTTAACCTGGGCGTCTTCACCATCGAAGAACGAATGAACTATCTCCTCACTTAACCTTCCCGCTTCGACAGCCATCCACCGTGCGAATGAATCGTCATCTTTACGTTCAAATGCCCCTTTTCCAGACTCAGCGTCAGCTAAGGTATTACGCCAGTATGAAGTGAATCCTTGAGTATTACTGTCCATGCCCCATCCCGTAACTTAAATAAAACTATTGATTTTGTTGATATAAAATCATCATGATCAAACATTGTCCACGATGCGAGTACGATCGCAAGAATTTGTTTGTATCGCTAAACATGGTGTATCACTGTGAAGTGGTTTACTGAATTTGGCCACCTGAACAGAGGTGATATGCTCACCTCAGAACATTACAGGTGCCTCAATGAAAAAAAGAAATTTCAGCGCAGAGTTTAAACGAGAATCCGCTCAACTGGTCCTTGATCAGAACTACACCGTTGCAGCTGCGGCCAGTGCTATGGATGTGGGCCTTTCTACCATGACGCGATGGGTAAAGCAGTTGCGGGATGAACGACAGGGCAAAATACCTAAAGCCTCCCCTATAACCCCGGAACAAATTGAAATACGTGAGCTGAAGAAAAAGCTACAACGCATTGAAATGGAAAACGACATATTAAAAAAGGCTACTGTAGATTCAATTGGTCAACGCAACAGTCATGTGAAAACATGGGGTTGCGGAGGATTTTTGAATGAGACGGACATTTACAGCAAAGGAAAAAGCATCTGTTTTTGAACTGTGGAAGAACGGAACAG
>NZ_BAABDG010000004.1:0-34381 GCF_039539505.1 Gibbsiella dentisursi
GGGAGAAAAAAGTTATTCGGGGGCGTCAGGGCGCTCCATCAGATTCACTTACTATGGTCCGTGAAAGCATGAAGCCGGACACAGTATCGGGTCCTCCATCTCGATCGAGTGGTTTCCGCTGCGTTGAGAACAGCCCGACAATACATTGATTGATTAAAAAGAAAATTACGTTTTTATAATTTTTTCATATGGTTGATAAAATGTGGTAATCGGGAAAGGCATAGCGGCATAAGCTGCCGACTAGCGCAAAACAAAGGGATTTTGACATGAAAAAGAGGATTATACCGAAGGGCAACAGATGCTATACGGTAATGAGCGGAGCCTATCGATACCTGCCGGAAGCCCCGGCCATTCCACCCGGCCATATCAATATGTCCACCCTGCCATTGAAAGAAGTTCTGCCGATATATCTCTATAGCTGTACGCAGCTGGTTGCTTCCATGCACGGAGGTAAATCATGACGCGGATACATTATGGCCTGGCGGGGGCTCTGATAATGTTGGCGCTGTGTGGCTGTCGGGACGAACAAAAGCTAAAAGCAGAACAGGATGCGCTGGTTAGCACCGCACTGGATAACATGGTGGCGGTGAAAGGCGGCCGTTTTCAGATGGGAGACTTTGGCCCCCTTATTGGTGAAAAACTGCCTTTCAGTGCGGATACAGACAACAAGCCACTGCACTGGGTTGAACTGTCTGATTTTCGCATCAGTCGATATCGGGTGACCTGGGGCTCGTTCAATCTCTGGCTGGATATCCAGAGACGGGAACGGAATAATTACTATCAAGAGACCAGGAATTATAAAGATCCTGACTATGCCCCTCTGAAGATTGCTCTTGGTGACAATTATCCGGCCTCTGCCAGTTGGAATGATGCCCGCGCTTACTGCCTGTGGCTGGGACTGGTCAGCCACCGGCATATTGACCTGCCGACAGAAGCACAGTGGGAATATGCCGCACGCAGCCGGGGCCAATTCCTGATTCTGGCTAATAGCGATAATCACTGGTATTACGAGGATAACAAAGCCCGTAACATCGCTCCCTCAGCGGAAAACCGCCCTGTCGGGAGTTATGCCCCAAATCCTCTTGGTTTGTATGACATGCTGGGGAACGGAACTGACTGGGTTAAAGACTGGTATGCAGCAGATTATTACAGCTATTCACCTGAAAAAGATCCTCAGGGGCCGGAAACAGGGGAGAAAAAAGTTATTCGGGGGCGTCAGGGCGCTCCATCAGATTCACTTACTATGGTCCGTGAAAGCATGAAGCCGGACACAGTATCGGGTCCTCCATCTCGATCGAGTGGTTTCCGCTGCGTTGAAAACAACCCGACAATACATTGATTGATTAAAAAGAAAATTACGTTTTTATAATTTTTTCATATGGTTGATAAAATGTGGTAATCGGGAAAGGCATAGCGTCGTAAGCCGCCTAACGGCCTCTCTGTATGGGTGCCCCGAATATCTCATTAACGATTGGCGGTTTTATCAATAAATTCAAGGGGGCGGCGCCTTTGCCGCCCCTTGTGGTTCAGGAAGCCTCGTCACCGACGGCGCTTTTGTCTTCTGCTTCCACCTGGTTGAACAACATGTTCAGTAGCAGCGCCGCCAGGCATGAGGCGCTGATGCCGGAGTGCAGCAGGGTGCGCACCCAGTACGGGAACTGATCGTAAAACGTCGGCATCACGATGGGGATCATGCCGAAGGCGATCGCCGTCGCCACCACCACCAGGTTCATGTTGTCCTTGTATTCCACCTTCGCCAGAGTGCGAATGCCGCTGGCGGCCACCGAACCGAACAGCACCACCCCAGCGCCCCCCAGCACCGGCAAGGGGATACAGGCCATTATCGTGCCCAATATCGGCAGCACGCCGAGCACCACCAGGATCGCGCCGCCGGCGCTGACCACAAAACGGCTTTTCACGCCGGTGAGCGCCACCAGCCCGATATTCTGGGCAAATGAGCTTTGCGGGAACGAATTGAACACCGGCGACAGCGCGCTGGAAAGCATATCGGCGCGCAGGCCGTTGGCGATGCGGCGCGAACCCACCGGTGAACCGACGATCTCCCCCACCGCAATCAGCCCGGCGGTGGTTTCAGTCAACAGCACCAGAACAATCAGCAGCATGGAAAGAATCGCGCTCAGCTCAAAGGTCGGCCAGCCGAAGGCGAAGGGCGCCGGTATCGCCAGCCAAGGCCCGCTGCCCACCGCCGAGAAATCCACCTTGCCCATTAACGCCGCCGCCGCACAGCCGGCCGCCATCGCCAACAGCACCGCCAGGCGTTTCAATGCCGGTGAACCGACCTTGTTCAACAACAGGATCACCGCCAGCGTCGCCGCCGCCAGGCCGATATTCCCCGTCGAGCCCCAGTCCGGCGCCTTGGCATTGCCGCCCATCGCCCAGCGAATAGCCACCGGCATCAGCGACAGGCCAATCACCGTCACCACCGTGCCGGTCACCACCGGGGGAAAGAAGCGAATAATCTGCGAAAAAAACGGCGCGATCAGCAAACCGATCAACGAAGCCGCGATCACCGCGCCAAACACCGCCGGCAGGCCGCCGCCACCGTTGACAATCGTGACCATCGTCGCCACGCCGGCGAAGGAAACCCCTTGCACCAGCGGCAAGCGCGAACCAAAGCGCGGTATCCCCAGGGTTTGCAACAGCGTGGCCAGCCCGCTGACAAACAGCGCCGCCGTCACCAACATGCCTATTTGCGGCGCGCTCAGCCCGGCAGCCGAACCGATAATCAGCGGCGGCGTGATAATGCCGCCATACATCGTCAAAATATGCTGTAAACCGTAGGCAAAGGTTTTACCCAGCGGCAGTTTTTCGTCTTCCGGGCGGCACGCGGCCGCGCCCCTCTCTTGCGATAGAGCCATAATTCCCCCGCTAACTGGGTCATCGAGATGTCATGTCATCGGGCTGGGAACCCCGCCCGGTGGTTGCGCGGTATTGCGCGATCGCTAAGGCGCTTAACTGCCCCGATACGTTGAGTATGAGTACGGGCTGACCAACAGCGGCAGATGGTAATGCTGTTGCGCATCCTCAATGGCAAAATCGATAATTGCCGTCACGTACAGGGTTTGCCGTTGGCTTTGGGCGAAATAGCCGCCCAGATCGGCATTCAGGCGATAGCGCCCGCCGGCCAGGCCATCTGGCGTCAAATCGCGCACGCGGCCGTCGGCGTCGGAGTGGCTTTCCGCGACCACCCGCCACTGTTGGTTTTCCAGCCGCTCCAGCCAAACGCGCACGCCGGCCGCCGGCTTGCCGACGGAGGTATCAAGAATATGGGTGCTGATATTACTCATGGCTTAATAGCTCCTTAAAACGCAGCGATACGATTTCACGCAGTTGCTCGGCGGTTTCCTGCTGCTCCTGCTCGGGGCTGTTTTGCAGCCGGCGCTCAAGCTCACGCAGGATGGTTTGCCCGTCGCGCCCGGCGGCGCGGATCAGGAATACCTGGCCAAAGCGGGTTTCGTAGCGCAGATTGCCGTCCAGCAGGGCCTGCGCCAGTTCCGCATCCCGGCTATTCACCGCCGCCTGCTCACGCCGGGAAAACTGTGCCGCCTGCCCCTGGCCGTTGGCACGTTCGCCGATGCGCGGGTGCGCCGCCAACGCCACCGCCACTTCTTCCGGCTGCCAGTCGAGCGCCGCCTGTTGGCCAAAGGCCAGTGCGGCCGCCACGCTGTCAAACGGCCGGGCGGCGATCACCGCATCGATCCAACGGGCGATATCCACACACGGGCGCAGCAGGCGCGCGGCTTCTGGCGCCGGCAGTTGGTTAAACTGTTGTAACCTCATGCGTTATCCCCCCAACTTGCCACCGTCTGGCAATACACCTGAATAGCCAGCGCCACGTCCGCCTGGGTGACGGATTCATCCGGGTGGTGGCTGATGCCGCGATCGCAGCGCACAAACAGCATCCCCACCGGCCACTGTGCGGACACCGCGATCGCATCGTGGCCGGCCCCGCTTGGCAGCGCCGGGCTTTGCCCCTGCACCTGTATCACCCCGTCATGCCAGCGCCGTTGTAGATCGGCGTCGCAGGCAGTGGCGTCAATGCGGTAAAACTCCTCGCTGGCGAAGTGCACACCGCGGCGGGCGGCGATCGCCTGCGCCTGCTCCAGCAACCCGGCCAACAGTTGCGCCAGCGGGCCGTCCTGCGGGCCACGCACGTCAAGCGACAGCGTGACCTGGCCAGGAATGACATTCACCGCGCCAGGCACGGCTTCGATGCAGCCGACGGTCGCCACTAAGTGCGGATCGCTGCTGCGGGTGAGATTTTCCACCGCCACCATCCACTCGGCCGCCGCCGCCAGCGCATCGCGGCGCTGGCCCATCGGCACGGTGCCGGCATGGCCGGCTTCGCCGGTAAAGGTGCAGTTCAGGCGGCGCGCGCCGTTAATCGCTGTCACCACCCCCAGCGCCAGGCCGGCGGCTTCCAGGCACGGCCCCTGTTCGATATGCAGTTCCAGATAGGCGCAAAATGCCTCTTTGGCGCGTTTCGCTTCGCCGATGGCATCAGGATCCAACCCAGCGTCGCGCAACGCCTGCGCCACGGTGATACCGTCGGCGTCAGTGCGCTGCAGCCAGTCTGCCGGCCATTGGCCGGTGATGCCTTTGCTGCCGAGCAAGGTAATGCCAAAGCGGGTGCCTTCTTCGTCGGCAAAGCCAATCACCTCTATCGCCACCGGTAGGCGGCGCCGCTGGGCATGCAAATGCGCCACCACTTCCAGAGCGGTCAGCACGCCCAGCATGCCGTCGTAGCGCCCGGCATTGCGCACCGTATCCAGATGCGATCCCAACAGCAACGCCGGCGCGCCCGGGGTTTGCCCTTCATAACGGCCGCAGATATTGCCGACGCTGTCCTGCCAGACCGTCATGCCCAGCGCGCGCATCCAGTCGCCCACTCGTTGGTTGGCGCGCAGGTGTTCGGGCGAAAGGTATACCCGCGTCAGTTGGCCCGGCGTACTGCTGATTGCCGCCAGCGCGTCGCAGCGCGCCAGCACGCGCGCCGCGGCCTGCTCCGCCGCCTGGGCCGACAACAATGTCGTCATCAGCAGCCCCCTGCGCTATAGGTGTTCCAGGCCGCCTGCAACGCCTCGCCCTGCTTGCTCACGAAGCCCAGGCGGTTCAATACCGCTTCCAGCGCCGCCAGCGTTTGCAGCACACAGTCTTTGCGCGCGTTGTAGCCCATGGTGCCGATGCGCCAGATTTTGCCCTGCAGCGGGCCGAACGAGGTGCCGATCTCAATGGCGAAATCGTTCAGCATCATCTGGCGCACCTGCTCACCGTGTATGCCCTGCGGGATCACCACACCGAGCACGTTGTTCATCCGGTTGTCCAGATCGCCAAACACCGCCAGCCCCATGCCCTGAATGCCGGCCAGCATTGCGGTGCCATGCAGGCGATGGCGTTCAATGGTGTTGTCCAGCCCTTCTTCCAGGATCACCCGGGCGCATTCGCGGGCGGCGAATAACATGCTGGTGGCTTCCGTATGGTGGTTGAGGCGCTCCGGCCCCCAGTAATCCATGATCATGCCCAGATCGAAGTAGTTGGAATAGATCATCTCCTCTTCGCCGTTGGCGTGATCGGCAGTGCGGATCCCTTCTTCCACGCATTTGCGGCGGCGAACTATCTCTTCAAAACGCGGGCTGAGGGTAATCGGGGAGCTGCCGGACGGGCCGCCCAGGCACTTTTGCAACCCGGCCGATACGGCGTCCAGCCCCCAGGCGTCGGTTTCCAGCGGGTTGCCGGCGAACGAGGCGGTGGCGTCGGTATAAAACAGCACGCCGTGGCGGCGGCAAATCTCGCCGAGCTGGTCAAGCGGCTGCAGCATGGTGGTTGACGTATCGCCCTGCACCGTCAATAGCAGGCGCGGGCGCACCGTTTTAATCGCATCTTCAATTCGATCGGCGCTGAACACTTCGCCCCACGGCGCTTCAATGGTGTGCACTTCAGCGCGGCAGCGGCGGGCGATTTCACACAGCAGGTGGCCAAAGCGGCCAAACACCGGCACCAACACCTTATCACCGGGGCGGATGGCGGAAACCAGCACCGCTTCAATGCCGGAACGGGAAGTGCCGTCCACCAGCATGGTCCAGCGGTTTTCCGTGCGGAAAAGCGCCCGGTACAGTTCCATCACCTGGTTCATGTAACCGGTCATCGCCGGATCGTACTGGCCAATCAGCTGGCTCGACATGGCACGCAGCACGCGCGGATCGGCGTTGATTGGGCCGGGGCCCATCAGCAGACGTTGCGGTGGGTTTATCTGATCGAATTTGCTGATATCTAACATGTTATTTCCTTGCGAGCTTAATAAGTTATTATCTTGTTGTCTTATTTCAGGCTTCCGACAGCCCACGGACGGAGGCGATGAACTGCTTCAGCTCCTGGGTTTGCGGATTGGCGAACACCTGGCGGCTTTCGCCCTGCTCCCACACTTTGCCCTGGTGCATAAACACCACCCGGTCGCCCACTTCGCGGGCAAAGTTCATTTCATGCGTTACCAAAATCAGCGTCATGCCTTCGGCGGCCAGTTGTTCGAGCACTTTCAGCACTTCGCCGACCAGTTCGGGATCAAGCGCCGAGGTGATTTCATCGCACAGCAGCACCTTGGGGTTCATGGCCAGCGCCCGGGCGATCGCCACGCGCTGCTGCTGGCCGCCGGACAGGTTGGCCGGTGCATAATCCATCCGCTCTCCCAGGCCTACCTTGTTCAGCATCTCTTCCGCCAGCTCGCGGCACTCCGCCGGGCTTTTCTTTAACACCCGGCGCGGCGCCAGCATTACGTTTTCCAGCGCGGTCATGTGCGGGAACAGGTTGAAGTTCTGGAACACCATGCCGATGGAGCGGCTAATCTCGCGCGCCTGCGAATCACGATCGGTGATCGTCATACCGCCCAGCTTGATGCTGCCTTCCTGATAGCCTTCCAGGCCGTTGATGCAGCGCAGCAGGGTGCTTTTCCCCGAGCCGCTGCGGCCGATGATCGAGATCACCTCGCCCATGTCGATATCCAGATCCACACCTTTCAGCACATGATTCTGGCCGTAATATTTTTGAACCTGATTAATTGTGATGAGCGGCATGGAATTTTTTCTCCAGGTAATGGCTGTAGCGCGACAGCGGGTAACACATCAGGAAGTAGCCCAGCGCAACCAGGCCAAACACTTTAAACGGCTGGTAAGTCACGTTGTTCAGCATGGTTCCGGCTTTGGTCAGCTCAATGAAGCCGATAATCGACGCCAGCGCGGTGCCCTTGATCACCTGCACCGAAAAACCGACCGTCGGGGCGATAGCGATACGCACCGCCTGCGGCACAATCACCCGCCACATCGTTTGGCCGAAGCTCAGCCCCAGGCAACGGCAGGCTTCCCATTGCCCCTTCGGCAAAGCGGCAATGCTGCCGGACCAGATATCCACCAGAAACGCGCTGGTGAACAGCGTCAGCGCCAGCGCAGCGGCGGCCCATGGGCTGACGTCAATGCCGAACAGCGCCAACCCGAAAAACGCCAGGAACAGCTGCATCAGCAGCGGCGTGCCCTGGAACAGCTCGGCATACATGCGCACAAAGCGCAGCGCCCAGCGGCGCTTGCTCAACCGCAGTAACAGCAAAGGGAGCGTGACCAGCGTGCCGCCGAAGAACGCGGTCAGCGAAAGCAGCAGCGTCCAGCGCGCGGCCAGCAGCAAATTGCGCACGATATCCCAGTCGGTGAATGTCATCATCAGGCCTGGCTCCCCAAAAAGCGTTTACCGGCGGCCAGCAGTAGCTGGCGCATCAGCACCGAAAGCAACAGATAAAACAGCGTCGTCACCAGATACACCTCAAAACTGAGGAAGGTGCGCGACTGAATCAGGTTGGCGGCAAAGGTCAGTTCTTCAAACGCCACCTGTGAAACCACCGAGGAACCGAGCATCACGATGATGCACTGGCTCACCAGCGCCGGATAAATACGCTGTAGCGCCGGCGGCAGCACCACGCGCAGGAATATCTGGCCGCGCGTCAGCCCCAGCACCCGGCCGGCTTCCCATTGGCCTTTCGGCGTAACCTGGATGCCCGCGCGGATGATCTCGGTGCTGTAGGCACCGAGATTAATCACCATCGCCAACAGCGCCGCCTGGCCGGCGGTCAGTTTCCAGCCCAGGCTCGGCAAACCGAACACGATAAAAAACAGCTGTACGACGAACGGCGTATTGCGCACCACCTCGACGTAAATCCCCCAGATACGGCTTAACAGGTTGGTTTTCCCGCTGCGGATTGCCGCACCGCAAATCCCCAGCGCCACGCCCATAATGGTGGCCATGGCCGTCAGCTCAATGGTGGTCAGCAAACCCGCCAACAGTTCGGGCATGAACGGCCACAGTGCGGGAAAATTCAGCTGATAGGTCATCAGGCTCTCCCGTTATGCGCCAAGATCGGCCGGCAACGGCGCCTTCAGCCATTTTTCCGACAGGCCGTTGAGCGTGTTGTCCTTCAGGGCCTGCTCAATCAGTTCATTCACTTTGGCTTGCAACGCCGGTTCGCCCAGGCGCAGGCCGACATAGCACGGCGAATCCTTCAGCATGAACTTGGCAACCGGCGCCTTGGCTGGGTTCTGGCGCGCAATGGCGCTCACCACCAGGTTACCGGTCGCCACATACTGCACCTGCCCGGACAGGTAGGCCGACAGCGTGGTGTTGTTGTCTTCGTAACGTTTGATCTGGGCGCCCTTCGGTGCGCTATCGCTCAATACCATGTCTTCCACCGCACCACGCGTCACCCCCACCGTTTTGCCGTCCAACCCGGCGGCGTCATGCAGGGCGTCGTCTTTCGGCCCGAAAACGCCCAGGAAAAACGGCGCATAGGCGCGGCTGAAGGCGATGGTCTTTTCACGCTCCGGGTTTTTGCCCAGGCTGGAGATCACCAGATCCACTTTGTTGGTTTGCAGATAGGGCACCCGGTTGGCGCTGGTTACCGGCACCAGTTGCAACTTAAGTTTCATTTTATCGGCCAGGTAGTGCGCCATATCGATGTCATAACCCTGCGGTTGCAGATCCGTGCCCACCGAGCCAAACGGCGGGAAATCCTGCGGCACCGCCACGCGCAAAACACCGCGTTGCTGGATATCCTGCAGTTGATCCGCCATCGCCGTCGCGGCCTGCGCCAACAGCACCACCGCCCCCAATGCTGCAACCAGTGTTTTTTTAATGCTCATAAATGTATCCCCAATGGTGAGATGATGAAACAAAAGATTCTTTGATTCATTTCATTGCAACTAATGTGCCAAAGCATGCGGGAGTTAATAATCTGCTTTAACCCCGAGGGGTTAACGTTTTACGCGGGAATGCCCCCCGCCGGGGCGCGGCGAGAAGAAGGGAAAAAAACGGAAAGCAAAGCACCGCTATGGTGCAAAAGCACCAAAACAGCGCTTCGCTAGCGGTGCTCCAGTTCGTCCAGATCGCTGTACAAATCCGCAATCTGGTAAATACGCTGCCTGCCGAGCGCCAGCGACTCATGCAGCAAGGCATTGCTGAGCAGGTTTGCCAGGCTCATGGCGCAAGAGTAGCTGTCGAAAGCGGAGACGCTGTCCAACGGCGCCGGCAAGTGCCATGTCGCCAGCGGTATCAACGCCTGCGCCTGCGGCTCGCAGATCAACAGCGTCGGCACCTGCTGAATCTGCAACTGCGTGAGCAATGCCCGCAGCAGCCGCGGCCGGCGGCGGAACGCCACCAGAACCACCATGTCGCGCCCGGAAAGATCCACCAGTTCTTCCGCCAGCGTCTGGCCCGGCTGCGGCACCAGCAGCACGTTTTCACGCACCTGCAGCAGTTGCTGGCGCAGGTGCATCGCCACCGGATAGCTGTTGCGAAAGCCCATCAGCACAACCCGCCCGGCCTGCGCCAGTTTGCCGATCACCGCCGTAAACTGCTGGGCATCGATCTGGTTCACCCAGTGGGTCAGGTTCGCCATTTCCTGCTTGTAATGGCGCGCCAATAGCGTATTGCCCTGCACCGCATCGCGGTTGTCGGTCAGCGGCATGCCGCTTTGGCGCAGCGTGCGCAGTTCGTCGCGCATAGCGCGGTAGCTGGGGTAGCCCAGCCGTTTAAACAGCCGGCTGACGGTGGCCTTGGAAACCCCGCTCAACCGCGCCAGCTCCGCACTGTTGTAGCTGATCAGATCGTCAAAGTGATCGAAGATAAAATCCGCCACCCGTTGTTCCTGCGGCGTCAGTTGCGGATACTCACTACGCAGGCGTTCATCAATCTGCTTCATTGCTACTCCTGCTGTAACATTTGTTTCAGCGGAACATAGCACAGCCAAATAAGATTCCGCCAGCCTGCAAATCTGGAACGTCTCTTGCTTAACTTATTGATTGATGCAGACCATAACAAGGGCTTACTCATGATTAACAGTAATACCGCACCATTAGGCATGGCGGTCACCCCTCACCACCTGGCCAGCGAAAGCGCACTGGCCGTGCTGCGCGAAGGCGGCAACGCGATTGAAGCCATGGTGGCGGCAGCCGCGACCATTGCGGTGGTCTACCCGCACATGAATAGCCTGGGCGGTGACGGCTTTTGGCTGATCGTACCGCCGCAGGGCGATCCGGTGGCCATCGATGCCAGCGGCGCGGCCGGCTCCCTGGCTACGCTGGATTTCTACGCCGGCGAAAGCCGCATCCCCCACCGCGGGCCGAAGGCGGCGCTGACCGTTGCCGGCACCGTCGGCGGCTGGCAGGAAGCCCTGGCGTTCTCGGCGGAGCTGGGTGGGGAGCAGCTGCCCCTGCCGCGCCTGCTGGCCGATGCCATCCGCTATGCGGCGGACGGTATTCCAGTCACCGCCTCACAGGAGGCGGCCACCCGCAGCAAATACCACGAGCTGGCGAACCTGGACGAATTTGCCCGCACCTACCTGCCCAAGGGCGAAATCCCGCACTGCGGGCAGCGTTTCTGCCAGCCGCTGCTGGCGGAAACCCTGATTGCGCTTTCCGAAGAGGGGCTGGATAGCTTCTACCGCGGCCGGCTGGCCGAATGCATGGCGGCGGATATGGCGAAGCTCGGGATGCCGCTCACCGCGCAGGATCTGGCAGACTATCGCCCGCGCCGGCGCACGCCGCTGCGCTTGCAGCACCAGAAAGGCGAAGTGTTTAATCTCACGCCGCCTACCCAGGGGCTGGTGTCGCTGGCGATCCTCGGCCTGGCCGACCGCCTGGCGCTGGAAGGCAAGGACGACGGCACCACGATCCACGGGATCGTAGAAGCCACCAAACTGGCTTTTGGCCTGCGCGATCGCTACATCACCGATCCGCGCGAGATGACCCAGGATCCGCAGGCGCTGCTCGAACCGGGCTATCTGGATGAACTGGCAAAACAGATCGACGGCGAGCACGCCGCCGCCTGGGGCCAGGGAAAAGGGCCCGGCGATACCGTATGGATGGGCGTGATGGACAGCAGCGGGCTGGCGGTGTCGTTCATCCAGAGCATCTATCACGAATTCGGCAGCGGCGTTGTGCTGCCCAACAGCGGGGTGCTGTGGCAAAACCGTGGCGCGTCGTTCAGCCTGGATGCCAACCACCTGCTGGCGCTGGCGCCCGGCAAGCAGCCTTTCCACACGCTCAACCCGGCGGCCGCACGCCTGTATGACGGCCGCACCCTGGTTTACGGCTCCATGGGCGGCGACGGCCAACCGCAAACCCAGGCGGCGGTGTTTATCCGCCATGTGGTTCAGGGGCTACCCTTACAACAGGCCATCAGCAACCCACGCTGGCTGCTTGGCCGAACCTGGGGCGAAAGCTCCGACTCACTGAAGCTGGAGCGCCGCTTTAGCGCCGAAACCATCGACTACCTGCGCCAACGCGGCCATGAAGTCGAACTGCTGCCGGACTTCAGCGAGGCCGTCGGCCATGCCGGCGCCATTGTGCGCCACACGAATGGCATGCTGGAAGGCGCGTTCGATCCGCGCAGCAACGGCAGCGCCGCCGGCTTCTAGCCGCCGTCCCCCTCAAGCCGGAGGGGCGTAGGCTTGTTTCACACATTTATCGGGGAAAACACCATGAACAACATACCGGCAGCCGACTGGGCCGCCTACATCCGCCAGATGGAAACCATCCTGGCGCTGGAGCTGGACGATGCGCGCCGCGCAGAGTTACTGGTGCAATTCAACCGCATTGCGGCCATGGCCGAACCGCTGATGGCCTTCCCGCTGGATCAACGTTTGGAAATCGCAGGAGTGTATCGCGCATGAACCCACTCAGTGAGCTGTCGATCGCCGAGATCCGCAGTGCGCTCAAGCAAGGCGCCATTTCTGCCCGTGAGATCGCCCAGCAGACACTAGACCAGATCGATGCGCAAAACCCGGCGCTTAATGCCTACACGCACATTACCCGCGAGCGAATGCTAAGCGAAGCCGATCATCTGGATCACAGCCGTGCCAACGGCCAACCGCTGCCGGCATTGGCCGCGATCCCCTACGCGGTGAAAAACCTGTTCGACGTCACCGGCGAAACCACCCTGGCCGGCGCCAGCCTGTTTAGCGATCGCCCGGCGGCCAAGCGCGACGCTTGGGTGGTTGCCCGCCTGGCCGCGCAAGGCGCCATGCTCTCCGGCATGCTGAATATGGATGCCTATGCCTATGGCTTCACCACGGAAAACAGCCATTACGGCGCCACCCACAACCCGCACGACACCACGCGCGTCGCCGGCGGTTCCTCTGGCGGTTCAGCCGCGGCGGTGGCGGCCGGGTTGGTTAACTTCGCGCTCGGCAGCGACACTAACGGCTCCATTCGCGTGCCCTCTTCGCTGTGCGGCATCTTCGGGCTCAAACCCACCTTTGGCCGCCTGTCGCGCAGCGGCAGCCAGCCGTTTGTCGCCAGCCTGGATCATGTCGGCCCGATGGCCCGCCGGGTGCGCGATCTGGCGGCTGTCTATGACGTGATGCAAGGCACCGATATCGAAGATCGCTTCCAGGCGGACAAACCCATCACCCAAACCGAATCGCTGTTGCCGCGCGGCCAGCAGGGGCTGCGCTGTGCGGTGTTGGGCGGCTATTTCCAGCAGTGGTGCGATGATGACGCCAAGGCGGCCGTGCGCCAAGTGGCGCAGGCGCTGGAAGCTTCAGAGGAAGTCGAACTGCCGCTGGCCGAGCTGGCACGTTCGGCGGCGTTTATCCTTAGTGCGTCGGAGGGCGGTAATCATTATTTGCCGCTGCTGCGCAGCGAACCGGCGCGCTTTGAGCCCAACTCGCGCGAGCGCCTGCTGGCCGGGGCAATGCTGCCGGGGGCTTGGTATGTGCAGGCACAGCGTTTCCGTAATCATTTCCAGCAACAGACGCTGCCGCTGTTCACGCAATGGGATATCCTGATAGCACCCGCGACGCCGTGCTGCGCCACGACGATCGGCCAGGAGAGCATGCGCATCAATCATACCGATTTACCCACCCGCGCCAGCATGGGCATGCTAACCCAGCCGATTTCATTCCTCGGCCTGCCGGTGGTGACGGTGCCGCTGAAAACGGCCGGCGGCCTGCCTATCGGCCTGCAGTTGATCGCCCCGCCGTGGCGCGAAGATTTGGCGTTGCGAGCGGCCCATGCGCTGGAACAGCGCGGCGTAGCCCAATGTGTTTTACCGGGGAAACAGGACTGAATAATGAAAAGTGAATATATCGATCGCCCGGCGGTGCTGGCAGAGGTCAACGCCGCCTTTTACCGCTATGAGCAGGCACTGATCGGCAACGATGTGGAAGTGCTGGATGAGCTGTTCTGGCACGATAGCCGCACCGTGCGCTACGGCGCGACGGAGAACCTGTACGGCATCGAGCAGATCCGTGATTTCCGCCTCAAGCGCCCTTCAAAAGGGCTGGATCGCCAGTTGGAAAACACCGTCATCACCACCTACGGCGATGACATGGCAGTGGCCAGCACGGAATTCCGCCGTGAAGGCAGCGATCGCATTGGCCGGCAGATGCAAACCTGGGTGAAGCTGCCGTGCGGCTGGCGCATCGTGGCAGCCCACGTCAGCCTGATGGGCTAGGCAGCCGTCAGCACCAGTAAGCCATAAAGTTCACTGCGTCGCGATCAAGATCGCATTCTGCGATCAGATAACGGCGCAGCGCCTTCACGGTAGAAGATTCCGCCGCCACCCAGGCGTAAAAACCGTTCCCGCCGACGGCGCGCTCCCACAAGAGATCGCCCCCCAGGCTGTTTTCCGCCAGCGACTGGGCGGCGGCGCGCGCAGTCGCCGGTATTTCCACGTGCCTACGCACCGCATCAAGCAATTGCGCCCCGTGCCGCTGCGGCGGGCCGCCGTCGCGCGGCAGCCAGTGAACCTCGGCAAACGGGAACTGCGCCACGCTGATGCAATCGCCGCTGGCCGGCACTTCGAAAAACGCCTGCACCCGCGGCGGGTTAGCCTGCTGCGCCAACTGTTCAAGGATCCCCATCGCCGCCGGCAACGCCGTTTCATCGGCAATCAGTAGCGCCTGTAGCAGGTGTGCTGGCGGCACCCACTCATAGCCGCCGCTGTCGCCGGCAAATTCCGCATCTGGCGCCACCACCTGCAGCGTGGCGCCGGCTTCGGCGTGGGTAGCCCATGCCGAAGCCGGGCCATTCACGCCGTGCAGCACGAACTCAACGTCCAGCTCCTGCTGCGCCTGACGCAATCCGCGCAGGGTATAGGTGCGCATGATCGGCCGCTGTGCTTTCGGCAACGCCATATAATGGCGATACCAGTCGTCGCTGTTTTCCAGCCGTGAACGTTGGCCGTCTTCGGCGGGGAACAGCAGCTTGATGCGCTGATCCGGCGCCTCGAGCTTCATCTGGTGCACCTGCGGCCCGCTGAATACGCAACGTACCAGCGAAGGCGAAATACGCACTTTCTGCTTCAGAGTAATATCAAAAATACGGTAGCTGGCGGCCATCTTAGCGACTCTCCTGGGATCGGTACGTTGCCATAGTAGGCGACTTCCGCCGCCCGGGAAAGTCCCCCCAACCCGGCTTAACAACCGGGATAGGGATGGTGCTGCAACCAATGTTCAGCAATATCCTGGCGGCGGCAGATCCAAACACGATCGTGCTGCTGAATGTAGTCCAGGAAGCGCTGCAAGGCGCGGAACTTGCCGGGGCGACCCAGCAGGCGGCAGTGCATGCCGATCGACAGCATCTTCGGCGCGTCTTCACCTTCCTGATACAGCACATCGAAGCTGTCTTTCAGGTAGGTAAAGAACTGCTCGGCGGTATTAAAGCCCTGCGGGGAAGCAAAGCGCATGTCGTTCGCTTCCAGGGTATAGGGCACAATCAGGTGCGGTTTCTTTTCACCGTTGGCGCACGCCACTTCGGTCCAGAACGGCAGATCGTCGCCATAGTAATCGCTGTCGTACAGGAAGCCCCCCTGTTCAACCACCAGCCGCCGGGTATTGGGGCTATCGCGCCCGGTATACCAACCCAACGGCGGCTTGCCGAACAGCTCGCTATGCACGGCGATCGCCTGCTGCAGGTGCTGGCGCTCGGTGGTTTCATCAATATTCTGGTAGTGGATCCAACGCCAGCCGTGGCTAACCACATCGTAATCGGCGTCTTTGATCGCCTGCACCACCCGCGGGTTGCGCGCCAGCGCCATCGCCACGCCAAAGATGGTCAGCGGCAAGCCGCGGCGCTGGAACTCCTGGTGGATCCGCCAAAAGCCCGCGCGCGAGCCATACTCGTACAGTGAATCCATCGACATATGGCGCGCCGGGTAGCTGGCCGCGCCGATGATATCGGAAAGAAACTGTTCGGAACCGGCGTCGCCGTGCAACACGTTGTTTTCCGAACCCTCTTCATAATTGAGCACAAACTGCACCGCGACGCGCGCCTGCCCCGGCCAGCCCGCGTGCGGCGGTTGCCCGCCATAACCGATAAGATCGCGGGGATAGTCTTGATTAAACGCATAGTCACTCATCGATAATTCCCATTCAGATTACGAATTAAAACGGCCAAACATCCCGGATAACGGCTTGGTTAACGGGTAGTCCAGATCGCCATGTTTACTGGTTTGCAAGCCCAGGCAGTGCAACGATTCGATCATTTTCACCGCGGCGCTGACGCCGTCGATCACCGGCATCCCCAGCTCCTGCGTCAGTTCCCGCGCCAGGGTAGCCATGCCGCCGCAGCCCAGCACGATCGCCCCGCTGCCGTCGCGCTGTTTTACCTGCAGGCACTGTTCACGTACCCGCTGCTGCGCCAGGCCGCTGCCGTCTTCCAGCGCCAGCACCGGCAGATCGATAGCGTGCAGCGCGGCGCAGTGGCGCTCAAAGCCGTACTGGTGCAACAAATGGCGCGCGATGATCAAGGTGCGCGGCAGCGTAGTCACGATGGAAAACCGTGTGGCCAGCAGCGTCGCCGTATGCATCGCGGCTTCGGCAATGCCCACCACCGGCGCGCTCGCCAACTCCCGCGCCGCCAGCAGGCCCGGATCGCCGAAACAGGCGATGATATGGCCCTGAACGCCGGCCTCACGCCCCGCTTTCACCTGTTGCAGCACGCCGATCGTGGCGATCGCTTCGTCAAAATGCCCTTCAATGGAAGGCGCCCCGTGCGCTGAACACACTGCGAGGATCTCGGTGCCGGGTGCGGCGACGGCACGGGCGGCCGCGCCGATGGTGTCGGTCATTTCCGGGCTGGTGTTGGGGTTGATCACCTGGATCACGCAGGGGGCGTTCATAGCGCATCCTGCGGCTGGCTGGCGGCAAAGATGCTGGCGAAGTCCGGCGTGCCGTCCATGTCGTGCGTGAAGCGCAGGCTGGCGACGATATCATCGAAGTGATGCGCCATCTGCGCCGCCAGGCCGGAGGTATCGCCGGCACGCAGCAACGCCAGCAGATCGCTGTGATCGTGGCAGCGGCAGCCCTGCTGCCACGGGGTGCCGTAGGCGGCAATCGCCAGCGAGGAGCGCAGCGTCAGTTGGGATACCGTCTCGGTGAGCACGCCGTTGCCGGCGATGGCCTGTAACTGCACGTGGAACGCGGCCGACAGGCGAATCGCCGCCGCGCCGTCCTGATCCTGATGCGCCTGCTTTTCCTGCGCCACGATCGTCTCGATCATCAGCAAATGCTCGGCCCGGCAGTTCGCCACGATCTGCGGCAGGTTGGCGCATTCCAGCATCTTGCGCGTGGTAAACACGTCGCGCGCTTCTGCTTCGCCCGGCGTGGCAACCTGTGCACCACGCTTGGGCAATTGCGTCACCAATTGCACTGCGGCAAGGCGCTGCAATACCCGGCGGATGCCAGTGCGGCTCACGCCAAAGGTTTCCGCCAGCGCCTCTTCCGGCAGTTTATTGCCCGGCAACAGCCGGTGCTCCACTATCGCCTTCACCAGCGCATTGTAAATGTGATCGTCTTTATCTTCAGTAAAGTAGGTGGCTTTGGCGCCGATCATCATGCTGCTCCGTGTACGGTTGAATAACTAAATCGTATACAAGAAATAATTTAATTGTATACAAAAATCGAAAATATGGCCTGATTCATGCAAAAGACCTCTCAACCCTGTGGGTCAGAAACGCCAATCAACATCTGGGTACATCCTTGAGAGGAGCACGATTTATGCCAATCCCGAACACCAATTACAGCCCGAAGCTGTGCAACGAAGACCTGGCGCCAACGCGCGATCAGAACTGGAGCTGGTACAACATCTTTTCTTTCTGGATGTCGGATGTACACAGCATGGGGGGATACGTGGTGGCCGCCAGCTTCTTTGCCCTTGGCCTGGCCAGCTGGCAGGTGCTGATTTGCCTGCTGGTGGGTATTTGCATCGTGCAGCTGTGCGCCAACCTGGTCGCCAAGCCCAGCCAGATTGCCGGCGTGCCGTACGCCGTGATTTGCCGGCAATCCTTTGGCGTATTCGGCGCCAATATCCCGGCGGTGATCCGCGGGCTGATCGCCTTTGCCTGGTACGGTATCCAAACCTATCTGGCCGCCCATGCGCTGATGCTGGTGCTGCTGAAGTTTTACCCGGCACTCAATCCCCTGACGCAGCCTCATTGGCTGGGGCTTTCGGCGCTGGGATGGATCTGCTTTGGCATCATGTGGTTGCTGCAGGCCATGGTGTTCTGGCATGGGATGAATGCGATTAAGCGCTTTATCGATATTGCCGGCCCGGCGGTATATGTGGTGATGCTCGCCCTGGCCGGCTGGATTGTATACAAGACGGGGCTGGACAATATTTCGTTCACCCTGGCAAGCAAATCCCTTTCGCCTGCGGAGCAAGGCTGGCAGATGGTGACCGCAACGGCGCTGGTGGTGTCTTACTTCTCCGGCCCGCTGCTGAACTTTGGCGATTTTGCCCGCTATGGCAAAAGCATGCGGGAAATCCGGCGCGGCAACCGCTGGGGGCTGCCGTTCAACTTCCTGCTGTTTTCCATCGTGACCGTGGTGATCGTTTCCGGCACGCAGTCGCTGTTCGGCCAGATGATTACCGATCCCATCGAAACCGCCACGCGCGTCGGCAACGGCGTCGCGGTGGCGATTGGCCTGCTGACCATGATTACCGCGACGATCGGCATCAACATTGTGGCGAACTTTGTTTCACCCGCCTTTGACTTCTCCAACTGTTCGCCGCAAAAAATCAGTTTCCGCACCGGTGGTATGATCGCGGCGGTCGGTTCCGTGCTGCTGACGCCGTGGAACCTGTTCCACTCGCCGGAGCTGATCCACTATACGCTGGATGTGCTCGGCGCGTTCATCGGGCCGCTGTTCGGCATCCTGGTCGTCGATTTCTACCTGATTAAACGCGGCAATATCCACGTTGACGATCTGTTCAACGCCACGCCGAGCGGCCGTTACTGGTACCGCAACGGCTTTAACCCCAAGGCGATTATGGCGCTGCTGCCGGCGGTGGCGATCGGCCTGGCGATCAGCTTCACGCCAGGGCTGCATGACGTAGCGAATTTCAGTTGGTTTATCGGCGTGTTGCTGGGGGGCGGTTGCTACCGCTATATAGCGCGCCAGGAGTGCGCCGCAAACCACGGCAGATTATTGATGACTGCGGAGATGAGCAAGGAGTGAGCGCAGCGGCGTGGTGGTTGGCCTCTTTCGCCTTGCCGGCAGTGCGCGCTAAGCTGTGTCTCACCTCGCCGCCATTATCCGTGGCCGTTTACCCGGCGGTACATCCGCCGGGGATGGCCAATTTTCCCGTACTGCATCTCAACCACCAGAAAACCAGCTTCTACGCTGTGTTCCAGATAACGACGAGTGGTGGTTTTACTTAAGCCCGTTGCGCTGACGACGTCATCGACGGAAAAACAGCGCCCGGCCTCATCGGCAAACAGTTTTTGTATCAGCGCCAACGTATTCTCTTCAATCCCTTTGCTGCCGTTATCCTGGCGGTAGTTCTTCGCCTGCAACTGATAGAGCGAATCGACGTTTTGCTGATCGACGATTTTCCACACGCGCTGCTGTTCGACGAACTGCACAAAACGTTCCAGCGATTGGCCCAACCGCTTCCACGACACCGGTTTAAGAATATAGTCAAAGGCGCCGTTGCGTATCGCCTGGCTGCAGGTATCCATATCGCTGGCGGCGGTGATAAAAATCACCGAACAGTTGGCACAGATAATCTGCCTATCGTTAATCAACGTAATGCCCTTGCCATCCGGCAGATAATTATCGAGCAAAACCAGTTTCGGCTGCATCCTGTCCAGCAACACCTTCGCTTCCGCCAATGACGAAGCAATCCCCACCAGCCGCAAGCGCGGATGTTTGCCGATCAGCTCTGCATGAAGCTGCGCAAGCGCGTGTTCATCTTCGATTATCAGCACGTCTATCAGTTCATGTTGCATAATTCTGATCTTCCAGGGTCGATACGGGACGCAAGACGTTGCCCGTTTCAGGAATAAACAAAGAAAAAATCGTGCCGCGCGGCGCGTTGGCGGAAACCTCAATTGAACCGCCCGACTGCGTGACATAGCTGGCGATCAGATACAGGCCGATACCGTGATCGCCGCTGCGTTTGGTGGTCATTCCGCGCTCAAAAATATGTTCACGGATAGACGGATCGATTCCCACCCCGCGATCCGCCACTTCAATAATCAATTCCCGTTCATTGAGCAGAATCAGCACTTCCACCGGCTCGTGCGGCAACGCGGCGCGCTGCGTCGCTTCGATGGCGTTGTCCAGCAAATTACCGATGATCGAAATCAGCTCGGCCTCGCCCAGCAGGCGGCAGGCGCGATCCATTCGGCATGCAGGATCAAAGGCCAGTTCAACGCCCTTTTCGCCGGCGCGCGCGGCTTTCCCCAACAGCAGCCCGCACAGCGTCGGCGAGCGAAAACGCGACGAGATAAAGTCGAGCAGTTCCTGCGCATGTTCCGACTGCGCCTGAATATATCGCACCGCTTCGTCGTAGCGCTCCATATGCAGCAACCCCGAAAGCGTGGTCATCCGGTTGAGCTGCTCGTGGCGCATGATGCGCAGGTTATTGACGTAGCGTTTTACCTGGCTCAACTGCGCGCTAAGGGTGTCGATTTCATTGCGATCGCGAAAGGTGATCACCCAGCCCTGCAACTTATCTTCCAGCATAATGCGTACCCGGCTGGCAATCACCGTCAACTGGTTGAAGCGGCAAATCTCATCGTGAGTGTCCTTTTCCAGCATCACGTCATGGGCGAAGAACGGCACCGGTGCAATCACCTCGCCGATTGTCAGCCCACGCAGCGCGCGCGTGGGCTGGCTTAACCCCAACAGTTTGCGCGCGGCCTGGTTGATCACTTCAATACGCGATTCACCGTCGATGGCAATCACCCCTTCGTAGATCGACTCCATCATCGCTTTTTGCTGACGCACCAGCAGGCCGATTTCGCGCGGCTCCAGCGAGAAGATCTGCTTTTTGATGCTGCGGGTAAAAAACCAGGAAAAAATGAACAGCGCCGCCAGCAGCAACACCGCCGCAATAAAAATGTCGATCACTTTGCCAAACGTAATATTGTCGAGATAGCTGGTCAGATATCCTACCGAGACGATGCCCACCACGCGCCCGTTATCGTCAAAAATCGGCGCTTTGCTGCGCAGTGAAATGCCTAACCCGCCTTTACGGATGGTGGTGATGCTTTTCCCCTGCAACACCTCTTCGTTGTCGCCGCCAATCAGCGTTTTCCCGACGACATCCGCATGGACGGAATGAAATAAATGCATGCCTTGATTATCACCGACAACAATAAAGCTGGCATCGCTGTGAGCAGCCACTTTATGCATAAATTGCGTAATCGCCGGAATATCTTTTGCCGCCACCGCCTGGCGCAAATTGGGAATAATCGCTATTTCCTCCGCCTGTATTTTTGCTCTTGCGCTCATTTCCTGGTATAGCTGCCGGCCAACATCCTTGTAATAATAAACGCCCAGTAAGACGAAAAGGCCGGATAAAAAAATCACCAGAGAAATAAATAACTTTATTTGAAAAGATATTTTCATGACCTTACGCACGGCAGCCAACAATACGCCAATGTACCATCTTTTTTCACCCGCGCGCGCAGTTTGCTGAAAACTTGTGATCCCTTGCACAGCCGGTATTGACGCGAAAAACGCCCTGTTAAACATTCTCTTTTGGAAATGTTATTAACTTGTATTTTTATTTAAAAAAACCATAAAAACCACGCCAATAATTAAGGTGTAAATCACATAGAGTAAAAGAAACCATAAAAACCATAGGCGCCATTAAAACTCTAATTTTATTATGTCGCACCTCACATTACATGTGCCTTTGGCCATTTACCCTGTCGGAACAAAATAACCGAGGGGCTTAATCATGAGCACAACTGACGATTCATTTCCTGTTACCTCTGAACCGTTATCGATTCAGAAGACATCACTGAAAGATAAGTGGTGGCATATTATGGATACCTGGAAGGTCGGCATTATTCCATTGCCGTTATTCCTGTTGGCGGGCGCATTAATTGCGGTCGACTGTCTTGGCGGCAAGTTACCGAGCGACATCGTGGTGATGGTGGCGACGCTGGCGTTCTTTGGCTTTGCCTGCGGCGAATTCGGTAAACGCCTGCCGATCGTCGGCAAGCTGGGGGCAGCAGCGATTTGCGCCACCTTTATTCCCTCTGCCATGGTTTACTACGGTCTGCTGCCGGACGTGGTCGTGGAATCCACCACCAAGTTCTACAAATCCACCAATATTCTCTATCTCTATATCTGCTGCATCATCGTCGGCAGCATCATGAGCATGAATCGCACCACGCTGATCCAGGGCTTCCTGCGTATCTTCTTCCCGATGCTGTGCGGTGAAGTGGTCGGCATGCTGGTGGGGATGGGCGTCGGCCTGGCGCTGGGTATGGAACCGTTCCAAATCTTCTTCTTTATCATTCTGCCAATCATGGCCGGCGGTGTCGGTGAAGGCGCCATCCCGTTGTCCATCGGTTACGCCGCGCTGCTGCATATGGACCAGGGCGTTGCGCTCGGCCGTGTTCTGCCGATGGTGATGCTCGGCGGCCTGACCGCCATCATTATCTCCGGCTGCCTGAACCAACTGGGTAAACGTTTCCCGCATCTGACCGGTGAAGGGCAACTGATGCCCAACCGCAGCAACGGCGACGAACCCGCCCCGGCCGCGCCGGCGTTCTCCGGTAAAACTGATGTGACCACCATCGCGGCGGGCGCGCTGCTGGCGGTGCTGCTGTACATGATCGGGATGCTCGGCCACAAACTGATTGGCCTGCCTGCGCCGGTCGGCATGCTGTTTATCGCGGTGCTGATCAAGCTGGCCCACGGCGTTTCTCCACGCCTGCTGGAAGGTTCGCAGGTGGTGTACAAATTCTTCCAGACCTCGGTCACCTATCCCATTCTGTTCGCCGTTGGCGTGGCGATTACGCCGTGGGAAGAACTGGTTAATGCCTTCACCATCAATAACCTGCTGGTGATTGTCAGTACCGTTTGCGCACTGGTGGCAACCGGCTTCTTCGTGGGCAAAAAGATCGGCATGCACCCTATCGATGTGGCCATCGTTTCCTGCTGCCAGAGCGGCCAGGGCGGTACCGGGGATGTTGCCATCCTGACGGCGGGCAACCGCATGAGCCTGATGCCGTTCGCGCAGATTGCGACCCGTATCGGCGGCGCGATCAACGTATCGGTATCGCTGCTGATCCTTGGCAATTTCCTCGTCTGATTAAGCATTACAGGAACTGATATGAAACTCGCAAGCTTTATCCACCAGGGGATCCGTAGCTACGGCATCGTCAAGGCCGACGGGGTTATCAATCTCGGCCAGCGCCTGGGTAACCGCTACGGTGATTTGAAATCGCTGCTCGCCGCCGACGCGCTGCAAGAGGCGCAACAGCTGGATGGCGAAACGCCGGATATCCGCTTTAACGATCTCGAATTTCTGCCGGTGATCGATAACCCGGGGAAAATTCTCTGCGTCGGCATGAACTACGCCGAAAAACGCAAAGAGTTTGATCAGCACAACCCGGCGCCAACGCTGTTCGTGCGCTTTGCCGATTCGCAAACCGGGCATAACGCACCGGTGCTGAAACCGCGCCACTCCAGCGAATTCGACTACGAAGGCGAGCTGGCGGTGATCATCGGTAAAGGCGGGGAAGATATCCCCCGCCAGGCGGCATTAAGCCATGTGGCAGGTTACAGCTGCTATATGGACGGCTCCGCGCGCGACTGGCAGCACACATGGTTCACCGCCGGCAAAAACTGGCGGCAGACCGGGGCGTTCGGGCCGTGGATGACCACCGCCGACGAGATCCCGGATCCGCATCAACTGGCGATCCGTACCTGGCTGAACGGCCGCATGGTGCAGGACGATAACACCGCCAGCATGATCCATAGCGTGGCCGAGCTTATCGAGTACATCAGTACGTTCACCTGCCTGACGCCCGGTGACGTGATCATCACCGGCTCGCCGGGCGGCGTAGGCAAAAAACGCACCCCGCCGCTGTTTATGAAAGCGGGCGATCGCATTGAAGTGGAAATCGAGCATATCGGCCACCTCAGCAATGTGATTATCGATGCGCCAGCCCACGCGCTGACGGCGGCACACTAAGGACGAAGGCAATAGCATGCAAGCACGCCCTCCCATCGACTTCCGCATCGCGGAAGTCAACGGCAATCGCCAACGGCTGGCCGCTATCCGCGCTTTGCTCGCAGACAGCGGATTGGGCATGGACAGTGACATCAGTACCTTCGTTGAGGCCTGGGCGGGAAACCGGCTGGTGGGTTGTGCCGGCCTGGCCACCAACGTCATCAAGTGTGTGGCCGTCGACGAACAGCTGCGCGGTGAGAACCTCAGCGCGCGGCTGCTGGCGGAAGTTGAGCACCTGGCGCTGGCGCGCGGGCATTTTCATCTGTTTCTCTGCACCCGCCCCTGCAATCGGGAGCGCTTTCAGCGCAGCGGCTTCTGGCCGCTCGCCCAGAGCGGTAATAACGCGATTCTGATGGAAAACACCCCGTCAGGTATCCAGCGCTACTGCCGTTGTTTGCAGGCAGAGCGCGTGCCGGGCAAGCGCATTGGCGCGATAGTGATGAACGCCAACCCCTTTACGCTTGGGCACCGCCATTTGGTGGAGCAGGCCGCGCAGGCTTGCGACTGGCTGCACCTGTTTGTGGTGCGGGAAGACGCCTCATTCTTTCCCTTCACCGCACGGTTGAAGATGGTAAAAGCCGGCGTGGCGCATTTGGCGAATGTCACCGTACATGAAGGCTCGCAGTACATCATTTCCCGCGCCACCTTCCCGGCCTACTTCCTGAAAGAGACCGGCAAAGTGCAGCAGGCGTGGAGTGAGATCGATCTGCTGATCTTCCGCAACCACATTGCGCCGGCGCTGGGCATTACCCACCGCTTTATCGGCAACGAGCCGTTTTGCGCTATCACCCACCAGTACAACCAGGCCATGCATCAGTTGTTGGCAGGCGCGGTAGCGGTGGTGGAAATCCCACGGCTCCAGGCCGCCGGCCATGCCATCTCCGCATCGGAAGTGCGCCGCTTACTTAAAACACATCAGTTTTCCCGTATTCGGGAAATCGTACCGGATACCACTTTCGCGTATCTCGAATCCCATTACAGCGCGGAAGTTGCTTAAAAAATCAGGAATCTAAATATGAAAATCGTGAAGGAGGCGCTGGCAGGAACCCTGGAATCCAGCGACCTAATGGTAAAAATCGCTCCCGCCGACGGCGAGCTGGAGGTGGTTGTGCACAGCGAAGTGATCAAGCAGTTCGGCGATCAGATCCGCCAGGTGGTGGACGCCACGCTGGATGCGATGGATGTCCGCCAGGGGTTAATCATCATTGAAGATAAAGGCGCGCTCGACTGCGTGATCCGTGCCCGTCTGCAAAGCGCCATCCTGCGCGCTACCGAAGGGCAGGAAATCGACTGGGGGAAACTGCTGTGAAAAAACTTCGTCGTAGCATGCTGTTCCTGCCCGGCGCTAACGCCGCCATGCTCTCCACCGCCTTTATCTACCGCCCTGACTCGATCATGTTCGATCTGGAAGATGCGGTCGCCCTGCGTGAAAAAGATACTGCGCGCCTGCTGGTGTTCCATGCGCTGCAACACCCCATGTACCGGGATATTGAAACCGTGGTGCGCATCAACCCATTGAACACACCGTTTGGCTTGCTGGATCTGGAAGCGGTGGTGCGCGCCGGTGTGGATGTGGTGCGTTTGCCGAAAACCGATACCCCGGAAGATATCGACGAACTGGAAAACCACCTGGCGCGCATCGAACTGGCCTGCGGCCGTGAAGTGGGCTCTACCCGTGTGATGGCGGCGATCGAATCGGCTATCGGCGTGATTAACGCGGTGGCGATTGCCCGCAGTTCTCAGCGTTTGATTGGTATCGCACTGGCCGCGTTTGACTACGTGATGGATATGCAAACCGAACGCGGCGACGGCACCGAGCTGTTTTACGCCCGTTGCGCCGTGCTGCACGCCGCCCGCGCCGCCGGGATCGATGCTTTCGACGTGGTGTGGTCAGACGTAAATGACGAGGCCGGTTTCCTGCGGGAAGTCGCGCTGGTACGCAAGATGGGCTTCAACGGTAAATCGCTGATTAACCCGCGCCAGATCGATCTGCTGCATAACGCTTATGCGCCAACCCAGCAGGAGGTTGACCACGCTAAACGGGTTATCGCAGCGGCGGAAGAAGGTGAACGCAACGGCCTGGGTGTTGTTTCGCTAAACGGCAAAATGATCGACGCCCCCATTATTAATCACGCGCAGATGGTGCTGGAACGTGCGGCTGCGTCCGGCGTGCGTCATTAAGGACAGAACAATGAATCATACTGAGCTTCTTCACGTTAATTTCCCACATCTGCGTGAGTTAACGCCCTTTGAGGGCGCCCATGCCACCACACCGTGGCTGGCTGACATTAACAGCAAACATACGCGCAAACTTTGTGCCTCGCTGGAAGACGCGATTGCCCGCAGCGGCCTGCAAGATGGCATGACCATTTCATTTCACCACGCATTCCGTGAAGGCGACCGGGTAATCAACAACGTGGTGGCAACGCTGGCGCGCCTGGGCTTTAAAAACCTGACGCTGGCCTCCAGTTCACTGATGTCCTGCAACGATGCGCTGATCGCACATATCCAGAGCGGCGTGATCGGCCGGATCTACACCTCCGGGATGCGCGGCAAGCTGGCCGATGCGATCTCTCACGGCCTGATGGCTGAACCGGTACAGATCCACTCCCACGGCGGGCGCGTAAAACTGCTGCAGGACGGCGAGCTAAAGATTGATGTCGCCTTCCTCGGCGTGCCGTGCAGCGATGAGTTTGGCAACGCCAACGGCACGCAGGGTAAATCCTGCTGCGGTTCACTGGGCTACGCGATGGTGGACGCGCAGTTCGCCAAAAAAGTGGTGCTGCTGACCGAAGAACTGGTGCCGTTCCCCAATATGCCTGCCAGCCTCGGCCAGGATCAGGTGGATCTGATCGCGCAGGTAGAGAGCGTTGGCGATCCGGCGAAAATCAGCGTCGGCGCGGCGCGCGTCACCAGCAATCCGCGTGAACTGATGATCGCGCGCTATGCGGCTGATGTGATCGAACACTCCGGTTATTTCAAAGACGGTTTCTCCATGCAGACCGGCTCCGGCGCGGCGGCCACTGCGGCAACCCGCTTTATGGAAGAGAAAATGGAACGCCACGGTGTGAAAGCGCGCTTCGCACTCGGCGGCATTACCGGCAGCCTGGTGGATCTGCATGAAAAAGGGCTGATCGAAAAGCTGCTGGATACCCAGTGCTTCGATGGTGAAGCCGCTGCTTCTTTGCGCCGTAACCCGAACCACGTTGAGATCTCCACGAACGTCTACGCCAACCCCGGCGGCAAGGCGGCCAGTTGCGATCAACTGGATGTGGTGATCCTCAGCGCGCTGGAAATCGATATCGACTTTAACGTAAACGTGATCACCGGCTCTGATGGCGTGATGCGTGGCGCATCCGGCGGTCACTGCGATGTGGCGGCGGCGGCCAACCTGACGATTGTGGTTGCGCCGCTGCTGCGTAGCCGTATCCCAACGGTGGTCAAACGCGTCACCACGCGGCTGACGCCGGGGGAAAGCATCGACGTGCTGGTGACTGACCACGGGATTGCCGTTAACCCGGCGCGCCCGGATATCCGCGAGCGCCTGCTGGCGGCCGGCCTGAACGTCGTCGATATCGAAGCCCTGTACCAACGCGCCATCTCCCTGACCGGTGAGCCGAAACCTATCGCCTTCACCGACCGTATTGTCGGGGTGATCCGTTATCGTGACGGCAGCGTGATTGACGTTGTCCGCCAGGTGAAAGAGGAAAATCAATGACCACTCTGACGTCCGTTAAAGCGGGCGTCAGCCTTGAAGCGCTGCTGGCGGCGAAAGATAACCGTGCAGCGCGTCAGGCTGACTGGCTCGCACGCTATCAACAACCGATTATCTCCCTGACGCTGGTGACCCCGGGCGCAGTCAAAGACAGCATTCGCTACCGCAACACCATGGGCGTGGCGCTGCAAGCCTGCGATCAACTGCTGTGGCAAAACCGCTGGCCGGTGTTGGATCGCCAGGTGCTATGGCTGCCGACCGGCGCGGAAGCGCTATGGTGCGTTGAGCACCCGGCGGTAGAGATCAAAGCGCAGTGCGTTGAGATGGAACAGACGCATCCGCTTGGCCGGCTGTGGGACATTGACGTGTTTTGCCCGAAAAATGGGCAAATCGGGCGGCATTCGCTGGATTTGAATACCCGCCGCTGTCTGGTGTGTAATGAGCCGGCACACGGCTGCGCGCGTTCACGCCGCCACCCGGTGGACGAGGTGGTCGCACAGGTCGAGAAACTGATTGATGGCTGGTTCACTCGCGACTAAGCAAGCTAAACAACAATGGCATTCCCGATGGCGCGCCAGGAATCGCTGAAAAGAAAAAGGGCCACGTTAAGAAATAACATGGCCCTGAAATAGTGGCGGAACGGACGGGGCTCGAACCCGCGACCCCCTGCGTGACAGGCAGGTATTCTAACCAACTGAACTACCGCTCCGCGCTAGCCCCTTACGGGGACGACGCGAATATTACGGTTGCCCTTGGTTGCCGTCAATGCCTTTTTCTTACAAAAATAACCGTTTGCACAGTTTTTCAACGAAAGCGCAGCCAAACTATCAGCCAGTTTTATTGCCCCTGCTCGCGGCAAACAAACCGGTTAAGCTCGCCACAGGCAGCTACCGCCTTTTTTCACCACCAGATCCAGGCGCGCTTCGTGGGCGGCAAGATCGTCATCGCTGGCATACACCACTTTCATCGCCGAGGCCGGGCGCGCAATACGCTGGATATCCTGGCTGGCATTAGCTTGCTGGGTGTCCCCTTCCATCTGGAATGCCATTGACGTCTGGCCACCGGTCATCGCCAGATAAACTTCCGCCAGGATCTCGGCATCAAGCAATGCGCCGTGCAGCGTTCGTTTGCTGTTATCTATCTCGTAACGGCTACACAACGCATCCAGGTTATTACGCTTGCCCGGGAACAGGCGGCGCGCCATTAACAGGCTATCGGTGATAGTACAAAAGGTTTCAGTTTTTGGGATATCCCGCTGCAGCATGCGGAACTCATAATCCATAAAGCCGATATCAAACGCTGCGTTATGGATCACCAGCTCGCCGCCGCGGATAAACGCTAAAAACTCATCGGCGACCTGCGCAAACGTCGGCTTGTCTGCCAGAAATTCGTCGCTGATGCCGTGTACGTTATAGGCTTCGGGATCCACCTGCCTGTCCGGGCGAATATAAACGTGGTAGTGGCGCCCGGTCAGACGGCGGTTAATCACTTCGACGGCGCCGATTTCAATAATCCGGTGGCCTTCATAGTGAACCCCAAGTTTGTTCATACCGGTGGTTTCGGTATCAAGAACGATTTGTCTGGTTGGTGTAGAGATCATATGCAGTGCTCGCAGCGCTCGTTTATGTCAGACTTGGCTTTTATAAAACTAAGAGGAAGAGTCTACCAGATATGCTCAAACAGGTAGAAATTTTCACCGACGGCTCCTGCCTCGGCAACCCAGGCCCCGGCGGCTACGGCGCTATTTTACGCTACAAACAACACGAGAAAACCTTTCATACCGGTTACCGCTTGACCACCAATAACCGGATGGAACTGATGGCGGCGATCGTGGCGCTGGAAGCGCTCACCACACCGTGCGAAGTGATCCTCAGCACCGACAGCCAGTATGTGCGCCAGGGCATCACTCAGTGGATCCACAATTGGAAAAAGCGCGGCTGGAAAACCGCTGATAAAAAACCGGTGAAGAACGTTGATCTGTGGCAGCGGCTGGACCAGGCCATACAGCGCCATACCATCCGCTGGGAGTGGGTCAAAGGCCATGCCGGCCACCCGGAAAACGAACGCTGCGACGAATTGGCGCGCGCAGCCGCCGGTAACCCGACCCAGGACGACGTAGGTTACCAGCCGGAAGCCTAAGGCAGTTTGCGATAGCTCTTGGTCGCGCCCACCGCGCGGCTAAGAGAAGGTTTCCGCGCTCCCACCTTCATCGGCACCGGCGTCAACGGCACGGTGCGCTTACGCGCCACAATCACACTCATGCATCCCAGCGCCGGCAAGTGCGTGCTCAGGAACTTCCCCCCCAGGCGGTGCCACGGCAACACCTGAAAACGCGCCTGATACAGCACCTCGTAGTTAAGCAGGCTCAGCCAGTCCAACAGGCGCATCTGGGTAAACATCCGGCTTGCGTAGGGCTGCCGCCGGCGCAGGCCGGGCACCAGTTTCCCCAGCCCCAACAGGCTGAACGGATTAAAACTGCTAATTACCAGCCAGCCGTCGTCGATCAGCACCCGATCGACCTCACGCAGCATACGATGGGGATCGTCAGCATAGGAGAGTGTATGCGCCAGCAAGCAGGCATCCACCGATTTTGCCGCAAACGGCAGTTGATAAGGCGCCGCAATTACTTGCAAGTTATCACCTTCCAGGCCAACGTTAACCTGGTGGGAAATGGCGCATTTTTCCGTCGCCAGCTCGGCGCTGAGGTTACCCAATTTCAGCAGGTGAAAACCAAACAGCTTCGGCCACCAGGGTTGCAACTGCCGTTCAAGCGCATCACGATAATACTCGCCCCACTGCAAACCGCCCCACGAGCGCGGGCTGTTCAGCTTTTGTAGCGTATGGGCTGGTCGCATGATTTATTATCTTCTTTCAAGACATTGCCAATGAGGGGTCCGCCATGAATCTTATCAGCATTCCTGCCCTGCAGGATAATTACATTTGGCTATTGGATAACCAGGAAGGGCACTGCATCATTGTCGATCCTGGCGAAGCCGCGCCTGTGCTTGCCGCGCTCCAACGCCGGCAACTGATCCCCGACGCCATTTTGCTTACCCACCATCACCATGACCACGTTGGCGGCGTAAAACAGCTTGTTGCGCAATACCCCGGCCTGGTGGTTTATGGGCCGCAAGAAACTGCCGATAAAGGGGCGACGCAGATTGTAAAAGATGGCGATCTGCTGGCAATCAACGGCCGGAAATACAGCGTCTTCGCCGTTCCCGGGCACACCCTCGGCCACGTGGCATACTACAGCGCGCCTTATTTATTTTGCGGCGATACGATGTTCTCGGCTGGCTGCGGCAGACTATTTGAAGGCACGGCGGAGCAAATGTACCAATCATTTCAACGGATCGCGCAACTTCCTGATGAAACCCTGATTTGTTGCGCACATGAATATACTCTTTCAAATCTTAAGTTTTCGCGGGCGATTTTACCGGAAGATCGACGAATTGAAACGTATCAACAACAAGTTGAAGCAACAAGGGCAAAACAGCAACCCAGCGTACCAACAACATTGCAATTAGAGCGCAAAATTAACCTGTTTTTACGCTGCCATGACACTGATTTACAAAAGAAATTAGGTTTTAACTCTCCCCCCGGGCAACTTCATTCGGTTTTTTCCGAATTACGCCTGCGGAAAGATAACTTCTAAGCTTTTGGTTGTTTTGTTTGGTGAAGCAAAGTATGATTGCTCGTCTTTTAAGCAACCTATATTGACACACACATGAAGGCTAAAGCGATAATACTCGCCTCAGTCTTGCTAGTCGGGTGCCAGTCGTCCAGGCAGGACGCGCCGGCACCAGTGCAGCATGCACAGAGTCTGTCTTCGGCAGGTCAAGAAAGTGAAGCAGGAAAGTACACAGAAAATGGCCGAGCGAGCTCGGCGCGGTGGCTGGATAACAACAGTGGTGCCGCGCAACAAGATCTGTGGAACTTCATTAGTGACGAACTGAAGATGGAGGTTCCGGAAAATTCCCGGATCCGTGAACAAAAAAGAAAGTATCTAAAAAGTAAGAGCTATCTCCACGATGTAACATTACGGGCAGAGCCGTACATGTACTGGATAGTCGGGCAAATCAAGAAACGCAACATGCCGATGGAACTGGTACTGCTACCCATAGTGGAGAGCGCTTTTGACCCACACGCCACATCAAGTGCCAACGCCGCAGGGCTATGGCAGATTGTGCCGCAAACGGGTCGTAATTATGGTTTGAAGAACAATCAGTGGTATGACGGGCGCCGTGATGTGGTTGCCTCGACGACTGCTGCGCTGGACATGATGCAGCGCTTGAACCGCATGTTTGACGGTGACTGGTTACTGACCGTTGCTGCCTATAACAGTGGTGAAGGCCGCGTGATGCAGGCGCTGAAAGCCAATAAACGCCAGGGTAAGCCAACCAATTTCTGGGCATTGTCGCTTCCGCGTGAAACGTCAATCTATGTTCCGAAAATGCTGGCGCTGAGCGACATCATCAAAAACAGCAAGCGCTATGGCGTTCGTTTGCCAAAAACAGATGAAACCCGTGCGCTGGCCCGCGTTGATGTTGGGCAGCAGATACAGTTAACTCAGGCGGCTGAGCTGGCAGGGTTGCCGATCAGTAAAATGAAGGCGTATAACCCGGGCTATAAGAAAGGCGTAACCGCACCAAACGGGCCCCATTACATCATGGTGCCCAAGGTGAATGCCGATCAGTTGAAAGACTCTTTGGTCGATGTACGCATCGCGGCTTCGCAACCGACGACCCAGTTGGCCAAGAACAGCAGTGTGACGAGCAATACCACGTATAAAGTGCGCTCCGGCGATACCTTATCCGCAATTGCTAAACGGCTGAACATCAGTACCCGGGATCTGCAGAACTGGAACAACCTGCATGCGAAGAGCACGCTGAAAGTTGGCCAGAACCTGCAAGTCGCCAGCAATAGCGGCAGCAACAGCAGCATTACCTATCAGGTTCGCCGCGGTGATTCGCTTGCCAGCATTGCACAGCGCCATGGCGTAAATATTGATGATGTGATGCGTTGGAACACCATGCTTGGCAAGGGCAACAGCCTGCAGCCGGGCTTGAAGCTGACGCTGTTCGTCAATAACAAGATGTCGCCAGAAACCTAGCTCTCTGGGTTCTGCTTAATAAAAATGCCAGTCAGGCTTAGCCGGCTGGCATTTTTTTATCTGATGGAAACAGGCTTGAACAGGCGCCTACCATCGGGGCTTATCAGTTTCGGGATAAAACTCGACCAACAGCGGGTTATGATCCGAGGCGCGCGTGACCAATACCGAGGCACCAGTCACCCCAAGATTGCGGTAGAAAACAAAATCCAGCGGGCGGCCAAACGCCGTACGGCGGTTATCATTGGTAAAGTTAACTTCACGTAGCGCCATGTCCGAAGCAAACTGATACAACGCATTGATACGCTTACGGCTCCAGGCGTTGAAATCGCCGGCCATAATCACCGGGCCGTTGTGGCTGGCAATCTGCTCACCAATCGGGCCCAGCTGTTTGCTGTAAACATCAACGCCCAGGCTAAAATTCACCGCATGGATGTTAACCACCATCAGCAGTTGGCCGTTGAACAACGGATACACCGTAATCAGCGCTGATTTCGCCAGGCGCAAGAAAGGCTCGCGCTCACGTAGCGGGCAGCAATACACCGGTTGCGCCGCCGCCAGCGTCATCACGCCGGAAGGGTGCTGCGGCAAAACGAACGCAGGCACCTGATCGGCCGCCTGGTAGTGCGAAGTGGCAAAACTGACCAGCTCAGGCGTGGTCTGCGCTTCCTGCAATAAAACCAGCTGCGCATCCCTGCCATAGCTTTGCAGTACAGAAAGCCAGTCAGCCCGCTGCTGCTTGAAAATATTCCATACCATGACGCGTAACGCCCCTGCCGTTGGCAAGGCCGCACCGAGCGGCAACGGCAGCTTCATGGCGCCTGGGAAAATTCGCTCAACCGGCTGGCCAGCAACATACCTCATAGCATAAGTTCGTTTCGGCACGTTATTCGCCTTTCCCCATCAGATGAAAAATCACTTTCTAGCGTGAAACACCCGGCCCAAGCAGAGCCCTACATGGCCCATACAGCCAGTAGCTTACTGATTATACGCCTGCGGTAAACGCCCGGCATCGCTTTTACCGCAGGCGTATTATTCAGTTATAAGGACGCCCGGTAACAATTTCAATCGGTAATAGGGTATATCTCTGTAAAGGTTGGTGATTATTAATGCGAAAACGATCCAGTATTCGGCTCGGAGGTACCAAATAAAAAAACCGATAAAGGTGAGCATGGGGAACATTAGACGAAAAAAAGCCCCGAGTCATTGACTCGGGGCTTCTTAATAAGTGGCGGAACGGACGGGGCTCGAACCCGCGACCCCCTGCGTGACAGGCAGGTATTCTAACCAACTGAACTACCGCTCCACCGATTTCTTTTACGCGGTATCTTTCGATACCTGCAACACTGCTCATCGCAGCCCTGCTATTGCCAGCCGTCACGCTGACAACGTTGTTTGATGCCTGGCAGTGTCCTACTCTCGCATGGGGAGACCCCACACTACCATCGGCGCTACGGCGTTTCACTTCTGAGTTCGGCATGGGGTCAGGTGGGACCACCGCGCTATTGCCGCCAGGCAAAT
>NZ_BAABDG010000005.1:0-68893 GCF_039539505.1 Gibbsiella dentisursi
TTTGCCTGGCGGCAATAGCGCGGTGGTCCCACCTGACCCCATGCCGAACTCAGAAGTGAAACGCCGTAGCGCCGATGGTAGTGTGGGGTCTCCCCATGCGAGAGTAGGACACTGCCAGGCATCAAATTTGCGTGCTGATATGGCTCAGTTGGTAGAGCGCACCCTTGGTAAGGGTGAGGTCCCCAGTTCGACTCTGGGTATCAGCACCACTTATAGTGAGTGGGTTAGTAGTTCGGCACAAAAGAATTTTCCTGGCGGCGATAGCGCGGTGGTCCCACCTGACCCCATGCCGAACTCAGAAGTGAAACGCCGTAGCGCCGATGGTAGTGTGGGGTCTCCCCATGTGAGAGTAGGGAACTGCCAGGAATCAATTAAAGTAGAAAGCCCCGTGCGAAAGCGCGGGGCTTTTTGCTTTGTGCCATTCGTTAATCTGCGGCAGCGGTGTTTATCCTTATGCCTGGCCGGGAAAGCGGGTGTCCATCGGCACCACATTTCCCCCGCGGACGGCTCTACAGCAGCCCTTTGTGCGCCAGCGTGATACGCGTGGCCTCGTTCAGATCCAACTGCCCTAGTTGATGCAGGCTCACCCAGGCAACCTCCTGGAACTCCTCATTGAACGTGATCTGGCGGTTGGCGCTGACGCAGTCAAAGATAAGATACACCATGTAGATTTCTTCTTGTTTACCACCTGGGTAGGTTTTCACCCGAATATCATCTCTGAACGTCCATGGCGTGATCTGGGTTATTTGCAGCGCATCACCCAGTTCTTCCCTGATCTCCCTTCTTAGCGCCGTTTCCATGGTTTCCCCCGGTTCCATCCCGCCACCGGGTAGCGCCCACTGGCCGGGAAAGACGCCCCGATCGGCCGCCATTTTACACAATAGGTATGCCCCGTTATTTTCAATCAGTGGGCAGACGATAATCCTCTGGCGCATATGCCGCCTCCGTAGCGCAATTATTGCTATCACTATATCAAACATCCCGTGGCTACAGGTTACCAGCATCAGTGATAGCTGGCTGGCACGCGGGATATAAAAAAAGCCGGCAACGCAATGCGCTACCGGCTTTTCTGCCCCGGATTACCCGGCGTGTTATCGCCTACAGCCCGCCAGACTCGCGTTTAGTGCTGGGCGTTGGGGTTGAAGGCGCCGTGCGGCCGTTGTTGGTCATCCGCGATAGCGTTTCCGTACGCACCTGGAACGGCGGATAAGGCAACGCAATACCGTGCTGCTGATAGCCGGCCAGGATCAACTGATGTATTTCGTGGCGTAGCGGCATACGGTGGCCCATCTCGGCGGCATACATTCGCAGTTCGAAGATTTGAATACCCTGCTGCAAATCGACCAGATACACCTCCGGCGGCGGGTTATCCAGCACCAGCGAGCAGCGCACGACCGCGTTATGCAGAATGCGGGTGACCTCTTCGCTGTTGGCTTCTGCTGGCGCCGGCACCGTCAACACCACACGGGTAATGGCGTCTGACAGCGACCAGTTAACAAACTGCTCGGTGATAAACGCCTTGTTCGGCACGATAATCTCTTTGCGGTCCCAGTCTGAAATCGTCGTGGCGCGGGTATTGATCTTGGTGATGGTGCCCGTCAGGTTGCGGATCGTCACCGTATCGCCAATGCGGATCGGCTTCTCGAACAAGATAATCAGGCCGGAGATAAAGTTCGAGAAGATTTCCTGCATGCCAAAGCCCAGCCCCACGCTGAGCGCGGTAACCACCCACTGCAGCTTCGACCATTCGATGCCAATCCAGGCGAAGCTGGAGATCGCGCCAAACAGCAGCAGCAGGTATTTGGTAATGGTGGTGATGGCATAGCCGGTGCCCGGCGTCAGATCCAAATGCTGCAGCACCGCCAGTTCCAGCAGCGCCGGCAGGTTGCGCACCAACAGCATGGTAATGATCAACACCACGATGGCAATCATCACCGCGCCCACGGTGATCGGCTGGATACTCTCCACGCCGTTGATCGTCGAGGTGACATCCCACAGCGTGATGTTTTCCAGGAAACTGAAGGCGGAATGGAGTTCCGACCACAGCACGATCATCGACACCAGTGCGGTCAAGGTCAGCAGAGAGCGCACCAGGCGCAGCGACTGCGCGCTGATGGTATCCAGATCGATCTCGGCGTCATCCACGTCGATGGCGCCTTCAGTGCTGTTTTGCGGGTGCGATGTTTCTTCCTCGCCGCGGGCGCGCTGAGCCAGAATATCAGCGCGCCGCTGTTTGGCGCGATCGAAGGCGATGCGGCGCCGTTGGATCAGCATCCAGCGGCGGATGATATGGTAAATCACCAACAGCAGGAACCAGATGGCCACCGAGGTTTCCAGGCGCGCCAGTAACGCCTGCGCCGTTGTCAGGTAGCCGATGGCGGCGGCAAGCGCTGCAACCAGCGGCGCCGATTGCAACAGCCCCCAGAGCGCGCTGTTGAACATGTTCTCGCCGGAGCCTTTCTTATCCAGATACAGCGGGATCCCGGCACGTTTCAGGCTGTTGGTGACCAGGCTCAACGCCAGGCACAAAAGAATGAAGCACAGCCGCCCCAGCGTATTGGAAAACTCACGGTCGTTAAGATTATCGAAGGTGATCAGCGCCATAATCAGCGGCACAATCAGCCAGACCGACATCTTGTAATAGCGCATGGCGCGCGAGACTTGCCGCACCGGCCAGCGGAAGTGAACAATGAACAGCCCCTGTGGATGGGCGAAGGCGGCGCTGATCATGCATAGCCACAGGATCGGCAGCGTGGCCGTCACGCCATCGCCAATCGCCACCGCCACCGGGTATGGCCAGGCGTTTTGCAGGCCATAGCCTAACGCCGCCCACAGCACCGGCAGCGGGATCGCCACCAGTATCGACCAAAATACCGTGCGCATCGTCAGGAAGAATTCATCCTGGGTGACCTTGCCCACCCGGCTGCTGGCGCGGGCGAGGAAGGCGTGATAGTGCTTGCGGGAGTTGATGCTGAAAATCACCAGCAACACCGCGCCTAACAGCGGGATCACCGTGGCCCTGCTGGTCACCATCATCATAAAGGCGCCGCTAAGCTGCGACAGCGTATCCAGCGACAACAGGCGCGTTAGATCGTGCGCGACGTTAATCGGGTAGGAGAGGGTGATTGGGCTGACATCCGGCACCCAGAACAGATAGCGGTGCGCCGCATCCCGGATTTCGTTCAATGCGTCGGCCAACTGGGTATTGGCGACCTTCAGCTTGGTCAGTTCCAGGATCTGGGTGTCGCAGCCGGAAAGCAGCGAATTCAGCAGTTCCCGTTGGGTGCGGATCTGCGCATCGACAATGCGCTGCTGTGCTTCGGTCAGATCGGCGCCGTCGTCCTGTTTCAGTGCCCGTGCGCGCTGTGGTAACTTTTCCAACTGGCTTTCGAACTGCAGGCGTTGTACGCGCAGTTGCACCATATCACTATCAAGTTGCTGTGGCCTTGGCATATCCGGCAGCGTTGCCACCTGCGCCCGCAGGGTTTCCCCCAGCACCGGTGATGAACCCAGCCATTGGGATTGTTCGATGATGGTACTCAGCGCCTGGCGCACCTGCAGCGTTTGTGCCGCAGCCTGGCGCTGCTGGGAAGCGATCAAATCCATACGCTGCGCCTGCTGGTTAAGCGCGGTGGAGAGTTCGCGGTTGATTTGCAATTGTTGATTGATGCTGGCCGGCAGATCGCCGTTCTGCTCCGCCAGTTGTTCGGTTTTTTCCAGCGCCAGTTCGGCTTCACGCTGGCGCTGGGCATTCAGGTTATTGCGCAGCGCCTGTAATTGGATGTCGATTTTCTCATGGCGCTTTTTGAAGATATCGGCACGCATACGCGCCAGTTCCTGCCGGTTATTGGCGGAAAGCTGCGCCAGATCCAGCTCATCAACCTTGCTTTTACGTGCGGCGGCTTCGGCCTGCAACAGAAAAAGCTGCGCCTGGGCCAGCGGCGTGGTGGGGTTGGCCGGCTGGGCTTGCAGGCGGCGTTGCACTTCCGTTAACGCCCGCCGTGCCTCACTTTGCTGCTGCGGCAGTTGGCTGAGCGAATCGCTTATTTCACGCGTGCGATCCTGCTCTTGCTGCAGCAAACGCGCTTGTTCCAGCAGTTGGCTGCTGGTTTGCAGGATCTGCTGTTCCAGCTCGCTGGCCGGCAGGTTATCCCCGGAGGGAAGCGTTTTGGCTTCTTCGATGGTCTGCTGGCGGCGCAGTTCCTGCGTCATTTTCGGAAAGTCGTCGATCACTCGCTGGTACTGCTCGGCGTTAGTGAGTGATTCTTTACGCTCCGCCAGCCAGTTAATCGCGCTTTGCAGCGCCACGACCGCTTCGGCCTGGCCGGGCGCGCTTTTGTTGCTTTCCGCCTGTTTCAGCTCCTGCCGGAGCTGTGCTTCAGTGGGAATGGATGCTGCCAGCGCTGGAAATGCCAGCGACCAACTGAGCAATAACATGACAATCAGGCGCACAGCATCGGCCCCTTTTAAACGTGTGGAGAGTCAGGTACGGCCGGCGCCGCAGCGATTTCAGCAAAGGCTTCACCCATCCGGGTGACGGTGCCGTTATTCAGCCGTGGCTCAAAATGCACACTGCCGGCGGTAAACAGGTTGATCACTGTGGAGCCAAGCTTGAAGCGGCCCATTTCTTCCCCCTTGGCCAGGCTGATGGCCCCTTCCTCGCCTGCTGCCGGGTAGGTCCAGCGTTTGATAATGCCCTCGCGCGGCGGGGTTACGCTACCAGCCCAGATGGTTTCGATGCTGCCGACGATGGTCGCGCCCACCAAAATTTGCACCATTGGCCCCACGGCGGTATCAAACACGCAGATCACACGCTCGTTGCGGGCAAACAGGTTGGGGACGTTGGCGGCGGTTAACGGATTGACCGAGAACAGATCGCCCGGCACGTAGAACATCTCGCGCAGCACGCCGTTGCAAGGCATATGCACGCGGTGGTAATCACTGGGGGCCAGATAGGTGGTGGCGAACAGGCCATTGCGGAACTTATCCGCCAGCAGGTAATTGCCTGCCAGCAGCGCTTCCAGGCTGTAATTGTGGCCCTTAGCCTGGAAGATCTGATCGCCTTGAATCGGCCCCAACTGGCTGATGGCGCCATCTGCGGGCAGCACCAGCACGTTATCGGTGCCGGCAATCGGGCGCACGCCGTCGCGCAGCGGGCGAACGAAGAAGTCGTTGAAGGTAGCGTAGGAAGCCAATTCCGGGTTTTGCGCTTCTTGCATCTTGACCTTGTAAACGCGGGCGAAAGCTTTAATCGCCAACTGGGTCAGCCAGCCGCCTTTTTTTTCTGCGCCCCAACCGGCCAGGCGAGTTAACGCCTGTTTTGGCAACCAATACTGTAAGTTAATCTTGATGCTATCCAGCACGTAAACCTCTTGAATTTGGGTAAAGGGCGCGCATTGTAGCGGCATGGCCGCCACTGTCAACGCGCGCCCGGTTTGGGGTTTAGCCTTCGGCTTCCGGGAAGTTTTTACGGACTTTCACCTGCGCCATGCTTTCCAGGATGCTGTGGTAGTTGCTAAAGCGCACCTGTGCGATTTCACCGCGTTCGACCGCCGCACGCAGCGCGCAGCCGGGATCGTTGTCATGGCTGCAATCACGGAATTTACAACCGCCTAAATAATCACGGAATTCGACAAAACCCTGGGTAATTTGTTCCGGCTCCAGGTGCCACAGGCCAAATTCACGCACGCCTGGCGAATCGATCACATCGCCGCCATGCTGGAAGTGATAAAGCCGTGCGGCCGTGGTGGTATGTTGCCCCAGGCCAGAGACATCGGAAACGTCATTTACCAGAATTTGCTCTTCGGAAGGGGGCAGCAGGGCATTGAGCAGGCTGGATTTGCCCACGCCGGATTGGCCGGCAAAAATACTGATACGGCCGGCCAACGCCTGTTCAAAGGCTTCCATACCTTCGCGGGTACGGCTGGAAACCTCCAGCACGCGGTAGCCGATATTGCGATAGATAGCCATCATCCCGTCAACCTTGGTGCGGGCCTGCTCATCTAACAAATCGATTTTGTTCAGTACGATCAGCGGTTCGACTTCCAGTGTTTCGCATGCGACCAGATAGCGATCGATAATATTCAGCGAAAGCTCCGGCAAAATGGCGGAAACGATGACGATCTGATCGATATTGGCGGCGATCGGTTTAACGCCGTCATAGAAATCGGGGCGCGTCAGGACCGATTTGCGCTCGTGCACGGCTTCAACGATGCCCTTCACCCCGGCATGGCTGCCAACGCCGGGCCGCCAAACCACGCGATCGCCTGTCACCAGCGAACGCAGCGTACGGCGAATGTTACAGCGGTGCTGGCTACCATCCGCTGCTTCAACGTCGGCGTGCATGCCAAAACGGCTGATGACGATGCCCTCCTGCGGTTCACCCAGTTGGGAGTCATCCGGCTCAGGCTTATTGTCTGTGCGTTTCAGACGGCGTTGGACATTCGCCTGAACGCGGCGTTGTTGACCTTTGGACAGTTTGTTCTTGCTCACTGCACCTCACATGCTCGGCTTTGTCGCCGGTGGCGACTAAAAAGACTATGATACACACTATTTTATATTAAATAACCGTTGTTCACCGCCAGGCGGCGCGTACTGAACCCCGTGGGCGAACGGCACAGCACGCCCGGCTGCCCAGGCTTGGTTTACCTTTCGGCTTTTATGCAGGAAATATCATGACAGGAAATGAAAACAACCTGATTTGGATCGATCTGGAGATGACCGGGTTGGATCCTGAACGCGATCGCGTTATTGAGATCGCGACCCTGGTCACCGACGCCAATCTGAATATCCTGGCGGAAGGGCCGGTGATTGCCGTGCACCAGTCTGCCGAGCAGTTGGCGCTGATGGATGACTGGAACGTGCGTACCCATACCGCCAGCGGCCTGGTTGAGCGGGTAAAAGCCAGCCAATACGACGATCACGCCGCCGAGTTGGCGACCATTGCCTTTCTGGAACAATGGGTGCCGGCAGGGAAATCGCCTATCTGCGGCAACAGCGTGGGGCAGGATCGTCGCTTCCTTTTCCGCTATATGCCGCAGTTGGAAGCTTACTTCCACTATCGCTACCTGGACGTCAGCACGCTGAAAGAGCTGGCGCGCCGCTGGAAGCCGGAAATTCTGGCCGGTTTTAAAAAGCAGGGTACCCACCAGGCGCTGGATGATATCCGTGAATCGGTGGCGGAACTGGCGTATTACCGTGAGCATTTTATTCAGCTTTGAATGATACCGGGCGCCAGCGGCGGAAAACTCGCCCAATTGCCGATTTAATCAGCAGTCGGCGCTAAAATGCATTTTTTTGCTATAAGGGGCTTGCGGCGAAGCGAATTTCTCGTATAATGCGCACCCCGTACCGGTGAAGAATTTTGCAAAAAGTTTGTTGCTGATACGCTGCGGGAATAGCTCAGTTGGTAGAGCGCAACCTTGCCAAGGTTGAGGTCGCGAGTTCGAGCCTCGTTTCCCGCTCCAAATTACAGGCCTGTGGATAGCTCTGCAGGCTAGCGAAAAAAGGGCCTTCGGGCCCTTTTTTTGTTGCTTTTCCGCTGAGCTGGCGCTCGCTATCTGAACATCCCCAACGTGTTTTTCTTCAATGCTGAAAGATAAATCCGCGGCAATTCCACCAACGCGGTTATGGAATCGTATCGTTGCCTGCTTTACCGGTTAGGTGCGCCCCTTTATCATTATATCGCGAGTTATATAACGATAATGTGGAGTCATAAAATGGGATATGGTGTGCGCCGTGGCGTTATAGCAGTATGTCTATTGCTGCTACCGCTATTTAGCTGGGCAGACCGCGTGGTGACCGATCAGTTAGGGCGGCAGGTGACGATACCGGATCGGGTAGATCGCGTGGCGGTGCTTCAGCACCAGACCCTCAACCTGCTGGTGCAACTCAATGCGACAGACAAAATTGTGGGCGTGCAGGCCGACTGGAAACAGCAACTGGGCGAACACTATCTTCGCCTGGCCCCACGGTTGGCCGGTATGGCGCTGGTGGGGGATCTCACCCATGTGAACGCCGAATCGCTGGTGGCGTTGCATCCGCAGGTGGTGTTCGTCACCAACTATGCGCCGCAAGAGATGATCGACAGCATCAGCCGCCTGGGCATACCGGTGATCGCCATTTCATTGCGCCATGACGATCCGGGCCAGCAGGCGCGCCTCAACCCCAGCATGGCGGATGAAGAACAGGCTTATAACCTGGGCGTGCGCGAAGGGATCCAACTGATCGGCGAGGTGGTGAATAAACAGCAAGAGGCCAAAGCGCTGATCGATGCCACATTCGCCACCCGCAAACTGGTGAGCGAACGCCTGAAAAACCTGCCGGCGGCCGAGCGCGTTCGTGCTTATATGGCCAATCCCGAACTGACCACCTATGGCTCTGGCAAATACACAGGGTTAATGATGGCGCATGCCGGCGCACTGAACGTGGCGGCCGCCACCGTCAAAGGTTATAAGCAGGTTTCTATGGAGCAGATTGTCGCCTGGAACCCACGGGTGATTTTTGTTCAGGATCGTTACCCGCAGGTGGTGGATGCAATCAATACTGGTGCCGAATGGCAGGTGATCGATGCGGTACAGCACCACCGGGTTTATCTGATGCCGGAGTATGCCAAGGCGTGGGGCTACCCGATGCCTGAGGCCATGGCGCTCGGCGAACTCTGGATGGCGAAAAAGCTCTACCCGGAAAAATTCCGCGATATTGATATGCAACAGCAGGCCGACCGTTGGTACCAGCGTTTTTACCGCACCCACTATCAGGGCGCCGAATAATGCTACGCGTGCTGGCGGCGGGCAGTCTGCGCAGCGTGTGGGGGCCGCTGATGACATGTTTTAGCGCGCGCAGCGGCATCAACGTCAGTAGCCAGTTTGGCCCGGCGGGGTTACTGCGCCAACGCATTGAGCAGGGTGAAGGTTGCGATCTTTTCGCTTCCGCCAACCAGGCGCACCCGGCCGCGCTGTGCCGGCAAGGGTTGGCGTTGGCGACGTTGCCGTTTGCCGCCAACCGGTTGTGTTTAACCGTGGCGAGCAACTGCCTGACCGCTGGAGAGAATTGGCTGAGCCTGCTGATGAACCCGGCGCTGCGCCTGGCGACTTCCACCCCGGTGAGCGATCCCTCCGGCGATTATACCTGGCAACTGTTCGATACCCTGGACCAGCGCCATCCCGGTCTGGGCGCTACGCTACGCCAGCGGGCGTTGCCGTTGGTCGGTGGCCCACACAGCCCAGCGGTGCCATCTGGGGCGCTGGCGGCAAGCTGGCTGATCCGCAGCGGGCAGGCCGAGATGTTCATCGGCTATGCCAGCTACGCTGAAAAGCTGCGCCGGCAGCCCGATCTCGCGGTATTGCCGATCCCTGATGATTACAACGTTGCCGCCTGCTACGCGCTGGCCCAATGTACCGTGCAGGCAAAGCCGCTGGCCGATTTCCTGCTTTCGCCCGCAGCGCAGGGCATACTGGTGGCTGCGGGCTTTGGTGGCGCCAAACTCGGCTGTTAAGCACGCCACTATGGCAATGGCGTGGCGATTTTTGGGCAGCAGGCGCGGTTGTTGGCCGAAAGTTGCCCGCTTTGGCGTTGTTGTAACCAATCGAACCGCTGGCGTGAAAAAAGCACTTGCCATGCCCGGCCATCAGGGCCATAATTCGCGCATTCCAAACGCTTTCAAGTATTAAAGCCTTTATTAATTAAAGAGTTAAATACTTTATTGCGTTGGTATTGCGGGAATAGCTCAGTTGGTAGAGCGCAACCTTGCCAAGGTTGAGGTCGCGAGTTCGAGCCTCGTTTCCCGCTCCAATTTCTTTTCTATAGACTTCCTCCAAAGTCTGTAGCTCTCTGATTCAACAGGGTAGTCGCTCTGTTGAGCATCCAGCGAAATCCACTGAAAACCACCGTCAACCACGCCGAAGTAGTACACAAATTAGTACACGAAAATCGGGTGCGTTACGGATGTGGATTGTTTGCTGAGTCGCTTCCCTGTGCGCGGTACACCTCTCTTCAATCTTGAAGGAGGCAACCCCTATGGCGTTAACCGATGCCGTCGCCCGGCAGGCCCGCACCACCGGCAAAGCCTATACCCTGAACGATAGCGATGGGCTGTCACTGTTCGTGACCGGTAAAGGCGCGAAGAAATGGCACTTCCGCTTTTCGTTGCAGGGGAAACAGCTGCGAATATCGCTCGGTTCTTATCCCGCCGTCTCCCTGAAACAGGCGCGCCAGCAGCGCGACGAACTGCGTGCGCAGTTGGCTGCGGGTAACGATCCGCGTAGCTATCGCCAGCAGTCCAACGCTGCGGCGCAGAATACCTTTGCTGCCGTATTCCGCCAGTGGCGCGACTTCAAGGCGCTGAGTCTGGAGAGCGGACGACAAAGCACGCTGTCGCAGATCGATCGCATTTTCGCTAAAGACGTGCTGCCGTCGCTGGGTAGCCTGCCGATTTTCGATGTAGAGCCGTCACATATTTTGGACGTCTTGCGCCGGATAGAGCGGCGGAGGGCATTTACCACCGCGGAGAAAGTAAGAACGTGGCTGAACCAACTGTTTCGCTATGCCAAAGTGGAAAAAGGCGTGCGTTACAATCCGGCAAGCGATCTGGATATTGTAGCCGCGCCCCGACCGCCGGTGACGCACAATCCCTTTTTGCGTATGGATGAGTTACCGTCGTTTTTGCGCAAGCTGCGCGACTACAACGGGCAGGAGACAACCCAACAGGGCTTACGCCTGCTGTTGTTGACCGGCGTGCGTACCGGCGAGTTGCGCCTTGCTGAACCTGACCAGTTCGATCTTAAGCGTGGGCTGTGGATTATTCCGCCCGCATCGGTCAAACAGTTGCAGGTCAGGATGCGCCGGGAAGGTAACAGCGTCCCGGCTTATGTGGTACCACTGCCGCGACAGGCCATCGACATCGTGAAAGCGCTTTTAACGTTGCAGAAGCGACGACCGGCGCAACGCTACCTGCTTCCCAACTGCAACAACCTGCAAAAGCGCATCAGCGAAAATACGCTTAACAGCGCGCTGAAACGTATGGGTTATGCAAACCGACTAACCGGTCACGGCATCCGGGCGACGATCTCGACGGCGCTTAACGAACTCGGCTATCCGAAAGAGTGGATCGAGGTGCAGCTATCCCATGCCGATCCTAATAAGATCCGGGCGGCCTATAACCATGCGGTTTACGTTGAGCAGCGGCGGATGATGATGCAGGAATGGACCGACAGGTTGGATCGGTGGGAGGGGGGGGGAAGCGGTGATGAAAACCGCTGTGCCGCGAGGTGTCGGTGCGATCGGTATCGCGGCAAGCAACTGGATGCAGCCTGTGGAAGGCGCGCCGTTGTTACGTGAAATTATTTTGCGCTAAGCGGCTTATGTTTCGCCGGGATCTTGCCAATGATGCTAGTGGGATCGATTGAGAGCAAACGGGCAAGGTGGACAAATTCGACGATGTCTAACCGGCGCTCTCCGTTTTCGACCTTGGCGATAAACGACTGAGGGCGATCCAGCACCTGAGCCAGACTTTCCTGCGTGACCCCTTTCTCTATGCGTGCCTCGCGCAGCGCCTTGATAACGCGTTGATATTCATCGGAGTAAATGGAAGCCATCTGATCAATTCCGTTAGAAAAACCGGATTGACTATCCATGACGGATTGATTTATCCCAAAATAGGATTAACAGCATTGGCGGTTGATCAGGATTTATGTCTATTTAACTGTTTTTTATTAATTATTTTTTCTAAGACAGTGGCGATATCGATGGATAGCAGATGCGCGATACAGGCAAATTCTACAACATCCAGCCTGCGTTCACCATTTTCGACTTTGGCGATAAACGACTGTGGTCGGCCTAACGATTCGGCCAGACTTTGCTGGCTGATGCCTTTCCTGATTCTGGCTGCCCGAAGCGTTTTTATAACGCTTTGATATTCTTCTGAATAAATTGACGCCATTTCGTTAACCTTGACTGATATCCCAAAATCGAATATCAGTCATTTCATTAATTATCCCAAAATAGGATAATTAATGAAATTCGTTACGGAGAGGAGTTAAAGAGATGAATAAAAATGACTGGCATCCTGCTGATATCATTGCATCTTTGAGAAAGAAGGGAACAACGCTGGCTGCGGTTTCCAGAGCGGCGGGACTGGCCTCGTCCACGCTGGCGAATGCGTTGACGCGACACTGGCCGAAGGGTGAGCGCTTAATTGCTGACGCACTGAAAAAACAGCCGGAAGAGATCTGGCCTTCACGTTATCAGGATATCGGGCGTGGGCAGGGCGGAGAAGGGGAGATGGATTGAAAACCCACCCGGTGAAAATTTACAAAATTTTTTTCATCCTGTTAGTGGATTTAGACGCTCCTTACTGGATTTCTATGGAATAGAAATCCAGTAAGGAGCCAACAAGCGCAGCGCGTTAGCCGCTTGATAGACGGATTTTGGCGCAGTAGATTGTCAGTGTCACACCGCTGCTGCAAGCAGCATTCCCATGTTGCCACGACCTTCAAGGCAACGCGCAGGCCCAGCCTGTGTGGTCGACTCCCAACCCGCCCCGCTACCACTTTGCGGGTGATCGCTGCGGCGATGGTAGCTCACTTATCCCAACGCCTTAGGGCTGCATCCCGTTTGTTCTTCGTCAAGCAACTGCTTTTTGCATACGCACTGATGCGTACAACACTCCTTATAGCTGGCGCAACCGTCTGCGGCCTTTTGCTGCCTCAGCGAATGCATCCATGAGGCAGCGGCGTCACTTCATACGGCGCAAAGCCGTTGCAAGTGACGCCGCTAACGATCCCTGCGCTAGCCCCTACGCCACAGCGCTTTCCGGCGCGACCTGTCATCTGACGCACATTTTCTGCGCCAATTCTCATCAACCCACTTATCAGAGGAGGACTGAACCGATACCTGAGGCAGGCTTTCAGCCTGAGGGGATTACCCTGCTGATGCAGGCGGCTGCACCGAGTGCATAACCGATATCCCCGCCATACCTCAACCGCTGCCGCTCCGGCGCGCAGGTATTGTTCAGTACGGCACGGTTTCCCCCGTGTCGTAAATCGCCATGCGCCGGAGAACAGAGGTTATTGAGGATCGGGGGATAGCATATGTCACGATTAAGCCGGGAAATGCAGACGTTAGCCCGACAGGCTGGCGGCAGCCAAGACGGTACATGACCGACTAAAGATTGCAGAGCGGCTTGCCAGTCACCTGCTGACTTTGAATATTCAGATCCGCACGGTGCAGCATCTGAAAGCAAAATGCTTATTCTATTGATTTGATTTAAGGATTACCGACGAAATCCAGCTTAGCGGGGTTGAATAGGATGACTGGCCTCTTTTGAGCGAGTTGGGCTGGGATTATTTGACGTGCAAAAAGTCTAGCGAATGCTTCGAATTCAAACATGCAGTCTGGCTTTGAACAGGAGTAGAACGCCCCGTGAGCGGAGGAGACCATCTTCTGGTCCTTACAACTGTCTCTCCAGCTCGAATCAAGACATTGGAAGAGCGCATCGCCGCTGCAAGAGGCGCGTGAAATCGTATTTAAAATGTCGTTTCCAAATTCGATCTCAAAAGCATCGGGCATCCATTTCTTAAAGCTGCTGTTCCTAATGTGCCCCACCATTGAGTCGCAATTACCAATTAAGAATAACTGCGTAAGTGCCCCCATTGCTTCGGCGATATCGTCGTCCTTGTAGGGCAGATTTCGCATGCCATTCCATGCGGATTGAATTGCGCATAGATACTGGTCGACTTCCAATTGCCCCACAAGCCCATCGACTTTCCAAACCGTTGCACGAGCCCGCAAGCCTGATTCTCGCGACAGAGCGCCAAGAAATGCGGTTCTGACCTGCAAATGAGCGGAAGGTGCACCGAGCCCAGACCGAACACTGATGTCGATACTATTTCCCACTACGTCATGGAACTGTTCCTGACGCTCCAAGAGCCATGGAGAAAGCTTCGCCTTGCTCCAGCTTTCGAGTTGCACTGGTGCTTTGGCAAACACCGACTTCTCGTATCTTGCCGGATCGCTGATCAACGATGCTATCTTGACCTTTACCCCTTTCCTGATTAGATCATCTATCATCTTATGCATGTATTTTTGCCCTCTTCTCCGCTGTTCTAAGACTTTAAATTCGTCGAGGAGTTGTTCAAGATGGCTCTTTTGTGTGGGATAAATTTGATGTCGAGGCGGATACGCAGGTAACCCAGTCCATGGAAATTCAATTCGATCCATGTCGTATATGCGATACCAATCGTGGTTTACATATAGGAAGTGGCCGTGCTGAGCCTGAAGACGCCATAGATTGCTGACATCAACTGACACTGGTTCGACCTTGATATCCGCACCAATAAACTTTGCGTGTTCCTTGTAGAAGTTGACAAGATGTTCGGTGTTAAGACAGAAGATTGCTGAGACTGTGCTTTCATCGAGTTGCTGCGACGTATCCGATGCGAAAAATCCGGCGACGCTCGGATCAGTGGTGAAGTCGATGTAAGTTGTCGGGTAGCCGTAATGTTGTAGTATTGCGAACAATGAATTTTGGTTGGCGGTGTCTGCGAGGTACGCCAATTCAGGGACAAGACGTGCCCAATCAAGGAAACGGGCAATATCTTTGTTGAGGTCGTCCAGTTTCGCGCCATATTTCAGCTTCCGTTCCATTGACGATGATGGCATCCAATCAGCCCGCACTTGGCCGCGAAACCAGTTGTATTTCCCCTCACGCTTGAGGTTCGAGGCGAGTTCAATCGCCTCTTCGACGTTCGCCACTGTTGCAATTCGCATAAATATTTCCGAAAGCTCGCCATATGATGCAGCAAGCATAGTGCGACAAGGAGGTTTTTCAAAAAGAACTTTGCAATGACGAACTCCTTCAGCAATCTTCCAGCGCTGCTCGTCACGAACTGTGCCCACAACGATAACTGTGGTTGTTTAGTACTGTGGGGCGATCTCATTGTGCCTACCCACTGCGACGAGCTAAGAATTAAGGAGAGACCCTGTATACCCGGCTTTACTAGCGTGCATGGATGTCGTGCGCTCTTCAAGCTCGATATCAAATCACAATTGAAGGGCTTGACAACGTAGCTGGGTAGTTGTGAAGCCACACACTAGCCAGCGTACCTTGTGTCCGGCCACCTGCGCCGGGTCGCCGCCATATACGAACACTCGCCGAGAACCTGCTGTTCCTAGGGGGGAGACAATCGTTTCCAGACTGGCAGCTTGGGAGTACTGCTTACCTCTGTAGAGCGTCTACCTTTTGCAATATAGCGACCCTACACGTCAGAACTGTGATCGTGAGGCTCGCTACAAAGCGGTCACCGGCCTGCGACAGCCCTTATGCTTCCGAGGGCTCTGGCATTACCTGTCATCTGACACACATTTTTTGAGCCAATTCTTATAAACCTACTCATCAGAAGAGGACTGAATCTATACCTGAGGCAGGCTTTCTGCCTGAAGAGGTTACCCTGCTGATGCTGGCAGCTGCACTGAGTGTATAACCGATATCCTAACTGCTCCGGTGTGCTGGTATTTTTAATAGTGTGGCACGGTAAATCGGTGTCGTAAATCGCCGCGTGCCTGAGAACAGAGGTTATTGAGGATGGGGGATATCCTATGTCACGATTAAGCTGGGAAGTGCAAGCGTTTGCAGCTCTGCAACAGAAATGCACAGGACTAGCGCTGATGTTGCAATTGGCTAAAATGATAGATTGGTGATGGGCACGAGCGGTTTGTGAAGCAGGGTTATGGTAGAATATAATAGGCCAGTTAATTTATAATTTCTGTCTGCTAGCGAGACCAAAACGACGCAGCGTTCAGAATATTTTAGGCATATTTCAGCACAAAATTACTCCGTGCTGACCACAGAAAATCCTTTAATATGTAAATTTTTAGTGAAATCATTCAGTAATGACATGTAATCATTCAGGTCGATGCTGCATTTCGACGTTGCTTAATTCAGGCGTTATACCTAAAAGGAGACAGATGTATGGAATGGTATTGGTGGGTAATATTTTTAATTGTTGGTTTTGTAGTGTTAAATGCCTTCCATAATAAGAATAGGCGAGCGAAACTCATGAATAAATACGGTGACGCTGCTCTCGTAGATAGGTTGATGAAACGAATGTTTTGGCAGGGGCAATCAAAAGAGCAATTATTGGATTCTTTGGGTAAACCATTAGATATTGACCAGAAAGTTTTGAAAACAAAAGTCAAAGAAGTTTGGAAGTATAATCAAACTGGAAAAGGCCGCTATGCCTTAAGAATTACTATAGAAAACGGAGAAGTTATTGGGTGGGATAAAAAATAGTCATAAAAACGGCTATTTTTTATTTTTTCCACGGATTTTCTTCTATTTTTTAGATAAATTTGAGTGTCGGTTTTTATGGAGAATATATGATTGTAAATGAATCCTGTAATCTATATGGGGCATGGGTAGAGCCTAAATATATAATCCCTGCTTTTATGATGCTGTTATCTTCGGGACTATTTCCATTTATTCTCCATAAATATAAGATGATAAGGGAGCGTGAAGAAAAGTTATTTGATACTCGAAAAACGGAGTATCAATCCTACTTCAAAACAATGGAGGCAGCAGCCAAGCTGGCAGGACAGGACTACGATAAATTCCTTTCGGAAACACTTCCGGCTGCGAGTTTAAAACTGTATCAATCAAACAGCTCTCCTGAGTCAATCGTTGAGTATCAAAGAGTAATGCAGAATTTTACCAAGGGAATAAATGAAGGATTTCAAAAGGCTACAAATGAGTTGGTCAGCCTTCGTATTGTATGTTCGGACTCGCTCACAGAGTTATTAGACCAGTTTGAAGGTATTTATCATAAAATTATGAGCTTGCAACCTCAAATGCTCGAAGAACTTAGAAGTACAGTGACTCTTGAATCATTTATTACAGGTAAATTTTATTTTGATACTCCCAGTAAGGTTAAAATGATGGAATTAGGGTCCGAGTTAGTTGAAGTAAGAAACCAAATAATCAAGAGAATGAGATATGAACTAGGCTATAAGAATTAATAAAATTTATCTATTAACTAATGTTAATTCGTGAAATGAGATGTCGGAGATTTAAATGGATTGTTGACGATTTTAATTTGATGTAGATATTGGTTTTCTCTTGAAATAATATCATCTTCGTATTATAGATAATAATATTTTACTAAACATTAAAATTCTTTATCATTGAATCAAGGGACATAATAATAGACTGTTATTAATTAATAAATAAAATTTCATTTCCTAATTGGAAATTAATAATAAATGATCACGAAATATTGAGATACTTGCTTTTTTGGCTGTTTGCTCAAGAATTGACCACTACGAAAAAAGTCATATTGGAAGATAAAATATAATTTACCGACACCTTGCCAACCTCCCCAGCCTAGTACACAATATAGCCAGTTAACCAACGAGGTGTACCAAAAACCCTTTTTGAATCAGCAGATTGAGCGATAAATGACTATCTCGTTTCCCGCTCCAAATTACGGGCTTGTGGATAACTCCGCAGGCCAACAAAAAAAGGGCCTTCGGGCCCTTTTTTTGTTTCCAAAGCACACCTCTTAAAATCTCCGTCAACCACGCCGAAGTCGTACATCAATCAGTACTCGAAAGGATTGTTGGTTGGGTGATTCCTTTGTGTTGTTCGTCATCGCCGCTGTTAGTGAGTTTATTATTATCCCTTTTTCCACTGCACGGCTTCACCCTCATATAATTTCAGGATGATGTCTGCAAAGTCGTCATCAAGGGTATAAAAATAGCTTTCAGGGACGTTTAGGACACGCGCAAAAGCGCACATCGTTTCAAATGTCGGGCGATGTGTGCCGCTTTCATACTGAGAGACGCGCGATCGTGCCGTTGCTTCTTCAATGCCAGCGAGTACTCCCAATTTTTCCTGAGTCATTTTGGCACGCAAACGGGCAGCTTTAAGGCGAGCAGGTAACATAGTGGCACCATCAATAATCAATATTGACGTCATGTTTAGCATTGCTTTACATATGAGTTGTTTAGAGTCCCTGAACAGCGTCAGCCAGTGAAAAGAGAAAGATTCAGAAGGAATACGTTTTGTATTGGCGGTAAAGATCGAGAAGCATGGCCGCAAATTTATCATCAACGGTGTAGAAATAACCCTCCGGCACATTTAGGACTTTCGCAAAGGCACACATCATTTCGAATGTCGGGCGATGTATGCCGTTTTCATACTGCGAGACGCGTGACCGCGCGGTCTCCTCTTCAATACCCGCCAGCGTACCTAGTTTTTCCTGAGTGAGATGCGCGTTTAATCGCGCGGATTTAAGACGCCTGGGAAGCATGATCAACACCGTAGATAAGATATTGACTTAGTGTTTAGCATTACTTAACATTGTAGTTGTTTAGAGATACTGAACATGGCGGTTTGAAATCATGGAGGAGAAGAATATGGACGGTAATGACTGGCATCCGGCGGATATCATTGCTGGTTTAAGAAAACAGGGAACAACGCTGGCTGCGGTTTCCAGAGCGGCGGGGTTGGCCTCGTCCACGCTGGCAAATGCGCTGACACGGCACTGGCCGAAGGGCGAGCGCTTAATTGCTGATGCATTGAAAAAACAACCGGAAGAGATCTGGCCTTCCCGCTATCAGGGGAGCCAGCGCGGGCAGGGTGGGGAAGGGGAGCAGGATTGAAAACCTGAAGGGGCTTGATGGCTGTTTGTGGCGTCATCTGCTGGCGACCATATCTGGGATACTGTGAAATAGGGCAGAGAGCCTTTTTCTGGGAGGCCCACAGCTCCTTGATATCTATTCCCTTCGGCCATTTCCTGCCTTTTTGATCCAGAAACCCCTTTTTATCGTCCAAGATAGAGTGACACGATTTGTCGTCTTTCATGTCCCAGTTTCCGACTAATGACTTGCCTCGCCTTACGGTCGATGGCTTGTTGATCCGGCTTCAATTGGCCATATCGCCGGGGCCAGCCAGCCGGTTCTTTAGTGTGCCGGCGGACAAATCCTCTGATTGCCAGCGCGTCAGTAGGGTGTTGATATTCTTACCTTTAAGCGAAGTAGCGCGCATCTGGCGGAAACCTCCCTCACGTAACTGGCGAGCCATCAGCGTCAGAGACTGTTTTCTGTCAGCCTGCGTGGTATGGCTGCCGTCCCGGTTGTGTCGGCAAAGCTGTTTCAGCGTCCATGTCAGGTCATCCAAACCAGCCTCCTTTTGGTCGGTCTTTTTGCTACAGTTAATTCGCTTGTTCCGAGAGGAGATCGGGTTAGTGTAATGGCCAACTCGCCGCATTCACTGCGACAAGATCCCCGAAGGGCAGGGGCCAGACGCTCAGAACGTCTGTTGCCTCAGATTGAGGTATCCGCCTTGTTTCCTGCTGGAAAGCTGAGCTGAGGGGACTGCCTGAAAAACGTGATAAAATCTCCTTTGTTGCAGATGGATGGAAAGAAATTGATGCAACGCAGATTGAATAAACAGTGGCAAGATGCGGCTAAATCTGACAGTTGGCGAAGAGCGAGGAGTGGACGTTGAGCACTCTGCTCAACGTCGCCAAATTGAGCCTTAATCTCCCAGTTTTTCGCGAGTGGGGCCTTCAAAGTAGATGTTACTTATATGGCAACTACGCGGTTGACCCAGCACAAAACGAATGGTTTCCCAGATCGAACGCGCATTCATTAGACGTTCCCCCATTTTGGATTGGCTATCGACAAACGTATTTAACCCTGTCAGTTCGAAATCCGGGGGGTACAACCCAGTCACACGTATATTCTCTTCGGACAGCAGGTGAGAAAGTTTATTTGTAAAACCACTAAGCCCATGTTTACTGGCAAAAAAAGCGGGGTGCGCAATTGAATCCGTAAAATTTGGAATCCCACAGGAAGATATAATTGAGACAATATCCGCGCTTTCTGAACGTCTTAACCCGGGCAGCAATGCCTGAGTCAGTAAAATCGAACCTGTCAGTCCTGAACTGATAGTACTGATAATTTCCGTGTCTGGTTGATCGTCTAACGATCCTGACAGCCACTGAGCAGCATTGAGAATCAAAATGTCTATGGATTTGTCTGAAGTTAATAACTGTGAAGAAAACAGAGAAAGGGCATCAGGTTGGGTTAAATCACAGGTATACCCTTTTGCAATCCCGCCTTCAGCCGTAATGATGCTGCAGGTTTTGTGAATATCATCAGCACGCCTCGCGCTAAAATCCACCTCGACGCCTTCTCGCGCCAACCACACGCAGAGCGCCTGACCAAATCCACCGCCGCCACCGGTAATCACAGCTCTTTTACCTCTCAGCATCTTCATCCATCCTTTCTTAATGACTGTGTGTGGAGGTAGATATACATGAGGAGGTGGATTGGCATCTTTCAGTTAGTGCCATTTTCACATAAAAGGGAGGAATAAGCTGTACTACAAGATGTTTAATAGCGAACTAGGTGGGAAGACAACGTCTACTCCTGGCACTGAGCTGACAGTCAGATCTGATAGAACCAGAGTGGTAATATGTCAGATTAAGTACGAATCAACGCGCCCTAACTCATTTAATAATAACCACTCCTAAGCACCATCAAATGCCAAAGTCCTCTCGAAACCGATCGATCTGATGCATCCGCTCGTGCAGAACCGTCACGATACCGATGTCGCCGTTTGATAGTCTGCGCCAGTAGATAACATGTCTCTGTAGCGAAAGAAGAAACCGTCTACTCCAAGTTCAGCGGATATTTTCCGCGATACGACTTCATGGGGTTATATCTTGTAATTTACTGAAAAATAATGATAATGTAGCAATCTGCTTGCTCTGTACCCCATCGCTTGCGCGTGTATCGGTAGATCTCGTCAAGACGATAAGAGGCGGCTTCCTGTATGCGAACATTAGCCATACGGTCAGGTCTTGTTGCGTGCGATGATATCTGCGGCAGTCAGTGATATGTCTGAAGACTCTGGTGCAGCAAAGGCATGAGTCAGTTCGGCCTTGAGTCGTTCGAATGCTTCCGCCTCCACTCGCTCTTTGTCCCGGACGTACTCGCTGACGTTGTCGTAAGCGCCGTTTTCGCCTACGTTGGCGGCCACAAAGTCGCTTAACGATCCTTTGAGGCGAACGGTCATTGTCGTGATTCGGGACATGGTCTGTTCCTCATTGATGAATCTCGTATTGAATATAAGCAAAAAATAATACAAAAACAACGTCAGTCCATATGCCATAAGGTATAGGTTAGATAAATAAAATGGTTTTTTATCATAATGTTATGTATGTTTTCGCATTGCCTCGGGTTTCTATCCTGGATTTTGCCTAAACAGACGAGCCGGCAGCATGATGAAGTGCGCAACTGTACGCACCGTCCCTGAGGTTTCCCCACGTTTTCATGGAACCAAGGCCATCGGATCGATGATGGACTGGGCGGTGACCGTACTCGATCAAACCATCTCAAGCACATTATTGAATCGGAACGATACCGACGCTGCAGTTGACAGGGAAAAAGGCACATGGTTGTATTGTGCAACTACTTGCTCTGTGGCGGAAAGTAAATGACTGCTCTCGATCTTATCAATGATATTCGTATGGCTTCGCGGTTGATGGTTCGTGAACTGGGGTTTATGAATACCACGCTGGCCGCCACGGATTATTCCCCCTCTGCCGTGCATACGCTGGTGGAGATTGAGAACCATGGCGCGTTGACGGCGGCACAACTGGTGCAGATTCTCGGGCTGGAGAAATCGAGTGTCAGCCGGATGCTGGCGAAACTCATCAGCGCCGGTGAATTGCAGGAAGTGCCGTCGCCAGACGATGCACGATACAAAAAACTGCAACTGACTGAAAAGGGCAAGCAGAGCGTCGCCCGCATCAACAGCTACGGCGCAATGCGGGTGCGCGAGGCGATGGCGCACCTGAATCCTTCGCAGCGTGAAACCGTTGCCCGGGGCCTGTCGGCCTACGCGTATGCACTTGAGATGTGCCGAAAAGGAACATCGCAACGGGATGGCGCGAAAGTGGAAATCATCACCGGTTACCGGCCAGGAATGATCGGCCGCATCAGTGAGATGCATGCAAACTATTACTCACAACATTATGATTTTGGCTACTTTTTTGAAGCGAAAGTGGCCGCTGGGTTGGCTGAATTTGCCGGCAGGCTCGATAAGGACTGCAACGGTATCTGGCTCGCCATGCGTCACGGGCGCATCGTGGGGGCGATCGCCATTGACGGGGAAGAGCTGGGAAATAGCGAGGCCCACTTGCGCTGGTTCATTCTTGATGACGACTGCCGTGGTGGTGGCATCGGGCGCCAGCTTCTCGCCCAGGCGATGGCGTTTTGCGATCGGCAGGCGTTCTCTGCAGTACAGCTCTGGACATTCAGTGGGCTTGATGCCGCTCGTCGGTTGTATGAATCGTTCGGTTTTAGGCTGACCAAAGAGTGGCAGGGGGAGCAGTGGGGACGCCCGATGCTGGAGCAACAGTTCACATACATAAAAAGCGCCTTTGAGCCTGAGATTTCCTCGACGTTGCCGTAAGCGCCGTTTTCTTCGCCTGCTATGGCCCATCATGGTTCGGGACAGGGTTCGTCCCACATGCATGTGGCCGCGTATTAGAAAATCATCAAAAAATAATACAAAAACCACGGCGAGCCATATGCCATAGTTCAGTATTTTCATGGTGATAGCCATGGCGCCAGTATGAGGTTAAGGCGCTACCGAATATTCCCGTACTTCGCACACACTCCGTTATACCTGCGCGATGTTGGGGGACGTAAGGAAAATATTCCGGCGCTGGCACAGGCCGCATCTGACGATGTGTGTACCTGTTTCTCTCACAACTAACCAGCCAGACGATCACCGAACTTGATAATACAGCGGCATCGTCCATTTCTGCGATGCCGCCTGGATTGCCCGCTACACCCCTCTCACGCGCGCCGCACCGCGAAGCGCCCGATAAACGTCTCCACGGCCAGCCGCACCCAGCGGTCCAACTGCTCGACCGAGGGCCGCGAGCCGGGGTGCAACAACCCTTCCAACTGGCCTTCGGTGCGCACCATGCTGATGAAAAGCGAAGCCGCAGTCTCTGCGCCGATGGTGTGGATGTCGATATCACCCGCCCGCGAGGCATCGCTTAACCGCTCGGCCACCATCGCCGTCACCATTTTAGGGCCGGCCAGGTAGAAGAGCCGACCGGCCTGCGGAAAACGCGGCGCCTCGGCGACCACCACGCGGAACAGCGCCACGCCGGTATCAGACAGCACAATATCCAGATAGGCCCTGCCGATGTCCGTCAGCGTTTTGGCCAGGTTGCCCGGCGCCGGTTGGATCGCCTTAACGGTGGCGGCCATTACCGCGCACTGGCGATCAATCACTGCGGTAAACATGGCTTCTTTACTGGGAAAGCACGCGTACAGCGTCTTTTTCGAAACCCCGGCCTCCCGTTGGATCATGTCCGTCGTCGCTGCGCTAAAGCCGTGCGTCAGGAACACCGCCGCGGCGGCATTCAGGACAATGGCCGTTTTTTCATCATGGGGATCAGCAGTTTCGCTCACGGGGGCTCCTGGGTTGCAGTGAAGGCCAAATACTGCCGGCAGTATACCTATCGGTTTCCAATCAGAAAACCTATTCATATTGTGAATGTTTGGTAATTGACGTGTTACGGATTAATCTATAGGATACCGATCGGTATCCATTGGCGCAGCCCGTTCGCGATGCCCCTTTGTTTGTAATGGTTAAGTAAAGAGACCAGCCAGTACTGCTCTCGGTTTGAGGAAATAAATGAATCGTTCTGCCCGATGCGGATTGTTGTATCAAGGCCCCCCTGCGTTAGCACTTCTTCTGTTATTGGCTGGCTGCAGCACCGCCCCCTCGGTGCAGGCGCCATCGATTGGCCCGGCAACGGCGGCGTTGCAGGCGCGTGAATCGGCAGTCAGCAGCCAACCCGCCCTGAGCGATGCGCCGGCACCGGCGCGCTGGTGGGCACTGTTCAATGATGCCACGCTGCTGTCGCTGGAATCGGCGGCGGGCGCCAACCTGGATCTTCAGGCGGCGGCGCTGCGGATTGAAGAGAGCCGCGCACAGTTAGGGATCGCCAATGCAGCCCGCCAGCCCACCCTGGCGGCCGATGCGGGCTATGCACGTTCGGCCATCAGCGAGAACTCGCCAACCCACCGCCTCGGCGCCCCCACCCGTGGTTACGACACTTGGTCGATGGGGCTACAGGCTGCATGGGAGCTCGATTTTTGGGGCCATTTGCGCCATGTCGGCGAATCCGCCCAGGCGAATCTGGAAGCGGCTTCCTATGGCAAAGCGGCGGCGGAGGTTTCCGTTACGGCGGAGATCGCCCGCACCTATCTGCTATTGCGTGGCATACAGGCGCAGGCGGAACTGGTGGAAGAGAACCAGCGTATCGCCCACGATCTGGTGCGCATGGCGGAGAGCCGCGAGCGCAACGGCGTTGCCAACCGCTTCGATGCGGCATCGGCGCGTGCGGATGCCGCCGAACTGTCGGCGCGCTTAACGCAGTTGAACCACCAGCGCGATGGCTTGATGAATGCCTTAGCGCTGCTGTTGGGCAAACCGCCGCGTGAGCTTGATACACGCCTGGCGGCGGCGAAGCTGCCGGCGATGCCGGCGCAACTGCCGATTGGCGTGCCTTCCGAGCTGGCCCGGCAGCGGCCGGATATCCTGCAGGCGGAGGCGAAGCTGCGTGCCGCCGTGGCAGACATCGGCGCCGCCCAGGCCGATTTCTACCCGCGCATCAGCCTGACCGGTTCGCTTGGCGTGCAGGCGTTTGATCTGACGGATCTCGGCAGTTGGGATTCCCGCCGCTATTCGTTCGGGCCAATGCTTTACCTGCCGATCTTCGAAGGCGGGCGGCTGCGCCGCCAACTGGAACTGAGTGAAACGCGCCATACGCTGGCGGGCATTGCCTATCAGCAAACGGTGCTGCGCGCCTGGCATGAAGTAGACGATGCGCTGGGCGCCTATGCCAGCGAACTAAAACGGCATGAACAACTGCAAACGGCGCTGGAAAATAACCAGATAGCGCTGACTGTCGCGCAGCGTTCCTATCAGGAAGGCACTGCGGATTTCACCACTGTGTTGATTGCCCGCCGCACGCTGCTGGCGAGCCAGGCGGAACTGAGCGACTGCGCTACCGCTTCGGCGCTGGCGGTGGTCGCGCTGTATCGGGCGCTGGGTGGCGGCTGGTCACCGGCGCTGCAGGCTGAAACGGCCAGGGCGCCGTCATGAGTGCGGCCGTGTCTGCGCCTGCCGCCGCGTCATCGCAGTCGGTATTTGGCGTCCGGCTGGCCGTCGGGTTGTTGGGGGTGCTGCTGGCCGCGATGGTGGCGGGCCTGAGCAGCCGGGTGCCGGCGTTGGTGCTGGTGGATATGCAAGGCGGGCTGGGCTTCGCGAAAGACGATTTCTCTTGGCTTTCCACCGCCTATTCGGCTGGCGAACTGGCGGCGATGCCGTTTGCCGCCTGGTTCGCGATTACGTTCTCGATGCGCCGCTTCCATTTAACGATGCTGGCGGCGGCGATGGTGCTCGCCGCCGTGCTGCCCTGGGTGCGCGATCTGCACTTGCTGCTGGCGCTGCGTGTGCTGCATGGCCTGTGCGCCGGCTCGCTGGTGCCGATCCTGATGATGGCGGCCCTGCGTTTCCTGCCCGCGCCGATCCGGCTGCACGGCCTGGCGCTGTTCGCCATGACCGCCACGCTGTCGCCCAATGTGGCGCTCTGGCTGGCCGCCCTGTGCGTCGATCATCTGGAAAACTGGCGTTGGGCCTATTGGCATGTGATCCCGCTCGGGCTGATCGCCATGGCGATGGTCGGCTGGGGTATCCCCAAAATGCCGCCGGCGCTGCCACGGCTGAAACAGGCGGACTGGTTTGGTATGGCGCTTGGCCTGCCGGGCCTGATGCTGTTGGTGGTCGGTATCGATCAGGGCATTCGCCTGGACTGGTTCAACTCGCCGGTGATCGTTGCTTCGCTTGGCGTTGGCGCGATCTTCACGGCGCTGTTTCTGGTGTGTGAGTGGTTCCACCCGGCGCCGTTCGTCCGGTTGGATCTGCTGAAGCGCCGCAATATATGGCTGGGTTTTATCGCGCTGCTCGGCCTGCTGGTGGCGATGTTTGCCGGCGTCGGGCTGCCGGCCAACGCGCTAGCCGGCCTGCACGGTTTTCGCCTGGCACAGACCGCGCCGCTGGGGCTGATCGTCGGGCTGCCACAACTGGTGCTGGGCTCGTGCGTGGCGGTGCTGCTGTATCAGCGCTGGGTCGATGCGCGCTACGTTTTTGCCGCCGGCCTGGCCTGCATGGCGGCGGCCTGTTGGTTGGCTTCAGGGATTACTGATGAATGGATGGTGCGCCAACTGCTGTGCGCTACGCTGCTGCATGCCATTGGCCAGCCGTTGGCTATGGTGGCGATGCTGTTTCTGATTGTCAGCGTGGTGCAGCCGATGGAAGGGCCGTTCCTTGCCGGCCTGGTGAATATCGTGCGTGTGATAAGCACTATCCTGGCTGGTGCCTTCATCGGTCAATTGAACCTGCTGCGCACCCGCTTCCACTATGAGGCGCTGCGCGATCAAACCGGCAACCTGATGGCCCATTGGGACGGTTTTGCTAGCTCGCCCGCCGCATTGGCCGAGCAGATTGCCCGGCAGAGCAGCGTGTTGGCGGTGGCGGATGTCTATCGGGTTATCGGCCTGATACTGCTGCTGATGATCCCGCTGGTACTGAAGTTCCAATACATTCCCGCGCCCGTGGTGCCGCGGATGGTGCCATCTGCACCGCCGAAAACCCAGGCCGGCACAGCTTCCTGATTAGCTTAAAGAAAAGAGAAAATGACCAAGAAATATCATCTGCAAATCATCATCGCTATCGTTGCCGTCGCCGTGGTGGCCACCGCGTTTTGGCTGCTGAATCGACCGGAGGCCAGCGCTGATGCGCAAAGCACCGACGATGCCTACGTGCAGGCCGATTTAACGGTGATCGCCCCGCAAGTCTCGGGTGTGATCACCACGGTTTCCGTTGACGACAATCAACAGGTGCAGGCCGGCGCACCGCTGTTTCACATTGACGATCGTGAACTGGCGGTTGCGGTAAGCAATGCGCAGGCCGCCGTCGCGAGCTTCCAGGCGCAGTTGGATCGCCAGCAAAGCGTCATCGCCCAGGCGCGCGCCGCGGTTGGCGCGTCGGGCGCCAATCTCAAACTGGCCGAACGCAACCGCCAGCGTTTCGCCAACCTAGCCCGTGATGGCTCCGGCACGGTGCAGGCGCAACAGCAGGCCGAGGCGGAATGGGCCGTGCAGCGCGCTGCCTATGAGCACGATCAGGCCGGGTTGCGCGCCGCCGAACAGCAGGTAGCTGTGCTGCATGCCGAATGGGAAAAGGCGCGGGCGGCGAAAGCCGATGCCGATTTGAAGCTCTCCTATGCCAGCGTGGCCGCACCGGTCGCCGGCATCGTTGCCCAACGCCATGTGCGCGTGGGCGGCTATGTGCATTCCGGCGAACCCCAGCTCACTCTGGTGCCGCTGGATAATATTTACATCGAAGCCAATTTCCGCGAAACCCAACTGGCGCGCGTGCAGGTTGGTCAACCGGTGGACATTACGGTGGATGCGCTGCCCGGCGTGCGCCTGAAAGGGCACGTGGCAAGCCTGGGGGCGGCCAGCGGCGCGAGCTTCTCGCTGGTGCCGCCGCATAATGCCACGGGCAATTTCACCAAGATTGTTCAGCGCCTGCCGATCCGTATCCGCTTAGAGGGCGGGCAGCCGGCGGCGCAGCAACTGCGGGTGGGGATGTCGGTCACACCGACCGTGCATGTCGCAGGCACTGGCGCAAAATCTGTGTGATGATGCAAGGGGCGTAACCGCCGGCGGCGGTCAACTTACTTTTCTGCAAAGGTGAAATATGCGCGGCTATCAAATGACTTTCTTTACCCAGCAAGACCGCATGCACGGGCGGCTGCCGCTTGCCCAGTGGCTGATTGAAGAGGCCAAACGCCAGGGCCTGCGCGGGGCGACGCTAAGCGGCGCGCTCGGCGGGTTGGGGCATGACGGCGCCATGCATACGGTCAACCTGTTCGATCTGTCCGATCAGCCCGTGCAGGTCACGCTGGTGGTTTCCGAAGACGAGGCCCAGCACTTTATGCAGGTGTTGGCGCAAGAGCAGGTGAATCTTTTCTATGTTAAGGTCGCCGCTGAATTCGGGGTGCTGGGCGGGGCCCCCGCTGCGGAAGCCGAGGGCTGAATCCTGCGGCCTGCCATCACTGTTTCAGATTATCCAGCAGCGCCTGATGGAACCTGTCGGGTTCTTCCATTTGTGGCGCATGGCCCAGGCCGGGGAATTCGATCAGCTTCGCGCCGGGGATGCGTTTTGCCGCCTCTTTGCCCAATACCTGATAGTGGCCCAGGCGCGCTTTAACCTCTGGCGGCGCAATATCACTGCCTATCGCCGTGGTATCGGCGGTGCCGATGATCAGGGTGGTGGGCACGCGCAGATCCGGCAGTTCATAATAGATGGGCTGGGTGAAGATCATGTCGTAGATCAGCGCCGAGTTCCATGCCACTTTTTCATGGCCTGGCCCGCTGTTCAGGCCGGCCAGCATATCCACCCATTTATCGTATTCGGGTTTCCAGCGGCCAACATAATAGGTTGTTAACTCGTACTTTCTAACGCTTTGCGCCGAGAGCTTCAGCTCCCGCTGGTACCACTGATCGACGGTGCGGTAGGGCGCGCCCTTGGCCTTCCAGTCTTCCAGGCCTATCGGGTTCACCAGCACCAGTTTTTCCGTTTGTTGTGGGTACATCAGGGCATAGCGCGTCGCCAGCATGCCCCCCGTTGAGTGGCCAATAATAATGGCTTTATCCACGTTGATGCTCTGCAACAGTTGCCGGGTGTTGGTTGCCAATTGCTGGAAGGTGTATTGATAATTTGCGGGCTTGCTGGAAGTGCAAAAGCCGATCTGATCGGGGGCAACTACGCGGTAGCCCTGCGCGGCCAGCGCCTTGATCGTTTGTTCCCACGTGGCGCCGCAGAAATTTTTCCCATGCATCAGCACCACCACCTTGCCATTGGCCTGCGCGGTGGGTTTGATATCCATATACCCCATGCTGAGGCTTTGTTGTTGCGAGGTGAAGTTGAAGCGCTGCAATGGATATGGGTATTGGAACCCTTCTAACTGCTCGCCATACGATGCGGCAAACCCCGGCGCCGCGCCCAGGAGTGCGCCCGCCAGGCACAAGCCACTAAGCCATGTTTTAGCCATCTAACGCCCCTTGATCCATGATGTCGAATTTGCCTGTAATTCACTCTACCAGCCGTATTCCGGTGGATAAAGGGGCAGCCCAGCTTTTACGCCATCAAGAGCGGTGGAGGAAAATATCGCCACTGGATAATAAAAAGCAGTGCACGCACCACGGGCCATCGCCAGCGGGGTAATGGTGCAAGGCCAGTTTTTTGTTGCCTGGTTTATCGTTTTTTTCTTTGGTGGGTAAATCAGATAAATAACAGGATGTTAGTGCTGATGATGGCGCCGAAGCTGATGGGCATAGGCCTTTCTCTGCGCGGCAGTCAATGTGGCGATGGCGTTATGACTGATTAATTTTCAATAGATTAGTGTGGAAAAGTGGTTTTGCCTCATGTTGGTGCGATGTTTTTTAACAATCGGAACAAATAAATAACCACAAGCTAAATCCCTTTACTATTTTGCAGCATGAAATGCCATTGTTATTCCTTCAATTCCGGCCGCTGGGGCGTATAGGCCCGGCCAGCCAGTTGGGTTGCTGGCATAGGAGTTGCTTAAGTTCCATACCATCGCTTTTTTGTATTTAGAACAATAAAAAGACGTGTTTTTTTATCGAGGTAGTAAGACATGGCTCATTTCACTCTGCGTCAATTAAAGTATTTCACCACCGTGGTGGAAACCAAAAGCATCGCCGAGGCTTCGCGCCAACTGCACATCGCCCAGCCTTCCATCTCCACTGCGGTTAAAAATCTGGAGGACAGCTTCGGTATTCAGCTGTTTATCCGCCACCATGCCCAGGGAGTTTCCCTGACGTCCAGCGGCAAGCGTTTCTATTACAAAGCCCGCGAACTGCTGCGCCAGTCGTGGGCGTTTGAGCAAAACGCGATGGCCGATAACGACGTTGTCGCGGGTAAAATTTCCGTTGGCTGCTTTGAAACCGCCGCACCGGTGTTTCTGCCGCAGATGATGCGCGGCTTCCAGCGGCGCCACCCAGGCATCGAGGTGCAGATCCATGATGGCGAGCAAAATGAGCTGGTTCAGGGGCTGCACAGCGGGCGTTTTGATCTGGCGATCCTCTACCGCCACGATCTGGACGACGGCATCGCCACCGAGATGCTGAACGCCCCGTCCAAGCCTTATGCGCTGCTGCCCATTGGCCACCCCTTGGCGCTGCGCAGTTCGGTCACGCTTGATGAACTGAGCCGTGAACCGATGATCCTGCTGGACGTGGTGCCCAGCCGCGACTATTTCGTGAATATTTTCCGCGAAAACGGGCTGATGCCGAAGATTGCCTACAGCTCGCCGTCGATTGAAATGGTGCGCTGCATGGTCGGGCAGGGCTTTGGTTTTTCTTTGCTGGTCACCCGGCCTTTTACCCCCATCACCTATGACGGCAAGCAAGTGGCGATGGTCGAAGTGCAGGGGGATATTACCGGCTCGCAACTGGTGCTGGCATCGCTGCGCCACAATCCGATGACCAAACCGGCGCAGCTTTTTGCCGACTATTGCAAAGAGCAGCTGTTAATGCCGGGCGAGATGGATATCCCGCCGGGGAAAGTGGCTTAAGATGTAGCCTTGCTCCGTTTTGGCGTGGATAGCCTATACGCCTTGCGGTTTTTCGACGCGGTGCGCAGCAGATCGCGGATGGTGCGGATCAGGATCTCTTTGCTGCGCCCGCGGCGGAAAATCAGCGAAAACGGCGCCTGGTAACCGTAGTCGGTGGGCAACATGGCGCGCAGCCGCCGCTTTTCCACCCAGGGCAGCGCATAGTGCTCTGGCAGGTAGCCGATATATTTCCCGGACAGGATCAGCAGCAGCTGCGCTTCCATACTCTCTACCGTTGCGGTGCTTTGCTTGAAGCCGCGCCGGCCAAGATCGGAAGGGCTCCAGTAGCTGCGCGTTACCATTTTCATCTGCGCAATGTGCGCCACTTTCGGGTGGCGGATATCAAACAGCTCATGTTGATCGCTGCAGTACAGCCAATGCTGCTCACGGTACAGCGGGTGGTTAATCACGCTGTTGCTTTGCAGCGGGAAAGTGCCGACCGCCACATCCAGTTCGTTGTCCAAAATGCCTTGCAGCAGCGCGTGCGGGCTTTTTATCTGCAGGTTGATGTGCACCAGCGGGAAGCGATCGCTGAAGCTGGCGATGGCGCCGGCGATCGGCAACATCGGATCGGTGACGGTGGAATCGATCACGCCCAGCCGCAAAATGCCGCCCTGTTCCCCCTTGAGGGAATCCGTATAGCGTTCAAAGTCTTCCAGGTTGTGCAGCAGGTTCAGACTTTGCTGCAAAAAGGCATCCCCTTTCGGGGTAAGGGCGAAGCCGCCGCGGCCGCGCGTGCACAGCACAAAGCCCAGCTTTTCTTCCAGCTCGCTCATGTAATTGCTGATGGCGGAAGCCGTCAGGTTCAGCTCTTGCTGGGCGCGGGCGTAACCCTGATGTTTGGCCACGGTGGCGAAAATATACAGCAATCTTAGGTTAGGTATTTTTCCCATAAACATCAGTGCCTTTTTATTCGTATAAGAAAAATTTACTTCAGGAATAACTGAACTGATTTTTTCTATTCTGCTATTTTTCCCCACGCGCCGTCTACTGCACTATTTCCCTATGTATGCCGGGCCTATCCCCGCCTGGCGATGGCGCAGATGGGAGAGTTTTACAATGGCGACACGTGATTACCACCCCCGGAGCGGCGCGGATAACCCGCAGCCGCAAAGCGCGGATGAGATACCGCGCTATGCCGGGCTGCCGACGTTTTTCCGCCTGCCGGTGGGCGCCCAGGCCGATGCTCTGGATATTGCGCTGGTGGGCGTGCCCTGGGATGGCGGCACCACCAACCGCGCCGGCGCCCGCCACGGGCCGCGCGAGCTGCGTAACGCTTCCAGCCTGATACGCCGCGTTCACCCGGTCAGCCTGCTTTCCCCCTACGATCTGGCGCACGTCGGCGATATCGGCGATGTGCCGGTGAACCCGATCGACGTGATGGATAGCCTGGCGCGTATCGAAGCCTTTTATCAGGAACTGGTGGCGCAACAAACGATACCGCTCACCGCCGGCGGCGATCATCTCACCAGCTTGCCGATCCTGCGCGCATTGGGGCGCGCCCAGCCCGTGGGCATGATCCACTTCGATGCCCATTCCGATACCAACGACAGCTATTTTGGCGGGCAGCGTTTCACCCATGGCACCCCGTTCCGCCGGGCGATCGAAGAAGGGGTTTTGGATCCTGCTCGCACGGTGCAGATCGGCATTCGCGGTTCGCTGTACGCCGCGGACGATGGCGCTTTTGCGGCTGAAAGCGGTATCACCGTGATCCCGATGGAGCAGGTTGCCCGTGAAGGGATCGATGCGGTGATGGCGCGTGCGCGGCAGATCGTCGGCAGCGCGCCGACCTACGTCAGTTTTGATATCGACGTGCTTGATCCGGCCTTTGCCCCCGGTACCGGCACGCCGGAAATCGGTGGCCTGACGTCGCTGCAGGGGCAGCAATGTCTGCGTCACCTGGCCGGCCTGAACCTGATCGGCGCGGATGTGGTGGAGGTTTCGCCGCCGTTCGATCAGGGCAACCTGACCAGCCTGACCGGCGCCACCATGATGTTCGAACTGCTTTGCCAGCTTGCCGGCGCTTACCACCGGCGTATTTCCTCTTCCGTTTTGCAGGAGTGACACCATGAAATTACCCGTTACCGCACGGCGCAGCCTGCGTTGCACCGCATTACTTTCTCTGCTGCTGGGCAGCCTGAGCGCGCAGCCGGCGCTGGCCGCTGAAGCAGTCCCGACGCTGACATCGGGCGTGCTGAAAGTGGGCATTGAAGTGGCCTATCCGCCGTTTGAATCCTGGCAGGGTGACAAAGTGGTGGGTTTTGATGCCGAGCTGGCGGCGCTGTTGAGCAAGCATCTGGGCACCCGCCTGGCGCTGGCCGATACGCAGTTTTCCGGCCTGATCCTGGGATTGAATGCCGCCCGTCATGACGCGGTGATCTCTGCCCTGTATGTGACGGCGGAACGTACCGCCCAGGCCGATGCTATCCCGTATGCCGATACCGGCGCCTATATTCTGGTGCGCAGCGACAGCGCCGTGAAGCCGAAAGACGAAAAAGCGCTGTGCGGCCTGACCGTTGGTTTGCAACAGGGCACGGCATGGGTGAAGCAACTGCAGGATCTTTCCAGTGATTATTGCCTGGCCAACGGCAAAGCGGCGATCGCCGTGAAAGAGTACCCCACCGCGCCGGAAACGCTGCAGGCGCTGTTGGCCGGCCACATCCAGGCACAGGTGGACATGGCCGGCGCCGCGCGCATGTTCGTGGAACGCAGCCGCGGGCGGGCGGCCATCAGTTCCCCTGCGATCATCTATCCGCAGACGCTGGGCATTTACGTCAAAAAGGGCAATCAGGCCCTGCTGGGCGGGTTGAAAACGGCGCTGCAGACCATTCGCGACAACGGCGAATACGCTGCGCTGTTGGCTAAATATCAGCCCTATGGGATTACCGATACCGCGGCGCGGTAATGCGCCGCCGGGTTGTGTTCGGCTGCGAAAGTGAGTGTGGATATTGTGATGATGTTTGACTGGGCCTATTTCATTTCTTTGTTTTCCCTGAGCGCCTTTTGGCAGGCCAGCGCCACCGTGGTGGAACTGAGCGTGCTGAGCTGGCTGATTAGCCTGGTGCTGGGGTTTATCGTTGCCAGCGCCCGTCAGGCCAGGCCGGCCTGGCTGCGCGGTGCCAGCCAGGTGTATATCTGGCTGTTTCGCAGCGTGCCGTTACTGGTGCTGGTGGTGTTTATCTATAACCTGCCGCAGATGTTCCCGGCCGCCGGCGGCCTGCTGGGCAACGCCTTTATCGCCGGGCTGGTGGCGACCGTGCTGGCGGAAACGGCCTACATGGCGGAAATCCATCGTGGCGGGCTGCTTTCCGTGGCCAAAGGCCAGCATGAGGCGGGCCATGCGCTGGGGATACGTTTTCTCGGCGTGCAGCGGCTGGTGATCATCCCGCAGGCGCTGCGCATTGCGCTGCCGGCGCTGGTAAACGAATTTATCACCATCGTAAAACAAACCTCGTTGATCTCGGTGATCTCTTTGCCGGAGCTGTTGATGACCGGCCAGCGCCTGTACGCTCAGAACTTCCTGGTGATGGAAACGCTGGCGGCGGTCGCGGTGTATTATGTGCTGATCGTTTCGGTGTTTAGCGTGCTGTTCCAGCAGATTGAGCGCCATGTCAATGTGCAGGCGCGCCGGCCGCAGACGCTGGCCGAGCCGGCGCTGGCGGCGCTGCGCGAGGCGGCCCGGCCGTTGCCGCTGCGGCCGCCGGCCCAGCGCCCCGGTGAACCGTCGGCATTGTTGATGAAAAATATCCATAAAGCTTATGGCGCGCACCATGTGCTGAAAGGGATCCAACTAGCGGTGGCGCCGGGTGAGGTGATCAGCATTATCGGCCCGTCCGGATCCGGCAAAACGTCGTTGATCCGCACCGTCAACGGCCTGGAAACGTTGGATCAGGGCGAGATCATCCTGTTTGGCGAAAGCTACATCGTCGCCGGTTCCCGGCGGGAAACCGCCGAGATGCGCAGCGGCATCCGCCGTATTGGCATGGTGTTCCAGAGCTTTAACCTGTTCCCGCACCGCACCATTTTGCAGAATGTGATGCTGGCTACCCGCTACCATCGCCAGCCGGCGGACGAGGCGGCACGGCGTGCGCAGGCGCTGTACCTGCTGGATAAAGTCGGGCTGCTGGCCCACGCCGAAAAGTATCCCCATCAGCTCTCCGGCGGCCAACAGCAGCGGGTGGCTATCGCCCGGGCGCTGGCGCTGTCACCGGATATTATGTTGTTCGATGAGCCGACGTCGGCGCTGGATCCGGAGCTGGTGGGCGAGGTGCTGAAAGTCATCGGCGATCTGGCCCGTGAAGGCATGACCATGCTGATCGTTACCCATGAAATGGACTTCGCGCTGGCGATTTCCGATCGGGTGGTGCTGATGGAGCAGGGCGTCATCCAGGCGGACGCTTCCCCGGCGACGATCCGTGGCGGCGAAGCCGAGCCGGCGTTGCAGCGTATTCGCCAGTTTATGGGGGTGACGGAGAGCGCGGTGGCCTGATAGCGGCTTAACGCGATAAAAACGCCGCCGCGCTTGCCAAATAAAGGCCTGCGCGGCGCTTTATTTCAACCTGAATATTGCCGCGTATTTTAACTTCCGCAAACCGATTATTTCCTGTCTGGAAACGTTCCCGTTTTTTCCTCTGTCTAAATATCGTATTTCCATAAATCACCGGCGGCGTATGGGGTGACCACCAATAAATTAATCAGGTAAATGGGTATTATTTAGATTCCCGACGGGAATATATTATTAATTTCCTGTAATAATCACGCTGCCAGTGTGTAACTTTCCTGCTCATGGCTATTTACCCTGCGATTTCACATGCAGGCATTAGCCATTGATGATATTAATTACTATAATTAAATCCGCGAGTGATATATTCGAACGGCATTCCCATGCTATTCGAATAATCTCTTTTGTTTTTTATTAGCAGGACATATAAAAATATGTTTAAAAAATTGTTTCAACCCGAGAAAATTAACCAATGTGTTATTCCTAACAGACTGGTTGTCCCGGCCATGGTAACCGACCTCTGCAACAGCGATGGCACCGCTACGGACCGCTACATCGCTTACCATGAAGAAAAGGCCAAAGGGGGCTGGGGTTTAATTATCACAGAGAACTACGCTGTTAATGAAAATGCGATGGGATGTAAATATATTGGCGGCCTGTGGCGCGATGAGCAAATTGCCAGCCATAAAAAATTAACAGATACCGTCCATAAATATGACAGTAAAATATTTGCGCAGATTTATCATGCCGGCCGGCAAACATCCAGCCAGTTGAATGGCGGTGTACAACCGGTGGCGCCTTCGGCTATTCCTTGCCCGGCATTACAGGAAATGCCACGAGAATTAAACATTGAGGAAATTCAGCAAATCGTCAACGAGTTTGGCGATTGCGCCCGCCGGGTAAAACAAGCCGGCTTTGACGGGGTGGAAATTCACGCCGGGCATGGTTATTTGATTGCGGAGTTTTTATCCCCTTACGCCAATAAACGAACCGATAAATATGGCGGTAGCCTGGATGGCCGCATTCGCTTCCTGCAGGAAATTTATCAGACGGTGCGTCGCGAAGTGGGTGACGATTATCCGGTCACCATTCGCCTTTCTGCGGATGAAGGCTTTGTCGGCGGGCGCGATATCTCTGAATCCCGCGTGCTGGCGCAGATCTTCGATGACTGGGGCGTTGATGCGTTGCACGTCACCATGGGGGTGTATGGCGAGCACAATAAATCCTGCACCGTGCCGCCGATGTATGTCGGCCACGCCTGGGCCGTCTCGTTTTCCGAAGAGCTGAAGAAAACCATCAAGATGCCGGTGATTACCGTCAACCGCATTAACGATCCGCGCATGGCCGACAACGTACTGGCGTTGGGCAAAGCTGATTTCATCGCCATGGGGCGTGGTTCACTGGCCGATCCACACCTGCCGAACAAAGCCAAAGCCGGTGATCTGGCGTCGATCCGCTATTGCATTGGCTGTATGCAGGGCTGTTTGGCCAGCCTGCCGCTCGGCGTGCCGTTCACCTGCCTGGTTAATCCTTCGCTGGCACGCGAAGGCTCGCTGGATTACAGCAAAGTGGCGCAGCCGAAGCGCGTATTTATCGCCGGCGCCGGCCCTGCCGGGCTGGAAGCCGCGCGCGTTGCCGCGATGCGTGGCCACAAGGTGACGCTGTTTGAAAAAACCGGCCATCTGGGCGGGCAGTTCCGCTCTGCGGCATTCCCGCCGGGCAAGGGCGAACTGGCGACCTACACCGCCTGGTTGGCGCGTGAACTGGAAAAACTGAACGTTGAGATCCGCTTCAACACCCCACTGACTAAAGAGATCGTGGCGCAAAGCCAGCCGGATTCGGTGATCGTCGCGACCGGCGGCGAGCCTTCGGTGCCGCCGATTAAGGGCATCAAACAATCTCACGTGGTGTTGGCCGAAGACGTGCTGTTGGGTAATGTCACCACCGGCAAACGGGTGGTGATTGCCGGCGGTGGTGAAGTGGGGGGCGAAACCGCAGCGCACCTGGCGATGCAGCAGAAAGAGGTTGCCGTGGTGGAAATGCGCGATCGGCTGCTGCAGGAGCTGGACGGCGTCAGCAAGCTGCACCTGATGGCGCTGTTGAACGAATATGACGTAAAGCAGTTCGTCAATACCAAGCTCTGCGAGATCGAAGAAGGCCAGGTGGTGTTGGAAAATGCCGACGGGCAGTTCACGCTGGCTGCGGATACCGTGGTGGTTGCGTTGGGTTATCGGCCGGTGAATACGCTGGCGGAGGAACTGCGCGATGTGGTTGATGCGCCGATTGTGATCGGTGGTGCGGTGAAAACCAGTAATGCGCTGATTGCGGCGCGCGAAGGTTTTGATGCCGGCATGGCGATCGCCTAAGCGGGCGCCCGCGCAAGGTGCGCGTTGCGGCCGCATCCGCGCCGTACGCGCATAGCATCTCCACGCTGATAAAAAATGCCGGCCAGGGAAACCTGGCCGGCATTGTGCTTTTTGCTTGCCGTAATAGGGCTAACGGCCGGCGCTTAGGCGTTGATGCTCACCACCAAAGGCGTATCCAGCGCCAGTTTTGCGGTACGGGCTTTTAGCCAGATGCTGCCGCTTGCGTCGATATGCATCGCTTCGCCATGGTGCTGGAACAGCGCTTCTACCGAAGCCATATGGAGGGCGATCCTGGATTTCCCCACGCTGATGTTACGCACGGCGCTATCGTTTGCACGAATGCGGAAATAGATAAAGTCGTACAGCGGATAGTCATACTTCTGCGGCGCAATGGTGAGGGTGCGCTCGCCTTCCCCCGTGGCGGCCTGACGGATATCAATCACCGAGAACGCGCCGTCGCGTTCTGCGCTGCGGGTTACGCCGCCGTCATCCCAGTAGAGTTGGTAGCGGCTTTCGGCCGCCTTGCCCAGCGGATATACCGAGAGCACCAGCGGCTGCTGATACTTATCCAGCACCTGAATGTTCTTGAAGGCGGCCTGCAAATCTGCCTGCGCATGCCGTTCAGGAATGATGGCGCCTTCGCGGATAAACACCGGCAGGCTGGTGATGTCGGCGGTGATTTTCAGCCGTTGCCCGCTGGCGATCGGGTGGGCGATATCCACGCTGTCTTCCATCACATTGTAGCGGTACCAGTTGATTGCCTGCCCCTGCTCGCCATGCGGGAAGTAAACCGCTTTTTCCGCCGTATAGTGTTTTTCCTCACCGGCCGGGCTGCTGGTCATGATCGGCGCGACCAGCACCGTGTGGTCGATAAAGAACTGGGTCGCCAGAATATCGCGTTGGGCATCGCTGAAGATCGCATCGTCGCCCTGCCACAGACACATGGCCTTGATCAGCGGAGCGCCGGTTTGCGTGTTTTGATACATCGCATCGTACAGCAGGTGGTGCCAGCGCACGCGGAAGCGGATAAAGGCTGTCATGATGCTGCTGAAGGTATCACCGTTCGCCGTTGCTGCAGACGTGTAATGATAAATTTCCTGATAGGCTTTCATCGCGTCATAGTGGTTGCGCATCCAGGGCTGGAGACAGGCGGCCTGCACCCAACGCGTCATCAGCTCCGGTTCGCAAACGGCGCCGATATCCACATCCTCCGGCCCTAACACCAGGCGGTCATAAACCATCGGGTTATGGTTGCGGTAGTTTTTATCGCCGTAGAAGGTGCTGGCCGGATCGGCCGGCGCTTCGCCGGGCGCAAAGCCGCCGACGTCCGCCCCGGCGATCGGCAGGCCGGACATGCCCAGGTTAAGCACCAGCGGGACGGTAGCCTGGAGGTGGTGCCAGGTGGAGGCGTTATCGCCGATCCAGTGGCCGGCGTAATGCTGCAGGCCGGGATAGCCGCTGCGGCAGATGATATAGCTGCGTTTATAGCCCTTGAGTGTCTCTTCATGCGCTATCAGACCATGCTCGTAGGACGCGCGCGCCAGCATATAGGCGTGGAAGTTGCGCAGCTCGACAAACGGGGTTTTGCGGCCGTCGCCAAAGCGCGGATCGGTCAGATGCAGCTGGCCGTGATAGCTGCGCCAGTTGAAGGTGTTGGTGCGGCGGCGGTCGTCGCTCGGCGCTTCCCCGGTCAGCGACCAGCCAAACTGGTTGCGCGGCGATTCGGTGTCGGCGAAGTTTTTGCCGTCTTCGACGTGCGGCATGGCATCCGGCACCGTCATATCCTGCCAGACGAAGCCCAGCCCGTTTTTAAACAGATAAGCGTACTGATCGCCCCAGAAGCGGGCGGCCGCCGGGTTGCCGTAATCGGTCACGACCGAGCCGATCATGTCGCGCTCGCCGGTCTGCACGTTGATCCCGTAATCCAGCACCAGCAGGTTTTGGTCCGGGTAGTTGGTTTCGCCGATCCGGCTGTAGCTCAAGCCGGGATAGTCGCTTTCACGCCGGGGGCCGCGGAATTTACGTAGGTTGGCTTCGCCTTCGTTCTGCACGCAATAGCCGTTACGGATCAGGCCCTCGGCGGTGCCGTACTGTTTTTTGCCGCTGTTGGTCGGATCGTAGGCCACTTTATCGGCGCGGATAAACGGTGTGATATTGGTTTGGCACTGCAGATCAAATTGGGTGATCCAGTCAAACACCGAGATCCCCTGATCGACCTTACCGCTCGACCAGAAGCTGTCTTTGATGGTGAAGACTTTTTTGTCTTCCTGCACGTCGATGTCCACACCCAGCCCCTCGATCGGGATCTCTGCATCGCGGTGGCCCTTCACAAGATCCTCAATGTAGACTTTATTCGGATCTTTCTCGCTCTCTGGGCGCAGCAGACCGAGGCTACCGTATTTGGCCTGGAAGTAACCGAAGATGTACTTCGGCGGCATGACGGAGCGATCGTTCAGCAGGTGTTTGCCTGCCGCCAGATCCCCGTGCCCCATCAGATAGGTAAAGGCATCCAGCACGTTGGCCGCCTGGGCGGCGAACATATAGTGGCCATCGAACTCACCGTGCTGCACGCCGGCTTCCACCGCCGCAGCGTCGCGCAGCGCGCTTTTGAGCGAGAAGTAGCTTTGCCCGGTATTGTCCAGGAACACGCCGAGAAACTGTTTGCTGCCGTTGAGCGTGGATTTTTCGATGTAAAACGGCGCGTTAAGGTACATCGGCACGCAGGAGGTCGCCTTGAACGCGTCTTTATAAGGCACGCTTTGTGGGAAGACTTCCGGCTGGTTGTACCACAGGTTGTCGTAGTTGTAGCAGGTGACCTGCGAGCCGCTGTGATCGAGCCGCGCGCAGCCCTTGTAACCATAGCAGTCCTGTTGGGTGCTGCCGGTGGCGGGGTTGCGGCTACCCGTCAGGTTGTAGCTGAGGATCTCGCCTAAACCGAAGTAATGGGTGGCATGTTCCGCTTTGCGTTTCATGTTCACCACGGTGCCGACTTCCGGGCTGGCGTGGCACAGCGGGCCGGAAGAGATATCGGTGACGGCGCCGTCGGCCAGGCGTTTAACCTGTATCGAAAGTAGCCCGTCGTCGGCCCGGACAAACTGGACCTGGATCGTGCTCAACTGGATGCTGGCGCCATGCCGGTTCCAGCGCAGGATCGGTTGATAGCCCGCCGCTTGCTCATGCTGGCGGATGTGCGTGAGCCGTTCTACCTCCACCGGGCCGTACACTTTGTTCGGGTAATCGGCGAACGAGGCGGCACCAGGGTTGAAGCGCACTCTGAACGCATCTTTCTGGCAGGACGTCACCTGCAGTACCAGGCAGACATCGCGCCCGCTATTTTCCGCGCCGTTTTTGGCTTTGGCCCTGGCGTTGATGTAGAGCGTCCAGTCGTTATTGAAGCCGTGGGGCGAGTGGGGTTTGCCGTCCCAATAAACCGCATACAGTTCAATATCGTTACCCACGGACCAGTCTTCGACCGGGACATAATCATAGGTGTTATAGGGGCGCCACGATGCGGGAAGTTCTCTGTTTTTCATCACTATGCTGTCCTTGTTGGCGATCAGTTGTTGTCCGTTGAACGGTGAAATTCAAAGGCGACCCAAATGCTGTCGGTGTCGGCATAGTATTGATGGGGCGGGTAGAAGAAGCAGGGATCGTCCATGCTGGCGTTTTTAGCGATGTCGGATTCCCCTTTCCAGGCGTCATAGTCGGTCACCAGCGGCATCGGCAGGTGAGTATTGCCGGGTGCCAGCCGGAATTCTTCGTACATTTCCGGGAAGGCTTTGCCGCTATCAAACGGCGAGAACATGCCGCCTTCGGGCTGAACGGCGCGGTTATTGGTGACGGCTGCACGGGCTTTGGCCATATCGGTGAATTTCTGCATGCGGCCAAAGCCGATCAACTGGGTATGGACTTCCAGCAAATTGCTGCCATGCGCCGCATGGATCCCGGCGTCCGATCCGGCCGGCAGCCACCACAGGTTGACATACAATTCGTAAGGCAGCGCCTTGCTGCCCGCCGGCGCAGGCAGGCCGACCAACTGCCACGGGTTCACCTGGATTTTGTGGGCCAGGTGAAGCTGGTTTGAGATCCACAGCGGCAGATCGGGCATCCCGGCCGGATAGGCATATTTGGCCCATTGGGTTTTATTGCCAAAGATCCCCGATTCCACATTGCGGGTGCTGCGAACCTGGATCAGCGAGATCAGGCCGTTGGCGGAGGCATCCGCCGTGGTGATAACGGCGCCGGCCCGGATAATCACGCTTTGGAGCGGCGGGATGGCGCGGCGCAGTGGGCTATCGTGCAGCAGGTTATTATTCACCTGTTCGGTGGCGGCCACGAAAACGGCCTGTGGCCCCAGGTTGGTCAAGATTACGTCGGCGTTGGCCTGGTGGGCAAACAGGCCGGTGGTGTTGAATTCGTGCAGGTTGCTGACCATCACCCCATGAATTTGCTCCCCATTAAACGGGTATTCCGAGACGATATTCTCCCCTACGCCTGGCGTTTTGGTCAGGGTGGCGGGGGCCGCCGGGTTGGCGGCAGGATCGCCTGGGCGGTTTGCCGCAGGGCACGCGGCGCTAATCACGCCCGGTGGGCATTGGGCCGGGGCGGCTTTGCCGGCGCCGCCGTTCGCCAGCGCTTTCTGCCCGCCAACCAGCGCCACCGAGCCGGCCACGCAACCGCCATACATCAGGAATTTGCGCCGTGACAGCGAATGTCGCGTATCGCCCTGCGCTGAAGGTTGCCTTTCTGCCTTGAGTTTATTTACGTGTGTTTTCATCGTTGCCTCTAAGTATTTATGAGCTTAAAAATTCTTTTTCGCTGCCTGGTAAAGCAGGCTGGCGTTAACTGGGTGGCCGCTTTGGCGGCAGTGACTGGACGCGAAATATTTTCGGTAATGATTATTGAATGCATTACCGCGCTGGATTGCTGGCCGCGTTTTTGATGGATATTGTTGGTGGCAGCCAATAATCAGCGCTAAAAACAAGTCGGTCATCGTTGCCAAATAACGCCTTATTCCGCTGGAGCGGATACGCGAATATCCGCCTTCCGGCGCAATGAAACATAGCCTGGAGCCATGCCAGGTTAAATGGAATTAAGAGCCAGAGAATGGCGCACAGGAAGTATCCTGGTCTTATTCAGGAATAGGGCCCACAGCGCGGCTATCGGCTGCTAAAATTAAGCAGTCGATTCTGGTTTCATCACGGCACAGTGCATTCCACAAGGAATATTGCATCATCACGCTGCACACCGTCATCATTCGGCAATAATAAATTACCGAAGTTATTCTCTGGCTAACTATTTAATTCCACTAGGCCTTCTTCATTTAAAACAGTATGCGATGGTTTAATTTCGGCTAACTGCTTAATGATGATGGGGTTGCGGAGCAAATAGTCACGGTGGGTTAATGCGCCAGGCGCGATGGCCATGAGCGCGAATATTGCGCGGTAAAGTGAATGGGTTCATACGACGGATGGTTAAAAGATTTTTGGTCATAAGGCATTTTTAAGCAGTTTTCCGCACCAGTACACCGCCGCTTTAGTTGCAAGCGCTGGGCTGTCTGTTCTTGGCTAAAACAGTTGCGTTGTATTGGAACACGGCACCCACTATCTCCAAATATAATTATCCCTAGTTATAGAGGTAATTTCTCTCAATATCCAGTCTTGTGGCTTTTTTGCTGGCAAATTTTGCCGTTTTTTTGTCACTTCACTTTTTTTGTTTTATTTAAAAGAAAAATGGTTACCGTTGTTTTTATTTTGGTAATGAAGTTGAAAACAAGATGCATGCTTAATTTAAATTAATGATATGGTATTTAACATTTATTTTTTTGGCCGGGCATGGCATAGAGGGCAGTAGAATAAAAATGTGGCGGCTTATTATATACCCAAAATAATTCAAGCCGCAGAGCAAATACGTTTTTCGAACAGCGCACTGCGCCGCTTTCCGGCAGCGCAGCACGTTACAACGGTTTTTTAATCGGGAACTCGGCGAAGGGCTTGATCTCTTTGAGCACGAACATGCTTTGCATCTCTTTGATACCGGGCAGGCGCCGGATCACGGCCATGGCAAATTCGGCGTAGGAATCCAGATCCCGTGCCACCACCTGCAGCAGGAAGTCGGCATCGCCGCCGATGCTGTAACAGGCCACCACATCGTCCAGATTGGTCACGTCTTGCTCAAAGCGTTTGGCTTCCGCTTCGCTATGGCTGTCGATGCTGACCCGAACAAACACCATGACGCCCAGGCCAATTTTACGGCGATCCAGCACGGCCCGGTAGCTCTGGATCACTTCATCGTCTTCCAGTTGCCGCACTTTGCGCCAGCAGGGGGATGCCGACATGCCAATGGTTTCGGCCAGTGCCTGATTGGTGATGCGCGCATCCTGCTGCAGCAGGGAGAGGATTTTAATGTCTGTCGGATTTAGCGTGCTGTTTGGCATAACGTTCCTATTATTCGCGGTTTAAAGGTAAATACTACCCTTATTGGCTGGTGCGAACACGCTAAAAGGTCACCTTTACCCGCGGCGATCCCACATACTATACCCTTCATACTTCAAGTTGCAGGTGTGTTGGCTTTATTACTCGGCCCATCCCTGGGCCTCGCCCCGATGGGGCCGCTGCCAGCAGCGTTCAAATCTGCTCCCGGCAGATTTGTCGCTCACCCCAGTCACTTACTTATGTAAGCTCCTGGGGATTCGCTGCGTTGCCGCCTTCCTGCAACTCGAATTATTTTGGGTAAATTTTCAATGAATACGCGCGCTGCAGCAGCGGTTTTTTAATTTGGATAATCAAGGATCAACGATGAAGTTTGATGTGAACCTACATAAATGCACGATCGTGATTGATAAAGCGCTCAGCACCGGTCTTGCCATCAACGCCGCCAGCGTGATTGGCATTAGCTTTGGCAAAACGGTCGGGAACCTGGTGGGGCCGGATAAGGCCAGCCAGGACGGCGTGGTGTATCCCGGCGTGATCTATGCGCCTTTGCCCGTGCTGTTGGCTGAAGGCGATTATCTGCGCCAATTACAGCGCCGCGCCCTGGAGGAAGGGGATATCCACAGCATGCCGTTTAGCGCGCTGGCGCAATCCTGCCGAACCTATACCGAGTACGGCGAGCGGCTATCGGCAGCCGGCTATGAAGATATCGCGTTGGTTGCCATCGGCCTGATTGGGCCAAAAAAGAAAATCACCAGTATGACCGGGCACCTGCCGCTTTTCCGCTGAAGCCGGGGCCGGGCCGGCGCATAAAAAAACCCGCCTTGCTAAGAAGCGGGTTTTGTCTTCCCGGGGCCGGTTATGCCTGGTTCACCGGTTTGGCTTCACCGGATAAAAACGATTTCTCGTAAGCGAGCGCTTTTTCGCTGTCGAACTGGCCTTCCCATTTGGCGATGACCAGCACGGCCAGCGCATTACCGATCACGTTCAAGGCGGTGCGCGCCATATCCATGATGCGATCGACGCCGGCGATGAACGCCAGGCCTTCCAGCGGAATGCCCACGCTGCCCAGCGTGGCGAGCAGCACCACGAAGGACACGCCCGGCACGCCGGCAATCCCTTTCGAGGTGACCATTAACGTCAGCACCAGGACAATCTCTTGCCCCAGCGACAGCTCAATGCCGTACAACTGGGCGATGAAGATCGCCGCGATGCTTTGGTATAGCGTAGAACCATCCAGGTTGAATGAATAGCCGGTCGGCACCACAAAGCTGGTGATCGCTTTCGGGGCGCCGTAGGCTTCCATTTTCTCGATGATGCGCGGCAGCACCGTTTCAGAGCTGGCGGTGGAGTAGGCCAGGATCAGCTCGTCTTTCAGAATGCGGATGAGCGTCCAGACGCGCAGTTTGCACAGCCGCGCCACGATGCCCAACACCACCAGGGCGAAGAAGGCGATGGCCACGTAAACCAGCACCACCAGTTTTGCCAGCGGCAGCAGCGAAGCAAAGCCAAAGTTGGCGACCGTCACCGAGATCAGGCCAAACACCCCGATCGGCGCATAACGCATGATCATGTGGGTGACTTTGAACATGCTCTCCGAAACTGCTTTGAACACGTTCAGCAGCGGTTCTTTGGTCTGTTTTGGCAAGGATGACAGCCCCAGGCCAAACAGCACCGAGAAGAAAATGATCGGCAACATGTCGCCTTTCGCAATGGAGGCGAACACGTTCGACGGGATCAGCGAAAGAATGGTCACCACCAGGCTGTGCGAGCCGCTTTGCACTTGCTCGGTGGTCTTTTCATATTGTGAGATATCGACGGTGCTCAACGTCGACATATCGATACCGTGACCGGGTTGAAAAACATTGGCCAGCGTCAGCCCCACCACAATGGCGAAGGTGGTGATCACTTCGAAATAAAGAATGGTTTTCAACCCGATGCGGCCAAGTTTCTTGGTGTCGCCAACGCCGGCAATTCCCACAATCAGCGTGGAAATAACGATTGGCACAACAATCATTTTGATCAGCCGAATAAAAATATCCCCTGCCGGGCTAAGGATATTACTGACCAGCCACTCCCGGGATTCGGCCTGATTATGCAGCACTGCTCCAACGATAACACCTAATATCAGTGCGATCAGAATTTGCCAAGCCAGGCTAATTTTTACATTTTTCATACCCAAAAAAGTCCTCAATGACCCCATCCAGAATATGCAGCGGGCGCCGCATTCCGGATGGAATACTTAATCATTTGATACAGGCTTATGTTAATTCGAACTCCGCGCTCACCTGCCCTTCGTGTGGCGCAGTATAAATCTTTACCATCTGAACGGCGGTTTCTGCAAGACTTGTTTTATTCGTGGTAACGGCGTGGCAACGTGGTAAATTTGCCGCAGAAAAATCGCGCTTTACATAACTATCTGTTATTAAAAACATAACTTTATAATTAATGAATATCAAAGCGACCATTTTGTTTATTTTATAAGCGAAATAAATTTGCGTTATTCTGCGGTTAAAATGCATATTTAGTCTCTGCGGTTTGTTTGTTTATTGTTAATTTTTTGTTTTGCAACGGCACGCAGTTAGCATTTTTATCCTCACGTGAAGGTCTGTTCTGGTTGTTTTTTATCCTTATTAAACTTTATTAAATTACCTTGGTTTATTATTTAACCAGATTGCAGGGGGGATTTTTTAATAGCCTGCTTGTCAGAAAATTGATTAATAAATAGCCGTGTGCATAAAACCGGCACGGTGCGTTTTAATATTCAGCATACTTCCTGGTTAAATACCCTGTCGGCAATCATTCAAACGGCCAGAATAGCCCTGGCGTGTGCCGCAGCAGGGTGCAAGACATTGATACGGTTGTCTTGTCGGCGGCCACAGCGTAGAGGTAGCGTGTTGAAAATCAGCATATTCGTTGCGTGATCTACCGCTCAAAAAAGAAACAAAGACTCGTAGCAAACTACCATTAACCTTAAGTTGACATATCATTAACAACTTCAAGGAGAAAAGCTATGAGCCAATTGCATAAACACGCTATTCCTTCAGCCATTGCGGCGCGCACTTTGCTCAACCCAGAGCAATATCAACAGTATTATCAACAGTCTGTGCAAGATCCGGCGGCTTTTTGGCGCGAACACGGCAAGATCCTTGATTGGATTAAGCCTTATACCAGGGTAAAGAATACGTCGTTTGATCCGGGGCATATCAGCATTCGTTGGTTTGAGGACGGCACGCTGAACCTGGCGGCCAACTGTCTGGATCGCCATCTGGCAACCCGCGGCGACCAAACGGCGATTATCTGGGAAGGCGACGATCCAGCGCAGTCAAAAAAAGTCACTTATCAACAACTGCACCACGATGTCTGCCAGTTCGCCAATGTGCTGAAAAAGCTGGGGGTGAAAAAGGGCGATGTGGTTGCCATTTATATGCCGATGGTGCCGGAAGCGGCGGTGGCGATGCTGGCCTGCGCGCGTATCGGCGCGGTGCACTCTGTGATCTTCGGCGGCTTTTCACCTGAAGCAGTGGCCGGCCGTATTATCGATTCCAACGCCAGGCTGGTGATCACCGCCGACGAAGGGCTGCGCGCCGGGCGCGCGGTGCCGTTGAAAAAGAACGTCGACGACGCTCTAAAAAAACCGGGCGTGACCAGCGTCAGCAATGTGGTGGTGTTCCAGCGCACCGCGAAGCCGGGCTACTGGCAGCAAGGGCGCGATCTGTGGTGGCACGAGCTGGTGCAGGGCATATCCGCCGATTGCCCGGCGGAAGAGATGAACGCGGAAGATCCGTTGTTCATCCTGTATACCTCCGGCTCGACCGGCAAGCCAAAAGGGGTGCTGCACACCACCGGCGGCTATCTGGTGTATGCCGCCATGACCTTCAAGTATGTGTTTGATTACCATGACGGCGATATTTACTGGTGCACCGCCGACGTGGGTTGGGTGACCGGCCACAGCTACCTGCTGTATGGCCCCCTGGCCTGCGGCGCCATCTCACTGATGTTCGAAGGCGTGCCAAATTACCCGGGCGTTAATCGCTTGGCGCAAATCGTCGACAAGCACCAGGTGAATATTCTCTATACCGCGCCGACGGCGATCCGCGCCCTGATGGCGGAGGGCGACAAGGCCATTGAAGGCACCACGCGCGATTCGTTGCGCATCATGGGCTCGGTGGGAGAGCCGATCAACCCGGAAGCCTGGGAGTGGTACTACGAGAAGATCGGCAATGGCAAATGCCCGATTGTCGATACCTGGTGGCAAACGGAAACCGGCGGCTTCATGATCACCCCGCTGCCGGGGGCGACGGAATTAAAAGCCGGTTCGGCCACGCGGCCGTTCTTTGGCGTGCAGCCGGCGTTGGTCGATAATAGCGGCACGCCGCAGGAGGGGGCGTGCGAGGGCAACCTGGTGATCACCGATTCCTGGCCCGGCCAGGCCCGCAGCCTGTTTGGCGACCACGATCGCTTTGAACAGACCTATTTCTCCACCTTCAAGGGCATGTACTTTAGCGGTGACGGCGCCCGCCGTGATGAAGACGGCTATTACTGGATCACCGGGCGGGTGGATGACGTGCTCAACGTCTCTGGCCACCGGCTCGGCACGGCGGAAATTGAATCCGCGCTGGTTGCTCACCCGAAAATCGCCGAGGCCGCGGTGGTGGGCATCCCACACAGCATTAAGGGCCAGGCGATTTACGCCTACATCACGCTTAACCACGGCGAGGAGCCCTCGCCGGAGCTGTATGCCGAAGTGCGCAACTGGGTGCGGGAAGAGATCGGCCCCATCGCCACGCCGGACGTTCTCCACTGGACAGATTCACTGCCCAAAACCCGCTCTGGCAAGATCATGCGCCGCATCCTGCGCAAAATCGCCGCCGGCGACACCAGTAACCTGGGGGATACCTCTACGCTGGCGGATCCTGCGGTGGTCGACAAGCTGCTGGAAGAAAAACAATCAATGAAAGTTCCATCTTAACTTTTGCCGCCTATGGCCGTTCAGCAAGCCGGTGTGGTTGCTGAACGGCCGTGAAGCGCGCTGTGCTTATCAATACCGACTGGAGAAATTCTGATGAATGACGGCATTTATCAAGGCATTGAGGCAAACCCGCGCTTTCAGGCGCTGGTGCGCAAACGCGGCCGCTTTGCCTGGCTGCTTTCGTTGATTACGCTGGCCTTGTACGTCGGCTTCATCTTGTTGATCGCCTTCGACCCACAATGGCTTGGCACGCCGATCGCCGTCGGCTCCACCATTACCCGCGGCATTCCCATCGGCGTTGGGCTGATTGTCATTTCCTTTGTCCTCACCGGCGTGTACGTGTTCCGCGCCAACGGCGAATTCGATCGCCTGACGGCCGAAATTCTGCGTGAGGTGAAGCCATGAAGCGCCTGTTCCCTGCCGCCGTGTTGGTCGGCCTGCCGGGCGCCGCCTGTGCGGATGCGATTAGCGGCGCGGTGCAGCGCCAGCCGCTGAACATTCAGGCGATTGTGATGTTCCTGTTGTTTGTCGGCGCCACGCTGTACATCACCTATTGGGCTTCCAAACGTACGCGGTCGCGCCAGGATTACTACACCGCCGGCGGCCGCATCACTGGTTTTCAGAATGGCCTGGCGATTGCCGGCGATTTTATGTCGGCGGCATCGTTCCTGGGGATTTCTGCCCTGGTCTATACCTCGGGCTATGACGGCCTGATCTATTCCATCGGCTTTTTGATCGGCTGGCCGATAATCCTGTTTTTGATTGCTGAACGCCTGCGCAACCTGGGGCGCTATACCTTTGCCGATGTGGCTTCCTACCGGTTGCGACAAAAACCGATCCGCTCGCTATCCGCCTGCGGCTCTCTGGTGGTGGTGGCGCTGTATCTGATCGCGCAGATGGTGGGTGCCGGTAAGCTGATCGAATTGCTGTTTGGCCTGAACTACCATGTGGCGGTGATCCTGGTGGGCATCCTGATGGTGCTGTACGTGTTGTTCGGCGGCATGCTGGCCACCACCTGGGTACAGATCATCAAAGCCGTGTTGCTGCTGGCCGGGGCCAGCTTTATGGCGCTGATGGTGATGAAGTCGGTGAACTTTGACTTCAATGCGCTGTTCGCCGAAGCGGTGAAGGTGCACCCGAAGGGCAGTGCCATCATGAGCCCTGGCGGCCTGGTTTCCGATCCGATCTCGGCGCTGTCGTTGGGGTTGGCATTGATGTTCGGCACCGCGGGGCTGCCGCATATCCTGATGCGCTTTTTCACCGTTAACGATGCTAAGGAAGCGCGCAAAAGTGTGTTCTACGCCACCGGTTTTATCGGTTACTTCTATATTCTGACCTTTATTATCGGCTTCGGCGCCATTCTGCTGGTGAGCGGTAACCCGGCCTTCCAGGATGCTTCCGGCGCGCTGCTGGGCGGCACCAATATGGCAGCGGTGCACCTGGCCAATGCGGTGGGCGGCAACTTCTTCCTGGGCTTTATCTCGGCGGTGGCGTTTGCCACCATTCTGGCGGTGGTGGCCGGTTTGACGCTGGCCGGCGCGTCGGCGGTTTCTCACGATCTGTACGCCAGCGTGATCAAAGATGGTAAAGCGACGGAACGTGATGAACTGAAGGTGTCGAAGATCACGGTGCTGGTGTTGGGGATCGTCGCGATCGCGCTGGGGATCTTGTTCGAGAAGCAGAATATCGCCTTTATGGTGGGCCTGGCGTTTTCCATCGCCGCCAGCTGTAACTTCCCGATTATCATTCTTTCCATGTATTGGTCGCGGCTGACGACACGGGGCGCGATGATTGGCGGCTGGCTGGGGTTGCTGACGGCGGTGATCCTGATGATCCTGGGGCCGACCATTTGGGTGCAGATCCTGGGCCATGAAAAACCGATCTACCCTTATGAGTATCCGGCGCTGTTTTCCATGCTGGTGGCGTTTATCGGCACCTGGTTCTTCTCGGTGACGGACAGTTCGCCGGCGGGCCAGCAAGAACGGGTGCGCTTCCGCTCGCAGTTTGTGCGTTCGCAAACCGGGCTGGGGATTTCCCAAAGCAGCGCGCATTAACCTGCCGCCAGACCAAAAACAAACGCCCCTTCGCTGCTATCAGGAAAGGGGCGTTTTTGTGGCGGCTAACGGCAGGCTATGGGCACTTGTAGACCTGGCCGACCATTTTGCTGTCCAGCGGGGCAAAGCTCGACAGCAGGTTTTGGCTTGGGCTGTTAGCGCCATAGATGACGTTGCCGCCCAGCTCTGCGGCTTTGTTGCGCAGATCGTTCGCTGCGCCGCGCAGGCCGGTGCTTTCAGCATCGCTGCCAGACAGCCAGTTGCTCTGTGTACCGGTGACTTCGCCAACCAACCGGCACTCTGCCGCCGGTTTGGCATCGGTAAATTTAACCTGCTGACCCGCTGCCGTCAGCGTATTGGTGGTGGTGCAACCTGCCAGCAGCATGGCTGCCGAAAGACCCAGTAAGGCTTTAATCCGCATCTTCTTCCCCATATCACATTGAGAATTAAGCAAAGTTCTATCCCTTAAGCATGTGTTGCCGTATTACTTGGCCAAACGTCTTGAGTGACGGCCGATGGTGTATCAGTTTACACGCTAAATCCGCCCTGCCGGTAAAAATATCATCAAATGCCGAGTGGTAGCGCACGCAACATGAAAAAACCGCCCGGTGGCGGCACAAGTGCGTTGCTGGTGGGAAGGGGCGGCGTGGCGCATAAAAAAATGCCAGTCAGCATTCGCTGACTGGCATTCGATCTCACACCGGGGTGTGGGGGCTGATTACATCATGCCGCCCATGCCACCCATGCCGCCCATACCGCCGGCAGCACCCAGATCGGCTTTATCTTCTTTCGGCAGGTCGGTCACCATACATTCGGTGGTGATCATCAGGCCGGCAACAGAAGCTGCATATTGCAGAGCAGAACGGGTTACTTTGGTTGGATCCAGAATACCCATTGCGATCATATCGCCGTATTCTTCGGAGAAGGCGTTGTAGCCATAGCTGCCTTCGCCCGCTTTCACGTTGTTGGCGATAACAGAGGCTTCTTCACCGGCGTTGATAACGATCTGACGCAGCGGAGCTTCCATCGCGCGCAGGGCAACTTTGATCCCCACGTTCTGGTCTTCGTTGTCGCCTTTCAGGCTGGCAATTTTGCCTGCTACGCGGATCAGCGCTACGCCACCGCCGGCAACCACGCCTTCTTCAACCGCAGCACGGGTTGCGTGCAGGGCATCTTCAACGCGTGCTTTTTTCTCTTTCATTTCAACTTCGGTTGCTGCGCCAACTTTGATAACGGCAACGCCGCCGGCCAGTTTAGCCACGCGCTCTTGCAGTTTTTCACGATCGTAGTCAGAAGTTGCTTCTTCGATCTGCTGACGGATCTGGCTGACACGGCCCTGAATTGTGGCTTCTTCGCCCACGCCATCGATGATGATGGTGGTGTCTTTGTTGATCACAACGCGTTTCGCCTGGCCGAGGTCTTCCAGGGTGGCTTTTTCCAGCTCCAGGCCGATCTCTTCAGAGATAACGGTACCTGCAGTCAGGGTTGCGATATCTTGCAGCATGGCTTTACGACGATCGCCGAAGCCCGGTGCTTTAACCGCAGCCACTTTCACGATGCCGCGCATGGTGTTAACCACCAGGGTAGCCAACGCTTCGCCTTCAACGTCTTCTGCGATGATCAGCAGAGGTTTACCGGCTTTGGCAACGGCTTCCAGAACTGGCAGCATTTCACGGATGTTGGAGACTTTTTTGTCAACCAGCAGGATAAATGGGCTTTCCAGCTCAACAGAACCAGTTTCTGGTTTGTTGATGAAGTAAGGGGACAGGTAGCCGCGATCGAACTGCATACCTTCTACAACGTCCAGTTCGTCTTGCAGGCCAGAACCTTCTTCAACGGTGATAACGCCTTCTTTACCGACTTTATCCATCGCTTCTGCGATCAGTTTACCCACGGTTTCGTCGGAGTTGGCAGAGATGGTGCCCACCTGAGCGATAGCTTTGGAATCGGAGCAAGGCACGGACAGTTTTTTCAGCTCTTCCACAGCGGCGATAACGGCTTTATCGATACCGCGTTTCAGGTCCATTGGGTTCATGCCTGCAGCAACGGCTTTCAGGCCTTCGTTGATGATGGACTGAGCCAGTACGGTTGCCGTGGTGGTACCGTCGCCCGCAGCGTCGTTCGCTTTGGAGGCAACTTCTTTCACCATCTGTGCGCCCATGTTTTCGAACTTGTCTTCCAGTTCGATTTCACGTGCAACGGAAACGCCGTCTTTGGTGATGCTTGGCGCGCCGAAAGATTTGTCCAGCACAACGTTACGGCCTTTCGGGCCCAGGGTGACTTTTACTGCATCAGCGAGAACATTCACGCCACGCTGCATTTTTACGCGGGCGTCGTTACCGAATTTTACGTCTTTAGCTGCCATTGGTATTTCCCTTAAATTCGTTCAGAGTCAAAGATAAAAGCGAGATTACGCTTCAACAATTGCCAGAATGTCGCTTTCGGACATGATCAACACTTCTTCATTGTCGATCTTCTCTGCTTTAACGCCGTAACCGTCGTTGAAAATCACTATATCGCCGACTTTAACATCCAGTGGTTGGGTGCTGCCGTTTTCAAGAACGCGCCCTTTGCCAACGGCGACCACTTCACCACGAGTAGATTTACCCGCTGCAGAGCCCGTTAGTACGATGCCGCCAGCAGATTTTGATTCAACTTCTTTACGCTTGACGATAACGCGGTCATGCAATGGACGAATACTCATTGAACGCTCTCCTGTAAGAAGGTCTGTATCAGGTTTTAGGTTAATGTGCCGATCGTGTGTTACCGGCGTTGTTGAGATTTGAAATGGGGGCATTCCAACCGGCTTCAAGGGGGGAGATCAAAAAAATTTTGCTTTTGAGCGACATTCGGCGTGACGGCCATAAAAGAAACGGTTCGCGGGCCGGTGGGGGCCGCCAGGGCGGGAGGATCCCCGCTGGCGCGGGGATTATGGCTGTGGGCGATTAACGATCGTCGTTACGTTTATCATGCTCGTCCGGCTGGTGATCAAGCAGGTGGCCATCGTGGTCTTTGCGCTGAAATTCACCGTCGAAGGTGTTGCCGTTGGCGGCGCCAGCGCCCCAGCCGCCGGGGCGGTAAACGGAAAGATGCGGCATCAGCTTCAGCGTCAGGGATTTCTGAACCGGCGGTAGCAACAGCAGCAGGCCGAGGAAATCGGTAAAGAAGCCGGGCACCAACAGCAGGAAGCCGGCCAACACCAGCGACACGCTTTTCACCATCTCTGCCGCCGGGCTTTCGCCCGCGGCCAGCTTCTGCTGCATCTGCACAAAGGTTTTGACGCCTTGGTTGCGCACCAGCGAAACGCCGACGCAGGAGGTGAAAATCACCAGCAGCAGGGTGACTGCAACGCCAAGGACTGCGGCGACTTTGATAAATAAAGATATTTCTATGTAAACCAACAGAAATATCAGCAAGAAGGGTAACCAGCGCACAGTGCTCTCCTATTATATGGAATCTGCGCACCCGCGCGGCGGCGTATACGCGAAAAAGTGGGGCCGTTGCAGAGGCCGATTTTATTAGAGTGGGGATCCCGTGCGGGCATTTCAACCAAGCGGCCGTTTTTATTGCTGCGCCGAGGGATGTCGCCGCTGCGGCAGTCCACGCTATTAACCATAGATAACATCCGGTTATAGCGCCTTTTTTCAACCGCTTGGCTCTGCCGGGCGTGAAACAGCTCACAGAATGTAAAGACGGCACCGGTTGGTGCGCCAGATAGTGATCTGGATTCACTAATTTGTTCCAAAGCAGCATATGATCTTGATTGTCGAAAGCTGTTAAAACAATACTCCGGTGTTTATCGCCTCTGGCAATATAATTAGTTATACCCTTCATACTTCAAGTTGCAGGTGTGTTGGCTTTCCTCGCTCACCCCAGTCACTTACTGGAGTAAGCTCCTGGGGATTCGCTGCGTTGCCGCGTGATTCGGCCATACGGCCTCACCCCTTCGGGGCCAGCGCTAGCGCTGTTCAAAAACGCTTTTGCGTTTTTGTCCTGCAACCCGAATTATTTTGGGTATATACAGATATGCACGTCATCCACTCGGCAGCAACATAGAGAAGGCCCTCATGTCAAACAACATTCGTATCGAAGAAGATCTGCTCGGCACACGCGAAGTCCCCGCAGAGGCCTATTACGGCATTCATACCCTGCGTGCGATTGAAAACTTTTATATCAGTAACAGCAAAATCAGCGATGTCCCGGAGTTTGTGCGTGGCATGGTGATGGTGAAAAAAGCCGCCGCCCTGGCGAACAAAGAGCTGAAAGCCATCCCGCGCAATATCGCCGATATCATCATCCGCGCCTGTGATGAAGTGCTGGATAACGGCAAGTGTATGGATCAGTTCCCGGTGGATGTGTTCCAGGGCGGGGCGGGCACTTCGCTCAACATGAACACCAATGAAGTGCTGGCGAATATCGGCCTGGAGCTGATGGGCCACCAAAAGGGGGAGTACCAATACCTGAACCCCAACGATCACCTTAACCAGAGCCAGTCCACCAACGATGCGTACCCCACCGGTTTTCGCATTGCCGTCTATGCCTCGATCCTCAAACTGATGGATGCCATCAATGAACTGCGCGAAGGCTTTGCGCGCAAGGCGCAGGAGTTCGCCACCATTCTGAAGATGGGGCGCACCCAGTTGCAAGATGCAGTACCGATGACGCTGGGCCAGGAGTTCAAGGCCTTTGCCGTGCTGCTGAATGAAGAAGTGCGCAACCTGCAGCGCAGCGCAGAACTGCTGCTGGAAGTGAACCTGGGGGCGACGGCGATCGGCACGGCGCTGAACACCCCGGAAGGCTACCAGCACCTGGCGGTGCAGAAACTGGCGGAAGTCAGCAACCTGCCGGTGGTGCCGGCGGAAGACCTGATTGAAGCCACCTCGGACTGCGGGGCCTACGTGATGGTGCACAGCGCGCTCAAGCGGCTGGCGGTGAAGCTATCGAAAATCTGTAACGATCTGCGGCTGCTGTCTTCCGGCCCGCGCGCCGGGCTGAACGAAATCAACCTGCCGCAGTTGCAGGCGGGCTCGTCGATCATGCCGGCCAAGGTCAACCCGGTGGTGCCGGAAGTGGTGAACCAGGTGTGCTTTAAGGTGATCGGCAACGACAGCTGTGTGACCATGGCGGCCGAAGCCGGCCAGTTGCAACTGAACGTGATGGAGCCGGTGATTGGCCAGGCGATGTTCGAATCCATTCATATCCTCACCAACGCCTGCTACAACCTGCTGGAAAAATGCGTCAACGGCATCACCGCCAACAAAGCGGTGTGCGAGCACTACGTGTTCAACTCCATCGGCATCGTCACCTATCTGAACCCGTTCATCGGCCATCACAACGGCGACATCGTGGGCAAGATCTGCGCCGAAACCGGCAAGAGCGTGCGCGAAGTGGTGCTGGAGCGCGGGCTGCTGACCGAAGCGGAGCTGGATGACATCTTCTCGGTCGATAACCTGATGCACCCGGCCTATAAGGCCAAGCGCTATACCGATGAAAATGGCCAATAACACACACCTTTGCTAACGCGTTAGGCACGTGCATCCCGCGATCGCGTGCCTTTTTATTTTCTATGCAAAATTTTCACTTTTTATCTTTCTGATGCGTGATGATCTGGGGTAAACATGATGTTAGCGGTGGAATTGACGATCGTCCTGCTGGCGATCTTTCTGGGCGCCAGGCTGGGCGGTATCGGCATTGGCTTTGCCGGCGGCCTGGGCGTATTGGTGCTGGCGCTGATGGGCGTTAAACCGGGCAGTATTCCTTTTGATGTGATCTCGATTGTGATGGCGGTGATCGCCGCCATTTCAACCATGCAGGTTGCCGGCGGCATGGATTTTTTGGTGCAGCAGACGGAAAAGTTGCTGCGTAAAAACCCCAGGCACATTACCGTGTTGGCGCCTGTCGTCACTTACATCCTGACGCTGTTTGCCGGTACGGGCAATATTTCTCTGTCTGCGCTGCCGGTGATCGCCGAGGTGGCGAAAGAGCAGGGCATCAAACCCTCGCGGCCGCTATCTACCGCCGTGGTATCCGCCCAGATCGCCATTACCGCTTCGCCGATTTCTGCCGCCGTTGTTTATATGACTTCGGTTATGGAAGAGCGCGGGGTGAGCTACCTGAGCATGTTGGGGGTGGTTATTCCTTCTACTTTCTGCGCCATACTGTTGATGGCGCTGCTGGTGAGCTGGCTGTTTGATGCGCGTTTGTCTAACGATCCGGTCTACCAGAAACGTTTTGAAGAGGGGGTGATCGCTTTGCGCGGCAATGCCCTGAAGAGCGTGAAGCCCGGCGCCAGAATTTCTGTGTTGCTGTTTTTGCTCGGCGTGCTGAGCGTGGTGGCCTATGCGATCGTCAACAGCCCAAGCGTTGGCCTGGTGGAAACGCCGCTGATGAGTACCACCAGTGCGATTTTGGTGATCATGCTGAGTGTGGCGACCTTCATTACCCTGCTGTGCCGGGTGGATACCGATGCGATTTTGGGCTCCAGTACGTTTAAGGCCGGCATGAGCGCCAGTATCTGTATTCTGGGGGTGGCCTGGCTGGGCGACACCTTTGTGCAGGACAATATCGGCTGGATTAAGGCCACGGCGGGCAGCGTAGTGCAAGCGCACCCATGGCTGCTGGCGGTGATCTTCTTCTTCTGCTCGGCGCTGTTATATTCCCAGGCGGCGACGGCCAAGGCGCTGATGCCGATGGCGTTGGCGCTGAACGTCAGCCCACTGACGGCGATTGCCTCGTTTGCCGCCGTTTCCGGCCTGTTTATTTTGCCCACTTACCCAACGTTGGTGGCCGCGGTGCAGATGGATGATACCGGCACCACCCGCATTGGCCGCTTTGTGTTTAACCATCCGTTTTTTATTCCCGGCACCATCGGTGTGGTGCTATCGGTGTTGTTCGGGTTTTTATTGGGCAGCATCATGCTGTGATCTCACGCCCGGCGTCGCAGTTTTTTCGGCCCGCTCGCCTGTGGCGGCAAACGCGCCTTCTGGTCCGCCCTTCCTCGGGGTATAGTGCCTTACCGGAAGCGGGTTGAAAGGGGGATAACCATGCCTGACTGCGATGCCGTGATCATACTTTGTACCGCACCCGACGAGGCCTGCGCCCAGGCGTTGGCGGAGCGCGTGTTAAATGAGAAACTGGCGGCCTGCGCCACGCTGTTGCCGGGTGCGCGTTCGCTGTATTACTGGGAAGGCCAACTTGAGCAGGCGCAAGAGGTGCAGATGCTGCTGAAAAGCGATCGTCACCATCAGCAGGCTCTGCTTGAGTGCCTGAAAACACATCACCCCTACCAAACCCCGGAACTCTTGGTGGTGCCGGTGATGGCTGGAGAGAAAGACTACCTGTTATGGATCAACGCCTCATTAAATTGATTTTGCTGCTTTGCAGCCTGCTGTTTTTGCCGCAGGCGGCTCAGGCTTCGCTGTTTGGGCAAACGAGCGGCAGCCAGTTTGTGCCTGTCGATCAGGCCTTTGCCTTCGATTTTAAACAACAGGGCAGCCAGCTAATGCTGAACTGGCAAATCCGCCCCGGTTATTATCTCTACCGCCAGCAGATTAAATGGGTGCCGCAGCAAGCGGTGCTGGGGCCGTTTGCGTTGCCCGCCGGGCTGCCCCACAAAGATGAGTTCTTCGGCGAGGTGCAAATTTACCAGCAGAAGCTGCAACTGGCGATCCCGTTGCAGCAGGCGGCCGAACACGCCAGTCTGAGCATTACCTACCAGGGCTGCGCGGCGGCGGGGTTCTGCTACCCACCGGAAACGCGAGTGATCCCGCTGGACGCGGTGGCGGCAACGGCCCCGGTCGGCGCGCCGCCGCTGGCCGGCCCCAACCCGGCCAGCCCGCCGTTCTCACCGCTGTGGGCCTTGCTGTTTGGCATTGGCATCGCGTTTACCCCCTGCGTGCTGCCGATGTACCCGCTGATCTCCAGCATTATTCTCGGCAGCAAACGCCCGCCTGGTACCGGCCGCACCTTGATACTGGCGCTGGTGTATGTGCAGGGGATGGCATTAACCTATACCCTGCTTGGGCTGGTGGTGGCCGCCGCCGGGCTGCAGTTCCAGGCGGCCTTGCAGCACCCGTATGTATTGATCGGCCTTTCGCTGATGTTTATCGCGCTGGCGCTGTCGATGTTCGGGCTGTATTCACTGCAATTGCCCACGGGCTTGCAAACCCGCTTGGCGCAGTGGAGCAACACACAGCAGGGCGGCTCATTGGCCGGGGTGTTTGTGATGGGCGCGTTGGCTGGCCTGATTTGTTCACCTTGCACCACAGCGCCGCTCAGCGCCATTTTGTTGTATATCGCGCAAAGCGGCAATCTGATGAGTGGGGCGGGAACGCTGTATTTGTATGCTCTGGGGATGGGGATCCCGTTGGTGGTGGTGACGTTGTTCGGCAACCGCTTGCTGCCGCGCAGCGGGCCGTGGATGCAGTATGTTAAAGAGGCCTTTGGCTTTGTGATCCTTGCGCTGCCGGTGTTCCTGTTAGAACGGGTGATTGGCGAGGCATGGGGCCTGCGGCTCTGGAGCTTACTTGGCCTGGCTTTCTTCGGCTGGGCATTTCTGCTGAGCCTGAAAACGGCGCAACGTTGGGCGCGCATCGCCCAAATCCTGTTGTTGGCCGCCGCGGTGATCGCCGCCCGGCCGTTGCAAGATTGGGCCTTTGGCGGCGCACCTGCGCAACAGGTTCCGCAGTCAGGCCTGGCGTTTATGCCTATCAACAATGTGGCGCAGTTGGATCAGGCGTTACGTCAGGCGCAGGGGAAGCCGGTGATGCTGGATCTGTATGCCGATTGGTGTGTGGCATGCAAAGAGTTTGAGAAATACACGTTCAGCGATGCCGGCGTACAGGCGGCATTGGCCGGAGCCGTGCTGCTGCAGGCCGATGTGACGGCCAACAATGCGGAGCAGGCGGCATTATTGAAACACCTGCAAGTGCTGGGGCTACCCACCATTTTGTTCTTCGATGCCGCCGGGCGCGAACTGCCCGCCAGCCGGGTGACGGGTTTTATGGATGCCGCGGCGTTCCATACACATTTGCAGAAAACCGTGCTGTAAACGACACTGTTTATCTGAACTGAATTGGGAGGGAGTGCAAGTGCAACGTGAACACGTTCTTGATACCGCCTTGGGGCTGTTGGAACAATACGGCTTGGCGAGCATGACCCTTGAGATGCTGGCGAAGCAGTTGAGCGTGCAGCCGCGCGATTTCAGCCCCTTTTGGCCAGACAGAGAAGCCCTGCTGTATGATTGCCTGCGCTATCATGGGCAGCAGATCGATACCTGGCGCCGGCAGCTGTTGTTGGATGAAAACCTGTCGTCGCAACAGAAATTGCTGGCGCGCTATGACGTGCTGGCCGAATACGTGCGCAATGGCCGCTATCCTGGTTGCCTGTTTATCGCCGCCTGCAGCTTTTACCCAGAGCCGGAACATCCCATTCATCTGTTGGCGGAACAGCAAAAGCAGAGCTCGCTGGCGTTGACGCGCGATCTGCTGCGTGAGATGGAGGCAGACGATGCGGACATGGTGGCGCAGCAGATGGAACTGATTCAGGAGGGGTGCCTGAGCAAACTGCTGGTAAAACGCCAACTCCAGGATGTCTTCATGGCCAAACGGCTGGCGGAGGACGTCTTACAGGTGGCGCAGTGCCGTAAACACGGCGCATTGGGCTGATATTCCAGGCGAAAGGCGCGGCGGTTTTTTGGCCATAGAAGGCGATGTTTTGCGTTTTTTGCCTGAAAAGCCAGCAAATGAATCACTTTGCCGGTTTATGAGCGATAAATCCGTTGACGCCGACAGGCCTTTACGGTTTAATGCGCCCCGTTGCCCGGATAGCTCAGTCGGTAGAGCAGGGGATTGAAAATCCCCGTGTCCTTGGTTCGATTCCGAGTCCGGGCACCAAATTCATATCAACGGACCTCCACGGAGGTCCGTTTTTGCATTCTAAGCCCGTAGAAATCAACACCTCTTCAATTCCTTAACTCCACCCAACTCAATCAACTTCAACCCGCATCAAGTCCCTTGCGAGGGTACAACTGAGGGTATAGTTTGATTCGATAAATTTTATACCCCTTTTACTATCAGGAGATACCGCCAATGGCGCTCACTGACGCTAAAATCCGTGCAGCTAAACCGGATGAAAAACCTTATAAACTTGCCGACAGCGGCAACATGTTTTTGCTTGTTCACCCTAACGGTTCGCGCTACTGGCGGCTCCGCTATCGGTTTCTGGGCAAAGAGAAAACGCTAGCTCTGGGCGTCTATCCTGAAGTCTCGTTATCAGAAGCAAGGGAAAAACGCGATGCGGCAAGGAAGCTGATAGCTGAGGGAACTGACCCGTGCGAACAGAAACGGATCAAAAAGTCGGTACCCGAAACAGCTCAGACATTCGAAGGTATTGCAAGACAGTGGCATAAGAGCAACAAAAAATGGTCTGCTTCCCACAGCGAGAAGATCCTGAAAAGTCTGGAAACACACGTTTTCCCATTTATCGGCTCACGCGATATTACCACCCTCAGGACTCCCGATTTACTTGTCCCCGTTAAAGCAGCAGAAGCCAAAGAGATATACGAGATTGCAGCCCGCCTTCAGCAGCGTATCACTGCAATCATGCGCTATGCTGCCCAGTCAGGTATTATCAGCTATAACCCTGCCGTAGATATGGCTGGCGCTTTAACGACGGTGAAACGCCAGCATCGCCCTGCCCTCGCCTTAAATCGCATTTCAGAGCTCCTTGAACGACTGGACACCTACAGGGGACAACCTCTCACCCGATTGGCAACTAAACTTACCCTGCTTATCTTCATACGTTCCAGCGAGCTTCGCTTTGCCAGATGGTCTGAGATCGACTTCAAGAAAGCCATGTGGACCATTCCTCCAGAGCGGAAACCTATTGAGGGGGTTAAGTATTCCCATCGAGGCTCAAAAATGCGGACAGAACATCTGGTGCCACTCTCTACTCAGGCGTTGGATATTCTGCAACAGATTCACACTATCAGCGGGGAATATGAGCTGATTTTCACCGGCGATCACAATCCGTGGAAACCCATGAGTGAAAATACAGTAAATAACGCACTGCGCCTGATGGGCTACGACACGAAAGTGGATGTCTGTGGTCACGGATTTCGGGCAATGGCCTGCAGTTCGTTAATTGAGTCAGGATTATGGTCCAGGGATGCTGTTGAACGCCAAATGAGCCATCAGGAGCGAAATGGCGTACGTGCGGCTTATATCCATAAAGCGGAGTTTCTGGATGAGCGAAGGCTGATGCTGCAATGGTGGGCTGATTTTCTGGATGCAAATGAGGAGAAACCAGTAAGCCCCTTTGACTATGCCAAACAGTGCTCTAGATAGTTGCCATCCAATACCGAACCAAAATTGAACTGGAAGATGTGGGCTTCAGCCTGGCAGAGTGAAGGTGCAAAAATTGCATTCACGCCCTTCCTCATATTGAGCGGGCCAGTGTCTAAACAGCACTGAGAGTGGATCCTCTTCACTTACAGTAAGCTACATTTTTACTTAAAAACAAAACGTGCCAGTGAAGTGTTCGATGAAATTGGCATCGCATATGGTTTCCGTCAGTGATGGTCATCATACTACTGAACCCATTTTTTATGAAATGGAATGGAATTTACCCTTAATAAATATATGATACATGCATGTAAAAAAAATAAATATATCTAATATCTCCTTCAGGATTGGTTTGCTTTGTTGCCGTTATAAACAATAGCGGCAACATACAACCAACGACAATTGGTTGTTTTAATTGATTTAATATCACCAATCACATTCTTGTTGCAAATAATTCACAGAGATATCTTTACTAACCATAATATTAAGTCCATTTATTCACTGTCGATTCTTCGGGGTCAGTATTAATTAAGGTGATCAATTCGTTCATTTTTATACCTATTATTAGCTCAACCAATTTTGTGAGTTAATAGCTGTTCTAACAGTACATGAGTCTCAGCGCTCAGATATATTGATATTGGAAATCACAAGAGTAAAATATCGAAAACCTATCAGAAAAAACTAATATGTTTTTAGTCTGATAGATTTCAACCTCAGCATACAGAATAATAGATGATTTAATTAAGCATCAGTTAACCATTCCATCGGGACCAATTTAATACCGTCGCGCCATTCTGGCAATCCAACGACACCATCAATTTCTCCCCAAACTTCGCGTGGTGCATGATCTAAAACTATTAGTTGAAGTTTCCCATTTCCCTTAATCACTACGTTCCCCATTGTTTCAAATGCCCGTCTAACAGCTTCAACATCTTCATCACGAAGCTTTGGTTCATCTTCATTAGCAACGTTTTGAAGCTGAGTAGATTTAGGAAAATAGACCTGACTTGGTTGATCAAGAATAAGAAAACTAGGTACAGGATTATTTTTTTGACTTAAATAAAATTGATGGAGAGAGAGTAATACTGCCAAATGATAGGAGAGCCAATTTGAACCACTTCCTATCTCCGAAAGATAATCATCACGCTCACCCCCTAACACTTTGATTGTTAGGTCATTAATTTCTAAAGAAATAGGTGCATTTGGGTCTTCAACATCTAAACCTTGAAGGATATTCCCTGCTTTAGCGTTAATAACTCTTAATGCTTGGTTTTTACGCAATTCGATATCTTTTTCACGTAACTCTTTTTCCAAGTTCTGTACTATTTCTTTGAGATTATTTACTTCTTCTACAAGTTCACTATTGCTTCCTAGTTTTCTATGTAACTCTAGCGCAGATTCGATATTGCCGATGAAACGCTCAGCACGCCTGGTGGAAAACTGTTGCTCACGCGCCTCCTTCGATCTGCTCGTTAAGGCTCGCTTACTTAACTGGATGGATCTTAAACGCTCGGTTGCGTTAGACACATCAGAGGTTACACGTTGTAGCTCTCTATCAAATGCGGCTGGAACTTCCTTATGGGTATCAGCTCCTATCGCAGCCTCAACATCTGATAGTCGTTGGACAAGAACTTGTAGCTTTTGCCTGGCAGAATCAGAATGGCTACCACACATGGGGCAATCTGACTCATCATTTGCGTTAGATAATAACCAGCCAGAAATTTTAAGCCGTTCACGTTGCATTAGAAGGGCATTTTCATACTGATGTACTCCAACTCGTAGACGGTTCATTTCTTCAAGACGGTGACGCATTGTAGTTAGTTCACGAGAAACTAATCGCTCTTCGTTTTCAAGCTTATTTAATTCATCCAAAGCGTCTGAAATTGTTGCTACGGTTACTTTCAAAGCTAGATCGGTTTGTGAAATAACTTCTTCAAGGTGCTCAATCATTTGCTCTCGGGATAACTGTTCTTGCGGTTTAGGTACCAAGCCAAGTTCTTGGGCCTCACTGTACTTAGACTTTAAATCAGCAAGCCATTGTGCTGATATAGCTTGGGCATCTTTGAGTTCTCGTTCTTTGCGACGTAACAATAGGCGAGTTCTATTGAGCTCAAACTGTTTAGCCATTAGTTCAGATGTTACTGCGCCAAGGACATAGGGAAAAATCTTCCGCAATTTCTCCCTATGTTCATAGGTATTAGTTTTAAAGAATAAAACATCGGGATTAGCAACAACGTTTTGCGGCTGAAATGTGAAAGCAGCTAAATCACGAAAAGCTGGTCGACCATCAAATCCTGAATTTTCATCACCACCTGAAAAGTCAAGATTCGAAAGGTTAGCCAAATCATCAAGCATTCTCTTTACTGCAATAACATTAGTGTTTTTTTCCAGACGGCTGGGGATGGACGTAATATTTTCAGCCTCTAATACATACATATCAGTGGTACTACGTTGGTTTCCGGGTTCTTTTCGTGCCAACAATTTTTCACCTTGCTCTGTTGCCACGACGATCCCAAACCACTCACAATATCTACGAATAGTATTTACTGGAATTGAACAGCTATTGGAACCAAGACAATAATCAATGATGGGAATTACTGCCGATTTCCCAGTGCGTGAGGCACCACTGATGACATTAACTTTGCCGAGTTCAAAACGAATGGTACGAGGCTTAAATTTTTTATTTCGTGGCCAGAGTATGATGCCTCGAATTTGAAAATACATTAGAGTTTCACCTTTAAAGTTGTCACAACCTCATGAATCGAGAGTTCGCCAAACCAAGAGCCCAGTTTCTCTGCCAAATCCATGAGTGTCTTTACCTCATCCGATAATCCCCTCGCCTTTGTTTTCGATAAAGGAATTACATCACCCTCATCTTGCAATTTGAGTAGATCGCCTGCGACAGCAAGCTCAATTGATCGCAGGCTAAGCTGTCGCCAACGGATTGAACGTTCATGAATTTGAAACAGCAAATCTTGCTTTGATACCGATGAATCGCCAAACTTTGCAGCAAAAGCCCGCAGCCCTGAACTTTTATAGGTGCGCTTAACAAACTCAGAAGTCTCTTGATGCAGAATTATAGGAAGTACCAGAAAGAGAAATGGAAGAGGAGGGGGCGCGCTTACCCGATTAGTTTTGACATAACCACAACAAAACCGCCATACAAGAGCAGCGCCTAATGCAGGATTCTGAATATTTTGAGCTTCTCTTGCCAGCATCTTATGCGACCTTCTTATTCTTCAACTGCGTCGTATAGTTTGGATGCCATCCTACAGCTAAGCTATCAGCTAAAATATGATAGCAACCGGGAATAAAATGGCTTGGCGGAGACATAGCCTGAAGTGGGGTATTAAACTGCATACATTCAGAGTAAAGCAGCTGCCCTTGATCTTGTTCGGGCTTTTCTCTGTGTGTTAAACCACAGGTTCTCTGTTTATTCTTCCATGTTCTCTGTAGCACAGTATCCAAATCATCAAATGAGGTTTCGTCAACCTCTCCCCGCGCAGCCCAATCAGTTCGGTCGAATGAGGCCATTAAATAGTCACTTATGGCTCCAAGTATTTCTTCATAAGGCAGGCCGATGATCTCTAATTGTTGGACAAATTTATCAGGAAGATACTCCTGAGCCTTCTCTTTTGCTGGGGCCTGAGCACGGCTAGAAAGAACCATCTGGCGATCTATTTTCTGAACATATGCTTTGTACCAGGTGTAAAAATCATCACGGGCAATGACAGCAGGTTTTTCTGCCTCTAGAAGCATATCGATGTGGCGTTTCACTTTTCCGCAAAGGTAATTAGTGATATCACTAACCTTTGAAGGCGAGACAGGATGGCTTCGCACACATGCTTCAAGATCTGCTTGTGGACTACCACTACCAAGTGTCAGTTGAAAGTTGCATATAAGTCGTTGTAGAAGGTTTTGGTCTGCGGTAAAGACTTTTTCGACGTATTTGGAAATTTCTTTCGAGATGCCATCCTTCAAAGTGAAGTGTGGTGAATCTCCCCATAATTCTGTTCGGGCATGGGTAATGGCTTCTTGGGCATCCTCTGGTGTTTTAGCTTCATTAAACTTTTTAACTATACTCCCTTCAACTGGACGCGATACATATAGCTCAAAAACGGCTTTTTCCACTTCGAAGCCTGGGGATGTAGCAAGGTCAATCCAATTAGAAAGTGTTTTCCATAATGATTTTGCACGATCAGCTGCAGGATTAGCTGTAAGAGCGCTTTTACTTTGAATGAATCTGGTATCACCAGAATTATTCTCTTGGGCAACGTCATCAAGTACCTCCAAACTGCAAAGACTACCCTCAGGCGCTTGAAGCAACAAATGAGTGAGCAGTGTAAATTGAAGGCTGTACCCTAACGCTTGACCAGGAACTTCAGTTTTACGCTTGGGCTTAGATTGACCATTTGTTTTTGAAATTGCCATATGGTTCCATCCAAAATAGAAGTTGCCGTTTCACCCTTTTGGGAATATTACAAGAAGATAATGGTGAAAATCTAGACTATCATCCAGAATTCTGTTCAAGTTCACATTCGAAACCATTATTTTTAAATATCTAGTCTTTTTAACGGAAAGGTGGGACTGTCTCCTTCATGCGATAACCTTTCTTAGTGGCATCACGTTATAGCCTTAACCTCTTTCCAGAGATACGAGCAAGTCAGCCCACAACTCCAACGCCTGCTTCCTCTCATCGAAACACTGATAACGGTTGTATATCCCCTCAACGCCTTTGATTCTGTGGTTCATGCAGCGTTCTGCAACTACTGGATTAACTCCTAACACCGCCAGATGCGATCGCGCGGTACGTCGAAAATCATGGATAGTAAAATTAGGTACGTCGGGGAGGTTATTCTCCAGTTGAATCTCGGCGTCTTCCAGCTTGGCGACCAGACGTTGACGCTGCCCTTGCGATTTCCGCCGCATCAAGTTTCTCCGGGGAGCTGATGGGCTTCGCGCAGGAAAGACAATATTTTCTGTGCTGACGTATCTGGTCACGTTGCTGATCCGGCAGCAACGCTTTTATTTTATCAATCCCTTTACTGTAGTGCGCCTGCATCAACACCAGTTCCCTTTCCGACCAGGGTCTGTTTTTCCCTGTTCCAAGGTCAAATTTGACCACTGCCGCCCTCACCGCACTGACGCTTCTGCCCAGTCTGGTAGCAATTTCTTTTGTTGGCAGATTTCTGTAATTTTTTTCCAGAAATACCTTCTCTTCACTGCTCCAGCTACTGCGACTAGTGAGCCCGGCAAGGGACGCCTGCCGGAAGATAGCCTTGCGTGAACGCCCGGGCAAGAGTGATATGACATACTCTATGCCTTCTGCATAGTGGGTCCGGAGCAATGCCAGCTCCTCTTCTGACCAGGACGGTGCGACGCCCCGGGACAGACCTAAAAGCTGAACGATTCGGGCCACTCCATGGGCAGACCGGCCAAGCCGCTCCCCGATTTCACGGGCAGACAGTTGGCCATAGTGTTGTTCCACAAACGTAATTTCGGTGGCCGTCCACTGTGTCCGGTGATTACGGTGTCGCTGTGTTTTACCCACCCCGCCAGTTCCTTTTACATCACTCACGATTTTTTTCCTGCGCCAGCATATAGACTTGAGCCCGGAGGTGCTGCTCAGCCTGCTGAATCTGCTGCTGGCGCTGCAGCGAGTCTTCAGGGAGCAGCTTCAACTGCCGAAGCTGTTCTTCCACCGGCACGGTCTGCCGGAAGCTTGTCAGCATGCCAAAGACCTGCGATTTAAGTTCACTGACGGTGATGTATTTTCCCTTCTGACCATCAAGTGCATTCAGTTTATCGGCAAGAGCCTGAAGCTGCGTCATACCTTCATGCCAGCCGTTCATTGTATCGACAGGAGGTACTGAGACATTAATCTGTTGTTGCCACTGCTGTGCCAGAGGCTTAGCCTGCTCCGGCCACAACGACTGAACCTGTTCGATGAGTTTTCTGCTGTACGCAATATCCCAGTCAGGCGGCATGTAGTGGATCACTGATTCAGGACACCTCTAAAACCTGTTAATGTTAAAACAGTGAATTATGAGGTGATGCATGATCAAAACCCGGCGAACCAAACGTACATTCTCCCCGGAGTTCAAACTTGAGGCGATAGAACAGGTCGTTAAATATCAGCGCGATGTTCGAGAGGTGGCTCAGTCACTTGAACTTAATCCGGACCACCTGCGTAAATGGATACGACTTTATCAACAAGAGCTCCGGGGAATTGAGCCGGTGGGAAACGCTATTACACCCGAACAGCGCGAAATTCAGCAGTTGAAAGCGCAGATAAAACGTCTCGAGATGGAAAAAGAAATACTAAAGCAGGCTGCTGTAGATTCAATTGGTCAACGCAACAGTCATGTGAAAACATGGGGTTGCGGAGGATTTTTGAATGAGACGGACATTTACAGCAAAGGAAAAAGCA
>NZ_BAABDG010000006.1:0-7522 GCF_039539505.1 Gibbsiella dentisursi
GGAGCTGAAGCCAGTCGCAGATACCAGCTGGCTGCAACTGTTTAATAAAAACACAGCACTGTGCAAACACGAAAGTGGACGTATACGGTGTGACGCCTGCCCGGTGCCGGAAGGTTAATTGATGGGGTCAGCCGCAAGGCGAAGCTCTTGATCGAAGCCCCGGTAAACGGCGGCCGTAACTATAACGGTCCTAAGGTAGCGAAATTCCTTGTCGGGTAAGTTCCGACCTGCACGAATGGCGTAATGATGGCCAGGCTGTCTCCACCCGAGACTCAGTGAAATTGAACTCGCTGTGAAGATGCAGTGTACCCGCGGCAAGACGGAAAGACCCCGTGAACCTTTACTATAGCTTGACACTGAACATTGAGCCTTGATGTGTAGGATAGGTGGGAGGCTTTGAAGTGTGGACGCCAGTCTGCATGGAGCCAACCTTGAAATACCACCCTTTAATGTTTGATGTTCTAACTCGGCCCCCTAAGCGGGGGTGAGGACAGTGTCTGGTGGGTAGTTTGACTGGGGCGGTCTCCTCCCAAAGAGTAACGGAGGAGCACGAAGGTTAGCTAATCCTGGTCGGACATCAGGAGGTTAGTGCAAAGGCATAAGCTAGCTTGACTGCGAGAGTGACGGCTCGAGCAGGTGCGAAAGCAGGTCTTAGTGATCCGGTGGTTCTGAATGGAAGGGCCATCGCTCAACGGATAAAAGGTACTCCGGGGATAACAGGCTGATACCGCCCAAGAGTTCATATCGACGGCGGTGTTTGGCACCTCGATGTCGGCTCATCACATCCTGGGGCTGAAGTAGGTCCCAAGGGTATGGCTGTTCGCCATTTAAAGTGGTACGCGAGCTGGGTTTAGAACGTCGTGAGACAGTTCGGTCCCTATCTGCCGTGGGCGTTGGAAGATTGAGAGGGGTTGCTCCTAGTACGAGAGGACCGGAGTGAACGCACCACTGGTGTTCGGGTTGTCATGCCAATGGCATTGCCCGGTAGCTAAGTGCGGAAGAGATAAGCGCTGAAAGCATCTAAGCGCGAAACTTGCCTCGAGATGAGTCTTCCCTTGGGCTTTAAGTCCACTAAAGGAACGTTTAAGACGAAGACGTTGATAGGCTGGGTGTGTAAGTGCAGCGATGCATTGAGCTAACCAGTACTAATGAACCGTGAGGCTTAACCTTACAACACCGAAGGTGTTTTAGAGACGTGACAGAGATTTTTGGCTTGTTTGCAGATTGGTTTTGGTGGTTGCAGAGAGAACTGTAACGGCTGAAATGAAACAGAATTTGCCTGGCGGCAATAGCGCGGTGGTCCCACCTGACCCCATGCCGAACTCAGAAGTGAAACGCCGTAGCGCCGATGGTAGTGTGGGGTCTCCCCATGCGAGAGTAGGACACTGCCAGGCATCAAATCCAGTAGAAAGCCCCGTACTTGCGTACGGGGCTTTTTGCGTTGTGGGCCACGCTTCGGCGCGCTATAGGCTCTCATGATGGGGCCGGCCTGTGTGGGTGGGAAGAAAATAACATTCTCGAATCTATAATAGATAGTTATTATTTATTTACGGAGAAAGGCTATTTGCTAATAGATCGTCGATAGTTTTTTGTAGTAATCAATATCCGGAATACTTACTTAGTACCTATTGATTATTTATATACCCCAAATCGATGAATAGCATACGCGTATTTTTATATATTATTGATTATATGGTATATTTTTATTATTTCTCGCCTTGTGAATAGCGTTCTTAAAAATCCCTTGCATTAAAATAACGACGAAGAAAAACAAATAATAGCTATCAACGTTAAATTGGGTAGACTAGGTATAATTTATTTCGTAAGGGTATCTAACGTTATGCATACTGAAAGTGCGTCTTTGAAAGACTACAATACTTTTGCGCTCCCGGTTAACGCAGCGCAATTGGTGATTGCCGAGACCATCGAACAGATGATTAAGGTCTGGCAACAGACCCAGAAACGCCAGCAGCCGCTGCTGATCCTCGGTGAAGGCAGTAATGTCTTGTTCCTGGAGGACTTTGCCGGCACCGTGATGGTCAATGCGCTTAAAGGCATCGCCATCCAGGAGCAGGAAGATGCATGGCACCTGCACGTTAGCGCCGGGGAAAATTGGCACCAGTTGGTGAGGCAAACGTTAGATGCAGATATTCCCGGTCTGGAAAACCTGGCGTTGATCCCAGGCAGAGTCGGCTCTGCGCCTATCCAGAATATCGGTGCCTACGGTCTTGAACTGAAAGATGTCTGCGAGTATGTCGATTTGCTGGATCTCAACACGGGCGCTATCGATCGCATGAGCGTAGAACGCTGCGGGTTCGGTTACCGTGAAAGCGTGTTCAAGCACCAGCTCAAACTGGGTTACATCATCGTGGGCGTTGGGCTGCGTTTAAACAAGCAGTGGCGTCCACTGCTGAATTATGGCGATCTCACTAAATTGGATCTGCATACGGTAACGCCCCACCAGGTATTCGAGGCCGTGTGTCAAATGCGCCAGAGTAAGCTGCCCGACCCCCGGGTAACCGGTAACGCCGGGAGTTTCTTTAAAAACCCGTTGGTCAGCAAAGAACAGGCGCAACGTCTACTGAGCGAATACCCTGGTATGCCGCACTATCCGCAGGCCAGTGGCCAGGAGAAGTTGGCGGCGGGCTGGCTCATCGATCAGTGCGCCCTAAAAGGGCAACAGATTGGCGGCGCTGCGGTGCACAGCAAGCAGGCATTGGTTCTGGTGAACCAGAACAACGCCTCCAGCCAGGATGTCGTGGCGCTGGCGCGCCATGTGCGTAACACCGTGGCTGAAAAGTTTGCCGTATGGCTGGAGCCAGAAGTTCGCTTTATCGCTGCATCAGGTGAAGTGGATGCACTGGAGATACTGTCATGAAAGATACAACGGTGCCGTTAAAACTGGTTGCGTTGCTTGCCGACGGCAACTTTCATTCCGGTGAACATCTGGGTGAAGCACTGGGGATGAGCCGCGCAGCCATCAATAAGCACATTCAGACGATCCGCGAGTGGGGATTGGATGTCTTTACCGTGCCGGGTAAAGGGTATAGTTTGCCTGCGCCAATTCAATTGCTTGATGCTGAGCGTATTATCCGCCTGTTGGATGAGCAACGTATTACCGTGCTGCCGGTTGTGGATTCCACGAACCAGTATCTGCTGGATCGTATCGCCGAGCTGCAATCCGGCGACGCCTGCGTAGCAGAATATCAGCAGGCAGGCCGTGGCCGCCGTGGGCGCCGTTGGGTGTCGCCGTTTGGCGCTAACCTGTACCTTTCCATGTTTTGGCGGCTTGAGCAGGGCCCAGCGGCCGCGATCGGCCTAAGCCTGGTGATTGGTATTGTGATGGCGGAAACCCTGCAGCGCCTGGGTGCGGAAAACGTGCGGGTAAAATGGCCGAACGATCTTTACCTAAACGATCGTAAACTGGCCGGCATCTTGGTCGAATTAACCGGTAAAACCGGCGATGCCGCGCAGTTGGTAATCGGTGCCGGGATTAATCTGGCGATGCGGGATACCCATACGATTGACCAGGGCTGGATCAACCTGCAGGAAGCCGGGATTGATATCGATCGTAACGAACTCACAGCCACGTTGCTCAATGAGTTGCGCCGTACGCTACCGCAGTTTGAACAACAAGGGCTGGCCCCGTTCGTCGCCCGCTGGCGACAATTGGATAATTTTATCGATCGTCCGGTTAAGCTATTGATTGGCGAGCAGCAGATCTTTGGTATTGCACGCGGCATCGATCAGCAAGGAGCGCTGCTGTTGGAACAGGAAGGTGTGATAAAGCCATTTATCGGTGGGGAAATATCATTGCGCAGCGCGCAGTGACAATAAATAGAATAGGGGGGTGAACCCCCTATTGCTGTTGCGCAAACTGTGCCTGGTTTGCAGTCAGCACCGCTATTTTCGCAGGCGAACGTTCTCTACCGCATGGTTGGCGCTTTTTGTCATGATAAGGCTGGCGCGCTCCCGGGTAGGAAGGATATTCTGTTTTAAATTCAAACCGTTAATCTCATTCCATAGCCCGGTGGCAATATTGATTGCCTCGGCTTCCGGCAATTTGGCATAGTTATGGAAATAAGAGTTCGGGTTGGAAAACGCACCCTGGCGGAATTTCAGGAAACGGTTGATATACCAGGTTTGCAATAAGTCTTCCGGTGCATCTACATATATAGAAAAATCGACAAAATCGGAAACAAATACGTGATGCGGATCGTGAGGATAATCCATCCCGCTTTGCAACACGTTTAATCCTTCCAAAATAAGAATATCAGGCTGTTCAATGACTTTATTGCCATCGGTGACGATATCGTAAATAAGATGTGAATACACCGGTGCCGTAACGCGTTTAGCGCCGGATTTCACTTCAGAAACAAACTTGACCAGGTTATGCATATCATACGATTGCGGGAAGCCTTTTTTCTTCATTAGCCCGCGTTCGTTGAGCACCTTATTGGGATGCAGAAAGCCATCGGTGGTAATCAACTCAACGGTGCGGTGCTCCGGCCAGCGGCTGAGCAGCGCCTGCAACAGGCGCGCCGTGGTGCTTTTCCCGACGGCGACACTGCCTGCTATCCCAATGATGTAAGGGATTTTTTGCCCATCGGTACCCAAAAATTGCTCAAGCACCGCCTGCCGGCGCAGATTAGAGCTGATATAAAAGTTCAGCAAGCGCGATAGCGGCAAATAAATTTGCGCGACTTCATCCAAAGAAAGATCTTCGTTAATGCCTCGAAGCTTAACGATCTCTGCTTCCGAAAGGGTGAGCGGAACAGAATCCCGCAGCGCAGCCCACTGGGTACGATTGAACTGTAAGTAAGGCGTCGCTAAAGATTGATCTCTTTTTATCATAAGCTAAATTCTGCCTGGTTACGCACGTTGGAAGCGGCGCCGAACGCCAACGCCAGATAATAAATAAGCTGCATATTATAGACAGCTTGCTTTTTGGCGTAGACTTTTTTCTTACATATTGTCTATTCGCAGGGAAATAGCCAGTACAAGTAGAGGGGTGAGGGGCGGTATCACGGCAGGCGATACCGCCTGGAGGTTAGCTGGCAATCGCGTGTGAAGGCTGGTTGACCGCAAACAGCCGTTTGTAATAAATCACTGTGGGATGGTAATAGCCATCGGGAGAGGCCGCGTAATCGGGCAACTCCCCCAGGCAACGATAGCCAAGCGTTCGATACAGGCCTTCTGCGGCGCAACCGGCTTGAGTATCCAGATAGAGCAGCCCACGCCGGTGTTGCAGTGCAGCCTGTTCCAGCGTTTTCATCAGCGCGTGCCCCACGCCGTTGCGGCGGGCGCGGCTGTGGACCAGCAACTTGCGTACTTCCGCCCGGTTACGGCCATTGGGCTTTTGGCACAGTTCAAGCTGTACGGTACCGATGACGCCACTTTGATCCCGGGCGATCCATAGCAGCAGTTCTCCCTTCGCCAGAGCAGGGCGCAGGCTGTGGAAGTAGCTTTCTGCATCTTCATGCGGGATCTGGGTATCGTAACCTACGGATGCGCCATGCGTAATCGCATCGGTCAGCAGCTGTGCCAGCTCGTCCCGATAAATGGGAAGCGTGGCGGCATTGATAGAGACTATTTTCATCGGCTATTCCTCCTGGGCTAAGGGGGTAATTACATTAGGCAAGATTTGTGCCAATGGGCTAATTGACTGAAGCTAATGTGGTTGGTCATCAAATAGGCAGAATGAATGCGCCGCCGGTGGGCAAACTCACTGTTGTGGTGCAGCCTGGTTGCGCATATTTTGCTCTGCGGCGCAGCGAAAAAATCGAACGCCAGCGGAAACCGGCGGGTAAGAAAACAGCCAATCTATGGATAAAATCACATTAAATGCTTCACGTAACGGGTCGATTTTTACCCATATTGGGTAGTGATTTGCCAGAGAGTACGCAAATTTGGCTGATTTATGAGCGAAAGTGCGCGAGACGCAATTTTTTTGTTGCATAGGTCGTCCGCTCTACCTAGAATGCGCTGCACTTGATGCCGGCATAGCTCAGTTGGTAGAGCAACTGACTTGTAATCAGTAGGTCCCGAGTTCGACTCTTGGTGCCGGCACCATTCAAGTTTAAGCAATAAAAAAAATCTGGTGGGGTTCCCGAGCGGCCAAAGGGAGCAGACTGTAAATCTGCCGTCACAGACTTCGAAGGTTCGAATCCTTCCCCCACCACCAAATTCAACGTTAGCGATAACGTTAAACCAAAGCGGATTGCTGCATTGTCCACTTTGGGGAAGGTGAGAACCTTCGACAAGGTTCGAGTCGAGCAGCGCGAGACAACGTGCGCAGCACGGCCCGAAGGGTGAGGAGCGGAGCGACGAATAATCCTTCCCCCACCACCAAATTCAACGTTAGCGATAACGTTACACCAAAGCGGATTGCTACATTGTCCACTTTGGCGAGGGCGAAAGCCTTCGGCACATGCAAAACGGTGTAAAATATTCTACGCTGTTCGGCATGAAAGGCGTGGAGCAAAGCGTATACCGTCCTTCTCCAGCCTCTCGTTTTTACAGAAAAATCAGGTAGCCGAGTTCCAGGATGCGGGCATCGTATAATGGCTATTACCTCAGCCTTCCAAGCTGATGATGTGGGTTCGATTCCCACTGCCCGCTCCAAGATGTGCTGATATAGCTCAGTTGGTAGAGCGCACCCTTGGTAAGGGTGAGGTCGGCAGTTCGAATCTGCCTATCAGCACCACTTCCTTGTTTTCTCGCCCCCTGATTTTCTTTCTGTTCTGGATTCAGCAAGCATATGCTTGGTTGATGTGGTGATACCACCGATTTATCCGTGTCTTAGAGGGACAATCGATGTCTAAAGAAAAGTTTGAACGTACAAAACCGCACGTTAACGTCGGTACTATCGGCCACGTTGACCATGGTAAAACAACGCTGACCGCTGCTATCACCTCCGTACTGGCTAAAACCTACGGCGGTGCTGCTCGTGCTTTCGATCAGATCGATAACGCACCAGAAGAAAAAGCGCGTGGTATCACCATCAACACCTCTCACGTTGAATACGATACCCCGACTCGCCACTACGCGCACGTTGACTGCCCAGGGCACGCCGACTACGTGAAAAACATGATCACCGGTGCTGCACAGATGGACGGCGCGATCCTGGTAGTTGCTGCGACTGACGGCCCGATGCCGCAGACCCGTGAGCACATCCTGCTGGGCCGCCAGGTTGGCGTTCCTTACATCATCGTGTTCCTGAACAAATGCGACATGGTTGATGACGAAGAGCTGCTGGAACTGGTAGAGATGGAAGTGCGCGAGCTGCTGTCTCAATACGATTTCCCAGGCGACGACACCCCGGTAATCCGTGGTTCCGCACTGAAAGCGCTGGAAGGCGAAGCAGAGTGGGAAGCGAAGGTTATCGAACTGGCGGAAGCGCTGGACAGCTACATCCCAGAACCAGAGCGTGCGATTGACAAGCCGTTCCTGCTGCCAATCGAAGACGTATTCTCTATCTCCGGCCGTGGTACCGTGGTTACCGGTCGTGTAGAGCGCGGCG
>NZ_BAABDG010000007.1:0-880967 GCF_039539505.1 Gibbsiella dentisursi
TGCTTTTTCCTTTGCTGTAAATGTCCGTCTCATTCAAAAATCCTCCGCAACCCCATGTTTTCACATGACTGTTGCGTTGACCAATTGAATCTACAGCAGCCTGCTTTAGTATTTCTTTTTCCATCTCAAGACGCTTTATCTGCGCTTTAAGCTGCTGAATTTCACGTTGTTCAGGTGTAATCGCATTGCCAGTGGACTCAATACCCTGGAGTTCCTGCTTATAAAGCCGTATCCATTTGCGCAAATGATCAGGATTGAGTTCGAGCGCCTGCGCGACTTCCCGAACATCCCGCTGATACTTAACAACCTGTTCGATAGCTTCGAGTTTGAACTCTGGAGAAAATGTGCGTTTAGTCCGACGAGTTTTGATCATGTATCACCTCATGTTCACTGTTTTAACATTAACAGGATTTCGAGGTGTCCTGAATTACCGATCCACTATAGATCCACTACAGTGGCGGAGTCGTTCTTCAGTTCGCTAAAAAAAGAGCGTATCAGAAAACGGATCTACAAAACCCGCGCGCTGGCCCGGGCCGATATCTTCGATTACATTGAAGTCTTCTACAACCGGGCCCGGCGCCACAGTCATCTCGGCGGCGTCAGTCCGGAGGCCTTCGAACAGGCCTCGTCGTGAGGACAGAATATGTCTACTGAGGTGGGGTCAGTCCAGGGTTTAAGATTTCAGGTGGGTAAAAGAAGTTTCCAGAGGCTCTCTGCTTGCAGGAAACCACAGAGATAAAGGGTGCTGTCGGTGACAGCGATTAGCGGGGGAATTACATCAACAGAGGGATCGAGGGGGTATAAGGAACTCTGTTTTGGTAAAAATAAATCATCCTAGAATAGGCAATCATTCTATCTGACAACGTTCCCTTCAATGATTAGCCATGGAAAACGCACCCCCTGGTTCTGCTTAAAAATCCAACATTGTTGACATGATTATTAATGTGGGCTTTTGAGTGTATTGTCTTCTCGCAAGTGAACGAAATGCCCATGGCATCAGGACTCAAGTTATTATAAGGTAAGGGAAATTAAAGATGAATAAGGACGCATTTCATGGTGAACAGGGAATTGAATGTCAGTCACTGTGGGCCCGTGGGCGCAGGCGACTATAATTTGCCCTATGACAGGTTAACGCCCTCCGATAGATTTGAGGCGTTTTGCCGTGAGTTGGTCGTTGAGTATCTTCGGTTGAATAAGGATTATGATTCAGTCAATTGTAGGTCTAACGGTACCAGAGGGTGTGCTCAGGGCGGTGGGGATTTTTTAATTACTATCACTGACTATAATAAAAACACTCAATATCACCTTTACGAAATCAAAAGCGGTAATACGTTGTCATGCCAGAAGTATACCAATGCCCTAGAGAAATTTGTCAGGGAATTAAAAGAATGGGATATTCCGATTTCTACCTTTTGCCTGATTACCGCCAGCCCTTCGCACGCTCTATTGGATCAGGAATTTAGAAAACAGCGAGATTGCCTTGAAGCTCTGGGTATTGAGCATCACCTCTATGATGCACTGGATCTGGCGAAGTGGATGGGAATAGTTAAATCTCCTACGTTGCTCACTGAGTTTTTTGGTAAGGAGTATGTTGAACGTTTTTTAGGTAAAGAGGCGCTTTGGCAAATTGAAAATAATGGATTGTGGGGGCGTAAGGAAAAAATAGGATGGTCGGAGTGTAAAGGCCCTGAGGAGTATAATAAGGGGAATTATCATCGCTCAATTAACGAACATGTCATCATCCAGGCATACCTCCCCAAACCTGAGAGTAATACACTTTCATGCCTGATTACCTTAAGGCACCATGATTATAACCATTTATTATTAACGCTGAGTCAGAATTATTTATTGACGCGTGCTTTTGCTGGTCGGAGGACGCCGGTTCGTGCACTTTGCCGCCCCTGGATCAAGTTCTATAAAAATGATGAATATTTTTGCGATATAGAAAATTGCCGAATAGTTCTGTCGCACGATAGTGTTGTTTCGATCTGCAATGCGTTTGATAAATTATGGCTGCGTTATCAAAAGAGCATTATGGAGATGGATGCATTATATCAATCATCTTGCTTCAGGGATGATGGCTATTGTTCGGTTAGTATTCCCATGATGGAAATTCCACTGTGGCTATGGAACAGATTGGTGATCTTCTGTGAGCATCATGACTTTTTAGGTGAAGAGGATAAATGGAATATTTTTAATACGGTGACTAACAAAATAATGGTCTTCAATACACGGCGAAGCGATATATTTCCGGGGAAAGATGTTTATTTTAGAGCTGTGCCGTCAAGATATGAAAATAAATTTAATGTCAGAAATGTTGTGTTGTTATGGGAAGTTCCTAGTTCGAATTTCCAGCCATTTGAGAAGAACATTAACCCTGATAATTACTGTGATGTACTGACGACTCATCATTGGATTAAGGATGTTCTTATACCCTATGCTTTTAACTGGTTTGAACATAACAAACATATTGTTATAGATAACAGGAAGAAGAAATTTTCCTTTTTCAGGAAAAGAGAGAAAAAAGAATATCTCGAAGAGTGGATGGTTTCATCACTGTACCAGTCAGATTATCTTGTTAGTCCTTTACTGATTAATCGGCAAGAAGATCTCCATGAAGCGATTAAAGTACTACAGGCATTTTATCACTCATGCCAGGATGATATTAGTTTCAATGAACAGGATATGCAGGCACTTCTACAGGCATTTTCTCTTTTCATAAAAAGAACGGAGTTCACTTACGTTGACTACATTTGTGGATGCATTGGTGCCAATGGTAGCAGTAGAGAAGGCATTATCTCTAAGATTGAAGATATATCGTCCTGGCCGCTAAATTTTGAAAAAAGAAATTCACTCATCGAAATGATTTTCCGCAGTATGATTGCGTGTCAACGAGATGGGAAGATGGATCTTTTTGAAGCGGACATCCAGACAATTAAAAAACAGCTCACTCCCTTTATTGAAATGATGAATGATGAAAAGTTGCTGAAAAGGCAACGAACAAAGCATGAGCTGATCTGATAAGGAACAGCGCCATTAGTCATACAGACAATAATGGCGCTGGCAGGATTTAACCTGGCTGTTGAGTAACCTCCGGAAACAGCAAGAGAAACTCTGTTTCGACCCGCTCAAAGGAGGGACGGGTCAAGTCTATTGGCGCTTGCGCACAAAAGGCTCCGGTTGGTTGCCGGTCGGCACCGGCACAAGGCAAGTGAGTATTACCATGTGCGATCAATTTACTGCCTGATGGTCATGCAAACAGTAAACAACTGATTATCGCAGTAAGAGAGTTTACGCTCTGGCCTGCTCGACCATTTTACCGATCCAGATTTCCTGCTTTTGCAGAAAACTCTCCAGCGTTAATTTCCCTGCAGCAATGTCGTCCAGCGCCTGTTCCCATAATGCTGTCATCCCCGGATCTTTAACGATAGCGGGTAACAGACTCATGAGCAGAACGGCGCTGTTGGTGGCGACCAGATGGCGCTTCTATTTCTCGATATAGCCCCGCTTCAGCAGTGTTTCAATAATCCCCGCGCGGGTGGCTTCCGTACCCAGACCGGTGCTCTCTTTCAGCCGTTGTTTCAGGCGTTCATCGGTCACAAAACGGGCGGCATTTTTCATGGCGGCAATCAGCGTACCTTCGGTGTAATGCTCCGGCGGCTTGGTTTTCAGCGCATTGATCTCTGTACCCGCAACGGTGCAAATTGCATTTTTGGCTAATACAGGCAGTGACTGAATATCTTTATCCTCGTCGTCGCGGGAAAACAGCATTCGCCAGCCTGTGGCGACGACCACTTTACAGCTGGCAAGCAGTGAGTGTTCAGCACACCGAAGAACCACCTGCGTTTTATCCACCTCATGCTGCGGTAAAAACTGTGCTAGATAATGACGGCGGATCAGATCGTAAACCTCCCGTTCGTCATCGCTCATTTTGCTGATATCGGTAGTCTGCATGGTCGGAATCATGCCGTGGTGAGCGGTGATTTTTTTGTCGTCCCAGGCGCGGGATTGCTGTTGAAGATTGCAGTGTGCCAGTAGAGGCTTGAGCGTTGGGTCGCTGGTGAGCAGGGCGTTGATGACCAGCGGCACTTCGGCCATCATGGATAGTGGAAGATAGCCGCAATCGGTACGTGGATAGGAGGTAGCTTTGTGGGTTTCATACAGTGCCTGGGCGATATCCAGCACCTGCTGTGCGCCTATTCCCCATTTTTTTGAACAGACCTGTTGCAGTGTGCCTAAGTCAAAAAGCAGCGGCGCGGACTCTTTGACTCGTTTAGTTTCGATCTGAATAACCGTCGCTTGTCCGGTTTGTTGGATCCGTTGTGCCGCAAGGCGTAGCGCTGCTTCATTGATACAGCGGCCTTCTTCATCACACAGGTTTTCTGTGGTCTGCCACTGTGCGGTAAACGACGTATTCTGGGCGCTTAGCCTGACTGACCCTGACCCAAAATCCTGCGCCATTCAGAAACAGAATTCCGGCATGATAAACACTCCCCTGAACGGAGGTGGTGCCGATGAAAAGATCACGATTCACTGAAGAGCAGATTGTTTTTGCCCTCAAGCAGGCTGATCTGAGCCTCGATAAGGCCATGCTACAGGACGTGCTGACAAAAAAGATCTGACGCTGGCACGTCTGCGCGAATGGGTCAGGGATTTGCAGGCCCGTTACGGAGCCAGCGAGAGGCAGGTTTGCTTTGCGCTACGCGAGTCGCAGCTCATTCCGCTATCGTTCTGTGGCCGCAGACGACAGCGCGCTACGCTTGCGCATTCGGGAAATCACCGAAACCCGGGTGCATTACGGTTACCGCCGGGTACACGTGATGCTCAGGCGGGAAGGCTGGCGTGATAACCACAAACGGATCTACCGGCAATACCGCGAACAGGGACTGTCGCTGCGATTCAAACGTCCACGCCGCCATAAATCCGCCCAGCGGCGTCAACCGCAGCCTCAGGGGCTCTATCCAAACCACGTGTGGGGCATGGATTTTGTCTCTGATGCTTTGTTTGACGGGCGTCGGTTGCGTCTGCTGACGGTGATTGACCTTTATACACGCGAATGCCTGGGGATCTGCGTGGGTCAGAATCTGCGCTCAAGTGAAGTTGCAGAGATGCTGAACAGCATAGCGCTCAGGCGACCTTTGCCACAGTTGCTGAAAACCGACAACGGACTACCGTCTGAGTCAACTGTTTTTACGCAAAGGGCTCCTGCCATCTGATCAGAAGGCGATGGTTTATTTTATATCCGATATTGCTCATTTCCTTTTGGCTTATAAACATGCTTACCATGATATACAAGGGTCCGAATAGCCCAACAGGACTTAACACAGCATTTTGGGAAGCCATGGACGTTGAGCATTATCTAATGGTCGCGATGCGCCTTACGGCCCGTTGAATCACGTCCCATGGCTTATTTCGTAATAACCTTTATAATCAATATCCTGTTTTACAATTGCATGCGCCACTTTGGCGACTTTTGTTGCCACAGCCGTCATGGTTTTTCTTTTCTGATCGGGTTTATCTCCATTTTCCCGGATATAGCGTTCATATTTGTACCGGAAGCTGTTTTCTCTCGTTCTTACGGCTACGGTGGCGGCAAGCCAGAAGGCATATCTTAATCGTGCGTTTCCACGTTTTGACAATCGGTAACCACTGTGTTTTTGCCCGCTCTGGCTGGCGGAAAGGTTAAAACCGCAGAAGTTGAGGTACTGTAGGTAATGCGCAAAACGTGTTAAATCACCACTTTCAGCAATTATCATCCGGGCAATGACAGCGCCAATGCCCGGGATCGTACGTAAATGCCGGTAGTCACTTCGTTCCTGTAAATAATTTTCTGCCTGTTTCTCAAGTTTTAATCGTTGAGCCGAAAGTTCCACATACCGGTGAAGTTGTAATCCGAACGTGGTCACAGCCAGAGAATCATCTGGCAACGGTAATGCAATGGAATTTGCAGCAACGTCATAGAGATGTTCAAGAAACTGCTGTTTATACTGCTTCCGGCCAACAACATCCCATGACTGTTTTACAAACAAATTCCGGCCCATTAACGTGATACAGGACGGTGTGGGAAACTGAAGTAAGAACTGGCAGAACCACTCTGCCCGTGACATATGCAGAAATTGTTCAGCTTCGGGAAAATAAAGGGTCAGATAGTAATTCACCAGACTGTTCAGACAGCGGGTTCGTGCCAGCGTAACCTGATGATAGGTATTTGATATTTCCTGTATATCGATAACGCCATTCGCCAGTGGATCATAAAATGGCGAAGATAAACCCTGTTCCAGCAAATACATAATGACACTGGCATCTTTACGATCATTTTTATCCCAGGTCTTAAACAGCATCTCGCGGGCCCGCGCACATCTGACAGATGAAACAAGATGGCACTGTACTCCCTGCTGATGTAACCACCATGCGATGTTGCGATGATAATCAGAGGTAGGTTCAAAGGCAGCGATAATACTGTCATGGGGTGAAGCGGTGAGGGCAAGCAGTCGGTTGAACCCTTCCAGTGTATTTTCAATACGCAGATAAGATGTTCGTCCATCCGGGTACCGAATTTTTGCATCATGATGTTTTTTAGAGATATCTAGGGCAATCAGTGTCCCCGACATGCTGACATTGCTAACAGGAGTGTTCATTGATTTTCTCCACTTGTGACAGACACTACAAGTTGTAGAAAATGGCTGACTTAAACGCTAACCAGATGCATTCAATAGGTGTCATGGTTCTGAATTTGCAGGGAAAATGCTGGATAAATGGGTTTACGAACGGGGTATAAGGATTGACTTTTCCCGACCCGGGACACCCACAGATAATGCTACGGTGGAGTCTTTTAACGGCAGGCTGCGGCAGGAGTGCCTGAATGAGAACTGGTTCATGTCTCTGGAGGATGCACGGTGCAAAAATCGAGGCCTGGCGCATACACTATAATCAGAGCCGTCCCCATTCTGCGCTGGGCTGGATGACCCCCTCTGAATTCGCCGAAAAATCTGCCGATTGCCAGAATATGCAGCCAACCTGAAGCCGGTTATTTCTGATTATGGGTGGATCATATTTTGGGTCAGGATCAGTATCTGTTTCAGAATAGTTATGGCTTGGCGGGAAAGCGGCACAATATGCGGTGTGCGCATTTTTGCCCCACGCGTTGAGAACCGCACTTTATTAATGGCTTCGCGCGTGGCGGGAATAGTCCAGAGTTTGTTTTTGAAATCAATTTCACTCCAGCGGGCAAAACGCAGCTCACTGGAGCGAATAAAAAGATGCAGGATCAGCGTCACGGCCAGACGCGTCAACTGACGCCCTTGCTGATAATTTTCAACGCGACCCAGTAATTCAGGTAGACGCTCCAGCGGCAGAGCAGGGTGGTGATGCCTGACCGGTGCGGCGGTCACGCCATCGAGATGCATTGCCGGATTATTTTCCACCAGCCCCTGCTGCACCGCAAACCGCATGATATTACATAAATGCTGACGGGTACGGGACGCCACTTCCAGCAGACCTTTATCTTCAATCCTTTTCAATAACGCCGTGAAATGTTGTGCTTTTAACGTGGCCACGGACTGACTACCGATAACAGGGAAAATATGATTACTCATAGTGGCAAGCAGGCGGCTGGCATGATTTTCAGACCATGTTTTATTGCTTTTATGCCAGCCGAGCGCAATGGCCTTAAAACTTTTTTCGGGAGAATGGCTGGCTTTTTCTGCGGCGCGTTGTTCTGCCGGGTTAATTTTTTGCGTGAGAAGTTTACGAATACCGTCACGTTGCTGCCGAGCATCTGCCAGAGAGACTTCAGGATAGGCACCTAAACCAAGGCGAGATTCTTTACCGTTAAAGCGATATTTGAGATACCAGAGACGAGAGCCGCCAGGATTGACGAGCAGATACAGACCGAGTGAATCAGTGAATTTTACAGGTTTGGAAGAAGGTTTTAAGTTGCGGATTTTTGAATCATTTAAGGACATGTGGTGGTCACTCCATAATCGAACCGGATTGACCCCAAATCTGACCACCAAATTCTTCCGATGCATGCAGACAAATAGATATGCATCCGGAAGGTTTTTCACGCTAACTCATTGAATCAAAATCATATAGAGATTCGCAGGGATGCATGAAAACAAGAATATGGCTCCTCTGACTGGACTCGAACCAGTGACATACGGATTAACAGTCCGCCGTTCTACCGACTGAACTACAGAGGAATCGTGTGAACGGGGCGAATAATAACGGGGGCCTCGCGGTTTGTCAAAGCGCTAAACGGCAAAAAAAGTGCGTTTGCTGCGCGAATGAACACATTGGCCTGTTTTTATCCATTTTGCTGATTTTTCGAAAGTTGTTGCTCCCCTTTCACCACCACCGGGAAACCGTGCCGTTTCGCCGCCCCTACCACCGCCAGCGCTGTGGCCAGCAAGATAAGCAAGGCGGGAGAAAATGCGCCTGTGCCGAACCGTTCGAGTAAAATACCGCCGACGATGCCGCCACCGGCAATAGCCACATTCCAGGCCGTCACCAGCATTGATTGCGCGACGTCCGCCGCGTCACCGGCCGTTTTCGCCAACGCCGTTTGAAACAGCGTCGCTGCCCCACCAAAGGCCAGCCCCCAAAGGGCGACCGCCGCATAGACAATGGCGGGCTTATTGCCGGCGACGCCGAGCGCCAGCGCGGCAAAGGCAAACAGCAACGTGCTGGCGAGCGTCAGGGGCCGCAGGTAACGGTCAATCAGCACGCCGGTGAACCAGATACCGGCCAGTGACGCGATGCCGAACACCAGCAGCACCAGATCCGTGCGTTGGGCCAGGCCGGCAATCGCCAGGAACGGCGCGATATAGGTATAAAGAATGTTATGCGCCAGCACAAAAGCCAGCACGGCGAACAACACGGAGCGAATGCCGGGCAGCATAAACGTGTGCCCCAGCGGGCGGCGTTGGCTCTGCGCCTGCCCGGCGAAATCCGGCACCTGAAGGCGCACCCAGACCATCAGCAGCAGTGCCAGCAGGCTCATAATAGCGAAGCAGGCGCGCCACCCTACCACCGCGCCCAACAACGTTCCCGCCGGCACACCCAACGACAGCGCCAGCGGTGTTCCCACCATGGCGATCGCAATAGCTCGCCCTTTCTGGTGCGCAGGCACCATACGCGCGGCATACCCGGCCAACAACGCCCAGAGCAACCCCGCCGAAACGCCGGCCAGCAAGCGTGCCGTTATCGTCAGGGGATAACTGGTAGAAAACGCCGTGACGGTATTCGCGGCGAAAAATCCGAGAATAGCCGCCAGTAGCAGCGGTCGGCGCCGGATCCCTTGGGTCGCCGCCGTCAAGGGGATGGCGGCCAGCAGCGAACCCAGCGCATAAACAGTGACGGTCTGGCCGATCCAGGCTTCGGAAACCGCCATACTGTGCGCCATCTGCGGCAACAGGCCGGCCGGCAACGCTTCGGTGAGGATGGTGATAAACGCCGCCATCGCCAGTGCTAACAACGGTGCCAGGGGCAATTTGGAATCGGTCACGGGAATACCTTGTGGTTAATAACGGTTCCGCAACGATAATTACCCGCCGATTAAAGAAAAAGTAGGCTACAGTTCCTTGTTATGCGGAAACATCTGTCCGCAATGGGGGGGGAGATGGAAAACTTAAACGGCTTTGCGGTGTTCGTGCAGGTGGCGGAAACCCGCAGCTTTGTCGCAGCTGGCCGCTTGTTAGGCGTTTCGGCTTCGGCGGTGGGTAAAAGCGTGGCGCGTCTGGAAGAGAAGTTCGGTGCGCGCCTGTTCCACCGCAGCACGCGCAGCGTCACGCTGACCGCCGAAGGCGCCATGTTCCTTGAACGCTGCCGCCGCATCCTCGCCGAGGTTGAAGCCGCGGAGCTGGAGCTTTCGCAGGCTACCGCCGCGCCGCGTGGCAACCTGCGTATCAGCCTGCCGCTGGTCAGCTCGCTGGTGCTGCCGGTGCTGGGCGAATTTATGGCCGCATACCCCGAGATCGTCCTGGATTTGGACTTTACCGACCGGCTGGTGGATGTGGTCGAGGAAGGCTTTGATGCCGTCGTGCGTTCGGGAGAACCCGCCGACTCGCGGCTATCCGCGCGCAGGCTGGGCAGCTTCGAGCTGATGTTGGTCGCCTCCCCCGCTTACCTGGCGCAGCGCGGCACGCCGCAGGTGCCCGAAGACCTGCTCGAACACACCTGCCTGCACTACCGCTTCCCCAACAGCGGCAAGCTCGAAACCTGGCCGCTGCGCCGCGCGCCCGGCGAACCCGAATTGCAACTGCCGACGTCCATGATCTGCAACAACATCGAAACCCGCATGTGTTTCGCGATGCAGGGCCGTGGCATCGCCTGCCTGCCGGACTTTGCCGTCAAAACGCCGTTGGCCGAAGGCGAACTGCGCCGCGTACTGCCCGAACATGCCCAGCGTTTCGGCACCTTCTATGTGCTCTGGCCGGCCAGCAAACACCCTTCCCCCAAGCTGCGGGCGCTGGTTGATTTCCTCTGCAACCGGGTGTTTCCGCAATCGGAAGCCGGCGTGGCCGCAAAAGCCAGAACCAACGCATCGCCTGCGGCACGGCAAGATTGACACATGGAAAAGCATGCCGGGCCGCCAATGCAAGGCCGGCGGAAAAGACAATGGCCTGATCACGCCCGCTGTCTGGCAATAGCCCCGAACAGGTTTTATTTATATAGGGTAGCGTTTCATGCCATTACCCATTCTTTTAATATCCATTAAAGTATCAGTTCCAATCCTATTAAATTACATTGTTTCTAATTTTAAATTAACAAATTAAAAACAATCCGCCATTGCACCAATTTGGCGCCCCGAAATAACACACCTCACCAATTTAGCGCCACGCAACCCAATAAATAAAATTAACCGATTAATATCAAGTGGATAAGCAAAAGCAATTGGGCGGTAATTTATTATTTATGCATAAGAAAATCACATCATTTTAAAATAACACCGCAACGCAGAATTTAACTTCAAAAATCACGTAAATTTATTAATTTAAATTCAATTAAAAAACAAAAACCAGATATTATAACCATAACAGTATTGTTATTGACAATTATATGACTACGGATATTATCAATTGTGAAGTTTGATTTTTAGCCGTAATTTTTATCCCACCATGTTATTAACGTTCACGCTTTTTTGCTTGTGAGGATGAATAATGGATATTAAAAAGCCCTATTTATTATTCCTTGGCGACGCGCACGATCAGTTAGCCGCTAAAGTGGCTATCGGGATCAAACAGTGGCACCCGGAATATTGCGTTGGCCAGTACCGCATGGTGGGCTGCCATGCCGACTGCCAGTTACCCGATATGGACATTAGCGCCGCCCGTAAGGCAGGTGCGCAAACGCTGGTTATTGGCGTCGCCAACCGTGGCGGGATCATCTCTGATGCGTGGATCGCCATCTTGCAAGAGGCGCTGGAAAGCGGCATGGATCTGGCCGCCGGGCTGCATAACCGCCTGGCGGATGTGCCGCAGTTGCGTGAACTTGCCGCCAGGCTTGGCCGCTCGCTGTTCGACGTGCGCCACCCTTCGCAAACCTTCCCGGTGGCCAACGGCCGCAAACGCCCGGGCAAACGCCTGCTGCCCGTCGGCACCGACTGTTCCTGCGGCAAAATGTACACCGCCCTGGCGATCGAAAAAGAAATACTATCTCGTGGTGGCAACGCCACCTTCCGCGCCACCGGCCAAACGGGCATTCTTATCAGCGGTGCGGGGGTGAGTATTGATGCGGTGGTCGCCGATTTCATCGCCGGCGCGGTTGAAACTATCGCCCCGGCCAACGATGCCGACCACTGGGACGTGATTGAAGGGCAAGGATCGCTGTTCCACCCTTCATTTGCCGGCGTAACGATCGGCATCATCCACGGCGCGCAGCCCGATGCGCTGGTGCTGTGCCATGAGCCTACCCGTAAAACCATGCGCGGCGTTGACTACCCGATTCCGGATCTGGCCGCCTGCATGGCCTTGAATTTATCCGTTGCGCAGTTGACCAACCCCAAGGCGCGTTTCGTCGGCATCTCGGTCAATACCGCGGCGCTCAGTGAACAAGACGCGCTGCAGTTAACCCGCGATCTGGAGAAAAAATTCGGTTTGCCTGTGGTGGATCCATTCCGCCATGGTGTTGGGCGCATTGTTGACCAATTGGCGGGCCTATGATCGACATCGAACTGCTGCAGGAAGGCTGGCCACTGCAGGGCACCTTTACCATTTCGCGCGGCAGCAAAACCCAGGCGGATGTGGTGGTGGTCGCCCTGCGCGCCAACGGCGCGGCCGGCTATGGCGAGTGCGTGCCCTATGCCCGCTATGGTGAATCCGTTGACAGCGTGATGGCGCAGATCGCCGCACTGCGTGACGATCTGCGCCACGGCCTCGATCGCGAAGCGTTGCAAACCCGGCTGCCGCCCGGCGCGGCGCGCAATGCCCTCGACTGCGCCTTTTGGGATCTGGAATGCAAACAGCATAGCCAACGGATCTGGCAGCGCCTGAACCTGCCGGCGCCGGGGGTATTGCAAACGGCCTATACGCTATCGCTGGATACCCCGGCGCGTATGCAGCAGGCGGCGCGGCAAAACGCCCACCGCCCGTTGCTGAAGCTGAAGCTGGCGGATCACGACGATTTAGCCAGGGTGGCGGCGGTGCGCCAGGGCGCGCCTGCCGCCCACCTGATTGTTGATGCTAACGAAGGATGGGATGCCGCGCTCTACCTGAAACTGGTGCCGGCGCTGGCGGCATTGGGCGTGACGATGATCGAACAGCCGCTTCCCGCCGGCAAAGACGGCGTTTTAGCCGAACTGCCGCACCCGATCCCGATCTGCGCCGATGAATCCTGCCATGATAGCCATTCGCTGGCGGCGATCGCCGGCTGCTATGACATGATCAACATCAAGCTGGACAAAACCGGCGGGCTGACCGAGGCGCTGCGGCTGCGTGCCAGCGCCCAGGCGCAGGGGTTGCAGATCATGGTGGGTTGTATGGTCAGCACCTCGCTCTCGATTGCGCCGGCGATGATCGTGGCCCAGGGCGCACAGGTTGTCGATCTTGACGGCCCGTTGCTGTTACAGCGCGATCGCGCTCACGGCCTGCACTATGACGGCAGCACCCTGCACGCGCCGCAAGCGGCATTATGGGGTTAACCGGCGAGCCGCAACAACGCGATAATTAAGGAGTTCGTGATGCAACGTCTTGTTTATGTCGATGGGCACTATGTGCCAGAAAACGAAGCCAAAATTTCAGTCTTTGACCGCGGTTTCCTGTTTGCCGATGCCGTGTACGAAGTCACCGCCGTCGTTAATGGCAAACTGGTGGAGTTTGACGGCCACATGGCGCGTTTACAGCGCTCTTGCCGCGAACTGTCGCTGGCGCTGCCGGTCACCCTTGCCGAACTGCAGGCAATTCATCAGGCTATGATCGAAAAGAACGGCTTGCAAGAAGGGGCGATTTATTTGCAGATCAGCCGTGGCAGCGCCGGCGATCGCGATTTCAGCTTCCCCCCCGCCGGGGTGCAGCCCACGCTGGTGCTGTTTACCCAGGCCCGCGCCGTGCTGGATAACCCCAAAGCGCAAAGCGGTCTGCATGTCGTTACCTGCCCCGATATCCGCTGGCACCGCCGGGATATTAAAACCGTCAACCTGCTTGCTCCCTGCCTGGCCAAAGAGTACGCCCACGCGCAGCATGCCGATGATGCCTTTCTGGTGGAAAACGGCTTCATTACCGAAGGCAGTTCCTGTAACTGCTACATCGTTCTACACGATCGCACCGTGGTCACGCGCCCGTTAAGCAACGACATTCTGCACGGCATTACTCGCCACGCGCTGTTGGCGTTGGCGGCCAGCGATAACATCACGCTGGAACAACGGCTGTTCACCCCGGAAGAAGCCTATCACGCCAGCGAGATTTTCATCAGTTCAGCCACCACTTTCGTGCTGCCGGTGGTCACGCTGGATGGCAAAACCATCGGCGACGGCAAACCCGGCCCCGTCACGCGCCGGCTGCGGGAGATATACATCGAGCGGGTGAAGCAGCAGGTTAGCGATCGCCCGGCGCACGCGGGCTAACAGGCCTAGCTGGCCAAACCGAACGCGGCCCGCAATAGCGGTGGTGGGATTTGGCGTAAATCAGCACCAACGGGATATCCGCAACGGCGAAATCTATGAATTGCACAATTCCCGTTAATCAACGTTACCCGCAGTTCGTCTTCCAGGCTGGTACCCTCCGCGCCGCTGATGTTATTTTCCCGCTGTGGGGGCCCAGATCGTCACCGCCTGCGCATCGATCCGCTTAGGCAACAGCCCGGCGTCAAAAAACGCATCGGCGATTTGCTGTTGCTCATGCAAACCGTCACGCGTCACCGGCCGCACCTGGTAAGTGCGGCGGGCGTTGGCCTGTTCGACGGTTGCGCTGTCCAGATTGCCCCACAGCGGCCCCAGCAGCGCTGCCGCTTCGCTGGGGTTGGCTTTGATCCAAACGCCGGTTTTCGCCAGCTCGCGGTAAATCAACGCCAGGATTTCAGGGTGGTTACGGGCATAGGTGCTGGAGGCCAGGTAATAGCGCTGATAGCTGGCGATACCCTGCCCCTGGCTCAGCACGCGGGCGTGCTGCTGGCGCTCGGCGCTGGCGACGAACGGCTCCCAAGTCACCCAGGCATCCACCTGGCCGGTCTCAAACGCGGCGCGGCCGTCCGCCGGCGCCAGATAGGCCGGCGTAATGTCTTTAAAGCTCAAATGCGCCTTGGCCAGCGCGGCGATCAGGAAATAGTGGCTACCCGCCGCTTTGGTTACCGCGATGCGTTTGCCTTTCAACTGCGCCAGCGTGGTTAAGCTGGACGTTTGCGGCACCAAAATCGCCTGCGCGTCCGGCGAGGCCTCTTCACGGGCAAAATAGGTTAAATCCGCCCCAGCTGCCTGGGCGAACACTGGCACGGTATCGGCCACGTCCGCAGAGATATCCACATTGCCGACATTCAGCGATTCAAGCAACGGCAGGCCGCTGGAAAACTCGAACCAGCTGATGTTCACCCCCTGCGGGCCTAGCTCCTTTTCCAACGTGCCCTGCAACTTCAGCAGCGTCATCAGGGTTGAGGATTTTTGATAACCGATCCGCAATTCGGTTTGCGCCGCGGCCGGAAATTGCAGCAGCAACGCGATCAGTACCATAGCGCTATAGAACACCCGGCGTGGAATAAGGTTGTGAAAAGACATAGCAGCACCGCCCAACGGCAAAGGAAAACCATAAATTCCGGAACTTCCCCTGATAAGTCAAAGCACAAGATTGGCTATAGAAAGACGTTTTCCTGATTTACGTAGCGCAGGATCGGCCCAGGCGGCACCCATCCCCGGGTGATAAAACGGCTCTCCTCCTACGGCACCGGCCGGAGTGATTATACTCAACCTGTCAGCACGCCAACGACCGTGAGTTATTCGGGCCCGATCCATGAACCGTTGCCGGCCATGCCGCTGGGGAGTACCTATGGCGAATCTTCATGCATTATTGCACCACGGGTTAAACATTCAGCCAGGCGAAATCCGGGCGGTCGCAGCGGGTTTCATGCTGCAGTTCAGCTTATTTGCCAGCTATTTCGCCATGCGGCCGATCAGGGAGACGATGGGCATCGTCGGCGGCGTTGAGAATTTGCAGTGGCTGTTCACCGCCACCTTTTTCGCCACTTTGGCCGTCAGCCCGCTGTTCGGGTGGCTGGCTTCGCGGGCAAAACGCAAACATATCACCCGCTGGGTTTACAGTTTCTTTGCCGTAAACACCGTGGCTTTCGCCGGCGCCATTTATCTGCATGGTGAAACCCTTTGGCTGGCGCGGATCTTTTTTGTCTGGCTGTCGGTCTTTAACCTGATTGCGATTTCACTGGCCTGGAGCATTCTGGTTGATGTGTTCACACCAGAGCAAGCTAAACGGCTTTTCGCCGTGATGGCCGCCGGCGCCAGCCTTGGTGGCCTTGCCGGCCCGCTGATCGGCGTGCTGTTTGTGACCGTCATCGGTAATGCCGGGCTGCTGCTGGTTGCTACCGTGCTGTTGCTGCTCACCCTGTTCTGCGCCGAATACCTGCAAAAAACGTTCGCGGCCAGCGCCGGCACATTGCCGCCCGGCGACGATACGGCGCTGGGCGGCAACCCGTTTGACGGCGCGGTTCACGCTTTCAGGACGCCGTTGCTGTTCGGCATTGCGCTGTTTGTCACGCTGCTGGCCAGTGTGAATACCTTCCTTTACTTCGAGCAGGCACGTTTCGTGGCCGAGCACTTCACCGATCGCGCTGCGCAAACCCGCTTCTTTTCGGGCGTTGATACCCTGGTCCAATTCCTGACCCTGATGCTGCAGCTTTTCGTTACCGGCCGGATTGCCGCCGCGTTCGGCATCCGAGCGCTGCTGCTCATCGTGCCGATATTCATGATCGGCGGGTTTATCATGCTCAGTTTTTCCGCGCTGCTGGGGGTATTGGTGGTCGTGATGGTGCTGCGCCGGGTGGGTGAATATGCGTTGATCAAACCCGGCAGAGAGATGCTGTTTACCGCGGTGGAAACCACGGATAAATACAAGGCCAAGAACTTTATCGATAGCGTGATTTATCGCGGAGCCGATGCCGTCAGCGGCTGGTTGAAAGCAGCCTCCGATCTGCTGCTCAGCCCGCAAATGGGTGGGTTTGCCGGCGCTGCCATGGCGTTCGCCTGGTGGCTTTCCGCCGTTTGGGTATTGCGCCTGCACCGCCGGCAGGAAAAAACACCGGTGTACGCCGGCACGCGCTAAGCGCGCCGCACGCTATCAGGCATGGGGCGGTTTTTCATCACCGGCCGGTTGCACAAGCGACAGCGTGGCCTGGCCGCTGACGGAAACATCGCCGGATTGGCCTTCCTGCACCCCGGCATCCAGCAAGGAATCGCTGTCGTCATGGGCGATGCCGTCGGCACAAACCTTCAGCCCCAGCCCCTGCCCCAGACCAACAAGGGCGCGCACCAGCTTCGCGCTGGATTCCTGATCCATCCGTTCAACCAGCCGGCGGTCGATCTTAACCTGATCGAAGTGGAATTCGCTCAAATGATAAAGGTTGGAGTAACCGGTGCCGAAGTGGTTCAGCACGATAGCCACGCCGTGCGCCTGTAACGGTGCCACCAGTGCTTTGGCGGCGGCCAGATCCTGCACCACCATGTTTTCGGCGATGTTCATCTGTAGCCGCTGCGGCGCCAGTCCCGTGTTATCCAGCATCTGCAGGATCTCTGCCGCCAGGCGGGGGTTTTGCATTTGGCCCGGCAGCACGCTGATCGCTAATGCTACCTGCGCCGGCCATTGCAGCGCCTGCGTACAGGCACGGTGCCAAACCTGCATGGCGAGCGTGTGGATCAGACCGGTTTCCGCCGCGATCGGCAAGAAACGTTCGGGTGGCAACGGCTCGCCCTGTGTGCAAAGCCACTGCGGCTCCACCTCGAAGCCAACCACCGCGCCGGTGCGCAGATCGCGCGAAGGGCGGAAGCTGGGTTGAATTTGATCTTGATCGAGCGCCAGCTTCAGGTCTTTTTCCAGCTGTTCACGTTCACGGATGATTTGATCCATTTCTTCTTCGAAGAAACGGTACGCCGCACGCCGCTCCGCCTTGGCGCGATACAACGCCACATCGGCCTTCCGCATGGCCTCTTCGGCGGTTGCCGCATCCAACGGCAGCAACGCGATGCCCACGCCGGCACTCAAATTGTGCGCCACGCCGTTGACCATGATGGGGTTTGCCAGGCTCTCCAACAGCCTCATGGCGATACTCGACGCCGCCTCCGGCCCGAGCAGATGCCGGGCAAGCACCACAAATTCATCGCCGCCCAGCCGGGCAATGGTTTCATCTTCGCGCAGCGATTGGCAAAGGCGCTGTGCGACAATCATCAACACGGCATCGCCGGCGTCGTGCCCATAAACGTCATTGACCTGTTTGAAACCGTTAAGATCCAACATCAGCACAGCATGCACCGCCCCCGAGCGCGGCGGAGAAGCGACCGCGATATCCAGCGCCTCATCAAACTGGCGGCGGTTGGGCAAGCCGGTAAGCGGATCCTGATAGGCCAACTCACGCGCGCGCCGTTCGGCATTTTGGCGCCACAGCATCTCGCGCTTCTGTTCATGGTAGCGGCGGACGGCAAACGCCAAAAAGCCCAAGAGCAGCACCACACCAATCAGCAACGCTTCGTCCAGTTCGATCGTCTCTTTGGCGGCGCTGACCCGGCCTTCATTAGTGAAGAGATCATAAGCAAACGCCACATAGCTTAACAAAGCGACCACAGAGGCGATGATGCTCAATTCGGTCAGGCTGATACGGTTTCTCACGATAAAACGCCATAGGTGATTCAGGGAGGTGTATTGCTCTTTTTGGCCCGGCATAACAGCTTTCCCTAACGGTTAATTCAGCAGCACGGTAGCAGCGCCGGCCGCATGGGTGGCGCCGATGCAGCGCGGGCGGCCTGACCTGCACATGCACCCCTACCTGGATTGCGGCATTTACGCCATACAGCATATAAATGCCTTAGGGTCTGATGCTACACGAAACACAGCGTTCGCATAGCGTGACGACCAACAATAATACTACCATCAATACCGGCCAGGCGCGGCTGCCTGCTGCCATGACGAGCACCCGCCTGGCCGGTTGGTGCCGCTTAGCGCAGGTTATCCTCAATCATCGCAGTAAGATTATTGACGATCCCTTCCTCGGCGCAACCGCGCTCCACCGGGCTACCGTTTACCACTTCAAAAATGGGCAGATCGAACGCAGCATCATCCGGCAGATACCCGACCCGGTCGTTAACAATCGACATCAACAGGGTGTTTTTCAGCGGCGTAGCGCGCGCCAAACGGCGGGCGGTGTTGGTCATCACCTCCCCCGACACGCCGGCCAACGCCGTCTGGTTCAGGGTGATAACGCCAAGATGAATATTCACCTTATCGACTTTCTGCTGGTTGATGCTGCCCATGTCCTTGATACCGCTGCGCATTGGGCAAGAGAGAATACGCTCCTGGGCATTGATTTTCACCTGCTCGCTGGTGTGCGTCACGCTGTTGGCCAAACGCACCATTTCAGCACCGGCCATCGTGCCCTGGGCATTCATCGCTTTCCAGGCAAATTCGGCATCCTTGCCGTGATCGGCTTTCTGACCGGCGTTAAAGATGCGCGGGTTTTGATCGCCGACTGAACTGAGCGTCCAGAGCACGACCGCGTCACCGCCCAGCTTCTCTTCCGCATAATTCGTCGCAGCGCCGGCCAAATCGCCGCTAAGTTGGTTAATGCCCAGGCTGACCACCGAGTGCACCGCATAGTTGGAAACCAGCGCGATCGGCTGCCCCTGCAGATTCTCGAACTTCATCACCCACATCGCCTTATCCGACGGCCCGTCTGGATTGTAGCCAATATCCCAGCCTTTTGCGCTGTAGGCATCACGATTGATATTAATGTCCAGTTGGCCTTGCGCGACGCCGAAACGGGCCGGTTGTTCGATACGCTGCGCCTGCTGCAAAGAGGCGATCATCTGTTGGTAAAGCCATTCGCTCCACTGGTTCGAGGCCGGCGTACCGTCATGCGCCAGCGCGCCGGGCGAAACGTTGCCCACGCGCGGGGCGCTGTGGTTGTGGGTTGCGGTAATGAAAATATGATCGGCGCCGATGCCGGTCGCTTGCGCGATGCGCTTGCGCACTTCGGTCATGTCCCCCACTTCAATCGCGTCCACCACGATCAGCGCCGCGCGCACCTTGCCGTTATCAAGCAACAGGGTGCGCATATAAATGGGATCCTGTACGCGGGTAAAATCGCCGCCCATCGGGTTCATATCACGCAAATCTTTGGGCGTGATATCCGTTTTTACCGCCCCCACCTTAAGCGCGCCGCTTTCCGCGGCCTGAACGGCGCCCATCCCTGCGGCAAAAAGTAATGAGGATGAAATAATCACACTCATCAAACGTAACTTCATCATGTTTTCTCCTGGTTCATGCTAAATATACCCTTCATACTTCAAGTTGCAGGTGTGTTGGCTTGGTTACTCGGCCCATCCCTGGGCCTCGCCCCTTCGGGGCCGCTGCTAACAGCGTTCAAATCTGCTCCTGACAGATTTGTCGCTCACCCCAGTCACTTACTCCAGTAAGCTCCTGGAGATTCGCTGCGTTGCCGCCTTCCTGCAACTCGAATTATTTTGGGTATAAACAGGTGGTTTGCCACTGCTGCCGGCAGATTAAAAACCATAATAGACACCGGTAACGATTTTATTCCCGGTTCCCGCAAACAACCCACCGACGCTGTCGGTATAGTCATTTTTCTCCAGCAGGTTATAAAGAAAGTCTAAATACACGCCGGCGTGGGAATTAAGCGCGTAGCTCGCCCCAATCTCGATATAATTGGCCATTTGCGCCTTGCCGCCTTTGAAACTGCCGCTGGCTGGCAAATCAACCCCTTGAGTATAAACCCAGGAAAGAGAAGGTTTTAGCCCAAAAGGAAATTGGTACTGGCCGATAATCTCGAAGTTTCGGGTTTTATTCGCCACGTTGTCGTTAGCCTGCATGGTCATATTGCGGGTTTCTGCATAAACGGTGCCGAAATAAAAATTGCCCGGCTCCCATTTCATGCCGATTGCCCAGGCTTCGGCGCTGTCGCCCTGGTGATCCAACTTTTGTTCCGCGGTACGTTCGGAGTGGCTGAAACCGGCGATCACGCTATATGGCTCAAAATCGTAAGAGAGTGACAGCCCGGCGCCATTGCCGTTGGAACGGGCCAGCGTTGATGCCTCGTTAGCCGCCTGGAATTGGCCAGTAAGCTGTAATTTGCCATCAAGGCCCAGGAAATCGTTATTACGGTAGGTTAATACGCTGTTCGTCCGGCTGACCATGCAGTTGTCGTCTTTCGCCCAGGTTTTCCCGGTCACCGAAGGCGCCACGTCCGCATAGGCTTCGACGTTGTACATCACGCCAAAGGCGCGGCCGTAGCTGATAAAGTTATTGCGGCCCAATTGCAGGCCGGCATAAGCCTCGCGCACCTCCGTAGTTTGTTCATCTTCCGGCGCCGAGACATAAAAGCGGTAGTTCAAAAAGCCAAAGCCGCTGAGATAATCATTAACCTGGGTTTGGCCGTTAAAGCCGAGCTGAGCGAAACTTGAATCGCCACGCCCTTCGCGTGCGCCGCTGGTAATATCACTGTATTCGCCAATCATCACGCCGAATAAATCAAGCCGGTTATCATCTTTATCATAAATAACAGCGGAACACGCATTCCATGACATCAGGCACAGCGCGTAAAAACACATATTATATTTTTTCATGCTATCACACCAAAATCAAAGGCAGGGGAAGAGATGGGGCGGTTATTCCGCCCCGGATAATTTATTTCTTATAAGGAGTTAGTTCGAACAAATAAAATTGTCTGCGATATTTATATCTCCTGTTCCACTATATTTTGCGGTTTGTGGGTAAGCACAAATTGGCCGGCTACGCACGACTTGATTATTTTTCACTCTCAGCGCCTTAATCACATCCGGCGCTTTATTTTTCTCGAACCAATCATCCAGCGCATCGATTTTATTAAAGGTGTCGCAGCCGTCACCGCTATGGCAATGCGCCATGCCGGGAATAACAAACAACCGCAGAAAATCATTATTGGCTTTGCCCACGTTGGCAACGACGTCGTTATAATAATTAATCAGATCGAGGGGATTGTGGAAATCATTCCAGCCGATAAACATCAGCATTTTACCGCCGCGTTGGAAGAACGGGCGCAGGTTTGCATCCACCTGCAAACGGCCATTGAGCACCGCTTGCGAATGGGCAACGTCTTTCCGCCAGTCAAACTTTTTCCAATCCCAGTCCGGGTTTTGATACACCGCATAGCGGAACAGATCTAACGCTGTTTGGTGCGGCTTGCGCAGATAGTCGTCGATTTCAAGCTCGCTGCCCTTCGCCGGCCCCTGGAAAATAACCTCGCCGGTTTGCGGATCAACCGGGCCGCGGTAGATATTTTCCATCAGCGTAACCTGGGCCGCCGTCAGGCAATCGGCGCTATCCCCGTTTTTACACAACAGTTGTTTCGGTTCGAACTGGCATTTATCCGGTTCTTCGATAAACCCTTGCGCTTGCCCGACGGGTGACGCGCACTGCTTGATCACGGCGTTATGCAGCAGTGCCAGCTTTTCACGTGGTATATCCATTTCCGGGTGTTGATTAACCAGCCACATTGGCCAGAGCTGTGCCGCATTAAAGTTCAGCAAAGGGTTCGGCGGTGCGCCAATCACCATGCCGTCATAGTCTTCCGGGAAGTTTTTCGCTTCAATCAACCCTTCCAGCCCACCGAGCGAACAGCCGATCCAATAAGAACGCTCCGGCCCTTGGCCAAAGAAAGCCCGAATAATTGTTTTGGCATCCACCGCCATCAAATGGTGGGCCCGCCAGGCATAGTCGGTCAGCTTTTCCGGGTGGCCGGTAATGAATTTACCGCCTTTTTGCAGCGGGTTGCCCTCATCATGCCCGGTGTCGGTGCTGGCCGTGGCGTACCCTTTCTCCAGGCCGCTTAGCATCACCGGATACATGAAGTAGCCGCCCCAGCTAAAGTTACCGGTTCCCATAAACTTGCCGTTCCAGTTATCCATTGGTAACCAAACCTCAAGGCGTATTTCGGAATCGGCAGACGGGCGTTGAATGGCTTTTACCCGGCAAAATGCGGGGTTGGGCGCTAATGTTGTTTGGCCGCCGGCGTTAATACCGGTGAGGGTTTGCAGTAGCGCCATGGGTCCCGGCCCGGCCGGAACGGTGAATTCACCTTTTTTCACCACTTCCGCAGAAACGACCTCCAGCCCCGACAACGCTTTTTGACTTAACGCGGCGCACGCATCGGCGCCGGCTTTCGTTGCCGCCAGCGATTGCCATGAAACTATCTGTAAACAGGCTGCAAAAAATAAGAGCGCCTTGCGGCGGCAAAGCGCATGGGGGGATATCCCCCTTGGCATATTGTTGATCTGCATTTTTACACCATCCTCGCGGGGCACCCCGATGATCCCCCGTCATAAAAACCGGTACCAATGAGTACCACTTTTACTTTTTTTTACAATATGTTTTTATGCAGAAACAGATAGCGATCACAATTTGAGCGCCAAAGATAAGCGGAAGTGGAAAATTAAAAATTATATAACTTATTAAAATATAAATATAAACTTACAGTTTCCTTTAATGGAAAAATGCAAATGGGAATAAATGAGGCGGGAAAATCAACATCACTCATCACGGAACCAGTAACAGGAACCGGCAAAGCTTGGCGCTTTTATGGGTTATCGGCATACCGCTCTATCCCATACAGCACCACCTGTAACGCAGCAATAATATGCGCTTTTCGCGACGATAAATCATCAAACCCTGGCCTTTTCGGCACGAGCGCGCCAAAAACAATATCCATGATTATCGAAGCCAGAAAAGTTATTTTTCCTGGATCTTTGATACCAAGTTTACCCTGTTTCTGTTGCTGGCTTAGCCACTCAATTAATTCTTCACGGTGCCTGACCACGCCGGAATCATACATTAATTGATAAAGCGCGGGGTGCTCGATCGCATCTTTTAATAACATCGTCAAGAATTGATGCCGTTGCGGATCCTCATCATCATCCGTGTTCAGATGAAATATTTCGAGCAGCCCTTCCAGGGTTGTCCCGGCATTTTCTCCCGCGGCAATAGATAATACCTTATGCGTATTACTGGCGATTACCGCAATATACAGTTCATTTTTATCAGGGAAATATTTATACAAATCCCGTTTGGATATCATGCACTTGCTGGCAATCATATTCGTGGTGGTCGCGGTGAAGCCGTGGCTGAGAAATAGCTCGAATGCCCCTTGTACAATTGCGGCTTTCTTCGTGGTTTCCATTTCAGGTGATTTTTTCATCGCGTATTTATCTTATCCGTCTGGCCACAATATTTTCCCCCCTCATACTGCAAATTGCAGGAGCAGCGCCAGCGCTGTGCAAAAACGCGTTTGCATTTTTGCCCTGCAATGCGAATGAGTTGGGGCATTGCCAACAGAATAACCGATATCAGTCATGATTTATATCGGCCGGCTGCCAATTGGCCACCAGCGCCAGCAAACCGGGGAAGCGCGCATCCAGATCTTCACGGCGCAGCCGGCTGCGCCGCTCCAGGCCATATTGCCGCTGGCGGATCACCCCGGCCACACGTAGCGCTTTGAAATGGTGCGTCAACGTCGACTTGGGCCGATCGAAGCCAAACCAGCCGCAGGGGTGGTCATACGCGTCGGAATCCCGCATCAGTTTATACACGATGGTCAGCCGCAGCGGATCGGCCAACGCCGCCAGAATGGCCTCCAGCCGCATCTCATCGGCCGCCGGCTCCGGAAGCGGTGGGGGAAGGTCTTGCGCTATCTCTGCCAGGCTGGCAGGCGTGTTGTCATCAGCTAATTTTTTCATCGTCATATCATCATAGCTCTTGTACGAGTTTTATCGAACTGCTATACAGTACGATAAAACTCGTACAAGGAGTCGGTTTATGTCAGATCTCTCCGTGGCCAGCGATGCCGCCCCATCTATCGCCCGCATGCGGGCGGCGGCCTGGATGGTGACCGGGGTGTTTATGCTCTCCAACACCCCCACCCCATTGTATGTGCATTGGCAAGAGCAGTTGGGCTTTTCCTCCGGCATGCTGACCGTGATATTCGCACTTTATATCGCCGGCCTGCTGGGCACGCTGTTGCTGGCGGGGCAACTGTCAGACCATTATGGCCGTAAGCCGGTGCTCCTGCCAGGCCTGTTCGCCGCACTGGCCGCCTGCGGGCTGTTTGCCGGCGCGAGTTCGATCGGTATGCTCGCCGCAGGCCGCTTGTTGACCGGCATTGCCGTCGGTGTGATAGTTTCGGCCGGCATGGCCGCGGTTGTCGATGCTGGCGGCATTGAACATCGGCGCCGGGCGGCGCTGCTGGCGTCTATTGCCATGGTGCTGGGGGCGGGGTTAGGCCCGCTGCTGGCCGGCGGGTTAAGTCAGGCGCTGGCGCAGCCCGTGGTGCCGATCTTCACCCTTGAAGCCGCCATACTGCTTAGCGCATTGACTATCGCCCTGTGCCTGCCGGCACGCAATACACAAACCAGGCCACCATTGCGCCTGCGCTTACCGCACGTGCCGGCGCCTAACCTGCGCCAAGTGCTGTGCGGCATTGCCACGTTCGGGCCCGGCATCACCGCCACATCCTTCGTTCTTTCACTCGGCCCCTCGCTGCTGGCACGTTTGCTGCACGAACGCAGCCCGCTCCTCGCCGGCGGCATGGCCTGCGCGATGTTTTTTGCCGCGGTTGGCGTCCAGTTCGCCGTGCGGCGTTGGCCGGTTGCCCGGATCTTTCTGGCCAGCGCGCTGGCGACGGTGCTGGCAATGTTGGGACTGCTGCTGTGCATCTATGGCGCATCCGCTACGGCATTCGTGACCGCCGCTCTGTTTGCCGGTGCGGCACAGGGGCTGGGGCAGTTGGGCGGGCTAACGCTGATTGGCCTGCACGTGCCGGATAGCCACCGCGCGCAGTCAAATGCCGTGCTGAATATTGGCGGTTATATTCCGGCGGGCCTGTTGCCGGTGGCGACCGGCTACCTGATCGACGCCGTGGGGCTGGCCCAGGGCGCAACGCTCTTCGCCGTGGTGTTGGCGGCGATTGCCCTGATTGGCGGACTTTGGGCCTGGCGCCAAACGCCATAAATCACCGCGTGCTACCGATTAATGACGCCACACCAGGTCCCCTTCGGGGGTATAAAATAACGGCCGTGTTGACCAATCGGCTATATAAAAAAGTATCATCAACACCCTTAAACACTTTAGCGCCGATGGCTAAAGTGTTTTTTTCTGTAAAGCACAACGCCATGCCTTTCTTTATCTCTTTTTCAACAATGCATTGCCGATATTTTTGGTTAGCGGCTTATGGCCGAAGGGTATAATACATTCAGTAAGTTACAAAAAATTAATTCATTTTAGCATCGTACTTATTAACCAGCGCGGACCAAAACCACGGTGGTTTTATTTTGCCGGCGCGTATTGGTATTCAATGTGCTTTCGTCAGGAGCCCCACCTGCCATTTTCACCTTATTTAAACATCGCTAACAAACCCAATATCTTAACTTTTTAAATATAAGCCCGAAACGGGACTGTATTTCTCATGCATTAAAGGAAACGGCAATGAAAAAAAATCTTTCCATGTTACTGATCGCCGGCAGCCTGTGGGCAACGGCAAGCCAGGCAGAAACGCCGCCACCGGCGGAAGTGCGGGTGGCCTACAGCGGCGGTTCACAGGTATTGATGTTGGCGAAGGCCGATGGCTCGCTGGATAAAGCGCTCAACAGCAAAGTGAAATGGGTGCAATTCGCCTCCGGCGCAGACGCCCTGACCTATTTTGCCAGCGATGCCATTGATATCGCCAACTTCGGCTCCAGCCCGGCCACCGCCGGAGTGGTGCGTAAACTGCCGGTAGAGATTGTCGGCGTCTCCGGGGTGATCGCCACCTATGAGCGGCTGATCGGCAAACAAGGTATTAACAATATTAAAGATATTGAAGGAAAACGGGTCGCCTATCCGCCAAACTCCACCGCCCAATATGCGCTGGAAGCCGCAATCAGCGTCAATAAGCTCGATCGGCGTAAAATCACCCTGCTGCCGCTGCGCCCGGCCGATATGGTGGCCGCCTGGAAACGCGGGGATATTGATGCCGGCTATGTATGGGCGCCATTTGCACAGGAGCTGGAATCCTCCGGCGGCCATCAGGTGTTCGCCACCAAAGATCTGCAAAAAGACGGTTACCTAATTTACAACAACTATGTGGTCAGCAAGCGTTTTGCTGAAAAATACCCGCAGACCGTCAGCGCCTTCCTGCGCGTCCACCAGCAGAAGGTCGATGAGTTCCGTAAAGATCCGGAACACGCGGCGGCGTTGGTGGCCAAAGAGGTTGGCGCGCCGGTTGCTACCGCGGCCAATACCCTGGGCGGCCTGGAGTACCCTTCGCTGGCGGAACAAGGAACGGCGGCCTGGCTGGGTGACGGCAGCCATACCACGCAAAGCGGCATCGGCCAGGCGCTAAGTAAAACCGCGCACTTCCTGGCGGATATCGGTGAGATCCGCCAGCGTGATATCCCGGATAACTGGGATAGCGCGATCAACTCCCGCTACATTCGCGATGCGGCGGCAGCGGCAAAATGAAGCTCGGTCATCATGTCGCCATCAGCATTCTGTCGGTGGCGCTATTCCTGGCGCTGTGGCAAATCGCCGCCAGCCGGCAATGGGTTGATCCGCTATTACTGCCCTCGTTGACCGATATCGGCCTGACAACCGGCGAACTGCTGGCGGACGGCTACCGGCAAGTGCCGCTTTGGCAGCACATCGCCGTCAGCCTGGCGCGGGCGCTCGGCGCCTTTGCCGTCGCGATTGTCATCGGTATCCCACTCGGGCTGATGATGGGCCGCTCCGATGCCCTTACCGCCGTGCTGGGGCCGTTTGTGCAATTTTTGCGCCCGCTGCCCAAGATTGCCTTAATCCCTCTGGCGGTGGTGTGGCTGGGCATCGGTGAAGCGTCCAAGTTCTTTTTAATCTTCATCGCCACCTTTTTAAGCGTAGTGGTGGGGGCCAGCGCGGCGGCCGAACGGATCAGCGCCTCCCGCATCCGGGTGGCGCAAACGCTGGGGGCTTCTCGCCACCAGATATTTTTACGCGTGGTGCTGCCAGACGCCCTGCCGGAATTATTTACCACCGTCCGGCTGTCGATTGGCATCGGCTGGACCTCATTAATCGCCGCAGAGATGGTGGCGGCCAGTTCGGGCCTGGGCTGGATGGTGATCAACGCCAGCTCTTATCTGCGCACCGATATTGTCATGCTCGGAATTTTACTGCTGGGCGGCATTGGCTATTTATTGGATTTATTCATTCTGGGGTTGCAACGGCTGCTGGTGCCCTGGACGGGGAAAGAGTAATGGCTGCACATATTTTACTGGAAAACGTGTCGCTGCAGTTTGCGGCAAAGCCCCGCCCCTTTACCGTGCTGGAAGATATCTCGCTGGCCATCGATAAAGGAGAATTTGTGGTGCTGCTCGGCCCTTCCGGCTGCGGCAAATCCACCATTTTGAATCTGGTGGCCGGCTTTAACCAACCGGATAGCGGCCGCATACTGTGCGCGGGGAAAGCCATCAAAAAACCCGAGCCTTCGCGCGGCATGATCTTCCAGCAGCCGAACCTGTTCCCGTGGCTGTCCGTGCTGGACAACGTCACTTTTGGCCCGCGCCTGCACAAATACAATAAGGCGGAGGTTAACGCCCGCGCAATGGACTGGCTGCAACGCGTGGGGCTGCAGGGCTTTGAGCACCATGCGCCGTGGCAGCTTTCCGGCGGCATGAAGCAGCGGGTGGCGCTGGCGCGCGCCTGGTTGCCGGGGCCGGAAGTGCTGCTGCTGGATGAACCGTTCGGCGCTCTGGACGCGCAGACCCGCATCATGATGCAGGAACTGTTGCGCGCCGCCTGGCAGAGCACCCGCACCACCCTGCTGTTTGTCACGCACGATGTTGAAGAAGCGCTGTTTCTGGCGGACAGGATCCTGATTATGTCCGCCCGCCCGGGCAAGATCGTCGATGAGATCGTGCTGCCGTTTGGCCAGGATCGCGATATCGAAACGCTGGCCGAACAGCCGCAATACCGGGAAGTCAAACGCCACGTGCTGCACCGCGTGCGCCAGGAGGCCAAACGGCATCTTGGCTAATGCATCCTCTGGTCAAACACAAAAAAACGCCGGCAGCGAACTGACCGGCGTTTTTTATCCCTCTGGGCGCAGAGGGATTATGCAGCGCTAACTGTCATCCTTACACTGGCGCGGCGTGATCTGGTTGGCTTTGGCATAGTCGCTGGCCGATTTTTCAATAATCGGCCGTAGCAGCGCCCAGTCCGGCGCAATCCAATCGCTTATCACCGACCAATGGTTGCCGTCCCATTGCTGGAAGGTCACCCGTCCCTGCCCTTCATGATCTTCACAGGTGACGTTGATCGAATGGAACAGCCCCTTGGCGCCCAGTTTCTCCACCCGCGCCGGATCCAGGCGCAGGTGCTCAAACCCCCAGCGGATCTCATCGCCGGTCAGGGTTCGGTGGCCGAACTTGGCTTGCGCAATGCGAATGGCCTCAACGTTCAGAATGCCGTTAACGATGCCGAGGTTGTGATACACGCTGCCGATACGCTTCCGGTCCTGCAGGTTGCCCTGATTGGCGCCGTAAACTTTATCCACGATCTCTTTCACCACCGGATACACCGAACCGGAGGCCTGCGTGGTCAGGGCAATGTAGCCTTTGGCCGCGCTGCCGGCCGGGATCACGTCTTCTTCCGAGTTGGACCACACGTTGCCGATAATATGATCGGCCGGGTAGCCCACTTTCTGGGCGGTTTTCAACGCCACCGGGTTCATCACGCCAAAGCCGCGCAGCACCACAAAATCTGGCTTGGCCCGGCGGATGGTCAGCCACTGGGATTGCTGCTCATTACCCGGGTGCGGCACTTCAATCTGTTGCAGGTCAAAGCCGTACTTTTTCGCCAGCAGTTCAAAAATCGGGATGGTTTCCTTACCGTATGGCGAACCGTGGTACAGCACGATGATCTTTTTGCCCTGCAGTTTCTCAAGCCCACCCACGCGGCTGCCGATAAACTTGATGATGCCGGAAGTCTCGCTGTACGGGTTTAGCAGCAACGGGAAAACATAGGGGAAAACCCGGCCGTCGGTGGAATCGGTTCTACCGTGATCGATGGTGATAAGCGGCGTTTTATCGCGCGTTACGTCGTCAATCATGGCATAGGCAATGCCCACGGAAAGCGGGTTCCATGCCGCAACGTTGGGGCGGCTTTTCTGCCGTTTGTAACACTCTACGCCACGTTCGACTTCGTATTGCGTTTCGCATTCGTCCCAGGTGAGCTTCACGCCATTCACCCCGCCGTCGCGCAAGTTAATCAGCGTCAGATAATCGATAAAGCCGCCGAAGAAGCCGCTGCCCGCCGCGGCATAAGGGCCAACCCGGTAGCTTTGCAATGGGAAGTACTGCTCATCCGCCCTGGCGCTCTGCGATAATTGCGCCGCCAGCAACATCAATCCAACGATAAAACGGGCAAGCCATGTGATTGCAGGTGATGATGTCATGTTAATTTTGACCATGTTTATACCCTGTTATATAGCATTATTATTTTGGTTATCTGGCCGGCGGCGATCAGCTCCAGGCGTGCAGCGGTGGGTTAACGCCATTCAAGGCATAGTTGCCCAAAATGGCATACTTCCAGCGCACCGGATCGTGCAGGGTATGGGTGCGGGCGTTGCGCCAGTGGCGATCCAGGTTGTGCTCGGCCAGCGTGGAGCGGGTGCCCGCCAGCTCAAACAGGCGGTTGGTGGCTTCAATCGCGATTTCCGTACTTAACACTTTGGCTTCGGCAACGGCGATCTGCGCCTTCGCCACGTTCTCGGCGGTGGGTTCGGCTACCGCACGGTCTATCTGCAGGCCGGCCTTTTCCTGCAGCGCTTCGGCGGCATGCAGCCGCAGCGTTAAATCGCCAATGCGTTGGATGGTGTAGGGATCCTGGCTGGCGTGCTCTTGCCCGCTGTCTACCCAGGCACGCGATTTCTCGCGCACAAAGGCGATGGTGTCGTTAATCGCCGCTTCGGCGATGCCGGTATCCACGGCAACCTGAATAATCTGGAAGATCGCCCCATCGGCGCTGGGGGTTTCATAGCCTTTATAACCGGGCACCAGGTGGGTTTTCGCCACCCGCACATTGTTCAGCAACACGGTGCCGCTGGCCGTGGTGCGCTGGCCGAAAGCAGACCAATCGTCGATCACCACCAGCCCTGGGGCATCGCGTTCGGCAATCGCATACCATGCCCGGCCCTGGTCATCGAGCGCCACGATCGGCACCCAATGCGCCAGCAGCGCGCCGCTGGAATAGAACTTTTTGCCGCTGACCAGTACGTGATCGCCGTTATCCACAAAGCGGGTTTCAAAGTCCGCCGCCCGTTTACTGCCAAACTCGGAGAACGCATTGCCGAAGCGCTCGCCGCTGAGCACCTGGGCAAACAGCGTTTTTTGCTGCTGCTCGTCGCTGACGGTGCGGATCGCCGCCACTACCCCTAAATGGTTTTGTGAAATCTGCGAGATGGATGGATCGGCCGCTGCGATGATCTGCACGACACGCGCCAATGTGGCATACGATACCTCCGGGCCGCCGAAGCGTTTGGGCACGTTCAGCGACCATAGCCCACTTTGTGAAAAGGCGTCCAGCTCGTCGATCGGCAAAATCCGCTGTCGATCGCGTTCGGCGGCGTTCACGGCAAACTGCGCGGCCAATGCCTGTGCAACGCGAATCGCTTCTTCATCGCTTTTAATGATATGGGCCGGCGCCGCCGGCTTGGGATAGCCCGGAACGCCGCGCGGGGCGCTGTCCGCCGGTGTTTGAGAAACGGAAACGGCGTCTTGGGTTTGAATGGTGCTCATGTTGTACTCTCCTGTAAGAAAGGTCATGCCGCAAAGCCGAGATAGATCCTCGGCACATCTTCCTGCTGGCTCAGTTCCTGCGCATTGCCGGAAAGCGCCACGCTGCCACTGTCCAATACGTAAGCCCGATGGGCATGGCGTAATGCGACGGTGGAATTCTGTTCCGCCACCAGAATCGACAGCTTTTGCCGCTGATTAAGCTGGCTCAATACGGTAAAAATCTCCTCGACGATCCTGGGTGCCAGGCCCATTGAAGGCTCATCAAGCAATAACAGCCTGGGGTTGGCCATCAGCGCCCGGCCAATCGCCGCCATCTGCTGTTCGCCACCGGAAGCCAGGCCGGCCGGCAGATGGCGTTTATCTTTCAGGCGCGGGAAAATCTGATAAATCTCCTCCAGCCCCTGGCGTATCTGCCCGCGGGACGCCGAACGCGCCAGCGCGCCGGTGATCAGGTTCTCTTCCAGCGTTAAGGAAACAAAGCAGTGCCGCCCTTCAAGCACCGGCACAATCCCACGGCGCACCAGCTTGTGCGGCGCTTCGGCGGTGATATCCTGGCCGGCCCACAGCACCCGGCCGGCGCTCACCTCGCCGCGGCGCGCCGGCAACAGGTGTGAAATCGCCTGTAGCGCCGTCGATTTCCCGGCACCGTTGCGCCCGAGCAGGGCGACAATCTCCCCTTCACCCACGGTGAGGGAAACATCTTCCAGCGCGATAATATACCGCTGATAACGGGCGCTAAGGTGAGTGACGCTGAGCAACGGGGTATCGTCAGACATGGCGTTTTCTCCCAGAGGTAAAGTAGGCGGCCAGGCGCTGCGTTAATGCCGCCAGTCCTTTGGGCTCGGCGATCAGAAAGCCGATCAGCAGCACGCCGATAATGATGTTCTGCACCAGCTCCAGCACGCCGGAATCGACCCGTTGCCCGAACAGCCATTCGCTGCCGCGCGCGAGCAGCAGCGGAAACAGCGTCAGCAGCGCCGCGCCGAGAAACGCCCCGCGCACGGTGCCCAACCCGCCGATAATGATGATGAACAGCAACTGGAACGACCGCTCTAGGTTAAAACCCGCCGGCTCGATGTTGCGCAGATAGGTAAACGACCACAACACGCCGGCGATCCCGATGATGAAAGAGGAAAGGCCAAAGGCGATCATCTTGGTACGCAGGATCGGCACGCCAATCACCCGCGCCGCCAGCGGATTATCGCGGACGGAAATAAAATTCCGGCCAGCGGACGAATTCACCAACCGCACTACCAGCCAGGTCAGCAAACTGACCACTGCCAGCGTGAACAGATAACGCCGCACCGAACTGTCGATAGCCCACTCCCCCAGGTGCAACGGCGCCACCGATACCACGCCAGAAGCGCTGTTAAGGGAAAACCAGCCGAAGTTATTCAACGCCCACTGGACGAAAAACTGGGTCGCCAAGGTGGAGATCGCCAGATAAAAGCTGCTAAGCCGCAGGCTGGGCAAGCCGAAAATCAGCCCCAGCAGCGCACTGATGGCGCCGGCCAGCAGCAGTACGATCGGCAACGGCAGAACAGGCAGCCGGCTGATAAGATTCAGCGCGGCATAGGCGCCCACCGCCATAAAAGCGGCGCTGCCAAGCGATATCTGCCCGGTATAGCCCGCCAGCACATTCAGCCCCAATGCCGCCAGCGACAGCGCCAGAAACGGCGTCAGTACCGCATCAAAAAGGTATTCATCGCCAATCCACGGCAACAGAACAAACGCCACGCCCAGCAGGGCAAGCAGCCCAAGGGGCAGGCTCCGCAGTGGATAACGGCGGATAGCGAGGGGCAATATCGACATGTTCACAACCTCGACAAACGGTGGGAGCCGAACAGCCCTGCCGGGCGGATCAACAGGAACAGCAGCGCAACGGCATAGGCGATCCAGCTATCAATGCCGCCGCCCAATAATGGGCCGAGATAGACCGAGCCGAGCTTCTCAATGGCGCCGACCAGCAGGCCGGCGACAATCACCCCGGCGATCGAATCGAAGCCGCCAAGCACCAGCACCGGCAACGCTTTGAGCACCACCAGAGAAAGCGAAAACTGTACCCCGAGCCGCGCTCCCCACAGCAGGCCGGCTACCAGCGCTACCACGCCCGCCGCCGCCCAGACCACCGCCCACAGGCGGCCAATGTTCAGGCCTACCGCCAGCCCGGCGAAGGTGTCGTCGGCGACCGCGCGAAACGCCAGCCCGGTGTGCGTATAGCGGAAGAACAGGCTCAGCAACAGCACCAGCAGCCCGGCCACGCCGGCGGCAAACAGATCAAACAGGCTGATCAGCACCCCGCCCACCTCAAATGGGGTGTCGTCGATACCGAGATCCAACGCATGCACCTGGGTGCCCCACAGCAGTTGCGCCGCACCTTCGATGATGTAGGAGACGCCGAGCGTGGCGACGAACAAAATAATCGGCGGCTGATTCACCAGCGGCCGCAGCACCGAGAACTCGATCAGCATGCCCAGCAGTGAGATGATCACCAGCGTGATCGGCAGCACCGCCCAGACCGACCAGCCGCGCTCGACCAGGCAAACGAAGGTTAACGCGGCAAACAACAGCATCGATCCCTGGGCGAAGTTGAATACGCCCGAGCTTTTGTAAACCAGCACAAAACCCAACGCCACCAGCGAATACATCACGCCGGATAACAGCCCGCCGACCAGCACTTCGATTAAAAACAGCCAGTCGATATTCATCACACCGCCTCCGCAGAAGGCGCTGGCCCGGAGGCGGCGCCCAGGTAAGCGGCAATCACCGCTGGATCCTGCCGAATAGCCTCTGGCGTGCCCGTCGCGATATTGCGCCCATACTCCAGCACCACGATGCGATCCGACAGGTTCATCACCACGCCGATATCATGCTCAATCAGCAGGATCGTGGTGCCGAAATGCGCGCGAATGTCGCGGATTAGCCCGCTAAGCCGCTGTTTGTCGGCCAGCGTCATGCCCGCCATCGGCTCGTCCAGCAGCAGCAGGCGCGGCCGCGTCACCAGCGCGCGCGCCAGTTCGGCGCGCTTTTGCAGGCCGTAGGACAAGCTGCCTATCGGGTTATCGGCAACCGGTTGCAGGCCAAAAAAATCGATCACCGCATTGGCCTGTTGCCGGTGGCTGGCCGTCTCGTGCCGCGCGCGCGGCAAACCGAACACTTCACTGAACAGCGCCGTTTGCCGCCGGTGCGCCAGGCCTTGCAGCACGTTATCCCGCACCGACAAGCCATGGAACAACGCCAGGTTCTGGAACGTACGCGCGACGCCGGCGCTGGCCAGCTTCTGTGCACTCATGGCGCGGTAGCGCCGGCCATCGAGCACAATCGCCCCTTTATCCGGCCGATACAGCCCGGAAATCACATTCAGCAGCGAGCTTTTACCGGCGCCGTTCGGGCCGATAATCGCCAGCAGTTGCGATGGGCCGGCTTGCAGCGAGACATCGGTTAACGCGCTGACGCCGCCAAAGGCAAGGGAAATACCGGAAAGCGCCAAGGACGCACCGCTATGCTCGGCGTCGATCGGTTCTGCATCGAGCTCCCCTGCCAACGCCTGCTGGAATGCCGCCAGCGAGGAAGGCGATGTTTCTGATAACGTCATAATGATCTCCAGGCCGGTGGGGTTATCGTCAGTTAACCGGGGCAATGGCAGGCCGAGATTGCTTTTCCAGCTCGCGCACCAGAGGGATCACTTCCCTGCCGAAGAACTCGACTTCCTCCTGGAAATGCAGGAAAGCCAGCAGCAGCAGATTGACGCCCGCCTGTTTGAGCGCAATGATGCGTTCCGCGATCTGCTGCGGCGTGCCAATCAGGTTGGTTTTAAAGCCGTCGTTGTATTGCACCAAATCTTCAAAGGTGGATTTGGCCCAGTTGCCCTCGCCCTCCGGCGATGCGCTGCCGGCGTTTTTCACTTCGTGCTGGAACCCTTTCACCGCGTCCGGATTGGCGTTATCAATAATTTCCCGCAGCACCGCCTGCGCTTCTTTTTCGCTTTCACGCGCAATAACAAAGCCATTAACCCCGATCTTCACCTGATGCTGGTTTTGTGCCGCCTTGCGCTGGATGTCATCCACCTGTGCTTTGATGCCTTCAGGCGTGTTGCCGTTGGTGAAATACCAATCGGAAACGCGCGCGGCCATATCCCGCGCGGCCCGTGAGCTGCCGCCCTGGAAAATTTCCGGCAGCGGCGCCAGCGGCTTGGGCTTGAGGGAATAATCACGAAAACGATAGAAATCGCCGGCAAAGGTAAAGCTGGCTTCGCGCCAGATGCCTTGCAGGCAACGAATGAACTCTTCCGAACGCAGGTAGCGCTCTTCGTGGTCGAGCCAGGGTTCACCGATGGCTTTAAACTCCCCACGGAACCAGCCGCTGACGATATTGACCGCGATGCGCGGGCCGTACAGGTGGCTGATAGTGGCGATTTGCTTTGCCGCCAGGGTGGGGTTCCAGGGGCCGGGGAGCAAGGCGGCGATCACTTTCAGCTTTTCCGTCGATGCCAGCAGCGCCTGGGAAAAAGACACCGATTCATGCTGGTTGTCGGCGCCATAGCCGGCGGTAAAACGGATCTGCGTGAGCGCATAGTCAAAACCGGCGCGTTCGGCGATTTGCGCCAGTTTTCGGTTGTAGCCGATATCCCAACTGGTGCGCTGCGGAATATTGCTGATCACTAACCCGCCCGACACGTTAGGCACCCAATAGGCAAACTGCAGCGGATGATTACCTGGCTCTGAAATGGACATAGGGCACTCCCGTCTTTTATTGATGAATTTTTATATCCGCCATACATCAGGTTGCAGGCGAGTTGGCTTGATATCGCGTAGGGTGAAAAACGCTTTCGCCGCGAATTATCATTTTTCTATATAACGTTTTCTGCTTTATGAAAATAAAAAGATAATCATTGGTTATAACGGTGTTAGCAGAATGTGTGCCAACTTCAAGAGGAGAAATAAATGATGAAAATCAATTGAGTGAAAGGAGCATAGCGCCGAGTTACTGTTGCATTTCCAACCAGCCATGTTGCATCTATGTTACATTTGCAGCAACCGATTGGCGGCGGCCGGCATCTGGCGGAACCCGCGCAGCGCGCCGCAGAGATACGGCGTGGCTGATACCCTGCGTTTTCCCCCGGTTTTTAACGCGCTTGCGCCGGGTGAAACGCATGAAAAATTTTGTGCAAAACGGTAGCAAAAAAGACTTTGCATAATGCCGAATCTTTTACCATCATGATTCAAAACGCTGTTCCACTTTTCCTGGCATCTGGACTCTCTTGCAAAACGTCATCCTCTCTTTGCGCAAAGCGATTGAGCGCACGCCCTGGTATCCCAAACGGCGTTCCTATCGTGTGCTGTTCTGGCGTGAAATAACGCCCCTCGCCGTACCTATTTTCTTCGAGAATCTGTGCGTACTGTTAATGGGCGTGCTCAGTACCTTCCTGGTGAGTTGGCTGGGCAAGGAAGCCATGGCGGGCGTGGGCCTGGCAGACAGCTTCAATATGGTGGTGATTTCGTTCTTCGCCGCGGTCGATCTGGGCACCACGGTGGTGGTGGCGTTCAGCCTCGGCAAGCTGGATCACGAGCGCGCCCGCGCCGCCGCGCGCCAGTCTTTAGCGATCATGACGGTGTTTGCGGTTCTGTTGGCGCTGGTTATCGAGTTTTCGGGGCAGCAAATCATCAACATGATTGCCGGCAGCGCCGCGCCGGAAGTCAAAGCGTTGGCGCTTTCCTATCTGCAAATGACCAGTTGGAGCTATCCGGCGGCGGCTATTGCGCTGATTGGTTCAGGCGCGCTGCGCGGCGCGGGGAATACCAAAATCCCGATGCTGCTCAACGGCGGCATGAACATTCTGAACCTGGTGATCAGCAGCCTGCTGATCTACGGTTGTTTCTCTTGGGACGGCCTGGGCTTTATCGGCGCTGGCCTTGGCTTGACCATTTCCCGCTATATCGGCGCCGCCGCCGTGATCTTTGTGCTGATGACCGGCTTCAACCCGGCGCTGAAAATCCCGCTGAAAAGCTACTTCCTGCCGATGAACACCAATATCCTGCGCGAAGTGCTGGGCATCGGTATTCCGGCCAGTATCGAATCGGTGCTGTTCAACGGCGGCAAACTGCTGACGCAGGTTTTCGTCGCGGGGATGGGGACCAACGTGATCGCCGGCAACTTCATTGCCTTCTCGATCGCCTCGTTAATCAACCTGCCGGGCAATGCCCTGGGCTCCGCCTCAACCATTATCGTCGGCACGCGGTTGGGCAAGGGGCAAATCGCCCAGTCGGAGCGCCAGCTGCGGCATATTTTCTGGTTATCCACGCTGGGGCTTTGCGCGCTGGCGATGCTCTCGGCCCCGTTCGCCGGCATGATGGCTCGTTTCTATACCAATGAAGAAGACGTTATCGATGTGGTCAAAACCTTAATCTGGCTGAATGCGGCCTTTATGCCGTTCTGGGCCGCCTCGTGGGTGTTACCGGCCGGGCTGAAAGGCGCGCGCGATGCGCGCTTCACCATGTGGGTTTCCATGCTGGGCATGTGGGGCGGGCGCATTTTGGTGGGGTATTTCCTGGGGATCGTGCTTAATTTCGGCGTGGTGGGCATTTGGCTGGGAATGTTCTTCGACTGGATCCTGCGCGGCCTGCTTTTCTACTGGCGGATGGTCAGCGGCCGTTGGCTCTGGAAATACCCGAAGACCAAAAAAACGTCGTAAGGCGCCAGGCGCGCCGCCCATACCGGGCCGCTTCAAACACGGTTGTGTGACGCAACCAGCGCTTTCGCCTGCCGCCCGGCGCTAACATGCCTTTGATTCAGCCTACCCAGGAGGTAACCCAAATGGTAAAAGTCATCGGTATTGACCACCTCGCCATCCGCGTGAGCGATTTGGCGCGTTCGAAGCAGTTCTACAACCGCGTGCTCGGTTTTATGGGGTTCAGTATCGAGTGGGAGTTTGACCGCGTGGTCGGTTGGACGAACGGCGAGACCATGTTCTGGATCACCGAAGCCGACGAACAGGGCCGCAAGCACCACCACCGCACGGGAGACGTGGGGTTCCATCACTATGCGTTTGAGGTGGCCAGGTATGAAGATGTCGATGCGCTCTATGGCGTGTTGTTGAAAGAAAACGTCACCATCGTTGACGCGCCCGCCGCCTATCCAAGCTATGGCGAGGGGTATTATGCGGTGTACTTTCTCGATCCGGATGGCCTGAAGCTCGAAGTGATGTTCTTCCTGGAAAAACAAAAGCGCCGCGCCGCAAGAACGCAGTAAAGCACTGCCGGTGCCCATGCACCGGCGTGCTGATAAAGAGAGACCGTGGCCCGCTACACCAGGTAGCGGCGGAACCAGTCGATGGTCCGCCCCCAGGCCAACTCTGCCGCCGCCTTGTCGTAACGCGGCGTGGAATCGTTGTGGAAGCCGTGATTCACGCCAGGGTAGATATACGCCTCGTAGTTTTTGCCGGCCGCTTTAAGCGCCGCCTCGTAAGCCGGCCAGCCTTCGTTGATCCGGGTATCCAGTTCCGCGTAGTGGATCAACAGTGGAGCCTGGATGCGCGGCACGTCTTCCGAACGCGGCTGGCGGCCATAGAACGGCACCGCGGCTCCCAATTCAGGGTAGGCGACGGCCGCCGCATTGGCGACGCCACCGCCATAGCAAAAGCCGGTAATGCCCACTTTGCCGGTGATTGACTTATCGGCCATCAGAAACTCAACGGCGGCAAAAAAGTCATTCATCAGCTTGGTGGGATCCACCTGGCTTTGCAGCTCACGCCCTTTATCATCATTGCCCGGATAGCCACCGACCGAACTCAGCCCATCCGGCGCCAATGCGACAAAGCCGGCCTTCGCAACACGGCGCGCCACATCTTCGATGTAGGGGTTCAACCCACGGTTCTCATGCGCCACCACCACGCCCGCTAGCGGCCCCTCGGTTTTGGCCGGGCGCACCAGATAGCCGCGCACCTCCCCATGGCCGTTAGGCGATGGATAGGTAATGTATTGCGGCAGGATATCCGGATCGGTGAATTCAATCTGCTGCGCCAATGCATAGTTGGGGCTTAGCGAAGACAACAGCGCGGCGGCAGTCAAACCGCCGACGGTATACTTGGCGGCGCGGTCAAGGAATTCACGGCGAGAAATCTTGCCGTGTGCATAGTAATCGTAAAGCTCAAGCAGTTCAGGGGGGAAATCTTTCGCGGTGAGACGACTCATCCATTCCTCCTTACATTATGACATGCACGTGGTATTACCCATGAGCCACGAAAACAACCTATGGCGTTGGCCGTGCCCGGCGCTGCGGGCACGGTAAGATCCTTAACGCTGCAGCGGCGTATAAGGCGTAAAGAAGTCTGCACCAGCCCAAGCCGGCATGTCAAAGGCAATCGCCGGGCCGCGGACAAAACTGGCGTGCTGGAACCATAGCGGCGGCGTTTTTTGTCATCGTTTATACATTCACACGCCAAATCTCCATATTGTGTGTAGAGATGCCGGCAAAAATGAATATTCAGCTTTATGAGGCCATTTCCGCCAACGGCTTAACGGCGCCGATGAGATGACAACCGTTATTTACCACCACACTTCTGCCTGAACGCCCACGCTGAGTTGGTCGTCTTTATCATCTGCGAAGCTAAATTGAGAAATGCCGTTTTGCAGCGATTTCAAATAGCTGGCATAGAAGCGAATTTCCGGGCGAGAGGTCAACATACTGGTATTGACTTTAAAGGTATGGAACAGCGTGGTTTTGTACCCTGATTCCCGGTAGTTGACATCGTTAGCCGTATTTTTTTGATTAAAATAGGCTAACTCCACCCCGCTCTGGTTGTACTGGTCCCAGATATAGGCAGGGCGCAACACGGCGCGGAATGTTTCAAAATCAGAGTGAGGGCCGGTCTCGTAGCTGTAGAGATCGTTCCCGCGGCCATAAACCAGCGCGTTCGCTACAATAACGTCCGGACGCAGGTATGCCTCACCCTGTGAGATAATGCGCAAGGCGGTGCCACCGGTATGCTCACCGTAGTAATATTTACCGTCGCCGTAATCAGGGTTAGCATCGGAAATACGCATAAACCCGCTGGCAATAGAGTTATTGGCAAACTGTACGGCAAGTTCATTAAACCCGCCCTTGGTGAATTTTTGCCTGATAACACCCGTCGCCAACCATGCGTCTTTCAACGCGAAATAGCTGCTTGATTTTTGGTTATTGCTTTTATTCGCTGTATTATATTTACCGTCAATTTCCAGCGTGGCGTTATCCCACAACGGGATCTCGCGGTAGCGAATATCCAGTGCATTGGTGTTAACCTGGGTAGTTGTTGAATAATCCTTTGAGTAAAGATCAAGATCCTGGCGCAACAAGGCCACGTCCAGTTTCCCCCCCGCCACGTCGATATTTTCCAACCCAACAGCCCCAGCAGAATCCGCTTTATGGGCCTTCCAGTCCAACATCTGGATTTCATAATTGCGCAGATAGTGTTTACCCACCCAAAAAGACGCCTCCGGCAGGAAGGGAATAAAACCGGTGGTCGTTACGTACATATCAGAGAACTGCAGCAGGTTATCACTGCTGGAATCAAACATCCCATTACTGTACGACTGCCCTACGTTGCCATCCAGCCAAACAACTGCATGGACAGATTTGCCGTCCTGTTCATAAACTCGCTGATTAAGGATTAAATCAAACCAGCCACTGTGCTCATTACCGAAACGGCCAAGCGAGCCAATGGCATAAGATTTGGGAACACCGTGCGACGCCGTGGCCCAGCCAGCACGGAAATAGCCAGAATAAGTAAAGCCGATATCATTTTTCACGTACTTGCTGATATCGTCCAACGTGAGCGCCGGCTGGCCCACGCCGGCAGTGGCGGTTGCAGCCGCCGCCGGTTTATCCCCCCCAGTTTGTTTATCTTTGGCAGCCACCCGCGTTTTTTCCGCCACCGGGATATACACCTGCTCTTTGCCGGATAATTTATCCTGACGATCTTTTGCGGCTGCAGCCTTATATTCTTTTAACTCTTTTTTGGTTTCAATAAGCTCTTGTTCCAATAATGCCAACCGCTCCTCGACGGTTAATTTTACGGCAACTGCATTATGAGGAAAACCAATAGAGAGTATTGCTGACAGAACAACTCCTGCCGATAAAGTGTTAATCTTAGCCATCATCATATTCCCATGTCATTATTATAAATAGGCACGGGGATGCCCGCCGATTATCCCCGGCCGATTATCGTTGTCTTAAACAGTGCTGTTTATCGATATTGTTTTCACACGGCGCCGTTTTATCGGTGCAAGCCGCCTTAGCGATTATTCCCTTTGCGCAAACCCATTACGGATAAAGTAACTGGGGGTGCAGCTCCAGGCATGACAGTAGCTATCGATTTGCTTACTACCATAGGGCGAAGACAGCGGGTTCTGGGGATCAAACGCTTCCCAAAACGTATTTGTGCCGGTGCTCACCATCGCCCCCCAATATGTCTCTACCAGAGATTGCGCCTGCAACTTCAGCCCGCAACGTATCAGGGCATCCACCATATGGTGATACAAATACGGCGTCATCGGGCGAACGGCCTGCGGCATCGCCATGACGCGCTGCAACGCCTGCGCCATTTGTTCGCGCGGCAAGACATTGGCCAGCGCCATCCAGGCCTGGGATGCCCAGGAAACCTGGCGCTTTTCACCACTGACGAATACGCCCTGCGATTGATCGAAAAACTGACGCACAGCGGCCTGTTTCATCAACGCGACTTTGTTTTCGATATCCACCGCTTCTTGCTGACGGCCAACTTCACGCGCTAACACCAGCCCCTGCTGGCAGCTATAAATCAGCAGACCTTGCATCGCAGCCTGCTTATCCAACCCTTTCAACGCTTCGCTCTGATCCTGCCCCGGGTTCCAGTCAATAAAGACATAATCTTTCTCCGGCGCCACAAACAGCCCCTGTGCGTTAACGTTCTTCAGTGCCAGTTCCAGCTGTTGCTTCGCCACCGGCCATAGCTCCGCGGCGGTTTGCGTATCTTTGGTCGCATGCAAATAGTCAAGCACGATGCTGCCGAACAGGGCCGCATAGTCAATCAGCACCACTTCGCCAATGCGGGGTTGAGGTTTTTCATAAACGCAGGCGGTAATGTAGCCGTCTTCACGTTGCAAGCCGGCAAACAGATACAGGCAGCGGCGAACTAACGCGGTATTATTGAAACTGGCATAGTTGACCAAGGCCTGCAGGCGCAAGTCCCCCACCCATAAACGCCGATCCCGCTTTGGCCCATCTTCAAAACAGGTTTGCATGCATTCATGCAGGGTTCGGATGCTGACCCGATCGATATCGCGCAGCATTGGGCTGGGGTAATTCGCGGGCCGCAGCCGATCGGCGCCGGCGGAAGACACTGCCTGCACCTGAAGATCGCTGAACGTCGCGCTGAAATTTGAAGACGTAGAGATCACCTCGATCTTGACGTAGCGAAAGCCGTGGCGGCGCACAATCCTCACCTGCTGCGGCAAAAAGTCCACGTTAAGCACCTCGTCCGGCAGCCAGGAAGCGCTGATCCAGCCTTTATAGGGATACAACGGCTGGGCGACATCGGTGCTGACCTCACCGAAGATCAGGCGCAGGCGCACCGGCGCGTCGCACGACACCCCTTTCCAACCCAGCGTGAAGGTCAGATAGCCGGTATAGTGCTCGCCGAAGTCGATAATGAAACTTTCGCCGTTCTTAAAGCTTTTTCCCGGAAGTTCGGCAATGCCGTATTGGTTATCCATTACCACGCCCAGCAAATTGGTTTTGTCTTCACGCGGCACAACCACATCGATAGCGGGATAAGGCGTTTCTTTCAACGACGGTTTTAATATTTCAGCCATCTCAAGCCAATGCTGCTGCCGGGTAAGCGGGGCCGGCTTATTGCTTGCCGGCGTTCCAGACGTTGCGCTAACCGCGCTAGCAGCCTGCGCAGCCGGTAGTGCTTTTACACAACCAGCGACCACGGCGGCTTTGATTAATAACTCTCTTCGGTTCATCGTCATTCCTCTGCTGATTGGCGTTCAACAATCGCTCAAACGCTAAAATTTAGGCAAAAAAAAACCTAAACCCCTTTACTGCGGTGTAAGACACCACAGATAAAGAGATTTAGGTTTTGCCTCATGGCGCGGTGATGAAAACACGCCGCCCATAAAGTAACAATCCTGAATACCACCGCCCCGAAATAGCTGGCATTGGCAATAGTTTGAGTATGTTGTTATTTGGCCAATGAAGCAACAGCCCGCTGAAACACCTGTTTGCTTTTGTGACTAACTGCAAAGTTTAAGCCTAATCGTGACGCAGCGTTAAATACGCGTCAATTCCCCCTACCTCCCCATCAGGCGGTGGCACGCCACCGCCTGATTTTCTTCCTTTTCAGACAATCGTGACAGTAGCGCACAGCATAGGCGCCATCCCCGCCCCAGACAGCCAGTGAACCCCGTTGACGGAGCGCGGTTCGTGGGTATAGGTGCGGGCACGGTAAGATCCTTAACGCTGCAGCGGCGTATAAGGCGTGAAGAAGTCCGCACCAGCCCAAGCCGGCATGTCAAAGGCAATCACCGGGCCGCGTACAAAACTGGCGGCCTGATTCACATCCCCTTTACCGGCGTAGCTCACAGTATACGGCCACGGGTAAACCGGGCGGGTACGCAGGATCTTCACCGCCAGGGGCGCCGCAGGTTGATGTGCTTGCTTATCGGCCTTGCCCGGCTTATCGCCCACCGGGGCGCCAAAGTCGCTGGCGGCGGCTTGTTCAGGCTGGCTGGCGACGACCACTTCCGGCGCGGCGCCCTTTTCAACCCAGCTCATCATCGGGGTGAGCAGATCCACCTGATACGGCCCTTCCCCGTTGCCGCAGTGGTACATGCCGGGGAACAGGTAAAGACGTGTAAAGGCATCGGCCTGGGTTTTACCCATCTGTTTTTCCACCGCCGTGTAATAGGCAATGGTGTTAATCGGCGATATATGCTGATCGGCCCAGCCGTGCCAGAGGATCAGCTTGCCGCCCGCGGCGGAAAAGGCGCTTAAATCCGGGTTGGTGGCATCAAACAGCGCGTGGCGTGGGCGCAGCTTATCGAAAGTGGCCAGATCGAACTTCATGTCGGCCAGGCCAAAACTGGCCGGCGGATTGGTTTCAAACGCCATATTGCGCAGCACCTGCAGCGAAACCATCTCGCTGAAGATTTTCTGATCGTGGGAGCTTGGCACATAAACGCCGGTCCAGGCCAATTCAGAGCCGAACTGCGGGCCGCCGGCCGTCAGGCGCGTGCCTGTCGCCGGATCGCGCGGGCCATCGTAGAATTTACGCACCACCCCCACTTCCGCCACCGTCAGGCAAGCCGATGTGTCTTCGGCGCCCACCGGGCACTGCACGGTGGCAGGATCAAAGTGACAGGCCAGCGGGTTCTGGATCAGCCCATCAGCCAGGCCGTCGAGTTTGTCACAGGCCGCGAGCACCGCTTGATGCAGGATCGGTAACCGTGATGCCAGCAAAATCGGCTTGCCATCCGCCCCGGTATTGGCGCGTGCCTGCCAGGCATGGAACACCGCATTCTGCGCCTGGAAATTCAACGCGCTGGCGCCGGCGATAATACCGTTAAAATCATTCGGATAACGTTGCGCTTCAATCAGCGCTTCACGGCCGCCGTCCGAGCAACCATTAAAATAGGCATAGGCGGCCTTCTGCCCGTAAAAGGCCTGAATCAGCGCTTTGGAGGCTACCGCCGTCAGATGTTGCGCACGGTGGGCAAAGTCCGCTCGCTTTTGCGGATCGCTTCCGAATGAGCCATCCTGATCCTGGTGCCCCATATCCGTGGCGGCAATCACAAAACCGCCGGCGTTCAACGGCGCGCAGCCATCCGCCGCCCCCACGTTTTTCGCTACCCGGCCGCACAACCCGCCGCAGCCAATCTGCAGGTAGCGCTGCGCCCAACTTTCCGTCGGCAGTTCCACCGAAAACGTAATTGACGGCGCCAACACGCCCTCTACGGCGCAAACCGCCGCGCCCTGGCTGGAGCGTTGTTCTTTCGCTGAAGTCACACGGCTGCCGGCGCCGCCGATAGCCGTCAGATCAAAGGTTGCCAGATTGGCACAGGCCGTAACGGGTTTAACGATCTCAAGCGCGGCATACTGTGCAGCCGACGGCGTTTGCGCCGTAGCCGTCGATAAGGCGCTCCACGGCAACAGCGCGGCAGCCAGGCATGCCAGCCATGATGATCCAGATCCGCCTGAACGAACTTTGGGTGTAAGCATGAATGAAACCTCATTTCTTGTTGTTGATGGCCACGGCGTTCGCATAACACAGCGCCCAGCGCCGTGCCAACCGAGTAATAAGCCTAAAATGTGCGATCACTAATATAAACCAATCATTCGTCAGGTTTCTGATAAGAAAGCGTTATTATTTTCCGTAATACCGGCGCGTATGAATGTTGGCGCGCGGTCGGGCAGTGGCGGGCGGTCAGCTTCGCAGGCCACAGGTAAACCTATTGGCGATGAAGAGAAAAAGCTGCGTGGCAGATCGTTATTCCACAGATGTGGATCATGAAAAAAGAGCAGAATGAGAGGCGCCCCATTCTACCCTAAATCAACAATATTTCTTTAGCATATTGCCCTGGCCGGATCCCGCGCTATCAACGGTAACCGGCCAGGGCGATGCCGATTAGAATGACATGGTTAGCCCGGCGTAGTAAGCACGACCGGGTTGGTTATAGGTGAGAGCCCCGCTATTTTCACGATAGATTTTTTTATCGAACAGGTTGCTGATACCTGTATTCACCCGCAGGTTCTTCATCACGTCGTAGTTCACCCCTACACCAACGAGGGAGTAAGCACCAAGTTCATCAGTAGCCAGCCCCGTCCTTAACTCGTTACGTTTGTCGGCATATTGACGCGGTTTTTGACGGCCGTACATGGTCCAGGTGGCATTGGTGGACAGCTTGTCGGTAACCTGCCAATCCAGCATAGTGTTGATGGTGTATTTCGGAATAACCGACAGCGGGTTACCCGTTTCTTTATTCTTGGACGTGATCATGTAAGTAGCAGTCGTGCGCCAGTTAAGCGTATCGCGCACCACCGGCACCACCAAGTTGGCTTCCAGCCCTTCCACCAGCGCCTTACCGCCGTTTTCCCAACGCAGAATGTACTTATTGTCGGACGCCTGGCCTAAGACTTCCGTACCGGAGACAATCTTATTCTGGTAATCATTACGGAAATAAGTGATACCCGCATCGTAGCCGTTATGGGTGAACTCCAGGCCAATTTCTTTGTTGATACTAATTTCCGGCTTCAGATTGCCATTACCCAGCAGGTAGCAGCCGTTGTCCGTGGGTATCGTTACCGGGCACCCATTACCGCTGGTGCTTAATAAATAACCTTCACTAGACTGATACAGGTTAGGCGCTTTGAACACGCGGGCGATCCCCGCCTTCAGCTTGAAGTATTCCCCCAGTTCCTGCGATGCGTTCAGGCTTGGGCTCCAGTTGCCGCCAAATTTGCTGTGATAGTCAAAACGCAGCCCGGGAATGATTATGGTGCCCGGTACGGCTTCAATATTGTCTTCGAAATAAATCGCGCTTAATTCCGAGCTGTTTTTAGTACTGCGCGCAGACGCATCGCCCGATATGTTATCAATGATCACCCCACTTGCAGAGGTCGCTTGCATTGAGGCCGGATCGTTTAGCTGCTCACGGTTCCATTCAGCGCCCAGCGTCACCGTTTGTTCCACCAGCAGATTGAGCGGAATATTCACTTCGCCGTTGGCTTTGTAGTTCTGCAGGCGGCTGGTGGCGTATTCGTCGCTGGTAATCGTTCCTTCATTACGCCCGGTGGTACCTTCCTGCAGGCGGGTGTTGTTGGTTTTTTCATAATAGAAGCCCAAGCGGGACTGGCCCCAATCCCAGATGCCGTTGTGGGTGACACCGTAGGACTGGCGGTACATGCGGTTGGTTTCCGAGCCATACAACGTCGGAACAATTGAGCTGATATTACTGTTGCTATATTGGGTATCGCCGGCGTAGATATTGCCCTGGCGGCTGTAGGCGTATTCAAAGTCCATAATCTGCTGCGGGTTGATTTTCCACGACAGCAGCGTGTTGATATCCCTGTTGCGCACCCCTTCGCGCCCGGCCGCGTAGGAACCGTTCTGTGCAGTATTAATGTCATAGGCATCAGCGTCGGTTTTGTTGATGTTGCCATACATGCGCATGGTCAGCACATCTTCAATCAACGAACCGCTCAGGCTCACGTTGGCCCTTTTGGTCGCCCCTTCTTTATCGTTTTCAGGCTGATTGGTATACAGGGAAAGCGAGCCATGCCAGTCTTTAGTTGGGCGCTTGGTGATGATGTTGACCACCCCGCCCGCCGCGCCGGAGCCGTAGCGTGCTGCAGCCGGCCCGCGCAGCACTTCAATGCGCTCAACCATTTCCGCCGGTACCCAGTTGGTGTCGCCGCGCGTATCGCGCTCGCCGCGCCAACTGTAGCGCACAGAGTTGCGCGACATCACCGGTTTGCCATCGATCAGGATCAGCGTGTTTTCCGGGCCCATACCGCGTATGTCGATTTGGCGGTTATTGCCTCGGTCGCCGCTGGCGCTGTTCCCGGTCAGGTTAACGCCTGGCATTTTACGAATAATATCGGAGAGATCGTTTACCGGAGGTTCCTTCTTGATGTCTTCAGCGGTAATGATCGAGACTCCCGGCTGCTGTTTGAGTTCTTGTTCTGCGGTGGCATGCACAACCAGAGTATCAGCCGTATCGGTTTGATCTTCATCAGCAGCATAGGCATTGGCGCTGAGCAACCCGGCCAGCAGCAAGGCGAGCGGTGTTTTTTTGTAATCTTTTTTTACATTCACAGACCAAATCTCCATATTGTGTGTAGATATACAAGTAAATGCGCATGATAATGATTACTATTATTATTGTAAACAATGTAAATAAATCTCCATATTTTCCTCACAATGTTCCATTTGGTGTAATTAAGTGAATAATTAACTTATTTCGTTAATAAATAATTCAGTTTTATAACTGTGTTTTTCCGAAAATGATTTAATAAGGCGTTAAAGCCCCCGCGAATAGGTAACAAATCTTTATCTCATACCCTTTGCCCTGGCGGGCTCGGGCGCTTTACAAATGATGGTTAGGATGATGGTTGTTCCCACAAAGGAGTACATACAGTGTAAAAAACCGTGGGGTGGTCGGCGCCAGGGGAATATCCCCTTAATAGAAGAAGGGATAATGAAACACGGTAGAAAACCAGGATAGGTTCTAAGGATTTCACCGGGCAGCCCAAAAGCGCTGCCCCGGCTTTTATAGAGTTACAATTGGCATTTCCTCGTTGTACAGTCTCAACAAGGGCTTTCGCAACGGCCTGTTTTTAGCCGCTGCCCGATCTTTAACGTGTGGGCTATATTCCTGGCGCAAACATGGATATTTTCAGAGGCGTTTCCCAGCGCACCGGTCAACGTGGTTACTTTGTTTAATATACTGAATGCCGAATCAATCCCGTGGGCATAAACCTCTTCAACGCCGTCGCCAAAGCAGCCGGCAATCACGATAACAGGAATGCCATGTGCCTTTGCCAGATGCGCAACGCCGATGGGCACTTTCCCATTAATACTTTGATTATCGATCCGCCCTTCACCGGTAATCACCAGATCGGCATCCCTGATGATCTCTTTCAACTTAAGAGATTCGGCGATGATATCGAACCCAGGCTTTAATTCTGAGCGAAAAAAAGCCAGCAGCGCCGCCCCCATCCCACCGGCGGCCCCCGCTCCAGGCACATCCGCTACCTCAATATTTAAATCACGTTTGATGACATAGGCAAAATGAGCCAGATTGTTATCCAACTGAACGATGGTTTTCTTCGTTGCGCCTTTCTGCGGGCCGAAAATCGCCGAAGCGCCATATTCACCCAATAGCGGATTCGTCACATCACAAGCAATGTGGAACTGGCAGGATAAAAGCCGCTTATCCATGCCAGACACATCAATTTTATCCAGCTTTGCCAACCCACCGCCGCCGAAAGGAATTTGCCTGCCTCGCTTATCAAGCAAACGCCCCCCCAGCGCCTGTATCATCCCCGCCCCGCCGTCATTGGTCGCGCTACCGCCGATGCCAATAATAAAACGACGCGCGCCCTGATCCAGAGCGGCTTTTATCAATTCCCCCGTGCCGAACGAGGTCGTGATCAGCGGATTACGTTTTTCTGGCGGCACCAACGCCAGCCCACTGGCCGCGGCCATTTCAATAAACGCGCAGGTTTTATCACGTGACAGGCCCAGAAAAGCACAGACTTTGTTCCCCAAGGGCCCGGTAACCTCTGCCTCCACGATGCTGCCCTGGATAGACTCGATCATTGTCACTACGGTCCCTTCCCCGCCATCAGCTACCGGGCATTTGATGTAGCATGCGTTGGGGAAGACTTCCATAAACCCTTTTTGAATATGAATTGCTACATCTAAAGCTGATAAACTCTCTTTAAATGAATCAGTCGCAATAATTATCTTCATCAGAAAAAAACCTCTCCACATCCGTTACAGCGTTTATCAGCTTGCCAAATAGTGAGTTAAATAAACCGAGCGTTATTTCGGCTCATCAATAATAAAGATCATGATCAATCCAATCACCGCGCAAACACCAAAATAGGTGAATACGGCGCCAAAATTCCCGGTAATATCCAATAAATAGCCCGCAACCATCGGTGAGACAAAACCACCCAAATTACCCCCACTGTTAACCAGCGATATAGCAATAGGATAATTCTTGCGATCGACAATTCCCATTGGGTAAGCGGTGAAAGCCGGCCAACCGATATTGAGCATTAACCCGACAAAAAACAGAGCGGCGGCCAGAATCGTAGTATTCCCAGGTATATTCACCATGATATACATCATGATCATCGTAGAGAAAGCAGTAAATAACATTGTCGGTTTACGCCGCCGCCCCAGCACTTTATCGGAGAACCATCCGCCAAAAATGGCACCGACAAAGCCACCGATAAACGGCATCGCGGCTATAAAACCCATTTTTATAAATGAAAAACCTTTTTCATTAACAAGATAGGAAGGTACCCATGTCAAAATACCATAAAGGATACTGACCATCATAAAGTACGCTATCGTGTTACCCCAGATGTTCCTGGATTTAAATATTTTTGCCGCTGAATCAATCGGAACAACTGATTTAGTACGGATGAATTTATCAAGCGACTGAAATTTATCGGCAATAACGATATTGCCTTCCACTTTGGCATTATCTACCGTGGCGTCTGAAGAACGGATATATTGCAGCTCGCTTTCTGAAACAAATTTACTCTCTTCAGGCCGGGATTTTACCAAGATAAACCAAAGCAATGCCAGAAATATGCCCGGTATGGCAAAGGCAAAAAATACCCAACGCCAGCCATAGGCGAGAGAGATCCAGACCACCAAGGGCGGCACAAGAATAGGTGCGAACATGGTGGAAGCAATGTAGACCCCCGTTGCCGTTGCTTTTTCTTTCGGCGGGAACCAGTTATTGATGGTTGAGGTTAATCCGACGGGCGTCGGCCCTTCCGCAACCCCCAGGCCAAAGCGGAGCCACTTAATCGCAAATGCAGAGTTGGCGGTGCCGATCAGCCACGTGAAAAGTGAAAAGCCAAGAATAGAAAACGAAATGATGCCCCGAACCCCTCTTTTCGCCATGAGAAACCCGGCGGGGATTTGGCATAGCGCATAGCCCAGGAAGAACATACTGGCTAGCGAACCGGCCTCAAAATTATTCAGCTTAAACTCTTCAACGATAAAAGGCAGAACGGCACCAATATTTGATCGATCGGCATAGTTAAGTGCATAAACAATGAATATCATAACAAGAACAAACCAACGATAATTTGTCTTTGGCTTTATTCCATTTATAGTCGCATTTATCATAATGTTACCCTACCGAGTAAACTGTTTATTTGGATATTTTCAAATTAAGGCATTTGAAAACACTGTTTTATGATCGTAATGTAAACATCTTACAACGGAGAAAACGTTATCCCTTATTGGTAAATATAAAGGCCAACATTCCCTAATTATGTTTTACAGTTATCTATCCCAATGCACGGCCTAAGACGGAAAGAACGCCAGGTAGCCTGATACAAAAACATTTCATGCAGAAAAAACAACGTCAGTTTATAAGCAACTTATGCATAACTTTTTTTAGTGATGGGTAGAGTGATTCGTAAATTTCGAAATTCTTTTCATATATCTCTTTAATTTTCAAATCACGGTTCGGCTTAAATGACACCTCATCGGTTCTGATAATAGGAAGATCCGGATCGTTAATACCGCAAAACTCACCGGCGCCCGTCGCGCCAATGATTGCCGCACCAAAAGCAGCAGCGTCGCTGCTCTGCGATATGCTGTACTCCACCTGAAGAATATCCGCTTTGATTTGAGTCCAAAGGTTGTTACGTGAGCCACCGCCAACGCTCAGAAGCTCATCCAGCGTGACGCCCCACTTCTCGTGCGCGATTTTAAGCAATTGCTTCATGCCAAAGGCGGTGCCTTCAAATGCAGCCCTGATCATATCATTGCGATCGTGAGACAAACGTAGCCCAATCCATGCGCCGGAAGCCTTAGCGTCCCAGATAGGGCTTCTTTCCCCGGCAAGATAAGGCAAATAGATTAGCCCCCTGGCGCCAGGCTCTGATGCACTCGCCAATTTCTCCAGGCTTTTATGATCGTTAACTTCAGGCCAGACAGATTGATTAAGCCAGCCAAAAGTGCCCCCCGTGGTTGACATTGCGCCATGAGCCAACCATTGGTTTGGCACCACGTGATAACGGTTCATAAAGCGGCTGTCGAAGTTTGGCGTGTCCAGGCAAAACGTAATAACCCCCGAAGTCCCGATAGATTCGAACGCGCTGCCGCCGTCGATCAAACCAACAGCAAACGCCGATGCGGCCGTATCCGCAGAACCCAGCACGATCGGAATACCACTCATTAACCCTGTCTCTTTTGATACCGCCTCGTTGACATGGCCAATCACAGAGGTGCATTGATAGATCGGCGGGAGAATATCGTGATCGAATGCCCAAAACTTCAGCAACGATGCAGACCATTTCGGCGCTCTGGCTAGCGCCACAGCCCCCGAATAGGCCGCCTGGGTTGGATCAATCCCGAGCTTGCGGCTCCCCAGTTTTAACGCTAAAAACCCATTAAACAGCACCATACGGTGCACTTTTTTCATCAATTCGGGTTGATTCTGCTGTAACCAGCCCAGCGTCCCCACCCAACATGCGGACGGGCTTGGGCTGTTACAGGTCAGACTTTTGACGCTTTCCTGATCTTCCCCGAGCGTTTGGTGAATGAAGGACTCGGAACGGCCGTCCAAATAAGTAATCGCATTGCATACCGGATTATTAGCTTTATCTAATAAAACCAACGTAGGGCACGCGACAGAAAGACCAATTGAAATAATGTTATCGACTTTGCCGGTCACTTCCTTTATCGCCGACACAACCTGTTGCCAATACTCCGACAAATTGAGTTCATGATGCCGTGAAGATTTTGAAATAATCTTTGTGTCTCTAGATGCTTTAGCCAGTAGTTCACCATGAAAGTTAAATGCGCAAACCTTTACGCTGCTACTTCCGGCATCAATGCCTAAATAGGCTTTATTCATCTTATTCACCTCCATTAGGCGAAGGCTAGGTTGTATTCCACAATAATGCGTGAACGCCGCTGGCAGTCATTGGGCTGGGGCCCAAGCCCGATCGCTACATAATCAGGCTTGAACATAGGCCCAGCCCGGCGCATTTTTTGATCATAGGCCTTAGGACAACTATCTATTACGAACACAACCTAGTTATTAATAATTATTTTTATCGCCGCACCCTCAAGGGCGCATTTAAAGGCATCTTCTACGTTTTCCAACGCAAAGCGATGACTGATCAGTTTTTCAACGTTAATTTGCCCCGAGCTAATTAACGACAAGGCCGTTCTATACCCTTCCCGGCTGAGTGCACTGGCCCCGGTAATAATTAATTCGTTATAGTGAATAATATTCACATCAATACTGGCCATATCATCTTTTGAAAAACCGGCAAAAAGGTTTATGCGGCCACCCTTGCGTGCCAGCGCGAACGATGCGTTGACCAGGGATGGAATACCAATCGCCATAATGACGACGTCAGCACCAACACCGCCGGTTTCTGCCAGCACCTTGCCATGTAGATCCTCCTGGCTGGAATCAACGACATCGTCGGCACCGCACTGCAACGCCGCCTCGCGCCGCTGTGCATTCAACTCGCTGACAATAATTTTTGATGCGCCAGATAACCGTGCCAGCATGATATGCATCAGGCCAATCGGGCCGGCCCCGACAATCACCACGGTGTCGCCCAGTTCAATGCCCACATTTTTTTGGCCATTAATACAGCAGGCCAAGGGTTCGGCCAAGGCTGCGGCGTCATGGGTAATTCCCTCTGGGATGTTAAATACATTCCCCGCTTCCAGAGCAATTGCGGGTATGCGTACGTATTCGGCAAAAGCGCCATCAAATTCATAGCCAATCGCCTGCCGGTTCAGGCACACGTTTTCTTTGCCATTACGGCAATATACGCAGGCACGGCATGGGATCACCGGATCAACAGCAATGTGATCCGCGACCTTAAATTGCCTGACGCCTTGACCGACTTCGACAACCTCACCCGAGAATTCATGACCAATCACCGAAGGGTAACGCACGCCCTTGGTTTTTTTCCCGGTGACAATACGCCCATCAGTCCCACAGATTGCGGCGGACTTAACCCGGATAACCAACTCACCGGCATTCGCCCTGGGCTTTTCAACTTCTGCCAGTTCAAGTTTATTGGCCGCGAATAACACTGCTGCTTTCATCTCATTTCCTCCAGCATAAGTAGCAAACGGTTATTTGCCGCCGGCCTGTTGATAAACAGCAATCGCCTGATCAACGCTACAGTCACTGTTAATCAGAGCATCCAAGGCTTTCACCACCGCAGTCGGGGTTTCATGCTGCCAGACAAAACGCCCATAGGTAACGCCGCCGACGCCGATATCCAGCGCCTTACGGGTATTGGTTAAGAAACTCACCAGATCGCTCCCCATATCCCCACCGGCTAATGCCACCATTGCCGGGCAACAATCAACAACTTCCTTGAACGTTTCCGCCGAGCCCGACCACAGGGTTTTGATGATATCCACGCCCAATTCCGCCCCGGCGCGTACACAATAAGCCAGGTTTTTCGGATCGAATGAATCTTCGATCATCGGCCCTTTGGGATAAATATGCGCCACTACCGGCAAGCCCACGGAACCGGCCGCTTTAGTTACCTGGCCGAGGAAGGTTAATTGCCTGGCCTGCTCTGGCCCGCCAAGAATACAACCAACGGAAATTGCATCAGCGCCAAAACGAATGGCTTCTTCAACATCTGCCACCGGGGTGTCGTATGCTTCATGATAAGGAATCGAATAGCTGGTGGCCTTCATGATGATCGACACATCGGAAGCCGCGTAAGGTGCAAATACTTTTTCAATAATGCCTTTATGCATCGTGATGGCATCTGGCTTCCCGGCAACGACCTTTTCCATCGCCGTATTAATATCGCCAATCCCCGGCAGAACGCCACGCGTGATCGGATGATCCATGGTGATCGCCAACAGACGGCCGGAATGTGAGTTCAACAAGCGGTTCATACGAATTTTTTTGCCTAAGAACATAGTATTACCTCTTTGTATTATTAAAAAACAGCATGCCTCTTCACACCAAAAATAACAGGCAGTTGAGTTATGGATTATTGGATATAACGTGGAGCAACTAATTAACCAAATTAATTGGCTCTCCAGATAAATAATCATTGATATTTTCTATCAGCTTATCGGCTAATGTTTGAATCGCCTCAAGGCTGGCCCAGGAAATATGTGGCGTCAGAATAAAATTGGGCAGTTTGGTCAGGGCCATGATCAAATCCTGCGGCGCTGGGGGCTCGTTAACCGCCACATCAAAGGCCGCGCCGGCGATCTGGCCTTGAGTTAATGCATAATAGAGCGCTTTCTCATTGACGATCCCGCCCCGCGCCGTATTAATAACCAAACAGCTCGGCTTCATTTTTTCAAACTCGGCGCTACTTATCATGTCACGGGTTGAATCAAGCAATGGGCAATGAATCGCGATAATGTCGCTCTCGCGCAATACCTCTTCAAACGGTGTATACAGCGGCCCCATGGATGAATTCCCCTTATATGCGGAGAATAAAACGTTCATTCCAAAACTTTTGGCAATTTCCGCCACGGCCTTACCTAAGACACCATCGCCAATCAACCCCAGCGTACAGCCCGACAGGTTTTTTATCGGATAATCGAAGAAACAAAACTGGCCGGCACGTTGCCAACGCCCGGCGCAAACGGCCTGATGATAGGCAATGATGCTGCGCCGCAGCGCCAACATTAGTGCAAAGGTATGTTCAGGAACCGAATTCATCGCATAATGGCGGATATTCGCGACGGAAACCCCCAGCTCTTTACAGGCCGCAAGATCAACAACATCGGTGCCTGTTGCAGCAACGGCAATAAAACGTAATTTGGCGGCTTTTTGTAAGATTTCCCTGGTGATTTTTACTTTATTGGTGATAATGATATCAGCATCATTGATGCGTAATGAAATATCTTCCGGCTTTGTACTTTCGTAAAGGACTATTTCATTAGGGGTGTTGATCTTATTTAACACAATTCCCGGCGGGAACGTTGCGTGATCTAAAAAAACAATCTTTATCTTCTCCACCTTATCACTCACCTTATCGCTGTGATGCAACAACATGTCCAATCGATGGGTTAATAATACGTGAAGGATAGAAAAAGCATTTCATGCAACTGCACAAAAATAAGGCGGGCTAATACCAATAAGCCATTCAAATGCACAAAATGACGTTATGCGGATCACACAATCATTTTCTACCGCGCGTTGTTCATCCCCGGTTCTGCGCAAAAAGAGCCGCGCCAATCTGTTATTCCGCGCAACGCGATAAAAAGCATACTTGCACAAAAAATCAGGCTATTTCGCATCTCGCCAATTTACGTTGATAAGCGCGAGCAAAAAAATGTGATGTCTTTTCCATCTTCACATTTATCCCAGACCTTTTGTGCATTTGCACAATATGCCATGCAGTTTATTACATGTAGGCTCTGTCAAATCCGTGTCTTGGCCCAAATGGAGATCCTTATGGCAGCTTATCATCTCGATGGTAGACTGGCCCAAGTTATCGTTGATCGTACGATGAAGATTATCGACAGCAATGTTAATGTGATGGACAACCGCGGCCGAATTATCGGCAGTGGCGATCAGGATCGGATAGGCGAATTACACGAAGGCGCGCTATTGGCTATCTTGCAAGAGCGCATTGTTGAAATTGACGAGGCCGCCACCCATAACCTGCACGGTGTTAAGCCCGGCGTGAATTTACCGTTACGTGTCGAGGGCAACATCGTTGGCGCCATTGGTTTAACCGGTTCGCCAAAGGCGCTACGCCGTTATGGCGAGTTGGTCTGTATGACCGCAGAAATGATGTTGGAACAGGCGCGGCTGATGCATATGCTGGCGCAAAACACCCGCCTGCGCGAAGAGCTGGTGCTGAACTTGATCCACGCCGAGAAATTCTCCCCTCCCTTGATAGAATGGGCGCCGCGGCTGGGGATTGATCTTAATCTGCAACGGGTTGTCGTGGTGGTTGAAGTCGACAGCGGCCAGTTAGGCGTAGAAAGCGCGATGGAAGAACTCCAACAATTGCAAACGTTACTGCTTACCTCTGAGCGCGATAATCTGATCGCCATTGTTTCACTTTCACAGATGGTGGTGCTTAAACCCGCGCTGAACGCTCGCGGGCGTTGGGATCCGGATATCCATCGCCAGAAGCTGCAACAGTTGCTCTCGCGCATGTCCAAAAGCAGCCAGTTGAAAATACGCCTGGCGCTAGGCAACTATTTCCCCGACGACGGCGGGATCGCCCGGTCCTACCGTACAGCCCGCACCACCATGGCTGTGGGCAAACAGCGCATGCCGGATCAACGTAGCTACTTTTATCAGGATATGGTGTTGCCGGTGCTGCTTGACAGCCTACGGGGAGGATGGCAAGCGTGCGAGCTGGTGCGCCCACTGGCCAAACTGCGGGGTATGGACGGTAATGGCCTACTGCGGCGCACCCTGGACGCCTGGTTCGCCAACAACGTCCAGCCCAGCTCTACAGCCAAAGCTTTATTTATCCATCGCAATACCCTTGAATACCGCCTTACGCGCATCTCGGATCTCACTGGCCTTAACCTGAGTAATTTTGACGATCGGCTGTTGCTTTACATCGCCCTGCAGTTGGATAACGGCAAGCCGGAACACGCCATGGCCGGCCAGCAGTCTGATTTACGACTATCTTCCCATTTCTAGGCGCACAGCCGCATCGCTGATTTCCCGGCCCGCCAGGCTACATGCGACAACTTTTTGGTTACGGCCTGGCGCATAAAAAAGCGTCTTTTCGCGCCGGCCTCATTAGGGCAGTTTCACTTGCCAATTATGTCTACAAAGGCAATGTCTTAATTTACCTTTTGATAACACGCGCGAAACATTAAATAATCGATAGGTTCGGTTGCCGATTTTATATTTCTCTGCTGTGACCCGTTTCAATATTTTCTCTGGAAAAATCGTATACATTTTATGGGTAATTTTATTTATTTGTCCTGCAGGTGGATCATATGAATAATAAATATAAGCTGCACGAATTCCTTGATGTAAAAAGGCTGCAGACACTTCAGGATAATTTCAGTAAGTCGATGATGATTGCACTTGTCGTTGTCGATGAAAACGGCGTCCCGGTCACTAAACCCAGCGGCTTTTCTGATTTTTGCGCCCGCTCCCGCATGACCCCTGCTCTGGCAAACCATTGCTATGAGAGTGACGATGCGGGTGGCCGCTCGGCAATGCTGGCGGGCAAGCCGGTGGTTTATCGCTGTTACTGCGGCTTTGTCGAGTTTGCCGTGCCGATTATGATTAACGATCATTATCTTGGCGCATTTATATCCGGGCAGGTAAAAGTCGAACAAGAAATTGAACAAACGATACCTTATATTCTCGATAATACGGCCATTTGGCAAGAAATCCCCAGGTTGGTTAATTTGCATCAGAATACGAAACGTATGCCCTATGAACGTTTCGAATCGACTGCATATACCCTGCTACACGTTTCGTCCTATCTGGTTGAACAGGCGCATGCCAATAATATTCAGCGGGAGCTTCATAAAAAGGATCTTGAATTAACCGATGAACTGCGCAAGCGGGTTGAAATAGAACGCTCACTGCATGAAGCTGAGTTCAAAGCCTTATCCTATCAGATCAGCCCACACTTCTTATTTAACGTACTAAATACCATTGGCCGCCTGGCTTTTTTGGAAGGCGCGCAGCGCACCGAAACAATGGTGCATGACTTCTCCGATATGATGCGTTATTTACTACGTAAAAATAACCATGGGTTAATAACGCTCAGGAATGAAATAAATTATGTCACGAGCTACATGTCGATTCAAAAAGTCAGAATGAATGACAGGTTCAATTATGTATGCGATATACCAGAAAAATACCTGGATATCGTTTGCCCCTTCCTGATATTGCAACCCCTGGTTGAAAACTTTTTCAATTACGTAGTGGAGCCACGTGAAATAAGTAGCCAATTGGTTATCCGTGCTACTGACGATGGCCATGATGTCATTATCGAAGTCAGCGATAATGGCGATGGTATTTCCGCACAAGACATTGATAATATTTTATCCGGCGATGAAACCCGCCGGAAAGGTGGGATCGGCATTAATAATATAAAAAACCGACTCCAGCTATTATTCGGTGAAAGCTATGGTTTGGAAATAATAAGTCCACATAAACCGCAAATGGGCACCACGATAAAACTACGATTTCCAATGCTACAGGCCTAAGATGCCGGGGATAGATTATGTATAATATAGTGATTGTCGAAGACGAACATATTGAGTCCGAAGCGTTACGCAGAATCATCTCGCGCTGTGTCGAAAATTCGGTGATCCACGAAGCCGCAACCGGCAAAAAAGCGATTCAGCTTATCGATCAGCTCAACCGAATTGATATGATGTTTGTAGATATCAATATCCCGTTGCCCAACGGCAGCCAGGTGATCCAATACCTAAGGAGAAACAATAACGAAACCAAAGTCATTGTGACAACGGCCAATGATGACTTTGATATTGTACGCAGCATGTTGAATCTGAATGTCGATGACTATCTGCTAAAGCCGGTTAAACAAAGTACGCTGACCGCCACCATTAAAAAAACGCTTAACCATAGCGATGACGATAATGCGATTTCCCGTGAGATGAAGCAAAAAATCGCTGCGCTTATTGATGCTTGCAGTTACCGGCAGTGGCATGATTATTTGTTCGACACGCTCAATGGCAAGCAGAGCGCCACACCGGGCGAACAGAATAAGGCCTTCAGCGATTTTCTTGAGGTGCTTAATCAATACCTTGCAGGAAAAGAAGAAAAAATCAGCGCGCTGGGCAAAAAGGTGGATAACGTGATCCATGAGGTGGCCTTGCATGGGCTCACCAGCCACAGTTATTACCGCATTATGCTGGCGATGTTGAGCATCAGCGAAGAGATCTTCGATTACAGCTTTAAACACCTCAACGCCAATATGGACTTTGTCGAGCGAGCGAAATTCCATATTGAGAAAAATATATTGAAAAACATCACGTTGGATGACATTGCGACCCACGCTTTCGTCAGCTCATGCTATCTGAGCCGTGCCTTTAAAAAAGCGACCGGCACGGGTTTTTCCAACTATATCGCTAACCGAAAAATGGCGATCGCCAAATCGCTATTGCGGTTTAGCGATCTCAAGGTGAACACCATTGCATTAGAGTTATCCTATCAGGACGCCAACTATTTCTGCCGGATATTTAAAAAAGAAACCGATATGGCGCCTTCAGATTATCGCAAGGCGTGCTTACCGGCGCCGCATGCCGCGGGCGGGCAACCCTGCCATGCCTGTTAATTTTGTACCAATGCCAGGAGGGAAAACAAAAAAGTCCACCATGCAGGCAATATAGTTCACGCTAACGCTTTACGCTTATTTATATAATCGGATCAAACCATTATAACAAGCGGCGTTGGCGTGAATGACTCTCTGTTTACCTCAGAATCGGTGGCCGAAGGGCACCCGGACAAAATGGCCGACCAGATTGCGGATGCAATACTGGACGCCATCCTGTTGCAGGATCCCTGGGCCAAAGTCGCCTGTGAATGCCTGCTCAAAACCGGCGTCGCTGTTGTAGCCGGTGAAATATCCACCCACGCCACCGTGGATATTGAACAGATCGTCCGCAACACGATCAGAGATATTGGCTACGTGGGTTGCGGCGTGGGCTTTGATGCACTCACCTGCGGCGTGTTGAATATCCTGGGCAAACAGTCTGGCGATATCGCGCAAGGCACCCGCGGCGAATCCCCGCAGCACCTGGGCGCCGGCGACCAGGGCATAACCTTTGGTTACGCCTGTAATGAAACAGCGGAATATATGCCGGCGCCGCTGATATACGCCCACCGCCTGATGGAACGCCAGGCGTTACTGCGCAAATCGCGGCGCCTGCCGTTTCTGTTGCCCGATGCCAAAAGCCAGGTGACGTTGCGCTATCACCAACGTAACGTGCAATACGCCGATGCCATCGTGGTTTCCACACAGCACTGTGCCGATATTTCGCTGGCAGCGCTGCGCGAGGCGGTCGTCGAAGAGATTATCAAGCCTGTTATTCCCTCCCATTGGCTAACCCCGGCCACCCGCCTGCTGGTTAACCCCGCCGGGCAATTTATCATCGGTGGCCCGGTTGCGGACTGCGGCCTGACCGGGCGAAAAATTATCGTCGACACCTACGGCGGTGCTGCCCGCCACGGCGGCGGCGCATTCTCAGGGAAAGATCCCTCCAAGGTTGATCGTTCCGCCGCCTACGCCGCACGCTATGTGGCAAAAAATATCGTCGCCGCCGGGCTGGCTTCGCACTGTGAGATCCAACTTGCCTGGGCTATTGGCGTGCCGCACCCGGTGGCGCTGAGCGTAGAGACTTTCGGCAGCGGCAAACTGCCCGCAGAGAAATTGCAGCAGTTGGTCTATCAGCATTTTGATCTTAGCGTTTTCGGCATGATCCAGATGCTGGATCTGTTGGCGCCCCGCTATCGCCAAACGGCTTGCTACGGGCATTTTGGCCGGGAAATTTTTCCCTGGGAAAAGACGGATAAGGCAGAAATATTACGTGAAGATGCCCAACGATAACGGGTTATACGCCGCTAGGCTGGGGCGGCCAGAGATGCCACATCATGAATACATCAACAGGAGAAGGTTATGACCGGGCAAAGTTTAGGTTTGATTGAAACCGTCGGCCTGGCCGCGGCAATAGCAGCGGCGGACGCCGCCGTAAAATCCGCGAATGTCAGCGTGATGGGTTATGAACTCACCAAAGGCGGCGGCCTGGTGACGGTCAAACTGGAAGGCGAAGTTGGCGCAATCAACGCCGCCGTGGCTGCGGCGATCGTGGCCGCCGGCAAGGTTGGCCAGGTTTATGGCCACAGGGTTATTGCCCGTACGGCGCAACATATTGCCAGCCTGGTTCACTCGGCCGAAACGATCGGCCAGGCGCCCGCGCAACAGGCGCCGGCAACCCCCGCAAGCGATAAGATCCCCGTGGTCAACGTTGAGCCTGATCTGGCAACATCCTGCCTGGAAAGCGTGGAAGCAACTCCCCAACCCACTGCAGCAGAGGCACCGCCGGCCGTAGAACCACCAGCCGCTGAGCCAGAACCGGATGGCGCGAAGAAAAACACGCGCCCTACAGCCAAAAAAGGCGGCAACAAATAACCCCCAGGCAAGAACCAGCGCATTTAACCTTTTACCCCGCCACCCGCAAGCTGGCGGGGTTTTTCTTGCTATTGATTATCAAGAAATAGCGCGGAGTAAAAACAAGAGAGAGGCCGGCAGAGAACCTGCCGGCGGTGCCGTTACAGCAAAGGCAATAGCGTGAAGAACCCAAGCATCGCCAACAGGTTAACCAGGGTGGTCATGATCGCAATGGTCATCGCGGGCGGATCGATATGGGTATCGCCGTGCACCAGGAATACGCGCGAGACAAACTCCCCCAACAGGGCGCACAGCAACCCGACAATCGCGGCCCAAATCAGGCTTTGTGAAAACACCGCGGCAAGGGCTGCAGGCAACGCAATATGATGTGATACCGGCACCTGGGTATTAAAGTGCAAAAAGATCAGCGAAAATGCCGAGAGGCCGAACGCCAGCAGCGCCCCATCCCCGCCGAACTTGTGGCCGAGATACCCCGCCATCAGCCCTATGCCCACGCCGAGCACCGACAACTGCGGAATACGGCTGTGGTACGGCATCCAGCATTTGTCCTGCGGCGGGTAGCAATGGCGGATCCCCAGCTCCGGTTTGCCCAACAGCCCCGTTTTACCAAAGGCCAGGCGCACCACCATACCGGAGATCACCACGGTTAATGCAACGGTATCCGTCCAAGCGTAGCCCGGCGCAAAGGCAGGGATCTGATTTAATCCCCAGGCAACCGCATAACCCAGTACGCCAAATATCCCGCCAATCAGTAATACGTCGTATGCGCCTAAACCGCTTAGCCCCGCGGTAATATCACGCCCGGAGCTGAGCATCCCTTTCTTTGCCGCATAGGCCGTCGCTGCAACGCCGGCTGCAAACCCGCCGGTATGCGGGCCAAAAAAACCGAACGGAAATAGAATGAAGTCCGAAGGTGCGCCGGTAATAATCTGAACAATAGCCATCACAATGACCAATATCCCAACAAATTCAAACGCGGCCAGCGCCCCCACGGCGGCGCCGAAAACCCCGCCGCCAAATGCGACTAATATATCGAAGCTATTCATATAGCTTACCTCTTTAATTATTGGAAGAAATAAGATGTCTACGAAAGAAAATAGGGTTACCGCTGGCCGAAATGCATATTATTATGGATATAGACTCAGCCGCCGATCTGGCATTTAAACCCTAAAGACTCAACTTCTTTTTTTAATAGCGCCATTTTTTTGTCATCGGTCTTCTGTGCATCCCCCATGGGATATTCCCGCCCCAGCAGGCCATATTTATTTTCACCAAACACGTGATACGGCAACAAATGGAGGGTATCGACATTTTGCATTAACCGCGCAAATTCAGCGATGCTGTGAATCTCTTCGGGATTATCGTTTACCCCAGGCACCACCGGAATGCGTACAATCACTTTGGTGATTAGCGAAATACGGATAAGGTTTTCCAGAATCCGGCTGTTATCCACGCCGGTATTGCATTTGTGCACCGCAGGGTTAATCGCCTTGATATCCGTCAGGGCAAGATCGACATACGGGAAAACATCTTCAATCACTTCCCGGGTTGTGAACCCGGTGGTTTCGATGGCGGTATGCCAGCCCTTCTCTTTGCAGGCCTTCAGCAGTTCACGCGCAAACTCTGGCTGCGCCAGCGGTTCGCCGCCGGAAAGCGTCACCCCACCGCCGGAACGGCGATAAAGATTCTCCTCTTTTTGCAGCTCGCGCATCACCTCCGCCACCGTCATGCGTTTGCCTTTCATTTCCAGCGCATGCGTCGGGCAAACCTGGGTGCATTTGCCGCACTGAATACAGCGTTCACGATCAACAAAGAAAAGATTATTGACTGAAAGCGCCTGCTGCGGGCAAACCTCAATGCATTTGCCACAGTGGATACAGTCGTTTTTCTTGTAGATTAATTCAGGCTGTGGCCGTTGCGATTCAGGATTACTACACCATTTACAGGCCAGCGGGCAGCCTTTTAGAAAAGGAATCGTGCGTATCCCGGGGCCATCGTGTAAAGAATAACGTTGAATGTTAAATAAAACGCCTTCAGTATCGTACTGAACTTTATTCATAACATTGCTCTTAATAAACATTGCGGGGAATAAATACACGGAAATTACCCGCAAGATATTTAGATGCCGATTCGCCGCCAATAAAATAGCCAAGACGGCGAGCGCACGAATTTATGTTGGTAATACCACCGCGATTAACGGTGGCAAGCCGCAGGGCATGCTGTTATTCGGCCCGTCCTGGGCCGGTTAGCGAATCCATCAGCGCACGCGCCGTTTTACTGACTACGCATCAGAAGTGATGTTCAGTACGGCTGATAATGTCGTCCTGAACTTCTTTCGCCAGCACCACGAACTGCGCGCTATAGCCCGCAACGCGTACCACCAGATCCTGATGCTGCTCGGGATTTTTCTGCGCCTCGATCAGGGCATTACGGTCGATAACGTTGAACTGCACATGCATGCCCTTTTTATCAAAATAGCTGCGCACCAGGCCGCTAAAGTTACGCAAACCACTCTCCCCGGCCAATGATGAAGGCAGGAATTTTTGGTTATACAGCGTCCCGTTCGAAGCGATAAAGTGATCGAGCTTGGCTACCGAGTTTGCCGCAGCCGATGGCCCCAGGATATCCTTACCCTGGCGCGGTGACACCCCATCTGCCAACGGCGCTTTGGCCAGGCGGCCATCAGGCAGCGCCCCCACATCTTTACCGAACAGCACGTTGGCGGACACCGGGTAAATCCCCGCCTGGAACTGCCCCCCGCGTGGGTTGGTGTATTTCTCCACTTCCTGGCAGTAAATCAGCGAACACTGGCGGGCAACAAAATCGACATCGTCAATATCATTACCGAAGCACGGCGTGTCTTCCATGATGCGGCGAATCTCTGCATAGCGCGTGCCGTTGCCCGCGCCCGCCGCGGATGGTGATGCGCCATCAATGGAAAGCTGGCGGTAGACCTCTTTTTTAATCGCGGCAGGATCCAACGCGCCGTGCTGATCGATGATGCGTTTCACTACCGCATAAATATCCTGTTCGCCCAGCGCGGCTTTGCCTGCCGCCGCATGCGGCGCGCCGCCGATCGGATAGCCATAGTTGGTATCCAGCGCGCTTTTCAGCTCATCAAGCGTCACTTTGCGGTCTTCAAACACCTGTTTTTGTATCGCATACACCGAATCGCCCGTGTCGGCGACGCCAAACGCCTGCGGGCCGGTGAAGTTATAAATCGCGCCCCCTTCCTGCAACGATTTACCGCGGCCGATACAATCATCCACCAGGGCCGAGAGAAACGGCAGCGGGCAACGTTCGCCGTGGGCGATGTCGACGCTGTTACAGGCTTCCACCAGTTGGTGCACGAAATGCGCCATTTGTTGACGGAAGGCCGTATAGAAATCATCCATACTGGTGTACTGCGTCATATCGCCGGTGGCCGGGCCGATCTGTTTATTCCCCGCCTTGCCGTTGTTCAGCGTAATCTCCAGCACCTTAGCCACATTAAAGAACGCAGCGTCATGCCAGCCCTCAGTGCGATGCGGCGCCTGCGGCTCTACGCAGCCGATAATGCAGTAATCACGGGCGTCATGCAGCGATACGCCGCGGTTTTGCAGCGCCGGAATAATCACTTCGTCGTTATACATCGCCGGCACGCCCAGCCCCAAACGCACCAGCTCGCACGCGCGATACAGGAATTCATCCGGCGTGCCCTGCCAGACGCGAATAGAGAATGAAGGCTGCGGCAGGCGCACGTGTGCCGTCGCCTCCATGCACATGTAGCTCAGATCGTTGGTGGCATCGAGGCCATCTTCCGTCTGCCCGCCAACACACAGGTTCTGGAATACGGCATAGCCGGCAAACGCCTGGGCCGAAATTTCATCACGCGTTTTGTTAATGTCGTTGAGTTTGATCCAACAGCAGTCCACCAGCTCCTGTGCGAACTCTTTCGAGATGGATTTATCCGCCGCCAGATAAGGATACATATATTGGTCGAAGCGCCCGGGCGAGATGGAATGGCCGCTGGATTCAATTTGCAGCATGCACTGAACAAACCAGAATGCCTGGCAGGCTTCCCAGAAGGTGGTGGCGCCGAATTCCGGCACGCGGCTGCAGTTTTGCGCGATTTGCTCCAGCTCGCGCTTGCGCGCCGGGTTGCTCTCTTGCTGGGCCAACTGCGCCGCCTGTTGAGCATAACGCTGCGCAAATTTGATGGCGGCGTTATAGCTGATGATAACGGCGTGGTAGAACTGCTCTTTCTTGATATAGCCGGAGGAGCTTCTATCAAGCTGCTCCAGTGCTTTGGTGGCGGCATTGATAATGCCGCGGAAGCCGATTTTCAGCACCTTGCCGTAGTCCACGCTGACGTGGCCGACGCCGCCATAAAAGTAGTTGCCCACGGTAAACACGCCGTTGGCCATACTCTCTTTGGTGCCTTCAGACATATACGATGCGGCCAACGAACTGGTGGTTTTACCCGGCCAGTAGTTAAATGCCGCCTGCAGTTCCTGCGCCGTTTTCTCTGGAATAATGAAAGGATCTGCTACGCGTGAACCCATGGTGCCAAATTCTTTCGCTACCCAGTCGAAGGAGAACTCCGGGCAGATTTCTGTTGAGCGTGGGTTAATGGTAACCGCACCGACGATAAGTTCATCAGGCCGAATAGTCACCGGCAATTCGCTAAAGATCTTTTCGACCACTTTCGCCCGGCGCATGATTGCCGGTAGCGCTTCAGATGCTTTATAAGCCTCTGTCGCCAGCACTGCGCGCTCTGATTCAACATACGGTTTAGCATGCAGGATCATATTCTTGAGCTTGACAACACGATCGGTCGGATGAGTAAAACCTTTCTCTAACATACAATAACTCCCGAAAATTAATTTTGTTAACCTTGCGGCAGTGCAGGGTGCTTATGGATAATGTTCACGCCAAGCAGAGTAATAAACTGGCGCAGTATTGCCGGATGCCCCATCCAGGTGGTTGCGGTAATTAAATTGCCGTCAATAACCGCTTCATCATCAGCCGCATTCATCCAGATGCCACCCGCCAACTCTATTTCAGGTTTTACTGTGAAAAATCCCGTTAAGGTTTTTCCTTGCAGCACGCCGGCGGCGGCTAATATTTGCGGCCCGTGGCATATTACGGCTAACGGTAATGAGAAGTTCATTGCATAGTGGACAATATTCAAGACGGATTTATTCAGCCGAAGATATTCCGATGAACGCCCGCCCGAAATATAAAAGCCACAGTAATCTTGTAATTTTATTTCATCGAAAGAGGCCGTTAGCCGGAATAAGTGGCCGGGTTTTTCGCTGTAAGTCTGGTCGCCTTCAAAATCATGCACGGCGGTTTTAATAAACTCCCCGACTCTTTTCCCCGGGCACACTACATCCACTCTGAAACCCAACATGCTTAATGCCTGCCACGGCACCATGACTTCGTAGTCTTCGGAAAAGTCGCCTGCGAGCAATAAGATTCTTTTCATCATGAGATTCTCAGAAGTGGCTGTCATCATCCTCAATGGTTCGCATGGCTTCATTGACGGCGGCGACTTCGCCGAAAATAGCCAGGGTGGTCACATGCTGCGGGCAACTGCCGAAGATCTCCGACACCACAACGTGCGCGCTTTTACTGGCCATATCGGCATAAAAATACAGGTCAGGCACCGGCAGCATAATCAGGCCAATCGCATCAATTCGAATCAAATCCAGCCGCGAACGAAATTCCCCCGGCATCCGGCGTTTTAACATGGCCAACACTTCCGGCGCCGGCGCATTAATGATGCGTTTTTTCATCTGGCTATGCCCCCGCCGAGCGTTAGCGAATATTCAGCGCTTCAACCATGATGCAGTGCCGTTTCCTGGCAAAATTGCGCGCCGACGTGAGCCCTTCGCCGGTCGGGCCAGCAATGGTAAACGTGGTGTGCCCTTCGCCCCCTACCCCCAGCCCCGCATACGAAGGGCCGTTCTTGACGAAAATGGTGGTCTGAATCTGCCGCGCCATTTTGGTCAGTTTGTCGACGTTGGTGGAGTGCATGATGGCGGTATGGCGATTGCCATGCTCAACCTGCACCGCCAGTTCGATCGCTTCATCCACATTCTCCACACGTACCACAGGCAGCACCGGCATCATGAGTTCATGCACCACGAAGGGATGCGTTTTCTCGGTTTCGATGACAATCACCTTAACCTCCGGCGGCGCGGCGATGCCGATCTGCTGGAGCAAGTAGCCGGCATCTTTCCCGACAAACGCGGTATTCGGCCCATTGCCCTGTTCATTCATCACCAGGCGCTGCAACTGCTGAATCAGCGCTTTATCGCACAGCAAATAACCGCCGCTCTTCTTCATGCAATGGATCAGGTAATCGGCGACCTGGTTCACGACAATCAGTTCTTTTTCCGCTACGCACGGCAGGTTGTTATCAAAACTGCAGCCCTTGATGATGTCCCGGGCGGCTTTTTCAATATCGGCCGTTTCATCCACCACCACCGGTGGATTACCGGCGCCGGCGCCGATGGTTTTTTTGCCCGACGACATCACCGTTTTCACGATCGCCGGGCCGCCGGTCGCCACCAGCATATTGATGCGCGGATCGCTAATCAGCGCGTTGGTGTTGTCAATCGAAGGCTGCGCCACCGTGACGACCAAATTGGCCGGCGCGCCCAGTTGCGCCAGCTTGTCGTTGATCAGTTCCACCGCATATAAAGACACTTTTCTTGAACGCGGATGGGGGCTGAATATCACGGTATTTCCCGCCGCCAGCATACCGATACTGTTGTTGATGATGGTTTCGGTCGGGTTGGTCGTCGGGGTGATCGAACCAATCACGCCATAGGCGGAATATTCAACCAGGGTTAACCCGCTGTCCCCACTGCAGGCGCTGGTGGCCAAATCTTCCAGCCCGGGCGTCTTCAGCGCAGCCATGCGGTTTTTGATCAGCTTATCCTGGTAGTTCCCCATGCCGGTTTCTTCCACCGCCATGCGAGAGATGGTTTGCAGCACCTCATCCTGAAGAAAAACGCTGCGAATGCCGTTGATAAACGCAGTGCGGTCCTGCATTGAGCAATAACGATACTGGACCTGCGCGGCAACCGCTGCGGCAATGGCCTGATCCATGCTGGCGAACACCCCGTTGCCCGCCGCGGGCGCCGGTTGCACCTGCTGCGCCAGCGCCTGGGCCACGATATCATCCAGGCCGGCCAACACCGCCGGCTGGGCGCTCGCCGGCGCTGCGGTTGGCATCACGGCAGCGGCAGGCGCCGCTTTCGTGTATTTGCTCAGCACATTCGATACCGCTTGAGCTATTTCAATATCATTCATCTTTTCGATTCCTTACCCACACCGCACGCACGCTTCGCCATCCGAGGGTTTCAGATATAGGGCGTTGTGGTGGATTTAATTTCTGCTGGATCTAACGTGGCCAGGAGCTGCATCCCAACGTCACGGGCCGCAATCACCGCCTGGCGAACGGCGCCGGAATCCCCGGCAAAGGTAAAAATCACTTCGTTGCTGAAACTGGTGCCTTTACTTGGGCTGGCATAGCCAATCGGCTCTATCACCGCGGATTTTGCCGCCGTATCCGCAATCACCACGCCGATCGCCGCCGGGGAGGCGCAGGTCATGCCGAAAGACTTACCGACCGGCGCGCAGAAGGCTTTATTCAGCGCGTAGCTGGCGCGGGCGGTGTATTGAAACTCAAGGTGGCCGGCGGGCGAACCATAAACGTCGCCCATCGTGCGTTCAATTTCGGACAGCGCAACTTCAATGGCGCGCCGAACGTCGGAAACATCTTCCGCCCCGAAGATAATCAAACAACCATGCCCACCGCCCCCTTCCGTATCGCGGGCCAGTTCGATGACCAATATTTCACTGTTGGTCGCTTTAATCGCTTCATCGGCGGCAAAAATATGCGGCCCGGCGCCGGTGCGCGCACCAAGAATACCGATAGAGCGATATTTCTTGTCGATATTCATAATTTCATGCAGCTGATTATCGACGTTCGCAATGACCAGACCAATGGTATGGCCGATTGCAGTACCGACAAATTCAGTCAGGCCGCAGCCCATGAACGAAGCCGCGGTCGAGCCTTTGGTGGGAGCGTCGGTCTGTTTTGTCATCACTTCAGATATAATCTGCTCAACAAGATTATCTCTCATGGTCAGTATCCTCTGTAGTTATTAACCGACGGCTTTTGGCAGAATTTTTTCCACTTCGATATGCGGGCGCGGAATAACGTGTACGGAGACCAATTCGCCCACTTTCCCCGCCGCCGCAGAGCCTGCGTCAGTGGCCGCCTTAACCGCGCCCACATCACCGCGCACCATTACCGTTACCAGGCCGGAACCAATTTTTTCATAGCCAACCAAGGTCACATTGGCGGATTTCACCATGGTGTCAGCGGCTTCAATTGCGGAGACCAAACCTTTTGTTTCAACCATTCCTAATGCTTCTTGTTGCATAACGACCTCGATAATTCCGATAGAGAGTAAAGGTGCACAAAGCAATAACGCATCGCCGATGTGCGTAATATATTCATACAAGTTAATGTTATGGCTATTTAGCGGAAATGTTTTGCCCGTCAGCGGGACTTTCTTGTTATATCGCCCGTAAACCGGACAACAAAATCCACCTGTGGTTAAAAACGTGGCCGGAAATAATAACGCGTTATTAGACACCTAAAATAAACTGTTCAATACGGTGAATTTAGCGGTTATTTTTGTTATCTCCCTCGCATTTTTATTAAATTTTTTACTCTAAATAATTCGAGCTGCAGAAAAGCCAACACACCTGCAACTTTAAGTATGACGAGTATAGCGATATATATTCAGGCTTTTAACAAAACGGCCTGGGACAGCGCCGCCGCATCATGGGCAATCATTTTTTCTTCATTGGTAGGAATGACCGCGACAATCGGTGTGCCCGGCGGAGAAATCACCCCGCTGCGCCCGCCGCAGGTTTGTTCATTTTTTTCCGCATCAAGCCGCAACCCCAGCACGGCCAGCTTTCTGACGGTCAGCGCGCGAATCAACGCCGAATTTTCGCCAATGCCGCCGGTGAACACCAACGCGTTGAGCTGCTTAAGCGAGGTAAGGTGCGCACCGATGTGCCTGGCCAGACGATGCACCATCACATCGATCGCCAGCGCTGCGCGCGGGTTGCCCTGGCTGCGAGCTTCTTGCAACGTTCGGCAGTCGCTGGAAATACCAGAAATCCCATACAGGCCAGACTGCGTATTGACCATGTGGTACAGTGATTCCATCGATTGCCGGGTGCATTTGGCAATGTAGGCGGCGGCGCCAAAGTCCAGATCGCCGCAGCGGGTTCCCATCACCAGGCCTTCCAGCGGCGTCATCCCCATTGAGGTATCAACACTTTTGCCATCTTTTACCGCGCACACCGACGAACCATTCCCCAGATGGGCGATGAGAATGCCGTGATCGTCCGGATCCAAATTAAAGGTGGCAGCAGCCACGCCGGCGATATAGCGATGCGAGGTACCGTGAAAGCCATAACGCCGCACCTGATAGCGCTGCTGATATTCCAATGGGATGGCATAGGTGTAGGCTTCCGGCGGTAATGTCTGGTGGAACGCGGTGTCGAAGACCGCCACCTGCGGCAACGCCGGGAACAGCGCGATAGCGGCCTCAATCCCCAGCAGGTTGGCGGGGTTATGCAACGGCGCCAATACCGAAAGCGCCCTGATCTTCTCAACCACCTCGGCATTCAGCAACACCGAATGTTTAAAGCCGTTGCCGCCGTGGGCGACCCGGTGACCAATAGCGTGGATAGCCGGCAACAGGCGTTGCTGCGCTAATTTATCAAATAACGCTTTTAGCGCCGCGCGGTGATTGGCCGCCGCCAATACCACGGCCGTTTTATTCCCTGCGCGATCCTTAAAGGTCATCACGGCATTATCCAGCCCCAGCCTTTCCGCAATGCCGGATAAAACCGGCGCGTCTTGCCCAAGCGGGATCAGCGAAAACTTAATGGAGGAAGAACCGCAGTTAATCACCAACACCAACGACGTTAAGGACATGCTGCCCCCTAAAGAAAAATGAAAAGAAACCCACGAATTTGGCCGGCCTGCCGCCGATGAGCGCGATAGCGATACGCGGCCTAAGCGATAAGTGAAAAATAGGCGGTGCTAAAGCGCCGCAGTACGTTACGGGCGATCGTCAAATCCTGTTCAACCGTGCCGCCGCTGATGCCGATGCCGCCGATGAGGCGCCCTTGCGCCCACAAAGGAAGCCCGCCGCCAATGCAGCAAATATCGGCCAGATGCGGCAAGCCATAGAGCACGGCGCCGGGCTGCACCAATGCGGCAAGCTCATGGGTCGGCATTTTCAACGCGACCGCGCTATAGGCTTTTTGAAAGGCCAGGGTGTGGCTGACCAACAGCGCGTGATCCATGCTGAAGAAATAGCGCTGGCGCCCGCTGCCATCCACCAGGCTAAACACGATGGGCACACCGCAGGCATCGGCCTCTTGTTGGGCGAACAGGGCTAAATGCGCCGCATCCTGCAGGCTGAACGCAGCCCCCGGTTCCGGCATTTGCCGGGCAATGGCGGCATCAACCCAGCGTTCAATCGGCAAGTATCGGGCAGGATCTGGCGCTGACATAGGCGTTTCCTCATGACGATAAAACGGCGTTATTTCCCATTTAATTCAAGGGAATCCACGATGCCGACCACGGCGGCATCAATCACCGAATGCTCCCGGCCGTTACTAAAGCGCGCCGAGCTGCCGGTGGTGACGATGACGATTTCGCCATTGCCTGCGCCAACGATATCCACCGCCACCTGCACATTGCTGGTGGGTAAGAAATGTTCATCAAGGCGGGCGACGATGAGCAGTTTCGAACCGTTGAGTGAGGCATGCTTGGTGGTAGAAACCAACGCACCGGTCACTTTTGCCAGGTACATGTTCCCTCCTTTATCAGCGTTGCGTAATGGAGATATGCCGCCGCCTGATTTCATCCAGTGCGGCAGGGGTAATCAGCGTATTGCTGTCGGCGGCAAGCGGTTCCCCGGCGGGATGCAGCCGAATATCACGCAGGGTAATCAGCGTTTTTTTCCCCCGCAGTGGCCGGTGCGCACCGGCCACTGCGGTAGGGCATGGGCCGGCGGGTTTGCGCCCTGAAATAACGATGCCATAGCTCGCCAGCACCTGCGCATAGGATGCCAATCTGGCCAGCCACGGTGCGGCCAGACTACCCCCGGACATGGCCAAACATTCGTTATTCAATGTGACAATCACCTGCTTTTGCCGACTCAGCGCATCAAACACCCATTCGCCGGCGATGTTATCGCGGATACCCAGCGCAATTTTGCTCATGCTGTTGCCAGACAAGGCCGGCAAAAAAAGGCAGCCATAAGGGGTATCCTGCATATCGCCTGGCGGCAGCGCATGGCAGACCGCGCTGGGGCACTGGCGCGCGATCGCCTGCATATACTGGGTTTTCAACGGCGAACGGCCGGCACTGTGGGAAAAATACACCCGCAGCGGATAGCCACGGCTCGCCAGCGCAGCCAGGCAATCTAGGGTGGCGGGCAAAGCGAACATATCGTCACCGGTGATCAACACCCGCACGTCTTTATCCCCGGCCGGCACGGCGGGCTTTTTTTGCGCCACCAGCTCAGCGATGATGGTATCCAGCAGTTGGGATAATGCCTGGCTGTCCATAACCCCTCTCGTATTAATACATATATATCGGGCCATACCTCGCGGCAACGGCGGCTTAGGCGATCCGAACCTGGCGCACCCGATCGCCATTACGCAGCCCGAAGCCGTTGGCTTCTTCCACATCGATATGCAGTTCCAGCACCGCATCGGCGCTGGCGCGCACCACAACATGGCGCAAGATGCCGCCACGTTGCCCTTCGGCCTGCACAGCGATCTCCATCCCATCGCGCAAGCCGTATTTTTCCGCTTCCTGTGGTGAAATATGAATATGGCGCCAGGCGACAATCATGCCGTTGGGTTTGATGACGCGCCCCTGCGGGCCGATGATTTCGATCCCCGGCGAGCCGTCAATATCGCCAGACATTCTGACCGGCGCCTTCACCCCCAAGGCGAAACCGTCGGCGACCGAGATTTCAATCTGTGTTGCGCTGCGAAGCGGGCCCAGCACCCGCACATTGGCGATGTCCCCCTTGGGGCCCCGCAGCGTCACCGTCTGTTCAGCGGCAAACTGGCCGGGTTGCTTCACCGCTTTTAACCGCGTCAGCGAGGAGCCGTAGCCGAATAACACATCCATATCCTGCCGGCACAAGTGAACGTGGCGGTTTGAAATGCCGACCGGAATGTCCAATACCTGGCCCCCGCCCATATGCGGCACCTGCGCCGGGCGTTCCCCGGCTGCCAGCTCTTCCAATATCTGCCGGGTGATCCATTCGGCTTGCTGTTGGCTATCTTGCATAAAATTATCGACCTGATGAATAAATGGGATAGTGGCACTGTCGCCCGCTGCCTTTTCTGGCTATTCAGCAACGCGATGGTGTTTTATCTTTCAACCGGCCTTTTTTACCCTTTGAGAGCAAACAGACCGCCCTGGCCTGGCTACCCGGCAATCCGGGTGAGCAACCTATCAATATCTTGCGCCGACGGCGGGCGCGGGTTGGATGCCGTGCAGCCATCGGCCAGCGCGGCATCAATCAACGCTTGGCGTAAACGCTCGAATAGCGCGAGATCCGTGCCCAGCTCGCGTAACGTCGCGGGTATGCCAAACTGCTGATTTAATCCACGGATACTTTCCGCCAATGATGTAATGCGCTGGCGCGGCGGAGTATTCGCTATCCCGATAATTTGGGCGCAGCGGGCATAACGTTCGATAGTCCCTTCCGTTACCGCTTCGCTATTAAATTCAATCAGCAACGGCAATAACATGGCATTGATTTTCCCATGGGGGATATGCAACATACCGCCGATCGCATGCGCCATGCCGTGCACCAGGCCTAAACCGGCGCAATTGAATGCCATCCCCGCCATGCAGGAGGCATTGTGCATGTGCGTGCGCGCCTGAATATCGGTTTCGTCGTTAAATACCTTGGGCAAATACGCCCAGGTCAGCGCAATGGCTTTTTCCGCCAACGCATCGCTAAAATCGTTCGCCCCGCGGGAAACCAGCGCTTCAATCGCGTGCGTCAACACATCCATGCCGGTATCCACCGCTACCTGGCGCGGCACCGTCAGCACCAGGTGCGGATCGAGAATCGCACAGTCCGGCACCAGTTGTTCGGCGATCAAGGGGTGTTTCCGGCCATTTTGCGGATCGGAAATGACCGCGTACGCCGTCACTTCCGATCCCGAACCGCTGGTGGTTGGGATGGCGATTAATTCAATCGGCTGGCCGCGATAGCACTCTTCCAGCGTCACCTTAATCCCCTTGGCGGCATCCAGCGATGAACCGCCGCCCAAGGCCACGATGGCATCCGGTTTGAAGGGTTCGAATAACGCCGCACCGGCCTTGAGAATATCAATGTCGGGATCGGGCTTAACTGCGCTGAAAATAGTGACCTCGGCGCCGGGCATGAAGCTCATCAAATAGTCTGTCTTGCCGGATTTCGCCATAAAATCATCGGTAACAATACCAACGCGTTTATTCTTCAAACCACTTAATGAAGAAATAGCGTCTTCGCCAAAATAAATCCGCGGACTGGAGAAAAAATAGCTGCCCATTATTTTAACTACCTTTATTCGGTTACCGGCACGGTAAACAGAAGGTCAAAATGTATGGGTTAAGCTAACATGGCGTGAGTTTATTGGGGATTTGCATGCTTGTGCAGGTAGAGGATTATTTTGCGTAGCTCCCTTTAAGGGCGGCAAAATAATCCTGAGCAACGCCACAATGGCGATTGCCATGCAAGGCGGTGAAAAGCGCGGGATAACACGTTTGTACAACGCAGGGCTTGCGCCCCACATTGCCAGAATACAGCTTAGGCCAGATTTAATTCGTCATAGCGGGTGACCATGCGCCCGACGATGCCGTAATCAATCGCTTCCTGCGGGTTCATCCAATAGTTGCGATCGGTGTCTTTTTTTACTTTCTCTACCGGTTGCCCGGTGGCATCGGCAATTAATCTGTTCACCCGATCCAGCATGCGCACGATTTCTTTCGCTTCGATTTCAATATCGCTAGCCTGGCCGCGCACGCCGCCAAGCGGCTGATGGATCATAAAGCGCGTGTTAGGCAATGAGTAGCGGCGCTCTTTGGGCGCAGCCAGAAAAATGGTGATCCCGGCGCTGGCCACCCAGCCGGTGCCGATGATATGCACTTCCGGCTTGATGAATTTGATCATGTCGTGGATCGTATCGGCGGCCTCAACGTGCCCACCCTGGCTGTTAATATAGATTTTGATTGGCGCATCGCTGATCCCCTGCAACAGCAGGAGCTGCGATACCACCCGTTCGGTCAATGCCTGGTTGATTTCACCGGAAATAATGATAGAGCGTGAATCCAGCATTTTTTGCTGAATCAGCGCGGAGGACGCGTTTTGTTCGGTTTCTTTGCTTTCATCATCATCTTTCTGAATAGCGAACACCATGGGACTCCCCTTCCATTAGAGTAAACGATGAAACAAGTATATACCCAAAATAATTCGAGTTGCAGGAAGGCGGCAACGCAGCGAATCCCCAGGAGCTTACTGAAGTAAGTGACTGGGGTGAGCGAGGAAAGCCAACACACCTGCAACTTGAAGTATGAAGTGTATACGCCCTGTGCGCTTGATTGGCAGAAACATGACGTTAAACCCAAGGGGATTGCTGGCCGTGCAAATAATAACGGCGGCCGCCGGCCGCCGTTCAGCGCTGCCGTCAGGCCAATTTATAGGCGTTGGCGCCGGCACCCGCCAAATTGCCGCCATCGACAATCAGGTATTCGTGGCGGATCGGCTTGCCTTCCAGGAAGTTCTGCAGGATTTCCAGCGTCCCGGCCGCATAGCGCGCCTGCCCCGACAGTGAGGTGCCGGAAATGTGCGGCGTCATGCCCTGATGCGGCATACGCCGCCATGGATGGTCGATCGGCGCCGGTTGAGGAAACCACACATCGCCGCCATAGCCCGCCAATTGCCCGGTTTCCAGTGCGTGGACGATCGCATCGCGCTCACACAGTGCGCCGCGGGCGGTATTGATCAGGTAGGCGCCACGCTTGAACTTCGCCAGGAAGGCCGCATTGACGAACCCCTGGGTTGCCGGGTACAGCGGCGTCTGCAGGTTAACCACATCGCAGACGCTGACCAGCGACTCCGGCGTATCATGGTAAATTAAACCCAGCTCCTTTTCGCACTCCGCCGACAAACGGTGAGGATCATAATAATGCAGTGGCATATCAAAGGGTTTTAAACGGCGCAGCACCGCCAGCCCAATGCGCCCGGCGCCCAGCGTGCCGAAATGCATCCCTTCCACGTCATAGCTACGCGCCACACAGTCCGCAATGTTCCAGCCGCCGTTGTTGGCGATTTGATGCGCCGGCAGGTAGTTGCGCACCAGGGCCAGTACCGTCATCACCACATGCTCCGCCACGCTGATGGAGTTGGAGAACGTCACCTCGGCCACGGTGATGCCGCGTTCGGCGGCGGCCTTGAGATCGACATGGTCGGAACCAATGCCGGCGGTCAGCGCCAGTTTAAGCTTCTTCGCTTTGGCAATGCGTTCAGCAGTCAAGTAAGCCGGCCAAAACGGCTGGGAAATGACCACATCGGCATCCGGCAAATGGCGTTCAAATACCGAATCCGCGCCTTCTTTGTCACTGGTCACAATCAGCTCATGGCCCTGACTTTCCAGATAGCGACGTAATCCCAATTCCCCAGATACGCTGCCGATCAGCTCGCCGGGGGTAAAGCCCAATTCGCCAGCCGGCGTCGGCGCCGTCTGGCCATTCGGATAGCAACGGATATCAGGGATGCTGTCGCGGGCATAAACCGGCGGAAAACCGGTAACAGGATCGGGATACAATACGCACAAAATCTTGGACATCGTTATCTCCATTTAACCTTTTAGGATGGTTACATAGCTGTGGCTTCCAGCCATATACCTTGTAACGCAGCCAGTCTGGGCGCTGGCTACTACCCCGTCCAATTGTTTGAAAATATCAGCAGATAGCCCATACCTATCTGCGCATGCCGGCAATCGCCTGGTCGATTTTGCACGGCAAGTCGAGCTGGCTCGTCATCCCCCAAACCCGGTCCAATACTGCCGGCTGGCTTTCTTTACGCAGGCGCAGCAGGCTCATCTGTGGTAACGGTGGAGATGCTATCGGGTGAACAACGATGCCATTGGTGATCAAATAGTCGGGGATCGCGCTGATCGGCGCGATACTGCAGGCCTGGCCGCTGCTGACCATTTCATACAGCACGCTGAGCGCGTTGGTCTCGACCACCACCAGGGGAACCACCTCGGCCTGATGAAAAGCCTGTTCGATCACCCGGCGGTTTTGCATCTCGTGGTTAAACAGGCACAGCGGCAGCGCCCCAACTTCGGCCCAGTTGAAAGCTGCGCCGGCCGGTGGCGCGACTTCACCATTAGACAACAGCACAAAGCGCTCGGCATACAACGGTAGGGTTTCATAGATCGCCTCCGGGTGCCGTTCGGCATAGGCAATGCCCAAATGCAAATCCTGCTTTTTTAGCCGGTTAAGAATTTCCCGGGTACTAAGGGAAAAAACTTTAAGGCTCAGCCGCGGAATAGCGCGCCGATACTCCCTGATCAGCATGGAAACCGCGTGCATGGCCGAGGGCACCACCCCAATCACCAGATGCCCCCCGGCGACGGCCTGCGCCAGGGCCGCTTCTTGCTTTAGCCCGTCCAACGAGGACAGGGTCTGTCTGGCCCAGGCCAGCACCCGCTCACCTTCCGGCGTAAAGCCCTGAAAGCGACGATCGCGCTTAATGATAGTAATACCCAACTCACGCTCCAGCTGGCGGATAGCCACGGATAAAGACGGTTGCGAAACCCAGCAACTCTCTGCGGCCTGCGCAAAATGTTGATGTTCCGCCAATGCAAGCAGGTAGTGAAGTTGTCGCAGGAACACAGTTAGCCCCTTTTAAAATAAGGAAATTCCATTAAAAACGTATTGTTGAAGGCAGCAGCGGAGACTGCCCTCCTTCATCCAGGGCAATAAACGATGGGTTCATTTCACCTGAATGCGTTCAAACATAGTCCAGGTTGCGGGGAAAAGGAGGAAAGCACCGGATACGCGGCCAGTTTTTTTGCCAGAGATGGCAACGCAGGCGTAAAGAGAACAGCGGCGGAAGGAAGAAACCACGGGGATGTAGCGACGGGAACATGGGCTTCGCCCCCGGCAACCGTGGCTTAGCGCACAACAACCAGCGGGTCAGCCTGGCTTATTGGCAATCGCCCCCGCCTAACTCAAGATAAATCTGCGCCAGGTTTTGCAACTGCTCAAAACGATTGGTGTCCAGGGCAACCTGGGCCATGCGCCGGGTCTCCTGCGCATCCAGCCAAAAGTTGATGGGCGTGGCCCCATTACGATAGCGGATTTCATACATGCTTTCCGATTGCTGCGCCAACTCCAGCGCGTGGCTTAACAGCTGTTCCTGTTTTAGCAGTTGGCCACGCAACGTCAGAGCATTATCGACATCGGCCATAGCGGCATACAGTGCCTGTTTGAAATCAATGACCCGTTGTTCATAATCGTTGCGGGCAATGTTCACATTGATATTCATTGTCCGCCACTGCAGGAACGGCAATGTTAACCCGGCATCAACAGCGGCGACCGGGTTACTCAGGAAGCGTACCAAGGCGTTACTGCTGGTGCCGAGTGAGCCGGTCAGGCTGAACGCCGGATAAAGCTGCGCCCGCTGCACGTCGACATTCGCCAGCGCTTCCCGTAACCGCAGCTCCAGCGCTCTGATATCGGGCCGGCAAGCCAGCACGCTGGCCGGGATCCCCGGATTAACCTGCGGAAAAGGCCCACTGGGCAGGTGGGCTGGGTTCACTACCGTGCTCCCGCTCTTGGCCCCCAGTAACACGGCCTGCATGTTCAGCGCGCTTTGCCGTTCGCTTAACAGCGCCAGGTGGCTATTTTCCTGATTAACGACATTTTGCTCGGCAGCAATCCTATCCAGCGCAGAAACATCGCCGGCTTGAAAGCGGGCGGTAACCAGCCGCAGGGAGTCGTTCGCATGGTCAATACTCTGCTGACTGATGGCGATACGCTGGTTCAAAAACTCCAGTTGCCAGTAGTTCGAGCTGGCATTTGCCAGCAGCGTCAGCCGGGCTTCATCCAGCTCCTGCTCGGTGGCCTCACGCTCCCAGATCGCCGCATCCTGCTGGCGGGCCAGTTTGCCCCACAGATCCGCCTCATAACTGACGCTGACTGTGGCATAGCTGCTCTTGCTCCAGGGAAGCGAACGGTCTAACGGCCGGTTACGGCTGGCACTCAGCGTACCGCTAACCACCGGCTGATGCTCGATGCCGGTCAGTTGCTCATTCAACTGCGCGCGATACACTCGCAGCGCCGCAAGCGCCAGATCGTTATTTTTCGCGGCGACCAAATCCAGCCAGCGGATTAACGCCGGATCGTTGAAATCACGCCAGGAAAAGGGCACCGCCTCACCGGCTGCGCCGGCCTGCCGCCAATGCGCGGGGTAGTCAATCACCGGCGGCGCGTATTCGCTGCGCAAGGCATTTCCACAGCCTGCGCTGAGCATGACGGCAGCCACCAAGCCCAGATGGGGGATCCATTTTTTCATCATTCCCTCGCCAGAGACAGAACCGGATCCATCCGCGCGGCTTTGCGAGCAGGGAGATAGCCGAAAATCATGCCGATAAGGGTTGAACAGAAAAAGGCCAATACCGCAGTATGCCAAGAGCTGACGGCCGTCAGTACACCGCCTGACAGCGTGGAGAACAACGGGCCGATCCCCAGCGAGATAGCGATACCCAAAATGCCGCCCGCCAGGCAGACCAATACCGCCTCGATCATAAACTGTTGCATGATATCGCTCTCGCGGGCTCCCACTGCCATACGCACCCCGATTTCGTGGGTGCGTTCAGTGACGGAAACCAGCATGATGTTCATCACCCCGATACTGCCGATGATCAGCGCAATGGCCGAAATCATCAAAATCAACATGCGGAAAGTCATGGAGGTATGCTCGATAGTGCGGCGGAATTGATCGAGATTGAAAAGCCTGAAGTCCTCGGCGCCATGGCGTTGTCTCAGCAGTTGGCCGATCGCGCCGACCGCCGCTTCATCCGCAACGTTCTCTTGCAGTTGCAGGGTGATGCTGTTGAGCGAAGATCGATTAACCAAGCGGCGCATCACGGTAGTATAAGGCAGCCAGACATTGAGGGTATTCGGGTTCATATTTTGATTGCTGTGCGCCACGCCGATAATTCTTACCGGCACATCCCCCAGGAAAACGATCTGGCCCAGCGGGCTGCCCTGTTCATTATCAAACAGCGTTTTAACCAGACCGTCTTCGATAATGACAACCTGCTGTGCATCAAGATCGTTATAAAAATTGCTCCCCTCGATGAGACTGATGCCGCCGATGCGGAAAAAATCGCGGCCGACGCCATTGATCGCGGTATTGGCCGATTTGCCCTGAAAGCGGATCGGCTTTAAGGTGGTAATCATGGGGCTGGCACTGGCAACCACGCCCAGGCCAGCCAACGCATCCACATCCGCCGGGATCAGGGTATGAAAGCTTTTGGGGACCCCCTTGGAATAATCCACCGCAGGGTAAATATTGACCATGCTCGAGCCCAGGTTCTGGATGCTTTGCAACGTACGCTGCCTGGCCCCCTCGCCCAAGCCGGCAACGCTCACCACGGCGGCGATGCCGAAAACAATGCCAATCATGGTCAGCCCCGTTCGCAGTCGGTGAGCCGCCATGGTTTTCAACGCCATGCGCAACGATTCACGCACACGGTCAAACAGGCTACGCCAATAGCGTTGCCCTGCGATACGCGGGCGCAGATGCGGCTCATGAGTAGCAGATATCTTCTGGCCGCTGTCAGCCACGATCTCACCGTCACGCAGCTCAATGATACGCTGAGCATGTTGGGCGACCGCCATATCGTGGGTGACGATGATAACGGTATGCCCACGCTGGTTAAGGCTGGCGAGGATTTGCAGCACCTCTTGCCCGGAATGGGAATCAAGCGCGCCGGTAGGTTCATCCGCCAGAATGACTTCCCCACCGTTAATCAGGGCGCGGGCAATGCTCACCCGCTGCTGCTGGCCGCCGGAAAGCGCCCCCGGCTTATGGTGTTCATAGCCGGCAAGCCCCAGTTGGCCCAGTAGTTGAGTGGCGCGTTCGCGCCGTTCCCGACGATCAGCGCTGGCATAAATCGCCGGGATTTCCACATTCTCCAGCGCACTGGTGTCCGGCATCAGGTGATAACGCTGGAAAACAAAGCCAATATGCTCACGCCGCATGCGCGCCAGCTCGTCTGGGGAAAGTAAGGCGGCATTCTGCCCGCCGATGAAATAGTCCCCACCGTCGGGCACATCCAGGCACCCCATGATATTGAGCAATGTTGACTTGCCGGAACCAGACGCACCGATGATCGCCACCATCTCGCCGGGGGCGATCGCCATGTCGATCCCTTTCAACACCCGGGATTGCGTGCCGCCGTTGGTGTAGGTGCGGCTGACATTGCGCAACTCGATGATGGTGTTCATCGGGTGTTCGCCGCCCCGTTCTGCGTTGATGACAACACCACGCGTTCGCCCGGCTTCAGGCCCGCCAGCACCTGTATATCCACGTTATTGGTGATGCCGGTGGTGATCTCACGCGCCTGCGGTTTATCGTCGGCACCCAGTATGAGCACTTCGCGTTTGCCGCCCGGTTTATTGGACACTGCCTGCAGGGGAATCAACGGGGTATTTTTGGCCTCGGCCCTGAGTATGGATACCTGCGCCGTCATCGCAATGCGGAATTTGTTTTCCGCATTCGGCACATCTAACAGTGCGTTATAATAAACCGAAGGGTTATCACTGCCGGAGGATGACTGGCTAACAGAAAGCGCGTCGTCCTGCATAACAGACTCCGGCGCAAGTTCCACGCTGCGTAATATCGCGTTGTAGCGTTCCCCCGGTTCGGAAAAAATAGTGAAGTAGGCTTTCTGGCCTATCGTGACATGGGTGATATCCGCCTCGGATATTTGCGCTTTAATATGCATGACATCCAGTTTGGCCAGTTTGGCGATAGTGGGCGCCGTTTGATTCGCATTGACCGTCTGGCCTTGTTGGGTGATAACTGCAATGACGGTGCCGTCCATCGGCGCCAAAATCTTGGTATAGCCGAGAGCAAGCTTTTTGTTATCCACTTCGATTTGCGCTTGCAGAATCTGGGCCTTTAGCGCCAGCAGATCGGCCTGGGTCGTCGCCAGCGTGGCTTCCGCGCTTTCATAATCCTGTTGGGAACTGGCATTATCGCTCAGCATTCTTTTTTGCCGGCGAAACTCGGCTTCCACCTGTTTCAAGGCGGCCTGCTTGGCTAATTGTTGGGCGTAGGCCACATTGAGCGCCGCTTCGGCATTGCGCAACTCATTACGTTGCGGCAAATCATCGATTTCGGCTATAAGCTGGCCCTTATGAACATGATCCCCCACTTTGATCTTCAGTGATTTCACCTGGCCCGACACTTGCGCGCCAACGTTGACGCGATCAATCGCATCCAGTTTGCCGGCGGCCAGTATGGTATTTTCGATGTCGCCGTTACGAACCGGCACGGTGATATAGGTTAACGGTGCCGCACGCGGCCAGAAAAGCAACAAGGCCATAGCGATAATCATCGCGCCTATCAGGGCGACACCTCGCTGGCGGCGTTGGGAAAATAGCATCAACCCAAGGTCCTTATGTCATTGATAAGCGGCTCCCGCCGCTTTACAGCAGGCCGGCATCAGCCGCTCACGATAAGTTCTGGCGGCGCTCAAGCCATTTTTTCCGAGACTCGTCCTATATGTGCAATAAGAATGGAAAAGTGACACCATCATTAGAAAAAAATGATGGGTGAAAAGCTGTACAGATTGCGCCGGTTTTTCGCACAGGCAGGAAAGTTAGTGGCAAATCCTCGACCTGTCACCACTTCGCGCTAGCAAGGATGCGGAGCTTCACCCACCTGGATGTATGGACTAAAAAGTTTCGGATGTAAGGGATTGCTGAGATGTTCGCTGAAACGAAAAAAGGACCCGAAGGTCCTTTTTTGTTGGCCTGCGGCGTTATCCACAAGCACATAATTTGGAGCGGGAAACGAGGCTCGAACTCGCGACCTCAACCTTGGCAAGGTTGCGCTCTACCAACTGAGCTATTCCCGCATTATCATAACGCATTGATTCGTTGCTAACTTTTTGCAAACCACCGCAGCTGCCTGATGCGGTGCATTCTACTTACCTGATGCATTGAGTCAATAGAATTATTGCGCCGCTGCAGCCGTTTGCCGATTTTTACAGCGTTTTGATCAGGGTTCCAGCAAATCTTTGCGTGCCGCATTCAGGTACTGGAACATTGACCAGAACGTCAGCACGGCGGCAATGTACAACAGGCCAAACGCCACATATTCCACGGTGCGATCCGGCCGCCAGAGCAAGCCGACCAGCGACATCATCTGGGCGGTGGTTTTCACCTTGCCGATCCATGAAACCGCAACGCTGCTGCGCTTGCCAATTTCCGCCATCCATTCACGCAGCGAAGAAATGATAATTTCCCGGGCGATCATCGTGGCGGCCGGCAGCGTGATCCACCAAGTGTGATAGTGTTCCGCTACCAGCACCAGCGCGATAGCCACCATCACCTTATCGGCAACCGGATCAAGAAAGGCGCCAAAGCGGGTTGTTTGTTTCCAACGGCGTGCGAGAAACCCATCAAACCAATCGGTTACGGCAGCAAACACAAAAATAATCGCGCACACCATGGAAGCCCATTTGAAAGGCAGGTAAAAAGCCAGAACAAAAAACGGGATCAGCACTACGCGAAACAGGGTAAGCCAAGTCGGTATATTTAATTGCATATGCTACGGTAACTATCTGGCTGGAGTGGAAATTAAGAGTATGTTGCTACATTACCCTCAGTGTTTCAATGCATTGTGTATCTTTTCTGCCAATGCATGTGAAATACCCGGCACTTTTGCAATTTCCTCAATGCTGGCATTCAATAAAGGTTGAAGTCCGCCCATATACTTCAACAGTACCTGCCGCCGTTTTGGCCCAACGCCCTCGATCTGTTCCAGCGCGCTGGTGTTCCTGACCTTTGCCCGGCGCTGGCGGTGCCCGGTGATTGCATGATTATGCGAATCATCGCGAATATGCTGAATCACATGCAGCGCCAGAGAGTCCGGCGGTAAAGAAAACCCCTCGCCTTCCGGTTCGAAAAACAGCGTTTCCAACCCCGCACGACGATCGCTGCCCTTGGCAATGCCAATCAGCAGCGGTTTGGTTTTATCCCAGGGCACGTTGAGCGCAGCGAACACGTCTTTCGCCATCCCCAGTTGGCCTTTGCCGCCATCGATAAAAATGACGTCCGGGATTTTCTTCTCTTCCAACGCCTTGCCGTAGCGCCGTTTCAACACTTGCGCCATCGCCGCGTAGTCATCGCCCGGCGTAATATCGCTGATATTGTAACGGCGGTATTCCGAACGCAATGGGCCATTGCCGTCGAACACGACGCAGGAAGCCACCGTTTGCTCCCCCATGGTATGGCTGATGTCGAAACACTCCATACGGTTGATTTCCGGCAGCTTCAACACCCTGGCCAATTCCGCCAAGCGTTGATGGATCGTCGACTGTTGGGAAAGTTTGGTCGTCAGTGCCGTTGCCGCATTGGTACGCGCCAGCTTCAGGTAGCGGGCGCGATCGCCGCGCGGCTTGCTCTGGATCTGGATCTTGCGGCCCGCCATATCAGAAAGCGACTGCGCCAATAGATCTTTTTCCGCCAGACTGAAATCCAGCAGGATCTCCGCCGGCAAGGTGCGCATCTGGCTGCCCTGCAGGTAAAACTGGCCGACAAACGTCTGCACTACTTCGCCCAGATCGGTATCGCCCGGCACCTTTGGAAAATAGCTGCGGCTGCCCAGCACCTTGCCCTGGCGGATAAATAGCACGTGCAAGCACGCCATTCCGGCTTCAAATGCCACGCCAATCACGTCCAGATCATCCCCGGAACCGGAAACAAACTGCCGCTCGGTCACGCTGCGCACCGCCTGAATTTGATCGCGAATGCGCGCCGCCTCTTCAAAGTGAAGCGCTTTGCTGGCCGTTTCCATCCGCGCGATCAACTGGTGCAACACCTGTTGATCTTTGCCGGAAAGGAACAGGCGCACATACTCCACCTGCTGGCGGTAATCCTCTTCGCTGACCAGCCCGGCGACACAGGGGCCCAGGCAACGGCCAATCTGGTACTGCAAACAGGGGCGGGAGCGGTTGCGGTAGGCGCTGTTTTCACATTGGCGCACCGGGAACAGCTTTTGCAGCAGCGCCAGCGTCTCGCGTACGGCATAGGAATTGGGAAACGGCCCGAAATATTCGCCTTTTTCATGTTTGGCGCCGCGGTGGATAGCCAGCCGCGGATGCGGATCCGCACTCAGGAAGATCAGGGGATACGATTTATCATCGCGCAACAGCACGTTGTAGCGCGGCTGGTACAGCTTGATATAGTTATGTTCCAGCAGCAGCGCTTCTGTTTCGCTATGCGTAACCGTAACGTCTATCTGCGCGATGTTTTTGACCAGTGTCTCGGTTTTCCGGCTGCCAACCTGAGCGCGGAAGTAGCTGGAAAGACGTTTTTTCAGGTCTTTAGCTTTACCGACATAGATAACCTCAGCAGTGGCGTCATACATGCGGTAGACGCCAGGCTGGCTGGTGACGGTTTTTAGGAATGCTTTGGCATCAAAACGTTCAGTCACTGCTTAGCAACGTCTCCGCGTTGAACATGCCGTGGCGGATCGCCAAGTGGGTCAGTTCTACATCACCACTGATATTCAACTTGCTAAACATACGATAGCGATAGCTGTTAACCGTCTTCGGGCTAAGGTTCAACTGCTCAGAAATCTCGTTCACCTTCTTCCCTTTCGTGATCATCAGCATGATCTGCAGTTCACGGTCAGACAGGCAGTCGAACGGGGTTTCCGTTTGCGGCTCAAGCTGGCTTAACGCCATCTGCTGAGCGATGTCGGAGGCAATATAACGTTGCCCCGAATGCACCATACGAATGGCATTGACCACTTCCTGTGGCGCAGCGCCTTTGCTTAGGTAACCCGCAGCCCCAGCCTGCATCACCTTGGCCGGCAAGGGATTCTCAGTATGGATAGTCAACATAATCACTTTGGTATCAGGCGCATAACGCACAATTTTGCGGGTAGCTTCCAGCCCGCCGATACCAGGCATATTCATATCCATCAAGATGATATCTGCGGTATTTGCCCGGCACCATTTTACGGCGTCTTCGCCGCATTGAGCCTCACCGGCAACCTTTATGCCTTTGATATCTTCAAGAATGCGTCGTATCCCTGCGCGCACCAGTTCGTGGTCATCAACAAGAAGAACGCTAATCAAGGAAATTCTCCAAAAAAAGGGGAGTAACGCAATCAACCTCTGTTTCTTAACACCAATATTACTTGTTTTTTATCAAGGAATGAATACAGATTAAAACATACTCTCAGTAAACTTTTGCGAAACAGGCCTAATTTTTAATTTTTTTGCCCTATCAAGTTAGCTATCGGTATGCCGCGGGCAAAAAATCGCCATATCAATTAACCCAATCGGCTTATCGATGCCCTTCGTACATCCACTCATCGTTTAAAACTATGCCTAAAAAGCATAGCAAGTATGGCTTACTGATATTAACATCATACAAAAAATTTGGTAAGTAAATGATTTTTGCGGGTACTCCACCGGTGAGCGGTGCCCTCGTCGCCGCATTATTACTTCCCTATCCGGCAACGGCGCAGAGGATCCTCACTGGATTAATAATTAATATCCGGCAAAAGAATAATTCATATATCAAACCATTAGTACCCTTGCGTAATAACTACAAAGATTTCCAGCAACAATTATTTTTCAAAAAATCAATGACCAGCCAATTATGGCTAATTACTGACCACGGCATGGCGCCGGTGGCGCAGCGCCCCTGTTCCCCTCAAACAGCTATGCTATACTTCATGCCAAACCGGGCACGCTGGCACAGCCGAACATTGGTGCCCCACAGTTGAAGGAAAAATCAGGAGAAAGTATGAGTAACGTTGATTTCACTACATCAGCCGATCCAGAAGCCCTGGCTGCCGAAGTCGCATGCCTGAAAGCCACGCTGACCTTAATCCTGAAGTCGATTGGCCAGGCCGATGCGGGGAAGGTTATTGTTAATCTGGAGCGCTTCATCACGCAGCTTGAAGATCCTGCACAGGCGGAAATATTCAAAAACAGCGTACTGCAAATCAAACACGCCTACCGCCAGTAGTCCCCTCCCTGGCCTGCCAACGCGCAGGCCTGTTTTATCCCCTTCAGACTTCAAGTTGCAGGTGTATTGGCTTGGTTACTCGGCTCAAAGGGGCCCGTGCCAGCGCTGTTCAAAAACGCTTTTGCGTTTTTGCCCGCAACTTGAATTCTTTTGGGGCTACCCTAATAGATTGATCTCTTATAACGTTTCAGGCAGTGTATTTTTTATTTAGCCGTGAGCCATTATGGGTATTGTTATTAAAGCGCTGATTGGCGCACTGGTTGTCGTTCTGATTGGGCTGCTGTCCAAAACCCGCAATTACTACATTGCCGGCCTGGTGCCGCTCTTCCCTACGTTTGCATTGATTGCGCACTACATCGTCGGCAGCGAACGCTCTGTCGAAGCGTTGCGAACCACCATCGTGTTCGGCATCTGGGCGGTACTGCCTTATCTGGTCTATCTGATCTCGTTGTACTTCTTCATTACCAGTATGCGTTTGCCACTGGCTCTGGGTGCCGCGGTGGGATGCTGGGTTGTAGCAGCCTGGTTGCTGATAACGGCCTGGGGCCTATGGCAGGGGCGTTAATCAAATCGGCCCTTGGCCGGGCCGCTTAGCGCAACCAACATACGTACCACATAAAATATCCGCACCATATATCAGTGCCGCCTATCATTAGCATCACGAGATAATCACTATTGTTTACCATTAATAGCGACCCTGCCACAGCACCGATAACATGCCTTATTTTCGCGGTATGGTATTGTTCACTACCCGTTTAATCTTTTGTCGCTACACGTGGCCCAGAGTAATAGCCAGATAAGATGAAAGGGCTTTTGAACGGATCATCCCGGCCAAAACCAAAGCACACAATAAGCCACGGAAAATCACCGGTTGGCACATCAACTATGCCGCTATCGTAAATAACAAGAAGAGATGACGGCGGTCACCCTAAAGAGTAGGAAAAAAACCAATGTTAGGTACTACATTCAATAAGACTTTCACTATTTATTCAGTTTCACCATCCCTTTTTCCAAATCATCCCGGAACATGCCGCCGACATAATCCAACCCCATTTTGGTAACGTAAACGCGTGGGTAACCGGATTCCGACTGTGTCACTATCATATAGCCAGCACAGGTCATTTCTGGGGTTGGGGTATTCATCCGCGTTAGCAGGCCACGCCCCCTGCACCACTGGTAAAACCGGGTGCGGCCGTACCCCAGGGCGCCACCGACTTCAGAGAGGCTCTTTATTTCATTATGATTCAGATGCAACGATAATGTTGCATTACAATCATTGTCTGCAACACCAAGTTTTCTTTTCAATGCCAGCTCCATGCAAAAACCAGAAATTAACATGAGAATTATCCGAACTTGTAATTTAGAAAAATTACAAGATAATTGCAATCTATTATCAACAATTTTATTATCGTTAAGCAGCATTTTCACGCTCACCTGGATTGTGTTGGCACCTCATCAACTGTTGCGAAAAAAAGCAAACTGTATATTTTCCCCACAGAAACGCCGTCAATAGCGATTATAGTTCGCAGTATCAAGAGAGAACGGCAACATAATAAATAACAGGGTCGGCATTAATTAATGCTCGCACTTCAGACCGCTTATTTATTGTGAGGAAATAAACGCATATAAATTCCCAATATTTATTAAGCCATTATATTATTTTTATGCGAAAATTCTTAACCAACACTTCACAAATTAAATGACTAATAATATGGCAGGAAACTATGCGGCAACCTCTGTAAACGGCATATGCCAGTTGGGGAAAGCCGTGGGGGCAGAACGGAAAGCGCGGCGAAGGTAACAGGCCCGCGCCGCTTTGCGGGCCAGGGGTTTAGCGGATGACCATTACCGAGGTCTTGGCATGGCGCACAATAGCTGCAGCATTAGAGCCAAGCAGATAGGTTTTTACATTTGGCCGGCGTGAGCCAATCACGATCAGATCGGCCTCGATTTCTTCTGCCAACTCAATCACCTCATCGCGCGGTGAGCCAAAGCTGATGGTATAGGACAGCCGATCCAACGGCAGATCAATTTCCGATATGATCTTTTTCAATTTGTCGGCGGCTTTCACTTCCGCCTGGTTTTCAAACTCCTTGATGCCAAAAGAATACGCGGTAACAAACGCCGACGCATCCGGCAGCACGTGACAGAAATGCACCTTTGCATTCGACAGCTTAGCCAGATACTCCACATGCTTTAGGGCATGCTCGGTCAAAAAGTCCTCTTCTATATCTACCGGCACTAAAATGGTCTTGTACATAATCAATCCCTTCTATGACAACAGCGATGAGTATAGATTACTGCCGCAGGCTGATGCCGTGAACCGCTTTGTGCCGCTTTTTGTGATCGGGATTAAACTGCAGTGCAATTAAAACGCCGCAGAAACACCTGGGGAGAAACTGAGCGCCTGATGGCGTTATCCTGTTGGCAAGCAAACACCAGGCTGGCACAGTAAAGTGTGGAAATGCAGCGATCAGTCACATTAATGACTTGAGACATACTAGGGCAAACGCAGCCGCAGCCATGGCGAAACCCGCCGCTTTCTCCGCCGGATGGGCATAAAAAAAGAGGCATCAAAGATGCCTCTTTTTTTGCTTAACCTATTGATTAAGCCTGTCTGCAAAACCGGCAAAATCACTGCCGATTTACCCACCTGCGGCGCACCAATAACGTGGCCACACGAGGAACAGCACCTAAGTGCTTGTTTCAAAATGGTGGGTCGTATAGGGCTCGAACCTATGACCAATTGATTAAGAGTCAACTGCTCTACCAACTGAGCTAACGACCCGTTGGCGTGGATTATTCGCTTCTGGGCGGCCGGTGTCAAATACTTTTATTCATTAGTTTTTCTCATGCGATTTTTTTAACCGCTAATTTAATCAACGAGATACTGATCACAAAGGCTGTTCATTTGCTATGGCGAGGAGTAATCTTCCGGCCCCAAGACGTCCGATTGGCCACAACCGTGTAATCATTAATCAATGTGACGAAAATCATATCGTTAAATTAATGTTACACAAGGCTGGCGTTATTGCACTACCTTACTAAAGCCGGAAACACCGGATTAAATGCATTAAAATAGCCGTTTTAGAGCTTATTATTTCACTCATGACAGGTAATACAGGACATCATCAGATGGTAGATCAATCTAAAATAACCACCGATGCAGCCACCGCATCAGAAGATAATCTCCGAAGGAACCTATCTAACCGGCATATTCAACTGATCGCTATCGGCGGCGCCATCGGGACTGGGTTGTTTATGGGATCGGGCAAGACCATCAGCCTTGCCGGGCCATCCATCATTTTCGTATATATGATCATCGGCTTTATGCTGTTCTTTGTGATGCGGGCGATGGGCGAGATTTTACTTTCCAACCTGCAATACAAATCCTTCAGCGATTTTGCCGCCGACCTGCTCGGCCCCTGGGCCGGCTTCTTCACCGGCTGGACCTATTGGTTCTGCTGGGTTGTCACCGGCATTGCCGACGTCGTGGCGATCACAGCCTATGCCCAGTTCTGGTTCCCGGAGCTTTCGCAATGGCTCGCTTCGCTGCTGTGCGTGCTGTTGCTGCTTGGCCTTAACCTGGCGACGGTGAAAATGTTCGGTGAGATGGAATTCTGGTTTGCCATGATCAAAATCGTGGCCATCATCGCACTGATCGTCGCCGGCCTGGTGATGATCGCCATGCATTTTCAATCGCCTACCGGCACTACCGCCTCGTTCTCGCACCTGTGGGATAACGGCGGCATGTTCCCGAAAGGGATCAGCGGCTTCTTCGCCGGCTTCCAGATTGCGGTGTTTGCGTTCGTCGGTATTGAGCTGGTCGGCACCACGGCAGCTGAAACCAAGGATCCAGAGAACGTGCTGCCGCGCGCGATTAACTCGATCCCGGTACGCATCATCATGTTCTATGTGTTCTCGCTGATTATCATCATGTCAGTGACGCCATGGAGCTCCGTCGTTGCCGATAAGAGCCCGTTTGTCGAACTGTTCGTCTTAATCGGCCTGCCTGCTGCCGCCAGCGTGATCAATTTCGTGGTGCTGACCTCCGCGGCCTCTTCGGCCAACAGCGGCGTGTTCTCCACCAGCCGCATGCTGTACGGCCTGGCGCAGGAAGGCGATGCGCCAAAATCTTTCGCCAATCTGTCTAAACGCGCCGTGCCAGCCAACGGCCTGACCTTCTCCTGCATCTGTCTGCTGGGTGGCGTGGTGCTGATTTACCTGATCCCCAATGTCGTGACGGTGTTTACGCTGGTCACCACGGTATCGGCCATTCTGTTTATGTTCGTGTGGAGCATTATCCTGTGCTCTTACCTGGTTTATCGTAAGAAACGGCCACAGCTGCACCAGAAATCGCGCTATAAAATGCCGGCGGGTAAACTGATGTGCTGGGTTTGCCTCGCGTTCTTTGCGTTCGTGCTGTGCCTGCTGACGCTGCAGAATGATACCCGTCAGGCGCTGATGGTTACTCCGCTGTGGTTTGTCATCCTGGGCGTGGGTTATCTGCTGGTTCGCAACAAAAAAGCGGCCTAAGCCCCAGCGCTTTATAAAAAAACCCGGCAACTGCCGGGTTTTTTCTTACCTCATCCTTTGCAGGAACGCGTTGTTACTTCCCCTGATGGCGCGGCATGATGCCGTTGATGATCACCTGCTGCACATTCTCAACCGTCTGCTGGAAAAAATCATCGTCCTGCAAGCTCTTTCCTGTCACCGCCTCGACCTGCACCCAAAAATCCGCGTAATGCTGCGTGGTGGCCCACAGCATGAAAATCAGGTGATGCGGCTCCACCGGCGCCAGGTGCCCCTGTGCGACCCAACGCTCAATCATGGCGGATTTCTCATCCACCAGGGTTTTCAATCCGCCTTTCAGTTGCTCCTTAAGCAACGGCGCCCCCTGGATCATTTCCAGGCAGAACAGGCGCGATGCCTGCGGATGATGGCGTGAGACCTCCAGCTTCAGCCGGATATATTCACGGATCGCCTGCAGCGGCTCTTGATCGGGGCGCAGCGCTTTCAACGGCGCTAACCACACATCAAGGATGCCTGTGAGCACGGCAACGTACAGATCTTCTTTGGACGGGAAATAGTACAGCAGGTTGGTTTTGGAAACGTCCGCCCGCTCCGCCACCTGATCAAGACTGGTGCCATGAATACCGTACAGGGAAAAAAATTCCAGTGCGGCATCCATAATAGTACTGCGTTTGGCGGCTACCGCGCGCGAGCGGCGCGTCGCCGGCTTTACCGATTGTTGCTTCACAGCATCTCCTTGGCGCAACCGTGATTTTCATCAGCATAACAAAGCCGATCGGCGAAACCCACGCTTTTACCCTCCTCCGCCGGGTATGCAGATGCACCGTTTATGGGCAATCGCGCCTATTTTTTGTGCAGATAATTTTTACCAAATGGTCTGTTTTAGACCATTCACTCAATTATTGACCTAGATCAAATTAACAGCCATTTGATTCCACTCGCTTTTCTAAAACTGGCATCGCCTTTGCAATAGCGAAACCAGCGCCGCGCAATTCGGAACCCGCAGGAAGCACTCAAGCAGCGCCTGAATCGTCCCATTTGCAGACCCGAGGTGTTCAAATGAAAATTGGTGTATTCATCCCGATCGGCAACAATGGCTGGCTGATTTCCAGTAACGCGCCACAGTACAAACCCACGTTTGAACTGAATAAAACCATCGTACAGAAGGCGGAGCACTACAACTTCGACTTCGCGCTCTCCATGATCAAACTGCGCGGTTTCGGCGGTAAAACCGAATTTTGGGACCATAACCTGGAGTCATTCACTTTGATGGCCGGGCTGGCCGCCGTAACCTCACGCATTAAAATTTATGCCACCGCGGCGACGCTAACCATGCCGCCGGCCATCGTGGCACGCATGGCATCCACCATCGATTCCATTTCAAATGGGCGCTTTGGCCTGAATGTGGTGACCGGCTGGCAAAAGCCCGAGTATGAGCAGATGGGCATGTGGCCCGGCGATGACTACTTCGGCCGCCGCTACGACTATCTGGCCGAATATGTCCACGTGCTGCGCGATCTGTGGGGCACCGGCAAGTCAGACTTCAAGGGCGAATTCTTCCAGATGAACGACTGCCGCGTTAGCCCGCAGCCACAATCCGGCATCAAAGTGATCTGCGCCGGGCAAAGCGACGCCGGCATGGCGTTCTCGGCTAAATACGCCGACTACAACTTCTGTTTTGGCAAAGGCATCAACACCCCTACCGCCTTTGCGCCTACCGCCGCACGCCTGAAAAAGGCCGCGGATGCCGAAGGCCGCAACGTGGCCTGCTACGTGCTGTTTATGATTATCGCCGATGAAACAGACGAAGCGGCGCGCGCCAAATGGGAAAGCTACAAGGCCGGCGCCGATACCGAAGCGCTGGCCTGGCTGACCGAGCAAAGCGGTAAAGACACCACCTCCGGCGCCGACACCAACGTTCGCCAAATGGCCGATCCCACCTCTGCCGTGAATATCAATATGGGCACGCTGGTGGGTTCTTACGCCAACGTTGCGCGCATGATGGATGAAATCGCCACCGTTCCCGGCACCGAAGGCGTGCTGTTGACCTTCGACGACTTTATCAAAGGGGTCGAGGACTTTGGCGAACGCATCCAACCGCTGATGAAAAGCCGCGCCGATATCGTTTCCCCCAACCGCGAGGTCGCCTGATGAAAGTTGTTGAAAATCATACCGTGGTGCGCCGCCAAGTGCCGGAAACGGAGAAAACCGTTACCCTGCCGGCGCGCCCGGAGGCGATTGCCTTCGCGCCGCAGGAAACCGCGCTGATCGTCGTTGACATGCAAAATGCCTACGCCTCGCAGGGCGGCTATCTCGATCTGGCCGGGTTTGATGTCTCGGCCACCGCCCCGGTGATCGCCAATATCAAACGCGCCATCGCCGCCGCCCGCGCCGCCGGCATCAAAGTGATCTTTTTCCAGAACGGCTGGGATAAACACTATGTGGAGGCAGGCGGCCAGGGTTCGCCCAATTGGCACAAGTCCAACGCCCTAAAAACCATGCGTAAGCGTCCTGAACTGATGGGCAAACTGCTGGCCAAGGGCGACTGGGATTACGATCTGGTGGATGAACTACAGCCGCTGCCCGGCGACATCGTCATCCCCAAACCGCGCTACAGCGGCTTCTTCAATACCCAGCTCGACAGCCTGCTGCGCTCCTACGGCATTCACCACCTGGTGTTCACCGGCATCGCTACCAACGTCTGCGTGGAATCCACGCTGCGAGACGGCTTTTTCCTTGAGTATTTCGGCGTGGTGTTGGAAGACGCCACCCACCAGGCCGGCCCGGAGTTTGCCCAGCAGGCGGCGCTCTACAACATCGAGACATTCTTTGGTTGGGTATCAGACGTAGACAGTTTTTGCCAGACCGTTGCAGCACCGCTCAGCCGTACGGCGTGACGGCTGCCTTTCAATCGACTTTTATTAAGGAAATCACTATGCCAAAAACCATCATCACCCCTGCAGGCACCGGCAAACCACTGGCGCCTTTCGTTCCCGGCACTCTGGCCGACGGCGTGCTGTATGTCTCCGGCACATTGGCTTTCGATAAAGACAATAACGTGGTGCATGTGGGCGATGCCGCGGCGCAAACCCGCCACGTGCTGGAAACCATTAAAAGCGTGGTGGAAGCCGCCGGGGGCACGATGGATGACGTCACCTTCAATTCAATCTTTCTTACCGACTGGCAAAACTATGCGGCGATCAACCAGGTATACGCCGAATTCTTCCCCGGCGACAAACCGGCGCGTTACTGCATCCAGTGCGGGCTGGTAAAACCGGACGCACTGATCGAAATCGCCAGCATCGCCCATATCGGCCGTTAAAGGAGAGACGATGTATTTTGAGATCCTGGGGAAAGATACCCCGCTGGCGCAAACGGTGGTGCTTTCCGCCGGCCTGGGCGGCAGCGGTAGCTTCTGGCAGCCGCAGCTCGCCGCGCTCGGCGAGCATTTCCGGGTGATCATTTACGATCATCAGGGCACCGGGCGCAGCCAGGGCACCGTGCCGGAAGGTTACAGCATCGCCGACATGGCGGAAGAAGTGGCGCAGTTGCTGCACGCGATCGGTATCGAAAGCTATTATTTCGTCGGCCACGCGTTAGGCGGCATGATCGGCCTGCAACTGGCGCTCGCCTATCCACAGCGGGTGGCGAAACTGGTGGTGGTAAACGGCTGGCCGGCGCTGGACAGCCAAACCCTGCGCTGTTTTAACGTCCGGCAGGATCTGCTGCTTAACTGCGGCGTGGCCGCCTACGTGCGCGCCCAGCCGCTGTTCCTGTTCCCGGCCGACTGGCTTTCCGCGCATGAGCAACAGTTGGCCGCAGAGCAAGCGCATCAGACCGCGCATTTCCAGGGAACGGAAACCCTGCTGCGCCGCCTGCACGCGCTGATGGCCGTGGATTTCCGCCCGCACCTGGCCAGTATCACCACGCCGACCCTGGCGCTGTGTTCCCGCGACGATCTCCTGGTGCCCTATCACTGCTCGCACCAGTTGGCGGAAGAGTTGCCCCAGGGGGAGTTGGCGCAGATGCCCTATGGTGGCCACGCCATGAGCGTAACCGACAGCGAAAACTTCAACCAGATTCTGCTGGGCTGGCTGCTGAAGACACATATGCAGCCCTTGCCACAGCAACCCGCACAGCGGCCCGAACAGGTACGGTAAGCAACAGGAGAAGCACAATGCAGTCAACGGCCCTTTTCACTACGGCGGCGCTGCCGCCCTGTGTGGAAAAACAGGATTTTCGCGATGCCATGGCGCGCCTTGGCTCAGCGGTCAATATCATAACCACCGACGGCCCGGCGGGGCGCGCCGGGTTTACCGCATCGGCCGTTTGTAGCGTGACGGATACGCCGCCAACGCTGCTGGTGTGCCTGAACCGTTCGGCCTCGGTGTATTCCGTGTTCCAGCAAAACCAACGGCTGTGCGTCAATACGCTGGCGGCGGAACATCAGTCGCTGTCCAACCTGTTTGGCGGCAAAACGCCGATGGAGATGCGTTTTTCAGCCGCACGTTGGGCAACCCTGGCGACCGGCTCGCCGATCCTGCTCGGCGCGTTGGTTTCTTTCGATTGCCAAATAACCCAAACGGTCAGCGTCGGCACCCACGACGTGCTGTTCTGCCAGGTCGTTGATGTGGTGCGCAATGACGAAGGGCATGGGCTGGCCTATTTCGATCGCCGTTATCACGCGCTGAAGGCTCCGGTTTAATGCCCCTCACCCCAGCCCTCTCCCCATGGGAGAGGGAGTGGTGCGGTGATAAGGATAACAGACGAGGTTTCATGCCGCCCCTCACCCCAGCCCTCTCCCATGGGGAGAGGGAGTGGTGCGGCGATAAGAGTAACAGACGGAGTTTCATTCCGCCCCTCACCCCAGCCCTCTCCCATGGGGAGAGGGAGTGGTGCGGCGATAAGAGTAACAGACGGAGTTTCATACCGCCCCTCACCCCAGCCCTCTCCCGTGGGGAGAGGGAGTGGTGCGGCGATAAGGGTAACAAATGGAGTTTCATACTGGCACGATACTCCCCCTCTCCCTGTGGGAGAGGGTTGGGGTGAGGGGCAGTCAAACCGCATTTCATGCAAACCACACACTCTGGAGATGACAATGGCGAATACCTGGTTCCCCACATGGCGTATCAAGCAAGGTAATCTCGATGGCACGGTGGTCGCACCTGACGAACGGCTGCCGCTCGGCCCCACGCTGGTTATGGGCCTGCAGCATGCCGTTGCGATGTTCGGCGCTACGGTACTAATGCCGTTGCTGATGGGCTTCGATGCTAACCTGGCCATCCTGATGTCGGGTATCGGCACCCTGCTGTTCTTTCTGATCGTCGGTGGCCGGGTGCCCAGCTATTTGGGCTCCAGCGCGGCGTTTGTCGGGCTGGTGATCGCCCTTACCGGCTACAGCGGCCAGGGTGCCAACCCCAATATCGCACTGGCGTTGGGCGGTATTATCGCCTGTGGCCTGCTCTATACCGTGATTGGCTTTATCGTCATGAGCGTTGGAACGCGCTGGATTGAGCGCCTGATGCCGCCGGTCGTCACTGGCGCAGTGGTGATGGCGATTGGCCTTAACCTGGCGCCAATCGCCGTGCGCAGCGTCTCCGCGTCGAGCTTTGACAGTTGGATGGCGGTCGTCACCATCCTGTGCATTGGTTCAGTGGCGGTTTTTACCCGCGGATTGGTGCAGCGGCTGCTGATTTTGGTTGGGCTGATCGTCGCCTACCTGCTGTATGTCGTCGTTACTAATGGCCTGGGGATTGGTAAACCCATTGATTACAGTGCGCTAAGTCAGGCGGCCTGGTTTGGCCTGCCGACCTTTACCGCACCAGCATTTGACGCCCACGCCATGCTGTTGCTGGCCCCTGTCGCCGTGATTTTAGTGGCGGAGAACCTTGGCCATGTTAAAGCCGTCGCCGGGATGACAGGGCAAAATCTGGATCCCTACATCGGCCGGGCGTTCGTGGGCGACGGGTTGGCGACCATGCTGTCCGGCTCGGTCGGCGGCACCGGCGTCACCACCTATGCGGAAAATATCGGCGTAATGGCGGTCACCAAAATCTATTCCACGCTGGTTTTCATCGCCGCTGCGGCCGTGGCTATCGTGCTCGGTTTCTCGCCCAAATTCGGCGCATTGATCCACACCATCCCCGGCCCGGTGCTGGGCGGTGCTTCCGTGGTGGTTTTCGGGCTGATCGCCGTTGCGGGCGCCCGCATCTGGGTGCAAAACAAGGTGGATTTAAGCGATAACGGCAACCTGATTATGGTGGCAGTCACGCTGGTGCTGGGCGCTGGCGACTTTGCGCTGAGCATCGGCGGGTTCACCATGGGTGGGATCGGTACCGCGACCTTCGGCGCCATTCTGCTCAATGCGCTGTTGCGCAACCGCAAAATATTGCCGTTGGCCGATAGTTCAACACGTTAAAAGTGGGGCCAGGGCGTGCGCTTGCCGCCGCCCTACTCCGCCACAATCGCCTTTTTGGCCTTGCGGCGCAAGCGCAGTTCGCTGACGATCACCCCCAGCACAATCAACGCGCCGCCCAGCAGCGCCACGCCCGGCAGGCGTTCACCCGCAATGCGGCCGACGATCCCCGCCCATACCGGTTCGCCGGCATAAATCACCGTGGCCCGCGTTGGCGAAACGCTGCGCTGCGCCCAGTTCATGGTCAACTGAATAAGCGCAGTGGCGATGCCCAAGCCCACCGAGCTATACAGCAGATAGTTGGAATATGCCGGTAGGCGCTCACCGGCGGGAGCCATCACCAAGAATGACAGCAACGACGCGGTGGCCAGTTGCACAATGGTGACCCGCCTGATGTTAACCTTGCCGGCAAAGGCGCCGATCAGGATAATTTCCGCCGCCACCGCCAGCGCACTGACCAAGGTGGCTATTTCGCCAAAGCTCAGCGTGATGGAAGATCCATCTGGCCCGGCCAACAAGATTAGCCCGGTAAACGCCAGCAAGATCCCCAGCCAAGCCATAATGCCGGGGAAGCGCCCGAGCACCAGCCACTGCAACAGCGGGACGATAGGCACGTACATCGCCGTCATAAAGGCCGACTGGCTGCTGCTGATGGTTTGCAAGCCCACGCTTTGCAGGCCGTAGCCGCACATGATGGCAATGCCGATAAACACGCCGGCCCGCAGCTCATACCACGTCAGCCCACGTAGCGCCTTTAACGAGAACAAAAGCAACGCCAGCGCCGCGGCGCCGAAGCGCAGACCGACAAAAAAGAAGGGGCCGCTCACCAGCATGGCATGCTGGACCACCAGAAAAGTCCCGCCCCAGATCATCGTAATGAAGATCAGTATCGCTTCTTGGGGGCGGATAGTCAGAAACAGGTTTGGAATAGAGGATTTTTTTACCACTGCCACAGTATTGCCCTTCATACAGAGTGCAATATAATGCACAACCGTTGCCAGTATGGGGCAAAGCCTGCAAATGAGCAATATAATGCACAATGGTAATCACGAGCCGCCCAAGGTTCTACAATATCTAAGCAGTAACTTGCGCAGCTATCGCCGCCAGGCGGGGTTAAGCCAAGTGGCGCTGGCGGAGCTTTCCGGCGTTAGCCGCCGCATGCTGGCCGGTATCGAAGCCGGGGATCGCAACGTTAGCCTGGCGGTGTTGGATAAACTGGCGGAAGCGCTGGGCATCTCCTTCAGCCACTTGATCCAGGCGCCGGAAGCACGCGGCGATTTTTTGGTCGGCGAGCTGGCCTGGCAAGGCAAAGAGGCGCAAAGCCAGGCACGGCTTTGCGCCAGCGTGCCGGCACATCACCGGGTGGAGCTGTGGGAATGGTCTTTGATGCCGGGCGAGCGCTATGATTCCGTTCCCGATGCCGAAGGCTGGCATGAAATCCTCTACGTCCTGGAAGGCACACTGACGCTGCAGTTGGAAAGCCGCACTCTGACGCTGTGCCGTGGTGAAACCCACGTATTCAACAGCAATCAGCAATACGTCTATTTTAATAACAGCGACCAATTGCTGCGGTTTATCCGCAACGTCACGTTCTAAGCGGCCTGTCGCCTCGGTGTCACCTTGCTGTCGTGGCCGATTAATCACCAGCGGTTACACTCATGGTTATTTTCAACCGGAACAGCACGGCAACGGGTCCGCCGTGGGAACGCCGCCGCTATTCAGTCAGGAGTATGCCATGCAACACTACAACATAAGGGAATTGCGCTTAGCCAAAGGATGGTCGCAGGAACAGCTTGCCGCTATCGCAGGGCTCAGCACCCGGACTATTCAGCGCATTGAGAATGGCCACCAGGCCAGCCTGGAAACACTCGGCGCCATTGCAGCAGCGCTCGGGGTGCAGGTGAGCGATCTCGCCAGCCAAGCGCCAGAACAAACGGCCTGCAGCGCAGCGGAATTAGCAGCCCGGCGCCGGGTAGAAAACGAAGGCCTGCTATTGAGCAAGCTGCTACGCTTTGTGGTCTTGAGCCTGATCCTGCTAGCCATTAACGGCATCACCCAGCCGCAATACTGGTGGTCGCTGTGGGCGATCGGCGCCATCGGGCTGGGGTTAGTCATGCGCGCCGCCCGCACGCTGGTGCTGCGCGATGCGTTGCAACGCTGGCAAACGCGGCGACTGGCGCAAAAGCTCAAACAGTTATGACACAAGCGCCACGCCGTTAAAATGCAAAAAGCCCCAGGCTTGCAATAAGCCTGGGGCTAAAATATGGCGGAGGAGCAGAGATTCGAACTCTGGAACGGTTTCCCGTCGACGGTTTTCAAGACCGTTGCCTTCAGCCACTCGGCCACCCCTCCGCAACGAAGCGCACTATAAACATAGCAGATCCACTTGTAAAGACCGCCCTCGTTCAACCGCACGAAAAACCAGCACACCCGGCGCAATAACGCCCTTTTACCATAATGATCGCAGCCAGGGCCGGGAACCCCGAACGGTTGAACAACAGCGAGCTTTTTCGTTGGGTTGCCACAATGATAACTAACGGTAAAGATTGGTAAACAAACTTTAATCACATGCTTGCACTGCCTATCATCGTGATTAATTTTGTGATGACCTGATAAGAGAGATCATTATGGACCGCACTATCGTCTCATCCGCCTCGCGTGGCTCGCTGCTTAGTACGCACAAAGTCTTGCGTAATACCTATTTCCTGCTTTCGCTGACGCTGGCCTTTTCCGCACTGACCGCCACCGCCAGCACCCTGCTTGGCCTGCCTGCGCCAGGGTTACTGCTGATGCTGGTGGGCTTTTATGGCCTGATGTTCCTGACCCACAAACTGGCTAACAGCCCGGCGGGCATTCTGGCGGCTTTCGCCCTGACCGGCTTTATGGGCTATACGCTGGGGCCTATCCTCAGTTCCTTTATCGGCAGCGGCGCAGGCGATCTGATCATGCTGGCGCTGGGCGGTACCGCGCTGGTGTTCATCTGCTGCTCCGCCTACGTGCTGACAACCCGCAAGGATATGTCTTTCCTGTCCGGGATGCTGATGGCCGGCTTCGTTGTGCTGTTGGTTGCGGTGATTGCCAACCTGTTTCTGCAAATCCCGGCGCTGCACCTGGCGATCAGCGCACTGTTTATCCTGTTTTCCGCCGGCGCCATCCTGTGGGAAACCAGCAACATTATTCACGGCGGTGAAACCAACTACATTCGCGCCACCGTCAGCCTGTACGTTTCGCTGTATAACATGTTTATCAGTCTGCTGAGCATCCTGGGCTTTGCCCGCAGTAACTGATAACCGGCTTGTTGAACGGCACAAGGCCCCGCTCACCCGAGCGGGGCCTTGTTTTTGGCGGCGGCAAAAATTTGCTAAACTGCCGGGCGTGATGAATTACCCGTTAACGAGGCAGTATGTTGGAGTTTGAAGGCCGGATTATCGCCACAGATGCGCAAGGCTACCTGAAGAACAGCGCTGACTGGCACGAGGAACTGGCGCCAATATTGGCCGCCCAGGAAGACATCGTGCTAACGGAAGCCCATTGGGAAGTCGTCAGGTTCGTGCGCGATTTCTACCAGCAATTTAACACTTCGCCGGCGATCCGGATGCTGGTGAAGGCAATGGCGCAAAAATACGGTGAGGAAAAAGGCAATAGCCGTTACCTTTATCGCCTGTTCCCGAAAGGCCCGGCCAAACAGGCGACAAAAATCGCCGGCCTGCCCAAACCGGTCAAATGCATTTAGCTTAATAGCGGATGCTGAACCCTGAATACGCCGTTATGCCGCGCGGCTCGACTAACAGACGTTCGATTTTGGCGTTGCGCGGCCCGCCGTTTTTCAACCAGATCGTCAGTTGGTCGACCTGCTCCGGGTCACCACATACCACCACTTCTACACTACCGTCGTCCAAATTACGGGCATAGCCGGTCAGCCCCAGTTCCTTAGCCTGCTGCTGGACGCTGTAGCGGAACCCTACCCCTTGCACAACGCCATAGGCATACGCGGCAATACAAATTTGTGTCATAATCGGCTCCTTTGCTGTAATCGTACTTGTTATGGCATGCCTATGTTTTACCACAGGTATGCCGTTCTTTTTACCTAGTTGGCTGCATACTTAATTATGACCGTACGTCTGTTTCTCGCCAAAGGCCGTGAAAAATCCCTACTCCGCCGTCACCCGTGGATCTTCTCAGGTGCGGTGCAACGTATTGAAGGAAAAGCCGTTTCTGGCGAAACCATTGATATTTGCGATAACCAGGGCAAATGGCTGGCGCGCGGTGCCTATTCGCCGCAATCGCAAATCCGCGCCCGAGTCTGGACATTCAAGCAAGATGAAGCCATCGATACCGGGTTTTTTATCCGCCGCCTGCAACAAGCGCAAAGCTGGCGTGACTGGGTGGCGAAACGCGATGGCCTTGACGGCTACCGCCTGATCGCCGGCGAATCCGATGGTTTGCCGGGCATCACTATCGATCGCTTCCAGAACTTCCTGGTGCTGCAACTGCTGTCAGCCGGCGCCGAATATCAGCGTGACGCGCTGGTTGCCGCTTTACAGCACTGCTATCCCGATTGTGCCATTTACGATCGTTCCGACGTTGCCGTGCGCAAAAAAGAAGGACTGCCGCTGGCGCAAGGGCCTGTGTTAGGCGATCTGCCGCCGGCGCTGTTGCCGATTACAGAACACGGCATGAAACTGCTGGTGGATATTCAGCAAGGGCATAAAACCGGCTTTTATCTCGATCAGCGGGACAGCCGCCTGGCGGCGCGTAACTATTCCGCCGGGCGCCGCGTACTGAACTGCTTCTCGTATACCGGCGCCTTCGCTGTTTCTGCGCTGATGGGCGGTTGCGAACAGGTGATCAGCGTTGACACTTCCCAGGCCGCGCTGGATATCGCCAGGCAAAATGTCGAATTGAACGGCCTGGATCTGCAGCGTGCCCAGTTTGTGCGCGACGATGTGTTCCAACTGCTACGCAACTACCGCGCCCAAGGGGAAAAATTCGATCTGATCATTATGGATCCCCCCAAATTTGTCGAAAACAAGAATCAGTTGGCGAGCGCATGCCGCGGCTACAAAGACATCAACATGCTGGCCATGCAATTGCTGAACCCGGGTGGCATTTTGCTGAGCTTCTCCTGCTCCGGCCTGATGCCGACCGAACTGTTCCAAAAAATTCTGGCCGATGCTGCGTTGGACGCCGGTTGCGATATGCAGTTTATCGACCAGTTCCGCCAGGCGGCCGATCACCCGGTGATCGCCACCTATCCGGAAGGCCTGTATCTGAAAGGGTTTGCCTGCCGCGTGATGTAACTTGAAATCGCCCGCTTTTGCCTACATATATAGAGCAAAGCACTTTTTCAGGAGGACGTCATGATTACCAGTAAATTTGGCATCGGGCAACAGGTTCGGCACAAGCTGCTGGGCTGCCTGGGGGTCATAATTGATGTCGACCCGGAATACTCACTGGCTCAACCGAAAGCCGGTGAGATCGCGGTAAACGACCAATTGCGTTTAGCCCCCTGGTACCACGTCGTGATTGAGGATGAAGAGGGGCAGCCGGTGCATACCTATCTGGCCGAGGCGCAGCTCTCGGGCGAATACCCGGACGCCCACCCGGAACAACCTTCATTGGATGAGCTGGCCGAGTCGATCCGCCACCAGCTGCAAGCGCCACGCCTGCGCAACTAAGCGCGTTGCGCCGCTACATCGCACACAAGCCATCAGGGCCCGGCCATTCGCCGGGCCCTCTCCATTTATCCGCTACGGATGCCGGCTCTTTACGCGCGCGCCAATCCCAGGCGCGGAATTTCAATTTTCGGGCAGCGATCCATCACCACCGCAAGCCCGGCCTCTTTTGCCAGCGCCGCGGCCGCCTCATTGATCACCCCAATCTGTAACCACAGCACTTTAGCACCGATGGCGATGGCTTCCTGCGCCACTCCATAGGCCGCCTCGGCATTGCGGAACACATCCACCATATCCACCGGTTGAGGGATCGCCGCCAGCGTGGCATAAACCGGTTGCCCCAGTAGCGTTTGCCCCGCCAGCTTCGGGCTGACAGGGATAACCTGGTAGCCCTGCTGCAACAGATAGGCCATCACCCCGTAGCTTGGCCGCGCCGGGTTATCGCTGGCGCCAACCAGAGCGATGGTGTTGGTTTCTTGCAACAGTGCTGCAATTTCATGATCTTGCATGATCGACTCCTGATTGAATAAAGAAATCCCCATAAGCCAAGTGTAACCCTTCAGCGCTCAAGCGGCAGTTGCATTGGCTTTGCTGGCCCCACCCTGCCGATCCGATGCCAAAAGACGGTAGTTATGTAAAAGTGTGAAAATTGTAATATAAATGAAATACTTTGACACACTATCCCTTGTGCCTGACACTATGCCATGTTCCCTTACACAAGGAGATAATAATGAAATTTGGTCTGGTGGTTGCGGGGCTGCTTAGCCTATGGCTCAGTGCGCCTGCCGTAGCGACGACCCTAAAACTTTCCCCGGATATCGATCTGCTGGTAGTTGACGGCAGACAAATGACCGGCTCGCTGCTGAAAGGCGCCGATAGCCTGGAATTGGACAGCGGAGAGCACCAACTATTATTCAAAGTGGTCAAAACGGTCACCTCAAGCTCGCACGGGCCGATCACCTACACCTCACAACCCCTGATCGTGACGTTTAACGCACACAACACCCGCATGGTCAGCTTTGAACTGCCGCGCATTGACAGTGCGCGCGACGGGCTGCAGTTCAACCATGCATTAAACTATCAGCTCGTCGACGACAGCGGCAAAAAATTGGCAACCAAAAATGATAAGCTGGCCGCCAATCCGGGCGCCGATCTGGAAAAAACCATGATCGCATACAATGGCCAGAAACACGCCGCCTCGGTGCCAGCCTTCGCCCACCTTCGCGCCAGCACGCCCATCCCACCGCCAGGCGTAACGCCCCCGGGGCAGAAATCCATCACGCTGAAAGAAGCCTATGTTTCAGAGCAAATGTTGCAATACTGGTTTCAGCAGGCCGATCGGGATACCCAAAAACGCTTTCTGCGTTGGGCCAATCAGTATACTGAAAACCGCGAAACGCCCTGATTTCTTATCTGAATCCGTGCACTCTTCATATTTTCAGCGCTAAATGCTAGGCAGAGAAAAACAGTTTCAGTAACCTGTCGCTCACCTCCGCTCAGCAAAGGATATCAACATGGAAATGACCACCCGCACCATCGCCGTTCGCAAGCACATTGCGCTGGTGGCGCACGATCACTGCAAACAGGCGCTGCTTCAGTGGGTTGAAGACAACCAAACGACATTGGCGCAGCACCAGCTGTATGCCACCGGCACCACCGGCAATCTGGTTCAGCGCGCCACAGGGGTGCCGGTCAAGAGCATGATGAGTGGCCCAATGGGGGGAGATCAGCAGGTTGGCGCGCTGATCGCGGAAGGGCAAATCGATATGTTGATTTTCTTTTGGGACCCATTGAACGCCGTCCCGCACGATCCTGACGTGAAGGCGCTGCTACGCCTGGCGACGGTTTGGAACATCCCGGTGGCAACCAACCGTTCCACGGCGGATTTTCTTATCGCCTCCTCGCTGTTTACCCGCGAAGTGGAAATCGCTATCCCCGACTACCAGCGTTATCTGCAAAACCGCCTGCAATAACGCCGGCGCCCGGCGGCCTGGTATTCCACCAGGCCGGCCGGTTACGGTTTTTTCTGCAATGGCACACCAATGTTATGCAATTGCTCAACAAAGACCGACGGGCGCTCACGATCCTGCAATAGCCATACCTGATGTTTTGCTCTGGTCAGCGCCACGTACAGCAGGCGCCGCTCTTCTGCATGCGGAAAATCTTCCGGCGGCGGCAACAAGACATCTTCCAACACCGACTCCCGCGCCGCCGCCGGAAAACCGTCATTCCCCTCATGCAGCCCGATGATGATCACATACTCGGCCTGTTGCCCCTTGCTGGCATGGATGGTCATAAACTCGATGTTCAGCTTCGGCCACCGCGTCGCCGCTTTCTGCAGCACTTCCGGCTTGAGATGGTGGTAACGCGCTAAAATCAGGATGCGTTCGTCCGGTTTGGCATAGCCGCTCAGCTTATCCAACAGGCTTTCCAACTGCTCCTGCGGCAGGATCACCACCGACTTCTTATTGCCTTTGCTCAGGCTGTTGAGCGGTTTTTTCAACTGATGCGGGTTCTGTTGTACAAAACGATTCGCCACCTCACCGATACGCTCGTTAAAACGGTAGGTGGTATCAAGCGCGCACTGCGCCCCCTCGCCGAAGTTGTGGGAAAAGGCCGTCGTCAGCGCCAATTCTGCGCCGCTGAAGCGGTAAATGGCCTGCCAGTCATCGCCAACGGCAAACAGACAGGTCTGTTTGTTCTGTTTGCGCAATGCCGCCAGCAGCAACGCCCGCTGTGGAGAAATATCCTGGAACTCATCGACCAGAATATGCTTCCAGGGGCTGATGAAACGCCCCTTATCCAGGATGTTCACCGCCTGGTGTATCAGCCCGGAAAAATCCACCGCGCCCTCTTCCTTCAACGCGCCTTTCCATGCTTTGAGCAACGGCGCCATCAGGCGAATGCGCTTGGCAAACAGATCGCGGACTTCCTCATTCGCCTGTTCGATCATCTCGGCCTGGCTGCCACCATGCATCCGCATCAGCCCCAGCCAGCGCTCCAGGCGCCCGGCCAACCGTTCGGCCAGGCGTTTATCCTGCCAGAAGTCCCCTTCCGCCACCTCCCATTCAAGCTCGTCGACCAACCACTGCCGCCACCCTTTGGCCTGGGCCTTTTTTTCGGCGCAGTTCTGCTGCCAGTGCGAGATCAACAGCGCCCGGCGAGCCTTGCTGTCGGTTTCCAGCTTGCTGATCGCCGGCGCTTTGCGGCTGCCCTGCTGGATAATCTGCAGCGCCAGTGCATGGAAGGTTTTCGCCTGGATCGCCGTTTCCCCCAGGCGTTGTTTGATACGTTCATTCATTTCCTGCGCCGCCTGGCGGCCGAAAGCCAGCAGCAAGATTTGTTCCGGCGCCGCTTCCTGGCGGCGCAGTAGCCAGCCGGCACGTGCAACCAGTACCGAGGTTTTACCGCTCCCGGCGCCGGCCAATACCAACACGGACTCTTCACCGTTAACTACCGCACGGCTCTGCGAGGCATTCAGCGGCGAAGTCTCTACCTGCTCGAAGAAATCCTGATGTTCCGCCAGCATGCGCTCGACCCACTGCTGATTGCGGCGGGCAACGCTTTGCGGGCCATGCTGTAGCCACTGCTGGCATGTTTGGTAGTCTTGCCGGCAGTTATCAAAGGCTTCCAACCTGGCGATCGGCATGGGCAGCGCGCCGAACGCCTGGCGGATTTGCTGTTGCAACTTGCCAAGCTCCGCACCGTTAAACCAGCGGTCCTGTTGCTCAATGCGCGCTATTTGCGCCACCTGCTCCTGCAGTACCTTGGCGCAAACGGCGCTCATCTCGCTGCTCCACTGTTGCCAGGATTGCAACAGGTAGTGATAGAAACGCTGGGTCTCCTGCCATTCGGTGCCATGCAAACGCACCACTTTTTCGTCGGGAAGTTCAAACTCCAGCTCGCCCCAGACAATCCCTCTTTTGCAGCGGATGTTAATCAACTGATTAAACGGGATCAGGTATTCGTGTTTTTCACCACTCACCTCAACGCCGGCATGCAGCAACCGCACACGGTTGTAAGGGTGCTGAGCAAGATGCTTGCCCAGCGATGTCGCTTTAAGTTCCATATCGTCGCGCCATGACTCAGTTGAGAATTAGATATTTACCAGTTTACCTGCGTTAAGCAGTGGCGCTCTAGCGCTAAAAAAAGGGTAGAATAGGCTCGATGCTACCATCACAACGCACCCGCCCTGCGGTTTGGCTATCATTAGAGCAGAATGACGATTATGCGTACTGTACTGAACATTCTTAATTTTGTATTAGGTGGTTTCTTTACCACCCTGGGCTGGCTGGTTGCCACTTTCTTCAGCATTGTGCTGATCATCACCCTGCCTCTCACCCGCTCTTGCTGGGAGATCACCAAGCTTTCGTTTCTGCCTTATGGGAATGAAGCCATTCACGTCAACGAATTATACCCTGAAAAAAGCAACGCGCTGCTCAGCGCGGGCGGCTCCCTGTTAAATATCATCTGGCTGATTCTGTTTGGCTGGTGGCTGTGCCTTTCGCATATTGCCGCGGGCATCGCCCAATGCCTGACCATCATCGGTATCCCAGTCGGGATCGCCAATTTCAAAATTGCCGCGATTGCGCTTTGGCCGGTTGGGCGCCGCGTAGTCTCTGTAGAAATGGCCCAGCAGGCAAGAAATGAAAATGCCCGCCGCCAGTATCAACAACGTTAACTTTTCTCTGCCAGGGGTTTTTTGTGCTCGCTTTAGCACCCGTGATGCGCCGTTACACGTACAACAGCAATTTGCTTTATAACCTGCGAATTTTTCTTTCACTGGCGGGGGCGGCGGCTGTGCCGTGGTGGTTGGGCATCCCGACGCTGACCATCCCGCTGACGCTCGGTGTGGTTGCCGCCGCGTTAACCGACCTGGACGATCGCCTGGCCGGCAGGCTGTTAAACCTGGCCATCACCCTGTTCTGTTTTTTTGTTGCCTCGGCCTCTATTGAACTGTTGTTCCCTTACCCCTGGCTGTTTGCGCTGGGCTTAGCCATCTCGACCTGCGGTTTTATTCTGCTGGGAGCGCTTGGGCAGCGCTATGCGACCATCGCCTTTGGCGCGTTGTTGATCGCCGTTTACACCATGTTAGGCACCTCAATGTACGGCACCTGGTACCTACAGCCGCTGTTGCTGGTGATTGGTGCCGTCTGGTACAACCTGCTGACGCTGATAGGCCACCTGCTGTTCCCGATCCGGCCGCTGCAGGAAAACCTGGCGCGCTGCTATGATCAACTGGCCAACTACCTGGAGGCCAAAGCCAACCTGTTCGATCCCGACGCCGAACGCGACGCAGATCTGCCGTGGATGGAACTGGCGATGGCCAACAGTTCCCTTGTCGCCACGCTTAACCAGACCAAAGCCTCTCTGCTGACACGGCTAAAAGGCGACCGCGGCCAACGCGGCACGCGCCGGACACTGCATTACTATTTTGTCGCTCAGGATATCCACGAGCGGGCCAGCTCTTCCCATGTGCTTTACCAGGCGCTTAGCCAGCAGTTCCGCCATAGCGACATTCTGTTCCGCTTTCAGCGGCTGCTGACCATGCAGGCCGCGGCTTGCCGCCAGTTGGCGCAGTCGATACTGCTGCGGCAAAAATACCAACATAACGTGCGTTTCGAACCGGCGTTTACCCGTATTGAAGAAGCATTGGCGCGCATTACCATTACGCAGGAAAATCGCGAACTGACCAAAGCGCTGTCCCACCTGTTGAAAAACCTGCGCGCGATTGATGCGCAGTTGGCCAACATCGAATCCGAACAGGTGATAGCGAATGGCCAGACGGAAGAAAACAGCCTTTCAGACGACAGCATCACCGGCTGGAGCAATATTCGCCTGCGCATCAGCCGCCACCTGACGCCCCAATCGGCGCTGTTCCGCCATGCCATCCGGATGTCTGTGGTATTGTGCGCCGGTTATGCCTTTATTCAGTTTACCGGAATGCACCACGGCTACTGGATCCTGTTGACCAGCCTGTTCGTCTGCCAACCCAACTACAATGCCACTCGGCGCAGGCTGGCGCTGCGCATTATCGGCACCCTGGCGGGTATTCTGCTTGGCTTGCCGATACTGTATTTTGTGCCTTCCCTTGAAGGCCAGTTGATCCTTATCGTTATCAGCGGCGTGCTGTTTTTTGCTTTCCGCACCGTGCAATACGCTCACGCCACCATGTTTATTACGCTGCTGGTGCTGCTGTGCTTCAACCTGTTAGGTGAGGGGTATGAAGTGGCCGCCCCGCGGGTCTATGACACGCTTTTAGGCTGTGCGATTGCCTGGGCCGCCGTCAGCTTTATCTGGCCGGACTGGAAGTTCCGCCAACTGCCGATGGTGGTCAGCAAAACGCTGAACGCCGACTGCCGCTACCTGGATGCTATCCTGGTGCAATACCACCAGGGGAAAGACAATAGCCTGCCCTACCGTATCGCACGCCGCGATGCCCATAACAGCGACGCGGAACTGGCTTCGGTGATTTCCAATATGGCCGCGGACCCCAAAGCGGACAAAACGCTGCAGGATGCGGCCTTCCGCCTGCTGTGCCTGAACCACACGCTGTTAAGCTACATCTCGGCGCTGGGCGCGCACCGTGAACGCCTGGAGAACACGGACATTCTGGATCTGCTTAACGATGCCGTGTGTTATGTCGATGACGCGCTGCACCAGGCGCCGCAGGATAGTCAACGCGTCGCCCAAGCGTTGAGTGCGCTTTCCAACCGCATCCAGGCGTTGTCGCCTGAGCCGGAAAGCAAGGAGCAGTTGGTATTGCAGCAAATAGGCTTAGTGATTGAACTGTTGCCCGAACTAACGGCGTTGAATGCCCAGATAGGCAAAGCTCAATAATTAGTCGTGGCGCGGCAAGTGGCCATGGATGGCGGCCGCACGCGGCACCCCCGGCCTTGCGGCAACGCTGTCAAACCAACTGAGCATTTCGCGGCGGATCGAACCCGGCAACGCGGCATGATGATAGCCGGCAATGGCGCCGGCCAGCGACAATAGCGCTTTCAGCCCCAGGTTCTGTTGCTGCCGTTGCAGCATGAGGTAGCTCTTCTGCGCCCCGATCAGGCGCAGTTGATACACAGTGCGGATACCGGCCCGCCACAGGGCGCGCTCCATGGCAATATCAATATTCGGCAAATCCTTCAACCGACCGAAAGCGTGGTTTGGCGGTTGCTGGGTCTTTCTGACGGCCCCAATCGCCCGGCTGGCGAACGCCAGAAGTTCCTGCTCCCGTTGCCAAAGCGCATCGTCCACCCAGTAATAACGCATCGTGATGGGGATCCCCCGTTTGGAATAGACCATATTTTCCATTCCCAGCGAGCGAAACTCAGCCTCTAAACCGCCAGGCGCGCGGAGGTACAGTTCCCCTTCGGCAAGAATGGCGAACATGATGCCGTCGGCCAGCAAACCATACCCCCCAAACTGAGAACGCGTCGTGATTTTCCCTAATACGCTAAACAGAGCCTTCGCCTGTGCCGTTCTGGCTGCATTTTTGCTTTTCATATATAACTCCCTTTAATAAACCGTACGCAGGTCATTCCCTAATGCAATAAACGTAACGCGAACAACTAATTATGGAAAATACGCAGGTTCCCTGCCCCTGCCAATCACAAAATGGGCATGCGCAAAAAACGATCGCAGATATGCGGCGCGTCACGAAAAATTGAGTTGATTTTCACCACTGATGCCTATACTGTATATCCATACAGCAATACTACGGGCGGGATACTTTTATGCGTACTCAATCATTTCACCAACCCCATTTCGGCTACACGGCTTATGCGGCGGATTCCACGCTAAACAGCACCAGCAACGGTAAAGAAAATGGTCTTATCAGTGAACTGGTCTACAGCGAACAGCAACCCGCCGTGGTGCAGCTCCTTTTGCCGCTATTGCAACAGCTTGGCCTGCAGTCGCGCTGGCTGCTGTGGCTAACGCCACAGCAAAAGCTCAGCAAACGCTGGCTACAGCAATCCGGTCTGCCGGTCGGGAAAGTGGTGCAACTTAGCCAAATCACGCCGACCGCTACGGTTGAAGCAATGGAAAAAGCATTATTGACGGGGAACTACAGCGTGGTGCTGGGCTGGTTGCCGGAATTGAACGAGCAAGATCGGTTGAGATTGTCACGGGCAGCGGTTTCTGGCAACGCTTACGGGTTCATTATGCGCCCTCAGCGTGACACTAATTTGCCTCAGGGACAGTGTTCCACGCTAAAAATTCACTCTTCTTTGTATCATTAAGTAAATTTAGGAGTTTTCCCATCATTTTTATCCTCCGGGGGAAGCATCCCCGGGGGACAGCCAACAAAGCGTGATCGGCTGCGGTTCCCCATACCCTGGAGTGTAAAAAACAACCAACTTTTTCGCTGCTAATTGTCAGCAAATATGTACAATTCGCTGTTTTTTTTTAGAGCTTTATCACATCACACTTGTAACTTTCGCGCCACGTTGTAGACTTTACATCGCCGAGGTTGCTCTATAACGCCAGAAAAACTGGTAGAGTAACAAACGAGGGCATAAACCTTGGCGAAGGAATTTAACCAAGGGCTTAAAATAGCTTTAAAGCTCATTGCCTATTTGGATGATAACGAGGCGCAAAATGAAAAAGACAGCTATCGCATTAGCAGTGGCACTGGCTGGTTTCGCTACCGTAGCGCAAGCCGCCCCAAAAGATGATACTTGGTACACTGGTGCTAAACTGGGCTGGTCCCAGTATCATGACACCGGTTTCTACGGTAATGGTTATGACAACCGTATCGGTAATGGCCCTACCCATGAAAACCAATTGGGCGCAGGCGCATTCCTGGGTTACCAAGCGAACCAATACCTGGGCTTCGAGCTGGGCTATGACTGGCTTGGCCGTATGCCTTACAAAGGCAGCGTGAACAACGGTGCTTTCAAAGCACAGGGCGTTCAACTGGCAGCTAAACTGAGCTACCCAATCACGGATGAACTGGACGTTTATACCCGTCTGGGTGGTATGGTTTGGCGTGCAGACTCCAAAGCCAACTACGCCAATGGTACTCGTCTGAGCAACCACGATACCGGTGTTTCTCCATTGGCAGCAGTGGGTGTTGAATACGCTCTGACCAAAAACTGGGCAACCCGCCTGGACTACCAATGGGTTAACAACATTGGTGACGCTGGTACCGTTGGCGCTCGTCCAGACAACAGCATGCTGAGCCTGGGCGTTGCATACCGCTTTGGCCAGGACGAAGCAGTAGCACCAGCTCCTGCTCCAGCACCAGCTCCAGTTGTTGAAACCAAACACTTCACGCTGAAATCTGACGTGCTGTTCAACTTCAACAAATCAACGCTGAAACCAGAAGGCCAACAGGCTCTGGATCAACTGTACACCCAGCTGAGCTCTCTGGATCCTAAAGACGGTTCCGTTGTTGTTCTGGGTTACACCGACGCCGTTGGTTCTGAACAGTACAACCAGAAACTGTCAACTCAACGTGCTCAAAGCGTTGTTGATTACCTGGTATCCAAAGGTATCCCTGCAGACAAAATCTCTGCACGCGGTATGGGCGAATCTGACCCAGTTACCGGCAACACCTGTGGTTACAAATCTGGCCGCGCTACCGCAGCACAGATCGCATGTCTGGCTCCAGATCGTCGCGTAGAGATCGAAGTTAAAGGCATCAAAGACGTTGTAACCCAGCCTCAGGCTTAAGTTACCGCTGATTAGTAAAAAACCCCGCGCTGCGGGGTTTTTTTTTGGCTCAAACAATAATACGGTTCAACACGCTAGCAGCGTTAAGCATGCATCACTCTTCGTCCTTACCGAGGATCGCTTTCAAATCACGCTTCAACAATGACATCTGGCTGGCATATTTCTCTTTGCGCTCCGCATCTTCGATCAGTTGCACCACCGTTTCAGACAGCGTGGCATTGCGCCGACGCGCCAAGGCGGCCAGCCGCTGCCACACTAAAAACTCCAGATCGATAGATTTTTTACGTGTGTGCTGATGCTCCGCATTGAAATGGCGTTTACGGCGGGCACGGATAGTCTGCTTCATCCGGTTGTTCAGCGCTGGGTTCATGTGCTCTGCAATCCATGCCAGCACGTTCACCGGTTCATTTTCCAGCTTGAGCAGTTGGTCGACCGCTTCTTGCGCGGCGCTGCTTTCAATATGGCGGGTAATTTGCTCCCCTTCCCGGTGCTTCTTCACCAGGTATTTCCATTTCCAACCACTCTCAAGATTTTCCAGTTGCTGATATTTCATCGTGAGCTCTTCAGTGACCACGTAACTTTAATAAGCATAACAGCTTTACAACAAATTTCCCTGGCAATTAGACGCCGTTTTAGCTGATTTTTTGCACAGTCGTCTAACAATGTCAAACTCACCGCAGGCAACGGCGACTCTGCGGGTATCAAGCTGGCGTTATTCTTGTATAATCGCTCTTTCCCTTTTTGACGATTGCATCTAACACTTTGACCAATAACCGACTTGAATGGCAATCTTTGTTGCCTGCCGTTACGCCTTACCAGGCGATATTCGATACCGCCTCTCAGTTGGCACCCTTGCCTTTTGCTGCCGTTCAGCCCAGGCTGGAAAACGCGTTGGCGCTGTTTTGCCACCCGCAGTCACAACCGCGCTTCATGCTGCTGAAAGCCCAGGAAACGCACGAATACCTGGCGCTAATCGCCCGCGCAGTGGCGCCACTGTATACGCCAGGTGCCGTTACGGGCAGCCGTTATCTGATCCAGGATGATGCCGTTGTCATTGAGCCCGCCGCCGATGGTGATGAACCTTTTGCCGCTGGGGGCGCCTGCCTGTATCAGGAATGGGTGGAGCCGGAGCAGCTGTTTGGCTGCGTGCGCATCCATCAGGGCAAAATTCATCTGCAACCCGGCCTGGTGCATCAGGCTAACGGCGGCGTGTTGATTTTATCCGCCCGCACCATTTTGGCACAGCCGCTGTTGTGGTTACGGTTGAAGCAAATGATCACCCAACGCCAGTTCCACTGGGTTTCGCCGGATGAGACGCGCCCATTGCCGTTGACAATACCGCCGATGCCTTTGGCCCTGCGCCTGATTGTGGTGGGCGATCGCCATAGCCTGGCCGATTTCCAGGATATCGAGCCGGAACTGTGTGAGCAGGCCGTCTACGGCGAATATGAAGACGATCTGCAACTCACCGATAACGACGACGTGGCGCTATGGTGCCGCTACGTCAATACGCTGATTGCCGAATACCAACTGCCAGCGTTAGCCGCCGATGCCTGGCCAACGTTGATGACGCAGGCAGTGCGCTTTAGTGGCGATCAGGGCAACATGCCCCTCTCTCCGCTGTGGGTTAACCAGCAGATTTCTGAAGCCGCGTTATACTGCGAAAACCCGTTGATCGACGCCAATGCCCTGGAAGCGGCGCTCAACGCGCGCGCCTGGCGCGAAAGCTATCTGGCCGAACGTATGCAGGATGATATCGAGCTGGGGCAGATCCTGATTGAAACCGAAGGGGAAGTTATCGGCCAGATCAACGGCCTGTCGGTATTGGATTTCCCTGGGCACCCGCGCAGCTTTGGCGAGCCTTCGCGTATCAGTTGCGTAGTGCACCTTGGCGACGGCGAATTCACCGATGTTGAACGCAAAGCGGAACTCGGCGGCAATTTGCATGCCAAAGGCATGATGATCATGCAGGCATTTCTGATTTCCGAACTGGAACTGGATCAACAGTTACCGTTTTCGGCTTCCATCGTGTTTGAACAATCCTACGGTGAAGTTGATGGGGACAGTGCTTCGCTCGCCGAACTGTGCGCGTTGATTAGCGCGCTGTCACAGCAGCCGATCAATCAGCAAATCGCAGTAACCGGCTCCGTTGACCAATTTGGCAACGTGCAGCCCATCGGCGGCGTCAATGAAAAAATCGAAGGTTTCTTCGACGTATGCCAACGCCGCGGCCTGACTGGCAACCAGGGGGTGATCCTGCCCGCCGCCAATGTGCGCCATCTGTGCCTGCGTCAGGATGTGGTCGATGCGGTGCGCGAGGGGCAATTCCATCTGTGGACAGTGGACTGCGTGGCAGAAGCCCTGCCGTTGCTGACCGGCTACCCGTATGCCGATGAACAACGGCCCAGCCTGCTGGCCGCGATTCAGGAGCGCATCGCGCAAGTGAACCCGCAAGAACGCCGGCGCCCGTGGCCATTTCGTTGGCTCAACTGGTTTAACCACGGCTGATCGGACTTGTTCAGCGTACACGTGTTAGCTAATCTGCTCCATTCATTAAATTAAGGCTTACAGAAAACATGGTAGATAAACGCGACTCCTATACAAAAGAAGACCTCGAAGCATCCGGCCGTGGCGAACTGTTTGGCGCCGGTGGCCCACCGTTGCCGGCAGGTAACATGTTGATGATGGACCGCGTGGTCAAAATGAGCGAAGACGGCGGCTCCCACGGCAAAGGCTATGTGGAAGCCGAACTGGATATTCATCCCGATCTGTGGTTTTTCGCCTGTCACTTTATCGGCGATCCGGTCATGCCCGGCTGCCTGGGCCTGGATGCCATGTGGCAGTTGGTCGGCTTCTACCTCGGTTGGTTAGGCGGTGAAGGCAAAGGCCGTGCGCTCGGGGTGGGTGAAGTGAAATTCACCGGCCAGGTGTTGCCAACCGCGAAGAAAGTCACCTATCGCATTAACTTCAAGCGTGTGATTACGCGCAAGTTGATCATGGGCGTTGCCGATGGCGAAGTGCTGGTTGACGGCAAAGTGATCTATACCGCCAACGATCTAAAAGTGGGTCTGTTCAAAGACACCGAAGCATTCTAAGCTGCGGTGTGCCTGTGACGGTGGCCAGCACTGGCCCCGTCCGTTTTTATCTCCCCTTCCCACCAACGCCGGCCTTCCGCTGCTCCGCCTGCGGATAGCCCCTTTATATGCCAAACCGGCGTCGTAAACGCACTCATCATTCTGGGCCCTAAAAAACGAAAGCCTCCGCGCAAAGGCGGAGGCCGTTCCCTACTCATGACAGGGGGCCGCTTAAGCGGTCACCGCCCTGTCCTCCATGGCCTGTCGCCAACCTCCCAGCCAATTTGCCCGGGCGTCTAAAGATTGATAGGGACAATGTTCCCTGGAACGCCCTGAAAGACCTGCCTGATAGCCGCGTGATTGAGCCCGTTCTAAACGATCTCGCTTTTGTCTCTTCATGCCTCGTTTCCCTCATTTTGGTCTGCTGGAAAGAAAACAGTGGCTGCTTTTTACACAACCACACCTAATCAATAGCGCTAAACGGAGGGAAGATCAACGCGCAAATTTCACGCCAATGTCACAATTGTGAGCTACATAGAGAAAAACAGTAACCCGCTGAAAAAGAAAGGATATGTTAATACATTGATCTGTAATGAAAACCCCTGCCATCCTGAAAGATGACTGTTCAGAATGACAGGGGGTTAGGTTATTTTTGTACAACTTATGACTAGGCTGTGTCCCGCAATAGGTCGTGGTGCCGTCGTTGCGTCCAAAGCCCGTCGGCGCAGGGCATAGTGGGCCTATGTTCAAGCCCGATAACGCAGAGGACGGGCCTTGGGGGCACGACCCTCCGGGCTGGGGCCATTGGGTTGCGCTTCTGCGTTGCTCGCCGTTTATTTGGGCCCACCAAACCTCACGGCTTGCGCCTTGACGCGCAGCCCAATGACCGCCAGCGGCACTTACGCACTATTACGGGACACAGCCTAAAACTGGCGAGCCTGCGCAGCTATCGCCTGCGCCTCCTGTTGCCACCCTGCCGCCAGAGTGCGCACCAACGAATCATAGCCGTCGGCATCCTGTTTCAACATCAGGCTAAACGGCTTCTTCACCAGGCGGCCATTTTGGCTCAATACCCATTCACCGCGGATCACCGCAGTGCCATCATGGCGCCCGTGGAAGCCCGTTACCGACACGTTCAGCACGTCCTGCCCGCTGCTCATCGGCTGCGAAGAAACCACCCATCCTGGCAGCGCGCTGCTCAGGTTGGCCACCAGCGCCTGCTGGAGCTGTTGATCCAGCGGGCTGGCCCACAGGTTGTTCTGGGCAATCACATACTGCACATCGTTGGTTTGGTAGACAATCCCATTCTGCGCCAGGTAATCCGCCACGCCAACGTGCTCCAGCCAGAGCTGGCGCGTTGCCGAAGTGGCCTCCACCTGGGCCGGCGCACCTAACGCCGGCAGTTGATAGTAGGTCTTCTGTGGAGAACTGCTGCAGGCGCTGAGCAACAGCGCCAACGCTATCGGAATCCATTTCATCATTTTTTGGCCTTCTTCGGCTGTGGATCGTCACTGCCCGCGGCTTCGAACACCAGGGCATTACTCTTTTCGTTCAGTGTACGCAGCACTGGCTGCAGCTCGCGCAGGACCTGATCAAGACGCTGCATATCAGCCACCATCTTATTGTAAGCCGGTGAGCCAGGCTGGAAGCCCTTCATGCTGCGGTTCAGTTCCTGCAGCGTTTTCTGCATATCCTGCGGCAGATCTTGCATCGACTTGCTGGAGATAATCTCATTGAGCGACTTCATGGTGTTCTGCGTTTCACGCATCACGCGCTGGCTTTCCACCAACGTATTGGTCGCCTGTTCGATCATCGGGTTCAGCGGCATCGCATTGATCTTATCCAGTACGCTGGTCAGCTTGTGCTGGATTTGCGTCAGGCCGCCGCTTACCGTCGGCATTAATGGGTAGCCGAACAGTTCACGCGGGCCTTTCCACTCTTTCGCATTCGGATCGAAGTCCAGATCGATATACAGTGAACCGGTCAGCAGGTTAGCCGATTTCAATGAAGCACGCAGGCCACGCACTTCCGCATCTTTCAGATGCTGTTGGAAATCGAAAGTCTTGCCGAGCTGTTTCTTGAAGCGATCCGGTTCAATGCGGATCAGCACGGGAATACGATAGTCGCTGTCCAGACGCTGTTCCAAACCTTCTTTATAGAACGGCACCTGCGCCACCGTCCCCAGCCGAATGCCGCGGAATTCTACCGGCGCCCCCGGTTGCAGACCACGCACGGAATCGGAGAAGAACATCAGATAGTCAACGTGTTCCGTGTACAGCGAGTCCTGAATACTGCGCTGGTTGTCATACAGCTGGTATTCCGCCTTCTCTTTGGCGAGATCGCCACGGTCCCACCCCTCTGGCACATCAAAGCTGACGCCGCCGCTGAATAAGGTCGCCAGCGAGCCCATTTCAACCCGCATCCCCTGCGCCGACATATCAAAGGCCACGCCGCTGTCTTTCCAGAAGCGCACGTTGGTGGTCACCAGCCGATCATAAGGCGAGGAGATAAACAGCTGATAACGCATGGCGCGCAGCGTAGGATCAAAGTAGCTGGTTTCCACCGAGCCCACGCGGTAGCCGCGGAACAGCACCGGATCGCCGGCATTAAGCTGCCCGGACTGTTCACTGCTCAGCAGGATCCGCAGCCCTTTGGCGTCCGGCGAAGCCAACGGCGGCGCGTCCAGCAATTGATACTCGCTCTTATCGTCATCGCCCTTGCTGCCGGGCTGTAGCTCGATATAAGCGCCGGAAAGCAGCGTCCCCAGGCCGGATACGCCACCGCGGCCGATTTGCGGTTTCACCACCCAGAAAGCGCTATCCTGACGCAACAGCTTTTCCATACCGGCATTCAGGCGCGCCTGCACCAAAACCTTGCTCAGATCTTTACTTAGCGTGACGCTTTCCACCATGCCGACATCCACACTGCGGCTCTTGATGGTGGTTTTGCCCGCTTCCAACCCTTCCGCGTTGGTGGTGTACAAGGTTACTACCGGCCCCTGATGGCTGAAGTGGTAAAACAGGATCCAGGCACCAATCAATGCGGTAACGATGGGAATAATCCACACCGGCGACCAGCGCTTGATCTTCTCAACGTCCGCGACGCTATGGTTAGTTTCCGTCACCTTACGGCTCCTTCTTTATTGTTTCACTTACGCGATCCCAGGTAAGACGAGGATCAAACGTCATGGCTGCAAACATCGTAAGGATCACGACCATGGCAAACAGCAGCGCCCCGGTAGCAGGATAAATACTCATCAATTGCCCCATACGCACCAATGCCGACAATACGGCGATAACAAACACATCGATCATTGACCAACGGCCAACAAATTCGACGACCTCATAAATCAAGTGCATACGTTCGTTATCTGCCTTGACCTTATGCTTATTTTTCACATCCCAGCAGAGCCAGCCGATAGCCAGCATCTTCAAAGAAGGCACCATGATGCTGGCGATAAAAATCACCAGCGCCACCGGGTAAGATCCTTCCCCCCACAGCAGCACAACACCGGCCATAATGGTCGACGTCATTTTATTGCCCAGCGCTTCCGTCACCATAATCGGCAATAGATTGGCCGGGATATACAGCATCAGCGAGGTGATCAGCAGCGCCATCGTCCACTGCACGCTATGGCGGCGGCGCACATAGCCCGTGGTGTGGCAACGCGGGCATTGTTGCTGTTCGGCAGGCAGGATTGCCCCGCAGCACGCACAATTGCGCAGCCCCTGGCGCAACCCGGTGCGCCCGGGCACCATCGGCAGGGCAACGTGCGGCGCCGGCTGGATATCATTCCATAGCCAACGCCGGTCAACGCACTGGAAAGCCCGCACCTGCAGCAGACAAAACAGGCAATAGGGAATAAAACTGGGGCCGATGCCGATATCGCCGTAGGCCATCAGCTTCACGAAACTCACCAGCACCCCGGCAAGAAAGATTTCAACCATGCACCAGGTTTTAAAGCGGAACAGCTGGCGGGCCATCCATTTTTTCAGCCCTGGCGCCATGCGCACTTTGCCGCACAGCAAAATAATGCTCAGCATGCAAAATGCCGGGATCAGTTGGACGAACACCATAAACAACGTGGCCAGGCTGGCGTAATCTTCCGCCACCATAACCTGTGGGATCTGCGTCAGTTGGATTTCATTACCCAGGCCGGCAACGCGCATATTGACGAACGGGAAAATATTGGCCAGCACCAGCATAAACAGCGCGCTAATCGCATAGCCAATCGGCCGTTTGCGCGGTTCATCCCAGCGGGATGACAGCACGGTGTGGCAGCGCGGGCAAACCGCTTTCGAGCCATAGGCCAACGGCGGCAGCCGCACCAGCATATCGCACTGCGGGCATAACATCATGTCACCCTGGCGATCGCCCGCATTTGCAGAGTTATGCTGCTCGTGATGGCTGTGTGAACACACCATATATCTCCTTTATGCAACATCGTTACCGGTGAAACGCCGCCCACTGCAGCACGTGGGCGGTATCGGCTGATTAACCGTTTTTCATGGCTTCCAATTCTTCCCAGCGGGTAAACGCCTCTTCCAAGCGTTGTTCCGCCGCGGCCAGATCGGACAGCACTTGCTGCGTCTCACTGTGCGGCCGTGAGAAGAAATCAGCATCGCTGACCTGCGCCTGCATGGCTTCAATTTCTGCCTCCAACTGCTCCAGCCGCTGCGGCAGTTGTTCCAGCTCGCGTAGCAAGTTGTAACTTAACTTCGCTGTGGTTTTTTTTGGCTGTTCGGCTTTTTTCGCTGCAACCGGTTTGGCCTGGCTGACGGCGGCCTGGCGGATAGGCTGCGCCGTCGCCCGCTGGTGATGGGCATCATAATAGCCACCGACGAAGGCATTGATCACGCCATTGCCCTCGAAGATCCAACATTCGGTAACCGAGTTGTCCACAAACTGACGATCGTGGCTCACCAGCAGCACGGTGCCCTGATAGCTGTCGATCAACTCTTCCAACAGTTCTAGTGTTTCAACATCCAAATCGTTGGTCGGTTCGTCAAGGATCAGCAGGTTGCTTGGCTTCAGAAACAGCTTGGCCAACAGCAGGCGGTTACGCTCACCGCCGGACAGCGCCTTCACCGGCGTCATGGCGCGCTTCGGATGGAACAGGAAGTCCTGCAGATAGCCGAGCACATGGCGGGAACGGCCATTGACCATCACCTCCTGCTTACCTTCCGCCAGGTTGTCCATCACCGTGCGTTCTGGATCCAGCTCAGCGCGGTGTTGGTCAAAATAGGCCACCTCCAGTTTGGTGCCGCAGTGCACTCGCCCGCTGTCCGCCTTCAATTGGCCGAGCATCAGCTTCAGCAACGTCGTTTTGCCGCAGCCGTTCGGGCCCACCAGCGCAATTTTGTCGCCGCGCAGCACCTGCGCGGAGAAATCACGCACCAGCACTTTATTGCCAACCTGATAATTGACGTTTTCCAACTCAAACACGATCTTGCCGGAACGCACCGCCTCTTCCACCTGCATCTTGGCTGCGCCCATCACTTCACGCCGCGCAGAGCGTTCCATACGCAACGCCTTCAGCGCCCGCACGCGCCCTTCGTTACGGGTGCGCCGCGCCTTGATGCCCTGGCGGATCCATACTTCTTCCTGCGCCAGCTTGCGATCAAATTCCGCATTCTGCAATTCTTCAACCCGCAGCGCTTCTTCTTTACCCAGCAGGTACTGATCGTAATTGCCCGGCCAGGAAACCAGTTTGCCGCGGTCAAGATCCACAATGCGCGTTGCCATATTGCGGATGAATGAACGGTCGTGGGAAATAAAGACGATGCTGCCCTGGAATTCTTTCAGGAACCCTTCCAGCCAGTCGATCGTTTCAATATCCAGGTGGTTAGTTGGCTCATCCAGCAACAGCACGCGCGGCGCGCTGACCAGCGCCCGGCCAAGCGCCGCTTTGCGCAGCCAGCCGCCGGACAGCGATGAAAGCTGGGCATTGCCGTCCAGGCCAAGCTGCGCCAGCACTTCGCTGATGCGGCTATCAAGTTGCCACAGGCCCTGATGATCCAGCACTTCCATAATCTGCGCCATGCGCGCCAGGTTTTTCTCGCTCGGATCCTGCTCCACCCGCTTGGAAATGTCATGGTAGGCTTTCAGGTGCTCCGCCTGCTCCGCCACGCCTTCGGCCACAAAATCAAACACGGTGCCGCCGATATTGCGCGGCGGATCCTGTTGCAGCCGGGCGACGATCAGATCCTGCTCATACACGATACGCCCATCATCAAGCGGGATTTCCTTGCCGAGGATCTTCAGCAAGGTGGATTTCCCGGCGCCATTGCGCCCCACCAGACAAACGCGTTCGTTGTCTTCGATATGAATTTCGGTGTTATCTAAAAGCGGCGCATCGCTGAAAGACAGCCAGGCGCCGGACATGCTAATTAACGACATAACTCTTCTTTTCCTTCGCCGGCATGGGTCACCAGCCAACAGTTATGGATCTGACGGTTACGGGCAAAATCCAGCGACAGCGTCTGAGCGGTGATCTCTTTCGCCGCCAGACCCAATGCGCCAAGACCGGCCAGATCCATTTGGAAGCCGCGCTTATTGTTGGAGAACATAATCGTCCCGTTACGGCGCAGCAAACGTTTCAAATCTTTCATCAGCGCCAGATGATCGCGCTGAACGTCAAAGGTGTTTTCCATCCGCTTGGAATTGGAGAAGGTCGGCGGATCGATGAAAATCACGTCGAACTGTTCGTTGGCATTATGCAGCCAAGACAGGCAATCGGCCTGTATCAATCGGTGCTGTCTGCCCACCAGGCCGTTCGCCCGCAGGTTCTTTTCCGCCCATTCCAGATAGGTGCGCGACATATCCACGGTGGTAGTGGAACGCGCGCCGCCCAGCCCGGCGTGCACGCTGGCGGTGCCGGTATAAGCAAACAGGTTAAGGAAATCCTTGCCGGCGCTCATTTCCCCGAGCATACGGCGCGCAATACGGTGGTCGAGAAACAGCCCGGTATCCAGATAATCCGTCAGGTTCACCCATAGCTTGGCGCGGTATTCTTCCACCAGCATAAATTCCCCCTTCTGCGCCAGCTTCTCATACTGGTTTTTGCCTTTCTGGCGCTCACGGGTTTTCATCACCAGTTGGTTGGACGACAGTTCCAAGACCGCCATCGTGGCGTTGATCACGTCGAACAGGCGCTGGCGAGCCTTCTGCGCATCCACCGTTTTCGGCGGCGCATACTCCTGCACCACGACCTTGCTGCCATAGCGATCCACCGCGACGTTATACTCCGGCAGATCCGCATCGTACAAACGATAACATTCAATACCCTGCTGCCTGGCCCATTTATCCAGTTTCTTCAGGTTTTTGCGCAGGCGGTTGGCGAAATCCTCCGCGACTTGCACGCCGCTCCCCGCCGCCGTTTCCGCCAACCGATAATTTTTCTGCACACAGTCCAGCGGGCCGTTTTTCGCCTTGAACTGGCGCTCGGCACGCAGTTGCAAGCAACTCAACAGCTCTGGCGATGCGCTGAACAACGAGAGTTGCCAACCGCCAAAGGCGCTTTTCATCACCCGCCCCAGCATATTATGCAGGGCAATCAGCGCCGGCTCGCTTTCCAGGCGCTCGCCGTAAGGCGGGTTGCTCAGCACGGTACCCACCGGGCCGTCCGGCAGCGGGTTAGTCAGCTTACTGACGTCATTGACATTAAAGGTTATCAGTTCGCCAACCCCGGCGCGGCGCGCATTAGCGCACGCAATCTCAATCACCCGGCGATCGATATCCGAGCCGAAAAAGCGGGAGGGGGTTTCCTGCAGGCCGCGGCGTGCGCGCACCTGGGCTTCGGCAAGCAGTTCGCGCCATAGTTCGGCATTATGCCCGCGCCAGGCGGTAAAGCCCCAGTGCTGGCGTTGCAGGCCCGGCGCGCGATCGCTGGCGATCATCGCCGCTTCGATCAGCAAGGTGCCGGAACCGCACATCGGATCGAGCATCGGCATGCCCACCTGCCAGCCGGAGCGCTGCACGATGGCCGCAGCCAAGTTTTCCTTCAGCGGCGCCAGGCCAGTGAGATCGCGGTAGCCGCGCTGGTGCAGGCCTTCACCGCTCAGATCGAGTGCGACGCTTGCCGTATCACGCTGCAGGAACACGTTAATGCGGATGTCCGGCTGTTGCTTGGCAACGCTCGGGCGCTGATCAAGCTTGCGAGTGAAACTGTCGACGATCGCATCTTTCACCTTCAATGCGCCGTATTGGCTATTGCGGATCTCTTCATTCACACCGCTAAAATGCACGGCAAAGGTGTCATCGACGCTAAAGATCGTTGACCAGTCAATGGCCTGTACGCCAAGGTAAAGGTCCAGATCGCTGTGCACGCGGAATTCGTTGAGCGGCAACAGAATACGTGAAGCCAGGCGGCTCCACAGCAGGCTTTGGTACAGAAGACGATCGTCACCCTGAAAATGTACCCCACCCTGCACCACTTTGCAGGCATGGGCGCCAAGCGCTTCCAGTTCGCTTTTTAACAGTTCTTCCAGGCCACGGGCTGTGCTGGCAAACAGAGAGTTCATATCGTACTTATCACCAAAAAGAAAATTGTTGCGCATTATAGCTAATCCAGACCGCTTGTCATAAAGTTGCCTCTTTCTATTTAATAATCACATGGAGATAAGGTGATTACACTTTCGCGTCTTTATGTCCATCCGGTCAAATCGCTACGCGGTTTGCAGCTCTCCCATGCGCAGGTTGCACCCCAGGGGTTGGCATTTGATCGTGCGTTTATGGTCACCGAGCCGGACGGCACTTTTATCACCGCACGCCAATACCCGCAAATGGTGCTGTTCACGCCGGCGCTGCTGGCCGATGGCCTGCATTTAAACGCGCCGGACGGCGAAAGCATGACTATCCGCTTCAGCGATTTTAGCCAGCAAGCACACCCCACTGAAGTATGGGGCAACCACTTCACCGCGTTAATCGCGCCACCGGCGGTGAATCAGTGGCTTAGCGGCTATTTCCGCCGCAGCGTACAGCTACGCTGGCTGGGGCCGGAACTCACCCGCCGGGTAAAAAAACACCCCGAAGTTCCGCTCTCCTTTGCCGATGGTTATCCCTTTTTGCTGGCCAATGAAGCCTCATTGCATGATGTACAGCAGCGCTGCCCCAGCAGCGTTAAAATGGAACAGTTCAGGCCGAACCTGGTGATAAGCGGTGCCGCGGCCTGGGCCGAAGACGGTTGGCAAACTATTCGCATCGGCAATGTTATTTTTGACCTGGTGAAACCCTGCAGCCGCTGTGTACTGACCACCGTCAGCACCGAACGCGGGCGCAAGCACCCCAGCGGCGAGCCCCTGAGCACGTTACAGCAATTCCGTACCGCTGAGAACGGCGATGTGGATTTTGGCCAGAACATGATTGCACGCAACAGCGGCATTATTCGCGTGGGGGATACGGTCGATGTTTTGGCCCTGAAGCCGCCACGCCCCTATGGCCGCGGGAAGGTCGCCGAGAGCGTGCAGGCGCCGCAGCAGCGCGAACGGCAGGTTACGATTGAATATGCAGGGAAGAGCTTTCAGGGCAATAACCAGCAAATCCTGCTGGAACAGTTGGAACAACAAGGCATCCGCATCCCCTATTCCTGCCGCGCGGGCGTTTGCGGCAGCTGCCATATGGCGTTGCTCAGCGGCAAAGTCGCACCGTTGAAGAAAAGCGCCGTGGCGGCAAATGGCACCATACTGGCATGCAGTTGCATACCGGAAAGCGATCTGAAGCTGGCTTAGGCCGTATTACGCAGCGAGGCGCGGGGAGCGGCGTTGGCCTGTTCATAGGGCTTGAGGCGATCGTGCATGACCTTGATGGCGTCGCCCAAAATCATGGTGCGGCCCGCCAACGACAGTTGCCCCTGCGCCAGCAGGCACAGGCTGGCGTTATCGCCAGCTTCCACCACCAACAGGCGTGCTTCTTCATTGCTGGCCATCACCTTCACCGCCGCCAGTTCGCCGTTTTTCGGCTGCAGCGGAAAGTGTTGCTGTGAGAAGTGCCAGCTTTTTGGCATCAACGGCTTGAGGAAGCGAAAGGCCACCAGCGCGTTCAACACCAATTCGGCCCGCTGCTCGTTGCTCAGGTTAATTTGTTTGCATTGCTCGTCATAGGTGAAATAAAGCGCGGCATCGTCAACACAAAAAGCGCATTCAGCAAACGCATCCGGGGTTAGCATTTTCGCCGGAAAACGCGAACGGAAGATCATACCATTAGCTAAATCGAGCATTAGCCGATCGTGTTCAGCGTCAAAATACCAACGCCAATTATCGTCAGGTTTTATCTTCATTAGTTATCCTTTTCGCCTCGAGCCAACGCCGTATTTACCCCAAGCGACGATGCTAACATCGCCAATGCCGCTTAAACATCGGATAATTCCGCGAACAATATTTATGCCAACGAACAAAATATAAACGAGCCGGGAGCAGAAATAAACCCCCAGCACGATATGAAAGGAAAAATATTAGATATGGGTAACGATATCTTTAATCAATCCTGGGCCACGGAAAATGAACCCGGAATAAATTTGTATCAGCGAAGCGCCCGCAGCCATTTTTTCACGCGCGGCCATCAGCGAATCAATACCGCCAACGCCAATGATGGGCAAACGCCCCTGAAGCTCTTGTGATAAACGGCGTATCACTTCAGTGCTGCTTGACTGTAATGGACGGCCGCTCAAGCCGCCGGTTTGTTCGCAGTGATTAAGGCCCTGCACCAATTTACGATCCAGCGTGGTGTTGGTTGCAATCACGCCATCAATATTATGGCGCACCAGGCTATCGGCTATTTGGATCAATTCTTCTTCAGAAAGATCCGGCGCGATCTTTACCGCCACGGGGACATATTTATGATGGCGGGTATTCAGCTCTGCCTGCTTATTTTTGATCGCCGCTAAAAGATCGTCCAGCGCTTCACCGTACTGCAAGGATCTTAAACCAGGGGTGTTAGGGGAAGATATATTGATCGCAATATAGCCGGCATAAGGATAGATCTTATCCATGCAGATCAGATAATCATCTTTGCCTTGCTCAACCGGAGTATCTTTATTCTTGCCAATATTAATCCCAAGAATGCCGCCGAAGTGGGATTTTTTAACGTTCTCAACCAGGTTATCCACCCCATGATTATTAAAGCCCATTCGATTTATCAGGCCTTCCGCTTCGACAATGCGAAACAGGCGGGGCTTTTCATTACCTGGCTGAGGGCGCGGCGTAACCGTTCCCACTTCAATAAAACCGAAGCCCATCGCGCCCAGGGCATCGATGCAGTCACCGTCTTTGTCCAGGCCGGCGGCCAGCCCTAACGGATTTTTAAACGAGAGCCCCATACAGTTTACCGGCTTTGTCGGCACGGACTGGCGAACCAGAAACTCAAGCGGGGTGCCGGTAATACGGCGCAGTTGTTGGAAGGTTAATTCATGCGCGCGCTCTGGATCGAACTGGAATAGCGCTTTCCTGACGAGGGGGTAGTACATGTACTCTCCTGATTTCCCGGTTGCAGACCGGGGGCGTATTATCCGGGATCCCAGCGCCAATTGGAATTGATTCAGGGCAAAAAATCGCGTGTTCATGGCGTCATTTCCCGCCTTCTCCCTGCCGACAGATTAACAATCTCATCATGCAGGCAACCTAATCCCAACTAACTCATAACAAAATTAAAAAAAGAGATTTAAACAACGCCCTACTTTGCTGGTAGTTTTAAAATACTTCATAAATATTTTCTGATTAAACCTAACTTTTAGTTATAAGGAGCCGTCATGCGGGTTATATCACTGGCGGGTAGCCCTCGTCTCCCCTCTCGTTCAGCAGCGCTGCTCACCCTCGGGCAAAAATGGCTGCAACAGCGTGGGGTGGAAGTGATCGCCTATACCTTGCACGATTTTGACGCTGAAGATTTGCTGTACGCCAACTTTAATAGCCCACAAATCAAGGCATTTACCGCGCAATTGGCACAAGCCGACGGTTTACTGATCGCCACGCCCGTTTATAAAGCATCGTTTTCCGGTGCGCTAAAAACCCTATTGGATCTGCTGCCGGAGCGCGCGCTGGATCATAAAGTGGTGTTGCCGCTGGCAACCGGGGGTTCCATTGGGCATATGCTGGCCGTGGACTACGCCCTGAAACCCGTGCTGGCGGCGCTCAAAGCGCAGGAAGTGCTGCACGGCGTGTTTGCCGACGACAGCCAGGTATTACAAAACGGCGACGATATCCAACTGCAGGAAGGTGTAGCGGCGCGTCTGGAAGAAGCGCTGGAAAGCCTGTATCTGGCGTTGGGCCGCCGCCGCCCCGTCACGGCCAAGACCACGTCGCCGTTACTGACCGGCCAATCGGCGTAATGCGCCACGGGGAACACTATCATGAGCCTTAACGCTGAGGAGCCCAAACATGGCGAGTAATACTACGCGTATACTGCACCGGTTGGCCCCCTGGGCCTTGCCGGTAACGCTGATCGTGCTTTGGCAAATCGCCGTCGAAGCCGGCTGGCTGTCAAACCGTATCCTGCCGGCACCCAGCGCGGTGATCACCGCCTTTTGGGCATTGGCGAAAAGCGGCGAACTGTGGCAACACCTGTCAATCAGCACCTGGCGCGCCCTGATCGGTTTTAGCATCGGCGGCAGCCTGGGATTGACCCTGGGCTTTATTACCGGGCTGTCACGTTGGGGTGAGCGCCTGCTCGACAGTTCTATCCAAATGATCCGCAACGTGCCGCATTTAGCGTTGATCCCACTGGTGATCCTGTGGTTCGGCATCGATGAATCCGCCAAGATCTTCCTGGTGGCCCTTGGCACCCTGTTCCCGATTTATCTCAACACCTATCACGGGATCAAAAATATCGATCGCGGTCTGCTGGAAATGGCGCGCAGCTACGGGCTAAGCGGCTTCCAGTTATTCACTCAGGTCGTGCTGCCCGGCGCCCTGCCCTCGATTATGGTGGGTGTGCGCTTTGCCCTCGGCTTTATGTGGCTGACGCTGATCGTGGCCGAAACCATTTCCGCCAACTCCGGCATCGGCTATCTGGCGATGAACGCCAGAGAATTCTTGCAAACCGACATCGTGGTGGTGGCCATCGTCCTGTATGCCCTGCTCGGCAAACTGGCCGACGTCAGCGCTCAACTGCTGGAGCGCGTTTGGCTACGCTGGCATCCGGCTTACCAACTGAAACAAGGTGAAGCGTTATGAGTACGCCAACTCGCATCCCACAAGGCACGCCAGTCACCCTGGAATCGATCGCCAAACGGTACGGTAACCGCACCGTGCTCAACAATATTCAACTGCGCATTACCGCCGGCCAGTTTGTCGCCGTCGTTGGCCGCAGCGGCTGCGGTAAAAGTACGCTGCTGCGCCTGATGGCCGGGCTGGAAACCGCCAGCGGCGGTGCGCTGTTAAGCGGCAGCGCCCCACTTAGCAGCGTGAAAAACGATACCCGCCTGATGTTCCAGGATGCACGCCTGCTGCCGTGGAAAAAGGTTATCGACAACGTTGGCCTTGGCCTGCGCGGTAACTGGCGCGAGGACGCGCTGCAAGCGTTGGAAGCCGTGGGCCTGGCCGACCGTGCCAACGATTGGCCCAGCGCGCTCTCCGGCGGCCAGAAACAGCGCGTCGCGCTGGCCAGAGCGTTGATTCATCGCCCCCGCCTGTTATTGCTGGATGAGCCTTTGGGGGCGCTGGATGCCCTGACGCGCATTGAGATGCAGGGGTTAATTGAAAGCCTGTGGCAGCAGCACGGCTTTACCGTCTTGCTGGTGACGCACGACGTCAGTGAAGCGATCGCCCTGGCCGATCGGGTGATTTTAATTGAGGAAGGCAACGTTGGGTTGGATCTGACTGTCGATCTGCCGCGCCCACGCCGCAAAGGCTCCGCCAAACTGGCCGAGCTGGAGGCCACCGTGCTTGACCGGGTGCTGACCCCCACCGTAGCGCCAGCGCAGCGCCTGGCTAATTAAAAAAGGGCGGCCCACGAATGTGCCGCCCTTTCCTTCATCACCCTAAAGGCGCCCTGCGCTTAGGCTTCCAGCGCCTTGGTGATTTTCTCGTACAGATCGCCTGACAGGTTTTCCAACCCTTTCAGCTGTTCCAGCGCGCTACGCATCAACCCCTGGCGCGAGGCATCATAACGTTTGAGGCGGATCAACGGTTCAATCAGCCGTGCGGCCACCTGCGGATTGCGCGTGTTCAAATCGCTCAAGATTTCCACCAGGAACTGGTAGCCGCTGCCATCCGCCGCATGGAACGCCGCCGGGTTGGCCGAGGCGAAAGCGCCAATCAACGCGCGCAGACGGTTCGGGTTGCTCAGGCTGAATGAGCGGTGTTGCAGCAGGCTGCGCACCTTGGCTAATACGTTGGCCTCCGGGCTGGTGGCCTGCAGCACAAACCATTTATCCATTACCAGGCCATCCTGATGCCAGCGCTCGTCAAACGCCGCCATCAGTTCATCACGGCACGGCAGTTGCGCGCTGACCGCCGCCGACAGCGCGGCCAGCGAATCGGTCATGTTATCGGCCTGCCGGAATTGCTGCACCACCAGCTTATCGGCCAGCGCCACTTCGCCAAACGCCAGATAGTTCAGGCAGACGTTGCGCAAGGCGCGTTTGGCGATATCCCCGTGCTCAACGCGATAGCCCGCCGTTTTGTTGGCGTGGTAGACGGCCAGCCATTCATCCGCCATTTCATCCGCCAGGCAGCGGGTCATGGCGGTACGCACCGCGGCGATCGCTTGCGGATCAATGGTGGTGAACAACTCGGCGATCTCACTCTCCGTCGGCAGCGTCAGGATCTGCGCCGCCAACGCCGGATCGAGTTTCTCATCCAGCAATACGGCACGGAATGCGTCCACCACATGTAGCGGCAGCGACAGCGGCTGTTGCTGCTGATATTTGGCGACGTTAAGCTTGATATAGGTCGCCAGCAGGCTCTGTGCGGCATCCCAACGGGCGAAGTCGTTGCGCGCGTGCTGCATCAGGAAGGTCAGTTGCCGATCGCTGTACGGGTAATCCAGCTTCACCGGCGCAGAAAATTCCCGCAGCAGCGACACCACCGGTTTTTGCTCGACGCCGTCAAAAATAAAGGTCTGCTCAGCCTGGGTGACATTCAGCACATTGTTGACCGGCTGACCGTCTTTCTGCAACGCAATCACCTGGCCTTCACTGCCATACAGTTCAATATCCAGCGGAATATGGAGCGGCAGTTTTTCCTGCTGTTCCGCCGTTGGCGGCGTTTGCTGGCTGACATGCAGGCGATACTGTTGCTTCTCGGCGTCGTATTCATCGCGCACCGTCAGCAACGGCGTGCCGGCCTGGCTGTACCAGCGGCGGAACAGCGACAGATCGACGTTGGAAGCGTCTTCCATCGCCTGCACAAAATCATCGCAGGTGGCGGCGCTGCCGTCATGACGTTCAAAATAGAGCTGCATCCCTTTCTGGAAGTTCTCTTCGCCCAACAGGGTATGCATCATGCGGATCACTTCCGCGCCTTTCTCATAGACCGTCAGGGTATAGAAGTTGTTCATTTCGATCACTTTATCCGGCCGGATGGCATGCGCCATCGGGCTGGCGTCTTCAGCAAACTGCGCGCCGCGCATCACTCGCACATTATTAATGCGGTTGACCGCCCGCGAGCCGAGATCGGAACTGAATTCCTGATCGCGAAAGACCGTTAGCCCCTCTTTCAGGCTAAGCTGGAACCAGTCGCGGCAGGTAACGCGGTTACCGGTCCAGTTGTGGAAGTATTCATGGCCGATGACCGCTTCAATATTCAGGTAATCCTTGTCCGTGGCGGTTTCCGCCTTGGCCAGCACATATTTGGAGTTAAATACATTTAACCCCTTGTTTTCCATGGCGCCCATATTGAAGAAATCCACCGCGACGATCATATAGATGTCGAGATCGTATTCCAGGCCGAAGCGCGTTTCGTCCCACTTCATCGCATTTTTCAGCGAGGTCATCGCCCAGCCGGCGCGATCCAGATTGCCGCGATCGACAAACAGCTCCAGCGCCACTTCGCGCCCGGAGCGGGTGGTGAAAATATCCCGTAGGACGTCAAAGTCCCCCGCCACCAGCGCAAACAGGTAGCAAGGCTTCGGGAACGGATCCTGCCACTGCACCCAGTGGCGGCCATCGTCCAGTTCGCCCTGCGCCACGCGGTTGCCGTTGGAGAGCAGGAAGGGGTATTTGGCCTTGTCGGCCACGATGCGCGTGCTAAAGCGGGCCAGCACGTCCGGCCGATCGAGATAATAAGTGATATGGCGGAAACCTTCGGCCTCGCACTGGGTGCACAGCGCATCGCCCGACAGGTAAAGCCCTTCCAGCGCGCTGTTTTGCGCCGGGTGAATATCTGTGACGATGGTCAGCGTGAACTGCGCCGGCAGTTGCTCAACCACCAGTGTATTCTCCTGCTGGCGGTAATGGCTCCAGTCCTGCCCGTCAATCTGCAGGCTCACCAGCGCCAGATCTTCGCCATCCAGAATCAACGGGGCATCGATGGCGCCCTGGCGCTTAACCTGGCTGACGGCCGTCACGCGGGTGGTGGCGGCATCCAGCTCAAAATTCAAATCAAGATCGGTAATGGTATAGTCAGGTGCGCGATAGTCGTGGCGATACTTCGCCCGAGGCTGCTGAGTCATAAAAAACCTTCTTATTCCGGAATTACGGGAGTCCCGGCACCATCAACCGCGCGGGCGTTTCGGCTGACCAGAACGCAGTGCAGCAGTAATGTGCCTGATTGTAAACAAACTGTATCACAGCCACAGAAAAAACCCAGAGCCGGAGTCGGTCGCTTTTCAAGGCGGCATCATCTGCCCTCCCGCGTAAATATTTTTCGTTAGATGTAGTGTTTAAAATAATTAACACTATAATTTCTATTACTAAATAAGCTAAGTTCGCCACCTGACTGGTTTACTTGGCTTTTATGCCAGCCCCCCTGGCACCGGCGAGAAAACGGCACGTTTAATCCTCGACCCGCTCCGGCGATTTGTGGTGTCATGGGGCTTCAATCACAGGATAATCCGGGTATACTCCTGCAAAATTTTTATATTGCGCCGGATTTGGACACGCGCCTGACGAGGATGCTGTAACGCATATGACTCAATACGCTTCCCCAATTTTGACATCGTTGCTTGATACCGATGCCTACAAGCTTCATATGCAGCAAGCGGTGTTCCACCGCTACCCTGCGGTTACCGTGGCGGCCGAGTTCCGTTGCCGCGGTGATGAATTGCTGGGTGAGTATGCCGATGAAATCCGCGAGCAGATTGCGCTGATGCGTGAACTGGCGCTGACCGAAGCCGAAAGTCACTATCTTTCGACGCTGCCCTTTTTCCGCCAGGATTACCTTAGCTGGCTACGCAATTTCCGCTACGATCCGCAGCAGGTAAAAGTGACCAATCAACACGGCCGCCTGCATATCCGCATCGCTGGGCCGTGGCGCGAGGTGATCCTGTGGGAAGTGCCGTTGCTGGCATTAATCAGCGAAGTGGTGCATCGCCACCGCTCGCCGCAGGTGACCACAGAGATGGCAACCGACCGCCTGCGCACCAAGCTGGTGCATTTCCAGCAGGTGACGGCCGATCTGGATATTTCGCGCTTTAAACTGATGGACTTCGGTACCCGCCGCCGTTTCTCCCACGGCGTGCAAAAAGCCATCGTCAGTACGCTAAAAGCGGAGTTTCCCTATTTTATCGGCACCAGCAACTACGATCTGGCGCGCCAACTGCAGCTCACGCCCGTCGGCACCCAGGCGCATGAATGGTTCCAGGCCCATCAGCAAATCAGCCCGGTGCTGGCCAACAGCCAACGTGCGGCGCTACAGGCGTGGGTGGATGAATATCCCGACCAGTTGGGGATTGCGCTCACTGATTGCATCACGATGGATGCGTTCCTGCGCGACTTTGGCCAACAGTTCGCCCAGCGCTATCAGGGCTTGCGCCATGATTCGGGGGATCCTTTCGACTGGGGTGAAAAAGCCATCGCCCATTATCAAAAACTGGATATTGATCCGCTAAATAAAACGCTGGTGTTCTCCGACAACCTGGATCTGGACAAGGCGCTGGCGCTTTACCGCCACTTCGATCGGCGCGTCAACCTGGTGTTTGGCATCGGCACCCACCTGACCTGCGATATCCCCGGCGTGAAACCGCTGAATATCGTCATTAAGCTGGTGGAATGCAAAGGCAAACCGGTGGCTAAACTGTCGGACAGCCCGGGAAAAACCATCTGCCAGGACAAGGCGTTCGTCAAAGCCTTGCGTAAAGCCTTTGATCTGCCGTTGGTGAAGAAAGCCAGTTGATCCCCCAGCCGGCGGCACCCGCACGCCGGCTTTGCCTTTCCTTTTCCCTGATGGCCCCCGGCCGGGTAAGAACGTAAAACAGGCAAACCAACGCATAGGCAAGCTGAAGCCGGCAAAGTTGGCCTTTTCACTTCCTTTATATAGCTGTGCTCATCTGCCCTGCGCGGGCATACGAAATGTTGCACCGATTTGGCGATTTCTACTTGTGCTCTGCACCGCGGCAAGTAACATAGTGAGGCTCCCATACTATGGGGTTGTTAGCTATTCCTGAACCAAAAACCTATAAAGAGAGAAATCTATGAGCGTAGTGCCTGTAGTCGACGTACTGCAAGGCCGTGCCCCGGTTGACAGTGAAGTCACGGTGCGCGGTTGGGTACGTACCCGGAGAGATTCTAAAGCTGGTATCTCCTTCCTCGCCGTTTATGACGGCTCCTGCTTTAATCCGTTACAGGCCGTTGTGAATAATTCTCTGCCCAATTACCAGGATGAAGTGCTGCATCTGACCACCGGCTGCTCCGTGGAAGTCAGCGGTAAAGTCGTGGCCTCACCCGGTGGCGGCCAAAGCTTTGAGCTACAGGCAACCGCAGTAAAAGTCGTCGGCATGGTTGACGATCCGGATACCTACCCAATGGCGGCCAAACGCCATAGCATCGAATACCTGCGCGAAGTCGCCCACTTGCGCCCACGCACCAACCTGATCGGCGCCGTGGCTCGTGTGCGCCATACGCTGGCCCAGGCGATTCACCGTTTCTTCCATGAAAATGGTTACTTCTGGGTATCCACCCCGTTGATCACCGCCTCTGATACCGAAGGCGCCGGCGAAATGTTCCGCGTTTCGACGCTGGATCTGCAAAACCTGCCGCGTGACGATAAAGGCGCCGTCGACTTCAGCGAAGATTTCTTCGGCAAAGAAGCGTTCCTGACCGTATCCGGCCAGTTGAACGGTGAAACCTATGCCTGCGCGCTGTCTAAAATTTACACCTTCGGCCCGACCTTCCGTGCCGAGAACTCCAACACCAGCCGCCACCTGGCGGAGTTTTGGATGATCGAGCCTGAAGTCGCCTTCGCTACGCTGGAAGACATCGCCGGGCTGGCGGAAAACCTGCTGAAATATGTCTTCCAGGCCGTGCTGAATGAACGTGCTGATGATATGCAGTTCTTTGCCGAGCGCGTGGATAAAGATGCCGTTGAGCGTTTGTCTCGCTTTGTTTCTTCTGATTTCGCCCAGGTGGACTACACCGAAGCGGTTGAGATTTTGTTGGCTTCCGGCCAAAAATTCGAGAACCCGGTATCCTGGGGTATCGATCTCTCTTCTGAACATGAACGCTATCTGGCGGAGCAACACTTCAAAGCGCCGGTGGTGGTGAAAAACTACCCGAAAGACATCAAAGCGTTTTATATGCGCATGAACGATGACGGCAAAACCGTGGCGGCGATGGACGTTTTGGCACCTGGCATCGGCGAAATCATTGGCGGTTCTCAGCGTGAAGAACGCCTGGCGGTGTTAGATAGCCGCATGGAAGAGATGGGCCTGAACAAAGAAGATTATTGGTGGTACCGCGATTTGCGCCGTTACGGCACGGTTCCTCATTCAGGCTTTGGTTTGGGCTTTGAACGCCTGGTTGCTTATGTTACCGGTGTGCAAAACGTGCGAGACGTGATTCCTTTCCCACGTACGCCGCGAAACGCAACGTTCTGATTGCTAAAACCAAACAGACAACATACCTTTTAGTTACAAAATAAAGGCCAGCTCAGCTGGCCTTTCGCATTTTCTATACTTGACTTTCATCACAAAGTTCCCTTATTTTTACATTCTGTTACAGCATTTTTCTTTTTGAAACCGGATTAGGATATTAGTAGCATTTTCGCTCTAGATTAACCCGGCTTTGAATGGAACACTGCGTGCAGACACAGGACGACACCAAACTATCTACAATAGTTCCCAAGAATTATTGGCGGCAGTGGCAAGGTGTCCGAATAACACCAATGAGGGTAATAATGATGAAGCGCAACATTCTTGCAGTGGTAATCCCGGCTCTGTTAGCGGCTGGTGCTGCTAACGCAGCAGAAATCTATAACAAAGACGGCAACAAACTGGATCTGTACGGTAAAGTTGACGGCCTGCACTACTTCTCTAAAGATAACAGCGCAGACGGCGACCAGTCTTACGTCCGTTTTGGCTTCAAAGGTGAAACCCAAATTACCGACCAACTGACCGGTTACGGCCAGTGGGAATACAACGTTCAGGCGAACCACACTGAATCTGAAGGCACCGAAGGCACCAAAACCCGTCTGGGCTTTGCAGGCCTGAAATTCGGCGACTACGGTTCACTCGACTACGGCCGTAACTACGGCGTATTCTACGATGTAGTTGGTTATACTGACGTTCTGGCTGAGTTTGGTGGCGATTCAGCTTACACTGACGTCTTTATGTCTGGCCGTACCAACGGCGTAGCAACCTACCGTAACACCAACTTCTTCGGTCTGGTCGACGGCCTGAACTTTGCTCTGCAATATCAGGGCGCTAACAATGAAAGCAGCAACAACGGCCCAACAGGCCGCAGCGCTCAGAAATCCAACGGCGATGGCTACGGTTTGTCTGCTTCCTACGATTTCGGCCTGGGCATTGGCGCAGTAGCCTCTTACAGCAGTTCAAAACGTTCATTAGCCCAAAATTCGCTGGCTTACGGTCAGGGTGATAAAGCTGAAAGCTGGGGTGCTGGCCTGAAATACGACGCCAACAACCTGTACCTGGCAACTATCTACACCGAAACCCGTAACGCAACGCCATTCTCTGGCACTGTTAACAACAATGATGTAAGCGGTTTTGCCAACAAAGCCCAAACCCTGGAACTGGTAGCTCAGTACCAGTTTGATTTCGGCCTGCGCCCATCACTGGCATACGTTCAGTCTAAAGGCAAAGACATCGAAGGCATCGGCGACGCTGACCTGTACAAATACGTTGACGTTAGCGTTAGCTACGCATTCAACAAAAACATGTCTACCTACGTTGATTACAAAATCAACCAACTGGACAACAACAACCCACTGGGTCTGAACACCGACGACACCGTGGCTGTTGGCCTGGTTTACCAGTTCTAATTTGTTAAACGCCTGACAGTGGCGGTTTACTGCCACAGGTGTGAAAAACAGGGCTACGGCCCTGTTTTTGTTTTTGCTGCCTTTGCCCCTCTGCGTCTTTTCATCCCTGCTCTTTCATCACCTTTTCCTGCGGATTATGCCGCGGTCACAAGTTCGAGGTATTTTTCTCGCAAACGGTTGGCAAAGCGCATAACTGGCGCTACCCTGAACCTTCTGACTGCTTAACTCTAGGCCACGGAAGCATCTGAATGTTTGAAAAAATCACTGCTGCACCGGCCGACCCGATTCTGGGTCTCGCCGAAACTTTCCGCGCGGACGCCCGCCCTAATAAAATCAACCTCGGGATCGGCGTTTATAAAGATGAAACGGGTAAAACACCGGTGCTGACCAGCGTAAAAAAAGCTGAACAATATCTGCTGGAAAATGAAACCACCAAAAGCTACCTCGGTATCGAAGGCATTCCCGCATTCGCAGCGTGCACCCAGGCATTGCTGTTCGGCAAAGACAGCACAATTATTGCCGAACAACGTGCGCGCACGGCGCAAACCCCTGGCGGTACCGGCGGCTTGCGCGTGGCGGCAGACTTTATCGCTACGCAAACCGGTGCCAAACGCGTGTGGATCAGCAACCCAAGCTGGCCAAATCATAAAAACATCTTCAACGCGGCGGGCCTTGAGGTAGTGGAGTATGACTATTACGACGCGGCCAATCATGCGTTGGATTTTGACGGTCTGGTTAACAGCCTGAAACAGGCGCAGGCCGGCGACGTGGTGGTTCTCCATGGGTGCTGCCATAACCCGACAGGTATCGATCCAACCGAAGCACAATGGCAAGCGCTGTCCGATCTGGCCGCGGCCAACGGCTGGCTGCCGCTGTTTGACTTCGCCTACCAGGGCTTTGCCAACGGCCTGGAAGAAGATGCTCAGGGGCTGCGTATTTTCGCCGCGCAGCATAGTGAACTGATCGTCTCCAGTTCATATTCGAAAAACTTTGGCCTGTACAACGAACGCGTTGGCGCCTGTACGCTGGTCGCTGCTGATGCACAAACGGCCGAGCGCGCATTCAGCCAGGTTAAAGCCGGCATCCGCGCCAACTATTCCAACCCGCCGGCTCACGGTGCGGCTATCGTTGCAACTATCCTGAGCAATGAGTCACTGCGCGCGATGTGGGAACAGGAACTGGCCGATATGCGCCAACGTATCCAGCGGATGCGCCAACTGTTCGTCAATACGCTGCAGGAAAAAGGCGCCCAGCAGGACTTCAGCTTTATCATCAAGCAAAATGGGATGTTCTCATTCAGCGGCTTGACCAAAGACCAGGTGCTGCGCCTGCGTGAGGAATTCGGCGTCTATGCGGTAAATTCCGGCCGCGTCAACGTCGCCGGGATGACGCCAGACAACATGGCGCCACTGTGCGAAGCCATCGTCGCCGTGCTATAAATCAGCACGCATAGATATAACAAAGGGGCGCAGAAGCGCCCCTTTGCTATTCTGCAACGCCCTGCCACTACCAGATGGCAGGTTCGTCGCGCAGAAACGGATTGGTCTGGCGTTCATGCCCTAAGGTGGACATAGGGCCGTGGCCGGGAATAAAGGCCATGTCATCCCCCAACGGCAACAGTTTGGTGCGGATCGCGTTGATCAACGCCTGGTGGTCGCCGCGCGGGAAGTCGCTGCGCCCAACGCCGCCATTGAACAGCACATCACCCACCAACGCCAGGCGTGCCTGTTGGTTGATAAACACGATATGGCCTGGCGTATGCCCTGGGCAGTGCAGCACCTGCAGCGTCATTTCCCCGACCTGCACGCTATCCCCTTCCTGCAACCATTTGGTCGGGGTCAAGGGTTCACACTCCTCCAGGCCGAACATGCGGCTCTGTGCCGGCAGGCCGTCAAGCCAGAAGGCATCTTCCTTATCCGGGCCGATAATCGGCACCTGATAGTGCTGGGCCAGCTCTGCCGCCGCACCCACGTGATCCAGATGGCCGTGAGTCAGCAAAATCTGCCCGACGGTGACGCCCTGGCGAGCGACCTCGGCTTTCAGTTTTTCCGCCTCACCACCGGGATCCACCAACGCGGCCTGCCCGGTTTTGTCACACCATATCAGGGTACAGTTCTGGCTGAACGCGGTGACGGGAATAATCTGGTATTTCATAAGGCTCCATAACAATCACATTGCGGCGTAACCATACAGCTTACCGGAACAGATTGCGGGTTACCAGGTTCTGACCGGCCCGGTATCTATATGCACAAAATTGCTACGCGGATAATATCCTACGCCGCCGGCGCGCATTTTTAACGCCGCTTTACGGATATTGCTTAGCTGAATGCCTTCAATATGAAAATCCATCGCCTGCCCTTTGGTGTGATAACTTTGTTTTGCCACACCGCGGCTATGCCCACGCAGTTCATTATTGGTAGCCAGGGAACGATAACCCGAAATTAATTGAATTGGCTTATGAGTGCCTAACATGCCTTGCAGGCGATAGAGATGATCAAATAAACGCGGATCAATTGATTTGATTTTATTGGCACGGTAATCACGGAACAAATGGTTAAGGCGAGCTAACTCATCGCTATTGTAATTTTTCCCGTCGAAAAACTCGGCCTTAAGTGATTCCCCCGTATTCAGGTTATTGACCACCAAAATACGCGGACGAGAGGTGGATAAACTGGCAAACGCCTGCTCTGGCAGCAGCGCTAACCCCAAGGCGGCGCTACCCAACGCCAGCCATCTACGGCGGTGATGATCGATGTTGTCCATGTTTCTGTCAGACCCGGAAAGAATATCGGAAAAATATGCACAGAAAAGCGCACTACCCGAACCATAACCGCCCGGCCGGGTTGAGTCAACCCGTGTGCCGCGTGGTTTGCGGGCAGAAAGCAAATACCTGCCCGCAGGATGGCCAAATATTCTGACCGTTAGTTATTTAGAATTACTGCATTTACTGCAGTAATTTTTCTGCCTGAGCCAAAATTTGCGCGCCAGATCTCACCGTATCGTCATAATTGTAAATATCTGTACGAAATTGTGGCTTTCCATCATCAGAAACCCAGGCCGTTAAATAATACAGTTTGACCGGAATATGCTGGCGAATATTGACGTAGGTCGTGTTGCCGCCCTTCAGGGTCGAAGAGACGCGGGAATCATTCCAGCCCGCATCCTGCAGCAGCATATTCGCCAAATCAGACGCTTTATTCACACGCACACAGCCGGAACTGAGTGCCCGAATGTCTTTCTGAAACAGCGCATGATTCGGCGTATCGTGCAAATAAATGGCATCGGAGCTTGGCATATTGAATTTGAAACGCCCCAGCGAGTTATTGGTGCCCGGCGCCTGGCGGATGCGATACGGGAAATTACGGGCGGAAACCGTGTTCCAGTCAATCATCGCCGGGTCGATCACCGTTGCGTCGCTGCTCCAGCCTGACAACAATGTATAACCGTGTTTCTGGAAATAGCTGGCGTCACGCATCGCTTTCGGCACGATATCCTCACGCACCAGCGTCGTTGGCACGTTCCACGGCGGATTCATCACCACGTTATTAAGCACGCTGCTCATCATCGGTGTTTTGCGGCTTGGCCGGCCGACAATAACCCGGGATGACAACACCTCATTACCATTTTGGTAGTAAGTCAGCGAATAGTTAGGGATGTTCACCATAATGCCGGTATTGACACTGTTGGGTAGAATACGCAAACGTTGGATATTCAAGGCCAGCAGAGAAGCGCGCATGTTGGGCGACACATTCAGCCACTCGCGCGTACGCGCGCCGATAACGCCGTCGTCGCTCAGGCCCTGCCATTTTTGGAAACGTTTTATCCCCTCCACCAGATCGCCAGTATAAATATTATCGCTAACCGCAACCGGCCCGGCCGGCTGCTGCGCTGTATCCGCCGTTACTGAAGGCGCAATATCCTTTACCGGCGCAGCGGATGGGCTAACCACCGCTGGCGGAGCTTCCTGCGCTTTCTCTTCATCAACGGAAAGACCGCCGTCGTCGCCGGCATTCGATGAAATCAGCACGGCGGCAGGCTCCGTTGCCGGCGCCACCGCTGCAGCGCTTAGCATGCCATTGCGCGTCAGAATTTCGCGCAGCGCCGGGATATCATTGCTCATTTGGCCGGGGCGCAGGCTTGGGCCATTGGCCAACCGCGGCCAGGGGCGACTATCCGCCAGCATGGCGCGCAGCGCCTGGTGCATCTTGGCATACTGCGGGTGTTGCGGCGCCAGGGATTCAACATAGGCTAGGGTTTTCCCATCGCGCACCGCCAACTGCCACTGGTTAATCACCGTATTGGGCGGCAGGCCCAGCTTGTAAGGAATATTACTGTACAGCCAGTCATTGCCATTTGCCGCAATCGACGACACGAATTGCAGGTAGCCCAACATGGCGTCCGACAGCACAATATCACGCGCCATACCGCTGATTGCCGGATCCGTCAGTTGCTTGACCCATTGAGTAAACTGCGGCTGCACGCCGGAGATCGCCAGCTCGGCCAACTGCTGTTGAAACTGCCGTACCGCCTCGCGATCCTGCCACATGGGCTGCATATGATGCCCGGCATACAGCACCGCCAGCGTAGAGAGGTTATGCGGCGTGACGCCAGACGGCAACGCCGCCATCAATTCAACACGACTTTGTGCGGCAGAGATGCCGGATGATGAAACCGGAAACGCTGGCACGGCTGCCCGTGTAGGTAACGACGCACTAATACTGCATGCCATAGCACAACTCAGTGCGAGACGCCGTATAGAGCCTCCATTTTCAAGCAACATCCTTTCCCCCTGTTTGCCCACAAAAAAACAACAATATTACCAGGTCGCCCGGCAAGAGCATTAACGGGCTTTTTTACTGAACGGCACCACGAACCCACTACAAAGACAACCTAGGTTTAGTATACAAACAGAAAACCCGTTTTGCTCTCAGGCGCCGTAGAATAACTGTTTATTTCATGGCGCTACAGCATTCCTGGTAATAAAAACGGCCAGATCATCTCCTTGATGAAAAAAATAGCCATCCTTTGATGGCTATTTTCAGATTTTTAGCAGGCCTTTTTACCTATGGCGTCTCCGCCGCCGCCGAGTCACGCGCCGCTGGCTCGTTAATCGCGAAGCCACGCAGCCCAACCACATGCACATGTTCGTGGTTTTGGAACACTTTACGCACCAGCTTATAAGTGGTGCCTTTTTCCGGGCTGATATTTTCCGGCGCGGCGATAATCAGCTGCATCTCCAAGCGCTCGCACAGTTCGAACAGCGTAGCGATAGACTTCGCATCCAAACGTGCGGCTTCATCCAGGAACAACAGGCGGCAAGGCGAAATGTCTTTACCGCGCAGGCGGCGGGACTCTTCTTCCCAGCTTTGCACCACCATCACCAGGATCGACATACCGGTACCGATCGCTTCACCGGTCGACAGCGCGCCGCTTTCCGCACGCAGCCAGCCGTCGGAGCCACGGAACACTTCGACCTCCAGCTCCAGATAGTTGCGGTAATCAAGCAGTTCCTCACCGATGGTCTGCGGCGTACGCTGCCCCATATCAATCTGCGGGTTCAGGCGCTGATACAGCTTGGCCAATGCCTCAGAGAAGGTCAGGCGGTTGCTGTTGAACAGATCCTGATGCTGCTCCTGCTGTTCAGACAACACGTCCAGCAACGTGGCGTGCGCTTCCCGCACGTTCACGTTCAACCGCACGCTCTTCACCTGGCCGAAGGACACCGCCTGCAGCCCCTGGTTAAGCATACGGATACGGTTTTGTTCCCGCTGAATAGTTTTGCGAATAATGTTGGCCACGCTTTTCGAACTAATCGCCAACTTCTGTTCGCGCGCGGTCAGCTCTTCCGTCAAGCGGCCAAGCTCGATCTCCATCTGTTCAATCGCTTCGATCGGATCGTCCGTGCGGATAATATCCTGGCGAATACGCTCGCGCAGATGCTGATACACCGCAATATAGAACTGGATCTTACGCTCCGGCCGTTTAGGATCTTCGGAAAGGCGCAGCACATCACGCAGGTGTTCGTTATCCGCCACCGCCAGACGCAACGCCCCCAACGCCTTATCCGACATCGAGCGCAGTTCGTCGCCGTCCATATAGGCCAGCTCACGCCGGTGCAGGCGGCGCTCCACGCCGTTGTCTTTCACCAGGCGCATCACCGCGCACCAGCCGGCCTTGGCGGTCACGACCTGTTCGCGCATCTGGTGATAATCACGCTCCAGCTTGCGCAGTTTTTTCTGCAGGCTGTCCATTTCCGCTTCGCAGAAGGTCAGCTGTTTTTCCAACTGATTGCGGCGCGCGCGGTTAGTGCTTAACGCCGTGTGCAGTTCATCACGGCGGATACGCGCGCGCTCTTCAGCATTGGCATCGGCCTGCACGCCGATATCCACCAGTTCCTGGTTAAGCTCTTTGAGCATGTCGCGCTTGGCGTCATACGAACTTTTCAGCGAAGCCAGCACCTGGCTGAACTGGGTGAACTGCGCCTGATACTGGCGCAGTTGGTCGCGGGCACGGCTGCGTTCAGCCTCCGCCTGCTCCAGCCGCTGACGCAGTTTTTCGTTCAGATCGTTATTGGCGTTCTGCATGCCGGCGGAATCGGCATAGCTGAAGTGCGCTCGCCGTTGCACCACTTCCGTCAGCGCAAATGCCTGCTGCTTAGCCTGGCGCTGCGCGTGCTGCGCCTGCTGATAATCCTGCTGCAATTGTTCATGCTGCTGCGGATCGCTCTGCAGCACGGCCAACAGCGGTTCCAGCTTCGCCAGCGCGGCGCCGTGCTGCTGGATATAGCGCGCGGCATCCTGCGCATCGTCAAGCTCATCGCGGATCTCATCGACGCGATCCTGCAACGTGTCGTCGTTGAGCAGGGAAACCAGCGGCATCAGGCGGTTGAGCGCGGAAATGCCCTCTTTGGCCTGCTCATACTGTTGGCGCTGCTGCTGGTTCTGCGCTTCATGGTTATTTAGCGCGCGTTCAATTTCGCCCCGGCGGCCATTGAGCGTGCGGATTTCCGCTTCAGGATCGGCATCGAACGCCACCGCCAGGTGGGTACCGATAAAGCGGCTGAATGCCTGATGCGCACGTTGCGTTTTTTGCACATCAAACGACAGCGTCGCGTAACGCTCTGCCAGAGAATCGCGTTCGGCATGCAGCACTTCCAGGCGGCTTTCCCGCGCCGCACGGCCAAACAACGGCACTTCCGGGAAACGTGAATAACGCCATTGACGATCGGCGATTTTCACCACCACCGCCTTTTCCTGCTCTTCAACGGCGAACACGCTGTCATCGAACGACTGCGGATCCCCTTCAATCAGGTAAAGATCCTCTGGGCAATCCTCCAGCCCTTCAAGCAGTTCGCGCACCAACGACAGATCCGGCACCACAATCGCGTGGCGCGACGGGCCGTACAGCGCGGAGAAGTAAGGCGCATCATCAATGGTGACATCGTCGTAAATTTCCGAAAGCAGCACACCGCCAAAACGTTCGGCCAGCGTGACCAGGCGCTGATCTTCCGCCCCGCTCGGCTGGCTGAGGCGCTCAATCTGCGCTTCAGCCGCGCGCTTACGCGCCGCCACTTCGTCGCGCTCGACGGTGGTTTCGCGCTCGCGCTCCAGCAGTTGCTGCATGTATTCGGTAACCTGCTGGCTGTCTTCCAGCGCTTCGCCGCTCTGTTCGCTAAGCTGGCTCAGGGCATCCTGGGCGGCCAGCCAGACCGGCGCGCGCGCGGTCAGGGCTTTGATGCGCTGCTGGATCTGCTCCAGTTCCTGGCGCATTTCCATACGGCGCTCGCCGGCTTCGCTCACGTTTTGCGATAGCGACTCTAGGCGTTCTTCCAGCTCTTGCTGCAGGCTTTCCAGATCGTCAGGCTGATAGTCCTGCCCATGCCGTTTGCAGAACTCCTGCAACAGGCGCTCGGCGTCTTGCTGTGAGCGCAGACGCTGTTCCAGCTCGCTTAGGCGCATCCGCAGCGGCTGCACACGCTCGGCCAGGTGTTGCTGTGAAGGCCAGTCGCGCAACAGTTCGCGCGCCGTCTGCCAGGCTTCGCTGCGGCTAACTTCGCCGGCAATCTTGCCCACCAACTGATAGGCCTGTTCAAACTGGCCGTGAGCCGCATCGGCCACGCTCAATTTTTGTTCAAGCAGCAGCAGCGCTTCCGTCGCCTCTTGCTCCCGCGCCTGGAAGGTATCCAGCCAGGTTTCCGCATTTTCAGCGGTCAACTCCGGCAGTTGGCACAGGCCGCGGGCCCGCTCTAACGCCTGCAACGCCTGCTGATACTGGATGGCACGGGTTTGCTGCACATCCAGCGCCTGCTGGTAATCCGCCAGTTGGCTCTTCAGCTCATCGACTTCCAGTTCGGCGGCTTCGGCCCGCGCTTCGTTATCGGCCTGTTGCTCACTGGCCTCGGCGACCACCTCATTCTGTTCTTCCAGGCGATAGGACAGCTCTTCCAGATCGGCCTCGTAGCGCTCAACCTTCTCCCGCTGACGCATCGCCGTCTGCACCAGGTTGAGGTGATCGCTGGCGGCCTGGTAATCGGTTTCCAAATCGGATTCGGCGCCGCTTTGCTCAGCCAGCTCGCGCGCCATTTCTACGTGACGGTACTGCTCAGCGGCCAGTTGCTTACGGCTGGTGAACAATTCGCTGCGCAGCGCAATGGCGCTATCCAAATGAATGCGGCGCTCATTGGTATGGCGCATATAGTCGGCGGCCACATAGGCGGTGGCGTCGGCGATCAAGTGTTTGAACAGATCGCGATCCGACTGCGTGACGCGGATCGCTTCCAGCGTCATACGGTTCTCGCGCAGCGCGGCTTCCATATCCTGGAACGCCTTGCGCACGCCGCTGTTTTCCGGCAGCAGGTAATCACGCAGCGAACGGGTAATGGCGCTGGAGATCCCGCCGTACAGAGAGGCTTCAATCAGCCGATAGAACTTGCTGCGATCGGCCGAAGAACGCAGGCGCTTCGGGATCACCCCTAAATCGAACATCAGCGAGTGGTAATCGGTAATGGAATTGAACTGCTTGAACTGCACCCCTTCCATTTCCTCCACGCGCTCTTTCAACTCCTGCAGCGGCAGCACGCGCGCCTGGCGCTCGCCCACCGTCTGCGTGAGCAGTTCCGTGGGCTGGATTGATGTCGGCAAACCCTGAATGGTGAACGGTTTAATGTCCACCTTACGATCGCGGCCGGCCACCTGCTGCAGACGCACACCAACGACCACGCGCTGGTGGCGCGAATTGACCACATCCAGCGTGGAATAACACACCCCGGCGCGCAGTTTGCCGTGCAAGCCCTTATCGCGCGAGCCGCTGGTGGCGCCGGCTTCGGTGGTGTTACGGAAGTGCAACAGCGTCAGATCCGGGATCAGCGCCGTGACGAAGGCCGCCATGGTGGTGGATTTGCCTGCGCCGTTACCGCCGGAAAGTGTCGTAACCAGTTCATCAAGATCAAAGGTGCGGGCGAAAAAGCCGTTCCAGTTAACCAGCGTCAACGAGCGAAATTTACCGCGTTCAATCATTCCTGTTCATCCTCTGCACTGTCCTGGGCATTGGCTGCCGATTGCTCATCGCCTTCGTTGTCATCATGCAGTGACAGGCTATTTTCAATCGGCATGGCCTCACCGTCGCGAATCATGCGCAACTGCGCTTCCCGCGGATCGTCACCGCTGCGCACGTCTGCGCCAAAGCGGAACACCGCTTCGGTAATGCGAAATTTGCTGCTGTCGCCGCCCATGAAGTAAACCATCCCCAAGCGGCGCAGGCGGTTAAGCGAGGTGCGCACCTTTTCATGCAGTTTCTGCCGATCGAGATCGGAACCGGTTGAACGTTGGTTGACGAACTTCAGCAGTTTGCTTTCATCCGCCAGGCTCAGCAGTTCATCATACAGTTCCTGATGGCTGAAGATGCCCTCGTGCGCCAGGCGCTCTGGGCTGAGGTAGAGATAACAAAGGATTTTGCCCACCATCATATCCAGCTCGGACAGCACCGAACGTGCGATCAGCGTGGTAGAACGCGGGCGCAGGTAGAAAAAGCCTTCCGGCGCACGGATCAACTCCACGTTGTAGCGGCCGTAGAACAGCTCAAGCTCTTCCTGAAAATCCATCAGGAAGGCGTGGTTGTCCAGCTCATCAATACCGATGTGGCGGCCGGCGCGTAGTTGGCTGTCCAGCGCCGGGAACAACGCATTAGACAGTGCCTTGGCCAGTTTAACTGGCATTACTTGTTCAATATTTGTCGATGACATGGGCCTGTACCTTGGCTCCGTAATCATTGATTGCCTGCCATTCGGCCGGCAACCCTGAAAAATCAGCTTCAGCCACACCAAGACGCACAGCCTGGTCGACCACTATACGCGCCACGTCAAAATGACGGGCACGCGGATATTGCGCCAGATAATCGCGCATTACCGTTCCTAAATTGAGCGGTATTTTTTGTTCCTGATAAACCTGTAGCGCCTGCTCGATCATGGCGGCCAACTGCTCGCGGATCTCGCTAAACTCTTCGAATTCCAGATCCGGCGGCAGTTCCCCGGTCACTTCCTCGCTGCGCAGCGCCAACTCTTCATCACGCATGTCCAGCAGGCGATCGGCATTGGCGAAGGTCAGCGCCCATGGGTTGTCGAAATAGTTTTGCACCGACTGGCGCAGGCGTTGTGAGAACACCCGGTTTTTATCCATATCGATGGCGGTACGAATGAACTTATGCACGTGGCGATCGTAGCCGATCCACAGATCGATGGCCTGTTGGCCCCAACTGATGATGCGATCCAGCTTGCCCTGCAGATCAAACACCAGCTTATCGACAAAGCTTAGCTCCGCGTCGCCCAGGGTGGCGTCCTGGATACGCAACAGGTTTGCCTGCAGCTTATCGCCTGCGGCTTCCAACGTATCTTGCAGTTCGCGCAGGGTACCGGAAGTTTCCGACAGCAGCATTTCGCAGCTGGAAATGGCTGCGCGCCAATCCTGATTAAGCAAGGCGGCAATGTCTTCTTTGACGCTTTGCTGCTGCTCGTCCATCACGCGTTGGGTCATATCGATGCTGTCGAAGATTTCCGCCACCGAATATTTCAGCGGCGCGAACACGTTACGGTGCCAGTGGAAATCATCCCCGCCCTCTTCCGCGGCGTCCGCCGCGCGTTTGAGCTCTTGCGCCACAATAGACAGTTGCATCGACAACCGCAGCGTCGAAAACTCGCGCTGGCGGATATAGTAGTCGGTAATGCCGATGCCTAGCGGCGTCAGGCGGTAGATGGCATTGCCGTCCGCCAGTTCGCTGGTAAAGCGGTTCAACAGGCGCTGGCGCACCATATCGTTAATGGCATTATTGGCACGAATCGCCACCGTTTCATGCGTCTGCTCAAAGCCTTTGCTGACATGACGAAAGGCATCAACCAGCTCCCCTTCGCTCATCTCGCCATCCAGCCGCTCGCCGTTTAACGTGGCGATAGCGAGCAGAAACGCAAGACGCTCCGTTGGGAGCGAAAGAGAGAAATCATTTTTCCGTGCCCAGGCGACCAGTTCGGGTACAGTCTGGGAAAACTCACTCATAGTTCGTCCTTCAGGTCGGGTTTATGCGCCATCACGTGAATATAGCGCCCCAAACTCACGTACGGCTCTTGCCGGCAATAGCGCTGTTCAAGCGCCAGTAGCTCTTCAAATTTTTCGGTTTGTAACTGCCGGCTTTGCAGATAATCATGGAACACCCGCACACCAGTTTTGCCGCTAATGCGCAGCCCCAGTTGTTCCAGCCAGCCGTAGACATCCTGTGGCTGGTGCGGGTACTGCGGCGACAACGAACGCTTTCTGCGCCTTCTAACCTGCGGATCCACTAGCTGGAAGTTCCCCAACACCACGTTGCGCATCAGCAGACCGTTGGCGTTAAAAAACATCAGCGACAGCGCGCCGCCCGGCGCTAAACAGGCTGACAACGCGCGCAGCGCCGCCAGCGGTTCAGCGATCCATTCAAGCACCGCGTGAAACAATATCAGATCGACAGGCTGTTCCAAGTGCTGGCCGATATCCTGAACAGCATTTTGTCTAAATTGCATGTTCTGGCTCACACCTTTCTGTTCTGCCAACATCGCCGCCCGTTGGATCATCTCACCGGAAAGATCGCACAACAAGACCTGATGTCCTAATTCGGCCAGTTGGCAGGCCATATGGCCTTCACCGCCGCCGGCATCCAAAATGCGCAGCGGCCGCTGCGGCAGTTGCGCCAATAACGCGTTCAGATCCTGCCAGAGCACCGCCTGGCGAATCTTCCCTTTGGTGGTGCCATAAATATTACACGCAAACTTTTCAGCAATATCGTCAAAATTGCGATCCTGCATAAGACAGTGACTCCACTGCTTTTATTCTGGCTCCGGCAAAACGCCCGCCTATTCAAACCTGCTATTTTGGCACAGACTGGCTTAGAATGAATCTTCTTGCAGCCAGATTGCGCCTGGATGTCGTTTTTTCACCCAAAAGGATCGGATTTTTGATGCTGTTTGACCTGAAAAAGTTCATCGGCGGTATTTTGATGCCGCTGCCCGCCCTGCTTTTGCTGATGGGGCTGGCACTGTTACTGATATGGTTCACCCGCTGGCAGAAAAGCGGTAAAGCTATTTTAACCCTGAGTTGGCTGTTTTTATTGCTTTTCAGTCTGCAACCGGTCGCCGATCGCTTATTGCGCCCCATCGAAGCGCAATACGCCACCTACCGCGGCAACGATGCGGCAAAGTATATCGTGGTGTTAGGCGGTGGCTACACGTATAACCCGGACTGGGCGCCGAGCTCCAATCTGATCGGCAATAGCCTGCCGCGGGTTACCGAAGGTATACGTCTCTATCAGGCACGCCCCGGCAGCAAAATGGTGTTTACCGGCGCCAGCGGCGCCAATATGCTGAGCAACGCCGAGACCGCCGCCAGAGTGGCGGAGAGCCTGGGGGTGCCGCGCAGTGATATCGTGGTGCTCGATCGCCCGATGGATACCGAACAGGAGGCTGGACAAGTCGCCGAACTGGTGGGGCAACAGCCGTTTATTTTGGTCACCTCGGCCAACCACCTGCCGCGGGCGATGCGTTTCTTTACCGCCAAAGGGTTGCACCCGATTCCCGCGCCGGCCAACCAGTTGGCAATCACCTCACCGCTGTATTTTTGGGATCGCATATTGCCTTCGGCCATGTTCCTGGGGCACAGCGAACGCGCCTGGTATGAAACGCTGGGCAGCCTGTGGCAACGGGTGAAAGGCGCCGATAAGGATTAACCCGCCAGCCATGGCAACAGTTGCTGCGAAGCATTGCTGAACAGTTGCCGATCAAGCTTGCCGGTGTGGATCATGCGCGCGGCGGCTTCCCATACCGTGTACAACCAGCGGCGCGCCATGAAAGATTCCGCCACCGGCGCCCGCTGCAAATACTCGAACAGCAGTTGGCTTGGCATACCGGGTTCGCTTAGCCGGAAAAGATCGTATTCACGTGGCGCCCAAAGCATCATGCCTGGGTTAAACATCGCCAACAGTTGGTCGGTTTTGGCGTCTTTGAGCATACTGCGCAGCGTCAGGTTGCCGTGCACCAGCACACAGGGATCGTCAAAGCCAACAAAAAAATGGGTCAATGCTTCGCGCGTGCGGTACAGCAAGCGGCGATCGTCCATCGTCAACTGCGGCGAGTTCAGGTTGGTGAGCGTCGACCATAACACCTCGATCCGCTGTTGATACCAGCAAAACCAGTCGTTTTCCTGCGTGCTGTCGACGGTGCCAACGTTACCGTGGCTGTCGATACGATGCCAGGCCAGCATCCCTTCCACGATCTGCCCCTTCAACATATTCCAGCGATCGGGCGTGCGCGTCGGCGCTTCAACCGGCACCCCGCGCAGCCGCTCAATCAGCAGAATTTCCTTATACGGCGCCTGGTGGGTATACACCACGCCAAACACCGTCGGCAAACGGATATCTCCCTCCCGCGCCAGCATTGAAAGCTTATAGGCTTCTTGTTGGGCGATCCCCGCGCAGACATAGCTTTTCGCCATCAACGGAATGGCGTGATCATGTTGATCGTACAATGAGTACATGTGCGCGTAGGGCTGCTCGCTGACGCGTTCAAGGCGGCTGATTGATTCGCCCAGCACAATACTCAGTTCGGCACGTAACTGTTCCATCAAGCGAAACCTCTGGAGGAAAAATAAAGCGCTTTACATCATCAAACGCCATGCGGGGAAATACTTCAATGCAGATCAACAAAACGCAGAACAACGGGCAAAAACGCAACGGCCAGCGCTATGCTCCGCTGGCCGTTCTATCACCCGGCGGAAATTAGCCGCGCAGGGTATCGCGCACCCGTTGGAGATCGTCCGCCGTATCCACCCCAACGGTTGGAATGGCCTTGGCGACCGCTACGTGGATTTTCTCGCCGTACCACAGCACACGCAGTTGTTCCAGCAACTCGATCTGCTCCAGTTGGCTGGGCGCCCAGCGCACATAGCGGCGCACAAAGCCGGCGCGGTAGGCGTAGATGCCGATATGGCGCAGCAGGCTGTCGCCGATGGCGGCTTTTGAGACGGCAAAACGCTCGCGATCCCAGGGAATGGTGGCGCGCGAGAAATACAACGCATATCCCTGTGCGTCCATCACCACTTTCACCGCGTTGGGATTAAACGCCTCTTCCGCGCTTTCAATCGGCACCGCCAGCGTCGCCATGCCGGCGCTGCAAGCCGCCAGGTTTTCCGCCACCTGGCGGATAATCACCGGTGGGATCAACGGCTCGTCACCCTGGACGTTGACAATGATCTGATCATCGGCAAAACCGTAATGTTCAATCACTTCCGCCAAACGCTCCGTGCCAGAGTGATGATCCGGGCTGGTCATACACACTTCGCCGCCAGCCGCCGCCACAGCATCTGCCACATCGGCATGATCGGTGGCGACAATCACGCGCGCCGCGCCAGACTCGCGGGCGCGTTCCATCACGTGCACCACCATGGGTTTGCCATGGATATCCGCCAGCGGCTTGCCCGGTAAACGCGTTGATGCATAACGCGCAGGAATAATCGCGATAAAGCTCATGCGTGTCTCTCTTCCAGTGACAGGGCGCGCGCTTCGTTTTCCAGCAGCACCGGAATACCATCACGCAGCGGATAGGCCAAACCATCCACCTTGCAAACCAGTTCCTGATTCTCTTTATTGTAGTAAAGCTTGCCGTTACAGACCGGGCAGGCAACGATTTCAAGTAAACGGTGATCCATGCTCCCTCCAGGGTGGAGATATGACTTCAGGAAAAGATGCATGAGAATAACATAACGTGGTGTTACGGTTAATCATCGGCTGAACCCTCGATGACATTTCCGTGAAGGGGTTGAATTGCTTTGGCCGCAGGCGTAGAATTTTGTGTGACAAGCATCACATAATTAATCATAAGCAGTCGATGGTGCTTTCTGCCACTCTGTTTTCCCGGTAGTACCGCAAATAACACCACGTATTGTAACGAACGGCGCTGGCACTCGTTTTACCCCCCTTTTTATGGCAACGCCGTTCGTTATTCCACTTGCCAGCCGCAGCCCCAATGCGCAGCCAATTCATCCGGCAGCGTTTTTAACGCCACCTGTCGCGCCCCGTGCCATTGCGCGCAACGGGTAATGGCCTGATACATATCCTGGCAACGCTGTTTGCCCAGGCGAACCCCCGGCTCAACGTGCAAACTGCGTACCTCGAATATGCCCACACGGCGGTGCATTTTGGCATCAATGCGCCCAATCAGTGCGCCGCGCTGCAATATCGGCAGGGTAAAGTAGCCGTACTGCCTTTTTTCGCTCGGGGTATAGCATTCCAGGCGATAATCAAAACCAAATAATTCACTGGTGCGGCGGCGATCCCACACCACCGGATCAAACGGCGACAGCAGCGTGCACACCGTCGATGTCAGTTTGCCCTGCTCGGCCAGCGCCAGTTGCGCGGCCAGCGAACGGTGGACGTAGCATTCCGCTTCCCAACCGGCGACGGCGACAGGGATGATCTCCCCCTGCTGTTGCAATTCGGCAAGCAGTTTTCCTGGCGCGACGCGCTTTAAGCGATAATAGTCCGCCAGCCATTCCGCGCGGAAAAAGCCCAGATAGCGGCAGGTACGCCGGAGCATCTCTCGCCTGGCTGCGTGTTCTGGCAACGCATGTTGTGCATCATCCCATTGCGGCATCAGACGTTCAGTAAGATCGTACACCCGCTGGAAATTACGGCGTTCGGCCACCATCAGCCTGCCGGAAGTAAACAGCAGTTCAAGATGGCGCTTCTCCGGCTTCCAGTCCCACCAGCCGCTGTTGCCTTTGTCCCCGTTGCTGAAATCCGCCGAGCGCACCGGTCCATTTTCCTCAATGAGCTGCACCAGCGCCTCTATGGCATCCTGATGCTGTTCAGCCCACTGCGCCGAATATTTCCAGCCCATGCCCTGTGGCGCCAGCATGCGATGGCGCATCAGAGGAAAGTCGTCAATGGGGAGGAAACAGGCTTCGTGCGCCCAGTACTCAAACAGGCGCCGCTGCGCTAATGCCTGATCCAGCCATGCGGGCGAGTAATCGCCAAGCCGGCTGAACAGCACCAGATAAGGGCTGCGGGCAACGACGCTGATGGTATCGATTTGCAGTAAGCCCATCCGTTGAATCGCCTGGATAACATCGTCTGGGCGAGCTTTACGCCGGACCGGGGTTAATAAGCCCTGTGCGGCAAGGTGTAGTGCGCGGGCGGCGGCCAATGAAATAACCGGCAAAGGCATCCTGTCGTCCTGCTGAAAAGGGGATTATTTGATAATAGCGGAATTGGCGTGATTTTTCTTCGCCAGTGCAAAGTAGCGGCAGCGCCGGCACTGGCGAGGAGGAAGAGACTTAGAACGCGATAACGTCTGCGGCCGACAGCCCATTGGAGCCACGGCAGATCGAAAACTCAACGTTCTGGCCTTCGGTAAGTGATTTGTTTTTGGTATTGGCAATCGCCTGGCGGCTGACGTATATTTCGCCACTGCCATCAACCGGGGAAATAAAACCATAGCCTTCAGCCTGATTAAACCATTTCACCCGACCCATTTTTAACATCCGATTTTTTAACATTACTGATTTCCTTTTTTTGTGGGCACCCGGAACTACGCCATGCGTATTTGTTATCTGGATGCTACCAGCCCATCCTAAGTTTTTCGTCATAAACTCCTTATGAGCAAACATAAAAAAGCCCGCACGCTGGCGGGCTTATTGAACTTAATATCTTCCGCAATAATGCCAGCCTACCGGCTGCATTATGGTTGTATTAAGATCTCGATACGCTATTCCCTGAACTTACAGGGCAACAACGTTGGCGGCAGCCGGCCCGCGCGGGCTGTCCTGAATGGTGTACTCAACACGCTGGCCTTCAGCCAGGGTTTTGAAACCGTCGGTCATGATAGCAGAGAAATGTACAAACACATCTTTACCACCGTCGTGCTGTTCAATGAAACCAAAACCTTTGCTCTCGTTGAACCACTTAACCTGACCCGTCTTCTTAGACATTACATTTACCTTTTAAATATATAAAAACTTGCCATAAGGCACTTTGGACTGCTTGCAGAAACATTACTTATGGGAGGTACTTAGAAGGTTCGTCTTTGAAGCGGAATCGACTGATAACGGCTTTGAAGGAACTGCTTAACTCTAAACTCTGGCATAAATAGGTCTGTATCAAAGGCCGAGGCTTATTTACTCATAAAACAACCGGCTACACAAGCGGGTTTAACATTTTATTTTCATCATCATGCATGATGACACATTATCCCTATGATAATACTTGATTATTTATTTTCTTTTTTATTACAAAAAACGTTTTTTATCAGCGCTGCACGCCGCCCGGCCCTGGGGCTAAGCGGCTTGCAGGTTATTTCAGCAGCGCCTCAATGCGCTGTAGCAACTGTTCGGCCTGTTGCTGGGGCAACTGCGCATCAACCGGTAAATACCACCAGTTCGGCTGAGCAAACGCTCTGCATTTTACAGCGTCTTTTTCGGTCATCAATAGCGTCTGCTGTGGCTGAACCAACGCGGCCAACTGCGACAGGCTATAGGCCTGATGGTCGGCAAACGGAACTTCTCGCACCATTTCAACGCCCTGCTTTTCCAGCGTGGCGAAAAAACGCGGTGGATGGCCAATGCCGGCCATGGCAACCACCTGGGGCAATTCAGCCGCCGGGCGCCGCTCACCACTGAGCAGGTTCACCGCATCCCGGGCCTGCAGCTTCATGGCGATTTCACCCGCCTGGGCCATGCCACCGTTAGCAATGCAAACATCCACGCTGTTTAGCCGAGCAGCCCTCTCGCGCATCGGGCCAGCGGGCAACCACCAGCCGTTGCCAAAACGCCGCACGCCGTCAATCACCACCACTTCAAAATCACGCTGCAGCGCATAATGCTGCAACCCGTCGTCAGTGATCACCACATCCACCGCGTGCTGCTGCACCAATGCCTGTACCGCGGCCACGCGCTTGGGCGCAACGGCAACCGGCGCCCCGGTACGTTGGTAGATCAGCACCGGCTCATCACCGGCCTGCGCCGTTGTGGTCGCGCCATCCAGCAGCAGCGGGTAACTCGCTGACTTGCCGCCATAACCGCGCGACACTACGCCCGCGCGGTAACCGCGTTGCTGCAACTGCTCCACCAGCCAAATCACAACCGGCGTTTTACCGTTGCCGCCGGCGGTCAGGTTGCCCACCACAATAACCGGCACCGGCGCCCGCCAGCTTTTGCGCAGCCCCAGGCGATAGCTTAAGCGGATTAAGTTGCTCACCAAGCCATACAGCCAGGAAAGCGGCAACAGCAGCAAATAGAGCAGTGAACCGCCAGACCAGATGCGCTCGATCATTATTGGCCAAACTGCAAACGGTGAAGCTGCGCGTAAGCCCCATGCCTGGCGAGCAATTCGTCATGCCCGCCACGCTCGACGATACGCCCGTCTTCGATAACCAGAATCTCATCCGCTTTTTCAATCGTGGACAAGCGGTGCGCAATCACCAGCGACGTGCGGTTTTTCTGCAGTTCGTCCAGCGCCGCCTGAATCGCCCGTTCAGACTCCGTATCCAGCGCCGAGGTGGCTTCGTCAAGGATCAGGATGGGACAATCGCGCAGCAGTGCCCGGGCAATGGCAATACGTTGGCGTTGCCCACCGGAGAGCATCACGCCGTTCTCGCCGATCACCGTATCCAGCCCCTTTTCCATCTTGTCGATAAAGTCCATGGCATAGGCCATGCGCGCCGCCTGTTCGATCTCGGCGCGGCTATAGCGATCTTCACGCGCATAGGCAATATTGTTGGCGATGGTGTCGTTAAACAGGTGGACGTTCTGCGATACCAGTGCGACCTGATCGCGCAGGGATGCCAGCGTGTACTCCCGCAGATCGTAACCGTCCATCAGCACCGCCCCTTCCTGCACGTCATAGAAACGGGTCAACAGGTTGGCGATGGTCGATTTACCCGAGCCGGAGCGCCCAACCAGCGCCACCGTTTTGCCTTCAGAAATACTCAGGTTGATGTCACGCAGCGCCGGCGTTTCTTTGCCTGGGTAGAAGAAGGTGACATTGCGGAACTCAATATCCCCTTTGGCGCGTTTTACTTCGCGGGTGCCGCTATCTTTTTCCTGCTCCATGTCCAGAATGCTAAACAGCGTTTGGCAGGCTGCCATACCGCGCTGGAACTGGGCGTTAACGTTGGTCAGCGATTTGAGCGGCCGCATCAGGGCGATCATCGATGAGAACACCACGGTAATGGTACCGGCCGTCAGGGTTTCCATCACACTGGGGAAACTGGCGGCAAACAGCACAAATGCCAGCGCCAACGATGCGATAAGCTGAATGATCGGATCGGAGATGGACGATGCGGAGACCAGCTTCATGCCCTGCTGGCGCATGCGATTGCTGACCGAGTTGAAACGCTCGGTTTCAACCTGTTGGCCGCCGAAAATCAGCACTTCTTTGTGCCCTTTCAGCATTTGCTCGGCGCTGGTCGTCACCTGCCCCATGGTATTTTGCATATTTTTGCTGATATTACGAAAACGCTTCGATACCAGGCGAATCGCGAAGGAAACGATCGGCGCCAGCACAATCAGGATCACCGAAAGCTGCCAGCTATAATAAAACATCATTATGAAGAGGCCGATAATCGAAGCCCCTTCGCGCACCACGGTAACCAGCGCGCTGGACGACGACGACGCCACCTGCTCGGAGTCGTAAGTGATACGCGACAGCAGCGTCCCCGTTGACTGCTGGTCGAAAAAGGCCACGGGCATACGCATCATATGGCCAAACAGGCGGCGGCGCATTTGCATCACCACCATCCCCGACACCCAGGAAATGCAATAGCTGGAAATAAAACTGGTGAGGCCGCGCATAACCATCAGGCCGATAACCACCAACGGCATCCAGACCAGAACGCTGCTGTCTGCTTTGCCAAACCCCTCATCCAACAGAGGCTTCAACAGCGACAACATCAATGTGTCACCGGCAGCGTTCAACACTAACGCGATAGCGGCTACGATCAGCCCAGTTTTAAAAGGTGTGATCATCGGCCATAAGCGACGGAAGGTCTGCCAGGTCGAGAGATCTTTATCATTCATCATGCAAATACCAGCATTGGAAGAAATAGCGGCTCATTTTACTCATTATCCTCCATAACACCAAACCACCGATGATACCAACGGGGCACTAATTGCTCGCGAAAGCCTTGAATCTGCCAATCTTTGTCGAAGAAAAAGACGCTCAGTTGCCCTGAGCGGGCTGTGTCATGCCAGTCCGCCTGATAGCCCACATATCTGGTAACAATTTTCTCGGCAGGGAAACGCCATCTGTTATAACGCGAAGCCGAAGCCAACGCGGCTTTGGGCGCCACTGCGCGAATAAACGGCGAAGAAGACGAGGTTTTGCTGCCATGGTGCGGCACCTGCAGCACCGTTGCCGGCAATAAATGCCGCTGCTGTTGTAATAGCAGCGCCTCCCCTTTCTGCTCGACATCGCCCGTCAGCAAAACGCTGTATTGCCCATCACTCACCCGGACGATACAAGAGTCGTTGTTACCCGCGTCGGCCACCAGTTTGCCAGGCCCCAAAACGCGAAAATCCAGAGTTTGCCATTGCCAGTGCACACCGGCCATGCAGGGCAGATGGCAAGCGCCGAGTTGTGGGCTGCGCACGCTGGCCTGTGGGAATGCCTGCCGCAGCGTTGCCAGCCCGCCGGTATGATCGAGATGATTATGGCTGATGATGATCTGCTCAACAGCCAGGCCACGCCAGGTGAGAAACGGCAGAATATAACGCTCCGCCGCATTGCCGCTCTGCCACTGCCCGCCGCTATCAAACACCACCGCTTTCCCCTGGGCTGAAATCACGACGGCCAGACCGTGCCCAACATCCAGCATATCCACGCGCCAACGGTAGGGATCGTGGCGTTCACGCCACAAAAAACCGCACAGGGCCAAAGCCGCGATCCCGCCGGCATAATGCCACCAGCCGTTGAAACGCCAACAGACCACCAGCAACCACCCCGCCAGGCTGATAAACAAAGATGAAGCGCCAAGCTCAACCCAGCCCCGTTGCAAATAGCCTAACGGGATAAACACCCACAGCAGCGTTTGATCGGCCAGCCACCACAGTGCGGCGCTGAACGTGGGGAGCGCCCCCAATACAATAGCCAGCAAAATCAACGGTACGGTCAAAAAGGAAACCAAGGGCACCGCCCACAGGTTGGCCGGCAACGAGGTTAACGTCATCCCCAGAAACAACCCGGCCTGCATGGGAACCAGCAGTAACGTGATGCCTAACTGCAGGTGCAGCCAGCGTACCGGCGCCCAAAACCAGGCGGTGCGCACACGCTCGCTCAGTGGCACCCAGTCAAACCAGAAGATCAGTGAGGCTACCGCCATAACGGATAGCCAAAAGCTGTCTGACAGCACGGCCAACGGATCGCACAACAGGATTAAACTGACGCACCATAGCCAAACCTGCCACGAGGAGCACTGCACGCCGCCAATACGCAACAACATCCACAGGGTCAGCGCCACTCCGGTGCGCACCGCAGGCGGCTGGCCGCCGGCCAACCAGACATAAATCACAGTGAAAAACCAACTCACGACTAACGGCAAGCGATAGCCAATCCAATAGGGCGGGAAAAAAAACTGCACGCCGCGCAGTAATAACCAAACCAGGATTGCCGCCATCGCCACATGCAGCCCGGAAATCGCCATCAGGTGGGCTATACCGGTTTTCAGCATTAGCGTGCGCAACGCTTTCTCCAGCGACGTTCGCTCGCCAAAGGCCAGCGCCAGCAACACCGATTTATAATTCACGGCGGGAATATTCTGTTCTGCATGGTGGATAATGCGCTGGCGCAGGTTACAACGGGGATCCAGCAGCGCCGCCTGGGTTATCCGCCCGGTAAGCGGTTGCCGCTGCGCCAGTGCCCAACGCTGGCTATCAAACCCACCCTGATTAAGAATGGCGTGTACCGGGCGTAAACGAACCTGCAACCGCCAGCGTTGACCAGCACAGGGGAGCTCCTGCTGCCAGCCGGCACTGAAGTAAAGCGCCGGCAACAGCCAACGGCCATCAACCTGTTCGATGCGAAAAATCACCCGGCCAGGCGCTTCATCCTGCAAGCGGATACTGCTTACGGTGGCGATAAGATTTTGCGGTGCGCCAATTAGCGCGGTGATCTGCCCCACCAATACGCGGGCGCTGCCGCTCGCCAATAAGAAACCGCATAACAGCCAGCACATTGCCTGGCAGAAGGGGTTCTGCGTTTGCCGCCACAACAGCAGCGCGATAGCGGCAATAATCATTAGCCATGGCCAGGGGGGAAGCTGCGGTAACAGCAATAATGGCAATGTGCCGGCAGCCACCCCGATGGCTGCGATATCGACCGAGGTTTTGATATGCCGTCTCCCTGGCTTGCTCTGGTGTCCACACACAGATATAGCGCCAGGCAGTAATGCTAACCAGCCACAAATAGCAAACGCTGAATGCGGAGCGCAGAGGTTTGCAGCAAGCCATGAAACAGAGCAACCGCACTGCGCGCTTTCGCACAAATGAAAGAACCGGTGAGTGGCAACGCCCGGGCAGCGTTGGGCGCGCATCGCAATGCAGCGCGATCACCAAGGAAGTAATAACTGCGGGGGGAATTAAAAAAAGAAAAACGGCGCCATCAGGCACCGTTTTGTATTCGTTACAAGCAACAACTCTATGGATTAACCATAGATATTGGCACGGTCACGCAACTCTTTACCCGGTTTGAAGTGAGGCACGTATTTACCGTCCAACTCAACCTTGTCACCGGTTTTCGGGTTACGCCCAACGCGCGGAGCACGGTAGTGAAGAGAAAAACTGCCGAATCCGCGGATTTCGATGCGTTCACCCTCGGCTAACGTTGCAGCCATGTGCTCAAGCATTTCCTTCACGGCATCCTCAACGGCCTTAGCCGGAATATGAGATTGCTGGCCAGCCAGTCTTTCAATAAGTTCAGACTTGGTCATAGTTCCTCCAAGCTTTTCAGCTAAACTACCGTATCGGGGCGGCCAAAAACCGCCCCCCGTCATTACTCGCCTTTAGCCGCTTTGAAAGCTTCAGCCATAGCGTTAGAGAAGTTACCGTCTTCCTGTTTGTTGTTAACAGTCGCGATAGCGTCTTTCTCGTCAGCTTCGTCCTTAGCACGTACGGACAGGCTTACAACGCGGTTCTTACGATCAACACCGGTGAATTTAGCTTCAACGTCATCACCAACGCTCAGAACCAGAGTTGCGTCTTCAATGCGGTCGCGAGAGGCTTCAGATGCACGCAGGTAACCTTCTACGCCGCCTGCCAATTCAACTGTAGCACCTTTAGCGTCAACAGCGGTGACTTTACCAGTAACAATAGAACCTTTCTTGTTCAGAGACAGGTAGTTATTGAACGGGTCTTCAGCCAGTTGTTTCACGCCCAGAGAGATACGTTCGCGCTCTGCGTCAACCTGCAGAACAACCGCTGCGATTTCGTCGCCTTTCTTGTATTCACGAACTGCTTCTTCGCCTGCAACGTTCCAGGAGATGTCAGACAGGTGAACCAGGCCGTCGATGCCGCCGTCCAGGCCGATGAAGATACCGAAGTCAGTGATAGACTTGATTTTACCTTCAACGCGGTCGCCCTTGTTGTGGGTTTCAGCAAATTGCTGCCATGGGTTGGATTTGCATTGTTTCAGGCCCAGGGAGATACGACGACGTTCTTCGTCGATGTCCAGAACCATAACTTCCACAACGTCGCCCACGTTAACCACTTTGGACGGATGGATGTTTTTGTTGGTCCAATCCATTTCGGAAACGTGTACCAGACCTTCAACGCCTTCTTCGATTTCTACGAAGCAGCCGTAATCAGTCAGGTTGGTCACGCGGCCAGTCAGCTTGGTGCCTTCTGGGTAACGTTTCGCGATAGCAACCCATGGATCTTCGCCCAGTTGTTTCAGGCCCAGGGAAACACGCGTACGTTCGCGGTCGAACTTCAGAACTTTAACAGTGATTTCATCACCAACATTGACGATTTCGCTTGGGTGCTTAACGCGTTTCCAAGCCATATCAGTGATGTGCAGCAGGCCATCTACGCCGCCCAGATCAACGAATGCACCGTAGTCAGTGAGGTTCTTAACGATACCTTTAACTTCCATGCCTTCCTGCAGGTTTTCCAGCAGTTGATCGCGCTCTGCGCTGTTTTCGGATTCGATGACGGCACGGCGAGAAACAACAACGTTGTTGCGTTTCTGATCCAGCTTGATGACTTTGAACTCAAGCTCTTTGCCTTCCAGATGCAGGGTGTCGCGTACTGGGCGCACGTCAACCAGGGAACCTGGCAGGAACGCACGGATGCCGTTCAGCTCGACAGTGAAGCCACCCTTCACTTTGCCGTTGATCACACCGACAACAGTCTCAGCGTCTTCGTATGCTTTTTCCAGCGTGATCCAAGCTTCGTGACGCTTAGCTTTTTCACGGGACAGCAGAGTTTCACCGAAGCCGTCTTCAACAGCGTCCAGAGCAACGTCAACTTCGTCGCCAACCTGGATTTCCAGTTCGCCCTGGGCATTTTTGAATTGCTCTGCCGGAATGGCGGATTCAGATTTCAGACCGGCATCAACCAGTACTACGTCTTTATCGATAGCAACAACAACGCCACGAACGATGGAACCCGGGCGGGTTTCGATTTCTTTTAAGGATTCTTCAAAGAGTTGAGCGAAAGATTCAGTCATGTTTAATCTTCAGGGTTCTTTAGTTTAACGTCCATTTAGCTTCATGCCGAATGGGGTTGTTTCACATCCCTGCCTCTGCTCCCTGCCGGCAAGGTTACTAATTAGCGGTAAATTTTACCTAATATATCAGAATAGTGCTATGACAATACGCTAACAAAAACAAATTACGCCGCCGAGCTATCGCTGCGGCAACGCCAAAATGGTTTGCGCATGTGCCAACGCACGCTGGATGACCTCGTCGATCGACATACTGGTTGAATCCAGTATGAGCGCTTCAGGGGCCGGCACCAGAGGTGCGACAGGCCTGTTGCGGTCGCGAGTATCCCGTTCCTTTATCTCGGCTAAAAGACGTTCGAAGTTAACATTAAAGCCTTTTTCTTGCAACTGCAGCATGCGCCGCTGCGCGCGTTCTTCCGCGCTGGCGTCAAGGAAAATTTTCACCGGCGCGTCCGGGAACACCACCGTGCCCATATCGCGGCCATCGGCAATCAGGCCGGGCGCTTCGCGAAACGCGCGCTGGCGGCGCAGCAGCGCTTCACGCACGCGTGGAAAGGCAGCGGCCTGGGATGCCGTGTTGCCGACGGTTTCAGTGCGGATCTCATTACTGACGTCCTCACCTTCTAAAATGACCTGTAGCCTGCCGTCCTGGGCAATAAAACGGACGTCAAGATGTGCTGCCAGCGGTACCAGCGCTTCTTCTGAAGCGATATCGACCTGGTGGTGCAAAGCGGCCAGCGCCAACACGCGATAGATCGCGCCGGAATCCAGCAAACGCCAACCAAGGGACTCGGCCAACGCTTTGCACAGCGTGCCCTTGCCTGCACCACTTGGCCCATCAACGGTTATCACCGGGGCTATAGCCGTCATTTTCTTCTCCTTCAGGTAAAAACCGTGCAAGGGGCCTGGCGGCGCCCCTGCTGGCCTGCGCCATTGTCGGGCAGGTTCGGGGCATATTATACCTAGCCATAACGGGAACTGTTACCCTGGAACTGTCTGGTTGTTAAAAATAAGCGCTGGCGCGCATTAATGGGGACGCCAAAAGCACAGGCCGCACAAGGCGGCCTGTTTAACGCAGAGATAGCACTTACCCACAGCGCCGCGTTTAATAGCTGTCCACCAGCACGTCACGCCGCCGGTTGGCGCTCTTTTTCCTGCCCTGGACCACGATCCCCACGGCAATCACGCCCAGGCTAAGCACGCCGGTCGCCACGATCTCCATACGATGGGCCGGCATGATGAACATGACCGCCAATACCGCCACGATAAAGGCGATCACCAGATAGGTTAGCCCTGGGAACAACCACATTTTAAAGCTAATGGTTTCGCCCTGCGCTTCCCGTTGGCGGCGCATGCGCAGGTGCGCGATGGAAATCACCAGGTAAACCAGTAACGCAATCGCCCCCGAACTGGCCAGCAGGAAGCTGAACACCTCGGCTGGCGCGACGTAGTTGGCGAAGACGGCCAAAAACGCCGCGATAGTCGACATCAATACCGCACAGTACGGGGTGCCCACGCGGTTAGTGCGTTTGCAGACGGCCGGCGCATCACCGCGTGCGCCAAGAGAAAACAGCATGCGCGACGAGGTATAAAGTGCGGAGTTCAGGCAACTGGTCACAGCCACCAACACCACAATATCCACAATCAGTTTTGCATGCGGGATCCCCATCCGCTCAAGCACCGTTTGATAAGAGCCAACGCTGGGCAGGCTGCTGTCATTCCAGGGAACCAGCGCCAGTACGATGAAAATGGAAAGCAGATAGAACAAGCCAATACGCCAAATCACCGAATTGGTGGCCTTGGTGATTTCCCGCCCTGGGTTTTTCGATTCGGCCGCGGCGATAGTCACGATTTCCGTCCCCATAAAGGAAAACATCGTGGTCAGTATCGCCGCCAGCACGGCGCCAAAGCCGTTGGGCATAAAACCATGGGTATCATAGAGATGAGAAATGCCGCTCACGCTGCTGCCCGGCAGCAAACCAAAAATCGCCAGCAGCCCCAACGCGATAAAACCGACGATGGCCGCCACCTTCAGCAAGGCGAACCAGAATTCAAACTCACCGTAGTTTTTCACGCTGAACAGGTTAGTGGCGGTGAGCAACAGCGTGATCACCAAAGTAAATACCCAGATGGCGATGCCGGGGAACCAGGCGTGCAAAATCGTCGCCGCGGCGTTCGCTTCCAGTGGAATCACCAACACCCAAAACCACCAGTACAGCCAGCCGATGGTAAAGCCGGCCCAGCGACCGATCGCTTTTTCGGCGTAGGTTGAAAACGATCCGGTATCCGGTGAGGCAATCGCCATTTCCGCCAGCATACGCATGACCAGCACAACCAAAGCCCCCGCCGCCGCATAAGCCAGTAACACCGCCGGCCCGGCTTCAGCGATAGCATGTGATGAGCCGACAAACAGCCCTGCTCCAATAACCCCGGCAATTGACAACATCGTGACATGCCGTGGTTTCAGTCCTTGCTGGAGGTGATTCCCATTAACACTATGACTCATTAGTACCCCATCCCGCTCTGACATCATTTATTCCGGCTTATGTTTTTCACTCATTGATAAAGCCGCCATAAAATAAACAGAGCAAATTCCATGCCACAAAAAACGGCCAGTGCACATGGGGTTCTAGGTTTCAGTGATAACAACAAGATGATTTGTAAGGCGTTTGTTTTTTATCCAGCCTGGCTGGGAGATAAAATGCGCCATACTGCAGCCATGCACCACCAATGGGCACAAAAGTAGTGCACAGCGACACACTTAAAACTGATAAGTATAAAAAGATAAATATCGTTATATACCATTATCTTGCTTATATTTAGCAGGCAGCGCTTAAGCCCGGCACTTATAAGGGAAACGTATGTCCCCGTCTCGCCAAAAAGCAAAACCCCCTGCGGGCCAAAGGCCGACAGGGGGTTAATACCAAGGGCGGCAATTATGCCAATTGGCTAATACGGATTAACTGCTCAAAATAGTCCGGGAAGGTTTTCGCGGTACATTTCGGATCGAGGATCGTCACTGGCGTATCAGACAGCGCCACCAGTGAGAAGCACATCGCCATACGGTGATCGTTATAAGTACCGATTTCAGCTGCGCGCAGCTTGGCCGGCGGCACCACACGGATAAAATCCTCACCCTCTTCCACTTCCGCGCCGACTTTACGCAGTTCGATCGCCATCGCCGCCAGGCGATCGGTCTCTTTCACGCGCCAGTTGTAGATGTTGCGGATGGTGGTCGGCCCTTCGGCAAACAAGGCGGTGGTGGCAATGGTCATTGCCGCGTCAGGGATATGGTTCATATCCATATCAATGCCTTTTAGGCTACCGCGAGTGCACTCAATAAAATCATCGCCCCAAACGACCTTCGCGCCCATTTTTTCCAGCACGTGAGCAAATTGGGTGTCGCCCTGCACGCTGTTCTTACCAATGCCGGTAACGCGCACCGTGCCGCCCCGAATGGCTCCCGCCGCCAGGAAATAGGAGGCAGAGGAAGCATCGCCTTCCACCAGATACTCGCCCGGGGAACGGTAGGTTTGCTGCCCACGGATGTGAAACACGCGGTAGTTTTCGTGGCTGACCGCAACGCCGAAGGTTGCCATAAGGTGCAGCGTGATATCAATGTAGGGTTTAGAAACCAATTCTCCTTTGATATGGATGTGGGTGTCTTGCTCCGCCAGCGGTGCAGTCATCAACAATGCCGTCAGGAACTGGCTGGAAACGCTGCCGTCAACGCTGACGTCGCCGCCACGGAAACCACCGCGCAGGCGCAGCGGCGGATAACCGCTTTGCTCGAGATAATCGATCACCGCGCCCCCCTGGCGCAGCGCATCCACCAGGTGGCCAATCGGCCGTTCCTTCATCCGGGGTTCCCCCGTCAGCACCACATCGCCGTGCCCCAGGCACAAGGCCGCTGCCAGCGGGCGCATGGCGGTGCCGGCGTTGCCCAGGAACAGTTCCAACGGCTGTTTGGCCTGCAACGGCCCCGCTACGCCGGTCACGCGGCAGGTCGTACGATCGTCAGAGAGCTGGTAAGACACCCCCAACGCCTGCAGCGCATTAAGCATATGGCGCACGTCATCACTGTCCAACAGGTTAGTCAGCGTCGTGGTTCCTTCGGCGAAGGCCGACAGCAACAGCGCCCGGTTGGATACGCTCTTCGAGCCAGGTAAGTTGACGGTGCCATCGACCAAAGCAACCGGTTGTAACGTCAGGGAATCAGCCATGTAAACCACACTCTCCAAATCTGATAAACGAAACGGCCCCGGGCAAAACCGGGGCCGCTTTAACATACAGGAACAACAGCCCGCCCACCGGGGATTGGGCTAACACAATTAACCGTGGCGGCGCTCGAAATCAACCATAAAGTCGGTCAGCGCCTGAACGCCGGCCAACGGCATCGCGTTATAGATGGAGGCGCGCATGCCGCCCACCACGCGATGCCCTTTCAGCGCCTGCAGGCCCGCCGCTTCGGCTTCGCTGAGAAACACTTTATCCAGCGCGGCATCGGCCAGTTGGAACGGCACGTTCATTTTGGAACGGTTAGCCGGCGCCACCTGGTTGCGATAGAAATCGGAGCTGTCAATGGTGCCATACAGCAGTTCGGCCTTGGCCTGGTTGCGTTTTTCCATTTCCACCAGCCCGCCTTGCTCTTTCAGCCATTTAAACACCAGGCCGGAGAGATACCAGGCAAAGGTCGGCGGCGTGTTAAACATGGAGCCGTTTTCGGCCAGAACGGTGTAATCAAGAATCGAAGGGACTTCCTTGCGCGCGTGGCCCAGCAGATCTTCACGGACAATCGCCAGCGTCAGCCCCGCCGGGCCGACGTTTTTCTGCGCGCCGGCATAGATAACGCCAAAACGGCTCACGTCTATCGGGCGGGAAAGGATGGTGGAGGAGAAGTCGCCAATCACCACGCTGTCAGCGAAATCGGGGGTTTCATCAATAGCCACGCCGTCGATGGTTTCGTTCGGGCAGTAGTGAACATAAGCCGCATCGGCGCTCAGCTGCCATTCGCTCATCGGTTTGATCGCCCGCAGCCCGCCGGCGGTGGTTTGGACGTCGATAACGTTCGGCGTGCAATATTTTTGCGCTTCTTTAATCGCGCTGTGGGCCCAGTAACCGCCGTCAATGTAGTCAGCGCTGGTTTTATCGCCCAGCAGGTTTAACGGCAGCGCGGCGAACTGCGCGCGGGCGCCACCATGGCAAAACAGCACCTTGTAGTTGTCAGGGACTTTCAGCAGATCGCGCAGATCCTGTTCCGATTGCTCAGCAACGGCGAGAAATTCCTTACTGCGGTGGCTGATCTCCATTACCGAAGTACCAAGGCCATGCCAGTTGCACAGCTCCTGTTCCGCACGACGCAATACTTCTACCGGCAACATCGCCGGGCCAGAACTAAAATTATAAACCTGAGTCATTTCCCCTCACCACATTCACTATTTTTGCCAATGGTTCTGGCTTAGATAATACGCCCGAAACCAGACGATGTCTCGCAATTGGTCGGGCGCCGGCTCCCCAAGGGCAACCCACAGCGATCGCGCTCAATGGCAAAACACCGCTTCATTATGTTGAAAACACCTTTGACGGTTTTATCACTCGCGCCATACGGCTGCAATGCTTATTCGCCCTCTGGCAAGGCATGCCAGGCGCAGGCCCCAGCAGGCATTGCCGGTATGGCCGCATTTTTTACCACAGAAAGCGACGAAGCTGGATGATTCAATCGGTTAGCCTGGTTTTTTATGCTGTATTCCGCCACGCCGGCGCGACAGCCCAACTGTTGAATAATTTATCGTGTAAACGCACGGCGGGAAGAGCCGCCTGGCAATATGGCGCTATACGCGGCGTATGCCACGCGCGTTGATGTTCCCGCAGAGCTAACCCATTGATTCACAATTATTACACTCACAGTTTTTAGGGTTTTAATCCACCTGGCGGAATACATGGAGCTTAAGGTTAAAAGCCCGTATTATGGTGGGTTTCCGTCCGCTCAAAATAGTGAAGGCCATGACGCAAACTTTTATCCCAGGTAAAGACGCCGCGCTGGAAGACTCCATAGCCCGTTTCCAACAAAAACTCATCGATCTGGGTTTTAATATTGAAGAAGCCTCCTGGCTTAATCCGGTGCCGCACGTATGGTCGGTGCACATCCGCGATCGCGACTGCCCGCTGTGCTTTACCAATGGCAAAGGCGCCAGTAAAAAAGCCGCGCTGGCCTCGGCGCTGGGCGAGTACTTTGAGCGCCTGTCCACCAACTATTTCTTCGCCGATTTCTATTTGGGCAAACGCATCGCCGAAGGCGATTTCGTGCACTACCCCAATGAAAAATGGTTCCCGATTCCGGCCGATGAAACGTTGCCGGCCGGCATCCTTGATGAACGGTTACAGGCATTCTATGATCCGGAGCAAGAACTGCGCGCCAGCGATCTGGTCGATCTGCAGTCTGGCAATGTTGAACGCGGGATCTGCGCCCTGCCGTTCACCCGCCAGTCCGATCGGCAAACCGTGTATATCCCAATGAATATCATTGGCAACCTGTACGTTTCCAACGGCATGTCTGCGGGCAACACCGCCAATGAAGCGCGCGTGCAGGGTTTGTCGGAAGTCTTCGAACGCTACGTGAAGAACCGCATCATCGCCGAAGCCATCAGCCTGCCGGAAATTCCTGCCGCGGTGCTGAACCGCTACCCTGGCGTGGTCGAGGCCATTGCCCGGCTGGAAGAAGAAGGCTTCCCAATTCTGGCGTATGACGCCTCTTTAGGCGGCAAATACCCGGTCATCTGCGTAGTGCTGTTTAACCCAACCAACGGCACCTGCTTTGCGTCCTTCGGCGCACACCCGGATTTCGGCGTGGCATTGGAGCGTACCGTCACCGAGCTGCTGCAGGGCCGTAGCCTGAAAGATCTGGACGTGTTTACCGCGCCGACCTTCGATGATGAGGAAGTGGCTGAACATGCCAACCTGGAAACCCACTTTATCGACTCCAGCGGCCTGATATCCTGGGACATGTTCAAGCAGGATGCCGATTATCCTTTCGTTGACTGGACGTTCAGCGGCAGCACGGAACAAGAGTTCGCCACCCTGATGGGCATCTTCGATCAGGAAGGGGCCGAGGTGTACATTGCCGATTACCAACATTTGGGCGTATACGCCTGCCGCATTATCGTTCCCGGTATGTCGGATATTTACCCTGCGGAAGATCTGCTGTTGGCCAACAACAGCATGGGGGCGCACCTGCGTGAAACCCTGCTGCAGTTGCCGGGCAGCGAGTGGCAGGGGCCAGAGTATCTGGCGTTGATTCAGCGCCTGGACGACGAAGGCCTGGATGATTTCACCCGCGTCCGTGAACTGCTGGGCATCGCGCCGGGCAAAGACAACGGCTGGCATACGCTGCGCGTGGGCGAACTCAAAGCGATGCTGGCGCTGGCCGGCGGCGATCTGGAACAGGCGCTGGCCTGGGTTGAGTGGACGCAGGATTTCAACGCGTCGGTATTTACGCCCGCACGTGCTAACTATTACCGCTGCTTACAGACGCTGCTGCTGTTGGCGATGGAAGACGAGCGCGACAGCGCGCAATACTATCATGCGTTTGTCAAAATGTATGGTCAGGAGGCGGTAGAGGCGGCGTCGGCCGCCATCAGCGGCGAGGCGTGTTTCTACGGATTATTCGCCGTTGATAGCGATCTACAGGCCCTGCCGGCCCATCAGGCGCTGCTGGCTGCCTATGAAAAACTGCAGCAGGCAAAACGCCGTTATTGGGCGCAGGCATAAGCCATTGCCTTCAGCGCCGGTTTTACGCCGGCGCTATTTAGCCAGAAGTTCAAATACATTAATTAAATTTAGGTATTGCCGAATTTAGCGCGTATTTTTTATTTTCTTAATTAAACAAGCAGTTACCGGTATTCTTACCCGTTCGCCAATTAATTGTTGCACATTGGTAAATTAATAATTAAACGATGATGAAAGTTTAATTTCCGAAAAGCGATAAAACCAGCAGTGTTTTATCCGCAAAAATGGCTACAACGTCACATTTTCAAAATTTTACGTAAAGATTAAAAAATATTTTTTCATTTTAAATCAATAAAATAACACCATTACCCGTAGTTTTTTTGCGGTTTTAGGCCTCTTTACTTCCTTGCGTTATGATCCAAATCAATTTTTACCCTATACTGCTTTGCTAGTATCTCATTGCGTTGTTTTAACCCTTTAGAGCGAGAGTTGGTGTGAAAGCTGACAACACCTTTGACCTGTTATTACCTGCCGCAATGGCGAAAGTCGCCGAAGATGCAGGCGTTTATAAAGCTACTAAGCACCCGCTAAAAACTTTTTATTTGGCGATTAATGCCGGCGTATTCATTTCCATCGCATTTGTGTTCTATATCACAGCAACCACCGGCACCGCCGGCGTACCCTTCGGCCTGGCAAAACTGGTCGGCGGTATCTGCTTCTCCATGGGGCTGATGCTGGTAGTGGTATGCGGCGCCGATCTGTTTACCTCAACGGTATTAACCGTCATCGCCAAGGCCAGTGGGCGCATTACCTGGCGCCAACTGGCAGCCAACTGGATCAATGTCTATATTGGTAATCTGATCGGCGCGCTGTTCTTCGTCGCTTTAATCTGGTTCTCCGGCGAATATATGGTGGCAAACGGCCAGTGGGGGCTGAATGTGTTACAAACAGCAGACCACAAGGTTCACCACACGTTCATCGAAGCGGTCTGCCTCGGCATTCTGGCTAACCTGATGGTGTGCCTGGCAATCTGGATGAGCTATTCCGGCCGCACGCTAATGGACAAGATGTTCGCCATGATCCTTCCGGTAGCCATGTTTGTTGCCAGCGGCTTCGAACACAGCATCGCAAATATGTTTATGATCCCTATGGGTATTGTGGTTAAAGACTTCGCCACGCCTGAATTTTGGCAAGCCGTAGGGGCAGCACCAGAGCAGTTCGCTCACCTGACCGTAAGCAACTTTATCATTGATAATCTGATCCCCGTCACCATTGGCAACATCATCGGCGGCGGCCTGCTGGTTGGGCTGACTTACTGGGTAATTTATCTGCGCGGCGCACAACAGCACTAAACTGTGTTATGACCGCAGCGACGGGTTTACAAAGAAATCCACATTAGAAGGTAGGTGTACAATGACCGAACTTAACGAGAAGTTAGCCAAAGCCTGGGAAGGTTTCAGCAAAGGCGACTGGCAGAATGAAGTCAACGTTCGTGACTTCATCCAGAAAAACTATACGCCTTATGAAGGTGACGAATCCTTCCTGGCTGGCGCAACTCAGGCCACCACCACTCTGTGGGACAAAGTCATGGAAGGGATCAAACTGGAGAACCGCACCCATGCGCCAGTTGATTTCGATACCAGCCTCGCTTCTACCATTACTTCTCACGATGCCGGCTACATCAATAAAGATCTGGAAACCGTGGTTGGTCTGCAGACTGAAGCCCCACTGAAACGCGCGCTGATCCCATTCGGCGGCATCAAAATGATCGAAAGCTCCTGCAAGGCGTACGATCGTGAGCTGGATCCACAGCTGAAAAAAGTCTTCACCGAATACCGTAAAACCCACAACCAGGGCGTATTCGACGTCTACACGCCGAACATCCTGCGTTGTCGTAAATCCGGCGTGCTGACCGGCCTGCCAGATGCTTACGGCCGTGGCCGTATTATCGGTGACTACCGTCGCGTAGCGCTGTACGGGATCGACTACCTGATGCAAGACAAGTTTAACCAGTTCACTTCGCTGCAAAGCAAACTGGAAAACGGCGAAGATCTGGAAGCCACCATCCGTCTGCGTGAAGAAATCGCCGACCAACACCGCGCTCTGGGCCACATCAAAGAAATGGCGGCCAAATACGGCTGCGACATTTCCGGCCCGGCGACCACCGCTCAGGAAGCCGTACAGTGGACCTACTTCGGCTATCTGGCTGCGGTTAAATCGCAGAACGGCGCTGCCATGTCCTTCGGCCGCGTGTCTACCTTCCTCGACGTTTACTTTGAACGTGACATCAAGGCTGGCAAGCTGAGTGAAGAACAGGCTCAGGAACTGATCGACCACCTGGTGATGAAACTGCGTATGGTTCGCTTCCTGCGTACGCCGGAATATGATGAACTGTTCTCCGGCGACCCAATCTGGGCCACCGAATCACTGGGCGGTATGGGCGTTGACGGCCGTACTCTGGTCACCAAAAACAGCTTCCGCTTCCTGAACACCCTGTACACCATGGGGCCGTCTCCGGAACCGAACATGACCATCCTGTGGTCTGAAAAACTGCCACTGAACTTCAAGAAATTCGCGGCGAAAGTGTCCATCGATACTTCTTCCGTTCAGTACGAAAACGACGACCTGATGCGCCCTGACTTCAACAACGATGACTACGCCATCGCCTGTTGCGTCAGCCCAATGGTTGTGGGTAAACAAATGCAGTTCTTCGGCGCGCGCGCTAACCTGGCGAAAACCATGCTTTACGCCATCAACGGCGGCGTTGACGAAAAAATGAAAATGCAGGTTGGCCCGAAAGAAGCGCCAATGATGGACGAAGTGCTGGACTATGACAAAGTCATGGAACGCATGGACCACTTTATGGATTGGCTGGCCAAACAGTATGTGACCGCGCTGAACATCATCCACTACATGCATGATAAATACAGCTACGAAGCATCACTGATGGCACTGCACGATCGCGACGTTTACCGCACCATGGCCTGTGGTATCGCCGGCCTGTCCGTGGCTGCCGACTCCCTGTCCGCCATCAAATACGCGAAAGTTTCCACCATCCGTGACGAAGACGGCCTGGCGGTAGACTTTAAAGTTGAAGGTGAATATCCGCAGTTCGGTAACAACGATCCGCGCGTTGATGACATCGCCTGCGATCTGGTTGAACGTTTCATGAAGAAAATTCAGAAACTGACCACCTACCGCAACGCAGTGCCAACGCAGTCCGTCCTGACCATTACCTCTAACGTGGTTTACGGTAAGAAAACCGGTAACACCCCAGATGGTCGTCGCGCTGGTGCGCCATTTGGTCCTGGTGCCAACCCAATGCACGGCCGCGATCAGAAAGGTGCTGTGGCTTCCCTGACTTCCGTAGCTAAACTGCCGTTTGCCTACGCGAAAGACGGTATCTCCTACACCTTCTCCATCGTGCCTAATGCGTTAGGTAAAGATGAAGATGTGCGCAGAACCAACCTGGCAGGCCTGATGGACGGTTACTTCCACCATGAGTCCGCTATCGAAGGTGGCCAGCACCTGAACGTTAACGTGATGAACCGCGAAATGCTGCTGGATGCGATGGAAAACCCTGAGAAATATCCTCAATTGACCATCCGCGTATCTGGTTACGCCGTGCGTTTCAACTCGCTGACCAAAGAACAGCAACAGGACGTTATCACCCGTACCTTCACCAAAACCATGTAAGGTACTGTGAGCGGGCGCTTCTCCGCCCGCTTCCTGGTAAATCAGGGCCGGTCTATTCCGGCCCTTTTAACAACCAAATCAACATCCCTGACTCGCATGAGTCTGCTTTGCCAGGCAGCTATTGCCCTAAAACTTAAGTAGCAGGAATACGGAACGCCGGCGGATTACGCCGCGAACCGACAGGCTGAGTAATAAAGCCAACGCGCCTGCAACTTGCAGTACGACAGGTATATACTTGATGGATGTCCGGCAAAACAGTTATTCGGCATAATCGCCGGTTAGCAGGAATGATTTCACTTGCCCCTAGTGGGCAGCCACATCGCATCCCCCTGCTCCCCGCAATAAAGCCGGTTTTTAGAGGCTGCGTTTGACAGCCCATATTGGAGAGATTCCCGCAATGTCAGTGAAAGGTCGCATTCACTCTTTTGAATCCTGTGGCACGGTTGATGGCCCCGGGATACGTTTTATCGTTTTCTTCCAGGGTTGTCTGATGCGCTGCCTGTATTGCCATAACCGCGATACCTGGGATACCCACGCCGGGACGGAAGTCACCGTGGAAGACCTGATGAAAGACACCGTATCCTACCGCCACTTTATGAACGCCTCCGGCGGCGGCGTTACCGCATCCGGCGGCGAAGCCATCCTGCAGGCCGAATTTGTCCGCGACTGGTTCCGTGCCTGCCATAAAGAAGGCATCAACACCTGCCTGGATACGAATGGCTTTGTTCGCCGTTACGATCCGGTCATTGATGAACTGCTCGACACCACCGATCTGGTCATGCTCGATCTCAAACAGATGAACGATGATATTCACCAGAACCTGGTCGGCGTGTCCAACCACCGTACGCTGGACTTTGCCCGCTACCTGGCGAAACGTAATCAGCGCACCTGGATCCGTTACGTGGTGGTGCCCGGCTGGTCCGACGACGATAAGTCCGCCCATATGCTGGGTGAGTTCACGAAAGACATGGGCAATATTGAGAAAATCGAATTGCTGCCTTACCACGAGCTGGGCAAGCACAAATGGATTGCCATGGGGGAAGAGTACAAACTGGATGGCGTGCACCCACCAACAACCGAGACAATGGATCGCGTAAAAGGCATCCTGGAAGGTTACGGGCATAAAGTCATTTACTAACCTTCCCTGCCCTGGCCCCTTCCCTTATCGCAAGGGGCCATACTCATTCCGCAAATAAAATACGCCGGGTTATCTGGCGTGCATTATCAAGCCGCAGCCAGCGGCGTGTGGTGATGATCCGGTTTGCGCAGCAGCATAACCAGGTAGACCAGCGCCACCAACGCAATCATCACGAACAGTAAGCGATCGGAGTAATTCTGCATCAGCATGGCGGTCATGCTGGGGCCAAGCAGGCTACCGATGGTGTAGCTCATCAACAGCGCCTGGTTCATCGCCACCAACTCATGCGGCAACGCTTTCTCGCAGGCCCAGGACATGGCAACCGGGTACAGCGTAAAACCGGCGCAGCCGAGCATAAACAGCGACGGCGCCATGCCGTAGTTGCTCAGCATCGCCACGCTGGCGAGGATCACCATAAACACCTGAATACGCAGCACCAGCAAGCGGCCATAGCGATCGGCCATGCGCCCAACCGGCCACTGGCCGACGATGCCGGCGCTGATCAACAACGCCATCCAATAACCGACGTGAGCATCGTTCATCCCCTGATGGGATAAATACAGCGGCATTAAGCCGTACAGCGAACCCAGCACCATGCCGGAGATGATACAGCCGTGCATCCCCAGCCGTGCGCTGCGGCGCTTCAGCATCGGCCAGACGGCGACCCGTGCGGGGGTATTATCTTCACGGCCGACGCGGGCAAACAGCATCGGTAACATCGCCGTGGCAACCAACGCGATCGCCCAGGGCAATACCTGCATCAGTTCCGTTGAAACCCCGCTAAGCAGGATTTGCCCGGCCACGGTACCCAGGTAATACACCATCATATACGCGGCCAGCAATTGGCCACGGTTGGCCAGCGTACCGCTGCGCAGCAGGGCGCTTTCAACGATCACCCAAATCCACGCGCAGCCCACGCCGGCAAAAAAACGCCAGCCCATCCAGCTCCAAAAATCCAATGACAGCGCCATGCCGGCGGTGGCTACGGCAAACAGTAAACAAGAAAGATGGTAACTGCGGGTAAAACCGATGCGCTGAATCAGCTTACCGGCCGTCAGGGTGCCGACCAGGTTGCCGGTAAAATAGGCCGAACTCACCATGCCGATTTTCCAGGTTGACAGCTGGGCGTGGGTTAACCAAAGCGGGACCAAAGTATTCAATACGGCAATCGAAACCGTAAGCAACAACAAACCACAGAGCAGCATCAGCACTGGGCGAGAGTATGCGGACATAGTGAGATGGGAACCGAACGCGCAATAGAAAGTGCGCGCATCATGCCACTGGCGATAAAAAAGTCAATCCACTCTGTGGGGTACAGCGCACAATATGTTTATCGCCGCCGAGACAAGGAGCCAGAGCGGGGATTTAAAGGGAAAAAATACTTAATAGAAGCGGAGGGAACAGGCGTATTGATGCGGGGAAAACGGCACTGCCAGCCAAACAACGTTCCCCCTCGCCGGGCGGCGAAGAGGAACGAAACACCGATCAGCCGATGAACTCAAGACCATTCATATAAGGGCGTAACACTTCAGGCACCTGAATGCGGCCGTCGGCCTGCTGGTAGTTTTCCAGCACCGCGACCAAGGTGCGGCCGACAGCCAGGCCGGAACCGTTCAGCGTGTGTACCAGGCGCGGCTTTTTCTCTGCCTTATTGCGGCAACGCGCCTGCATGCGGCGAGCCTGGAAATCCCACATATTGGAACAGGAAGAGATTTCACGGTAGGTGTTCTGTGCCGGCAGCCAAACCTCAAGATCGTAGGTTTTGCAGGAACCAAAGCCCATATCACCGGTGCACAACAGCACTTTGCGGTATGGCAGGTTCAGCAACTGCAGCACTTTTTCCGCATGGCCGGTAAGTTCTTCCAGTGCATCCATGGAATCTTCAGGGCGGACGATCTGCACCATTTCAACTTTATCAAACTGGTGCATACGGATCAGGCCGCGGGTATCGCGCCCGTAAGAACCGGCTTCCGAACGGAAGCATGGCGTATGCGCCGTCAGCTTCAGCGGCAGGGTTTCTTCATCCAGGATTTCGTCGCGTATCAGGTTGGTCAGCGGCACTTCCGCCGTTGGGATCAGCGCATAGTTGCTGGTCGCCGCTTCTTCTTCCAGCGGGCGGGTATGGAACAAATCCTCGCCAAACTTCGGCAGTTGCCCAGTACCATACAGCGAAGCGTGGTTCACCAGGTAAGGCACGTAGGCTTCCTGATAGCCGTGCTGCTCAGTGTGCAGATCCAGCATAAACTGCGCCAGCGCGCGGTGCATCCGGGCGATTTGCCCTTTCATGACCACAAAGCGCGCGCCGGAAAGCTTCACGCCGGCGGCGAAATCCAGCCCGCTGGCCATTTCGCCCAGTTCGACGTGATCGCGCACCGGGAAATCAAACTGGCGCGGCTCGCCCCAACGGCTAACTTCCAGGTTTTCGCTGTCATCTTTACCTTTCGGCACGGCGTCGTCCGGCAGGTTCGGGATGGTCAGCGCATAGTCACGGATGGTGTTCTGCAGTTGTTCCAGCTCGGTTTTAGCGGCATCCAGCTTTTCACCCAGTTCACTGACTTCACGGCGCAGCGGCTCAATATCTTCCCCACGCGCTTTTGCCGCGCCGATGGATTTCGATCGGGAGTTACGTTCTGCCTGCAATGTTTCAGTTTCTACTTGCAGAACCTTGCGGCGTTCTTCTTGCGAACGCAGCAGATCCAGATCCAGTTTGAAGCCTCTGCGAGCCAGTTTTTCGGCGACTGCGTCTAGCTCATTACGCAGCAGATTGGGATCGAGCATGCTAATCCTGTGCTTGTTGTTATTGAAAGAAAAATTGTCGTTTTACGCCGCGATGAAAAGCAGCGTAAAAAGGGAAACGAATACCCGCTAACCTTACCGCAACGGCAACGCTAGCGGTAGCGTTTTGTCGGGCTATTTTGGTCCTGATCCGCCAGCCACGCCAGCTTTTCGCCGATTTTCCCTTCCAGCCCGCGCGAGGCCGGGTAGTAGTAGCGCGTATTGGCCATTTCCTTCGGGAAGTAGTTTTCACCCGCGGCGTAGGCATTGGGCTCATCGTGGGCGTAGCGGTACTCGGCGCCCAGCCCCATTTCTTTCATCAGCTTGGTTGGCGCATTGCGCAGGTGCTCCGGCACGTCATAATCGGCCATCTCTTTGGCATCGCGCATGGCCGCTTTGAATGCGGTATATACCGCGTTGCTCTTCGGCGCACAGGCCAGATATACGATGGCCTGGGCGATAGCGCGCTCGCCTTCCGCCGGACCAACGCGGGTGAAGCAGTCCCAGGCGGCGATCGCCACCTGCATCCCGCGCGGATCGGCATTACCGACGTCTTCCGATGCGATCGCCAACAGCCGGCGCGCCACGTAGAGCGGATCGCCGCCGGCGGTAATGATGCGGGCGTACCAATACAGTGCGGCGTCCGGCGCAGAACCGCGCACCGATTTATGCAGCGCCGAGATCAGATCGTAATAGCGGTCGCCCTTGTTATCAAACCGCACGCTACGCTCGCCGGAGACTTCTTTCAGCAACGCCGGCGTCAACTGGCGAATACCGCGGGCATCGGTTTCAGCCATGTCAGCCATCATCTCCAGGCTATTCAGCGCGCGCCGCGCATCGCCGTTCACCAGTTCGGCGATCATGCGGCGCGTTTCATCAGGCAGCTCAATGTTCTGCCCCGCCAGGCCGCGGCTGCTGTCATTCATCGCCTGATCCAGCACCTGGCAGATATCCTCCACCGTCAACGCTTTTAGCAGATACACGCGCGCGCGTGAAAGCAAGGCTGAATTCAGCTCGAACGAAGGGTTCTCGGTGGTTGCGCCGATAAAGGTGATGGTGCCGTCTTCAATATGGGGTAGAAAAGCATCCTGCTGGCTTTTGTTGAAACGGTGCACCTCATCAACAAACAGGATGGTGCGGCGCCCGGCATCGCGGTTGTGCCGCGCACGCTCGATCGCCTCACGGATCTCTTTAATCCCGGAGGTAACCGCAGAGATCCGCTCAACGTCCGCCTGCCCATAGCGGCCTATCAGTTCTGCCAGCGTCGTTTTCCCCGTGCCTGGCGGCCCCCACAGGATCATCGAATGCAGTTGACCGGCCTCGATGGCTCTCGGCAGGGGTTTGCCCGGCGCCAGCAAATGCTGCTGGCCGATATATTGCGCCAGCGTGGTTGGCCGCATACGCGCGGCCAACGGCTGGAACTCATTTTGAGAAAAATCGAGTGACAGATTACTCACGCAGACCTCACTGGCGCTGGTCGTCCAGCGTCACCCCCTTTGGCGGGGTAAATGTAAACTTGGCCGCATCAACGCCGCTGTTTTGTTGGCCTTTTAAGCTATAGGCGCTGCGTTGGCCGTCCTGCTCAACGGCGGCGAAGCTCTTGATGGTGCCGCTGTTGCTGACGGAAATCGCAAACTGCTTCAGATTACCGCTGGCCGATTTCGGCGTTAATTCAAAATCATCGCCTTTCTGCTTGATATTGTACTGTTTCCAGTCGCTGGCGCTGTTGCGGGTAATCAGCATAAACGGCGTATTGTTGGTGGCGCTTTTCAGCCAGGTCGCCGTCACTTGTTCCACAAACGGATTATAGAACCACAGCGTTTGCCCATCGGAAACCAGCACGCTTTCATCCGGTGAGGTCATATGCCAGTTAAACAGGTTCGGGCGCTTAACCCACAGCTCACCCTCACCCTGTTGCACGGCGGCGCCATCGCTGCTGGTGACCGCCTGCGTGAAGCTGGCATGGAAACTGTTCACCTTCGCCAAACGGCTTTGCAGATCCTGTGCGGCATCCGCCAATGCTGAAGTGGCGACGAAACCAGAAAGCAAACAACAGGCAACTAACAGTTTTTTCATTATTCCAGATACCTTATGCGTTACATGAATCGCCGGGCCTAATCATGCGCCCAACAAATGACTATCCTGCGCCATTGTAGCCAATGTCTGCCCGGCGCGGGCGGTGCATTACTCCTAGAAACGCCTGGGTTTACGCTTCTTTGCACAAGGGCCGCTAAGCGGCCCTTGGTGATACAATCAAGCTGATAAGAAACCCTTTAACCATGCCGCGGCGGCGCCAGCACCTCGCGGTTGCCGTTATGGCCCTGCTCGCTGACAATGCCCTGCGCTTCCATCTGTTCAATGATGCGCGCGGCGCGGTTATAGCCGATACGGAACTGGCGTTGAACGCCGGAAATGGAGGCGCGGCGTTTATCCACCACAAACTCCACCGCCTGATCAAACAGCGGATCCAGCTCTTCGTCGCCCTCGATCCCACCACCTTCGCCGTCTTCTCCGCCGCTCAGGATACCCTCTTTATATTGGGGCCGTTCACGCGCTTTCCAATCCTTAACCACCGCATGTACTTCCTGATCGCGCACAAAGGCACCGTGCACACGAACCGGAATCGAAGAGTTTGGCGCCAGATACAACATATCCCCCATGCCGAGCAGCGATTCCGCCCCGCCCTGATCGAGGATAGTGCGTGAGTCGATCTTGCTCGATACGGTAAAGGCAATGCGCGTTGGGATGTTGGCTTTGATCAGGCCGGTGATCACATCCACGGAAGGACGCTGCGTCGCCAGCACCAGGTGAATCCCCGCAGCACGCGCTTTCTGCGCCAGGCGAGCGATCAGTTCTTCAACTTTCTTGCCCACCGTCATGATCAGATCGGCAAACTCATCCACCATCACCACGATGTACGGTTCTTTTTCCAGCGTCGGCGGCGTGATATCCATGCTGTCCGTCGGCTTCCAGAATGGATCCGGGATCGGGCGGCCCATCGCTTCGGCCTGGTCGACGCGCTCGTTATAACCGGCAATGTTACGCACCCCAAGCGCCGACATCAGCTTGTAGCGGCGTTCCATCTCGGCCACGCACCAACGCAACGCATTGGCGGCATCTTTCATGTCGGTGACCACGTCAGTCAGCAGATGCGGGATCCCCTCATAGACCGACAGCTCGAGCATTTTCGGGTCGATCATGATAAAGCGCACTTCTTTCGGCGTGGCCTTATACAGGATGCTCAGGATCATGGCGTTGACCCCGACCGACTTACCGGAGCCGGTAGTACCGGCAACCAACAAGTGCGGCATTTTGCCCAGATCGGCCACCACCGGCTCGCCGGAAATATCTTTACCCAATACCACCGACAGCGGCGACAGGCTATCGCGGAACGCCGGGCAGTCCAGCACTTCGCGCAGATACACCGTTTGGCGTTTGGTGTTCGGCAACTCCAACCCGACATAAGGCCGGCCGGGAATCACTTCAACCACACGCACCGCCGAGGTTGACAGCGAACGCGCCAGATCGCGCGACAGGTTGGAAATACGCGCCGCTTTCACCCCAGGCGCCAGATCCAACTCGAAGCGGGTAATCACCGGGCCTGGCAGAATATCGACAACGTCGGCCTTCACCCGGTAATCCGCCAGGCTGGCTTCCACCAGGCGCGCTTTTTGTTCCAGGGCGAACATATCCACCGGCTCCACTTCTTTCGGCGCCGCCGCCAGCAGATCCAACGTCGGCAGTGGCGTCGTTGGCTTCTGCAACGGCTGATCGTTACGCATCAGGAACGGGTGAATCAGGCTGTCCATCGCGGGTTGTTGTGCCGCTGGCGCTTGCTGCACCTGGCTACCAGGGTGGGCAGACGGTTGTGAATAGCCGTGCTGTACCGGTTGCTGCGCAATGGGGGCCGATGGTGGATCGGCAGGCGTAGCTGGCTGGCTCTGAGCCAACGGCTGAGCGGCGGCCTCTGCCTCTTGCGGTGACAGGGTAAACAACGGCGCTTTCGGCCCCTCGTCGACCAGATCGGCTATCGGCGAGAAGCTGAACGCGTTGCGGGTATCCACCGGGTTTGATGCGGTTGGCTGTGCCAATTCCTCATCTTGCTGGCCGTAGCGCGCCTGCTGTTGTTCAGCAAAGGCCTGGCTTAGCGCCGCTTCCTGCAGGGCGTCTTCATCGTCGGCCTGAGAGGATTGTTCGCCATAGCGGGCATTTTGCTGTGCCAAAAACTCCTGGCGCAGCGCTGCCTGCATAGCTTCGTTATCGTCATCCTCCGCCCCATGCGCACCCTGCGGTTCAGGCGCCTGGTGACGCTGCTCCTGTTCGGCCTGGCGCTGCGAAGGCAGCTTGATGCCATAGGAAGCCAGCTCACGCCGGGTGGGGATGCGCACCGGGTTCGGGCGCGGCAGTTCCGGGCCTATCCCCTGCTTCACCTGCGGGTTATCGTCGCTGGTGGCGCTGAAGGCTGGCATAAAGGTCGTGCTTGCGGCGGCCACTTCGGCTGCGGAAGGGGAAGGCACTGCCGGTTTGGCGCCCGCGGCGTTGAAATCAAAGTCCGCGCCGATATCTTCATCACGCTGCGCGGCGGAGAAATCGAATGGGGAATGCGGGGTGCGTTCCGGCTGCGCCGGCGCGTTCCAATTGCCCAGGCGAGGCTCGTCGTCTTCCTGATAGGCCGCCTGTGGTGTTTTAGGTGCGGGCGTTTCTTCCGGCAATTCAAATGAATACAGCGGCGGCGTTTGCGGCTGCGCTGCTGCATCGGCGGCAGGCGCTTGCGGCTCGGCGTTGGCAACCGGCGCTTGCGGCGCCGCAGGTTCGCTATGCGCCGCTACCGGCTGGGCATCTGCCTGCGGTGGGGCTTGTTGCGCATCCGCTGCCGCGTCGTCTGCCTGTGCCGTATCTTGCACGCGCTCATTAACCGACGGCGCCGAAAACAGCACATCATCGTCTTGCGCGGCGCTAATGCTGTTAGCCAGCTCCGCCGCCTCTTTACCTAGCGGCTGCTTCTCGCCCGGCGCCTGTTCATCGTCATCGTCGTCCAGATAGCGAACGTCGCGGCGCGAGCGGTTGGACATAAAGGTCAACATGCCCAGCACCACCCCACCCATTTTTTCTGCGATCACCAGCCATGACCAACCGGTAAACAAAGTCAGCCCCACAGCCCAAATGCACAGCGACACCAACGTGGCGCCAATGCCGTTAAACCAAGGCAACATAGCATTGCTCAGCAGGCTGCCAATCACGCCGCCTGAAGCAAAATAGTACAGATCGTCAACGTTTAACGCGGCCAGGCCGCATGAAGAAAGAATCAGCGCCAACGTTCCGATCAAACGTAGCGAGAGTGCAAAATAATCGATGTAATCACGAGTATCACGCTGGCGATAAGCAGCCCAGCACAGAATAATCATGATCGGCGGGATCGCGTAGGCCAAGACCCCGAAGGTGAAGAGCAACGTATCGGCCATCCAGGCGCCAACGCCCCCCCCAATGTTATGGATAGGTTCATGCCACGCCGTTTGCGACCAGCTCGGATCGGAGGGATTGAAGCTGACCAGCGCAACCATGAGATAAACGGCGAAAATCGCCACCACAATCAACACAGCTTCAAGCAGGCGGTTCCCGCTGCTGAGTTTTTTTAGGGTGACTTCTTTGTCTTCTGTGTATTCCTGGCTCAAGAAAGGCTCTCCAGGTTCCTGTTGCCTGATGACATAGCAACAACGCCGAGAGCTCGCCCCGGCGCTGAAGCTGTATGAATGAACAGGAGTGTAACCAATTTAATCAGGTTTTGCACCTGTACCTTACCGTGTTTTAATCACCAGACGGTTACTCTGTTTCACTTCTTCCATGACTACGTATGTGCGGGTGTCATTTACCCCCGGCAGACGCAGCAAGGTTTCACCAAGCAGCTTACGGTAAGCGGACATATCCGGCACGCGGGTTTTCAACAGGTAGTCGAAATCACCGGAAACCAGATGACACTCCTGAATTTCCTCAAGCTTCTGCACTGCAGAGTTAAATTGCTCAAACACATCCGGCGCACCGCGGTTCAGCGTGATTTCCACAAAAACCAACAGCGAAGCATCCAGATAATGCGGATTAAGCAATGCAGTATAACCATGAATAAAACCCTGGCGCTCAAGGCGGCGCACACGTTCTAAACACGGCGTTGGGGATAACCCCACGCGCTTTGAAAGCTCAACGTTCGAAATACGCCCATCCTTCTGTAACTCGTTCAGGATATTGCGATCGATACGGTCAAGATCTTTACCCGGGCGTTTTTTATTGTCTGCCATTATTATTGTCTCTCTTATATTCTTCTTACACTTGCCACACCCTAGCCGACGTCAATGTATAAGGGCTAGTCCCAAGCGTAGACCCGATGCCTGTCATAGTTTTTCACTATCATCATTCGCCATCGCGCACACTGTCTGCCAAACACTGCGCAACCTATACAAATGACGTCCCACCGAAACAAGAAACCACCACCTCGTTTGGACGATATTCCCCGCCACCGGCCCGTTTTGGCGCAATCTGCTACATCGGCGCCGTAAATACGTACTATTTGCTGCTGGTGCGGGGGGTAATTTCTTCTTCCTCTGATGTTTTCGCAAATGCACAGCGGATTGTCAAAGTAAAAGAAGCAAAATCAGAACAACATACCGCCATGAAAACGCAAATCCCCATTTTTAGTTATGAATTTCCGTCGTGACATGGCGGCCCGATGGCGATATTAACCTGATAAAAATCAGGTTTTTTGTTAACTCTCACTGCGCAGTAACGCTGTTTTCATAAGTGAAACTGCGCGTTTTATATTCTTTTATACAGCGTGGAATTCATTAATAGACAATATCTATCAAACAAATCGTTAACAACACCCCAGCACGCTTTTTTTACTGCCGCATTTTCCCTACAATCGGCGAACTGTCCGCCATTGTGGGAAAAGAGGTCATTCATGGGCACGGCTAAACATAGCAAGTTATTGATCCTGGGCTCCGGCCCGGCGGGTTACACCGCGGCAGTCTACGCTGCCCGGGCAAACCTGAAACCGGTGTTGATTACCGGCATGGAACAGGGTGGCCAATTAACCACCACCACCGAAGTGGAAAACTGGCCGGGGGATGCGGAAGGCCTGACCGGCCCGCTGCTGATGGAACGGATGCGCGAACACGCAGAAAAATTTCAGACTGAAATCGTGTTCGACCATATCAACAGCGTTGATTTGCAAAACCGCCCTTTCCGCCTGTTCGGTGACAGCGGCGAATATACCTGCGACGCGTTGATCATCGCCACCGGCGCCTCAGCCCGTTACCTTGGCCTGCCGTCAGAAGAAGCGTTCAAAGGCAAAGGCGTTTCCGCCTGCGCAACCTGCGACGGCTTTTTCTATCGTAACCAAAAAGTGGCCGTTGTCGGCGGCGGCAATACCGCCGTGGAAGAGGCGCTGTATCTGTCCAACATTGCCGCTGAAGTTCACTTGATTCACCGCCGTGATAGCTTCCGCTCAGAAAAAATCCTGATCGATCGGCTGATGGATAAAGTCGCAAACGGCAACATCGTCCTGCACACCGATCGTACTCTGGACGAGGTTTTGGGCGATGAAATGGGCGTTACCGGCGTGCGCCTGCGCAGCACCCAGGCCGAAGGGCAGACGGAAGAACTGGCGGTCGCCGGCGTCTTTATCGCCATTGGGCACAGCCCGAACACCAGCGTGTTTGGCGGCCAGTTGGAGCTGGAAAACGGCTATATCAGAGTGCAGTCCGGTATTCATGGCAACGCAACCCAGACCAGCATTCCGGGCGTGTTTGCCGCAGGCGACGTGATGGATCACATCTACCGCCAGGCGATCACCTCCGCCGGCACCGGCTGCATGGCGGCTCTGGACGCCGAGCGTTATCTGGATGGGCTCATCGCCAAATAACCGCAGAGCGGTTCGCGATCAAGCGGCTGGGTTCCCCAGCCGTTTTTTTTACCTGACGCTCCTCCCTCACGTGTCTCCCATCCTGATGCAATGATGTGCTTTATTATTTTCAGCCAGCCCGGTGACGAGGTAACATTAGCGTTCGCTTATTTGCTTGCATTTAAAGCAGATACTTTTTCAACAGGATGCTAACCAGGCCCGTTGCCGCAAGCGTCAGCAACGCAGACTCTTTCATGAAAAACACCAGACAGCACCAGTTAACCCGTTGGCTTAAAGCACAAAGCGCATTAGCGCAGCGTTGGCTGCGCCTTTCCATGTTATTGGGGCTGATCAGCGGCATGCTGATCGTTGCCCAGGCCTGGCTGTTGGCCGCCCTGCTGCACGCACTGATTATTGAACAGGTGCCGCGGGAGCGGCTGATCCCGTCCTTTTGCTGGCTGGCCGCCGCCTTCGCCTTGCGAGCGCTATTAAGCTGGCTGCGCGAACGCGTCGGTTTCCGCTGCGGGCAGGTGATCCGCCAGCAGCTTCGCGGCCGGGTGCTGGACAAGCTGCAGCAGCTTGGGCCGGCCTGGGTGCAGGGTAAACCGGCCGGCAGTTGGGCCAGCATTATCATCGAACAAATCGAAGATATGCAGGATTACTACGCGCGCTACCTGCCGCAAATGTATCTGGCGGCCTTTATTCCTTTATTAATCCTGATCACCGTGTTCCCCATCAACTGGGCCGCCGGGCTGATCCTGTTAGCCACCGCGCCGCTGATCCCACTTTTTATGGCGCTGGTCGGCATGGGCGCCGCCGACGCCAACCGCCGCAACTTTGTCGCCCTGGCGCGCCTGAGCGGTAATTTCCTCGATCGGCTGCGCGGCCTGGACACGCTGCGCCTGTTTCACCGGGCGCAGGCGGAGACTGAACAGATCGCCAAATCGTCCGAGGACTTCCGGCGCCGGACGATGGAAGTACTGCGCCTGGCGTTTCTCTCCTCCGCCGTGCTGGAGTTTTTCGCCTCGATTTCCATCGCCGTGGTGGCGGTTTATTTTGGCTTCTCTTACCTGGGCGAACTCAATTTCGGCAGCTACGGCACCGGCGTAACCCTGTTCGCCGGTTTTCTGGTGCTGATCCTGGCGCCGGAGTTTTTCCAGCCGCTGCGCGATCTTGGCACCTTCTATCATGCCAAGGCGCAGGCCGTGGGGGCTGCGGAAGCGCTGGAGACGTTTCTGAACGCCGAAGGCGAGCAAATGGGCAACGGTAGCCAGGCCATAACGGGCGATACGCCGCTGGCGCTGCAGGCGCACAACCTGGAAATTCTGGCGCCAAATGGGGTGCTGTTGGCCGGGCCGTTGAACTTCAGCGTGCCGGCGCAGACGCGTATCGCGATCGTCGGGCTAAGCGGCGCAGGCAAAAGTTCGTTGCTCAACCTGCTGCTGGGCTTCCTGCCTTACCGCGGCTCGCTCACGATTAACGGCCTCGAACTGCGCGAGCTGGCTGCGCCAGGTTGGCGCCGCCAACTGGGTTGGGTAGGGCAAAACCCACACCTGCCGGCGCAGACGCTGCGTGACAATATCCTGTTAGGCCACCCGCAGGCGACGGCGGCCCAACTGCAACAGGCGATCGAACAGGCGTACGTCAGCGAATTTCTGCCGAACCTGCCCGACGGGTTGGAAACCCAAATCGGCGACGGCGCCGCACGCCTTTCCGTTGGCCAAGCGCAACGCGTCGCCGTAGCGCGCGCCCTGATCAGCCCACGCCGCTTGCTGCTGCTGGACGAACCGGCGGCCAGCCTGGATGCCGACAGCGAACGGCTGGTGATGCAGGCGCTGAACGCCGCCGCTCGCCAGCAAACCACGCTGCTGGTAACGCACCAGTTGGAAGAAATTGAAGATTACGATCGGATCTGGGTGATGAATGACGGGCAAATCGTGCAACAAGGCGATTACGCCACCCTGAGCACCCAACCTGGGCTGTTTGCCGATTTACTTGCACACCGCAGCGAGGAGCTATAACCATGCGTGTTCTGCTGCCGTTTTTGGCGCTGTATCGCCGCCACACGTTTCTGATTAGCCTTGGCATCATATTGGCCATCATTACCCTGCTGGCCAGCATCGGCCTGCTGGCGCTCTCTGGGTGGTTCCTGGCTGCTTCGGCATTGGCCGGGCTGGCCGGCCTGTTTACCTTCAACTATATGCTGCCTGCCGCCGGCGTGCGTGGCGCGGCCATTTTCCGCACCGCTGGGCGCTATGCCGAACGCGTGGTGAGCCACGATGCCACCTTCCGGGTGCTCGCGCACTTGCGCGTCTTCACCTTCCAAAAGATCCTGCCGCTGTCGCCGGGCGGCATCGCGCGTTTCCGCCAGGCGGAACTGCTCAACCGCCTGGTGGCCGATGTGGATACCTTGGATCACCTCTACCTGCGCGTGATTTCGCCGTTGGTCAGCGCCGCGGTGGTGATCGCGGTGGTCACCGCCGGCCTGAGCCTGCTCGATACCGGCCTGGCGCTGACGCTGGGCGCCATCCTGCTGTTGCTGCTGTTGCTGATCCCGCCGATCTTTTATCGCGCAGGCAAGCCGATTGGCGCTGAACTGACGGCGCTGCGCGGCCAGTACCGCACCGATCTGGCCGCCTGGCTTCAGGGCCAGGCCGAGCTGGTGGTATTCGGCGCCGCGGAGAGCTTCCGTGCAGTGCTCAACGTCACCGAGCAACGCTGGCAACAACGCCAGTGGCAGCAAACGTCGCTCGGCGGGCTAGCGCAAGCGTTGCTGATCCTCGCCAGCGGCCTGACGGTAACGCTGCTGCTGTGGCTGGCCGCCGCCGGCATTGGCGGCAATACCCAGCCCGGCGCGCTGATTGCCCTGTTTGTCTTCGCCGGGCTGGCTGCGTTTGAAGCAATGATGCCGATAGCCGGCGCCTTCCAGCACCTGGGGCAGGTCGTGGCTTCCGCGACGCGGGTAAAGCAGATCATCGATCGGCAGCCGGAAGTTAACTTCCCGCCCCAGGGCGCGGATGCTGCGGCAACGGCGGCACTGAGCCTGCGGCAGGTTGATTTTACTTACCCCGGCCAACCCCAGCCGGTGCTGCGGCACATCACGCTGGATGTGGCGCCCGGCGAACATATCGCGTTGCTGGGGCGCACCGGCTGCGGCAAATCGACGCTGCTGCAGTTGCTGACCCGCGCCTGGGATATCGACAGCGGCAGCATCAGCCTTAACGGCCAGCCGCTGGCCAGCTATAGCGAAAGCACGCTACGCGCCATGACCACCGTCGTGAACCAACGGGTGCATATTTTCAGCAGCACGCTGCGTGAGAACCTGCAGCTGGCCGCCCCCGGCGCCACCGACGCACAGTTCAACGCCGTGCTGCGCCAGGTAGGGCTGGATAAATTGCTGGAAAACGAAGGGCTGAACGCCTGGCTGGGTGAAGGCGGCCGCCAGCTTTCCGGCGGCGAACAGCGCCGCCTGGGAATTGCTCGCGCACTGCTGCACCCGGCTCCGCTGCTGTTGCTGGATGAACCGACCGAGGGGTTGGATGCCGAAACCGAACGGCAGATTTTGCAACTGCTGCGCCAACATTGCCAGGGCAAAACGCTGATCCTGATCACCCACCGGCTGTATGGGCTCGATCATTTTGATCGCATCTGCGTGATGGACGGCGGTAAGATTATCGAACAGGGTGACCATGCGGCGTTACTGCGTCAGCAAGGCCGCTATGCGCAATTCCACCAGCGTGTCAGCCGTGTTTCGCTTTAATACCGCCTGTAGCGCACACCAGGGGGCACTGTGCGCATCATGAAGCTTTCCCCGCACTCGCTTGCGTTCCCGGCGCCAGACAGCGCCCTGCGCGATCCTAACGGCCTGCTGGCCATCGGCGGCGATCTTAGCGCGCCGCGGCTGCTGGCCGCCTATGCGCAAGGCATTTTCCCCTGGTATTCCCCCGGGGAGCCGATCCTGTGGTGGTCGCCGGATCCGCGCGCGGTGCTGTTCCCGGGCGAGCGCCATATCAGCCGCAGCCTGAAACGCTTTCTGCGCACCAACCCGTTTCGCATTACCCTGAACCAGGATTTCGCCGCGGTGGTCCATGCCTGCGCGCAACGCCCGCTGGAGGGCACCTGGATCAACCCGGCGGTGCAGCGCGCCTATCTGCAGTTGCATCACCTCGGCCATGCGCATTCCGTCGAGGTATGGCAGGATCAGCAACTGGTCGGCGGCATGTACGGCGTGGCGCAAGGCGCGGTGTTCTGCGGCGAATCCATGTTCAGCCGCACCACCAATGCGTCAAAATGCGCGCTGATGGCTTTTTGCCAGCATTTCACCGCTTTTGGCGGGGAATTGATTGACTGCCAGGTGCTTAACGCCCACACTGCCTCGCTGGGGGCTCGTGAAATCCCCCGCAGCCAATTTTTACGGCAGCTCAGCCACCTTCAGCGTAAAGCGCTGGCGCCAGCATGCTGGGCAAAGCAAGACATACCCCCACAGCAGGTTGAACCACCCTCCTCAACAAACTAATTTGCGGAAATGGTGCATTGTTCGCCAACACTTCTTTACATAATGGGGGTTTTTCGGCATTATCTTGCCGGTTAAAAACTAAGGTAGTTACACCTAGAGGATTCGATGGCCAAAGAAGACAATATTGAAATGCAAGGCACCGTTCTTGATACGTTGCCGAACACCATGTTCCGCGTTGAGTTGGAAAACGGGCACGTGGTAACCGCTCATATCTCCGGTAAAATGCGCAAAAACTATATCCGCATCCTGACGGGTGACAAAGTCACTGTAGAGCTGACCCCGTACGACCTGAGCAAAGGCCGCATTGTCTTCCGTAGCCGTTAATCGGCTTATCCGCCCAACGGCGGCACCGAGGATGTAATCCCTCCAGAGCCCTTTCCGTTTAGCTGCGCCGTGGCGTTCCGTATAGCGACGTATGCACGCAGATAAACTGAGAGGGCTCAATCATTTCCGCCCTACCCCGCTCATTAAAGATTCAGGCCATAAGTGCGCTGAACGGCAACGCTATCTGCCGCCGCTGGGCAACCTACGTGCGTAGCCAGAAAAGCGCAAAAAAAAGCCGCAACGTTATCCGTTGCGGCCATAGATAGAACGCTTAACCAGCAAGCCGATTAATGCACGCCCTCATCCGCCTTGCGTTTCTGCGCGCTGAGGAAGTGATAGGTCAGTTTCTGCGTTTCCTTATCCAGCTCCACTTTCACTGAGCCACCATCGACCAGCGAACCAAACAGCAGTTCGTTAGCCAGCGGTTTCTTCAGGTTTTCCTGCATGATGCGGGTCATTGGGCGGGCCCCCATCGCACGGTCATAACCTTTCACCGCCAGCCAGTCGCGCGCTTCGTCGCTCACCTCCAGCGACACGCCTTTCGCATCCAACTGCGCCTGCAGTTCCACGATGAACTTGTCGACAACCTGCTGGATCACACTGCTCGACAGATGGTTGAACCAGATAATGTTGTCCAGCCGGTTACGGAACTCCGGCGTGAACACTTTCCTGATCTCTTCCATCGCGTCGTGGCTGTTATCCTGCTCAATCAGGCCAATCGATTTACGTTCCGTCTCACGCACCCCGGCGTTGGTGGTCATCACCAGGATCACGTTGCGGAAGTCCGCCTTGCGCCCGTTGTTGTCGGTCAGCGTGCCGTTATCCATCACCTGCAGCAGCAGATTGAATACGTCCGGGTGCGCCTTTTCGATCTCGTCGAGCAGCACCACGGCGTGCGGGTGCTTGATCACCGCATCAGTGAGCAGGCCGCCCTGATCGTAGCCGACGTAGCCTGGAGGCGCGCCAATCAACCGGCTGACGGTATGGCGTTCCATGTATTCCGACATGTCAAAGCGCAGCAGTTCAATATCCAGCGCTTTTGCCAACTGCACCGTGACTTCGGTTTTCCCGACGCCGGTCGGGCCAGCAAACAGGAAGGAACCCACCGGTTTGTGCTCATGGCCCAGCCCGGCACGGCTCATCTTGATCGCCTCGGTCAGCGCTTCAATCGCCGGATCCTGGCCAAACACCAGCATTTTCAGCCGATCGCCCAGGCTTTTCAGCACGTCGCGATCGCTGGCGGACACGGTTTTTTCCGGGATGCGTGCAATACGCGCCACCACGGTTTCAATATCCGCCACGTTAACGGTTTTCTTGCGCTTGCTCACCGGCATCAACCGGCTGCGCGCACCCGCTTCGTCAATCACGTCGATCGCCTTATCCGGCAAATGACGGTCGTTAATGTATTTCACCGACAGTTCCACCGCGGCACGCACGGCCTTGGCGGTGTAACGCACATCGTGATGCACTTCATACTTGGTCTTCAGACCGTTGATGATCTGAATGGTCTCTTCCGGCGTCGGCTCAGTAATATCAATTTTCTGGAAGCGACGCGCCAGCGCACGGTCTTTTTCGAAAATGTTGCTGAATTCCTGATACGTGGTCGAGCCGATCACCCGGATCTTGCCGCTGGAAAGCAGCGGTTTAATCAGGTTGGCGGCATCCACCTGGCCGCCTGAAGCCGCACCGGCGCCAATGATGGTATGAATTTCATCAATAAACAGGATGCTGTTCTGATCCTGTTCCAGCTGTTTGAGCAACGCCTTGAAACGTTTTTCAAAATCGCCGCGGTATTTGGTGCCCGCCAGCAACGAACCGATATCCAGTGAGTACAGCGTACAGTCAGCCATCACTTCCGGCACGTCACCCTGCACGATGCGCCACGCCAGCCCTTCGGCTATCGCCGTTTTGCCCACACCGGATTCCCCGACCAACAGCGGGTTGTTTTTACGGCGGCGGCACAGCACCTGGATGGCGCGCTCCAATTCACGATCGCGGCCAATCAACGGGTCAATGCCCCCCACCCGAGCCAGCTGGTTGAGGTTGGTGGTGAAGTTCTCCATACGGTCTTCCCCTCCGGACTGCTCTTCGTTTACCGGGTTTTCCGCATTTGGTGCCTGGCCCGGCTCGTCTTTACGCGTGCCATGTGAAATAAAGTTCACCACGTCAAGACGGCTGACGTCGTGTTTACGCAGCAGATAGGCCGCCTGCGACTCCTGCTCGCTGAAAATCGCCACCAGCACATTGGCGCCGGAAACTTCACTGCGGCCGGATGACTGCACGTGGAAGACCGCACGTTGCAATACGCGCTGGAAGCTGAGCGTAGGCTGCGTATCGCGCTCTTCTTCGCTGGCCGGCAGCGTTGGCGTGGTCTGTTCGATGAAGGCTTCCAGTTCCTGACGCAATGCCGCCAGATCCACCGTACAAGCCTCAAGCGCTTCACGCGCGGCTGGGTTGCTGAGCAGCGCCAGCAACAGGTGCTCCACGGTCATAAACTCATGTCTGTGCTCACGCGCCCTGGCGAAAGCCATGTTGAGACTGAGTTCCAGTTCTTGATTGAGCATAGGCACCTCCCCCAATAAATTACCTTTGAGCCTGTTCACTAGGCTATCTTACCTACCACTTTAAGCCTGGGCAGAATACCCGCCATCTTGCCTCTTTGGCGGCTCGCTGCCCGCGCCCAAACTGGCTGCGCTGATGACGCCTATTGAAGCACGCCCCGGTCAGGCTTTCTCCAGCGTACACAATAACGGATGCTCGTTCTCCCTGGCATAACGGTTAACATGAGCTACTTTGGTTTCTGCGACTTCGGCGGTGAACACCCCGCAGATCGCTTTCCCCTGATAGTGCACCGTGAGCATCAGTTGCGTTGCGCGTTCAATATCATAAGAAAAGAACTTTTGCAGAACGTCAATCACAAATTCCATCGGTGTGTAATCGTCGTTGTTAAGTATAACTTTATACATAGACGGCGGTTTTACCGCATCGATTTGTTTTTCTTTAGCTAAATGTTCAAAATTCAGCCAATCGTTGTTATTGCCCATCGCTGCTTATCTTCTCTTCTGTACCCTGATATGGGGTCACATACGGGTTATTCAAACGGGAACATTCGGCTGCGCGCAAAAAAAGGCGCCAAACGATGCCGACCGCACAGTGTGTTCTCTGGCGGCGCACAGCCTAAGTTCATTTTAACATCTTCGGCCACATCCTGCCGTATTGCCCAATGCGCGCTCCCCGGCAAAAACGGCCAGTATTTGCGCTAAAAACGGCCAATAGCGTTACCCGCTTCAAACTTTGATGAACTGCCTGCGGTGGACAAAAGCCATCCCCTTGACGTGATGATCATTTGCTCTAGAGTGTAATTTTGTGAGCTGCTGGTCTTTTAACCAACTGAGGCTCACCAGGAATCAGTTATTCATCTCACTTAAAATAGCATTGCGAGGGATGTAAAAGCATGGAGACGGGTACTGTAAAATGGTTTAACAACGCCAAAGGTTTTGGTTTTATCTGCCCCGAAGGTGGCGGCGAAGATATCTTTGCCCATTACTCAACGATTAAGATGGATGGTTACAGGACGTTGAAGGCGGGCCAGCAGGTCCGGTTTGACGTGCACCAAGGGCCCAAAGGAAACCATGCAAGCCTTATCGTGCCACTGGAAAATGAGGCGATTGCCTAAAACGCATCCGGCAGTTCACCACGGCACTGCCAGGTTAACAATGCCAGCCGCAGTATGACTGGCATTTTATTTCCTCGCTGGCACGCGCGTCAATCAGATTCCGGCCGTGAATGGGCCGGCTAATCAGCCCGCCCGCGTGCCAGCCAGATCACGCGCGAAAACATCTTTTTCAGCAACGGCGGCACCGAATCGGTGCCCCACTCACCGGCCTGCATCGCCACTTCAATCGCTAAATCGGGTTTTGAGGAGTGATGCACCGCCTTTTGGATCACTTTGCGCAGCGGCATCTGGGCATTGGCCGGCACCGCCGCCACGCGGTGATACACCGCGCTGAACCCTTCTTTGTACATGAACTGCTCCATGTCCATCGCCGGTAGCGCGGTCAGGCGATCGCGTTCAATATCAACGTGGTTGTCCAGCAGGCCGCGCACGGTATTGGCGTATTTTTTACCGGCCTCATCGCCGTCCACCAGAGCGTGCCATTCGATCCCCATCCGGCGCGCAAACTTCAGCAGCGGCTTCAGCCCGCACTGGGCGAATTCAATCACCCGCACGCCTTCCGATTCGAAATGGTAGCCGCACTGGCGCGCCAATTCGTTCAACAACCAGACTTCAGTTTCCCCCTCCACCAGCAACCAGCAGCGGGCAAACAGCGATGAAGGCCGGTTGAACCGGATATGGAAGGCAATGCGGCGGCCGTCCTCCGCCCCCAGGCCGCGCGCGCCCAGGCGATAGGTCGCCACCCGCCCGGAGCCGCGCACCAGCCGGCAAACGTGCTCAATCGGCACCAGCGACACCAACTGGCTGGAATTGGTGGTGGTGATGCGCTGCAAGGGCAGTTGATCAAGCAACCCCCAGGCGACCGACAGCATAATCGGATGCAGGCGAGTTTCCGGATCCTCCACCAGCAGCAGCGGCCGCGCATGGGGATCGAGCGTGACATCGCCTTTGGCCTGCAACAGGGTGGAGAACATACCCAGCAGGATCAAACGCATGCTTCGGCTGTTGGGCTCCGCCGCCATACGGTTAAGGCCGTCCAGCGCGCGCCAGGCCTGCTGTTCCTCCGGCTGGCGCCGCCGGGTGCGCGCCACCTGGGAACCATGCTCGGCAAAATAGTGATCCAGCAGTTGCTGCATCGCCGCCAACCCCTGGCGCAATTCGTTGTTGGTCAGTTTTTGCGGATTGCGCACCAGTTCGCGCGTCAATTGCTCCAACTGCTGCGCCAGCGCAGCCTGATCGGGCTGATTGTTGGCCAGGCGGTTCGGCCGCAAGCGGCGGACAAAGCGCGCATCGCGCAGGCGCAGCACGGGGTGAATACGCACCAGCGCCAGCACCAGCTTATCGATATGATGCAGGTGAATCGGGTTGCCGTCCGCATCCAGAAAACTGCGCCAGGTGCACACGGTGCCGTCGTCCTCGAGTTCCCCTTCGCAGCGATAATGAATACGGTTCAGGTTGTCTTCGCCTTTCACCCACAGCGGGGAAAGCGCGCGGTAACGTGGCAAGTGCGCATGCCCGGTGTCTTTTTCACAGAAGGTTAAAATAACCTGCAGATGCCGTTCCTTCGCCGCTTCATCGCCGGGCGGGAAATGAAAGTCATGCGCCTCAAAGCGATACAGCACCTGTTCCGGGGCCAGCAGCAGCGTCAGCGCATCCAGCAGGCTCGATTTGCCCCAGGCGTTTTCCCCCAACAGCAGGGTGTTGTCATCCAGCACCAGCGATAGCCGATTGATGCCACGGAACCCGACAATTTCCAGACGTTCTAAATACATTCACCGCCTCCCAGGCGTGCCTTTCTCCGCCCCAACGGGGTGGGTTCCCCAGAGCATGGGCAAAAAACCCCTTACAGGTCAAGCAGACATCATTAAATCTGCCGCTTTACTCCGCAGCCGGATTTGGTTAGCGTGTTCACCCGGCCATCGGCCCGGGTATTTCTCATTCCAAAGGACGCGCATTTTTCATGTATTCAGGACTGCTGATCATTCTGGTGCCGCTGATTGCCGGTTACCTTATTCCGCTGCGCAGTAAAACGTTAATTCGCACCGTCAACCGCCTGCTTAGTTGGATGGTGTATGTCATCCTGTTTTTTATGGGCATCAGCCTGGCATTTCTGGATAATCTGGGCAGTAACCTGCTGCTGATCTTCCAGTATACGGCCGTGTTTTTCCTGTGCATTTTCTGCTTTAACCTGCTGGCCCTGTATCTGCTGGAGCGCCGCTCGCCCTGGCGCAGTGCGCATAAGCAAGAGGCCTTGCCTTCCCGCCTGCTGATGGCGCTGGAATCACTCAAGCTCTGCGGCGTGGTGCTTGCCGGCTTTATTCTGGGGCTGGCGCAGTGGCCGTGGTTGCAGTATGCGACGCAGGGCGGAGAATACGCGCTGCTGTTCTTGCTGTTACTGGTCGGGACACAGCTGCGCAACAGCGGTATGACGCTGCGCCAGGTGGTGATTAACCGCCGCGGCATGATCGTCGCCGGCGTAGTGTGCGTCAGCGCGCTGGCGGGCGGCGCGCTGGCCGCGTTGCTGCTCGGGCTGCCGCTGAAAGAAGGGCTGGCGATGGCCTCCGGCTTTGGCTGGTATTCCCTCTCCGGCATTCTGATCGCCGATACCTATGGCCCGGTGATGGGCAGCGCCGCGTTTTTCAACGATCTGGCGCGTGAGCTGGTTGCGATCATGCTGATCCCGGCGCTGGTGCGCCGCAGCCGCTCTTCTGCCCTGGGCCTCTGCGGCGCCACCTCCATGGACTTTACCTTGCCGGTGCTCCAGCGCAGCGCTGGGCTGGAAATTGTGCCCTCGGCGATTGTGCACGGTTTCTTGCTGAGCCTGTTGGCGCCGGTGCTGATCGCCCTGTTCTCATAAGCATTCGTCAGGCGCCGCCCCCGCGCCTGACAAACGTCAGGGCATTTATCGGTAAACCGCCCCGGCGGCGCTCTCCTAGACTCGGTGAAGCGCTGCGCTTTACCTTTCCTGACGTTCATCGACAAAAGACCCGGTAGCCTGTACAGGTAACCGCTCTGTCTGTGACTCATCGGATTGAGTTCATATTATTTTCACTATGCTTGGGGGAACTATGAAGCAAACAGTAGCCACGCTGGTCGCTAAAACGCTGGAAAAAGCGGGAGTAAAACGAATTTGGGGCGTCACCGGCGATTCGTTAAATGGGCTGAGCGACAGCCTGCACCGCATGGGCACCATCGAATGGCTGGGAACCCGCCATGAAGAGGTGGCCGCCTTTGCCGCCGGCGCCGAAGCGCAACTCACCAGCGAGCTGGCGGTGTGCGCCGGTTCCTGCGGCCCCGGCAACCTGCACCTGATCAACGGCCTGTTCGACTGCCACCGCAACCACGTGCCGGTGCTGGCGATCGCCGCACATATTCCTTCCAGCGAAATCGGCAGCGGCTATTTTCAGGAAACCCACCCGCAGGAGCTGTTCCGCGAGTGCAGCCATTACTGTGAGCTGGTGTCCAACCCCGAGCAGCTGCCGCGCGTACTGGAGGTCGCCATGCGGCAGGCGATCCTGAACCGCGGCGTTTCAGTCATCGTGCTGCCGGGCGACGTGGCGCTGCGTATGGCGCCGGAAGACGCGCAGGTAGTGTGGCAAACCCCAGCGCTGCCGCTGGTGCAGCCGCCGCTAAGCGAGCTACAGAAGCTGGCGCAAACCCTTAACGGCGCCAAGAACATTACCCTGATGTGCGGCAGCGGCTGCGCCGGCGCCCACGAAGAAGTGGTAAAACTGGCCGAAACGCTGCAGGCCCCGGTCGTGCATGCGTTGCGCGGCAAGGAGCACATTGAGTGGGATAACCCTTACAGCGTAGGCATGACCGGGCTGATTGGCTTCTCCTCCGGCTATCATGCGATGATGAACGCCGATACGCTGGTGCTGCTGGGCACCCAGTTCCCCTACCGCGCGTTCTACCCGAGCAACGCCACCATTATCCAGATCGACATCAACCCTGGCAGCATCGGCGCCCACTGCCCGGTCAATCAGGCGTTGGTCGGCGATATCAAAACCACCCTGACCACCCTGCTGCCGCTGTTGGAGCCGAAACAGGATCGCAAATACCTTGATAAAGCCTTGGAGCACTATCGCGATGCCCGTAAGGATCTCGACAGCCTGGCGACCCGTAATGACGATCAGCCGATTCACCCGCAGTATCTGGCGCAGCAAATCAGCCAATACGCCAGCGAAGACGCGGTTTTTACCTGCGACGTCGGCACCCCGACGGTATGGGCAGCGCGCTACCTGAAGATGAACGGCAAACGCCGCCTGTTGGGCTCGTTCAACCACGGCTCCATGGCCAACGCCATGCCGCAGGCGATTGGCGCACAGGCGACGGCGCCAAACCGCCAGGTAGTGGCGCTGTGTGGCGACGGCGGCTTCAGCATGTTGATGGGCGATTTTCTGTCGCTGGCGCAGCTCAAACTGCCGGTGAAGGTGGTGGTGTTCAACAATAGCGTGTTGGGGTTTGTGGCGATGGAAATGAAAGCGGGCGGTTACCTGACCGACGGCACCGATCTGCACAACCCGGACTTCGCGGCGATTGCCAACGCCGCCGGCATTAAAGGCATCCGCGTCGAGAAAGCGTCCGAACTGGACGCCGCGCTGCAGGAACTGCTGGCGCACCCCGGCCCGGGGCTGCTGGATGTCGTCACCGCCAAACAGGAACTGGCGATGCCGCCGCAGATCAAATTTGAACAGGCCAAGGGGTTCAGCCTGTATATGCTGCGCGCCATCATCAACGGCCGCGGCGATGAAGTGGTTGAGCTGGCCAAGACCAACTGGTTGCGTTAACCGCCGTATCGCCAATAGCCGATCGCCAGCGCCAGGTTCAGCACCACGCTGCAGATAAACCAGGTTTTGAACGGCTGCTTGCGCGTTTTATGGCGAAAGAGTTGCTGGCCGCAGATCGCTCCCGGCCAACCGCCTACCAACCCAAAGGCCAACAGGGTGCTTTCCGGCACCCGTTGCCACGCCCGGATGGCCGCCAACTTATCTGCGCCGTAAATCAGCAGCGTCAACAGGTTAATCAGCACCACCGCCGCCCAAAGCGGCTGCGGCGAAAACAGGCTGGCGCTGCAGGCCACGGCCAGCAGCAGATAACACAACGCCCCTACTCGCATCGCTCACTCCCCACCAGAAAAGGCGCCCAGTGTGCCGCGGCCGGCATGCCCTGGCAAACAGAAATCGTCCATTACGCAGTGCTTTTACTCGGCAGGTTTGGCATGCTATGCGCTATGAAACTCAAGCGCCACGGCCGCTTGGGCAAGGCGTTCACATTGACGATAAGGCGGCATGGATGATCCCCCAACGCATACTGGTGCTTGGCGCTAGCGGCTATATTGGCCAGAACCTGATCCCACATCTGGCGGAGCTTGGGCATGACATTACCGCTGCCGCCCGGCGCATTGAATGGCTACAGGAACAGCACTGGCCGCGCGTGCGTTGCCAATACGTGGATGTCTACCGCCCGGAAACGCTGGCCGCGGCGTTGTGGAATATCGATACGGTGTATTACCTGATCCACGGCATGGGCGACGGCGATGACTTTATCGAAAAAGAGCGCCAAGCGGCGGAAAATATGCGTGACGCGCTGCGCAACGCCAGTGTCAAACAGGTGATCTTTCTCGGCGCGTTGCAGCCGCGCGACGCCCGCTCACCGCATCTGGTCGCACGTCAACTGACCGGCGATATCCTGCGCAGCAGCGGCGTTCCGATCACGGAACTGCGCGCCAGCATTATCGTCGGCCCCGGTTCAGCCGCTTTCGAGATCATGCGCGATATGGTGTACAACCTGCCGATACTGACCCCGCCGCGTTGGGTGCGCTCCAAATCATCGCCGGTCGCGTTGAGCAATCTGCTGGTCTACCTGGCCGGTATATTGCAGTATCCGGCGGCGGAGAATCGGGTTTTCGACATCGCCGGCCCGGAATACATCAGCTATCAAACCCTGTTCGAGCGCTTTATCGCCATCAGCGGCAAAAAACGCTGGCTGCTTCCCCTCCCCCTGCCGACACGCTTTATCTCCGCGTGGTTTATCAGCATGATAACCTCGGTACCGGTGCCGATCGCCAACGCGCTGATCCAAGGCCTGAACCACGATCTGCCGGCCGACGGCAAAGCACTGCAAGCGCTGATCCCGCAAACGCTGTTTACCTTCGATCAGGCGGTGAAAGACACGTTGCGGCGTGAAGATGAAGTGGTGGCCTGCGCCGACTGGGGCTACGATCCCGAAGCGCGCGCCCGCTGGCGCCCCGGCTATGGCTTTTACCCGAAGCAGGCCGGCTTTACCATCGATACCACGGCATCCAGTGAAGCGCTGTGGCACGTGGTGCAGCAGTTGGGCGGCAAAGAAGGCTATTTTTACGCCAATATCCTGTGGCGCATTCGGGCCTGGATGGACGATCTGGCGGGCAACGGCGTGGTCTATGGCCGCCCGGCGCGCGCGACGCTGCAAGTGGGCGATCTGGTAGACGGCTGGAAAGTGATCACCATGAAGCCGCTGCGCCAGTTGGCATTGCTGTTTGGTATGAAGGCGCCGGGGCTGGGGCGACTGACCTTTAGCATTAAGGATTTTGGCGCATACCGGCAGCTTGATGTGCGCGCCTGGTGGCACCCGGCCGGGTTCAGCGGCTTGCTTTATTGGTTCCTTATGATGCCCGCTCACCTGTTTATTTTTCGTGGCATGGCAAAGCGCATTGCCCGGTTGGCGCAGCGGCAAGATCGGCATTAAAGGGCGTCAGGCGGTTATTTGTCGGCCAACCGCACACTTTGCTGCCGCAGTTAAACCCTTTCCGATTGCATAGCGCACAAAATCACGGAAGAATGGCACCTCATTTGCAGGGGTGCTGGCAACCGCTCCCGCAGTCTACAATTTGGGGTGAGAATAGAGTCTGTTATGAAGGTATTGGTTACCGGTGCAACCAGTGGGTTAGGCCGCAACGCCGTTGAATATCTCCGCCATCAGGGTATAAAAGTGCGCGCCACCGGCCGCAACCAGGCCATGGGCAACCTGCTGGAAAAAATGGGCGCCGAGTTTATCGCAGCCGATCTCACCACGCTGGTATCTTCACAGGCCAAGGCCATGCTGGCGGACGTGGATGTTCTGTGGCACTGCTCCAGCTTCACTTCCCCCTGGGGCAGCGAGCAGGCGTTCGAGCTGGCCAACGTGCGCGCCACCCGCCGGTTGGGGGAATGGGCCGCCGCCTATGGCGTATCGCAGTTTATCCATATCTCCTCCCCTGCTATTTATTTCGATTATCGCCACCACCGCAATATCAAAGAAGATTACCGGCCGGTACGCTATGCCAACGAATTCGCGCGCAGCAAAGCTGCCGGCGAACAGGTGATCCACCAGTTGGCACTGTCCAACCCGCAGACCCATTTCACCATTCTGCGCCCGCAGGGGCTGTTCGGCCCGCACGACAACGTGATGTTGCCGCGCCTGCTGCAGATGATTAAGCACTACGGCAACCTGCTGCTGCCGCACGGCGGCAGCGCGCTGGTGGATATGACCTATCTGGAAAACGCCGTACACGCCATGTGGCTGGCCACCCAGGCGGAAAACACCGTCTCCGGGCGCGCCTACAATATTACCAACCAGCAGTCACGCCCGCTGCGCACCATCGTCCAACAACTGTTTGACGATCTTGGCATGGCGTGCCGTATCCGTTCGGTGCCCTATCCGATGCTGGATATGATGGCCCGCGGCATGGAAAAGTTGGGAAATAAAGACAAAGAGCCGGTGCTGACCCATTACGGCGTCGCCAAGCTCAATTTCGATTTGACGCTCGACACCACGCTGGCACAAGACGAGTTGGGTTACCGGCCGATCGTTTCGCTGGACGAAGGCATCAACCGCACCGCCCAATGGTTGAAAACCCACGGCATGTTGCACGCGCGCTAATCAGCGCGCCGCCCCATATTTACTTAGCAAAGCATCCGCAATCGCTTCGGTTTCCGCATCCGGCACGCCGCTAAAATCTGCCGGCCGGAAGTGCATCTGAAACGCCGCCACCAGTTGCCGCTGCTGGCGCGCATCCCACCCCGGCTCCACGCCATAGCCGTAGCGCGCCAGCTTGGCCAATAGCGGCGCCATGGCGACCGGCGCATGGCGATCGCGGCCGGCCAGATAATGCTGCACGTCCGCCTCGTTCGGCCAGGCACCGATGCCAGCCTGCGCCAACTGCCGCCACGGGAATAGCGGGCCGGGATCCTGTTTGCGCAAAGGAGCGATATCGCTGTGCCCGACCACATCCACCGGCTGAATGCCATAGCGCTTAATGATGTCGCGGCTAAGATCCACCAGCAGCGCAATTTGCTCCGGCGTATAGGGCTGCCAATGGGTGAACAGCAGGCTGCGGTAAAAGCCGCGATTGACGATTTCAATGCCGATGGAGGTATCGTTAAGGCCGGTGCGGCCACGCCACTGGCTGGCCCCCGCATGCCAGGCGCGCTGCGCCTCGGGCACCAGTTGATACACCACCGGTTGGCCGTTTTGCCGCGGCGGATGAGCCGGCAGCAGGTAGTGCGCGCTGACGTGTTCGTCGGTCAGCGTCTTCAGCGAGGCGTGAAAATCATCCGCCGTGTAATGCATCACCAGAAAGCGGATGCGCGCATCGGCGCCCTGCGCCCGGTAACGCGTCTCCACGTGATAAGCGCCATCTTCGTGCTGTTGGCCGCTCTGGCAGCCGGCCAACAGGCTGGCGGCGGCTATGATCCATAATCCCTTCGCCACTGCATGCTCCTTTGCCTTGCGTTCGGATTAACGGTCCACTTTCACCGCCGTGCCGCTGACGGTAACCATCAACATGCTGGCGTCTTTGCCGACGGTTTCATAATCGATATCGATACCAACCACCGCGTTGGCCCCCAGTTCCTTGGCCTGTTCTTCCAATTCCCTGAACGCCAGTTGGCGCGCCTTGCGTAACTCTTTCTCGTAGGCGCCGGAACGGCCGCCGACGATATCACGCACGCCGGCAAAAAAATCACGGAAGATATTGGCGCCGAGAATGGCTTCGCCGGTAACGACGCCGCAATAGGCGGTAATGGTGAACCCTTCCAGGGTTGGGGTCGTCGAAAGCTGCATCAGGATCTCCTGTTAATGATGAACTTCTTGCTCCGACCTCCTTTTTAACACGATGCCGCCACGGCGTCAGCCCTGACGACAACCTACCCGACCGGCGCGGTCAGTAGCGGTACTCTACCCCCAGCCAATAATTGCGCCCCTCTTCGATAAACCCTTCGGCATAGGCGTAGGTGGTATCGAACAGATTGTTGACCGACGCATTGACGCTCAGGCCATGCCCAATCTGGTAATCGGTACGCAGGTTGGTGACGGAAAAGCCGGCCGCCTTCTGGCTGCCGTCGGTGTCGCTGTAGCTATAAGAACGCGCCTCCTGCGACACGGTAATACTCAGCGGCTGCCACGGCGTCAGCGTCGCCCAGGCCACCAGCGTTTGCTTCGGCAAACCGGTAATCTTGCCGATTTCCAATTGCTTGGGATCGCTATGGGTGAAGCTGTAATTCACCCCGGCCGACAGCATATCCAGCAGTTTGCCTTTAACGCCCAGCTCAAACCCGGTGTAATCCACCCGGCCGCTGTTGCGGTTCTGCACCACGTCTGCGCTGACGTTTTGCGACAGAATGGCGTCACTGACGCGGTTGTAATACACGCTGGCGTCATAACCCCACCGTTCAGACAGCGCGCCGGTATAGGTTAGATCGAGGTTACGGCTGCGTTCCGCCTTCAGGCCGGGGTTCACCAGCGCCGTCTGCCCCGTGGCCGGGCGCGAGGTGGTGTAACGTTCTTTCAGCGTGGGGAAGCGGCTGCGTTCAGAATACGACAGGGCAATATCGTTACGGCTGTCAAAGTGATATTTCGCCATGCCCTGCCAGTTGAATGCCCGCTGGGTATTGTCGTCATAACGGGTGATCCCGGCCGTCTCGTGCTTCATGGCCTGCCGGCTGTCGCGCCAGTCGTAGCTGATGCCCGCCACTACGTCCAGATCGTCAGTTGCCGCCCATTGGTATTCGCTGGCCAGCGACCAGGTGCGGTCTTTATAGCGATCGTAGGCCGCCGAAGGCGCGCTCTTTTCACGGTGGACGTCTTCTTTCCAGTGCGCGGCGAACGCCAGTTGATCGCGCTCGCGCATATCTATTGCCAATTGCAGCCCGGCGCCGTTGCTGTAATCGTCGTAGTGGCTGTAGCTGCCGCTCCCGCTTTTGAGTGCGGCCAGGCTGTTGTACATCAGCAGGGTGTTTTTAAACGCGTCGTGGTAAACCCGGCTTTTCAGGGTATAGCCATCGGCCAACCGCGTGGTGCCCTGATAGTAATAACTTTCCTTATCGTATTGCGGCCATTGCCAATAGCGCGCCTGCTGGCTGCTGACGCCTGCATAGGGCGGGTTGTTCTTCTCGCCGTCCTGTTTGATGTAGGTAAAGGTGTACTCATCCGATGGCCGTGGGGTGAAACCGATTTTTAGCATACCGCGCTGGTCGTCGGCCGCCGAATTACTGCGCTTGCCCTGTTCCCCCACCACCGGGCCGTCACTGCCATGGGGCAAGCCGACAAAATCCTGTTTCAGCCGGCTGCCGCTGACCTGGATATAGCCGAGATCGCTTTTGATCCCCAGCGCGGCGTTAGCGTCATAAGCGCTGTGTTTGCCGCGCGCCCAACCCTGACGAAAGCCGATGCTGGCTTCCAGCGGGTTCTTCGGCTTCTGTGTTGTCAGGTTGATCGAGCCCCCCATTTGGTTTGGCCCTTGCAGCAGCGACGTGTAGCCTTTGGAAACCTCCAGCGTCGCCAGCCCGGAAGTGAGCAGGCGCCCAAGATCTAAATTGCCGTCGTAAGGCACATAAATCGGTACGCCATCATAGAATATCGGTACCTGCCGGCTGTCGAAGCCGCGCACCCGCACCTGCAGTTCATTACGGCTGCCGGACTTCTGTAACGTTACCCCTGGGATCACGCTAAGCGCCTGTGCGACGTTGCGTTTATCAAGCTGGGTGACGGTTTGCTGGTCAACAATATCGCTGGTCGCCGCGACGGCGCTGCCCCATACGGTGACCGTGTCCTCCTGCGCCGCCAACGCCGCATCCATGGCCAACAGAGTGAACGGCATACACAGAGAGATGGTTTTTATTTTCATCAGGATATCCTTCCCAAAAGTGTGCTGTGTTGTTTTTATATAACGGTGTTCCATCGCACAGCCGCTGCGCCGATGTGGCGCGGCGGCGGCAAAACGCATCACGCCAACGGCAACAGTTGAACCTGAATATCCGCTGGCGGTGCATAATAAGGGGCTGAAGTGATCAACAGCGGCACGCCAGTGCGAGCGAAGGCTTCAACCGTGTGCAGTGTGATACCGCCGGTGGCGGAAATACGGCAATGAGGCGCTATTTGCCGCGCCAGTGCGAGCAGCGCGGCAATATCGTGCGGCGTAAACTTATCCAACTGCAACACGTCGGGCTGGGCGGCCAGCGCCAGGCGGGCTTCTGCCGGAGTATCGGCTTCCAGCACGATGGCCTTTTCCGGCGCCGCCATGCGCAGGCGGGCGACCATCGCCGGCCAGTCATCATCGGCCAGAAAGCGGCGGTGGTTGGCAAAAACCAGCAGCGTATCCGCCGTGCCGGCGCGGTGGATGAGCCCGCCGCCGGCCAACACCGCCTGCGCGGCAAGCAGCCGCGTCCCGGGCACCGCCTTGCACGTGCAGGCAATCTGCCCGTTCGGCACATAGCGCCGCAGGATCTGCAGCATCCGGAACTGGTAGTCCGTCACGCCGCAGCTCCACTCCAGCAGGTTCTGCACCGCCTTCCACCCTTGGTGTAATGCTTTTGCCCTGCCCTGAGCGGACACCAGCCGCGCACCGGCGCCAACCAGCGAGCCGTCTTCCACCCGCGCCTGCGCCTCAATGCCAAGGCGGCGCAGCATGCGGCAGGCGGTGTCAATGGCGCTGACGCAACCGCCTTGGCGGTGAATAAAGTGCATTTCACCGTCCCGTTCGCCAATCCCCAACGCCCGGGTGGTCACATCTCCGCCCTGGATGTCTTCCTGGAGTAGCCGATCCAACAGCGCATCAGGAATAAAGATCATTGCGCCACCTCAAAATCAACGCGATCCCACCAGAGCAACGCCCAGTCACGGGTCGGCGCCACCAGCGGCCGCGGCCCGTGTTTGCACTGGGTGAAATAATCAAACAGGCGCTGTTTTTCCTCATCGTTCAGCTCGCCGGTTGACCAGGCAACCGCAGAAAGAAACGCGTCGAAGGTATCGGTTTGCGCCTGGCAGTTCGGCCCGCGGATAAAATCGACCCGCGGCTGAATGCCCATCTGGTACAGCACGTTGAAGGCGTACGCGTAGTTGGGCAGTTCGACCACCGGCCGGCCAAGGGCACGCTGGATCGCCGGATCGACAAACGAGGGGCTTACCGTATGAGTGGTGTATACCCGCAACCTGGCCTTGTCGTTCAACTTACGCATCGCCTGGCGCAGATCGGCCACCAGCGTAGAGCGCGAGGCAACGGCGATGTCGCATTGCGGCACATCGTCCCAGCTGTCTTCCCACGCCTTGCGCAGCAGAGTGGCATTGGCGATGCCCTGCGCCTGGGCGCGCTGACGCGCCACCGCCAACATGCCGCTGCTGTAATCCAGGCCATAGACACGTTGCAGGCGATCGGCCACGTTCAGGCACACGGAGCCCGGCCCGCACCCCATATCCAGCAGCGTTTGCACGCCGGTAAAATCCATGCGGGCGATCAGTTGCGCCAGATAAGGATCCTGCGGGTTGGCGCAGGTCTGTGCCATTTTCTCCGCCCGCCGATCCCAGTGTTCGGGCGTTTTTTCCGTTCTTTTCGCCAGCTTCATCTGCTGTTGGTACAGCGTGGCGAAATCAATGTCATCAATCAGCATGGTATTTGTCCTGAATGTCGTTTACGGGGTTCCCCTGAAAGTGGCGGCGAATTTGCGCGGGTGAAACCTGATAAATGGCCGCCAGCGCTTCCGCACTGAGCATTTCTGCCGGTGCCCCCTGGCGCACGGCGTGCTCTGGGCTCATCAGTATCACACTGTCGGCAACGGCCTGGGCATGCATTGGGTGATGGGTCGACATCAGGATCGTCATCCCGCCGGCCTGTAAGCGCCGCACCTGCTCCAGCAACGCGATTTGGTGGCCAAAATCCAGGCTGGACGCCGGTTCATCCATCACCAACAGCGAGGGTTGCTGCACCAACGCGCGGGCGATCAACACCAACTGGCGCTCGCCGCCGCTGAGCGTGGGATAAAGACGACGTTCCAGATGCGCGATCCCAAGCGCCGCCAATGCCTGCCGGGCCAACGCATGCTCCCGCTTGCCCGGTGACGTGAACAGCCGCAGCCGAGCGCTGCAGCCCATCATCACCATCTCCCGCACCCGAAACGCAAAGGGGCCGTCATGCGCCTGCGGCACATAGGCTACGGCCCGCGCCAGCTCGGCAGCCGGCCAACGGGATATCGGCCGATCATAAAGGCTGATGTCGCCCGCAAGCGGCGGCATCAGGCCCAACAGCGTGCGCATCAGGGTGGTTTTTCCGCAGCCGTTTGCGCCGAGCAGGCAGGTTATCTGCCCGGCCCGCAGCGTAAAGTTGACATCCCGCACCAGCCGCCGCCGCCGGTAACCCAGGCTGACCTGCTCGACCTTCACCACATTCATCGCCGCCCGCCCCCCAGTAACAGGGCCAGAAAGAACGGCGCCCCCACCAGCGCGGTCAGGATGCCGAGCGGCAACTCAATGGCGGCGATGCTGCGCGCCAGGGTATCGGTCAATAGCAGCAGCAATGCGCCGCAGCCCATGGCCGCCGGCAGCAGATAGCGGTGATCCGCGCCCACCAGCAGCCGGCTGATATGCGGCACAACCAGCCCGATCCAGCCAATAATACCGGCAACCGAAACCGCGGCGGCGGTCACCAGCGTTGCGCACAGAATCAATACCAGCCGCAAGCGGGCAACATTGACCCCCAGCGTGCGCGCTTCGTCGTCAGGCAAGCTGAGCAGGTTCACCCGCCAGCGCAACAGCAGCATTGGGATCATCCCCAGCAATAGCGCCGGCGCCACCGCCAGTAAGTCCGCGGGTGTCAGGGTTGACAGGCCGCCAAGCAGCCAGAAGGTGATCGACGGCAGTTGCAGGTAAGGATCCGCCAAAATCTTGATCAGAGAGATCACCGCGCCGCACAGCGTCCCGATCGCAATCCCCACCAGCACCAGCGACAGAACCGGATCGTGGCGGGTTGCCAACCTTGCAATCAAACACACCGCGATCACCGCTGCCAGGCCGCCGAAAAAAGCCAGCAATTGGATCATCAGCATCGGCAAGCCGAGGAAAATGGCGATGCTGGCCCCCATACCGGCGCCGGCGGAAACGCCCAGAATATCCGGCGACACCAGCGGGTTGCGAAACATACCCTGATAGGCGGCCCCTGCCGCCGATAACGCGGCGCCAATCAGCAGCGCCCCGGCCACGCGCGGCAAGCGCACCTGCCAGAAAACCACCGCCAGGCGCCGGTCTGCCGGCGCGATCGCTTCCGGCGCCATCAGGTGCAAGATTTGCGTTAACGACAGCGAAAACGGGCCGGTGCACAGCGCCAACAGCACGGCGGCGCCCCCCAGCGCGCAAAGCAGCACCATGCGTATCCGTATGCTCATGAGCGCACCAACAGCTCGGCCAGCTGCGCATCGCTCAGTTCCGCGTGATAAAACAAGCGAAAGAACTGCTTGATATCATCGGCGATACCGGCGGCCAGTTGCGGATCGAAATGGCTTTGCAAACGGCGCAGCCCCAACAGGCGGTTGATGCCCGGCGGCGCATCCAGCCAGCCGAACGGCAGACCGGTAAAACCGTATACCCGCCCTTGCGCCACCGCATCCAGGCTGCGCCAGACGGGGCTGGTGTTCAGATACTGCCGCGTCATATCGCTTTGCGTGATGATAATCTCGGGGTTCCAGTGCGCGATCTGTTCAAAAGACACCTGCGCTAACCCGCTCAGCCCCTGTTCGGCGGCAACGTTCACCAGCCCGAGCATTTCAGCCGCTTGCGTATGCAACGAGCCGCGCAGACCGGTTTCCAACCCACGCGGCCCGCGTGCGGCATAGAAACGCCTGGCGCTACCTGGCCTGGCGGCAAATGCCTGCGCGTCCGCCAGGAAACGCGCGGCCATATCGGCCAAAGGCGCGCTGCGAGCTTCAACACCAAGCAGCGCGGCCAACTGCCGAATCTGCTGCGCCGCATGGGGCAGCCCGCCATCAATCAATACGTAGGGAATGCCGGTTTGGGCGGACACCCGTTGCGCCAGCGAGCGGTAGGTAGCGTCGACGCTGCCGCAATCAATGATGATGTCCGGATTGATTGCCAGGATTTTTTCAATGGAGAGCGTGCTGCCGCGCCCGGCTAAACGCCCCAGCCGGGGCAACCGGCGCAAGCTGTCGGGCAACATGGCCGCCGTGGAGAAATCGAACGACGACAAACCGACCAGGCGCTCCGGCGCCACAGCCAGCAACAGAAGATCGGCCGGCGCCCCAGCGCAGAGCACGCAGCGGATCGCGGACGGCGCCGGCAATTGCCCAAAGAGGCTGGCGAGCGCCGGCGGGCGCGCCACCGCGGGGAACACGCTAAGACAGGCGGCGGTAAACGCATAGCGAAGCAAGCGGCGCCGAGATATGTCCATATCGATACCTGTGATTCCATCCGTTATATAAAATATAACATAACGAAATAGTCACCCTGTTGTATTGATGTACATCAACAGGCCGGCCAGGGCATGGCCACGCCCGGCGGGCAAGCGGCGAGAATAGCCATTTCAGACACCTACCTTCACGGCAAAATCTATTTATACTGTAAGCTGCTGATGTATTCATGGCATGCTCTGTGACAACGGCCTGCTGGGGGAGAGCTTCGCTTGCCGCCTGCCGGTGCCTTGAAATCTATGGGATAGAGAGACTTTCACAAAAGGTATTAAGATGAAAACAAAAACGATTGCGGCTGTTTTGCCTTTAGCGTTATTACTGAGTGCCTGTACCACCGTTGAGCCGGCTTACAAGGATATCGGCACCCGCAGCGGCGGCTGTATAGACGGCGGCCCAGACAGCGTGGCGCAAGCGTTTTACGATCTGCGCATTGAGCAAGGCGCTGCGCGGCCAGACAGCGCCCGCCTGGGCGAACTCCAGCCCTATCTGAGCCAGCAGCTCTATCAGGAATTGCTAAAGGCCAGCCGGCAGCCGGGTAAACTGGCCGCCAACGGCGATTTGTTCTCGGGCAGTGCCACAGGGCCGACCAGCGCCAACGTCGCCAGCGCTTCCACCATTCCGAATACCGATGCGAAAAATATTCCGCTGCGCGTCGCGCTGAGCTACCAGAAAGCCGGCGGCAATGACGTTAACTGGCAGAATGAAGTGCTGATGGTGCGTGAAGGCACCTGCTGGACCGTTAACGATATTCGCTATCTGAATACCCCGACGCCGGTTTCCCACGCCACCCTGCGACAAACCCTGGAAGATCAATAATCACTATGCGAAACCGGCGCTCCGGCACCGGTTTGATTATCGCCCGCAGGCAGAAGCAAACTGACTGGGGTTTTCATCGGCGGCGCGACAAATTCATGCGCTGCGGCTGCTGCCCGGCACATTGTGCTATTATTTATTAAATAACCGCACATAAATAAATTTTAACTCACAAACATTGCATAACTATGCTGTGGAAGTTAACATTCGCGGCATCTAAATCTATCCGATCCTGGCGCATGAGCATTCAATTAAAAGATATCAATTGCTTTTACGGCGCAAACCAGGCGCTGTTTAATATCACGCTGGACTGCCCAGCGGGCGAAACGTTAGTGCTGCTTGGCCCAAGCGGCGCTGGGAAAAGCTCCCTGCTGCGGGTGCTGAACCTGCTGGAAATGCCGCGTTCCGGCCATTTGCAGATTGCCGGCAACCAGTTTGACTTCACACAACCCCCGGGTGAAAAAGCCATCCGCGAACTGCGCCAGAACGTCGGAATGGTGTTTCAGCAATATAATCTGTGGCCCCACCTCACCGTGGTGCATAACCTGATCGAAGCGCCCTGCCGCGTGCTGGGCTTGAGCAAAGCGCAGGCGATGGAACGCGCCGACAAACTGCTCAAGCGCCTGCGCCTGAGTGATTTCGCCGATCGTTATCCGTTGCATCTTTCCGGCGGCCAGCAGCAGCGGGTCGCGATTGCCCGCGCGCTGATGATGGAACCGCACGTGCTGCTGTTCGACGAACCCACCGCCGCGCTGGATCCAGAAATCACGGCGCAGATCGTCAGTATCATTCGTGAGTTATCCAGCACCGGGATTACCCAGGTCATCGTGACTCATGAAGTGGAAGTGGCGCGCAAAACCGCCAGCCGCGTAGCCTACCTGGAAAATGGCCGGGTAGTGGAACAGGGCGATGCCCAACATTTCGCCCAGCCGCAAACGGCCGAGTTCGCCAACTATTTATCACACTAGGCTTAGGGGATTTTTAATGAAAAAATTGTTTATCGCCGCCGTCTTAGCCGGCATCAGCGTTTCCGCCGCCGCCGCTGAAACCATCCGCTTCGCGACGGAAGCCTCTTACCCGCCGTTTGAATTCGTTAACGCGGACAACCAGATCCAGGGTTTTGACGTCGATTTGGCCAATGCCTTGTGCAAAGAAATCCAGGCCGAATGCACCTTCACCAACCAGGCATTCGACAGCCTGATCCCCAGCCTGAAGTTCAAACGCTTCGATGCCGTGATGGCCGGCATGGACATCACCCCCGAACGCGAAAAACAGGTGCTGTTCACCCAGCCTTACTACGATAACTCCGCGCTGTTTATTACTGAAAAAGGCAAAGTGGCCGATGTCGCCGCGCTGAAGGGCAAAAGAGTCGGCGTGCAAAACGGCACCACCCACCAAAAATACCTGGCGGATAAACACCCGGAAATCACCACCGTGCCCTACGACAGCTACCAGAATGCCATTCTGGATCTGAAAAACGGCCGCATCAACGCCGTCTTCGGCGACTCCGCCGTGGTTAACGAATGGCTGAAACAGAACGACACGCTGGCGGTAGTGGGCGAAAAAGTGACAGACAAAGACTACTTCGGCACCGGCTTAGGCATTGCCGTGCGCCAGGGCAACACCGCGTTACAGGGTAAATTCAATGCGGCGCTGGACAAGATCAAACAGGATGGCACTTACGAAACCATCTACAAAAAATGGTTCCAGCAGTAATTAACCCCGATGAATGAAATCCAACCCTTAGCAAGCGCCGCCGGCATGACCGTCGGCCTTGCCGTTTGCGCCCTGGTGCTCGGGCTTGCCCTGGCCATGCTGTTTGCCGCCATCGAATCCGCACGCTGGCGCTTGGTCAGTTGGCTGGGCACCGCCTGGGTTACGCTGCTGCGCGGCCTGCCGGAAATCCTGGTGGTGCTGTTCATCTATTTCGGCTCGTCGCAGTTACTGCTGTTGCTGTCCGACGGTTTCACCCTGAATTTCGGCCTGTTCCAACTGCCCATCCAGTTGGCGATTGAAAACTTCGACGTCAGCCCGTTCCTGTGCGGCGTGATCGCCCTTGCCCTGCTCTATTCCGCCTATGCTTCGCAAACGCTGCGCGGCGCGCTGAAAGCGGTGCCGCAGGGGCAATGGGAATCCGGCCAGGCATTGGGCATGCGCAAATCAGCGATATTTTTCCGCCTGATTATGCCGCAGATGTGGCGCCATGCCCTGCCCGGCCTTGGCAACCAATGGCTGGTGCTGCTGAAGGATACCGCGCTGGTGTCGCTGATCAGCGTTAACGATCTGATGCTGCAAACCAAGAGCATCGCCACCCGCACCCAAGAGCCGTTTACCTGGTATGTGGTCGCCGCCGCTATTTATCTGGTTGTTACCCTGCTTAGCCAGTTCGTCATTAAACGGATCGAACTGCGCACCACGCGTTTTGAACAGGGGGCATCCTGATGCTTGACTACCTGCCCGAAATCGCCAAAGGGCTGCACACCAGCTTAACCCTCACCGTGGCCGCACTGATTGTCGCCCTGCTGATGTCGCTGGCGTTGACGGTGGTGCTGACGCTGAAAACGCCGATCCTCACCCCGCTGGTGAAAGCCTACATCACGCTGTTCACCGGCACGCCGCTGCTGGTGCAGATCTTCCTGATCTACTACGGCCCCGGCCAGTTCCCGGCGATCCGCGATTACCCGTGGCTGTGGAACTTGCTGTCGCAGCCGTGGCTGTGCGCCATGATCGCGCTGGCGCTCAACAGCGCCGCCTATACCACCCAACTGTTCTATGGCGCGGTGCGGGCCATCCCAGCGGGGCAGTGGCAATCATGCGAAGCGCTCGGCATGTCGCGCCGGCAATCGCTGCGCATCCTGCTGCCGTTCGCCTTTAAACGCGCGCTGTCGTCGTATTCCAACGAAGTGGTGCTGGTATTTAAAAGCACTTCGCTGGCCTACACCATTACGCTGATGGAAGTGATGGGCTACAGCCAACTGATGTACGGCCGCACCTATGATGTGATGGTGTTCGGCGCCGCCGGCCTGGTTTATCTGGTGGTCAACGGCCTGCTAACGCTGCTGATGCGCCTGGTGGAACGCCGCGCGCTGGCGTTTGAACGCCGCAACTAGCCGTTTTTCCCTTGCGCCCGGGGCCGGGCGCTGCCTCATGCCCGGCCTGCATTTCACCGCCCTTTGCGTCAATCCAACGCCAAACCACTTTTTTAATCATTTTTATTGCATATTAATTCACTCAATGGCATGGTTAACGCCATCACCACCACGGATGATTTTCGGCGGTTTGCCCGCAAAATCAAACGGTGGCCTAAAATAACAGCAGATAAATTGCAGACAGGAATTTGTGCATGAAAAAACTATTGCTTGCCGCCACGATGTTGGCCGGGATCGCCTTTACCGCCCAGGCGGCCGATACCATCCGTTTCGCCGCTTCCGCCACCTACCCGCCGTTTGAATCGCTGGACGCCAATAACCAGATTGTCGGCTTTGATATCGATCTTGCCAAGGCGCTATGCAAACAGATGCAGGCGGAATGCACCTTCACCAACCAGGCTTTCGACAGCCTGATCGCCGCGCTGAAATTCAAAAAATACGATGCGGTGATTTCCGGCATGGATATCACGCCGGAGCGCAGCAAACAGGTGGCGTTCACCCAGCCGTATTATGCCAACTCGGCGATCGTCATTGCGCAGAAAGGCAAATACAGCAGCCTGGCGGATTTGAAAGGCAAAAAGGTGGGCATGGAGAACGGCACGACCCATCAAAAATACATGCAGGATAAGCACCCGGAGATCAATACGGTGGCCTACGACAGCTACCAGAACGCAATTCTTGAGCTGAAGAACGGCCGTATCGACGGCGTATTCGGCGACACCGCCGTGGTCAATGAATGGTTGAAGAACAATCCGAACCTGGCGCCGGTCGGTGAACATATCACCGATGCGCAGTATTTTGGTACCGGCCTGGGCATCGCCGTGCGCCCGGATAACAAGGCGCTGCTCGCCAAGCTAAATGCCGCGCTGGAGGCGATCAAGGCCGATGGCACCTATAAGGCCATCAACGACAAGTGGTTCCCGCAGTAAACGCCCCATTGCCCTCGCCGCCGGCGGGGGCAGCCTTTCAGGCCCGCACCAGCAATGCCAACACTTCGTAATGCGCCGTATGCGGGAACATATCAAACAGTTGCACGCGCGCAACCCGGTAACCGGGCAGCAAGGCGATATCGTTCGCCATGGTTTGCGCATTACAGCTGGAATACAGCAGATAATCCGGCGCCATGGCATTTAGATACTCGCACAGCGCCTGGCCGATACCGCGCCGCGGCGGGTTGACCACCACCAATTGCGGCACCTGGCCTTCGGCGGTGGCAAAGCGGGTTGAATCCAACGCCTGAAACCCAACCTTACGCAGCCCCAGCGCTTGCGCTGACTGGCGGGCGCAGGCGATCGCCTCGGCGCTGATTTCAATACCGGTCAGCTGCGTTTCCCGATCGGCGCAGTGCAGGCCAAAGCCCCCCACGCCACAAAACAGATCCCACATGCTGCTGATGCCAAGCGCCCGCACCCAGTCACGGGCAGTGGCGTAAAGGCGGGCCGCCACCTGCGGGTTGGTCTGGAAAAAGCTCTGCGGACGGATATACAGCGGCACCTGATTAAACTGTTCCTCCAGCGCCTGCTGCTCGGTGAGCGGGATCTCGCGTTCACCTTCCATGATCGCCATATGCACCGGTTGGATATTGGCGGATATTACCTTCAACTGCGGCAGTTGCTGCTGCAACCAGGGCAATGCGGCGCGCAACTGGGCCAGCTTGGTTTCCGAACGCAGCACAAAACGCAGCATCACGCCGCCGCTGTGGGTGCTTTCGGTCAGCAACAGGTATTTCAGCTCGCCGCGTTTGCGCGCCACGTTATAGGGCGTTAACCCCGCGCGAGCGATAAAGGTTTTCAATAGCGGAAACAGCGGCGCAAAGCCGGCGGGATACAGCGGGCAAGCGCATAAATCGGCGGGCGTGCCGTCGCGCTGTAATATGCCGAGCAGCGGCCTTTCCACGCTGCCGCTGACTACCATCTTGGCTTTGTTGCGAAAAGCCGCCTGCGGGCCGGTTACCGGCGCCAGCCACTGCGCCACCGGGTGCTGCGCCAGCAGATTTTGCAGGTGTTGCTGTTTGTCAGCCAATTGCTGCGGATAAGGCTTTTCCAGCCACTGACAGGAACGGCAGTTGCCCGCCGTGTACAAAGCGCAATGCATGACGATTAACCGGTAAAATTCAGGATGACGATTCAAGGGCGCAGAGTTTACCACTCTGCGCGGCTAAAATCTCAGTTGCGCGCGCGGAAGAAACGGCGGCTGGCGCGTGGAACAAACAGCAACAGCAGGATCACCAGATCGGGCAGTTTGGCCAGTATCAGCCGGTGGAGGATCTGGCTGCTGGTTTCCCCTTCCACGGTAAACACTTCGGGAAACTGGCTGCCGATGGTCGCCAGCAGCAGGTAACCAACCACCAGGCATTGGCAGGCAACGTAGCCCCAGCGCCCCCAGTTGCGGCCACGCGTCACCATAATGCCACAGCCGATCTGCCCGCACAGCACCACAATGCCCGCCAGAAAAATCAGCGTTGAATCCCACGCCTGCGCACTGGTGCTGACGAACTCCCTGGCGCCGGAAAAACCCAATTCACCCAGTAACAACACCACGCTCAGGCACTTGATCGCCACTATCGCGGTGCCTGCTACCATCACCGCTACCGGTGCATCAGCCCGCATATATATTCCCTGCCCGCTTTTCAGCATATCAGCCATATCCGTATTCCGCGCAACAGCGCCGCCCGGCAGGGCGGCGGATCGGGAGATTATGCAACCACAACCCAAGCAAAAGTAGCAGGTTTAGCCGCATTCAGCCACGGGCGGCCTTATGCAACTCGCGCACGCGCTGTTTTTCCGCTCGCGCCATAAACCACCAGGCGATAGTGCCGATGATCCCCACCACCAGCAGGATCAGCGTCGCCAGGGCGTTAATTTCCGGGTTGACCCCCATACGCACGCTGGAGAACACCAACATTGGCAGCGTTGTCGCCCCTGGGCCAGCAACGAAGCTGGCGATAACCAGATCGTCCAGCGACAGCGTAAACGCCAGCATCCAGCCCGAGATCAGCGCCGGCGCGATCATCGGCAGCGTGATCACAAAAAACACTTTCAGCGGCGCCGCGCCGAGATCCATCGCCGCCTCTTCGATCGAACGGTCAAGCTCACGCAGGCGAGAAGCGATCACCACCGACACATAGGCGGTACAGAAAGTGACGTGCGCCAGCCAAATGGTGAACATACCGCGCTCCGACGGCCAGCCGAGCGTGTGCCCCATCGCCACAAACAGCAGCAGCAGCGACAGGCCGGTGATAACGTCCGGCATAACCAGCGGCGCCGTCAGCATGAAGGCAAAGCCGGTGGAGCCGCGGAAGCGGCCGAAGCGCACCATCACCACCGCGGCGATGGTACCGAGGATCACCGCCGCCGTCGCCGAAGCCGCGGCAATGGTCAGGCTCAGCCCCACGGCGCTGATCATCGCAGAGTCGTGGAACAGTTCGGTGTACCAGCGCGTCGACCAGCCGGCCCACACCGTCACCAGTTTTGAGCTGTTGAAAGAATAGATCACCAGCATCAGCATCGGCGCGTACAGGAAGGTGAAGCCCAACACCAAAATAAAAATACGCCACGGGGAACGCACTACCGGCAAATTGCTCATCCCTGGCCCCCCATTTCTTTGCTCTGGTGCTTGTGGAACCAGAGAATCGGTAAAATCAGCAGCAGCAGCATGATAACCGCCACCGAAGAGGCCACCGGCCAATCGCGGTTATTGAAAAACTCCTGCCACAGCACGCGGCCGATCATAATGCTGTCCGGCCCGCCGAGCAGTTCCGGAATAACGAATTCACCCACCGCCGGGATAAACACCAGCATCGAGCCGGCGATGATGCCGCCGCGCGTCAGCGGCACGATCACGCTGAAAAAGGTTTTGAGCGGCCGGGCGCCAAGATCGAGCGACGCTTCCACCAGGCTATAATCGATCCGGGTCAGTGCGGTGTAGATCGGCAACACCATAAACGGCAGGTAGGAATAGACGATACCGATATATACCGCCAGGTTGGTATGCAGGATCACTAACGGCTGATCGATCACCCCCAGCCACATCAGGACGTTGTTCAACACCCCGTTGTTTTTCAGAATCCCCATCCAGGCGTAAACGCGGATCAGGAACGAGGTCCACGAAGGCAGGATCACCAACAGCAGCAGGATATTGCGCGTTGAGGCTTTGCTGTGCGCCACCGCCCATGCCAACGGGTAACCAATCAGCAGGCAGCAAACCGTTGAGACTGCCGCCACCTGCAGCGATTGCAGATAGGCCTCCACGTACAGCGGATCGTCCGTCAACTGCAGGTAGTTGGCAAAGTTGAGCGCAATATCCAGCTTGCCGTCGGCCCAGCTCATAAGGTCGGTATAAGGTGGGATAGCGCGCGCCATTTCGGCCAGGCTGATTTTGAACACAATCAGGAACGGCAGCAAAAACAACAGCACCAGCCACAGATACGGCAGCGCGATCACCAGCTTGCGGCCATGCGCCATTTGCACACGGCGGAAAAACGCTTTCAGCGGGCCGGGTTGCTGCACCGGCGCCGATGGGGGCTGTTCAGAAAGTATTGTCATAACGGTAACTCCTCACATCCCCATTAGACCGTCAGCACCACACAGCTATCGGTATCCCAGCACAAGCGCACTTCATCGCCCCAGGTGGGCATCCCTTTGCGGAAGCGGTGACCGTTTTGTAACTGGGCGCTGATCATCTGGCCGCTGAGCAACTTCACATGGTAAATCGACAAATCGCCCAGGTAGGCGATGTGCACCACTTCGCCCACGGCAAAGTTGCAACCGTCTTCCGGCACGTCTTCGCACAGCGTGATCTTTTCCGGCCGCAGCGCAACCTGGATCGGCACCCCGTCCACCACCGATGCATCCGGATCCACCTTGATGGCGTGGCGCAGGCCGGGGCTTTGCAGAATCAGTGCGTCGTCCTGCCGCTGCTGTAAAACGCATTCGAACACGTTAACCGAGCCGATGAATTCCGCACTGAAGCGGCTGTTCGGGTGTTCATAGATCTCTTCCGGCTCGCCGATCTGAACAAACTTGCCGCGGTTCATGATGGCAATGCGCCCGGCCATGGTCATCGCTTCTTCCTGATCGTGGGTCACCATCACGCAGGTGACGCCAACGCGCTCAAGAATATCCACCACTTCCAGTTGCATGCGATCGCGCAGCTTTTTATCCAGCGCGCCCATCGGTTCATCCAGCAGCAGCAGCTTCGGCCGTTTGGCCAGGCTGCGCGCCAGCGCCACACGTTGGCGTTGGCCGCCGGAAAGCTGGTGCGGCTTGCGCTTGGCGTATTCCTGCATATGCACCAGCGCCAACATCTCTTCAACGCGCGCGTTGATTTCGCCGCGCGGCATTTTGTCCTGCTTGAGGCCAAAGGCGATGTTCTGCTCCACGCTCATGTGCGGAAACAGCGCATAAGACTGGAACATCATGTTCACCGGCCGCTGATACGGCGGCACCAGCGCCAGATCCTGGCCATCAAGGACAATCTGCCCGGCGGTGGGCTGTTCAAAGCCCGCCAGCATACGCAGCAGCGTGGATTTGCCGCAGCCCGAAGGCCCCAGCAGTGCGAAGATCTCGCCTTTGTAAATAGTCAGGCTGGCATCTTCCACCGCGTTCTGGCCATCAAAGGTTTTCGTGAGGTTACGGATTTCCAACAGCGGGGTGAAAACCTTCTGCTGCCGGGTTTGAGGACGAGGAATCGCGTCGTTCAACGAGGGGCTCTCCGGTGCTAAATCAGTACAAACCGCCACGGCAATGGCCGTGGCACTAAAATGGCAACGCAGGCGGGAAAACACCCGCCTGCAGTTGATGATTACCGTGAGGGTTGCCCCTTACTCATCACTTCCCACTTTTAACCTTAGTCCAAGAGCGGGTAATAACACGGTCAATTTTTGGATCCTGCACCTTCAGCGTGAACAGCTTGGCGCGAATATCCGCCGGCGGATAAACGTTCGGGTTATTACGCACTTCGGCGTCCACCAGCGGCGTTGCGTCTTTCACCGCGTTGGCGTAGTAGACGTGGTTGCTGATATCAGCAATCACGTCCGGCTTCAGCAGGAAGTTAAGGAACTGGTAGGCTTCGTCCTTGTTCTTGGCATCCGCCGGCATCGCGAACATATCAAAATAGGTCAGCGCCCCTTCTTTCGGAATCGAATAGGCGATATTCACGCCGTTCTTCGCCTCTTTGGCACGATCGGCCGCCTGCATGACGTCGCCGGACCAGCCGATCGCTACGCAGATATCGCCGTTAGCCAGATCGTTAATGTACTGGGAAGAGTGGAAGTAACGCACGTTCGGCCGCAGTTTGAGCAGCAGATCGTTCGCCGCGCCGGTGTAATCCGCCGCATTGGTGCTGTTGGGATCTTTACCCAGATAGTGCAGCACGGTGGCGTAGACTTCGCTCGGCGCATCCAGGAAGGAAACGCCGCAGCTTTTCAACTTCTCCAGGTTTTCCGGCTTGAAGATCAGATCCCAGCTGTTGACCGGCGCGTCTTTGCCCAGCACCGCCTTCACCTTGTCGACGTTATAGCCGATGCCGGTGGTCACCATCATGTAAGGGATGCCGTATTTGTTGTCCTTGTCGTTATGCGCCACCAGTTGCAGCATTTCAGGATCAAGGTTTTTGTAATTCGGGATTTTGCTCTTGTCGAGCGGCTCGAAGATGCCGGCCTGCGATTGGCGCTCCAGGAAGTTGGAGGAAGGCACCACCAGATCATAACCGGTGCTGCCGGCCATCAGTTTACCTTCCAGCACTTCGTTGGAATCGAAGACGTCGTAAACCACTTTAATGCCGGTTTCCTGCTGGAATTTGGCTAAGGTATCTGGCGCGATATAGTCTGACCAGTTATAGACGTGCAGCGTTTTCTCCGCTGCTGACGTGGTGACGGAAGTCGCCATCAGCAACCCCGTAACAACACCCGCTAACCATTTTTTATGTTGGGCGACCATCCGTAACTACCTCCAAGAACAAGGGGAGCTCAATTTGTATCGGCAATGATACAAAACCTTTCCTGATCGAGCGCAATCGCTGCAACCGCGGGTGCATAGCCATGCAATTGATGCTGCAGGCATTTTTACCGCCCAGCCCACGTGGTCACAAAGGTAATCGCAAGCCCTTAGCAGAATCAGCAGCATACCCGCTGTTGTAAACAGGCACCAGTCCTGAGGGTGAAAAACGCCTTTTATCGATTTTCTATGCAAATTTTCTCTATGTGCTACGCCAATAACGGCGAACTAACGAAGAATATCTGGCAAAGCGGTTTGAAATGCAGAATATATGATTACTGAATGGAATAACGCTGGCGCACCGCCGCGCTGGCGGTGCGCATCATTTAAACAAGTGGTTAGTGCACGGTTATTTGACGGGGAGCGCTAGCCGGGTTCTCTTCTTCCTCACCCATAAACAGCAGATCGTTCGCCCGGGCTTCCAGGATAATCATCGAAATCTGCTCTTCGCCCTGCTGCATAAAGTGGGCGAACTGTTCCAGAGTAATGCCGACCACGCCGCTCAAGGACTGGCACACCACCAGTTTGGGCAAATTGTCATCTTGAATATCGACAAACGCTTTGGTGGTCAGAGAACTGGCATTGATTTGGCTGAGATCGCCCACCAGCGGGATCAATGCGGTTGGTTTTACCTCCGCCAGCGCCGAGAACAGGATCACGTTGTCGACCAAATCAATCTTGGCGTCGAACACCCCATCAAAGTTCTGCATGTGCGGCAAGTGCAGCGCCTGGCAGGCATCGCATTCGAAGAAGGAGATCCCTAACTGATCCAGCCAACGTCGTAATAACGCTAAATCCGGGACGATGAGTGAATCCATAAATACCAGCCTCAAATATTCAACATGCGAAAAGGCGCATAGCTTACGGAATATTCACCCAATACGCCACGGCCAATCCGCCTTAATTGACAAATCTGCTCGAACGCACAGGGCTTAACGGCGCGGATCCCGATCCTGCTTCTCGCCGCCGCGTGGTTCGCCGTCCGGCGGCAAATCACCGCGCATCAGCGGGCTAAACCCCTGCACCACGCGCCACACCAGAAAAGCGGCGGCCGGCACCATCAGCGCGACGCCAAGAAAAATCATCCCGACCGCCGCCATTTGGCTGCCAAGCAGCCCCGGCAGTTGCACATGCCCATGGATGCACAAATACGCCAATATCAGCAATAGCATGCCGATCCCTTCCAACACCAGAACCGGACGCGGCAGATCACCCAACGATCGCATATTTTTCTCTCCAGCAGGTCAATGGCTAAACCATCGATTGTATGAATGAGATTAACAGGTAATTCCTGCTTTGTTTTACGCCGCCATATGGGCATAGTGTGCCGCAGCAACAGTGGTGCGCCAACGGCCGTCTTATTTTAACCGGCAAAGCACCATTGCAATGACAGCTATTTATACTCTAAATAATTCGAGTTACAGGACAAAAACGCAAAAGCGTTTTTGAACAGCGTTAGCGCTGGCCCCGTAGGGGTGAGGCCGTATGGCCGAATCACGCGGCGACGCAGCGAGTCCCCAGGAGCTTACTCCAGTAAGTGACTGGGGTGAGTGAGGAAAGCTAACACACCTGTAACTTGAAGTATGACGAGTATTTTGAATATAAAAACGAAGGAGTATTGCATGTATGCAGTAATTTTTGGGCGCCCTGCTTGCCCTTATTGTGTCCGGGCAAAAGAGCTGGCGGAAAAACTGGCTAACGAACGTGACGATTTCAACTACCGCTATATTGATATCCATGCCGAAGGCATCACCAAGGCCGATCTGGAAAAAACCGTCGGCAAACCGGTAGAAACCGTTCCGCAAATCTTCCTGGATGAAAAACACATTGGCGGCTGCACCGATTTTGAAGCCTATGCCAAAGAACACCTGAGCCTGTACCAGTAATCAGGTTGGTGCCCTCCCCTCTCTCAGAGGGCACCGCGGCCTTGTTTACTTTAAGTGCGAGCCGTTGCCGCCGCCCTGGCGGCAAGCCTGCAGCATCACCTTGATACACAAAAACAGCATCGCACCTGATAAGCACCAGAATACTGCACTGGTGGCATAAGCCAATTCCTGCCAAAACCAATACGCTGTCGGCCGGAAATAACGGACGAGCAGGCACAGCGGCACCGCACACAGCGTGCCGATCAGCGGGCAGCGGATACGCCGACGGCCGGAGAGCGCGCTGGCAATAAATCCTGGGATCATAAACAGCAGCAGGCCAATTTCGCCACGATGCTCGTGATCCATACTGCGCAGCACATCATCCCGCTGGCCCAAAAACACCAGGCTGAACAACAGGAAACTGCTGACTATACCTGCCCAGTAACGATAGGTCGTCATGGAACTCCTCCTCGATAGTGACGGCCAGGTACTCATACCCAATGACATACCCGCCTTGCCATTTACCTGTAGGCAAAGGCCGAACTTTCCCTTGTCAATAAAAAGAGGATTAATGCAGCAGGCGGTAAACGTTATCCCGCTTTGTGCTGGCTGTCATGCGCCAGAGCGACTAGAATAAGCGCCGCTGAACGATGGAGCGAATTGCCTTCGGCGTTCGGCAATTTTTATAGGATTTTTCTATGTATTTGATGGCTGAATTTAGCGCTTATAGCCATTAATATCAAGCACTTACTGGTAAACAATAAGTTATCCTCCGTGAACATAAACGTCGCTAGTTTGTTAAACGGTAACTACATCCTGTTACTGTTTGTGGTACTCGCCCTGGGGCTATGCCTCGGAAAAATTCGTTTGGGCTCCGTCCAACTCGGTAATTCGATTGGCGTTTTGGTCGTGTCGCTGCTGCTTGGGCAGCAACATTTCACCATTAACACCGAAGCGCTAAATCTGGGCTTTATGCTGTTTATCTTCTGCGTCGGCGTTGAAGCCGGGCCTAACTTTTTTTCCATTTTCTTCCGCGATGGCAAAAATTACCTGATGCTGGCATTGGTGATGGTCGGCTCCGCTATGGTGCTCGCCATCGGCCTGGGTAAACTCTTCCACTGGGATATTGGCCTTACCGCCGGTATGTTGGCCGGCTCAATGACCTCAACCCCGGTGCTGGTGGGGGCCGGCGATACGCTACGCAACACCATTACCAACGGCCCGGCGCTACTGGCCGCGCAGGATCACCTCAGCCTGGGCTACGCCCTGACCTATTTGATTGGCCTGGTGAGCCTGATATTCGGCGCACGCTACCTGCCGAAACTACAGCATCAGGATCTGTCGACTTCCGCCCAGCAAATCGCCCGCGAACGCGGCCTGGATACGGACAGCCAACGCAAGGTCTATCTGCCGGTTATCCGCGCCTACCGCGTGGGGCAAGAGTTGGTGGCCTGGGCCGATGGGAAAAACCTGCGTGAGCTGGGCATTTATCGCCAGACGGGCTGTTACATCGAGCGTATCCGCCGCAACGGTATTCTGGCGAACCCGGACGGCGATGCGGTGCTGCAAGTGGGCGACGAAATCTCACTGGTGGGTTACCCAGATGCGCATGCGCGGCTGGATCCGAGCTTCCGTAACGGCAAAGAAGTGTTTGATCGCGATCTGCTGGACATGCGTATCGTCACCGAAGAAATCGTGGTGAAAAACAGCAATGCGGTCGGCAAACGCCTGAGCCAGTTAAAGCTGACCGACCACGGCTGTTTCCTCAACCGCGTGATCCGCAGCCAGATTGAAATGCCTATCGACGACAGTATCGTGCTGAACAAGGGCGATGTGCTGCAGGTCAGCGGCGACGCGCGCCGGGTGAAAGGCGTGGCGGAAAAGATCGGCTTTATCTCGATCCACAGCCAGGTTACCGATCTGCTGGCCTTCTGCGCCTTCTTCATTATCGGCCTGCTGATTGGGCAAATTACCATTCAGTTCAGCAACTTTTCGTTCGGCATCGGTAATGCCGCCGGGCTGCTGATGTCCGGTATCATGCTTGGCTTTTTGCGGGCCAACCACCCTACCTTCGGCTATATTCCGCAGGGCGCGCTGAATATGGTGAAAGAGTTCGGCCTGATGGTCTTTATGGCCGGCGTTGGCCTGAGCGCTGGCGCCGGCATCGGCCATGGCCTGGGCGCCATCGGCGGCCAGATGCTGATCGCCGGGCTGCTGGTCAGCCTGGTGCCGGTGGTGTTCTGCTTCCTGTTCGGCGCCTATGTGTTGCGCATGAACCGGGCGCTGTTGTTCGGCGCCATTATGGGGGCCCGCACCTGCGCCCCGGCAATGGAGATCATCAGCGATACGGCGCGTAGCAACATCCCAGCGTTGGGCTATGCCGGCACCTATGCTATTGCTAACGTATTGTTAACTCTCGCGGGTTCGCTGATTGTGGTGATTTGGCCCGGCCTGTTTGGATGACGGGAACAATATCGGCAAAAATCGGCGGTAAATCTTTGCGATTTTTTTACCTTTCGTGAGAACTTTCCGCCCAGGCCACAGTCTTAATTAGTGCCACTGCTTTTCTTTGATGTCCCCATTTTGTGGAGCCCGATAATCCCGCCTTTTTAGGTTCAAGATTATCGGGTTTTTTATTGCCTGTATAACCTCTTTTGCCGCCCAATAATCCCCGTCCCACAAGCGAAAAACTGCCGCTATCTGCACGAAATACATACGATTTTATTTCCAACTATTTACCCGGCGTCACCTGAACTTACGAGAAAGCAGTGAGTCATATGAAATATTTTTTGAATTACGCGGGAGCCATGTTTGAAAGCCTTGATTATCTGCAGAGATAACATTGGGGATACCATTGTTGCGACACCACTCATCAAGAGTATTTCTGCCGAACTTAATTATGATGTCGATGTGCTGGCTAATAGTTACAACGCTGCAGTATTAGAAGGCAATAGCCACGTCAATAAGTTGTATATTTACCAAAAAACCCACCACCGGGAAAAAAATGCGTCGGTGGTGAAAATTGTTTTCAGGCGCATAGCGCTGGTGCTGGCATTGAGAAAAAATAAGTACGACGTGGTATTTATCGCCAAGGGCTGCTGGGATAAACGTGTAATGCGGTGGATCACGTTGATTAAGCCGGGGCGCGTTATCGCCCTGGGTAAAGAAAAACATCCGCTTATCAGCGATTTGGTCACGCCGTCGGAAAACTGCGCCATGAGTATCGTCACGCGTTTTCACTACCTGATGAAGCCCTTTGCCGCTCACTCACAGCCCGGGCCGTTAGCGATCGCCGCCGATCCGTATCGGGTTTCATCATTGCGGAAAAAATACCCGATTTCGGATACGCTGCCGGTGTTTGGTTTAAACATCAGCTCACGTAAAGTCCGCCAGCGCTGGTCAGTGGAAAACTTTGCCGAATTGGCCAAACGCCTGGCCGCAACGCTACCTTGCCAGCTCGTTCTCCTGTGGTCGCCGGGCGCAGAAGATAACCCCTGCCATCCCGGCGATGATGAAAAGGCCCGGAAAATGTTGGCGCTTTGCCAAGGGCTACCGATAACAGCCGTCCCGACCAGCGAACTGAAAGACATGATGGCGGCCACGCAGCTGTGCGATTTCGTGGTGTGCAGCGACGGCGGGGCCATGCATATCGCCGCCGCCCTGCAAAAGCCGATCGTGGCGCTGTTCGGCAATAGCGATCCTGTCTGCTGGGCGCCGTGGGGTGTGCCCCATGAAATACTGCAAACGCCCGACGAGAACGTGATGTCGCTCTCCGTCGACGCGGTGTTTGAGAAAACAATGCATCTTGCCCGCGCGGTTAACCTGGTTAATTCGAACGTGGCGTGATACGGCTGGTTGGCCCCGCACGGTAAATAACCGCCGCGGGGCCGCTCATCGGCTTTGATTAAAAATCATAACCCACGGTCGCCATCACCGTGCGTTCTGCCCCCCAGTAGCAATATCCCGTGCCATAGCAGGCAGCCACATACGCTTTATCCGTCAGGTTATTGGCATTCACCTGCACAAATGCCCCCTTCAGCGCAGGGTTCCAGGCCGCCAGATCCATCCGCACCGACGCATCAACCAGGGTTGTCGAAGGCAGGCGCAGCGTATTTTCATTATCGGCCCATTGTTTGCCAATGTAGCGCACGCCGGCGCCCACGCTGATGCCGTAGTCAAACTGGTATTTCGCCCAGGCAGATGCCATCTGGTTAGGCACTACGTATGGCGTATGGCCATCGTTGCCGTCCACCGAATCTTTAAAGCGTACGTGGCTTAGCGTATAGCCCATAATGGTGCTCAGGCGCGGGGTCAACTGGTTGCGCGCTTCCAGCTCGATCCCCTGCGAGTGCACCTTACCGGCCGGGACATAAGTAGCCGTCAGCACATCACGGTTGGCCACATCTTTTTGCATCAAGTCATACACCGCCAGCGTATACAAATCTGAAGTGCCAACCGGTTGGTATTTCACCCCGGCTTCATACTGCTCGGCCGTGGTCGGTTTGAGCAGCTTACCGTTGGCGTCGGAAAGCGAAGTGGGCGTAATCGCCTGGCTGTAGCTGACATACGGCGAAATGCCATTATCAAATGCGTACAACACCGAACCACGCCCGCTGATGTGATCATCACTGCGGCGATCGGCGGTAGCATAACTGTCGCTCACCCGTTTGGAGACGATACGATCGTAACGCATGGACAAATCAACGTGCCATTTATCCAGCGTCATCGCATCCTGCAAATAAATGCCGGTTTGGTAGTAACGCCGATTATTATCATCGTCTTTATAGAACGTCAGCGCATCGCCGCCGGAAACGCCGGTTACCGCGTTCAGCGTGCTGGCATAAGCCCCGCCGTCCCACAGATTATTGCGGTACTGATGATATTCCGCCCCCAGGATCACTTGGTGCTCCAGCGCGCCGGTGGCGAAATCCGCCTCCAGTTGGTTATCAATGGCAAACGCATCCAACGATGAGCGCTCACCGGTGTAGTAGCGGCTCATCTCATTGCTATTGCCCACCCAGTCGGCCTGGTAAATCTGATCGATTGCAACGTTGGAGTGGGTATAGTTGGCGTTGGAGCGGAACGACCAGGTATCGTCAAAGGTGTGGGCAAACTCATAGCTGTACATCTGGATACGGCGCTTGTATTGATCCAGACTGCTTTCCCCGTCGTAAAAACTGCGGCTCAGTTTGTAGCCATTGCGTGAGAAAAGGCTGCCTTCGGCGGGAACGGCACTGTGATAACCGCCAGAAGGATCCTTCTGCAAATAGGCTTTTAATAACAGCGAGGTATTGTCATCCGGCTGCCACAGTAAGGAAGGCGATATCGCATAACGCTCTTCGCGGGTATGGTCATACTGGGTGTCGCTGGTACGGGTCATTCCGGTGATGCGGAAGGCCCACTGATCGTTAATGGCATTGGTGTAATCGAATGCGCCCCCTTTGGTATTCTGGCTGCCGGCAAACAGCCGGAAGTGCCCTTCAGAGGTAAACTGCGGGCGTTTGGAGGTCATATTGACCAGGCCGCCCGGCACCGTCTGGCCATATAACGCTGAAGACGGCCCTTTTATGATATCAACACGTTCCAGGAACCAGGGATCGATCTGCAAATTGTTATGGCTGCCGCTGTCGCTCATCACCCGCAGGCCGTCGAGGAAGGTGTTATCCACATCCCCTCCGTGAAAACCGCGCAGCGAAATAGTATCAAAGCGGGTCGCCGCGCCGGCGAAGTTGGTAAACACCCCCGGCGTATAGTTGAGGGCCTGGTTCAGGTTCGCCGCCCCCTGATCTTCGATCTGCTGGCTTGTCACGACAGAAACCGACTGCCCAGTGGTGATCAGCGGCTGGTCCGTTTTGGTTGCGCCGCTGCTGGTCTGCACGGTATAGCCGTGGGTTCCGCTCTGTGCGGAATCTTCAGGCGCTGAAGTCACCACTACGGTTTCTTCGGCAAACGAAGCGCCGGGCAGCAGGATAGCCAGCGAGCATAACAGGCAGGATCGTTTTAAACTGAAAGGCACCCACATAATCTCTGAACTCCTAAAAGAGGCATTGAAAATCGCACCGTGCAACACTTACCGTATGGCCGGCAAAATAAATGGAATGATAATCATTAGCGTCGAACTGTAAAACTTTCAAGTATATTCAGAAATTTATTATTCAAAATAATACATTGAAAATATTGTGGTTATTGACTACTTCCGCAGATGGACTCATTGCGCTGGCAAATAATTAGCTGATTTCAAATAAAAAAACAAGGAGATGCCAGGGTTAGCGCAACGCAGCTAAACAACGCCGACGCAAATAATACCGTGGATGGAAATAACCACATTATTAGTCTGGTCTGTTTGGGTAATTAATTGTTTTGATGATAACCATTACCCACAACATTATCCCTTGGTGGCAATCACAACTCTGGCTGGAACGCATTTCTTTTTCACAAGGCGCCGTATAAACTTACGGAAAATAGCCATACAAAAGGTTTGGTCGACATGGATCATCTGGGGTTAAGCGATCTTTCCTATCGCCATTTTGTGGAAAACGTTAAAGACTACGCGATTTATATGCTGAATCCTGATGGCACCATCGCCAGTTGGAATTTAGGCGCGCAAAAAGCCAAAGGCTATACCAGCGAAGAAATCGTTGGTCAGTTTTTTGGCATTTTTTACAGTGAATCCGAACAGCGGGCCGGGGGGCCGGAAAAAAACCTGGCGATGGCGCGCCTGAACGGCAAATTTGAAGGCGAAGGTTGGCGCTACCGCAAAGATGGCTCGCGGTTTTGGTCACACGTAATGATCGATACGATTTATGACGGAGAAGGTACGCTGCTCGGTTTTGCCAAAATCACGCGCGATATTTCCGAACAGAAGCAGATGAACGATCGCATGCATTACATGGCGCGCTACGATTCCCTGACTGAATTGCCTAACCGCCTTGAGTTTTTTACCGTGGTTGAAAAAATGCTCGCCGAAGCCCCGGAGCGCAACATCGCGATTTGCACCATTGATGTGGATAAATTCAAAGAGATCAACGATCGCGAGGGGCACCACACCGGCGATCTGTTGCTGCAGCAAACCGCCTCACGCATCCGGCAAACCCTCAGCGGTGATGAGATCGTCGCCCGTTTTGGCGGCGATGAATTTGTCGCCGCCAAGCCGTTTAGCGACAAGCGCGAGCTGGAAGCCTTCGTGCACCGCCTGTATTCCTGTTTTGCCGGGCACCGCGCCTTTGCGCAAACCGAGCTGGTGGTAAATGCCAGCATCGGCGTCTCGATATATCCGGATGACGCCACCGAAATCAACACGCTGATCGGCAATTCCGATCTGGCCATGTATCGCGCCAAGCACAATATTAATGAGAAAATCTGTTATTACGTTGTCGAAATGGATGAGAAAACGCGCCAACGCAACCAGATTGCCGCTGATATTCGCACTGGGCTACAGCAGGAACAGTTTTATATTAATTATCACGAAAAATATTCGCTCAAAGACGGAACGGTTACCGGCTATGAAGCATTATTACGCTGGAACCACCCCAGGCTTGGCCCAATATTGCCAGAAGTCTTTATTGTTATTGCCGAGGAATCCGGCGCAATTATCTCTTTAGGCTATTGGGTTATTGAGCATGTATGCCGTGAAGCGTTAAATAACAAGGTGGATAAAAAGGTCTCCGTCAATATTTCACCGGTGCAATTACGCGATCCGGTTTTTATCGACAAAGTGCGTGAAATATTAATGCGAACCGCGTATCCGCCAACGCAGCTGGAGTTTGAAGTCACAGAAACTGCATTTATCACCAATAAACAATTGGCGTTCAACCTGCTGCATCAATTACAAAAAATGGGGATTAGCATTGCATTGGACGATTTCGGCACCGGCTATTCTTCGCTAAGTATGCTGCGCGACTTTAATTTCGACGTGATTAAGCTCGATCGCTCGTTCGTCAGCAATGTTGAAAGCAATTTCCAGACGCGCTCCTTTGTGCGCGCGATGGTCACGCTAAGCCACTCGCTCAAAACGCCTGTCGTCGCTGAAGGCGTAGAAACGCGTGAGCAACTGCGCATTCTGGAAGAAGAAGGCTGCCAGGAAATTCAGGGCTTTCTGTTCGGCCAGCCGGTGGGGATTGAAGATCTGCGCAAATAAGCCGCCACCACCACGATAACGGGTACAGGCACGGCACAACGACTGCCGTGCCCATTCCCAATGCCATCACAATAAAACATTAATTCAGTGCCTCCTATCATAAAAAAAACTTATGGCAATTAGAAAGCGGTTGTATTACCTTCCAATTGATAACATTCTTACGCGTTTATACCCTTCATACTTCAAGTTGCAGGTGTGTTGGCTTTCCTCGCTCACCCCAGTCACTTACCGGAGTAAGCTCCTAAGGACTCGCTGCGTTGCCGCCTTCCTGCAACTCGAATTATTTTGGTTATAGGATAAGCCAGTAGCACAGACAGGTTAATTAAAAGGTTCACAACATCTATGTCACAATCAAACAAACTAACATCATTTATTATTATATTTATGGTGTTAGGGGTCATCACCGGCGCATTGGTTCATCAATATTTGGCGCCTGATATCGCCCAGTCTTATGCCAGCAATGTCTCCCTGTTGACCGATATATTCCTTCGCCTGATTAAAATGGTGATCGCCCCGCTGGTTTTCACCACGCTGACCGTCGGCATCATGAAAATGGGCGATACATCCAAAATTGGCCGCCTGGGCGGGAAAGCCTTCCTGTGGTTTATTTCTTCCTCGATCATCTCGATATTTCTTGGCCTGCTGGTGGTGACGTTACAGCAGCCCGGGCATGGGCTTAACCTGCAGATCCCGGCAGGCGCAGTGGACACCGGCCTGGCCGTCAGCGGGATGTCGCTGAAAGCGTTTATTTCGCACACCTTCCCTTCCAGCATCATTGAAGCGATGGCCAACAATGAGATCCTGCAGATTGTAGTGTTCGCCCTGTTTTTTGGCATTGCCGGCGCGTCCTTCGGCGAAACCTTCACCAAACCGCTGAGCGACAGCCTGAACGTGGTTGCCAATATCATGCTGAAAGTGACCGGCTACGTGATGTACGTTGCCCCACTGGCGATTTTCGCCGCGGTATCATCGGTGATCGCCACCCAGGGCCTGGGGATTTTGCTCAACTACGCATCGTTCGTCGGCGGCTACTATATTGCCATTCTGCTGGCCTGCACGCTGATGATCGCCTTCTGCTACCTGGTGTTAAAACAAGACACCTTCCGCCTGGTCAGCATGCTGAAATCGCCGGTATTGGTCGCCTTTACCACCAGCAGTTCGGAAGCGGCTTATCCAAAAACGCTGGAACAGCTGCGTAACTTTGGCTGCCCAGGCAACATCGCGTCGTTCGTGCTGCCCATCGGCTATTCGTTTAACCTGGTCGGCTCAATGATCTATTGCTCATTCGCCTCGATGTTTATCGCCCAGGCTTACAATATCCATCTGTCATTTTCTGAAGTTGCGGTGCTGATGCTCACGCTGATGTTGGCTTCCAAAGGGATCGCCGGGGTGCCGCGTTCGGCGCTGGTGGTGCTGGCCGCCACCATTCCCAGCTTCAACATTCCCGTCGCCGGCATCCTGTTGCTGATGGGGATTGACCACTTCCTGGATATGGGCCGTTCGGCGATTAACGTGCTGGGCAACGGCATTGCCACCGCCATGCTGGCGCGCAACGAGCCGGCAGAAGAAGAAAGCAGCGAACTGGCGGGTTCAACCGAACTCCCGTAAGCCAGCCACGTAACGGGCAGGGCGATACCCTGCCCTGTTTAGCTTCCCATCCACCGTTACGCCTCTTCGCGCTCCGCCCGCGTGCGCCGTACCTGCTGGCTATAGAATGCCAACGTTTGTTCCAGCGATTCCAGCGTCACCGGCTTCGACAGGCAGTTATCCATCCCCGCCGCCATACAGCGTTGCCGTTCTTCCGCCAACGCATTGGCGGTGACGCCGATCACCGGCGCACTAAAGTGCATCTCCCGCAGGCGCTGCGTCAGCTTATAACCGTCCATATTCGGCATGTTCACGTCGGTCAGCACAATATCGACCGGGTGATGGTTCAGCATCCCCAGCGCATCGACGCCGTCGTTGGCGGTCACCAGTTGATAGCCCAATGAAGAGAGCTGATCGGACAGCAAACGGCGGTTGATCGGGTGATCGTCCACCACCAGCAGGTGGATATCCTGGTTGCCCGCCGCCGGCGTTTTGGCCGCCGCCGGCAATTGCATCGGCGCTTTGTTGCCCCCCACGCCGAACAAACGGTTGAGCAGGCCGATGGTTTCCCGCGGGGTGGACGTACTGTGCACCCAATAGCCCGGCCGGGTTTGCTGCGCCGGGCCGATATGCTCAATGGAAAATTCGATCTGCGCCAACAGCGGCTGGGTAAACATCAGCGGGTAATCGCTGATCAGCACGTCGCCCTTCCCGGTCGCCTGCCCGGCATACCGCTGCAGTTGCGCGCCGTAGCCGGCGAGGATCTCCATCAGGTAGTTCTCTAACCGTTGGTTGCGAATGTCCAGCCATAGCTTGAGCCCCTGCCAGGTGTCGCTGGCCTGCGGCAGTACAAACTGGGCATCAAACAGCGGGATGCGGATAATAAACATGCTGCCTAGCCCAGGCTCAGACTCCACCGCAATATCGCCATCCATCATATTGATCAACTTTTCGCAGATCGCCAGCCCCAGGCCGGTGCCCTGGAAATGGCGCTGCACGCCGGTGCCCACCTGGAAGAACGGATCAAACAGCCGCGGGATCTCTTTCGCCTGAATGCCGACGCCGGTATCGCGCACGCTGAATTCCAGGTAGTTATCACGCGCACGTACCTGCAAAATAATGCAGCCGGTATCGGTGAACTTGATGGCATTATTCAGCAAATTGGAAAGCACCTGCTGCAAACGCACCGGATCGCCGGAGATTCGTTCAGGCACGGTTTGCTCAATAAAACAGAACAGCCCCAGCCGTTTTTTCACCACCAGCGGCAGATAGTTGCCGGCGATATGGGTAATCAGCTCCAGGCAAGAGAAATCCCTCGGCTCGATCTTGAGCTGTTCCGATTCAATCTTGGAGAAGTCCAAAATATCGCTGATGATTTTCAACAGCAGCCCGGACGAATTGTTCATCGCGTTCACCAGCCGATCGACCCCCAGCGGCAGCTCCTTGGTTTGCAGCAGCTCCAGGTTGCCGATAATACCGTACAGCGGGGTGCGCAGCTCATGGCTGACGGTCGCCAGGAACATCGACTTCGACTGGCTGGCCTGTTCGGCGGCGGCGGCCATTTCCTGCAGTGACTCTTCCATCTTCACGCGCGCGCTCACGTCGACCAACACGCAAATCGCCACGTCCTCGTTACGGTAACGGGAGTGAACGAAGCTGATCTGCAGGTTGTTGTTGTCGCTGGTCATGACATCAACAAAGTTCACCTGCTGCTCGCAGATGATGCGCGTGATGCGCTCCCGGTCTTCATGGGTCAACATGTTGATGTAGTTATGCGCCAGCTCATTGCTCAGGATATTGGTGCCGTCGCTGATGCGCAGAATACAGATCCCCACCGGCGCCGAAGCGACAATCTTGCGGTTAAACTGCTCGTGCTCTTCCAGCCGGAAGGCGTTGTTTTCCGCCGGCATGAACATTTTGCGTTCAAATAGCCAGGCCAGGCTGAACAGCACGATCGCCGAGAGCATGTTGAGCAGGACGGCGTTGAGGATCAGGATCTTGAAGCGCTCCGCCACGTTTTTTATCGGCAGCGAATACACCACGCTCAATGAAGACGGCGGCAGCGCCTTTTTCATGATCAGATCGTGGTAGCTGTCCACGTAGCCAAAATAGATATGCAAATCCGGGTAGCTGTCCGTCGGCAGCGCATCATCGGCCAGGCGCAGCACCGGTTCATTGTCTTCATCCAGCAAGGTGACGCCAGTCGACAGGTTGCCTGGCGCAACAAAATCCTCCAGGCGCACCGTTTGCTCGATGCCCAGCAACGCTTCCAGCTTGTTGCCGATATAAATCGGCGCCAGTACGTAGAGATAGCCCACATCCGGCCGCTGCGAGCTGGGGTTGATCCAGTACAAGTTGCTGTCTTTATCCTGGTTTTTGGCATTGCGGTATTTCAGGATGCGATCATGCAGCGATTTCAACACATCTTCGCGATCGATCACCCCGGTGCTATTGCCGAACTCCGCCATACACAGGCTGTCGCCGCCGATCACAAACACCCGGTTAAGATCGTAGGCGGCGACGAAGTTCTCGCGCCAGTATTGAATCAACCCGCTTAGCGAATCATACAGGCTGTGGTAGTTGGTGTTGAGCGAACAGTTGGATTCAGGGTAGAGGGGATAAAACACCGGCGGGCTGCTTTTGGCCGGGAACACGCCGCTGAACATGTCCAGATTGCTGACCGAACCGTTGAGGCGGTTCTCGGCCATGTATTTGATATCGCGCATCACATCCGCAGCATGGCGAATATAGCCCTGGGCCTGATCAAAATTCAGGTTGTATTCTTGCCGCAGCTCGGATTCTTTATCATGCAAGATGTTGAGAATATAAAAAGTGGTGAGCAACGCGCCCAATATCCACAGCATAATCGCCAACACCCGGAACAGATAGCGGGAGATTTTTAGCGCAGTACGAAAAGAGGCTAGATATTTCAATCTGATACCATATGAATGTAAATGGTGGCAAGCACGTTCTTACCTGAAGCCACATCCTGTGTTTGGCAGACCCATCACCCTGTTTATCCCCTGCATCATTCAAGCTGCAGCAACGCCTTTACGTCTGCAACCAGAAGTACGACGAGTATAACTGAAAAAAGGGCCCGGCATCGCAGCCAGGCCCTCTCTTTTATAACCTGCCGGAGCGTTACGACCCGGCAGACATAGCCACCCACTAAACGTTATGCGTCTTCGCCATCCGCATCGTCGGCCGCTTCGTTGTCGTCGCCGTCATCATCCAGCGGTGCGGCATCTTCTTCTACCGCTTCACCCGCTTCGATGCTGTCGAGCTCTTCATCTTCAACCGGTTCGGCAACGCGTTGCAGACCCACCACGTTCTCATCTTCAGCGGTACGGATCAACGTTACGCCCTGGGTATTACGGCCCACCACGCTGACTTCCGCCACGCGGGTGCGCACCAGCGTACCGGCATCGGTGATCATCATGATCTGGTCGGTGGTTTCCACCTGAACCGCACCGACGACCTGGCCGTTACGTTCGCTCACCTTAATGGAGATAACCCCTTGGGTGGCGCGCGATTTGGTCGGGTATTCGGTCACCGCGGTGCGTTTGCCGTAGCCGTTTTGCGTCACGGTCAGGATATCGCCTTCGCCGCGCGGCACAATCAACGACACCACGCGATCGCTCTCGCCCAGATTGATGCCGCGCACGCCGGTTGCGGTACGCCCCATTGATCGCACCTGCGACTCTGGGAAACGCACCACTTTACCGTTGGCGGAGAACAGCATCACTTCGTTGCTGCCGTCGGTCAGATCGACACCAATCAGCTCATCCCCCTCGTTGAGGTTGACGGCGATGATACCGGCGCTGCGCGGACGGCTGAACTCGGTCAGGGCGGTTTTCTTCACGGTGCCGCTGGCGGTGGCCATGAAGACATGGCGCCCTTCTTCATACTCGCGCACCGGCAGGATGGCGGTGATGCGTTCATCGGCCTCCAGCGGCAACAGGTTGACGATTGGGCGGCCACGTGCGCCACGGCTGGCTTCAGGCAATTGGTAAACCTTCATCCAGTACAGGCGCCCACGGCTGGAGAAGCACAGAATGGTGTCGTGGGTGTTGGCCACCAGCAGACGATCGATAAAGTCTTCTTCTTTTATGCGGGCGGCAGATTTGCCTTTGCCGCCGCGGCGCTGGGCTTCGTAATCGCTCAGCGGCTGATACTTCACATAGCCCTGGTGCGACAGCGTCACCACCACGTCTTCCTGGTTGATCAAATCTTCGATATTGATATCGGAAGAGTTGGCGGTGATCTCGGTGCGGCGCTGATCGCCAAACTGCTCACGTACGGCGACCAGTTCTTCACGAATCACTTCCATCAGGCGTTCAGGGCTTTCCAGGATGAAGATCAGTTCAGCGATTTGGTTGAGCAGCTCTTTGTACTCATCGAGCAGTTTTTCATGCTCAAGGCCGGTCAGTTTCTGCAGGCGCAGATCCAAAATCGCCTGAGCTTGCTGTTCGGTCAGGTGATATTTGCCGTCACGGATGCCGAATTCAGGCTCCAGCCACTCTGGCCGCGCCGCATCGTCGCCCGCGCGTTCCAACATCGCGGCCACGTTGCCCAGTTCCCAGGATTGCGCAACCAGCCCGGCTTTCGCTTCAGCCGGGGTCGGCGCGCGGCGGATCAGTTCAATGATCGGATCGATATTCGCCAGCGCGATCGCCAAACCTTCCAGGATGTGCGCACGATCGCGTGCCTTGCGCAGTTCGAAAATAGTACGGCGGGTCACCACTTCGCGGCGGTGGCGAACAAAGGCTTGCAGAATGTCTTTCAGGTTCAGCAGCTTTGGCTGCCCCTGGTGCAACGCCACCATGTTGATGCCGAAGGTCACCTGCAGTTGGGTTTGTGAGTACAGGTTGTTCAGCACCACTTCACCCACGGCGTCGCGTTTGACTTCAATCACAATGCGCATGCCGTCTTTGTCGGACTCGTCGCGCAGAGCGCTGATGCCTTCGACGCGTTTATCTTTCACCAGCTCGGCGATTTTCTCGATCAGGCGCGCTTTGTTCACCTGATACGGAATTTCGTGCACGATGATGGTTTCGCGGCCGGTTTTCGCGTCGGCTTCCACCTCGGCGCGGGCGCGGATATACACTTTGCCGCGGCCGGTGCGATAGGCTTCTTCAATGCCGCGACGGCCATTAATGATTGCCGCGGTTGGGAAATCCGGCCCCGGGATATGTTCCATCAGCCCTTCAATGCTGATGTTTTCATCATCGATATAGGCCAGGCAACCGTCGATAACCTCGGACAGGTTATGCGGCGGAATATTGGTCGCCATCCCTACCGCGATACCGGAGGAGCCGTTGATCAGCAGGTTAGGGATTTTGGTTGGCATGACTTCCGGAATCTGTTCCGTACCGTCATAGTTAGGCACAAAGTCAACGGTCTCTTTTTCCAGATCCGCCAGCAATTCGTGTGCGATTTTCGCCATGCGTACTTCGGTATAACGCATTGCCGCTGCGGAGTCGCCATCGACCGAACCGAAGTTCCCCTGGCCGTCCACCAGCATATAGCGCAGCGAAAACGGTTGGGCCATACGTACAATGGTGTCATAAACCGCGCTGTCGCCGTGCGGGTGATATTTACCGATCACGTCGCCGACGACACGGGCCGATTTCTTGTATGGCTTATTCCAGTCGTTACCCAGTACATTCATCGCGTACAAGACGCGGCGGTGCACCGGCTTTAGACCATCACGAACATCTGGCAACGCACGCCCGACGATAACGGACATTGCGTAATCCAGATACGAGCTTTTCAGCTCTTCTTCGATGTTTACCGGTGTGATTTCTCTGGCAAGGTCGCTCATGGAGCTGCTATCCCTCTACTAATGATTCATCTGCCCGCATGCCATAGTGGCAAAGGTGTAAAACTATATCACAAAGCGCGCTTTACAGGAAAATTACGCAGCAAAGAACCGTTTCCTCTCCGCCGGCTTGTGCCTTGCGGCACAGGCTGGGGACAGCGGCGCGCCAGAACATGTATACTCTCCGCAACAGGAACAGGAGCCAGAGCATAGCCATGAATGTAGAGACATCCAGCCAAGCGCAAAACGTCGACCAACAGGAAATCGCCAAGTTTGAGGCCGTGGCCTCGCGCTGGTGGGATTTGGAAGGGGAATTTAAACCGCTGCACCGCATTAACCCGCTGCGCCTGGCGTACATCATGCAGCGCGCCGGCGGCATCTTCGGCAAGACCGTGCTCGACGTCGGCTGCGGCGGCGGCATCCTGGCCGAGAGTATGGCGCAGGAAGGCGCCCTGGTGACCGGCCTGGATATGGGCGCGGAGCCGCTGCAGGTGGCGCGCCTGCACGCGCTGGAAAGCGGTGTCAACGTCACCTATACCCAGGAAACGGTGGAAAGCCATGCCCATGCCAACCCGCAACACTACGATGTGGTGACCTGCATGGAAATGCTGGAGCACGTGCCGGATCCGGCCTCGGTGGTGCGCGCCTGCGCTCACCTGGTGAAACCGGGCGGCCATGTGTTCTTCTCCACCATCAACCGCAATACCAAGGCCTGGCTGATGGCGGTGATCGGCGCCGAGTATATTCTCAAGATGGTGCCGCAGGGCACGCACGATCATAAAAAGTTTATTCGCCCGTCTGAACTGATCGGCTGGGTCGACGGCACCCCGCTGCGGGAAAAACACATGATCGGCCTGCATTACAACCCGATCACCGATCGCTTCAAGCTTGGCCGCAACGTGGACGTCAACTATATGGTGCACACCCAGCACCAAGGTTAACGCTCCCCATATCCTCGCCGATGGGGTCTATAGTAAATAGACCCATCATATGTTTTTACTTGGCACCCGCCGGGTAAAAACGTGCCGCAGGAGATCGATATGGCAACCGTTTCCCGCCGTTATTTTCTGCAGTTCATCTCCAGCCTGGCGCTCGGCGCGCCGGTGCTGCTGGCGCGCGCCGCGCACGCCGCTCCCATGGCCGAACAGCTGCGGCTGGAGCGCAACGGCTGGGTGCCCAATAACCCCCATTTGCCGGTGCTGCTGTATCGCCAGGTATTGCCCGGCCAGGATACCATCGCAAACGCGCAGGCGTTGTTCGGCCGCACCGGCTGGCCGCCGCAATGGGTGGCCGACGTTTATACTTTCCACCACTACCACAGCACCGCCCATGAAGTGCTGGGCTTTGCCGGCGGCAGCGCACGCCTGATGCTGGGTGGGCCGAACGGCCATGAGATCAGTGTGCGCGCCGGCGACGTCGCGTTGCTGCCCGCCGGCACCGGCCATTGCAAACTCAGCAGCAGCAGCGATTTTGTCGTGGTCGGTGCCTATCCGCCGCAGCAACGCTGGGATTTATGTCGGGCGGCGCCAACCCCGGCCATGCTGGAACGAATCGCCAATCTGCCTTTCCCGTACAGCGATCCGGTATCCGGCCCACAGGGGCCGTTGTTACAGTTCTGGCGCTAATCACCGTGAAAATGCTGCGCGGCCTTATCCATTTGCTGTTGCCCTGCCAGCGCTGTTTCGGCAAAACCTGGCACGGAAGCAAATGGAACAGCGCATCCCACATTAACCCCCGTGCCGGCGGGCGTGTTCAGCGCCGGCGGGGAAAAAATGGCGGGCGGCAGTTTTTTTATAATATTAAACCAGATCAATATGCCGTTTTTTTCTAATGTTTAAGAAAGCGGCAAACGATCATGTTTTTTAGCAAATCAGCAAAATCCGATCCTGCTTATTGACAACAGCGCCATGCCAGACACGGCGCGCATTGTGGAGCGGGCTTAACATTTTGCCCCCAAGTTATCCACAAAACAGGCCGTTTCTGTTCACTTGCCAAGGCCCTTTTTTCTCACTATCTTGACGCCTCTACCACATATAACCCCTATATATAGTGTTTACATACTGAGCAGAGCGACTACACTTCTGCCTGGCAGACATTATACGGAAAACAGCATATGAACCAGAGTCTACTTGTTACTAAGCGCGATGGCCGCAAAGAGCGCATCAATCTTGATAAAATTCACCGGGTCATCGACTGGGCCGCAGAAGGTTTAAATAACGTCTCGGTTTCTCAAGTAGCATTGCGTTCCCATATTCAGTTTTACGACGGCATCAAGACCGCTGATATCCATGAAACCATCATCAAGGCGGCGGCCGATCTGATCTCGCGCGATGCGCCGGATTACCAATACCTGGCCGCGCGCCTGGCCATTTTCCACCTGCGTAAAAAAGCTTACGGCAAGTTCGAGCCGCCGAAGCTGTATGCGCACGTGACCCGCATGGTCGAGATGGGCAAATACGATAAACATCTGCTGGAAGACTACAGCGCTGAAGAGTTCGAGCAGATGGACGGTTTTATCGATCACTGGCGTGACATGAACTTCTCTTATGCCGCCGTCAAGCAGCTGGAAGGGAAGTACCTGGCGCAGAACCGCGTTACCGGCGAAATCTACGAGAGCGCGCAGTTCCTGTACATTCTGGTGGCGGCCTGCCTATTCTCCGGCTACCCGCGCGCAACCCGTCTGGATTACGTCAAACGTTTCTACGACGCGATCTCGACCTTCAAAATCTCGCTGCCGACGCCGATTATGTCCGGCGTGCGCACCCCAACCCGCCAGTTCAGCTCCTGTGTGCTGATCGAATGCGGCGACAGCCTGGATTCGATTAACGCGACCTCCAGCGCGATCGTGAAATACGTTTCCCAACGCGCCGGCATCGGCATCAACGCCGGCCGTATTCGCGCGCTGGGCAGCCCGATCCGCGGCGGTGAGGCTTTCCACACCGGCTGTATCCCGTTCTATAAACACTTCCAGACCGCGGTGAAATCCTGCTCCCAGGGCGGCGTGCGCGGCGGTGCCGCCACCCTGTTCTACCCAATGTGGCACCTGGAAGTCGAAAGCCTGCTGGTGTTGAAAAACAACCGCGGCGTGGAAGGCAACCGCGTGCGCCACATGGACTACGGCGTGCAGTTGAACCGCCTGATGTACCAGCGCCTGATCAAAGGCGGCGACATTACCCTGTTCAGCCCATCCGACGTGCCGGGGCTGTACGACGCCTTCTTCGCCGACCAGGATGAATTCGAACGTTTGTACACCCAGTATGAACAAGACAGCAGCATCCGCCAAAAACGCGTGAAGGCCGTGGAGCTGTTCTCGTTGATGATGCAGGAACGCGCCTCCACCGGCCGCATCTACATTCAAAACGTCGACCACTGCAATACCCACAGCCCGTTTGATCCGCAGATCGCCCCGGTGCGCCAGTCTAACCTGTGCCTGGAAATCGCTCTGCCGACCAAGCCGCTGGAAGACGTCAACGACGAAAACGGCGAAATCGCGCTGTGCACCCTCTCGGCGTTCAACCTGGGCGCGATTGACAGCCTGGACGATCTGGAAGAGCTGGCCACCCTCGCCGTGCGTGCGCTCGACGCCCTGCTCGATTACCAGGACTACCCGATCCCGGCAGCCCGTCGCGGCGCGATGGGGCGCCGTACCCTGGGGATCGGTGTCATCAACTTCGCCTACTACCTGGCGAAAAACGGCGTGCGCTACTCCGACGGCAGCGCCAACGCCCTGACCCACAAAACTTTCGAGGCCATCCAGTACTATCTGCTGAAGGCGTCTAACCGCCTGGCCCAGGAACAGGGCGCCTGCCCGTGGTTCAACGAAACCACCTATGCGCAGGGTATCTTGCCGATCGACACCTACAAAAAAGACTTGAACGCCATCTGCGACGAGCCACTGCATTACGATTGGGAAACGCTGCGCAAAGAAATCAAAGAAACCGGCCTGCGCAACTCGACCCTGTCTGCGCTGATGCCGTCAGAAACGTCGTCACAGATTTCCAACGCCACCAACGGTATTGAGCCGCCGCGTGGCCACATCAGCATCAAAGCGTCGAAGGACGGCATTCTGCGCCAGGTGGTGCCAGAATATGAGCGCCTGAAAGAGGCCTACGAACTGCTGTGGGAAATGCCGAACAACGACGGCTACCTGCAGCTGGTTGGCCTGATGCAGAAGTTTATCGATCAGTCGATCTCTGCCAACACCAACTACGATCCGGCTCGCTTCCCAAGCACCAAAGTGCCGATGAAGCAACTGCTGAAAGATCTGCTCACCGCCTATAAGTTCGGCGTTAAAACGCTGTACTATCAGAATACCCGTGACGGCGCTGAGGATATCCAGGAAGACTTGCTGCCAGCACAGGGCGGCGATGACGACTGTGAAGGCGGCGCCTGCAAAATTTAACATTCATGCGTCGGGCCGTGGTAATGCGGCCCTCTCGCGTTTTCCTCACCAGGGCCGGATCACTCCGGCCTCTCTGCGTGGGGCAGCAAAGGATTAAGGCTTATGGCATACACCACTTTTTCGCAAAACAAGAACGATCAACTGCTTGAACCGATGTTTTTCGGCCAGTCGGTCAACGTGGCGCGTTTCGACCAGCAAAAACATGAAATCTTTGAAAAGCTGATCGAAAAACAGCTCTCCTTCTTCTGGCGCCCGGAAGAAGTGGACGTCTCACGCGATCGCATCGACTATCAGGCGCTGCCGGATCATGAAAAACACATTTTCATCAGCAACCTGAAATACCAGACGCTGCTGGACTCCATCCAGGGCCGCAGCCCGAACGTGGCGCTGTTGCCGTTGATTTCCATCCCGGAGCTGGAAACCTGGGTGGAGACCTGGTCGTTCTCGGAAACCATCCACTCCCGTTCCTACACCCACATTATCCGCAATATCGTCAACGATCCGGCGCTGGTGTTCGATGACATCGTCACCAACCAGGAGATCCTCAAGCGCGCGAAAGATATCTCCGGCTACTATGACGATCTGATCGAAATGACCGGCTATTACCATCTGCTGGGGGAAGGCACTCATCAGGTGAACGGTAAAACCGTCAAGGTTGACCTGCGCTCGCTGAAAAAACAGCTTTATCTGTGCCTGATGAGCGTCAACGCGCTGGAAGCGATTCGCTTCTACGTCAGCTTCGCCTGCTCGTTCGCCTTTGCCGAGCGCGAACTGATGGAAGGCAACGCCAAAATCATCAAGCTGATCGCCCGTGACGAAGCCCTGCACCTGACTGGTACCCAGCATATGCTGAACCTGATGCGCGCCGGCAGCGATGACCCGGAAATGGCGGAAATCGCCGTTGAATGCCAGCAAGAGTGCTACGATCTGTTCCTGAAAGCGGCACAGCAGGAAAAAGAGTGGGCTGAATATCTGTTCAGCGGCGGCTCGATGATCGGCCTGAACAAAGAGATCCTCTGCCAGTATGTGGAGTACATCACCAACATCCGCATGCAGGCGGTTGGCCTTAGCCTGCCGTTCGAAACCCGTTCCAACCCGATCCCGTGGATCAACGCCTGGCTGGTTTCCGACAACGTGCAGGTTGCCCCGCAGGAAGTCGAGGTGAGCTCTTATCTGGTCGGCCAGATCGATTCCGAAGTCAACGCCGACGATCTGAGCGATTTCGAACTGTAACACTCGCCCAGGGAGGGATGCCTTTACTATTATGGCAACGTCAACCGTAACGCTGCGCGCCACCGGCACGCAGTTGGCCTGCCCGGACAGCGAACACAGCCTGCTTGATGCGCTGGAGCGGCATAATGTTCAGGTGGAATACCAATGCCGCTCCGGGTACTGCGGCTCCTGCCGGCTGAAGCTGGTGAAAGGCCAGGTCGCCTATCGCCAGCAGCCGCTGGCGTTTATTAATGACGGTGAGATCCTGCCCTGCTGCTGTATGCCGCTGGCAGATATCGAACTGGAAATCTGAACCCCCTGCGCACGCCCCGCTCGTTTCCCGACGCGGGGCTTGCCGAACCCCTTCCTGGCGTTAGCCGATACGCTCGACCACATCCAGCCAGCTATAGTTGCCGCACGCGTTGCCCCCTTGCAACCAACGGCGCAGCATATCCAGCGCCAACATCGCCACCGATTCCTGGCGCAGGCTCAACCCGTGGCGCGCAGCGCGATATTGTACCGTCTGGGCAAATTCGCCCTGCGGCGTAGACAACGCGATATTGATCCGTTCGTCGACCATCGCGCCGACCGCCAGCGCCAGCGGCGCCCCGGCAAGCTGCGCCAAAGAGCGGGCGCGCGCCAGCACCGTGGGCAAATCCTCAATGCAATGGCTGGGCAACAGTTCGCCGCCCGCCAGCGGCGCACCGGCGGTTTGCAACTGCAGATTGATGAGGCCAGCGCTGAATTGCTCGCTGAGCGCCAGATGCAGCCCGCGCTGTTGCAGCGTTTGCGCCAACACCCCCGGCAGGCCGAGGGTGCCTTCGAAAATAGTGTTATCGCCCGCAACGGCACGCACCCGCTCCCATGCGGTTTCCATCGCCGCCCGCTGCTCCGCCGGCCCGGTCAACTTCAGCTCAATAATCGGGCTGGATGAGCGGTAACCCAGCACCACGCCCGCCGGCAACGCCATACCGTCCAGCTCGGCGGCCAGATCGCTTTCCGAAGTGCCAAAGGTGGTCAAACGCAGGCACAGCGGCGGCTCGGGCAAGGTAAAGCGCTGGCGCAGGCGCGGCACAATCTGTTCCGCCACCATCACCTTAAATTCCGACGGCACGCCGGGGGTGAAAAACATCAGGCATTTATTCAACGTCAACGCGAAACCACAGGCGGTGCCGACACGGTTATCAAGCATCTCCGCATTGGCCGGGATCTGCGCCTGTTTACGGTTGGACGCCGCCATCGGGCGCCCGCGTTCGGCAAAATAGGCGGTCATGCGCGCCAGCCATTCAGGGTGCTCGACCAACGCCACGCCGCAGGCGTTAGCCGCCGCCAGCGCGCTGAGATCGTCACTGGTCGGCCCCAGGCCGCCATTAACAATCAGCACGTCCGCAACGTGGCTGCGCTCCTGCAACGTTTCCACCAGCGAAGACAAATTATCCCCCACCGTTTCACGCCCGCTCATCGGCAAACCCTGCTGGAACAGGTAGTCCGCCAGCCAGGCCGCGTTGGTATCGATAATTTGCCCATACAGCACTTCATCGCCAGTGCTTAACATCTCCACCCTTAACATTGCTCTCTCCCGCATTTTTTGTTTTACCCACTATAGATGGCTGTAAACAACTTTTCACCCGTCACGTACCCTTCACGGTTGCCAGGCCCTCTACCCCCTTAATCGTAAATATAAATTTACACTCACTGTAACATCAGTTTGACTGAAAATAATCGTTCCTCTATTCTGCCGCCCTGCAAATGAGTTACTGATTATGTTGCCAAAATAGGCAACGGTAGAGAAAAACGTGAAGAATCGTACCCTTGGTAGTATTTTTATCGTGGCCGGCACCACTATCGGCGCCGGTATGTTGGCGATGCCGCTGGCGGCGGCCGGCGTCGGGTTCGGCGTCACCCTAGCGCTGCTGATCGGGCTGTGGCTGCTAATGTGCTATACCGCGCTGCTATTGGTGGAGGTGTACCAGCACCACCCGGCCGAAACCGGTCTGGGCACGCTGGCACGGCGTTATCTTGGCAGCGGCGGCCAATGGCTGACCAGTTTCAGCATGATGTTCCTGATGTATGCCCTCACCGCGGCCTACATTAGCGGCGCCGGCGAATTGCTGGCCGCCAGCATCAGCCACTGGACGGCCCGCAACGTGCCGGCCGTCTTTGGCGTGGTGCTGTTTACTCTGGTGGCGGGCGGCGTGGTGTGCATCGGCACGCATTCCGTCGATTTGTTCAACCGTATTTTGTTCAGCGCCAAAATGTTGCTACTGGTGGCGATGCTGGGGTTAATGTTGCCCAATATTCACCGGGCCAACCTGCTGACGCTGCCGCTGGGGCAAGGCCTGACGCTCTCGGCAATCCCGGTGATCCTTACTGCGTTTGGTTTCCACGGCAGCGTGCCCAGCGTAGTAAATTACATGGGCGGCGATATCCGCCGGCTGCGTTGGGTGTTTATCACCGGCAGCGCAATTCCGTTGCTTGCCTATATTTTCTGGCAATTGGCCACGCTCGGCAGCATCAGCTCACTCACGTTTGTCGGCATACTGGCGCAGCAGGCGGGGCTGAACGGGCTGCTGCAGGCCGTACGCGATGTGGTGGCTTCCACACATGTAGAATTGGCGGTACACCTGTTCGCCGATCTGGCGCTGGCGACTTCGTTCCTTGGCGTGGCATTAGGGCTGTTCGATTTCCTGGCCGATCTATGTAAACGCCGTAACACCGCGCATGGCCGCCTGCAGACCGGGCTTATCACCTTTTTGCCGCCGCTGGCCTTCGCCTTGTTTTATCCGCGCGGCTTCGTGCTGGCGCTGGGCTTCGCCGCCATTGCGCTCTCGGTGCTGGCTTTGCTGTTGCCCGCCTTGCTGGCCTGGAAAACCCGCCAACAACACCAGGCCGCCTACCGGGTGCGTGGCGGCCGCCCTGCGCTGGTGCTGGTGTTTGCCTGCGGCGTGTTGGTGATCGCCATTCAACTGGGCATCGCCGCCGGCCTGCTGCCCGCCGCCGGCTAACCCCCTTCCCCGCTTTGCCCTTCACGCCGCCCTGACGTCGCCGCCAGGGCGGCGGTATGTTTTTTGCACCTTATCATCAACCCGGGTACACGTCGGCAATGATAACCCACGCCTATTTGCTGCCGGCAAATAATAGGTCTACAACTAATAGGGAAAATTTAAACCGGCGATTAAGGAAAGCAAGCCATTGCCTTAACGGCGCTACAAGGTATTACGGGACACAACCCGGCCACCCGATCACGATTTCACTGTGAAAAGTAAGGAGCAACTGATGAGCAAGAAAGGACTGACCACCGTCGCCGGCGCGCCGGTGGTGGATAATAATAATGTGATTACCGCCGGAAAGCGCGGCCCAATGCTGCTGCAGGACGTCTGGTTCCTGGAAAAACTGGCCCACTTCGACCGTGAAGTGATCCCGGAACGCCGCATGCACGCCAAAGGTTCCGGCGCTTACGGCACTTTCACCGTCACCCATGACATTACACGCTATACGCGTGCGAAAATTTTCGCGGAAATCGGCAAAAAAACCGAGATGTTCGTGCGTTTCTCCACCGTCGCCGGTGAACGCGGCGCCGCCGATGCCGAACGCGACATCCGTGGCTTCGCCATGAAGTTCTACACCGAAGAAGGCAACTGGGATCTGGTGGGCAACGACACCCCGGTATTCTACCTGCGCGATCCGCTGAAATTCCCGGATCTGAACCACGTGGTAAAACGCGATCCGCGTACCAACCTGCGTAACCCGGTATACAAATGGGACTTTTTTTCCCACCTGCCGGAAGCCTTGCACCAGTTGACCATTGATTTCAGCGACCGCGGGCTGCCTAAATCCTATCGCCATATGCACGGTTTCGGCAGCCACACCTACAGCTTTATCAATGCCAACAACGAACGTTTCTGGGTGAAATTCCACTTCCGTTGCCAACAGGGCATCGAAAACCTGATGGATGACGAGGCCGAAGCCATCGTCGCCAAAGACCGTGAAAGCTCACAGCGCGATCTGTTCGACGCCATTGAACGCGGCGACCACCCGCGCTGGAACCTGCAAATCCAGATCATGCCGGAACATGAAGCCTCGCAGACCCCGTACAATCCGTTCGATCTGACCAAGGTATGGCCGCATGCGGATTACCCGTTGATTGACGTCGGCTTCTTTGAACTGAACCGCAACCCGGACAACTACTTCTCCGAAGTGGAGCAGGTGGCGATGAACCCGGCCAACGTGGTGCCAGGCATCAGCTTCTCGCCGGATAAAATGTTGCAGGGCCGCCTGTTCTCGTATGGCGACGCACACCGCTACCGCCTGGGCGTCAACCATCATCAGATCCCGGTCAACGCCGCAAAATGTCCGTTCCACAACTATCACCGCGACGGCGCGATGCGCGTTGACGGCAACAGCGGCAACGGCGCTACCTACGAACCCAACAGCTTTGGCGTATTCCAGGAGCAGCCGGATTTCAGTGAACCGCCATTGAGCATTGAAGGCGCGGCCGACCACTGGAACCACCGTGAAGACGAGGACTATTTCAGCCAACCGCGCGCCCTGTTCAACCTGCTGAGCGCCGAAGAACACCAGCGCATGTTCACCCGCATTGCCGGTGAGCTGTCGCAGGTGCCCGAGGCCATCCAGCGCCGCCAAATTGCGCTGTTCACCAAAGTGCACCCCGACTACGGCGCAGGCGTTGCCAACGCGCTGGGCCTTGCATAAGGCGAAATGCCCGGTGCGTAAACGTGCCATAACAAAACGCCCCCGGCCATGCGGCAGGGGGCGTTATACGTTTGAACGCCACGATACGCCAACGGGTTAGCGGATTGGCGAACCGGCGGGCAGTTGGCCGTGCTGGCGTTGACGCTGCCGCTGCAATACCGGCAGCAGCAGCGCGGCAACCAGCCCACACAGTGCCGCGATCGACAGCCACACGCCCGGCATCGCCTTATTGCCGGTCACATGGATCAGGTAGCTGGCGATGGCCGGCGTAAAGCCGCCAAACAGCGCGGTCGCCAGGCTGTAGGCCATGGAAAACCCGGTGGCGCGCACTTCCGCCGGCATCACCTCCGTCAACGCCACCACCATCGCCGAGTTATAGCTGGCATAGAGGAACGACAACCACAGCTCGGCTTCCAGCAGGTGAATAAAGCTCGGCGCGCTCACCAACCAGCTCAACACCGGGTAGGCAGTCAGCAAGATCAGCGCGGTGAACAACAGCAACAGCGGCCGGCGCCCCACCTTATCCGAGACGCTGCCCATCACCGGCAACCAGAACAGGTTGGACAACCCCACGCACAGCGTCACGATAAAGCTTTGCTGCTCGCTGAACTGCAAGACGGTTTTGCCGTAGGTCGGCGTGAAGGCGGTGATCATGTAAAAAGCCACCGTGGTGGTCACCACCATCATCATCCCCACCAGCACAATCGGCCAGTTGCTGGCCACCGAGCGGGCGATTTCCCCCATCGACGGGTGATGGCGGCGCTGGCGGAATGCGTCGGTTTCTTCCAGCATACGGCGGATCCAGAACAGGAACGGCACAATCATGCAGCCGACGAAGAACGGAATGCGCCAGCCCCAATCCGACATGATGGTTTTCCCCAGCCATTGGTTCAGCACCACCCCAAGCAATGCGGCGAACACCACCGCAATCTGCTGGCTGGCGGACTGCCAGCTAACATAGAAGCCCTTTTTCCCTTCCGGCGCGATTTCCGACAGATAAACGGAAACGCCGCCCAGTTCCACCCCGGCGGAGAAACCCTGCAGCAAGCGCCCAACCAGCACCAGTATCGGCGCTAATACGCCAATGCTGTGATAACCGGGCACACAGGCGATGGTCAGCGTACCGATGGCCATCAATCCCAGGGTGATCAGCAGCCCCTTGCGCCGGCCATGATGATCGATATAGGCCCCCAGCACCATGGCCCCCAACGGGCGCATCAGGAAGCCGGCGCCGAAGGTCATCAAGGTTAACATCAGGGAAGCAAACGGATTGGAACCGGGGAAAAAAGTGCCGGCAATGGCGCTGGCATAGTAGCCAAACACCATGAAATCATACATTTCAAGAAAGTTGCCGCTGGTAACGCGGAAAATATTCTTGGCATTCCCCTGCCGGGCGGCGGCAGGCCGGGTGTGTTTTGCTAACATACTGGCAGCTCCTGTTAATTTATTATTAAATAATTAACATCTGTTTATCATCTGCCACTGTGATCGCGCCGACACTTTCCCCCCAGGCGGGGAAAATTTCAGTAACACAATGTAAATCAAAAGGTTATGGTTTTTATGGCGTTTATGGTTTTAATGGTGTTAATCCCTGCCAGCGCCCTTAGCCGCCGCAGCGTTGCCCGCTTTGCACTACCCCCTCCGCCCAGGCTTGCACCTGCCGCCGGGCGATTTTAATCCCGCCGGTTTTCAACTGCGCCGGCAGCGGCAGCAGCGCCACCGGCCGTTGGAAATTTGCCAACTGATCCTGCGCCCATGCCAGTAGCGCCGGCAGAGACAGCGCCGCATCCCCTTCAAACACCGCCACCGGGCGCTGACCAAACTCCGCATCGTCCACCGGCACCACAAACACCTGCTCTATCTGTGGGTGGGCCGCCAGCACCCGCTCCACGTCTTCCGGCTGCACCCCTTCGCCGCCGCTGAAAAACAGGTTATCCAGCCGCCCGAGGATGCGCAGTTCGCCGTCAACCATCACGCCGCGATCGCGGGTGTGGAACCAGCCCTGACCATCGGCAATCGGCCGCAGCGCGTCATCGCACCAATACCCCAGCGCCAGGCTGGCGCCGCGTACCCACACTTCCTGATCCACCAATTTGATCTCACGGCCATGCAGCGGCAGCCCGACGCCCGGCAGCGCATCGGCACGTTTGCCACAGACGGTTGACGCCAGCTCGGTCATGCCATAGCCGCACCAGCAGCGGATGCCCGCCGCCTCTGCCCGTTCGGTAAGCGCCACCGGGATCATGGCGCCGCCCAACAGCACATCGGTTAACCCCGGCGCGCGCCGGGGTTCAGCCAGCAAACGCCAGAGTTGGGTTGGCACCAGCGACGCATGGCTGCAGCCAGCCAGCGCATCGGCCAGCGGCAGCCGATCGCGCACCACCAACCGGGCGCCCGCCGCCAGCCAGCGCCAGACGATCCCCTGCCCGGAAACGTGGAACAGCGGCAGCGACAGCATCCAGCTGTCCTGCGCCCGAAAGTTCATCAGCCGCAGCACCCCTTGCGCACTGGCGAGATGCCCCTGATAGCTGTGCGCCGCGGCTTTCGGCAACCCATTGGAGCCGGAGGTCAGCGTCAGAGTGGCTAAACGGTCGGCAGCCCATGCCAGCGGCGACGAGGATACGGCCGTTGACTGTGGCGCCAACGGCCGGATTGAATCAGGCAACGACGACGCGCCGTCCGGGCAATAGGCCAAAGAGATATTCAATGCCGGCAACAGCGTGGCCAGCAGCGCCGGCGGCAACGCCGGGTTCAGCGGCAGCAGCCGGGCGCCGCACTGCAGCAGCGCCAGATAGGCCAACAGCAGCGAGTAGCTGTTTTTGCCGCACAGCGCCACGCCGACGCCGGGGCTAACCCCCTGCTGCCGGAATGCCGCTGCCAGTTGCGCCACCTGTTGTTGCAAAGCGTGCCAACTGACGGCCTGTTGGCCCACCAGCAACGCCGTAGTCTGCGGCCGGTGCTGCGCCCAATAGCGCCACGGCCAGTCGGTCAACTGCGCCATACGCACTCCAGCCCGGCCTCGCCCTGCACGGGCAATGCGCTGCCGGGCCACGGGCGCAGCAGCTGCGCCTGCATCAAATGCAATGTATCCAGGCCCGGTACGGTGCCCGGCGTCAGCCACTGGGCCAGCCGCGCCAGTTGGGTCAGCCCCAGGCTGGATTCAATGCTGGAGCTGATCACCGCCGTCAGCCCGGCCTGATGCGCCTGCGTAACCAGCGTGCGACAGCGTGCCAGGCTGCCGACCAGCGTCGGCTTGATCACAATCGCCGCGACGCCAGGCTCGGCCTGCACGACGAAATCGGCGTCTCGCACGCTTTCATCCCAGGCAATAGCGATCCCGGTCGCCTGCGCAAAGGCGCGCGACTCATCGCGGGTTTTGCACGGCTCTTCCAGAAAGGCGATGCGATCGCGCCAGGCGGGATTGACGTATTTGGCGAAGCCTTGCGCCTTGGCCAGTGGCCAACTGCGGTTGGCGTCCAGCCGCAGTTTCAGATCCGGCAGCGCTTCCAGCAGCATATTAACGATCATGCCGTCGCGCACCGCTTCATACAGCCCGACCTTCACTTTGGCGATCTTCTCCCCCGGCAGCGCCGCCAGCAGCGCGAACAGCGCATCGGGATCGCCGGTGCACAACGGCGCCGTGCGATAATCCGCCTGCGGCGGCAACGCCCCGCTTAGCTCCGCCAGCGCGCAGCTGGTGCCGAATGCCACCGCCGGCAGGCCGCTTTCCGCCGGTTGCCCGCCGCGTAGCCAAACCGGCAGCCACGCCAGCAGCGCGCTTTGCGCCTCGGCCAGCGTTTCCAGGCTAAAGCCCGGCAGCGGCGCGATCTCTCCCCAGCCTTGCTGCTCGCCCTGTTGCAGGTGCAGCAGCAGGCCGTCGCGGGTTTTCAGCCGTTGGTTGCGCAGCACCACGCCGGCTTCCATCGGCAGTTGGTAACGGTATAGCGCCGCGCTGCGGGTTAGCTTATCCATCAAGGGTTACGCTTGAATTTGCTGAAGTCAGGCTGGCGTTTTTCATTGAATGCGTTGCGCCCCTCCTGGCCTTCGTCGGTCATGTAAAACAGCATGGTGGCGTTGCCCGCCAGCTCTTGCAAACCAGCCTGCCCGTCGCAGTCGGCGTTCAGCGCCGCCTTCAGGCAGCGCAACGCCATCGGGCTGTTTTGCAGCATTTCACGGCACCAGCGCACGGTTTCTTTTTCCAGATCCGCCAGCGGCACCACGGTGTTCACCAGCCCCATATCCAGTGCCTGCGCGGCATCATATTGGCGGCACAGGAACCAGATTTCGCGTGCTTTTTTCTGGCCGACGATGCGCGCCATGTAAGAAGCGCCCCAGCCGCCATCGAACGAGCCGACCTTCGGCCCGGTCTGGCCAAAAATGGCGTTGTCGGCGGCGATGGTCAGATCGCACATCATATGCAACACATGGCCGCCGCCGATGGAATAGCCCGCCACCATCGCCACGACCGGTTTCGGGCAGGTGCGGATCTGGCGCTGAAAATCAAGCACGTTCAGGTGGTGGACGCCGCTGGCGTCTTTGTAACCGCCGTAATCGCCGCGCACTTTCTGATCGCCACCGGAGCAGAATGCTTTCTCGCCAGCGCCGGTAAGAATAATGGTGCCAATGCCGTCGTCATAGCGAGCGTTGGCCAACGCTTCCAGCATCTCTTTCACCGTCAACGGGCGAAAAGCGTTGCGCACCTGCGGGCGGTTGATGGTGATTTTGGCAATCCCGTCGCTGGATTTGTGATACAGGATATCCTCGAAATCACCGCTGCAGTCTTGCCATTCAATCGGCGCGTAAAGCTGTTGTTCATCTGGGTAGAGCATGTTCTGTTCCTTCAAACGGGGTTATCGAGAAAATGATGCAGTTGGGCGACGAAATCCTGCGGGTTGCCCAGGTGGGCGTTGTGCCCGGCCTGCGGCACAATGCCCAACGGCAACCCGGCTTCGCGCACCAACGCCTGAAATTTATGATCGCTGTCGCCGCAGAGTACGCGCAGCGGCACCGGCAGTTGGCGCAGTTGGTCGCCCAGGTAAGGCTGGCGCCCGAGCGAGGTGGCTTCGAGCATGTCCGCCACCGCAGGGCCGTCATTAACAGCCCGTACGGCAATCAGCGCTTCGCGATGCACGGTGCTGAGATCGGCAAACACCGGCTGCTGGTACCAATCGGCCAGCACGCGGGTAATGGGTTCATGGCGAAAACGGCTGGCCCAGGCGGCGTCATGGGCGCTGCGCTGCTCGCGCAGGCTTTCGCAGCCTAAACCGGGGTTGCCGCCTTCAATCACCACGCCCTGCAAACCACTGTGGTTGCCCTGGCAGGCATGGTACATCGCAATGCGCCCGCCGAGCGAATAGCCCACCAGCCAGTACTTTTCAATACGGTAAAGCGCCAGCACCGCGTTGATTTGCCGGCTGACGTCGTCAAGACCGGTGCAGTGCTGGTTGGCCGAATCGCCATGGCCGGGCAGATCGATCGCCAGTGACGGCCACTGCGGGCAGTGGCCGGCTATCACCCGCCACTCGTTGTTATTCCCAAGAAAACCATGTAACCACACCAGCCAGGGGCGATCGCCCTCGCCGCTTTGCAATACTTTTGCTGCCAGCATCAGCCTGCCACCATTTGTTGTATCAGGTATTGCACCGCCTCTGCGCCATCGCTCGGCGGCACCTGTAATTCAATCAGCGTAGCGCCGCTGTGGCGCCAGCCCTGCTCCACCGCCTGGCATAACTGTTGCCAGTCGGCCGGGCAGGCATAGTTAATCTGGAACATCGCCGCTGCGTGGCTGAACGCCACATCTTGCGGCATGCAGTAGAAGCGCTGACGCTCCGTTTCCGGGGTGGGTAATAGCGAAAATATCTGGCCCCCGTTATTGTTCACGACGATCAGCACCGTCGGCGCCGAGCAGTGGCGCAGGAGCGCCAGCGCATTCAAGTCATACAGCGCGGAAAGATCGCCCACCACCGCCAGCGTGGGCTTGGCCGTGGCGCGCTGCACCCCAGCCGTCGTGGAAAGCAGCCCGTCAATACCACTGGCGCCGCGGTTGCTGAACACCGGGTAGCCCGGCGGCAACTGCGCCAGCGCATCAACCAACCGCACCACCAGGCTGTTGCCCAGAAACAGCTGGCCGTTTTCCGGCAGCAGTTGCGCCAGGCGATGCGCCAACAACGCTTCGCCAAAGCGATTGCGCAGATAGCCGGTCACCTGCTCATGGGTTTGCGCCGCGATAGCGGCCAGATCGTCTGCCCAGGGGGAGCGCAACTGCGCCGGATGCGCATCAAGCCATTGCCCCACCGGGCAACAAATACGCCGGCCGCGGTGCTGGGCGGGATCACGCTGCCCCGGCAGCGCGTCCACCAGCCAGTATTCTTGCGGCTGGCACTGCGCCTGCCATTGCAGCACGCGTTTGCCCGTCAGGCTGGCGCCAAATTGGATCACCAACTGGGCGTTGGCCAGGATGCCCTTGGCTTGCGGGCGCGCCAGCCACAAATCGGCACACGGCAACGGCTGCCCGGTCTGCGACAACACATCGCCAATCAGCGGCCACCCCAGCATCTCGGCCCAGGCCGCCAGTTGCACGCCTTCTTCTGCGCTGATGCGCCCGGCCACAATCACCCCGCGCTTCTGGCGCCAAACATGCCAGTCAGGCTGCTTCGCCACGCTCAACGTGGCCGGGGTGCAAAGCCAGGGGCGACGATCGTGCCACCAATTACCTAATTCAGCCGACCAGGCCGCATAGTGTTGTTCGTCGCCGCCATACAGCGGTTCGGCGAACGGGCAATTGATATGCAGGACGCCATGGGCCAGGTTCGCCATGGCGTTGTCCACGGTGGCAACCAGCCAGCGAGCCGGAATATCCGGGGTGGGCCGCGGCAAGTCTATCGCCTGCGCCGGGTGGCCGGCATACAGGCCGTGCTGGCGGATCGCCTGGTTGGCACCGCAGTCGATCAGCTCCGGCGGGCGATCGGCCGTCAGGCAAACCAGGCGTTCGCCGGTAAGGCTGGCTTCAATGATGGCAGGATACAGATTGGCAGCCGCCGTGCCGGAGGTGACGATCACCGCGACGGGCTCTTGCGCTGCTTTCGCCAGGCCCAGCGCCAAATGGCCCAGGCCGCGCTCGTCAAAATGGGTATGGCAAATGAAGGCGGGGTTGGCCGCCGCCGCAAGCGTCAACGGCGTGGAACGCGATCCGGGGGCAATGCAGACATGCCGCACCCCATGCCGAGACAGCGCTTCCAATAACAACGCCGCCCAGCGGCGATTAAAAACACTTGTCGACATAGTCCGCTCACAAATCCGTTAACAGAATTATTTCTCTGGCATTAATCACGCCAACGCAATGATCAAATTATATGAGTAGTTTTCAACACGGCTTTTGCGCTGGCGCAAAAACGCCGTATATCCTTAAAGCGCAATGGCGGCTTCTTACCCTGAAAGATCAAAGTTAATGTCTTGGTGAATGGCCGGTCGCCCATAATTGCAACCAAAAATGAACAAATAAATTACAGGTAGCTTACACGCAAGCGCACGGCTTCTCCATGCAGGGCCATGATTTCGGGATACATAAACAGCTCGCCCGGACAGTTAGCGAGTTTAGCGGCAAATGCAGCACAGAAGGCAGATAAAAAAGAGGGAAATGCGTGGAGAGACAAAGAAAGAAACAGGGCGCGGCACGCGCCCTGCCCGCTGCGTGCTAGCGTCGCGCCAGCAACAGGCCGAACACCAACCCCACGGTGGCGCCGATGCCGACGCTTTGCCAAGGTTTCTCGTGCACATAGAAATCCGCGCGCAAAGCGGCATCTTTGGCACGCGCGCAGTACGATTCCGAGACGCTTTCCAGCCGTGTTCTTACCTCTTGCAGCGCCTGCTCGGCATGGGATTTGATATCGACATAGGCCTGATCGGCGCGATCGCCGGAATACGCCAAAACCTCTTCCAGCGTGTCAGACAGCATTTTCAGATCGTCATCAAGGGTCGTTTGATCGTCGTCCGTATTTTTCGACATTTTCGTTTCCTCCGCCGTTAGAAAATTCACCCTGCCCCTAACTATAGGAACAAACCCCGTTTGCCGCCATGAGACTTTTGGCACCCCGGGTTGAACGCCAGACGCTATACGGCGACAGACATCCCGCCATCGACAAACAGCAGTTGGCCGTTAACAAAATCAGCCGCGCCGGAGGCCAGGAACACCGCCGCACCGATCAGTTCCGCCGGATCGCCCCAACGGGCCGCCGGCGTGCGTTTGGTCAGCCAGCCGGTAAATGCCGCATCGTCCGCCAGCGCCTGCGTCATTTCCGTTTTGAAATACCCCGGCGCGATGCCGTTTACCTGGATATTGTAACGCGCCAGTTCCACGCACATGCCGCGCGTCAGCATTTTCACCGCGCCTTTTGACGCTGCATACGGCGTGATGGTGTCGCGCCCAAGCTCGCTTTGCATCGAACCGATGTTGATAATTTTGCCGCGCCGGCGCTGCACCATATGGCGCGCGACCGCCTGCGACACCACAAATACCGCCTTCTGGTTAACCGCGATGATTTCGTCCCATTCGCTTTCCGGGAAATCGATAAACGGGTGGCGGCGTTGGATACCGGCGTTATTGATCAACACGTCAATCGGGCCAAGATCCGCCTCAACTTGTGCAATCGCCTGGTGGATAGCCTGCGAATCGGTAACGTCGAACGCCACCGCTTCGGCCTGCAGGCCCTCGCTGCGCAGGGCGTTCACCGCACGCTCGGCGCTTTCCGCCCTGGTGGCGTTCACCAGGATCTGCGCGCCGCGTTGCCCCAGCCCTTTAGCCAACAGGAAACCGATGCCGCGTGAAGAACCGGTGATAAGTATTCTTTTGTTTTCCAATGAAAATAACGGATCCATAATGCCCCCAGCCAATGCCGTGTAACGAAAATCGCCATGTGATAGCGTCTCTGTAGCATAGCTTACGCTCTGCCGCTGCCCTTATGGCGGTTGTTGCGCGCAAAAAAAACAGCGTGCAAGCACGCTGAAAATGATACACAACAACACCAGGGAAACCGCTCGCCATACTGCGCGGGGTTATCAGCGCGGAAAGTCTGCGCGCATCGCCCACAGGCCCAACCCCAAACACACTACGGCATTAACCAAAAATAGCAGATTGACCGCCACACTCAGGCTGACATGGTCAATAACCACCCCCAACAGGATAGGCACCCAGTTGGCAATGTAAGCAATCACGTAAAACAGCGATACCAGCCGCGCATGGCTTGCCGCGGGGGATATCAGGTTCACCAGCATGGCGCTGCCGACAAAAACCGCGCCGTAGGCATAACCGGCGATCGCCATCCCCACTGCCGCCATGCCCAGTGAGTGAAACGCCAGCGCAATGGCAAACACCACTACCGACAGCGCCTGCGCCAGGCAGCCGAGCATCAGCGAGTAACGGGCATTCGCCCGGCGGCTCAGCAGTTGGCTGATACCGGCAATCACCAGATACACGGCAATCACATAGCCAAACACCCCGCGGCTATGCATGCCTAACAACGTTTCCGCCACGCTGGGCCCGATCACCAGCATACTGGCCGCCAGCACCCAGCAGAAAAACAGCGCGCCGGCACACAGGAAAAACTTACCGCCGGTGGCCCGCAGGCCCTCGGCCAGCGCCCCGCGCACGGGCAGCGATGTATGCGTTGGCGCCGTACTCACCACCGCTGCGGCAGGCCCAGGTGGCCAGCGCAGCACCACGCCGATCAGCGCCACCGCAGCGATCATCATAATGATAGCAAACGGCAGTGCGGTGGTATAAAAACCGGTTTGCAACGCAATGCCGCTGAAAATCGGCCCCAGCGCCAGGCCGGCAGTAAACGATAAGGTGGCAATCAACGCCGCCGTTTTGCCCCCGTCCTGCGGGCCAAAGCGCATCAGCGCGATATTGGCGGCGCCGGTCAGCGCCCCGGTGCCAATGCCGGCCAGCAAACGCGCCATCAGCAGCATCACCAACGAATCCGCCATGGCGAACAGCAAAGCGCCACCCAACACGGCCAGTAGCGCCGGCACAATCATGATACGCAGGTCTTTTACCCTGCCCGCCAGGTTACCCACGCCAAACAGTGAAATGAGCACGCCGGCGGCATAGGCGCCATAAATAACCGTCAGGCTAACCGACGAAAGCCCCAGTTCCCGTTGGTAAAGCGGATACAACGGCGACGGCGCGCTACTGTTAAGCAATGCGGCCATTAACGCCAAGGCCAAAAACAGCAATACCGCAAAATGCGACGTACGCGGCCCTATTTTTAGGGCCTTTTCAACAGCAATACCTGCCGGCATCGATTCTCTCCCGAAACAATAAGGCACTAACCTTAAATAAATGTGTCACCCTGAAAGGCATTTCTAATAAGGGAACACAGTTATCTTACTGCCCGGGTATAAGGCAAAACATCACCAGAAATGCATCATGGTGATTCATTAATGCATCCCAACCGGAAAGGCCAGCCGATCAGGCAACCACGCGCGCATTTAATAACCAATTCAGTGCAATCAACAACGTATGAACTTATTTTGGCGACTAAGCCGGCAAAAGGCCAGCCCAACAGATGAATCAATCGGGAATAATAATATAAGAGAACGGACTAAGAGATGCCGTACAATTTGTGGCTACTTTCCACAGCGCACAGAAAACAACGCGGGCAAGCATTACAGCGGCAATTGCCTTTTTTCCATCTCGGCACGATAGAGCGCATAAAATTCGCCCTGCATCCTAACGAAAGATTTATAGAAAATACCGAAGATCAGAATGGGTATCAGGCGCTGATCTTTTTTCTTTTTATAAGAATGGTAAAATTTTGTAACTTTCTTATCGCTCATTTTCCCTGAACTCAGACGGCGCTGGAGTAGTTTTTTTGATAGCGCCGTTATTCCACGCACATAAAGCCCCAAAATTAAATATACCCTTCATACTTCAAGTTGCAGGTGTGTTGGCTTTCCTCGCTCACCCCAGTCACTTACTGGAGTAAGCTCCTGGGGATTCACTGCGTTGCCGCCTTCCTGCAACTCGAATTATTTTGGGTATAAACACTCACAACAATAACCACTAAAATAGCGATCTGCGCAATAGCATTTAACATTCCCGCATCCTTTAAAAATGAAAACGGAATGTATTGTAAGCGCCTGCAATATACCGAACAAGGGAAAAGGTCAGGTTTTGATTATGGAGTATACACTGCCAGAGAAGTAACGTAGCGGCTTTAACGTCATTTGTCACATACGCTATTTTTTAATACACTAACGAATTGAAAAATATGAAAATAATCGCATAAATAGATATAACGGCATGCAGTTAAGATTAATCTCAAAAACATGCCGTACATTTCATTCTTTATTCAAAATATTAAATACTCCCTTTGACCGGCATTACTTTCACACGCCCTGTATCACTGCTTTATGGTGATAGTTTTGGCCTTTCTGGCCGGAGCCCGCCTTAAAATAGCCAATGCCCCCGACAATATAATCAGCGCCATACCCGCCGCCGCGATATAAGACAGACTTTCGTCAAAGATCAGATACCCCAATAGCGTAGAGAAAATAATCGTACTGTACGAGAGGATGCTGACGATCACGGGGTTACCGCTGCCGTAGGCACGCGTCATACTGATTTGCGCCAGGCTACCAAACAAACCAATGGCGCACACACAGAGGAAGGTGCCGGCATCAAGGGGGGAAAAGCCAACCGTGGTCGCCATCACCACGCCAACCAGCGTGCCGACCAACGAGAAATAAAATACCACGCGCAGTTCAGGCTCGCCGCTGCGCACCAGTTTCCCGACGTTAAAATAGGCCAGCGCAGTCAACAGGCCGGATGACAGACCGACAAGGGTAGCGGCATATTCGCCGTGCGGCATATCCGGCCGCAGCAGCACAATGATACCGAGAAAGCCAAGCAATACCGAAAAGAGCAGTTTTCCCGTCAACTGCCCCTTCGCGGTGATAAAGGTGATCACCGACTGGAAAATGGGGTTGGTATAGCCCAACGTCGTGGCGGTGGCGATCGGCAGATGAATCAACGCATAAAACCCGCAATACATCGCCACATTACCGATTGCCGCGCGTTGCATATGCAGCCCCAGTTTGCGGGTACGAAAGCCGATATTCTTTATCTTGATCAGCGCCGCAACGATCAACACATTGATAAATGAACGGTAGAAAATGATTTCGAAAAAACCGACTTTAGCCGAGGCCAATTTAATGCTGGCGCCCATTAGCGCGAAAAACGCGCTGGCGACCACCATCCATAACGCAACCATGATTTCCCTTAAACACCACCCAAGCAGGCATTTTTTATTTATGATAACGGGGCACAAACGCCTCCCAGCGCCACGCCCGGCGTGAAACATCAGCCAGGCAAACAACACCTGCATCTTCGCGCCATTCAGCGCAGAACACAATATCCCTTGGCAACCCAACCGCCGTTTTCCCCGTCACTTTCGGCATAAAAAATGCCAGCCGGTAAAACCAGGCTGGCACGTTACGCTTGAGCCGGCGAGCGGCGATCAGAACATCGGCTGTGCCAACTGAACCAGGCTAATCAGCGGCTGCGGGTAGAGCCCCAAAAACAGCACCAGCGCAGCGGAGATCAGCACCACGACGCCACCGGCGGTCAACGCCCAGTTGTTTGGCGTATCGCGCACCGGGGTTTCCGGTGCGCTGAGGTACAGGCTCACCGTGACACGCAGATAATAATACAGGCCGATCGCACTGCCCACCACCACGGCACCGGTCAACCACCACTGGTGTGCGCTTACGCCGGTGGCGATAACAAAGAACTTACCGATAAAGCCCAGCGTCATCGGGATCCCTGCCAACGACAGCATCATCACCGTCATCACCGCCGACAGCACCGGCTTGTGCCAGAACAGCCCGCGATAAGCGAACAGAGAATCGGCGTCCGGGCCACGGTACGGGCTGGACATCAGGCTGACCACGCCAAAGGCCCCCAGGCTGCTGAACAGGTAACCGGCCAGGTATACGCCGACGGTTTCCAGCGACAGCTGGTGGGTTTGTACCGCCACCAGCGCCACCAGCAGATAGCCCAGATGCGCAATGGAGGAGTAACCCAGCAAACGCTTGATGTTGGTCTGGCTGATTGCCATCAGGTTGCCGAACAGGATCGAACAGAAGGCAATGATCGCCAGCACCATCCGCAACGCATTGCTGTCCGCCGCCGGGGCGTACAGGAACAGGCGCATCACCACCGCAAAAATGGCGATCTTGCTGGCGGTCGCCAGGAAGGTGGAAACTGGCGCCGGCGCCCCCTGATACACATCGGGCGTCCACAGTTGGAACGGCACCAATGACAGCTTAAAGCCCAGGCCGACGATCATCATGCCCATCCCCGCCAGAATCAACGGCTGGTGCAGCATGTTCTCGCTTAGGCTTTTACCGAGCATCGCCAGCGACAAATCGCCGGATTCCGCATACAGCAGCGCCATACCGAACAACAGGAAGCTGGACGCCGCCGCAGACAGCAGCATGTATTTGATGGCTGCTTCCAGCGAACGTTTCTGGCGGTAGGCATAGCCCACCAGCCCGAACAGCGGCAGCGAAATCAGCTCAATACCAATGAACAGCGAAGCCAGGTGATTGGCGCTCGCCAGCAGGATACCGCCCATCGCGGCAATCAGCACCAGCAGGTAGAACTCTTCACGGTTGTCCGGATACCCCACCAGCCACGGGTAGGCGAAGGTACAGGTTGCCAGGCTGGCCATCAGCACCAGGCCGGTGTAGAGCATGGAATAACCGTCAACCCGCAGCAGCGGGGTCACGTCCATCGGGCCTGCCTGGCCGACAAAGTAGAGTGAAAGCAGCGCCAGGTTGAGGCCAACCACTGCCAGCGTGGCGTTGATAAAGTGGTCGCGTCGCCACGCAATGCTTAGCATCACAACCACCACCGTCAATCCGACGATCAACAGCGGTAATAGTGCGATCAGTTGTTGAGGAGTTATTGTCATGGCGAATTACGGCCTTGTTGTTGAAATTGCAGAAACTGACGAACCAAACCAATGTTGCACGTTGCTCATCGCCGTGGCCGAGGTATCCAGAATCGGCTGCGGGAAGAACCCGAGCAGCACCAACAATACCGCCAGCAGCAGAATGATGAACAATTCCCGCGCGGTCATGCCAGGCAACGGCTGTTCGGATTTCGGCGCGCCATAGTAGGCACGCTGCATCATGATCAGCGAGTAAACCGAAGCGAACACCAAGCCGAAGGTAGAAATCACGGTAATGACCGGCACAACCTGGAAGCTGCCGAACAGGATCATGAACTCGCCGACGAAGTTACCGGTGCCCGGCATCCCCAGCGTTGCCACGGCGAAGAACAGCGATAGCGCCGGCAGATACTTGATGCGGCCCCACAGCCCGCCCATTTGGCGCATGTCGCGGGTGTGCAGGCGCTCGTAAAGCTGGCCGCAGATAATGAACATCCCGGCCGCCGACAGCCCGTGGGCAATCATCTGGATCACCGCGCCCTGATAGGCCAGTTGGCTGCCGGTGTAGATGGCGATCAGCACAAACCCCATGTGAGAAACCGAGGTGTAGGCAATCAGGCGTTTGATGTCGGTTTGGGCGAAGGCCATCCAGGCGCCGTAGAAAATCCCCACCACGCCCAGCCACATGGCGATCGGCGCAAACTCATGGGATGCGTTAGGGAACAGCGGCAGGCTGAAGCGCAACAGCCCGTAGGCCGCAGTTTTCAGCAAAATCCCCGCCAGGTCGACCGAGCCGGCGGTTGGCGCCTGGCTATGGGCGTCCGGCAGCCAACCGTGCAGCGGCACAACCGGCATTTTCACCGCAAAGGCGATGAAGAAGCCCAGCATCAGCAGGTATTCCACGTGATGCGACATCGGCGTGCTCAGCAGATCCTCATAGTTGAAGGTCCACACGCCGGTGTTGTTATAGTGCACAAACACCAGGCCCAAAATGGCAATCAGCATCACCAAGCCGCTGGCCTGGGTATAGATGAAGAATTTGGTCGCGGCGCTAATGCGTGTTTTACCGTCCGATGCCTTATGGCCCCACAGGGCTATCAGGAAGTACATCGGCACCAGCATCATTTCCCAGAAGAAGAAGAACAGGAACATGTCGATGGCAAGAAACACGCCGATGACGCCGCCCAGGATCCACAGCAAGTTGAGGTGGAAGAACCCCTGATATTTCTGGATCTCATTCCAAGAGCACAGGATCGCCAGCACGCCCAGCAACCCGGTCAAGACCACCATCAGCAGCGACAGGCCGTCCAGCGCCAGATGAATGGAAATACCAAAGCGCGGGATCCACGGCAGAACAAATGTTTCCTGCCACTGCGGAATACCCTGCGGCGTGGTCAACGTATAGCCACCCTGCAGCCACAGCAGCAGCGAGAGCACCAGTGTCAGCCCCATGGCAATCAAGGCGATCCAGCGTGGCGTCTTCGTGCCAAAGCGCTCGCACTGCCAGCACAGCAGGCCGCCAATAAAGGGGAGAAGAATTAGCCAAGGTAATAGCATGGCGTTTTGTGTCCCTTATCTGAATAATCTAAAGTCTGTATCAGGCCCCTGCTCACCAAGGGCCAAACCCAAAATGCGTTTGTTTAAATTATTCGTTAAACCCAAATCAACAGCGCCAAGACGACCACTGCACCCACACCCATCGATGCGATATACCACCGCACCTGACCATTCTCCGATACCGTCAGGCCTCGATTCCCGAAGCGGGAGAACACGGCCGGCAGATTCATCAGGCGGTCCAACGGATCGCGCTGCAGCAAACGGGCGATCCCCAGATATGGCCTGACGAACAGTTTGTCGTACAGCCAGTCAAAGCCCCAGGCATGGAACCACCAGACGGAGAAGAAACGGCCCGGCGCGCTAGCCGCCACGCTGTTGACCAGGCTACGTTTGCCGAGCCACAAGGCGGCCGCCAGCAGGATGCCGACAACGGCGACGATGCCGGAGGTGATTTCCAACGTCAGCATGGAACCGTGCGCCAGCTCGGCCGTTTCCGGCAGCACCCCTTGCAATGGCGGCACAATCAGCGCCCCGACAAAGGTGGACAACACCAGCAGAACCAGCAGCGGCAGGTGGTGGGTAATCCCCCGCCCCGCGTGCGCTTTGATTTTTTCTTCGCCATGGAACACGATGAAAATCATCCGGAAGGTGTACAGCGACGTCATAAACGCGCCGATCAGCCCCGCCAGCATCAGGTTGATATGGCCGTTGGCCATCGCCCCCGCAAGAATTTCATCCTTGCTGAAGAAGCCGGCGGTAATCAGCGGCAGCGCCGACAGCGCCGCGCCCCCCACCAGGAAGCACACGTAGACCAGCGGAATGCTCTTGCGCAGGCCGCCCATTTTGAAAATGTTCTGCTCGTGGTGGCAGGCCAGGATCACCGAACCGGAAGACAGGAACAGCAGCGCTTTGAAGAACGCGTGCGTCATCAGGTGGAAAATCGCCGCGTCCCACGCCTGCACGCCCAGCGCCAGGAACATATAGCCGATCTGGCTCATGGTGGAGTAGGCAAGCACGCGTTTGATGTCGGTTTGCACCAGCGCGGCAAAGCCGGCCAGCAGCAAGGTCACCGCCCCAACGATCCCCACCAGGTGCAGCACTTCCGGCGCCATCAGGAACAGGCCGTGGGTACGGGCGATCAGGTAAACGCCCGCGGTCACCATGGTGGCGGCGTGGATCAACGCGGACACCGGCGTTGGGCCGGCCATCGCGTCCGCCAGCCAGGTTTGCAGCGGCAACTGGGCAGATTTACCCACCGCCCCGCCCAGCAGCATCAGCGCCGCCCAGGTGATGGCCGGATCGCCCACCGCCAGTTTTTGCGGCGCCAGCACCATCAGCTCACGGAAGTTCAGCGTGCCCAGCTCGTGGTAGAGAATGAACAGTGCGAAGGCCAGGAACACGTCACCGACGCGGGTGACGATAAACGCCTTCATGGCCGCCGCGCCGTTGTGCGGATCTTTGTAATAGAAGCCAATCAACAGATAGCTGCACAAGCCCACGCCTTCCCAGCCCAGGTACATCAGCAACAGGTTATCCGCCAGTACCAACACCACCATGCTGGCGATAAACAGGTTGGTGTAGGCAAAGAAACGCGAATAGCCTTCTTCACCGCGCATGTACCAGGAAGCAAACATGTGGATGAAGAAGCCGACGCCGGTCACAACCCCCAGCATCGTCAGCGACAGGCCATCCAGCGCCAGGTTAAAGCCGATATTGAAGTTGCCGACGGCCATCCAGTTCCACAGGCTTTGCTCGAACACCTGCGCGCCGGTGGCCTGTTGACCGAGAAAACCGACGGCCACAAACACCGTTACCAGCGCCGCCAGGCCGACGGACCCCACGCCGATGGTCGCCGATGTGTTTTCGGACCAGCGGCCGCGGGAAAATGCCAACAGCAGAAACCCGATCAGCGGTAGCAGAATAGTTAAATATAATAGGTTCATCCGCGCATCTCACTGACTGTATCAATATTCAGGGTGTGACGGCGACGGTAAAGCTGCAGCAGCAGCGCCAGGCCAATGCTGGCTTCGGCCGCCGCCAGGCTGATCGCCAGGATATACATCACCTGCCCGTCCGCCTGGCCCCAGTAGCTTCCCGCCACGATAAACGCCAACGCCGCGGCGTTAATCATCACTTCAAGGCTGATCAGCATAAACAGCAGGTTGCGGCGCACCAGCAGCCCGGTCAGCCCAAGCACAAACAGAATCGCCGCCAGGATCAAACCATGTTGGAGAGGGATCATGCTTGTTCCTCCGATTTTCTTCTCGCCATTTCGCCACCGGCGGTGGCATTGCTCAATACCTCGCCCGGTTTGTGTTCACGGCCAATGTGGAAGGCAACAACCAACCCCGCCAACAGCAGCATTGAGGCCAGCTCCACCGCCAGCACGTAAGGGCCGAACAGGCTGATCCCCACCGCTTTGGCATCCACCATATCGCCGCTGATGCCCTGATCGGACACGCTGCGAATGGCCACAATCAATACCGCCAACAGCAACAGCGACAGCACGCCGGGGCCGATCCAGACCACCGGCCGCAGCCATTCGCGTTCCTGCTGCTGCACCGCACTGCCCAGGTTCAGCATCATCACCACGAACACGAACAGCACCATAATGGCGCCCGCGTAGACGATGATTTCCAGCGCGCCGGCAAAATAGGCGCCCAGCGAGAAAAAGACTGCCGCAATCGCCAGTAATGAAACGATCAGGTACAGCAGCGCATGCACAGGGTTGGTGTGCGTAATCACGCGAAGTGTCGCGAGAACCGCAATCAAACCTGCCAGATAAAAGGCAATTTCCATGCTCAGCTTGCTCCTTAGGGCAATAGACCTTTGACGTCAATCGGCTTGGCTTCGTTTTCGGCTTCACCTTTGGCTTTGCCGTCAATCGCCATACCGGCCATCCGGTAGAAGTTATATTCCGGATATTTACCCGGACCCGAGATCAACAAATCCGTCTTTTCATACACCAGATCCTGGCGTTTGAATTCCCCCATCTCAAAATCCGGCGTGAGCTGGATGGCCGTCGTCGGGCAGGCTTCCTCGCACAGCCCGCAGAAAATGCAGCGTGAGAAGTTGATGCGGAAAAATTCCGGATACCAGCGGCCGTCTTTCATCTCGGCCTTTTGCAGCGAGATGCAGCCTACCGGGCACGCTACCGCACACAGGTTACAGGCAACGCATCGCTCCTCGCCGTCCGGATCGCGCGTGAGCACGATACGGCCGCGGTAACGCGGCGGCAGATAAACCGGTTCTTCCGGATACATGCGGGTTTCACGTTTGGCAAAGGCATGCAGGCCAATCATCCAAATGCTGCGCACCTGGGTGGCGAAACCAACCACTAACTCTTTCAATGTCATGGTTCATTCACCCCTTTAATTCGCGTTATACAAAATGACCGCGGCAGTCGCCAGCAGGTTCAGCAGCGTCAGCGGCAGGCAGATCTTCCAGCCGAAGGCCATCACCTGGTCATAGCGCGGGCGCGGCAGCGCGGCGCGGATCAGAATGAACATCATCATGAAGAACGCCGTTTTCAGCGCAAACCAGATAAACGGCGGCAGGAACGGGCCATGCCAGCCGCCAAAGAACAGCGTCACAATCAGGGCCGAAACGGTCACGATACCGATGTATTCCCCCACAAAGAACAGGCCGAACTTCATGCCGGAATATTCAATATGGTAACCGTCCGCCAGTTCCTGTTCCGCTTCCGGTTGGTCAAACGGGTGGCGGTGGCACACCGCAACGCCGGCGATGGCAAAGGTCAGGAAGCCGAAGAACTGCGGGATCACATTCCACAGATGCGCCTGCGATTCCACGATCGCCTGCATATTGAAGGAGCCGGCCTGCGCCACCACGCCCATCAGCGACAGCCCGATGAACACTTCATAGCTCAGGGTTTGCGCCGAAGCACGCATTGCCCCCAACAGCGAGTATTTGTTGTTGCTTGACCAGCCGGCAAACAGCACGGCATACACCGCCAGGCCCGCCATCATCAGGAAGAACAAAATACCGATGTTAAGATCGGACACCGCCCAGGTCGGGCTGACCGGCACAATGGCAAACGACAGCAACAAAGAGGTGAAGGCGATCATCGGCGCCAGGGTGAAGATCACCCGGTCAGAGAACGCCGGCACCCAATCCTCTTTGAAGAACATTTTGATCATGTCGGCGACCAGCTGCAGGGAACCGCCCCAGCCGACACGGTTCGGCCCGTAACGGTTCTGGAACAGCCCGAGCAGACGGCGTTCGCCAAAGCTCATGAATGCCCCGCAGGTCACCACGACCAACAGAATGACTACCGCTTTCAGGATGGCGATCAGAATGGCGATCACCTCAGGGGTTAACCAGCTCATCGTGCCGCCTCCCGCAGATTCTCAACCTTCGATCCCACCAGCACCGGCGGGATCCCCGGCAGCCCCAACGGCAGGCCAAGCTGGCCCGGCGCCAGGCCTTCGCTCAGGCGCACCGGCAGGCGCAACTGCTGGCCGGCGCAGTTAAATTCCACCATCGCGCCGGCGTTAACGCCCAGCTGTGCCGCGTCCGCCGGATTAACCGCCACGTAGGCCTGCGGCATACGCTGCTGAATCACCGGGGAACGCTGCGACATCTCATCGCTGCCGAACAGGTGGTAATACGGCGCCACGCGCCAACCCTCGGCGTCGAACGCGGCCGGCACCTGGGTGAAGTAATCCAGGCTGCCCTCCCCCGCTTCAATCAGCCGCACGCCCGGATCGCCATGGCGCAGCTTGCCGCCCACTTCGGCCTGGAATTTGTTCCAGGCTTGCGGTGAGTTCCAGCCTGGCGCCCAGGCGAATGGGATCTGCTGGCGGTCGGCCAGCGGGCTGTTGTTCCCTTCCATCGAGAAAGCAAACATTGTGTCTTTATCCTGCGGCTGGCGCGGCTCATGCACGCTGATATTCGCGCGCATCGCCGTGCGGCCGCTGTAACGGTGCGGTGAACGCGCCAGCTTCTGGCCGCGAATGCGGAACGTGGCGTCCGGCGCGGCATCCACAATACCTTTCAACTGCGGCAGCGCCTCGGCGCAGGCATCGATCACATGATCGAGCTGCGTCCAGTCGACCTGGCGGCTGGTATAGGTGGAGTGCAGCGAGTGCAGCCAGCGCCAGCTTTCCAGCATGATGCTGCGCACGTTTTTCCCGGCATCGTCGTAGTAGGCGGGATCGTACACCTGGAAGAAGCGTTGAGCGCGGCCCTCCTGGTTAATCAGGGTGCCGTCGCTTTCGGCAAAGCTGGCCGCAGACAGGATTAAATCGGCCTTTTCCATAATGGCGGTGCGTTGATGATCGGCGACGATCAGGTTATTAACCTGCGCCAGCGCGGCATCTACCTTCTCCGCTGGCGCATGGCGGTACAGATCGTTTTCCATCACGATCGCCGTATCGGCGCTGCCCTCGGCCAACAGCGCCAGCGCGTCGTCAAGCGCCCCGCCGCCCATCATGGCCAAGCCCATACTGTTAGCGGCGCTGGCGACGAAGGTGATACCGACGTCAACCCCGCGCCCTTTCAGCGCCTTGGCGATATTAGCGGCGGCTTCGATAATCGCTTCGCTGCCGGCGTTGCTGCCGGTCACGATCAGCGGTTTCTGCGCACCGGCCAGCGCCTGCACGATAACGTCGATTTTCTTGTCCAGCCCGGCGGCCAGATCGCTGACGGCCGGCGCCGCCGCATCCAGCGCATGGGCGATGGCGAAGCCCAGCCGGGCCTGCTCATCCACCGGCGCCCGGTAGTTCCAGGCCGCAATGTCGTCCAGGCGGGTGCTATCCACGTTGGTGACGAACAACGGGTGTTTGGCGTGCTGGCCGATGTTCTGCACCGCCGCAATCTGCCAGTCGGCGACGCGCTGCGCCGCCGCCATCGCCCGGGCTTTGCCTTTCACTGCCTGGCGTACCGCCAGCGCGATGCGCGCGCCGGTTTGGGTCAGATCTTCGCCCAGGATCAGCACGGCGTCGTAGCTTTCGATTTCGCGCAGCGCCGGGGTATAAACGCCGCTGTTTTGCAGCACGTTCAGCATCAGCGCCAGCCGGCGCTGTTCGGCGCTGGCGATACCGGTGTAGAAGTTTTCCGCCCCGACCAGTTCACGCAGCGCGAAGTTGCTTTCCAGACTGGCGCGCGGCGAGCCGATACCGATGGTCTTCTTCGCCTGGCGCAGAATGTCTGCTGCCCCCTGCATCGCCTGCTCGGCGTTCAGCGTGATCCAATCTTCGCCGCGGCGCTGCTGCGGCTGGCGCGGACGGTCTTTCAGGTTGACGTAGCCGTAACCGAAACGCCCGCGATCGCACAGGAAGTAGTGGTTAACGCTGCCGTTGTAGCGGTTTTCGATGCGGCGCAGCTCGCCATAGCGCTCGCCCGGGCTGGTATTGCAGCCGATGCTGCACTGCTGGCAGATACTGGGCGCAAACTGCATGTCCCATTTGCGGTTGTAGCGTTCGGAATGGGTTTTATCGGTGAACACGCCGGTCGGGCACACTTCCACCAGGTTGCCGGAAAACTCGCTTTCCAGCACACCGCTTTCCGGGCGGCCGAAGTAGACGTTGTCGTGGGCGCCGTAAACGCCAAAATCCGTGCCGTCGGCATAATCTTTGTAATAGCGCACGCAGCGATAGCAGGCGATGCAGCGGTTCATTTCGTGGGAAATGAACGGCCCCAGTTCCTGGTTCTGGTGGGTGCGTTTGGTAAAGCGATAACGGCGGAAACTGTGCCCGGTCATCACCGTCATATCCTGCAGGTGGCAGTTGCCGCCTTCTTCACACACCGGGCAATCGTGCGGGTGGTTGGTCATCAGCCACTCAACCACGCTTTCACGGAACTGTTTCGCTTCGGCATCGTCGATGGAAATAAAGGTGCCATCGGCTGCCGGCGTCATACAGGACATCACCAAACGGCCGCGCGTATCTTCCGCGTTTTGATATTGCTTCACCGCACATTGGCGGCAAGCGCCGACGCTGCCGAGCGCCGGGTGCCAGCAAAAGTAAGGAATATCAAGGCCAAGAGAGAGACAAGCCTGCAACAGGTTGTCTGCTCCGTCGACGTCGTATTCTTTGCCGTCTACATGAATCGTAGCCATAGTCAGCATGCTTCCAAGTGGCCTGCCTTACGACAGGCGTTAATCAAAAATTCGGCCGTGCAAGGCGCTTAGCGCGCCCGGAAGCGGCTGTTTACCAGCGTTGCTTCAGCAAGTTGTTCGGCTGAATACCGCCGATCGCATGTGCATTGCTAAAGTGCTGCACGGCGATGCCCGCTTCGAACTCGTCACGGAAATATTTAATTGCGCTTTGCAGTGGCTCTACGGCACCTGGCGCGTGGGCGCAGAAGGTTTTGCCCGGGCCCAGGAAGCGGCAAAGCTGCTCCAGGGTTTCGATATCCCCGGGTTGCCCTTCGCCTTTTTCCAGCGCCCGCAGGATCTTGACGCTCCACGGTAGGCCATCGCGGCACGGTGTACACCAACCGCAGGATTCACGGGCGAAAAACTCTTCCAGGTTACGCACCAGCGACACCATGCCGATTTCGTGATCCACCGCCATGGCCAACGCCGTCCCCAGACGGCTGCCGGCTTTGCCGATATGCTCGAAATCCATTGGCAGATCGAGGTGATCCGCCGTCAGGAAGTCGGTGCCGGCGCCGCCCGGCTGCCAGGCTTTGAACTTCAGGCCGTCACGCATGCCGCCGGCGTAATCTTCCAGTATTTCGCGCGCCGTGGTGCCAAACGGCAGTTCCCAGACGCCGGGGTTTTTCACCCGGCCGGAGAACCCCATCAGTTTGGTACCGGCATCGTTGCTTTTGCCGGCGGAAATCCCCTGGTACCACTCCACGCCGTTGGCCAGGATGGCCGGCACGTTGCACAGGGTTTCCACGTTGTTGACGCAGGTCGGTTTGCCCCACACGCCGGCAGAGGCCGGGAACGGCGGTTTGGAGCGCGGGTTGGCGCGGCGCCCTTCCAGCGAGTTGATCAGCGCGGTTTCTTCGCCGCAGATGTAACGGCCGGCGCCGGTGTGCACAAACAGCTCCAGATCAAAACCGCTGCCCAGGATGTTTTTGCCCAGGAAGCCCGCTTCGGTGGCTTCGGCGATGGCGCGGCGCAGGTGTTTGGCCGCCTGCACGTATTCACCGCGCAGGAAGATGTAGCCGCGGTAGGCCTTCAGCGCGAAGGCGGAGATCAACATGCCTTCCACCAACAGGTGCGGCAGTTGCTCCATCAGCAGACGGTCTTTATAGGTGCCCGGTTCCATTTCATCAGCGTTACACAGCAGGTAACGGATGTTCATGGATTCGTCTTTCGGCATCAGGCTCCATTTCAAGCCGGTAGAGAACCCTGCGCCACCACGGCCTTTCAGGCCGGCGTCTTTCACCTGATTGACGATCTCTTCCGGCGCCAGCCCCTTGAGCGCTTTTTCCGCCCCGACATAACCGTTTTTGCTGCGATATTCATCCAGCCACACCGGCTGGTGATCGTCGCGCAGCCGCCAGGTCAGCGGGTGCATTTCGGCAGTACGTTTGATATCCATCATTTATACCGCTCCAATAGTTCGACCACGTTTTCCGGCGTCAGATGAGCATGGGTGTCCTCATCGATCATCATATTCGGGCCTTTGTCGCAGTTCCCCAGGCAGCAGGTCGGCAGCAGCGTAAACCGGCCGTCAAAGGTGGTTTGCCCTGGCTTGATGTTGAGCTTTTTCTCAAGCGCAGCCTGAATGCCCTGATAGCCGTTGATGTGGCAAACCACGCTGTCGCAGTAGCGGATGACGTGGCGCCCCACCGGCTGGCGGAAAATCTGGCTATAGAACGTGGCCACGCCTTCGACATCGCTGGCCGGGATACCCAGCACATCGGCGATGGCGTATATCGCGCCGTCCGGCACCCAACCGTGCTTTTTCTGCACGATCTTCAAGGCTTCAATCGACGCGGCGCGCGGATCTTCGTAATGGTGCTTTTCCTGCTCTATCGCATCACGTTCTTCAGCGCTCAGCGCAAAGGCCTCGGCGCCGTGCGGCAAAGGCGCGGCATCAATCGGCTCTGGCGCATCGTGACTCACGTGAGTGTCTTTTTGAGAGTGCATAGTTAGCGGTCCACATCTGACATGACAAAATCGATACTACCCAGATAAACGATCAGGTCGGAAACCAGGCTGCCGCGTATCACCGCTGGGATTTGCTGCAAATGCGCAAAGCTCGGCGTGCGTACCCGGGTGCGATAGCTCATGGTGCTGCCGTCGCTGGTCAGGTAGTAGCTGTTGATCCCTTTCGTGGCTTCAACCATCTGGAATGATTCGTTCGCCGGCATCACCGGCCCCCAGGAAACCTGCAGGAAGTGGGTAATCAGCGTTTCAATGTGCTGCAGCGTGCGCTCTTTCGGCGGCGGCGTCGTCAACGGATGATCGGCCTTGAACGGCCCTTCCGGCATGTTGTTCAGGCACTGTTCAAGAATACGCAGGCTCTGGCGCAGCTCTTCCACTTTCAACATGACGCGGGTGTAGCAATCGCTATTGCCATCGCCGATCGGCACGTCAAAATCGAAGTTTTCATAGCCGGAATAAGGCCGCCACTTACGCACGTCGAAGGAAATACCGGTCGCGCGCAGGCCAGCGCCGGTAACGCCCCAGGCCAACGCCTCTTTGGCGTTGTAGGAAGCCACACCGATGGAACGGCCCTTGAGGATGCTGTTCTGCAACGCCGCCTTCACGTAGGAATCCAGGCGCTTCGGCATCCAGTCGAGGAAATCACGCAGCAGGCGATCCCAGCCTTTCGGCAGATCGTGCGCCACGCCGCCGATACGGAACCAGGCCGGGTGCATACGGAACCCGGTGATCGCTTCCACCAGATCGTAGATTTTTTGGCGATCGGTAAAGGCGAAGAACACCGGGGTCATTGCGCCGACGTCCTGGATAAAGGTGCTGATGTACAGCAAGTGGCTGTTGATACGGAACAGCTCCGACAACATCACGCGGATGGTGTTGACGCGATCCGGCACCACGATACCGGCCAGTTTCTCAACCGCCAGCACGTAAGGCATTTCGTTGACGCAGCCGCCCAAGTATTCGATGCGATCGGTATAGGGAATGTAGCTGTGCCACGACTGGCGTTCGCCCATTTTCTCGGCGCCGCGGTGGTGGTAGCCGATATCCGGCACGCAGTCGACGATGTCTTCACCGTCCAACTGGAGGATGATTCGGAACGCGCCGTGCGAGGACGGGTGGTTGGGGCCGAGGTTAAGGAACATAAAGTCCTCGTTCTCGGTGCCGCGCTTCATGCCCCACTCTTCCGGTTTGAAGGTCAAGGCCTCCATTTCCAGATCTTCTTTCTGTTTGGTCAACACAAAGGGATCGAATTCCGTGGCGCGCGCCGGGTAGTCCTTGCGTAACGGATGGCCTTCCCAGGTCTTCGGCATCATGATGCGTGTCAGGTGCGGGTGGCCGTCAAAGGTAATGCCGAACATCTCCCAGGTTTCACGCTCATACCAGTTGGCGTTGGGGAAGATTTGGGTCACGGTGGGCACGTGCAGATGTTTTTCCGACAGCGCCACTTTCAGCATGATGTCGCGGTTGCGATCGATGGAGATCAAATGATAGAAAACGGAGAAGTCCGCCGCCGGCAGGCCCTGGCGATGGGTGCGCAAGCGTTCGTCCATGCCGTGCAGATCGAACAGCATAACGTACGGCTTCGGCAGTTTTCTTAAAAACGTCATTACTTCCAGCAGTTGTTCAACCTTCACCCATACCACGGGTATGCCGGTGCGGGTGGGCTGAACAGTAAAGGCTTCCGGCCCAAAACGGTTGCGCAGTTCGCCAATCACCGGATCATCAAGATGATCGCGGGTTTCCCATACAGGACGGGCAGTCTGGGCGTCGTGCGTCGTTAAATCTGTCATAATTTTTTCACCACGTTAAATGGTCATTTTTATTGCAAGCTTAACTGCTCTTGGTTACCGAACCGGCGCAACAAGGTCGGCATTCATCCACACGCTTAAATCTCGTCGGGCGTGCGAAGGTTAGTCACCGCGATGCGTTCGCCGTGCTTACGTTCCCTTTCAGACTGCATATTGGCGCGGTACACGCCCTGATCGCCAACCACCCATGACAACGGGCGGCGTTCTTTGCCGATGGACTCCTGCAGCAGCAGCAGCGCCTGCATGTAGGCCTCCGGGCGCGGCGGGCAACCGGGGATATACACGTCAACCGGCAGGAATTTGTCGACGCCCTGCACCACGGAATAAATGTCGTACATGCCGCCGGAGTTGGCGCAGGCGCCCATGGAGATCACCCATTTCGGCTCCAGCATCTGCTCATACAGGCGCTGAATAACCGGCGCCATCTTGGTAAAGCAGGTGCCGGCCACCACCATGAAATCCGCCTGGCGCGGAGAGGCGCGCAGCACTTCAGCACCGAAGCGCGCCACGTCGTGAACGGCAGTAAAGGAGGTCACCATTTCCACATAGCAACAAGAAAGGCCAAAGTTATAAGGCCAAAGAGAGTTTTTACGCCCCCAGTTCACCATGTCATGCAACGCATGCTCGAGTTTACCCATGTAAACCGTACGGTGAACCTGCTGCTCCAGAGGATCGCTGACGATCTCCTGCTTTTGCAGGGGGTAACGGTCATTCTCACCGTTCGGGTCTATGCGGGTGAGCGTATAGTCCATGTTAATGCCTCGCTGTTACTGCGGATGACTGTTGGTGTTAGTAATGATGCCTGGTTTGACCTGACGCTTGGAACGCGCCGGCGTCCAGTCCAGCGCGCCGATGCGCACCAGATAAAACAGGCCGGCCAAAAGCACCAGAATGAAGATGGTGGCTTCGACAAAACCCAACCAGCCGCTCTCACGAATAGAGACCGACCAGGCGTACAGGTATAAGGCTTCAACGTCGAAAATAACGAAGAACATGGCGACCAGGTAAAACTTGGCGGAGAGGCGCAAACGCGCCGACCCGACGGAGTCGATCCCTGATTCATAAGGGGTATTTTTGGCACGGGCTCTGGCTCTTCCGCCGAGGAAAAACGCCCCCAGCAGCATGAGGCCGCATAGCCCGATAGCTACGACAAGAAATACGGCAAACGCCCAGTGATGGGCGATAACTTCAGTGGTTGTTGACATACTCTTTGCTTACTCATCAAAAGCGGTGTCGGACATCCTGCTCTTATGGCTGGCAGTTAGCGCACCGCATCGATTCAAGGGAAGGATAAATAACCACAATAAAAAACTGCATTTAGATCACATTAGACAGTGATTTTAATGTGGTTTTTTACTCCTTTTCATAACCTTTTGTCAACTTTAACAAAAGATTCCTCACGTTAATTCACATATATAGCAATTTATTAACACTTAATGCGTCTTGGTTAGGCTAAATCGTGTCAGTCAACGGCGGTATAACGACCAACAGTAATAAACCAACATTAATATTCAGGTTTTAGTCTAACATTTTCTCAGGAAAGCCCGGTGTTTCCACTCACTACCTAGGGGTATTTTTTTGATCCAAGACACGTTTCCAGCAAAAAAACTGCTCCAGCCGTGCAAGGCATTGGCAACGCTTATCAATTTTCAGCCAACGCAATGCCGCGAATGAAAATAGCAAAATAACCACACTAACTCCAGGTTTTTACTTGGTTGTCTCATGAATGAAAAACAAACGGAACAGGCGATTAACACCACGGACGGGGAATATTGCTGGCAGGCAGACTGCAGGCGGGAAATGAGGTTACAGGCATAAAAAATGCCAACCGGTTTTAGCCCGGCTGGCATTCGCATAATCACGGCAATGTGTTACCAGAAAATAAATCTGGTGTTACTCATCGGCATCGGCGGCGCCGCTATCATCCTTGGCGCCCACGTCGGTACTGGTGAAGCTATAGCTATCGTTACCATTTTGCACCGCACGGAAAATGGCCATTGCCAGCTCATTCTCACACTGCGTGTCCTTGCACAAGACATACTGCGTATCCGGCAACGGCGGCAACCCTTCGGAGGAACCCAGCACGCGCAGATCCGGGCTCATCATTTCGATCGGCCGGGCCGTTACACCCAGGCCCGCCTTGCATGCGGCACGCACGGCGGAAAGCGTGGAGGCCACATAGGCGATGCGCCAGGGGATGCCGGCTTCGTCCAGATGCTTGATCGCCATAGCGCGGAACGGGCTGGGTTCGTCAAGCACCACCAGCGGGATCGGCTCACCCTGCTGATAACGATAATCCGCAGAGCAATACCACAGCGTCGGCGACGTGCGCAGCACAATATGTGGGTGCCCTTCGGCATCGACGGTGGTGATGGCCAAGTCGACCTCACCGGTTTTCAGCATATCGATCATAAACGGGCTGCGTTTCACCCGCACATCAATCGCCAGCTTGGGATAGACGGACGTCACGCGGCTGAGCAAAAAAGGCAGGATGGTATCGGCAGTATCATCAGACGCGCCAATCGTCAGGACACCCTTGATATTGTTGTACATCAATGAGGCACAGGCTTCATCGTTAAAGCGCAGGATTTTCCTGGCATAACCAAGCAGCTGAATGCCGTGTTCCGTCAACAACTTGTTACGGCCATGGCGGGCAAACAGTTCCTTGCCAACCAATTGCTCTAACCGCTGCATTTGCTGACTGACTGCTGACTGTGTTCGGCACACGGCGACGGCCGCGGCGGCAAAAGTATTTAAATCAGCAACAGCCACAAATGTCCTTAGCAGATCGAGGTCGAGATTAAGTATCGGACGATTTGCATTTGTCATAGTGTGTTCTTCACTTTTTGAATTCTATTAATTTATAAAACTACCCTGGTGTATTTCTAAGACGCCGTTTAAAGGGACGGCGCCAGATATGACAGTACCCCACTCATAAGTGGAGGGCAAAAAAATTACTTATATTTCGTTACCTCCATCGCCTTTTACGCTAAAACATATCGATATTACTTATCAAATACCGATACATACACGCTTAAAACCATTAACAATACGTTATCAAAAGGATTTTACGTAGTTGTCTGTTCCTTTTTCCATGCTATTCGTGCGCAACGGCGCCAAAAACAGCATGATTGCCGCAGCGGCAGAGATTCTTCAGGCAACGACAACGAAAAAGGAATCGCCATAACGGCCGGCTAACGCCGCCGATTCAATGAATAACCGTTTACGATCCGGCACACGTTAGCGTTTACCGCAATCAATATAACCCTAAATAGTTAAGTTATATTAATGTAATTAAGCATTCTCTCATACTTTTCCGGCGAGGACTATAGCGCCGCCTTCAGCCCGCCGCGCCGGCGACGCCGCAGAAAACAACCGAAAACAGGCGTAATCTTGGTGATTATAACCATAAAATAAATTCATTCAGACTTATCATCGCTACAGTCGCCCTTTCGGCAGATTTTTTACGTCGAAGGTGCCTGGAACTCTTCAAAAGCACCGGCGGCAGGAGTACATTGTGCGGATTGCGGAGTTCCACGGTAGGAGCCCCCGCTTCCAGTAATAAGGCTCAACATTCTATGTCCCCCATTGAGAAATCCAGCAAACTGGACAACGTCTGTTATGACATTCGCGGTCCGGTGCTTAAAGAAGCAAAACGCCTTGAAGAAGAAGGCAACAAAGTCCTCAAACTGAACATCGGCAACCCCGCGCCTTTCGGCTTTGAAGCCCCGGATGAAATCCTGGTCGACGTGATCCGCAATCTGCCTACGGCCCAGGGCTATTGCGATTCCAAGGGGCTGTATTCCGCCCGTAAGGCGATCATGCAGCACTACCAGGCGCGCGGCATGCGTGAAGTGACCGTGGAAGATATCTATATCGGCAACGGCGTTTCTGAACTGATCGTCCAGTCGATGCAAGCGCTGCTCAATAGCGGTGACGAGATGCTGGTGCCGGCGCCCGATTACCCGCTGTGGACCGCTGCGGTTTCGCTTTCCAGCGGCAATGCGGTGCACTATCTGTGCGACGAGCAGGCCGGCTGGTTCCCCGATCTTGACGATATCCGCAGCAAGATCACCCCGCGCACCCGCGGCATCGTGATCATTAACCCGAACAACCCAACCGGCGCGGTGTACAGCAAGGCGCTGCTGGAACAGATCGTCGATATTGCCCGCGAGCATAATCTGATCATCTTCGCCGACGAGATCTACGACAAGATCCTCTACGATGAAGCGGAACACCATTCGATCGCCGCGCTGGCGCCGGATTTACTCACCGTCACCTTTAACGGGCTGTCCAAGACCTACCGCGTCGCGGGCTTCCGTCAGGGCTGGATGGTGCTCAACGGGCCGAAAAAACACGCCAAAGGTTACATTGAAGGGCTGGAAATGCTGGCCTCGATGCGCCTGTGCGCCAACGTCCCGATGCAGCACGCCATCCAGACGGCGCTGGGCGGCTATCAGAGCATCAGCGAATTCATTCAGCCAGGCGGCCGCCTGTATGAACAGCGCAACCGCACCTGGGAATTGCTCAACGACATCCCCGGCGTTTCGTGCGTGAGACCCGAGGGGGCGCTGTATATGTTCCCGCGTATCGATGCCAAGCGCTTTAATATCCACGACGACCAGAAAATGGTGCTGGATCTGCTGCTGCAGGAGAAAGTGCTGTTGGTGCAGGGCAGCGCCTTCAACTGGCCTTACCCGGATCACGTACGCATTGTCACCCTGCCGCGCGTTGACGATCTGGAAATGGCCGTCGGCAAGCTGGGGCGTTTCCTGGAACACTACCGCCAGCTGTAACGCCGCACAGGGGCGCAGGCACTGCGCCCCTTATGCCGGCCCGATCGCACCACAAGATTTGCATAACCCGCCCCTACTGCCCACAATGTAGCTCTCACTTGCCGTTATAAAGAGAGCACCATGAGCCAGAGCCATTTCTTTGCCCACCTGTCACGCCTGAAACTGATTAGCCGCTGGCCGCTGATGCGTAACGTACGTACCGAAAATGTCTCCGAGCACAGCCTGCAGGTGGCCTTCGTCGCCCATGCGTTGACGGTGATTAAAAATCGTAAGTTTAATGGCAACCTGAACGCGGAGCGCGTGGCGCTGCTGGCGATGTACCACGATGCCAGTGAAGTGCTCACCGGCGACATGCCCACGCCGATCAAGTACTACAACCCGCAGATTGCCCATGAATATAAGAAGATCGAAAAAATCGCCCAGCAAAAGCTGCTGGATATGATCCCGGCGGAATTTCAGGATGATTTCCGGCCGATCCTCGACACCAGCTATTACACGGAAGACGAGCAGCATCTGGTCAAGCAGGCGGATGCGCTGTGCGCCTACCTGAAGTGCCTGGAGGAACTGTCTGCCGGCAACAATGAATTCAAACTGGCCAAGGCGCGCCTGGAAAAAACCTTACAGCAGCGCAACAGCCCGGAAATGGATTATTTCATGGCGGTGTTTATCCCAAGCTTCAGCCTCTCGCTGGACGAAATCAGCCTGGATTCGCCGCTGTAACCCACCTTCTGCCCGGCACGCCGCCGGGCCAGCCGCTAAAAGCCGTACAGCCACGGCACCACCACCACGCTGACCAGCATCACCAACAGGGTAAAGGGCACGCCCATCCGCACAAAATCGCCGAACTTGTAGTTGCCCGGCCCCAGCACCAGCGTGTTAACCGGCGAGGAAACCGGCGTCATAAATGCCGCCGATGCCGCAATGGCGATAATCATGGCGAACGGATACGGGGAGACGCCCATTTCCCGCGCGGCGGCAATGGCGATCGGCGCCATCAACACCGCCGTGGCAGTGTTCGAGATAAACAGGCCAATGGTGGCGCACAGCACGAACAGGCACACCAGCATCACCCGCGGCCCCATGCTGCCGGCCACGTCCATCAGCCCATGGACGATCAAATCCACCCCACCGGTTTTTTGCAGCGCCTGGGCGAACGGCATCATCCCCACGATCAGGATCACACTGGGCCAATGGATGGATTTATAGGCGCTCTCCATATCGATGCAGCGGAACTGCCCCATCAACAGACAGGCGATCAGCGCCGCAATCGGATTGGGGATTTCATCGGTCAGCATCATCGCCACCATCAGCGCCAGGCAAAACAAGGCGTGAGGCGCCTGGGTGATGGCCGGCGCGACTTCGTCCACTTCCGCCGGCAGGTTGAGCACGATAAAGTCGTGGGTTTCGGCCTGCAGTTGGCGGATCGCTTTCCAGTCGCCAATCACCAGCAAAATATCGCCAAACTGCAGCGGCTCATCCACCAGTTTGCCCGCCAGCGCCTCGCCGTTGCGGCGAATGCCCACCACATTCAGATCGTAGCGGGTACGGAATACCGTTTCGCGCAGGCTTTTGCCCAACAGGGCGGAATCCGGGATCAGCGATACCTCCGCCATGCCCACATTGCGCGCCTGCTCGGAAAAGTAATCCCCACGCAGCACCATCGGCTCCAACAGTTGTTCGCTACAGAACTGGCGCAGATCGACGTCGCTGTCCGACATATCGATCAGCAATACGTCGCGCTCGCGCAGTTCGGTGCTGCCGGAAGCGCTGATCATCACACGCCGAAAGCGCTTCCAGCGTTCGATCCCCACCACGTTCGCCCCATAGCGGGCGCGCAGATGCAGTTCATCCAGCGAATGGCCGACCAGCGGCGAACCGCTGCGGATCGCCAAACGGCGCGCGCGGCCGCTCAGCTTGTAATCACGGATCAAATCGCGAAAGGTGCGCCGCTGCCAGGTTTCGCGCGCGCTTTCCCCATCATCATTGCCCAGCCAGCGGCGTGCTATCAGCATATAGCCGATGCCCAACAACAGCACCAGCACGCCGACCGGCGTAAAATCGAAAAAACCAAAGCCGTGGGCGCCTTCACGCACCAGCTCACTGTTCACCACCATATTCGGCGGCGTTGCCACCAGCGTCATCATGCCGCTGATCAGGCCGGCAAAGCTCAACGGCATCATCAACCTGCCGGGCGCGGTTTTCATCCGCGCCGCCACGCTCAACACCACCGGGATGAAGATCGCCACCACGCCGGTCGAGCTCATAAATGCCCCCAGGCCCGCCACCGTCGCCATCAACAACGCCAGCATTTTGGTTTCGCTGCTGCCGGCCACCTTGACCAGCCAGTCCCCCACTTGGTAAGCCACGCCGGTGCGCACCAGCCCCTCGCCAATCACGAACAGGGCCGCGATCAAAATCACGTTGGGATCGCTAAAGCCGGCCATGGCCTCTTGCAAGGTCAATGTGCCGCTCAGTACAAAAGCGACGATCACCAATAACGCCACCACGTCCATGCGTAGTTTGTTAGTGGTGAACAGTACAATGGCCACCAGCAATAAACTCAATACCCACAGTAATTCACCGTTCACAGCGTTCCCATATGATCGTGATCCAAAGGCCTAAAAAATAGCATAAAAAAACCCCGCAAATGCGGGGTACAATCAATTTGTCTACAGATTACCGATAGCGCTTAGCGCACCACGTCGATACGGGCGCCCTGCGCCAGCTTGCCAACCTGTAACTGCGCCAGCGAAGACAACGCCAGCGCGACCTGATCCAACTTCGGCGCCTCCGCCGGCGCATTCACTGCGATCACCTGGCAGCCGGCCGCCAGCCCGGAAAGGATACCGGCCGCAGCGTCTTCCACCACCACGCACGCCTGCGGCGCCAGGCCCAGCCGTTCAGCGCCCAGCAGATAGGGATCCGGCTCCGGTTTACCGCGCTGTACCTGTTCTGCGGTGATAAACACCGCCGGGCGCGGCAACCCGCTGGCGGCCAGCCGCGAAGTGGCTACCGGCACCGAGCCGGAGGTGACGATCGCCCAAGGGATGTCAAGCGTATTCAAACGCGCCAGCAGCGCTGCCGCCCCCGGCAACGCGTGGACGCCATCGGTATCCTGCGCTTCCACCTGCTCAAGCACCGCGTGTTCATGCTGAATGTCCGCTTCGCTGGCGCCCAGCATAAAATGGCGCAGCGAAGTGATCGCCTGTTTACCATGAATAAAATCCAACACCTCCTGCACATCAAGGCCGCGACCCTTGGCCCAGTTGCTCCAGGCGCGCTCTACAACAGGTAATGAATCCACCAACGTTCCATCAAGATCAAATAGAAAACCCTTACACTCCACAGAAAACCTCTTTGTATACTCAGGCATTGATGATTTGCGCGATCTCCACAGCGCTCAGGTGATACTGGCGTGGGCAAGAGAGCCAAATGGCCAGCATACGCTGGTATTTTTCCCACATCTTGGTTTGGGCATTAAAGCCGTGGCTGCCGGAATCAAAGTGAGTATAACGCCCTTCCGTGTTGACCAGAAAACGCACGTAGCTCAGATAACGCGCCTCCGTGGCCGCATCAAAACCGAGGAATTCCAAACGACGCGGTTCAACACCCTGTTTATCCTTGAGGTTTTCCCATGAAACCTGAAGCGCATGGTGCATTTCCATAATATTGATAATTGTACGGCACACCTCTTCGCTCATTTCACCAAAATCCCGATCCAGCTCACGCAACTGTAAGCCAAAACCGCGTTCAATAATGGTTTGCAAGCGGCGATAGCGTTCCGCATTGTCTGGATCAAGCATCGACATCATTTTGTACTGATTAGACAGAATCAGGCGCTGGGCATTCGTCATTTCCATCATACTTTCCTCGGTGCTGAATAATGGCGCAAGCATCGCACAGCGCAAGAAAAGGGGAAATGACAACCCGCTCATTTTTTGATTTAACGTGGGGTTCTTGGGCAAGATCAAAAAACAGGCTGTTTGCAGAAACAGCCTGTTTTGATCTCAGAGGTCATCGAGGAAGGTTTTATCCAACTGTTTAAACGCACGCTTGAGCAAATCGGCCAGCGATTGATAGGTCGGCGGCCCTTCGATCGGCGCCACGGCCTGCCCGGCTTCGGCCAGCTTATTGCGCACCTCATGGAACCATTGCAGCAGCGTTGGCGGCAGCGGAGTGATGGCGCGGCGCCCCAACCACCACAGCCCCTGCATCGGCAGGCTACAGGCGAACAAGGCGGTGGCGATCGCCGGGCCCAGTTGCCCGCCGAGGGCGATCTGCCAGGTGAGGGTAAAGATCGCCAGCGGCGGCATGAAGCGCACGGCAAACTGCGTCGCCCGCGAAACGCGATTTTCCGGAAAAACAGGCGCCAGACGCTTATCCGCCGGCCAGGTTTTCATGTAGTGCTGCCCGCGCTGGAATACCTGAAACCAGCTTACAGTACCGGACGGTTTACTTGTCATGGCTACCTCAATTTCACGGTTGAAAATGTTTGTTCAGTCTGCGTCACTACTAAAAAATTTGAAGCTTTAAATTTATTTTGTGTTTGCCGCAGGCTATCGGTATGCTAAGCCGGCCTTTTGGCCGGTTAAAAGATGGCTTTTTTATCGCCACCGTTTAGCCCAATAAAAACGTAGATTATTTAAACCGCAGAGAAATCTCCGGTTTTTCCATCATCATGTGCTTTGCTTCACCCACATGATGTTAATCATAAATGTCAACGGCACTCTGCGCTACGCTTGTTGTCTGATTGACGGTTTATTCACCATTGTTTTGGGTCTCCCTTTAACAACACAAACTATTAAGTAGGTACTTCCATGTCGAGTAAGCTAGTACTGGTTCTTAACTGCGGCAGTTCTTCCCTGAAGTTCGCCATTATTGATGCAACCAACGGTGAAGAACACCTCTCTGGCTTGGCCGAGTGTTTCCACCTGCCAGAAGCCCGCATCAAGTGGAAAATGGACGGTAGCAAGCAGGAAGCGGCATTGGGTGCCGGTGCGGCACACAGCGAAGCGCTCAACTTCATTGTTAACACGATCCTGGCCCAAAAACCTGAGCTGTCCGCCAATCTGACGGCGATCGGTCACCGTATCGTACACGGCGGTGAAAAATTCACGGCCTCTGCGGTGATCAATGACGAAGTGCTTCAGGGTATCAAAGATTCCGTACCTTTTGCACCACTGCACAACCCAGCTCACCTGATCGGCATCGCCGAAGCGCTGAAATCTTTCCCTAAACTGGCCGATAAGAACGTTGCCGTGTTCGACACCGCGTTCCATCAAACCATGCCGGAAGAATCTTACCTGTATGCCCTGCCGTACAGCCTATACCGCGATCACGGCGTGCGCCGTTACGGCGCTCACGGCACCAGCCACTTTTACGTGACTCAGGAAGCCGCGAAAATGCTGAACAAGCCGGTTGAAGAGGTTAACCTGATCACCTGCCACCTCGGCAACGGCGGTTCGGTTACGGCGGTGCGCAACGGTAAGTGTGTTGATACCTCCATGGGGCTGACCCCGCTGGAAGGCCTGGTGATGGGTACCCGCAGCGGCGACATCGATCCGGCGATCATCTTCCACCTGCACGACACGCTGGGCATGAGCATCGACCAGATCAACAAGCTGCTGACCAAAGAATCCGGCCTGCTGGGCCTGACCGAAGTCACCAGCGACTGCCGTTACGTTGAAGATAACTACGCCAGCAAAGAAGACGCCAAGCGTGCGATGGATGTCTTCTGCCACCGCCTGGCCAAATACATCGGCGCCTATGGCGCGCTGATGGAAGGCCGCCTGGACGCGGTTATCTTCACCGGTGGCATCGGTGAAAACGCCGGTATGGTGCGCGAACTGACGCTGAACAAACTGGGCCTGATGGGCTTTGAAGTGGACCACGAACGCAACATGGCGGCCCGCTTCGGCAACGCTGGCGCGATCACCAAAGATGGCAGCCGTCTGGCACTGGTCATCCCGACCAATGAAGAATTGGTCATCGCGCAAGACGCCAACCGTCTGACCGCTTAATCCCCCAGCACCGCCAGCCGCCTCCAACCGCTGGCGGTGCTGTTTCAGGACTTGCATTGGCCGGTGGGCGTTCCTTCCCCGCGTAGCCATGCCGAATAAACCCGTGAAGAGGACTATTCTGTGTCACGTATAATCATGTTGATCCCTACCGGCACCAGCGTCGGCCTGACCAGCGTCAGCCTGGGCGTCATTCGCTCCATGGAGCAAAAAGGCGTTCGTCTGAGCGTATTCAAACCTATCGCGCAGCCACGCAGCGGTGCCGATACGCTGGATCAAACCACCACTATTATCCGTAGCAACTCCAGCATCCCAGCGGCCGAACCGCTGCGCATGAGCTACGTTGAAAGCCTGCTGAGCAGCAACCAGCAGGACGAGTTGATGGAAGAGATCGTAGCGCGCTACCACGAGAACACCAAAGATGCCGAAGTGGTGCTGATCGAAGGCCTGGTGCCGACCCGTAAACACCAGTTCGCCAACGCGCTGAACTATGAAATCGCCAAAACCCTGAATGCCGAAATCGTCTTCGTGCTGGCGTTGGGCAATGACTCCCCGGCACAGCTGACCGAGCGCATCGAACTGGCGCGCAGCAGCTTTGGCGGCAGCAAAAACAAAAACATCACCGGCGTTATCATCAATAAACTGAACGCGCCGGTTGACGAACAGGGCCGCACCCGCCCCGATCTGTCTGAAATCTTCGATGATTCCAGCAAGGCCAACGTGGCCAACGTCGATCCCTCACAGCTGTTCGCTAACAGCCCGCTGCCGGTGCTGGGCTGCATCCCGTGGAGCTTCGATCTGATCGCCACCCGCGCGATTGATATGGCACGCCACCTGAATGCACGCGTGATCAACGAAGGCGACATCATGACCCGCCGCGTGAAGTCCGTGACGTTCTGCGCACGCAGCATCCCGCACATGCTGGAACACTTCCGCCCCGGCTCCCTGCTGGTAACCTCTGCAGACCGCCCGGACGTGCTGGTTTCCGCCTGCCTGGCAGCGATGAACGGCGTTGAAATCGGCGCACTGCTGCTGACGGGCGGCTACGAAATCGACGGCGCCATCAAAAAACTGTGCGAACGCGCCTTCGAAACCGGCCTGCCGGTGCTGATGGTCGACACCAACACCTGGCAAACCTCGCTGAGTCTGCAAAGCTTCAACCTGGAAGTGCCGCCGGATGACCATCAGCGCGTTGAGAAAGTCCAGAACTACGTGGCCAGCCACATCAGCAGCGCGTGGATCGACACGCTGACCGCCACCTCTGAGCGTTCACGCCGCCTGTCGCCGCCGGCATTCCGTTACGAGCTGACCGAACTGGCGCGCCAGGCCGGCAAACGCATCGTCCTGCCGGAAGGTGACGAACCGCGCACCGTGAAAGCGGCCGCCATCTGCGCCGAACGCGGCATCGCACACTGCGTGCTGCTGGGCAACCCGGATGAAATCCAGCGCGTAGCCGCCGCGCAAGGCGTTGAACTGGGCAAAGGGATTGAGATTGTCGATCCGGTACAGGTGCGTGAAAACTACGTGCCGCGTCTGGTTGAACTGCGCAAGAGCAAGGGCATGACCGAAGTGGTTGCCCGCGAGCAGTTGGAAGACAACGTGGTGCTCGGCACCCTGATGCTGGAAAAAAGCGAAGTGGACGGCCTGGTTTCCGGCGCGGTTCACACCACCGCCAACACCATCCGCCCACCGCTGCAGTTGATCAAAACCGCGCCGGGCAGCTCGCTGGTGTCTTCCGTGTTCTTCATGCTGCTGCCGGATCAGGTTCTGGTCTACGGCGACTGCGCGATCAACCCGGATCCGACCGCTGAACAGCTGTCTGAAATTGCCATCCAGTCTGCAGATTCCGCCGCGGCGTTCGGCATCGAACCACGTGTAGCGATGATCTCTTACTCTACCGGCAACTCCGGCGCCGGCAGCGACGTTGATAAAGTGCGCGAAGCCACCCGCCTGGCGCAGGAAAAACGCCCGGATCTGATCATCGACGGCCCGCTGCAGTATGACGCCGCGATCATGGCTGACGTTGCCAAATCCAAAGCGCCGAACTCACCGGTTGCCGGCCAGGCTACCGTGTTCATCTTCCCGGATCTGAACACCGGTAATACCACCTACAAAGCGGTACAGCGCTCAGCAAACCTGGTATCTATCGGGCCGATGCTGCAAGGTATGCGCAAGCCGGTTAACGACCTGTCCCGTGGCGCACTGGTAGACGATATCGTCTACACCGTAGCGCTGACGGCAATTCAGGCCGCACAGGCAGAAAAACTGGCAGCCAAAGCGTAAGGCTGCAAGCCGCCCTCTCCCCCACAGGGAGAGGGCGTTTTATGCCAATGCCGGGCTTAGCCTGGCAGCAGTTGGTTGGCCACCGCAACGATATGCTCCGCGGTCAAACCATACTCCTGTTGCAGGAAGTCCTGCGTTCCCACCTGGCCATAGCGCTCTTTCACCCCCACTCGCCGCATCGGCACCGGGCAGGTTTCCACCAGCACTTCCGCCACCGCAGATCCCAGGCCGTTATGAATACTGTGATTTTCACAGGTTACGATACGCCCGGTTTTCGCCGCATAGGTCTGGATAATGTCCCGATCAATCGGTTTCAGGGTGAACATATCGATCACCGCCGCACTGATGCCGTTTTGCGCCAGCATCTGCGCCGCCTGCAGCGCTTCCGCCACCATGATGCCGTTGGCGATCAGCGTAATATCGCCGCCGTCACGCAGCAGGTTCCCCTTGCCGAGGGTAAAACGCGCCCCGTCTTGGTAGATACGCGTTGCCTGCTTGCGAATGGTGCGCACCCAGTAAAACCCCTCCAGCGCCATGAGCTGCTGCAAGATGTCTTTGAACATGGTGGCGTCCGTCACCTCCAGCACCACGGAATTCGCCAACCCACGCACGATGCCCATGTCTTCGAAAGACATATGGGTGCCGCCGTTATGGCAAGCGGTCACGCCGGCGTCCGAGGCAATCACCTTGACGTTATTGCGCTGATAGTCCAGAGACATAAACAGCTGATCAAAACAGCGGCGGCTGGCGAACGCCGTAAAGGTATGAACGAATGGCACGCGCCCGGTCAACGACAGGCCGGCGGCGACGCCAATCACGTTCGCTTCCATAATGCCGCAATTAATCACGTGCTGCGGGTAATCCCGATGCACGCCGTCCATCGCCATGGAGCTCATCAGATCGGCCTCCAGCGCAATGATCGGATGGCCGGCCTCTATTTGCCGGCGCACTTCGCCGGCGTATACCTTGCGCATCTCTATGCTGTCTTTTTCCAGCGGCGTAACGACATTACCCATGAGCGGCCTCCAGTTCAGCGATGGTTTTTTCGATCTCCCGCTTAATCTCCGGCGTCAGGCGCAGGTGATGCGAGTTCTTCATCTGCTCCAGGCAGGGCACGCCCTGCCCTTTGATGCTGTCGAGGATCACCACCAGCGGGCGCTGTTCGCCGCCGCGCACCGGCGCCGCTGCGGCGTGAATGGCGATAATATCGTCGCCTTTCACGGTGGAAACCTCAAAGCCGAAAGCGCGGAATTTGGCGGCCAGATCAAAAGGGTTGATCACTTCGTCCAAATTGCCATCCAACTGCTGTTTGTTGTAATCAATAAACAGCGTCAGATTATTGAGGTTATGGTGAGCAATAAACTGGAACGCCTCCCAGCACTGCCCCTCGTTCAGCTCGCCATCGCCAAGTATGCTGAACACCCGGTTGTCGCGCCCGGCCAGGCGATGCGACAGCGCCATCCCAGCGGCAATCGACACCCCCTGCCCCAGCGAGCCGGTAGTCGCATCCACGCCGGGCGTGCGCAGGCGATCCGGGTGGCTGGGCAGCCGGGTACCGTTCTGGTTGAGGGTTTTCAGCATTTCCCGAGGGAAATAGCCCTTGATCGCCAGCGTGCTGTAGAGCGCCGGGCCGGCATGCCCCTTCGACAGCACAAAATCATCACGCGCGGGCCAGCCCGGCTGGGCCGGATTGATACGCATCACCCCGCCATATAACACTGCCAGGGTTTCCACCACCGACATACACCCGCCATAGTGGCCAAACCCCAGCCCGGTCAGCGCCTTCAACGTTTCCAGGCGGATCAACCGCGCCAGTTCGCGCATTGCTTCGATATTTGCCGTTACAGAACTCATCATACCGCCCTCACTCTTTTTCAACGCCGTTGACAGCCGCGCCGCCCCCGCGTTTGCCCAGGAAGTTGTGCGCGACCAACAGCGCAAAGATGGCCACGATCGCCACCATGATCATTTCTTTGGACATGAAGCGCGCCATATTCCCCAGCACAATGCCCACCACGCCAAAATCAGCATCGGAGAAAGTGGTATTGGCAAAGCCGAGCGCGCCCAGTACCGGCAACAGCAGCACCGGCAGGAAGGTAATCAGCAAGCCGTTGGCAAACGCGCCCAACATGGCGCCGCGGCGCCCGCCGGTGGCATTGCCGAACACCCCGGCCGTGGCGCCGGTAAAGAAGTGCGGCACCACGCCAGGCAAAATCAGCACCATTTTCATTTGCCCAAGCAGGAACAGCCCGACCAACCCACCGAGGAAGCTAAACAGGAAGCCAATCAGCACCGCATTCGGCGCATAGGGGTAAACCACCGGGCAATCCAGCGCCGGGCGCGCATTCGGCACCAGCTTTTCTGAAAAACCGGTAAAGGCCGGGACGATCTCGGCTAGGATCAACCGTACCCCCTGCAGGATGATGAACACCCCGGCGGCGAAGGTAATGGCCTGGATGATCGAATACACCAGATAGTTCTGCCCGGCGCTGAGCTGGCTTTCCACATAGGCCTGGCCGGCGCAGATCGCCATAATCAGGTAGATAATGATCATCGTTATCGAAATGGAAATCGAACTGTCGCGCAGGAAGCTCAGGTTTTTAGGCAGGTTCATCTCTTCCGTCGAGCGCGAGTTTTTGCCGACCCGCGCCCCGATCCAGCCCGATAGCACATAGCCCAGGGTGCCAAAATGGCCGAAGGCAATGTCGTCATTGCCGGTGATGCGGCGCATATAGCGCTGCGCAAGCGCCGGAAAGAACGCCATCACCAACCCCAGCGACAATGCGCCGGTGAACACCAGCGCAAAACCCTCAAACCCGGCGACGGTCAGGATAATGCCAATCATGCAGGCCATATAAAAAGTATGGTGGCCGGTAAGAAATATATATTTCAGCCGGGTAAAGCGCGCCACCACAATATTCGCCACCATCCCGAAAGCCATAATTAACGCCGTAGAGGCGCCATACTTTTCAAGGGCAATAGAGACGATAGCTTCATTATTGGGGATAATCCCCTGAATGTTGAAGGCATGTTCGAACATACCGCCGAGCGGGTTCAGTGAACTGACCAATACGGTAGCGCCGCCGCCCAACACAATAAAACCAAGAATGGTTTTTACCGTCCCTTTTACGATATCAGAAAATGATTTACGTTGCGCCAGCAAACCGATAAGGGCAATAAGCCCCACCAGCACGGAGGGCACCTTTAATATATCAACCACGAATTTAAGCGTTTCCTGGATAAACATATCCACCTCGCCATTGGGTCTGATTAAAGAATGGAGTGTGCTGCAAAATACGCGCGCAGCTTGGTTTCCAGCTCATTGATACCAATAATATTGTCGATCACAACCAGTTGATCTTGCACAACGCTGGCGCTGCCGGCAATATCCTTCGCCATCACAAAAATATCGGCCGCACCGGGCGTAGCCGAAGATAAATCGGAATGTTCCACCTCTGCTTCTATACCCAGTTTCTTCAACACTTTCTTTATGTTCATTTCAACCATAAAGCTGCTGCCGAGGCCGGAGCCACAAATAGCCATGATTTTCATGATATTCACCCGCCTGATTTTTGTGTAAGATCTCCCCGCCGAAACAGTGCCCGGCTAAATAAAGGAGACCATCATGGAAAAAGACAAGTATTAATAGTGGGAAATAATATCCTCAATTTGCTGTTTATCTTTGGCGTTGAATAACTCATCCATCGCCGCATTGTTTGAAAATAGTTCAGCAAGCTGTGCAATAATATCAATATGGCTATTGCTGTCCGGCGCGGCCAGCATCACCACCACATAGACTGGATCATTATCCACAGAGTGGAACTTTACCCCCTGGTGTATTTTTAATAACGATAACCCCAGCGCTTTCGCCCCTGCTTCCGGCCGCGCATGCGGCATGGCGATACCAGGCGCCAACACAAAATAGGGCCCCAACAGCCGATATTGCTGCAGAATCGCCGTGACGTAATCGGGCGTGATCGCCCCGCGCAGCAGCAGTGGCTGTGCGCTCAACGCCACGGCCTGTTGCCAGCCATCAACGCGGTCACACAGTTGGATCGTGTCATTATTCAGCCAGTCATTCAGCACGTTCCCTCCTTGCCATCCAATCAGGAATCGAACATCTGCATCGGTTGAAGAACCAGGTGCCAGCGGTGGCGCAGATTTTCACGGCCGGCGCCGTTGGCTGCCACAACCTGATAAAACTTTAATCAACGCACCGATCGCCAGCCGTGATTGTCATCACAAAGATAGCGCTACCAAAAATTTACGATAGGATTTTGTGATAGCGCTATCAAATAAATGGCATATCCTGTTGTGTCTTGCCCGCCTTGCGCCAGCCATGCCGCAATGGCGCCAGCGCGCTTTGCCGTTCGGTGCTATGCGGCGCACAGTTTTTTATCACGCCCCACAAAGCCGCGGGTTAGAATAGGCTGAAAATGCGGCCGGTTCCGCAATACTCCTGCCCGGCAGCGCCGCAGGGGAAATCGTCCACCGTTTATGCGCACGATGCGCGGTTTAGTCAGGATTACACATGTCGATCGGTAAAAAACGGCGCAGTACCGGAAAGGTCACACTGGCCGACGTCGCCCAACTGGCCGGCGTTGGCACCATGACCGTTTCCCGGGCGCTGCGCACCCCGGAACAGGTCTCCGATAAACTACGAGAAAAAATCGAGGCGGCCATCAACGAGTTGGGCTATTTGCCTAACCTGGCGGCCAGTTCGCTGGCATCCGCATCTTCCTATACCGTTGCCATGGTGGTGCCCAGCCTGTCTGAATTCGGCTGCGCCGGCATGTTCGCCGGCTTGCAGCACGTATTACAGCCGGCGGGCTATCAGATCATGTTGGCGGAATCACAGCACCACCTTGAGCGGGAGGAAAAACTGCTGGAGACGCTGCTGTCGTATAATTTGGCCGCCGCGGTGTTGTTGAGCGTCGAACATTCGCAAAATACCCGCAACGCGCTGAAAATAGCCAATATCCCGGTGGTTGAAATTGGGGCGATACGCGCAGATCCGATTGATATGAATATCGGCATTGATTACGTGGCGGCCATGTATCAACTGACGCAGACGGTCATCGCCCGCGGTTACCAAAACGTTGGGCTGCTGTGCGCCAATCAGGAACAGTGGATTTTCCAACAGCACCTGCAGGGCTGGCACAAAGCGCTGCTGCATAATCACATGTCGCCGCACCGGGTGATCAACGCCGCACAGCCGGCCAGCTTCAGCATCGGCGCGCAGCAACTGCCCGAGTTCCTGCTCGCCTGGCCAGAGCTGGACGCGCTGGTCTGCGCCGCCGACGAGCTGGCCTGCGGCGCGCTGTACGAATGCCAGCGGCGGCACATCAAAGTGCCGGATCAGTTGGCGATCGTCGGCTTCGGCAACAGCGACGCCAGCCGGGTTTGCCAGCCACCGCTGACGACCATGACCGTGCCGCACAAAGAGATTGGTATTCAAGCCGGCAAAGCCTTGCTGGCGCGTTTGAATGATGAAGCCTGGCAACAGGAAGGATCGCTACCTTCCACGCTATGCCGGCGCAGCAGCTGTTAAAAAGCACAACACCGGCCAAATGGCCGGTGTTGTACATGACACTAGCAAACGATCAGGGCTGATCGTCACCCTCTTCTGGCTCCGCTTCCCGCGCCAGCGGCTTACCGTAAGCCTGCCCATTGTTGCGCGTCAGCCACAGCGACAGCGCTTTCAGCGAGTCTGGCGTAAACTCATCGCAACGCGCGGTAATTTCCTCCGGCTTCAGCCAGCACACTTCGGCAACTTCTTCTTCCTGCAGCGCAAACGGCCCGTGCGAAACGCAGCTAAACAACGCACCCCACACCCGGCACTGCGTTTCCTCGAAGTAGAACAGGCCATGCTCGGCAAACGGCACACCGGCGATACCCAGTTCTTCTTCCGCCTCACGGCGGGCCGACTCCAGCACGTTTTCGCCGCTTTGCACCACGCCGCCGGCGGTTGCATCCAGCCAGCCCGGATAGAAGTCTTTGGTTTCGGTGCGGCGCTGCACCAGTATTTTCCCCATCCCGTCATGCACCACGATATAGGTCGCACGATGACGCAGCCGCTCTGCACGCATTTGCTGGCGACTGGCTTGAGCAATCACTTCATTTTGCTCGTTGACAATATCAACCCACTCAATATCTGCAGCCTGACCCTGTTCCGCCATCCTCTAAAACCTTCTGTGTTGGCACGATGAATTCCGCGCACTGGTTGATCAATGAGTGTTATTCATAGATTCTTATTATGCAAATACCCGCCATACTGCAAGCTGCGTGCACATTGGCTTTGTTAGCAGGCAAAGGCCGCACCAACGCCGTTTCGCGCTGCAACTCGAATTATCGAGGGTATAAATTAATGGGATAATGACACCTCTGCAACCGTCTTGCCCTCGTGCAGAGACACTACCCGCAAAGTGTCTTCATCCAGCAGCCCGTAGCTGGCGGGAAAACCGCCTTTCGGTATGCTGACCGAGCCGGGATTAAAACAAAAGATATCGCCCTGCCGTTCTGCCTGCGGCAAGTGCGTGTGGCCATAGGCCAATACGTCGCCGGCCGATAGCGGCGGCAACGCAGAGGGATGATAAAGGTGACCGTGGGTCAAAAACAATCGTCTTTTTTGCAACAGCACTTGCTGCCAAGGGGCGGTGATTGGGAACGCGAGCAGCATCTGATCGACTTCGCTATCGCAATTCCCGCGAACGGCGATAATCTTGTCGCTATAGCCATTCAATTGTTCGGCAACCTGCGCCGGTTGATAGTTGTCCGGCAGCGCATTACGCGGCCCATGATTAAGAAAATCGCCAAGCAGGATCAGCCAGTCGGCGTCATGTTCTTCAAAACGTTCCAGCACACGTTCCGTGGCGGACAGTGAGCCGTGCAGATCGGAAGCAAATAACAGTTTCATACCCATTCCTGATGTCGCGAAGTGATTAGTGATGTTAGCGCCGCCTGGCAGCGCTACCCTGGCGTAACGGCGCCGGCCGCCGCCGCTTGGTTTACGTTAGCGAAGCCCGGCGGATTTTCCTAAATCTGGATCAAGCAACTCGCGATCGCCTACGCTGAACTGATATCCTAAGCCGCGTGATTGAGAACCATTTCACTGCGCCGTACGCAGGCTCGCTATCGCCGGGTGGTTTGATCCTTCAGGTTCACAGACGGCGTGCGGCGGCTGATTAGCCTTTTGGCGCCAACCGGCCCATGTTTCATCTTATGACGATGTTTTACAAGGAGTATCACTACATGATTGACCTGTATTACGCACCGACGCCCAACGGCCATAAGATAACCCTGTTCCTGGAAGAGGTTGGCTTACCCTATCGCCTTCACCCTGTGAATATCAGCGCCGGCGATCAGTTCAAACCCGAGTTTCTCGCCATCTCGCCCAACAATAAAATCCCGGCGATCGTCGATCGCAGCCCGGTCGACGGCGGCGCGCCGATCTGCCTGTTCGAATCCGGCGAGATCCTGCTTTATCTGGCAGAAAAAACCGGCAAACTGTTGAGCAAAAGCCTGCGCGAACGCGCGGCCACATTGCAGTGGTTGTTCTGGCAGGTGGCCGGCTTTGGCCCCATGCTCGGGCAAAATCACCACTTCACCCACTATGCGCCGCAGCCGGTTCCCTATGCCATCGAGCGCTACCAGTTGGAAACCAAACGCCTGTACGGCGTGCTGGAAGCGGAGCTGCAAAAGCACCCGTACCTGGGGGGCGATAATTACAGCATCGCGGATATCGCCACCTACCCCTGGGCCGCGGCGCATGCCCGCCAACGTATCGATCTGGCGGACTACCCGGCGGTGCGCAACTGGTACGAGCGTATCGGCAACCGCCCAGCCACCCAACGCGCCTATCAGAAGGCTGACCAGGCCTGACGGAGGGATGAGCTGCCGCCGGCGGCTCATCGCCGGCACCCCGCATTATATTTTCCCTACTTTCCGTGTATTCTGGGCGAAAACATTCAGCTCACGGAGAATTACTGATGTCATTTAGCCAACCTGACGCCATTATTCGTATAAAAAATCTACGGTTACGCACATTTGTCGGTATCAAGGAAGAAGAGATCAATAACCGCCAGGATGTCCTGATCAATGTAGCAATCCACTACCCCGCCGATAAAGCCCGCAACAGCGAAGACATTGCCGACGCCCTCAATTACCGCACCATTACCAAAGCCATCATCCGGCATGTGGAAGATAACCGTTTCGCGCTGCTGGAAAAATTAACCCAGGATGTGCTCGATATTGTGAAACAGCACCCGTGGGTGACCTATGCTGAAGTAGAAATAGACAAATTGCTGGCGCTGCGCTACGCCGATTCGGTTTCCATGACCATGAGCTATCGCCGGGGCTAACAACCCGTTATTCAGCGGCGAACCTGGCAGCGCAGCGTTACCCTGCCCTTCACGGGGTACAGCCAAAGGGAGATCTCCATGCGTATCCTGATTACCGGCGCAACAGGGCTGATAGGCAGCACACTGACGCAGCGCCTGCTCACTCAGGGCCATAGCATCACCGTACTGACGCGCAGCGTACAGCGGGCGCGCAAGCTGTTTGGCGAGCAAGCCAGCTACTGGCCCTCGCTGGCGGAACAGCGCGATCTCGACGGCATTGACGCCGTCATCAACCTGGCCGGCGAACCGATCGCCAACAAACGCTGGAGCAACACCCAGAAGGAACGGCTATGCCAAAGCCGCTGGGCGCTGACCGAGCGGTTGGCCGCCCTGTGCCACGCCAGCCGCCGCCCCCCGCAGGTGCTGATTTCCGGCTCCGCCGTCGGCTATTACGGCGATCAGGGCCAGGCGGTCGTCACCGAAGACACCCCGGCGCACGACGAATTCACCCACCAGCTATGCCAACGTTGGGAAGCCTTGGCCCTAAGGGCGCAAAGCCGCGAAACGCGGGTCTGCCTGCTGCGCACCGGCGTGGTGCTGGCCGCCAACGGCGGCGCGCTGGCGAAAATGCTGCCCCCGTTTCGTTTGGGCCTCGGCGGGCCGATAGGCGAGGGTAGCCAGTACCTGCCGTGGATCCATCTTGACGACATGGTTGGCGGCATCCTCTTCCTGCTGGCTGACGCTAACCAGCAGGGGCCGTTCAATATGGTGGCGCCCAATCCGGTGCATAACGAACAGTTTACCACCCAGCTCGCCAGGGTGCTCAACCGCCCGGCGTTTCTGCGCGTGCCGGCCTTCGCCATGAAGATAATGATGGGGGAAGCGGCGGTTCTGGTGCTCGGCGGGCAGCACGCCATCCCGAAACGGTTGGAACAGGCGGGATTCAGCTTCCGCTACAGCGAACTGGCGCCGGCGCTGGAGAACGTGATAAACGGCAAGTAGAGCGCCGCGCCGCACGCACGGTGCGGGCGCGGCTCGCGGCGGCTTATTTCAATGCGCCGGAAAGGAACTGCTGCAGGCGGGGGCTTTTCGGGTTGCCAAACAGCTCATCCGGCGGCCCCTGTTCTTCGATAACCCCCTGGTGCAGGAAGATCACATGGCTGGAAACGTGGCGCGCAAACTCCATTTCGTGCGTCACCACCACCATGGTTTTCCCCTCTTCGGCCAGTTTCTGCATGATGCGCAACACTTCGCCCACCAGCTCTGGATCCAGCGCTGAAGTCGGTTCATCAAACAGCAGCACCTCTGGCTCCATCGCCAACGCGCGGGCGATCGATACGCGTTGCTGTTGGCCGCCGGAGAGATGCACCGGATATTTACCACGCGCACGCTCGTCGATCCCCACCTTGTCCAGATAGCGTATGGCGCGCTCACGCGATTCCGCCTTGCTCAGCCCCAGCACCTGGATCGGCGCTTCCATCACGTTCTCCAGCACCGTCATATGGCTCCACAGGTTGAAATGCTGGAAGACCATCGTCAGGCGGGTGCGCAACAGCTGCAGCTGTTTTTTATCAAATACCTTAAGCTGCCCGTCTTTATCCCGCACCATGCGGATATCTTCATTGTTCAGGCTGATGGAGCCTTCGCTGGGCTTTTCCAGGAAGTTGATGCAACGCAGGAAGGTACTCTTGCCGGAGCCGGAGGAACCGATAATGCTGATCACGTCCCCCGCGTTCGCCGCCAGTGAAACCCCTTTCAATACTTCGTGTTCGCCATAGTGCTTATGCAACTCCGTGACGGCCAATTTTTTATCAGACATAGCGTTGTTCCCGTCATTCATCAATGTTGTTTAATGTGTACCATCCAGCGTTTTTCCGCCTTGCGGAACAGGCTGACAAGCGCATAAGAAATCACCAAATACAGCACCGCCGCAATGCCGAAGGCGTAGAACGGTTGGTAAGTGGCCGAGTTGATGTCACGCGCGATCTTCAGCAGATCCGGCACGGTGGCGGTAAAGGCCAGTGCGGTGGAGTGCAGCATCAAAATCACTTCATTGCTGTAAGCCGGCAATGCGGTGCGCAGCGCCGAAGGCAGAATGATACAGCGGTACATTTTGAAGCGTGAAAAGCCATAGGCTTCGGCCGCTTCAATTTCGCCATAAGGCACGGCACGGATCGCGCCGGCAAAGATTTCGGTGGTATAGGCGCAGGTGTTAAGCGTCAGCGCCAGGATGGTGCAGTTAAGCCCGCTGCGGAAAAACGCATTGAGAAACTCGCTGCCGCGCACGATCTCCAGGCTGTACATGCCGGAATAGAACACCAGCAGTTGCACATACAGCGGCGTGCCGCGGAACACATAGGTGTAAAACCACACCGGCAGGCGTATCCACGCAATGGAGGAAACCCGCCCCACCGCCATCGGTATCGCCAGCAGGCCGCCGAACACCACGGAAAGAATCAGCAGCCACAAGGTAACGGCCACGCCGGTAAAACGGTAGCCATCACTCCATAGCAGCGACTGCCAGTATTGCTGCAGGATCTCGATCATAGCTCCGCCCTCTTCACGCCCAGCGAATAACGCCGTTCAAGCCACAGCAACACACCGTTGGATACCGTGGTAAAAAACAGATAAACCGCACCGGCCACCAGCGCGTAAAACATCGGCTGATAGGTGCCCTTGCCCGCCAACTGCGTGGCTTTCACCACATCGTTCAGGCCAAGAATCGACACCAGCGCCGTCGCTTTCAGGATCACCTGCCAGTTATTGCCGATCCCGGGCAGCGCGTAGCGCATCATCGCCGGGAACATGATACGGCGGAAGATTTGGCTGCCGGTGAAGCCATAAGCGGTCGCCGCTTCAATCTGCCCGCGCGGTACCGCCAGGTAGGCGCCGCGGAAGGTTTCGGTGAAATAGGCGCCGTAAATAAAGGCCAGGGTAATAATACCGGCACCGAGAGGATCGATATCAATTTGTGCAACACCGAAAAACTCGGTGATATTGTTCAAAACAATCTGCAGGCCATAGAAAATCAACAGCATCAACACCAGATCCGGCACACCACGGATCAGTGTGGTGTAAGCGCCGAACAGCGAGGAGATTATGCGGTTTTGCGACAGTTTGCCGGCCGCGCCGATCAGACCGATCGCCACCGCCAGCAACACGGAACTGATCGCCAGTTCCAGCGTCACCAAAGCGCCTTCATAGATAATTTGGGAATAGCCTTGCAGCATTACTGGGCCCTGTCGTCATTATTCGTGAACTTCCAGAGAGGCACGCCTTCCCTGGCTGCAAGACAGGCTTGCAGTTCGCAGGGGCCGGTATACGGCCCCGTAGTTACCCTTCGGTAGGGCGTGTGGATTAACCGCCGTAGACGTCAAAATCGAAGTATTTTTTCGCAATCGTGTCGTAAGTACCGTCTTTACGCATTTCAGCGAAGGCTTTATCCAGCGCGGTTTTCAGCTCGGTGTCACCTTTGCGCAGCCCCATACCGGTGCCAACGCCAAAGAATTTATCGTCTTTCACCGCTTCGCCAGCGAAAGCATAGTTCTTGCCCGGGGGTTGTTTCAGGAAGCCGTCGCTGCCCGCCACTTCATCCTGGAATGCCGCATCGATACGCCCGGAAGCCAGATCGGCGTAGACCAGGTCCTGATTCTGGTAAGGCACAACCGTCACCCCTTTCGGCTGCCACAAGGCATTGGCGTAGGCTTCCTGTGTGGTGCCCTGCAGCACCCCAACGCTCTTGCCTTTGAGTGATTCAATCGTCGGCAGAATGCTTGAGCCTTTCGGTGCGATCAGCCGTGCGTTGGCCGCATACAGCTTGTCGGTAAAGTCGATTTCTTGCTGGCGTTTTTCAGTGATGGAAAGTGACGAAATAATGGCGTCGATTTTCTTGGCTTTCAGGGAAGGGATCAATGCATCAAAATCGCTCTCCACAAAAGTGCATTGGGTCTTTATACGTTTACACAGCTCTTTTGCCAAATCGATATCAAAGCCGACCAACTCCCCCTGCGCGTTTTTCGATTCGAATGGCGCATAGGTAGGATCGGTACCGATCTTTAATGGCGATGGAATCGCAGCGAATGCGCTGTGCAATGCACAGGCCATAAGCAGAGGAAGAATCAAAACCCGCTTTTTCATACATTACCCTCAATTGTTTTTGATGCCGCCTGGGCATGCTGTCATTATCCGCCAACGCGGGCCGGCAAAGCTGGCGCGTATCACATGTGACGGTTAACCACAGAATAAAAACCTACCCTATCCATCCGTATTAACTGCAGCAATCATGCCACATTTGCCATTGCCGGCCACAAGATGCGTGTCAAGCGCCCCGGGATGCGAATATGGCTACCATCAGCACAGAATTCGAACGTTCACACCCAGGCCGGCGCCCAGCCCATGACGAATAATTAAACACGGAAACAGCAGGGTTAAAATGGGTGATCCATTAAAGTGCAGACAAAGCACCACATTGGTGCAGTGTTGCATAAATGTATCAATATGGGGATTAACGGCTAATGGCTGCCCTGCCAGCGGGCAAACAAGTCGTGCGGCAAGGCAATATCGAACTGATCGATCACCCGGTTGACGGTCTGATCGATAATCGCTTCTACGCTGGTGGGTTGATGATAAAACGCCGGCATCGGCGGCATGATGATCGCCCCCATTTCCGCCGCCTGCGTCATCAGGCGCAGATGCCCCAGATGCAGCGGCGTTTCACGCACGCACAGCACCAAACGGCGGCTTTCTTTCAATACCACATCGGCGGCGCGGGTCAGCAGACCGTCGCTATAGCTGTTGACAATGCCGGATAACGTTTTAATCGAACAGGGTAAAATCACCATGCCGAGCGTTTTGAACGAGCCGGAAGAGATACTGGCGCCGATATCGCGCGTATCGTGCACCACATCGGCCAACGCCTGCACGTCACGCAGACTGAGCGGCGTTTCCAACGCCAGCGTCTGGCGCGCGGCGTTGCTCATCACCAGGTGGGTTTCCACATCGTCAACCGAACGCAATACCTGCAGCATACGCACGCCGTAGATAGCGCCGCTGGCGCCAGAAATACCGATGATGAGTCGTTTCATTCGCAGGCCTCTGCCTTGGGGATAAATCAGGGCGACTTTGCCGCAATACGGGCGAATAAGCAAGCCGTAACGGCGCGATGCACCACCAGCAAACCGGCCTGCACCATTTTAGCCAGCAGAAAATAGCGCCGTGCCGGTGATGAAAAACACAGGGCGAGGCCCCCAAAAGGGAACCTCGCCCACGATCACCGCCTGTAAACCTGCAGGAAAGTTAACCTTCGTTGTGCATTTCCAGGTTTTCGGCTTCCGCCTGGCCGCGCAGCGCCTTGGCGTCGTCGTTACGCAACGACTCCAGGTACTCCAGATAGCCCTGATCGACGTCCTTGGTCACGTAAATGCCGTTGAAGACCGAGCATTCAAACTGGGTGATATCCGGGTTCTCTTCGTTCACCGCGGCGATCAAATCCTCCAGGTTCTGGAAGATCAGCCCGTCGGCGCCGATAAGCTGGCGGATTTCATCCACTTCGCGGCCATGCGCGATCAGTTCATTGGCGCTTGGCATGTCGATGCCGTACACGTTAGGGAAGCGAATTTCCGGTGCGGCAGACGCCAGATAAACCCGTTTGGCGCCGGCGTCGCGCGCCATTTCCACGATTTGTTCTGACGTGGTGCCGCGCACGATGGAATCGTCCACCAGCAGCACATTCTTGTCGCGGAACTCGGCGCGGTTGGCATTCAGCTTGCGGCGTACGGATTTACGGCGCGCCTGCTGCCCCGGCATGATGAAGGTACGGCCGACGTAGCGGTTTTTTACAAACCCCTGGCGATACGGCTTGTTCAGGATACGGGCGATCTCCAGCGCGATATCGCAAGAGGTTTCCGGGATCGGGATCACCACGTCAATATCCAAATCTTCCCATTCGCGGGCAATTTTCTCGCCCAACTTTTGCCCCATGCGCACACGGGCGCTGTACACCGAAATCTTGTCCATGAAAGAGTCCGGGCGGGCAAAGTAAACGTATTCGAACAGGCAAGGGTTGGTTTTCGGGTTCTCCGCGCACTGACGGGTGAACAACTGCCCCTTTTCCGTGATGTACACCGCTTCGCCCGGCGCCACATCGCGCAGGAACTCAAAGCCCAGGGTATCCAGCGCCACGCTTTCGGAAGCAACCATATACTCGTTGCGGCCGTCTTCCAGCGTGCGTTTGCCAATCACCAGCGGCCGAATGCCGTGCGGATCGCGAAACGCCAGCAGGCCATGGCCGATGATCATCGCCACGCAGGCATAAGCGCCGCGCAGTTGCTGATGCATAGCCGCCACGGCGGTAAAGATGTCGTCGGCGCCCAACGGATAATGCGGGAAACGGTCCAGCTCGGTGGCCAGTACGTTCAGTAGAATCTCGGAGTCGGAGGTGGTGTTGACATGGCGGCGCCCGTTTTCAAACAGCGCCTGGCGTAATTCGTGAGCGTTGGTCAGATTACCGTTATGCGCCAGCGTAATGCCGAACGGCGAGTTGACGTAGAAGGGCTGAGCCTCGGAGGCGCTGGAGCTGCCGGCCGTGGGGTAACGCACATGGCCGATCCCCATATTCCCCTGCAGACGCTGCATATGACGTGCTTCAAACACGTCTTTCACCAGACCGTTTGCCTTACGCAGACGGAACCCGTTATGCGCATCGATAGTGACGATGCCTGCGGCATCCTGACCACGATGCTGAAGCACCGTCAATGCATCATAAATCGACTGGTTAACCGGCATAAAACCGGCGATACCGACAATACCGCACATGTTGTCTTTTCCTCTAAGCCGCTACCGCCCCGGTAAGTGGGCCGGTAAGAAACTCGACGTGCTCTGCAGATAGTCAAAAAACCACCTGATGATATAACTGAACTGCGGGATTAACTGTGACTGTTTCCAGTCTTCACTGTGTGAAAAGTCGGTAAAGGTATCCAGAAAGAACAGGATGGCCGCGACGATAAGCACCCCACGCAGCGCCCCGAAACAGATGCCCAGCACCCGATCGGTTCCTGACAGCCCGGTTTTTTCCACCAACGAGCTAATCACATAGTTAACAATCGCCCCGACGATCAGGGTCGCGATAAACAGGATAGTAATCGCGATACCATTTCGCACCAGTTCATCTTGAAAACGCGTGAAATAGACGGCAAGAGATGGGTAGAAATGGCTGGCAACAAAAAACGCACATCCCCAAGTCACAAGTGACAAAGCTTCGCGGACAAAACCGCGGATCAGGCTGACCAGAGCAGAAAAGCCAATCAGCGCAATAATGACGTAATCAATCCAGACCATGAACTATTCCAATAGTGAATCGCCCCTGCGTCCAATCGCGGCGAATTCTAACAGAAAAAGAAAACGTTTGCGTAGGGGATTTTCCCGAGCGCCGCAAATAAAAATCGGCGATGAAATAATTCCCAGCCGCCTCACAGGGATAGGCGATCGCCCCCGCACGGAGCTTACCACAGGGGCGGCGGGGGCCGCCCCTTGGCCGTTAGCGCACGCCGTACGGTTTGATCTGCCCACTCAATCCGCTGAGCGAGTTCAACTCCGGCAGCGCCGCCTGCAGTTTTTGCCGCGATGCATCCGGGCCAACGTAAATGCGGGTGATCTGCCCCTGCACCGGCGTTGCCGGCACGGTAAAGGCGCGGTGGCCGGATAACCGCAGCGAAGCGACGATCTCATTCACTTTGGCCGCGTTTTTCAGCGCCCCCAACTGCACCACGTAGGCCTGCCCCGCCGGCGCTTTTTCTTCGGCCGGTTTGGTTTCTGCCGGTTTAGGCTGCTCCACCGGTTTTGGCGCGGGCTTCACTTCCGGCTTCGGCACCGGTTTAGGCTTCGGCTCAACAGGCTTGGGTTCCACCGGTTTCACTTCGGCCGGCTTCGGTTTCGGCTGCGGCGCCGGTTTGCTTTCGGCCACCGCCGGCGGCGCAACGGCGGCAGGCTGCTGCTGCGCCGCCTGGTTGGCCGCCTGCTGCATGGCCGCTTCATTCGCCGCCTGCTGTTCTACCAGCGAAGCGGCGCCTTCCGGCGGTTGCGCCGGCAATGGCTGGCTAACCGGCGGCACCACGTCGGATTCTTCTACATCGCCGGGTTTCGGCACTAATGGGATTGCCGCAAACTCATCCTGATAGTGTTTCTTTTTGCCGTCCAGCAGCCCAGGCAGGATAATCACGCCCAGCGCCACCAGTATCACGGTCCCAACCAGACGGTTCTGAAATTTGCTTGCCACTCACTCTCCCCGTATCTCGTCTAACGCCGCCATCACGTGCGCAACGGTGTGGAACGATCCACAGACGATCACAATATCCTGTTTTTCTGCGTCCTGCATCGCCTGGCGCCAGGCGCTTGCAACATCGGCGAATTGCCGCGGCTGCGCTAAATGCTGGGCCAGCAGATCAACGCTTGCGCCACGCGGGCCTTCCAACGGCGCACAGTACCATTCATCCACTTCAGGCGCCAGGCAGGCCAGGGTGCCGGCGATGTCTTTATCCGCCAACATCCCCACAACGGCGCGCACCTTGCCGCCATTACGCGGCAACTGCGCCAGGCGGCTGGCCAGATAGCCGGCAGCATGTGGATTATGCGCCACGTCGAGGATCAACGTTGGCTCCTGCTGCACGATCTGGAAACGCCCTGGCAACAGCGCCTGCTGCAACCCGGTGAAAATCGCGCGCTCGTCCACTTCCAGCGCCGCATAGTGCAATGCAGCCAGCGCCGTCGCCGCATTGGCCAGCGGCACGTTCGGCATCGGCAAATCGGTCAACAGCGTGCCGTCGCCCTGCCACTGCCAGCGCTCGCCCTGCACGCTGAACGACCAGGCTTCGCCGCGGCGGTACAGCTTCGCTCCCAGCGATTGCGCCACCTGGGCAATGCTGGCCGGCATATCCGGCTCGCCGACCACCGCCGGTTTGCCGGCGCGGAAAATCCCGGCTTTCTCGCGGCCGATGCTCTCGCGGTTATCGCCCAGCCAATCGGTGTGATCCAACGCAATGCTGGTGATCACCGCCACATCGGGATCGACGATATTGGTGGCATCCAGGCGCCCGCCCAAGCCCACTTCCATGATCACAACATCGAGCCGCGCCTGTTTGAACAACTGCAGCGCCGCCAGCGTACCAAACTCGAAATAGGTCAGCGACGTCTCACCGCGCCCGGCTTCAACCGCCGCGAACGCGCGGCAGTGTTCGGCTTCGCTCAGTTCCTGGCCCTGGATCCGCACCCGCTCGGTGTAGCGGATCAGGTGCGGCGAGCTGTACACCCCCACCTTCAACCCGGCGGCCAGCAAAATGGCCTCCAGCGTGCGGCAGGTGGTGCCCTTGCCATTGGTGCCGGCAACGGTGAATACGGTCGGAGCGGGGGAAAGAAGATCAAGCTGCGTTGCAACACGCTGAACGCGTGCTAGCCCAAGTTCGATGGCCTGGCTGTGCAGACGCTCCAGATAGTAAAGCCACGCGCTGAGTGACGACGTGGCCTGGGGGATTTGGTGGTTTTGCATGCGTCCCATCACTGATTGGGTCATTAGTTCATCAGCGCACCACCGTCAACAGCGGCTAAGGGTGGTGCTCTCCGTTGCCAGCCAACGCTAAACCATAACACTGGCAAATTGCACACCGCGCGGCCTGGGCCGGCGCGGTGTTACCGCCTGAATTTAAGCATCCGCCTGGCTGTCCGGCGCAACCACCGGTGCCGTTTCGCCAAAGTTCGGCTGCGGCTGGTTGGTCAGCTTGGAAAGAATGCTGGCCAGCGTCTGGCGCAGCTCGGGGCGGCGCACGATCATGTCGATGGCCCCTTTTTCAATCAGGAACTCACTGCGCTGGAAACCAGGCGGCAGTTTTTCACGCACGGTTTGTTCGATCACGCGCGGGCCGGCGAAGCCAATCAGCGCCTTCGGCTCGGCGATGTTGATATCGCCAAGCATGGCCAGGCTGGCGGAAACGCCGCCCATGGTCGGATCGGTCAACACCGAGATATACGGCAGACCGCGCTCCTGCAATTTGGCCAGCGCAGCGCTGGTCTTCGCCATCTGCATCAGCGACATCAGCGCTTCCTGCATACGTGCGCCACCGCTGGCGGAGAAGCACACCAGCGGGCAGTTGTCTTCCAGCGCCTGTTCAACCGCACGCACAAAGCGCGCACCGACGACTGAAGACATGGAGCCGCCGATAAAGGCGAATTCAAACGCCGCCGCAACCACCGGCATGCCGTAGAGCGTGCCTTTCATCACCACCAGCGCATCTTTCTCGCCGGTCGCTTTCTGCGCCGCGCTCAGGCGGTCTTTATACTTTTTGGAATCCCTGAACTTCAGAACGTCTTTCGGTTCCAGTTCGCTGCCCAACTCAACTTCAGAGCCTTCATCCAGCAACGTGTGCAAGCGTGCGCGCGCAGACAAACGCATGTGGTGATCGCACTTCGGGCAAACTTCCAGATTACGCTCCAGCTCGGCGCGGTAAAGAACCTGGCCGCAGCTATCGCATTTGGTCCAAACCCCCTCGGGAATGCTCGCCTTACGGGTTTGTGTAATATTGCTTTTGTTAAGAATTCGTTCAATCCAGCTCATCGATGACCTTTCTGTTTGAACCTGGCAGACGCCAATCTGCTGTTCATGCTTTAGCAATCCCCTTGTGAACGCCCCCAAAGAAAAATGCCTGACAAAACGCGGCAAGCGCGCAACGCAGGCTTCGGGGTTGTTCACAGGAACAGACCTGTGAATGTCGCTCATTAAACCATATCGGCCCGGCGCTGTGGATAAAAAACTGGTCGAACCGATAGGTTAAGCGATGTTTTTGTTATTTTTGCTGGCGTGCAGCGGCGCGTTTATGGCGCCAAATTTCTACCACGCCCGGCAGAATCGAAACAATGATAATAGCAACAATCAAGAGTTTCAGGTTTTCTTGCACCACCGGTAAATCGCCAAACAGGTAGCCGGCGTAGGTAAACAGTAGCACCCACAGCAATGCCCCCGCCACGTTGTACGCGGCGAAATGGCGATAGGACATATGCCCCATACCCGCGACAAACGGTGCAAATGTCCGCACGATCGGCACAAAACGCGCCAGGATAATCGTCTTCCCGCCGTGCTTCTCATAAAACTGATGCGTTTTTTCCAGATAGCTGCGGCGGAAAATCTTCGAATCCGGATTGCTGAACAGCTTTTCGCCAAACAGCCGGCCGATGGTGTAATTCACCGCATCGCCGACGATGGCGGCAATCGCCATCAGCAGCACCATGGTGTGCACGTTCAAATCGTTACTGGGCAGTGCCGCCAGCGCGCCGGCGACAAACAGCAGAGAGTCCCCCGGCAAAAACGGCGTTACCACCAGGCCGGTTTCACAGAACAGGATCAGGAAAAGGATGGCGTACACCCACATGCCGTACTGCGCGACCAGCTCAGCCAGATGCACATCAATATGCAAAATAAAATCAACAAGGAACTTAATAATTTCCATAGATTCTCTCTTATGACCGGGCGAGCCACCCGCCCGGCGGATTAATCAGGGAACAATGCTTAATCATCAGGTAAAAACAGCGGCCCCAGAGTTGGCCGCGGTAATGCAAAATGCGCAGGATAATCCACGGAAACCAAATACAGCCCCCCTGCCCGCGCCGTCGCCGCCGCCAGATTGCGATCCTTCAACGCCAGCAGTTCAGCCATCCAGTTTTCATCCTGGTTGCCGCAGCCAATTTCCAGCAGGCTGCCGACAATGTTACGAACCATATGATGCACAAACGCATTCGCCTTGATATCTACCACGATATATTGCCCATGACGCGAAACTTTAACGTGTTTTACGTTTCTCCAGGGGGTACGCGATTGGCACTGCACGGCACGGAACGAGGTGAAGTCATTTTCCCCCAGCAATGCCTGTGCGGCGCGGTGCATACGGTCGGCGTCCAGCGGATGGTAAAAATGGGTGACGCCCTGTTGCAGCACGGCCGGGCGGTAGCGGTGATTGAAGATGATATAGCGGTAACGCCGCGCCGTAGCGCTAAAGCGCGCGTGGAAATCCGCCGGCACATCGGCCACCCAACGTACCGCGATGTCCGGCGGCAGGTGGGTATTCACCCCCATGGTCCAGGCGGCATCTTTGCGGCGCACGTTGGTTTCAAAGTGCGCCACCTGCCCAGTCGCGTGCACCCCGGCATCGGTACGGCCGGCGCAAAACACCACGATCGGCTCATCCGCGACTTTGCTCAGGGCCGCTTCCAGACAGCCCTGAATGCTGTCCACTTCCTGTTGGCGCTGCCAGCCGTAATAGCGGCTGCCATCATATTCAATACCCAGCGCAATTTTGTACGGTGGGGTTGCAACCTGTGACATCAGTACAACTGCTCCTGCAACAGGCGTTCGGCGGTTTCAATCGCCATCAGCGCGCCGCCAAAGCGCACATTATCAGCCACGGACCAAAATTGCAGCAGTTCCGGGATGCCGTAGTCATTGCGCAAGCAACCGATGCTCAACGCGTCGCTGCCGGAGGCTTCCGTCACCTGGGTGGGGTAATCGTCTTCTTCGCTCAGTTGGATATCCGCCGCCTGTGCATACTCCGCACGCGCTTCTTCGGCCGCCAGCGGGCGCAGTGCCTCAAGGTGCACCACCTGCGCATGGCCGTAAAACACCGGCGATTGCACGCAGCTCACCGAAATCGGCAGGCCGTCGTCCTGCAGTACTTTGCGCACCTGATCGACAATCAGCCGTTCTTCGCGCACGCTGCCCTGCTCGTCCGCCAGCAGCGGCAGCAGGTTAAACGCCAACTGTTTGCTGAACATGCCGGCTTCCGCCGGGATGCCGTTGAGCAGGCGCGCGCTTTGGCCTGCCAGTGCATCCACCGCGGCCTTGCCGCGTGAAGACACGGACATCAGCGTGGTGACGTGCAAACGGGCAAGGCCGGCCTGCTCCACCAGCGGTTTGATGGCGGTCAGTAACTGGCTCACCATACCGTCAGCCACCGCCACGATATTTCGGTTGCGGTAATCGGCCAGCGCCTGCGGGTTAACCCCCGGCACCACCAGCGGCACGTCCGGCTCCAGCGCAAACAGGCCGCTGCTGTCGATCACCAGGCAGCCCATGTTGCCCGCGTCTTCGGCATAGCGGGCCGAGGCTTCGCTGCCGGCGACGAAAAACGCCAACTGGGCCTGCGACCAGTCAAACTGCGCCGCGTCCTGCACCTGCAGGGATTTACCGTCGAAGCGCACCGTTTCGCCGGCGCTGCGTTCACTGGCCAAAGGATAGAGTTCACCCACCGGGAACTGACGTTCCTGCAACAATTCCAGCAACGCTTCCCCTACTGCGCCCGTAGCGCCGAGCAGAGCGATATTCCAGCCGTCAGACATTGGGTTTTCTCCAGAGTATGTCGTTCAAATGCAGACGGGCGTTACCGCCCTGGCCTTCCACACCCGCGTGGAAGGCGTTGGCGATACAACGCCCGCAGAGTAAAAATGTTGTCGCGGGTTGCCGATGGCCCCCCATGCCGCGCTACGGCAAGCTTATTGCACGGTGAAGCCCAGTTGGTGCAACAGTTCGGCGCTGGCGCTGTCATCACAGCGTACGCGCAGCGATGACCATTCGCGGCGCTCCTGATACTGCTTGCGCAAGCGATCGAACTCGCCGGGCTGGCCGGCCACTTTACGCAGCGGCGCGTCATCGCGGCGCACATCATACACCAAGTGCATCAATCGTTTTAACTTCGCGTCATCCAGCGGCCCGTGCAGGCGGATTTCACTGAATGCCGGCACCGGCAGCAGCGCCGCCAGCTCAACCTGCTGTGGCCGATCAAGATACTGACTAAAGGCTTCAAACACCTGCGTGGTGCCGCGCGCTTTGCCTTCCAACGAATAGCCGGCGATGTGCGCGGTACCGATATCCACCCGCGCCAGCAGCGGCAGAGAAAGCGCCGGCTCCGGCTCCCAGACGTCCAGCACCGTGCTCAATTTCTTGCCTTGCTCCAGCGCCTGCAGCAGCGCCGCGTTGTCGACCACCGGGCCGCGGCAAGCATTGATCAGGATCCGGTTATCCGGCAACGCCGCCAGCAGCTCGGCATCAGCCAGGTGCAGGGTGTTATACGGGCCGGATTTATTCAGCGGCGTGTGGAAGGTCAACACATCGGCTTCCGCCACCAGTTTTTCCAGCGGCCAAAACGCCCCGGCGTCGCCACGCGCGGCGCGCGGCGGATCGCACAGCAGCGTGCGCACGCCCAGCGCCTTCAGGCGCGCATCCAGCCGCGAACCCACGTTGCCGACCCCGATGATGCCGACCGTTTTATCACGCAGTTGAAAGCCGTCGCGCTCGGCCAGCAACATCAGCGCAGAAAATACATATTCAACCACCGCAATGGCGTTGCAGCCCGGCGCGGCGGAAAAGGCAATGCCAGCCTGTTTCAACCAGGCGTCGTCAACGTGATCGGTGCCGGCGGTGGCACTGCCGACAAAGCCGATGCGCGTGCCGGCCAACAGTTCTTCATTCACTTTGGTCACCGAACGCACCATCAGGGCGCCCGCATCAGCCAGCGCATCACGTGGGATCGGGCGCCCGGGCACCGCCCGCACTTCCCCCAAACGGCTGAACAGCTCAGCCGCATACGGCATATTTTCATCAACCAGGATTTTCACTTCGCTCTCCGGCGGGTTAAAACAGTGTTCGTCTGGCAATAGTTTGCCACTGAATGGCGCAGAAACCCAATGTTGTTATGCCCGGCGGAAACGCTCCGGCGTGGTGCCGGCGATCTGCTGGAACATAACGATAAACGCCGACGCCGAGCTGTACCCCACCTCCAGGGCAACCTCCTGCACGGTTTTGCCCTGCTCAAGCAATGAAGTGGCATACAGAAAGCGCAGGCGCTGGCGCCATTCGCTAAACGACATGCCCAGTTCCTGCTGGCAGCGGCGCGAAAGCGTGCGCTCGGTGGTATACACCCGCGCCGCCCACTGCGCCAGCGGCGTGTTGTCCGCCGGGCAGCGTTCCAGCGCCTGCAGCACCGGCGCCAAAAACTTGTCCCGCGAAGCAGGCAGATAGGCCTGTTGCTGCGGCGAACGGTGCAGTTGATCGATCAGCACCCGGCAAAGGCGCAAATCTTCCCGGGTCTGCGGCACATATTGCCGGCGGGCGTAAAAATCTTCGGCGATAGCACGAAAGATCGGCGTCACGTTAACCAGGCACGGTTCGGCCGGCATCCCGGCGCACAGCGGCTGCATGATATCCACCATCCTGCACTGCGCCTGCCTGCGGTTATAGCAAGAGTGCTCCAGCCCCGCCGGCGCCCACACCACAAACTCCGGCGGCGCCAAAAAGCGCTGGCCGCCGATGTTCAGCGCCATCACCCCGGCTTTTACCCACATCAGTTGCCCCCAGCTATGGCTGTGCGGCTGAAATTCTGTGTGCGCGTTGAAATCTTCGCAGCGAAACTGCACCGGGCGCGGAGCAAGAATGTGCTCGGCGGGAAAGTAACGGATCTCGGCCATCGTGTTAGCCCGTAGGTTGTCTTGTTTACGCAGCAATTTGTCTGGTTATCGTTATATATAATAAACCAGACACGCGTAAACTACCCGCTACGTTATCCGCAGTAAAATACGAAGATACAAGATTATGAACGCACTTTTCCCGTTGCTGGCGGTGTTCATCTGGTCTGTCAACGCCATCGTCAGTAAGCTTTCCGCGACCGCGATCGATCCTGCCGCCATCTCGTTCTACCGCTGGCTGCTGGCGCTGATAGCCCTGACGCCGATGGTGCTGCCGGGGCTGCTGCGCAATTGGCGCGCCGTACGCACCAACGGCTGGAAACTGTTGATTCTTGGCCTACTCGGCATGGTGCTGTACCAGAGCCTGGCCTACTATGCCGCGCACAGCGTCAGCGCGCTGTTTATGGGGATTATCGTTTCGCTGATCCCGCTGCTGACCATCCTGATCAGCATCTGGTTGCTGAACGTGGCGCCCACCCTTGGCGTGATGATTGGCAGTGTGCTATCGCTGGGCGGCATGGTGTGGCTGGTGAGCGGCGGCCAGCCGGGATTGCTGCTGGAACACGGCATCGGCAAGGGCGAACTGATGATGTTCGCCGCCGCCGCATCATACGCGCTGTACGGGGTGCTGACCAAACGCTGGGCAATCCCGATGCCGAACTGGCAGGCGCTGTATGTGCAGATCCTGTTCGGGGTGGTGCTGTTGCTGCCCAACTTCCTGCTGGCGCCGGATATCGGGCTCACCCGTGAGAACATCCCGCTGGTGCTGTTTGCCGGCATCCCGGCTTCAATCGCCGCGCCCTATCTGTGGATCCAGGGCGTAATGCGCATGGGCGCCAACACCGCGTCGATCTTTATGAACCTAGCGCCGGTATTTACCGCCGTGATCGCCGTGGCGTTCCTGCATGAGCATTTGCACAGCTACCACCTGATCGGCGGCGGCGCCACCCTGCTGGGGGTAATACTTTCCCAACGCCTGCGTACCCCGATCGGCCGTAAAAAACCGGCGGAACAGGCGAAAACCTGTAAAGACTGACGCTCGCCGCCGCGCTGGCTGAAATATCGGCAAGCGGGCGGCACGTCCGTCTTCAGTGAAAGAAATCTCGCCGAAACAGTATTGATAACCGTTATTTGCAGGTATCATTAAAGTACCTGCGCCGATACGGCGGGGATGACTTTTTTTCTACATTGGGAAGGACTGGTAATATGCAACCTTTGAGCGGGCCCGACACCACTAACGCCCCCGACAGTCCTTCTGCTCCGGGTAGCCAAAACGCCGGCGGCGGCGATCAGCCGCTCTCTACGGCACAGCGCACCACGCTGGAAAAACTGATCGTCAAAATCATGGCGCTCAGCCCGGTGAAATCCGCAGAAATCTGGGCCGCACTGCGCCACGATCTGGCGATAGACAACGGCAGCGAACTGCTGGCCCGCCATTTCCAGCCGGCGGAACAGCGCCTGCAAAGCCGCCTGGCGCAGGCACAGCAAAACCATGCCAGCCGCCAACTGCTGCAACAGCTGACCGAACTGCTGCCCCAGGGCAACAACCGCGTGGCCGTCAGCGACTATATTCGCCAGCAATTTAACTGCACGGTGCTCAGCCAGCTCAACGATGCGCAGCTGCAACAGGTGCTGGATCTGTTGCAAAGCGGCTCGCTGGCGATCCCCGCGCCGCAGCAGGCGATCGTTACCGATCGCCCCTTGCTGCCGGCGGAACACCAGAGCCTGGCGCCGTTAGTGACGCGCCTGAGCGCAACCACCGGCGAACCGCCGGCCAAAATCAGGCAGGCGATCTTCCACCTGGTCGGCATCAAAAGCAACGAGCCGTTGCCGGCGCGCCACTTCCAGTTGCTCAGCCAATACCTGCAGGTGAAAACCACGCTCAGCCAGCAAAGCGCGCCGACGCTAAACGGCCTGCTGGCGGCGCTTAAACAGCCGGCAGACCGGCAGGAGCGGCAGTTGCTCAGCGATTATTGCCTGTCGCGCTTTAACCGCCGCGCCAACGCGGCGTTAACCCAGGATCAGCTCAACGACGCCATTGGCCTGCTGTTTTCGCAGCGCCTGGAAAAAGCCGGAACGGCGACGCTGATCCGCAGTGAAGATATCGCCACCCCGCCGCCAGCACCCAGTTGGTGGCAAGCTATCGCACGCAAACCGCTGGTGCCGGCGATCGTTGCGCTGGTGATCATCATCGGCGCACTGATGCTGCTGTTCTAGGCAGCGTCAGCCTTACCCACAGCCGCAATCCCCGGCCGGCCGTGCGCCCCATTCACCCGCTAGCTCACCCGTGACTAACGGGTGGCCGTCGCGCAGCCAAAAATCCAGCCCGCCGATCAGCTCCTTCACCTTGAGGCCATACATCGCCAGCTTATAAGCGCCTTTGGTGGAGCCGTTGCAACCAATACCATCGCAATACGTGACGTACACCTTGCTGGGATCCAACTGCGCCAGCCGCGCTTCGTTCATCTGCCGGTGCGGCAAACTCAGCGCGCCGGGAATATGCCCGGCCCGATAGTATTCCGGCGAACGGGTGTCGATCACCACAATCGCAGTCACACCGTTGCGCAGATCTTCAGCCACGTCCCAGGCGTCGGCGTAGTAACTCAACTTGGCCTGCAGATAGGCCAGGTGTTGTGCCGGATCGGCGGGGGGAAAGGCTAAAACAGATGAAACGATAGCCATCGCTGACAGCTCCTGTGTTGTTTAAAGGCAGACCAAAGATGATAGTCCCACTCATCATGAAAAGAGGGAAAACTTAGGTTATACCGGGCTTTGTTGCTGATGAATCTTTATTTTCCTTTCCGTTTTCCTTTATCAGGAATCAACCAGAAAATAAAACAACCGATGAAGAATACTATGGCAGGCATAATATATCGCATGGAACCCTCGTTAAGCACGATAGCGCCAATCACGCAGAACGCGGTGATACCCATAACTATCCCACCCAAGGCATCAAAAAAAACGCGCAAAACCCTATCACATATTGTTGATTTCATTGATAACGCTCTCCAATTGCGCGGGATTACTTCGGGCTAACTTACTGATGGATAAGAAGTTTTCGAGAGGTTTTTCAAATAGAAAATAGAGCATGTCGAAATTTTGCACCCAAAGCTTTTGATACAGTCCTGGATTTTCATGGCGTAAACGGCGAGAGGCTTGAGCAGCTCGCGAAATTAACCCTTGGGTGAGTACAACACCGATAGAAAATGATGTCCCTATACGGATAGCCAACCTGCTAATGGCAGCGGCAGCTATCCCATCAACTAACCTTGCGCCGATGATACCACCAATGGCTAATTGTGTTATCTGCCGGGAACCAACAGCAGTCGCTTTACGAGCTATTGCATCATGTATTTTCTGGACAGCGCTATCTGGAAGGTGGCTTAGGGCATCATTAATGATGATTTCTGTTATCTGGATAATGACCGTCCGATTAGCACAAATCCTTTTCAACCCTTGATATAAACGGGTATCGTCATCAAAATTACGGCTCTGGTACATCTGCCCGCCGTCGCTTAAACTAAGGTCTTCCAAAGTTCGCTCAACACCGTAATAAAAATCGACGGGGATTGATACTACACCGTCTATAACCCCTTTACCTATACTTGCTATGTTCATCAGCCGCTTCCCATATCGTTTTTTTCCAATGATAACCTTATGAATAATCTGGGGGAAGCACAGACAAGCACTCAATAATACGATTAGGAATACTGCCTGATAAACGCCGGCCTTATGCCGCTGGCGATGCGCGCCGGGCAGCGATTTTTTACTTTCAGCCTTTTCATTTGCCGCGCTTTGCTCTATTTGTAACGCCCTTATCTGTTTTTAAGGGATGCACTATGGCTCACATTTATGCCAGGGTTTTGCTGCTGGGCGCCACGCTGGCTCTGCTCAGTGCCTGCGACAGCGCGCAAACCCGTCCACAGGTCACCATTGAAGGTAAAACCATGGGCACTTTCTACAGCGTTAAAATCAGCGGCGAACTGGCGGAAAGCCAGCAGCAGCTCCGGCAAGAGATCGACGCGCTGCTGGAACAGGCCAACGACGATATATCTACCTATCGGCCCGGTTCCGTGCTTTCCAGGTTCAACCACAGCCCAAGCACGGCACCGCAGCCGATTCCGCGCGGCATGGCCGATATTATCCTGATGGCCCAGCGCATCGGCCGCGACACGCACGGCGCGATGGACATCACCGTCGGCCCGCTGGTTAATCTGTGGGGCTTCGGCCCGGATAAACACCCGTGGAAAACCCCGGATCAACAGCAAATTGAGGCGGCGAAAAGCCTTGTGGGTTTACAGCACCTGCAATTGATCGGCAACAGCCAGGGCGAGTGGCTGCAAAAAGATCTGCCGGCGCTGTATGTTGACCTTTCCACCCTGGGTGAAGGCTACGGCGTGGATCAACTGGTGCAGTTGATGGCGCGCAAAGGCATCACCAACTACCTGGTTTCCGTGGGCGGCGCGGTTTCTTCACGTGGGGTGAACGGCCAGGGCAAACCCTGGCGGGTGGCGATCCAAAAACCCACCGACCAGGAAAACGCGGTGCAGGCACTGGTGGATCTGCAAGGTTATGGCATCAGCACTTCCGGCAGCTACCGCAACTATTTTGAGGAAAACGGCAAACGCTATTCTCATGTGATCGATCCCACCACCGGCCGGCCGATCGACCATAAGCTGGTTTCCGCCACGGTGATCGCGCCCACCGCGCTGGAAGCCGACGGCTGGGACACCGGGCTGATGGTGCTCGGCCCGGAAAAGGCGCTGCAACTGGCGCAGCAGAAAGGGCTGGCGGTGTATCTGATCACCAAGACCGATAGCGGCTTCAACGCGGTGATGACGCCGCAGTTCAAAGCTTTCCTGGTACAGCCGAGCGACTGACACTATCCGCCGCCGCCTAATACCGGGCGGCGGCGACATGTTATCGCTGGATTACCCTTTGCGGTGCAACAGCAGATACACCGCCGGGATCACCAGCATCGACAACAGCGGCGCGCTGATCATACCGCCAATCATCGGCGCAGCGATGCGCCGCATCACCTCGGAGCCAGCCCCATCCCCCCACATGATCGGCAACAGGCCGGCCATAATGGTGGCCACCGTCATCACCTTCGGCCGCACGCGCAATACCGCGCCTTCACGGATACCGGCCAGCACCTGTTCACGCGTTAACGGCTGCCCTGGCAAACGCTGGCGCGCCAACGCCTGGTTCAGATACAGCACCATAATCACGCCGAATTCGGCGGCCACCCCGGCCAGCGCAATAAACCCAACCGCGCCCGCGACCGACAGATTATAGTTGAGCAGATACAACAGCCACACGCCGCCGATCAATGCAAACGGCAACGTAGCGATAATCAGCAGCGCATCGCGCACGTTGCTGAAGGTGATAAACAGCAGCACAAAGATAATCATCAACGTGACCGGCAGCACCACCTTCAATTGGGCGCTGGCGCGTTCCAGGTATTCAAACTGCCCGGACCAACTCAATGAAACACCCGCCGGCAGTTGCACCTGCTGCGCCACCCGCTGTTGCATCTCCTCCACCGCCGAGCGCAAATCGCGCCCGCGCAGATCGACATAGATCCAGTTAGACAGCCGCGCGTTCTCGCTCTTGAGCATCGGCGGCCCTTCGCTGATGCGGATATCCGCCAGCGCAGAGAGCGGCAACTGTGCGCCGCTGGCGGTCACCACTGGCATCTCCCCCAACGCGGCGAACGAATCGCGGATCTCACGCGGATAACGCACGTTGATCGGGTAACGCGCCCGCCCGTCAAACACTTCGCCAACGTTTTCCCCGCCGATCAAGGTTGCCACCATCGCCTGCAGTTCCTGTACCGTCACGCCATAGCGCGCGGCGCGCTGGCGATCGATGTCGATATCCACGTAGCGCCCGCCGGTAACGCGCTCGGCCAGCGCCGAGGTCACCCCGGGTACCTGCTGGACGATTTGTTCGATCTGCCCGGCCACGCGTTCGATATCCGCCAGGTTGTTGCCGTTAACCTTGATGCCCACCGGGCTTTTGATGCCGGTAGCCAGCATGTCCAGCCGGTTGCGGATCGGCGGCACCCACACGTTGGCGATGCCGGGAACCTTAACCACACGATCCAGCTCCGCCACTAGCTTGTCCATGGTCATCCCCGGCCGCCACTGCTCACGCGGCTTGAAACGAATGGTGGATTCCAGCATGGTCAGCGGCGCCGGATCGGTGGCGGTTTCCGCGCGCCCGGCCTTGCCGAACACGGTGTCCACCTCCGGCACCGTTTTAATCAGCCGATCGGTGATCTGCAGCAAGCGCCCGGCCTCACGTGCCGAGATGCCCGGCAGCGTGGAAGGCATGTACAGCAGATCGCCCTCGTCCAGCGGCGGCATAAATTCGCTGCCCAACCGGCTAAGAGGATAAAACGTTAGCGCCAGCAGCAGCGCGGAAATCCCCAACGTGGTTTTCGGCCGCGCCAATACCACCGCCAGCAGCGGCTGATACAGACGAATCAGCCAGCGGTTGAGCGGGTTGGCATGCTCATCAGGAATACGCCCACGGATAAAATAGCCCATCAGCACCGGCACCAGCGTAATGCCAAGCCCGGCGGCCACCGCCATGGCATAGGTCTTGGTAAAGGCCAGCGGCGCAAACATGCGCCCTTCCTGCGCCTGCAGTGTAAAGACCGGAATAAACGACAGCGTGATGATCAGCAGGCTGCAAAACAGCGCTGGCCCCACCTCCACCGCCGCCTGTTCGGAAATGCGCCAATAATCGCCGCTGGCCGGCTGCCGGCCGGGATGATCGTGCCGCCACTGTTCCAGCACCTTGTGCATGTTTTCGATCATCACTATCGCCGCATCCACCATCGCGCCAATGGCGATGGCAATGCCGCCCAGCGACATGATATTGGCATTCACCCCCTGGTAGTGCATCACCACAAAGGCGCCCAGGATGCCCAGCGGCAAAGTGACGAGCGCCACCAGCGCCGAGCGCAGGTGGAACAAAAACAAAGAACAGACCACCGCCACCACCACGAACTCTTCCAGCAGCTTGTGCGACAGCGTTTCTATCGCGTGCTCAATCAGCTGCGAACGATCGTATACCGGCACGATCTCCACCCCCGCCGGCAGCGTATGCTGGATCTGCGCCAGCTTGGCCTTTAGCGCCTGGATGGTCGCCAACGCATTTTTGCCGTAGCGCATCACGATGATGCCGCCGGCCACTTCCCCCTCGCCGTTCAGCTCCGCCACGCCCCGGCGCAGTTCCGGCCCGAGACGCACTTCCGCCACCTGCGGCAACATAATCGGCACACCGTTGCGCTCGGCCACCAGCACCTGGTCAAAATCCGCTAATTGCCGCAGATAGCCGGTAGTGCGCACCATATATTCGGCTTCGCCCATTTCCAATAGCGCGCCACCGCCGGCCTGATTGGCACGCTGCAACGCATCAACCACCTGCTGCTGGGTAATGTTCAGCGCGCGCAGGCTTTGCGGATTAAGCACCACCTGGAACTGCCGCACCATGCCGCCAACGCTGGCCACTTCCGCCACGTCCGGCACGGTTTTCAGTTCAAACTTCAGCGTCCAGTCCTGCAGCGCGCGCAGATCGGCCAGGCTGTGTTTCCCGCTGCGATCCACCAACGCATAGGTATAGATCCACCCCACGCCGGTGGCGTCCGGCCCCAGTTCCACCTTCACCTGATCCGGCAGCGCGGCCTGCACCTGGCTAAGGGATTCCAGCACGCGTGAACGGGCCCAGTAAGGATCGGTGCCGTCTTCAAACAAGATGTAGATATAGGCGTCGCCGAACATGGAAAAACCCCGCACCGTTTTCGCGCCCGGCACCGTCAGCAGCGTGGTGGTTAACGGATACGTCACCTGATCCTCAATCACCTGCGGCGCTTTGCCGGGGTAGCTGGCGCGCACGATCACCTGTACATCGGACAAATCCGGCAGAGCATCCAGCGGCGCTTTCTGCAATGCCCATATCCCCCAGCCGGCCAGCATCAGTGAAGCCAACAACACCAGTAGCCGGTTACGCAACGACCAACGAATCACTGAAGCGATCATAGGTGGCCTCCATGCTCTGCGGCTTGCGGCATTATCCGGCTGATATGCGGGCCGTTGTCATCCACGCTGAAAAAGAACCTCACCTTGCTGCCCACCGGCAAACCGGCCGGCAACCCGCCGGGCGGCAAAGCGAAGTCCATGGTCATCGCTGGCCATTGCAGCGCCGGCACCGGGCCGTGCGCCAGGGTGATGGCGCCGTCCGCCAGTGCCACAATAGTGGCTTCGGCCTGGTATTGGGCGGCAGGCGCGTTTTCCCCAGCAAACTGCGGCAATGCGCTGCGCATGCTGGCCTCGGAGTCAATCAGGAACTGGCCGGAGGTCACCACCCGCTGCCCGGCCTGCAGGCCCTGTTTTATCTCGGCCCATCCGCCCTGCACCCGCCCGGCCACCACGTCGGCCGGCGTAAAATGCCCGTCGCTTTCGGCCAGCAGCACCGTGGTGCGATCGCTGCGGCTGATTAACGCCTCCTGCGGCACGGCAAGTACCGGTTGCCGCTGCCCGGCGGGCGATAACGTGGCCTGTAGAAACATGCCCGGCTGCAGTTTTTGCTGTGGGTTCGCCAATTCCACACGCGCCTGCGCCGTGCGGGTCTGCGGATCCACGTTCGGCAACAGTTCACTTATCCGCCCGATAAAACGTTCGCCAGGCCAACTGGCCGCACTGGCCTGCACCGCATCGCCCGGCTGCACCGGCGCGCCCTGCGGGTAATCGATCACCAGCCACACAGGATCCAGCGCGGCAAGCTCGAACAGCGCCTGGCCCACGGCCACCTGCTGCCCTTCCCGTACCGATAGTTGGTTAATAAAACCGCTGGCCGGCGCGTTAAGCGTCACCCATGGCTGCGGTTTACCGCTGCGTTCCACCTGGCGGATCACCGCTTCCGGCATAAACGCCAGTTGCAGCCGTTGGCGGGCGGCGGCGGTTAATGGGCGATCCCCCAGTTGGAGTACCGCCAGGTACTCCTGCTGCGCGGCGCTCCATTCCGGGATCCACAGTTGCGCTAACGGCTGCCCCTGTTGCACCCGCTGCTGGTTGGCGCGCACGTACAGTTTCTCGATCTGGGCGTTGGCGCGGGCAGCGATCACCTGCACACCGCGCTCATCGGTCGCGATGCGGCCAACGGCGTTCAACGGTGCTTCAAGCACGCGCATCTGCGCCTGCTCGGTGCGCACCCCCAGATTTTGCTGCTGGCGTGCGCTGATGGTCACGCCCCCTTCCGGCGCGGCCTCATCGGCATAGCGCGGCACCAGTTGCATATCCATAAACGGCGATTTCCCCGGGCGATCGAAGCGTTGGCCGGGCACCATCGGATCGTACCAGTACAACACCTGGCGCTGCGCATCTCCGGCCGGAGCCGGCGCGTGCTCGGCGGCCAGCCAATAGCCGGCCAGACCGCCGCCGGCCACTGCGGCCGCCAATAATGCAAGACTTAAGCGTAGGTTCATTGCGCGGCCTCCTGTAGCGTGAGATAGCGGATCGCCGCCCAGATTTGCGCCAGTTCACGCGCCGTGCGCCCTGCTTCCAGGCGGCTTTCCAGCAACGCCAGACGGGCTTCCAGTGGGCCGGCCAGCGCACTCTGGCCGCTGCGGTACTGCGCCAACTGCAGCGCAACCCGCTGTTGCTGCAGCGGTATCACCTGTTGTTGCTGGCGCTGCCACTGCGCCAGCGTGGCCTGATACTGCGCCAGCAGCGTATCGAGCTGCGCCTGGTGATCGCGGATCAACTGCGCCAGACGATCGTTGGCCTCCAGCGTGCGGGAAACGTCCGCCGCGTAGTCTTTGTCCTGGCGTTGGGCGGTGAACAACGGCAGATCGACGGTGAACATCACCCCGGCCATGTCTTCATAGCCGTCGGCGCGCTTGCCGTAATACACCTCGATGCCCACGTCCGGAATTGCCGCCACCTGTGACTGCGCCGAACGCGCCCGGGCCACATCCGCTTCGCGGCGGGCCTGCAGCACTTCCGGGTGTTGGGCAATGGCCTGCTGCAACACGCGGCTTTCCGCCGGCAGGCGCTCAAAGCGCGGCAACGGGCCTGTGACGCGCACCGCCGCATCGCCGGTGAGCTGAGTCAATCTGGCTTGCGCCACGGCGGTATCGCGTTGGGCTTCGCTGAGGCGATCCTGCATCGTCAGCAACGACAGGCGCGCCTCGATAAGCGCGCTGGCTGGGGCGCTGCCGCTTGCCACTCCAGCGCGCTGGGCGGCGATCTGGCGTTCGCTTTCCTGCACCAGGGCCCTGGCGTCTTGCCACGTCTGTTGGCTAAGCGCCAAATCAAGCCAGGCCTGCGCGGTTTGCTGGCGCAGTTGGCTGAGGATCACCACGCTGCCGGCGCCGGCCTGGCTGGCCTCGGCGCGCAGGGTCGCGGCCTTGCGCTGGCGTTTGCTGCTGCTGACGTAATCCTGCATGATGCCGACCCGCTCCATCGTCATACCTTCACGGGTAAAACGGCGGCCGTTGCCGCCCTGCACCGGCACGTTCTCAATACCGAACTTCAATTTGGGGTCGGGCAGTTGCATGGCCGCATCGGCCTGGTTATTCAGGGCATTGATTTGATGCTGGCTGGCCGAAAGCGCCGCCGAATGGCGCTCCGCCGCCGCCAGCGCCTGCGCCAGCGTTAACTCGGCGGCCAGTGCGCCGCTGGCCCAGCAGGCCAGCAGCAGCCCGCCCACCCGCAGTGGGTAAGAAAGACGTTTGTTCATGGTGGCTCCCGTTACCGCTGGCTGGCGTGGATCGCCGTCAATTGGTAACCGCCGGCGACCTGGCGGAAGCTGAAGTCAACCGGTGTGCCGGCCGGCAAGGCGCTAACCGGCGGCGGCGGCAACAGGAAGCTCATGGTCATCGGCGGCCAATTCAGCGCCGGGATCGCCTGGTGAGCAATCGACACCGCCTGCGGGCGCCAGGCTTTGATAACCCCCTGGGCATGAATTTCAGCGGATGAGGATGGCGCAAGCGCCGGGGCGGCTGGGGCCGCGACAGGGAACAACAGGAAAAGGGCCATAGCGGCCATCAGGTTACGCATAGTACAGACTCCGTAAAATAGTCAACAAACACCAAAACCACCCGGCAATGCGGGCGCGCACAGGGTTGTTGGGCTATTCACGGAAGCAACAAAAAGCAATCTCTGCCGGTGGGCCGACGATCGGCGGCATCTGCCAGACCGGGCGGGCGCCGTGGTATTGCACCGGTGGGATCACCGCCACCCGTTCGGTACCGGCAGGCAACGCCGCCAACACCGGCCCGGAGTGATCCTGCTGGGCGTTATCCGGCACGCAGTGTTTACCGCACACCGGCTCTGCGGCCGCATGCCGTTCGGTCTCGGCCGCACTGGCGTGCTGCATATGCTGCATCGCCGGCGCATCCAGCGTCGCCTGCAGGTGGCAAGCGTGGCTGGCGAGCGCCAATTGCGTATTCAGCAGCAGCCAGACGGCTACCCACAGCCAGGCGGCCGGCTTCTTCACCAGGCCGGCGTGATGCGTGGATAATAATCTGCTGATCCTGGCTGACATGCTGGTATTCCGCTCAACGTAACAGCGCGAGTATAACGGGGGGATAGGGGTGCAGAAACGGGATTTACATCAACTGACAAAGCCAGCCCGGCATTCAGCAATATGCGGCAACTATGTTGATTTAAATCAAAAAAAACAGAATAAAGGTAAAAAAAACGGGCGCGGCAAGCCGCACCCGATTGACCGCATACCCAGCAGGATTATGCCTGGTATTTACGCAGCGTCAGCGTTGCGTTGGTGCCGCCAAAGCCGAACCCGTTGGTCATCACGGTGGTCAGTTCACGTTTGGTCGGTTCAGTGATGATGTTCATCCCTTTCGCATGCTCATCCAGCGTTTCAATATTGATGCTCGGGGCAATAAAGCCGTGCTCCAGCATCAACAGCGTGTAGATGGTTTCCTGCACGCCAGCGGCGCCCAGCGAGTGGCCGGTCATTGCCTTGGTGGCAGAGATAGCCGGCACGTTGTCGCCGAACACTTCACGGATCGCGCCCAGTTCTTTCACATCACCAACCGGCGTAGAGGTGCCGTGCGTATTGATGTAATCGATCGGCGTATCAACACCTTGCATCGCCATTTTCATGCAGCGCACTGCGCCTTCGCCCGACGGAGCAACCATGTCGGCGCCATCAGAGGTGGCACCGTAGCCAACCACTTCAGCAAAGATGTGCGCACCACGTGCCAGCGCATGTTCCAGCTCTTCCACAACCACCATACCGCCGCCGCCGGCGATAACAAAACCGTCACGGTTAGCGTCATAGGTGCGGGATGCTTTTTCCGGCGTATCGTTGTATTTGGTGGACAGCGCGCCCATCGCATCGAACTCACAGGCCATTTCCCAGGTCAGCTCTTCGCCGCCGCCGGCGAATACGATGTCCTGTTTGCCCATCTGGATTTGTTCAACCGCGTTGCCGATGCAGTGTGCAGAAGTCGCACAGGCGGAACTGATGGAGTAGTTAACGCCATTGATTTTAAACGGCGTGGCCAGGCAGGCGGAAACGCTGGAAGCCATCGCTTTGGTCACCACGTAAGGACCAACGGCTTTCAGACCGCGCGGGCTGCGCATGGCATCGGCACCGAACACCTGAAAACGGGCGGAGCCGCCAGAACCGGCGATCAGACCAACGCGCGGATTATTTTGGTAAACGTCTTCAGTCAGACCGGCAGAAGCCACGGCTTCTTGCATGGACAGGTATGCGTAAATGGATGCGTCGCTCATGAAACGCACCACCTTGCGGTCGATGAGGCCGGTCGTATCCAGTTTTACGTTGCCCCATACGTGACTACGCATGCCGGAATCTTTCAGTTCCTGGGAGAAAGTGATCCCAGAACGTCCTTCCTGCAGGCTCGCCAGGACCTCCTGCTGGTTGTTACCAATGCTGGAGACGATGCCCAGGCCAGTAATCACTGCACGTTTCATTCAATACCTCTTCCACAATTATTACATTCGGGATTTCGTCACGCACTTTAGCGTACAGTTGTAAGCCGAACAAGTCCGATCAGCGTGATTCTTGTCTGATTTGCACCGGGAGGGCGCTGCGGCTAGAATCCCGTCACCCCTTGAGCTATGAGCAACCGCCGTGAATCACGCCCCCATCCAAACCGCCGCATTAACCTGGAATGAACAGGGTACACCTGTTTCGCAACAGTTCGATGACGTCTATTTTTCCAATCAGGATGGGCTGGAAGAAACCCGCTACGTTTTTTTGGGCGGCAACCGGTTGCCGCAGCGTTTTGCGCAGCACCCGCGCCCGCTATTTGTGGTGGCGGAGACCGGATTCGGCACCGGGCTGAATTTTTTGACCTTGTGGCAGGCGTTCAACGCCTTCCGGGCGCAGAGCCCGCAAGCCAGACTGCAACGCCTGCATTTTGTCAGCTTTGAAAAATTCCCACTGCAGTTGGCCGATCTGGCGGCGGCGCATGCGCGCTGGCTGGAGCTGGCGCCCTTCGCCGAGGAACTGCGCGCCAACTGGCCATTGCCGCTGCCCGGCTGCCACCGGCTGCTGTTGGACGGTGGGCGCGTCACGCTGGATTTATGGTTTGGCGACGTCAACGCCCTGCTGCCCACGCTCGATCACAGCATGAACCAACAGATTGACGCCTGGTTTCTCGACGGCTTCGCCCCGGCGAAAAACCCCGACATGTGGAGCCCGGCGCTGTTTAGCGCCATGGCGCGTCTGGCGCGCCCGCAGGGCAGCTTCGCTACCTTCACCGCCGCCGGCTTTGTGCGCAGGGGCCTGCAGCAGGCCGGCTTCACGGTGGAAAAATGCAAAGGGTTTGGCCAAAAGCGGGAAATGCTCACCGGCTGGATGCCGGCCGATGCGCAGCCCGCCGCCGACCCAACGCCCTGGTTCTATCGCCCGGCGGCGCACACGCCTGAAGACGTTGCCATTGTCGGCGGCGGCATCGCCAGCGCCCTCATCGCCCTGGCATTACAGCGGCGCGGCGCCCACGTCACGCTCTATTGCGCCGATGGTCAACCCGCAGAAGGCGCATCCGGCAACCGCCAGGGGGCGTTGTACCCTTTGCTGAACGGCCGCAATGATGCCCTGGAGCGTTTCTTTTGCGCCGCCTTCCCCTTTGCCCGCCGGCTATATGACGCGTTAGAGCAGCACGGCGTCGCGTTCGCTCACCAGTGGTGCGGCGTCAGCCAACTGGCCTATGACGAGAAAAGCGCCGGTAAAATCGAGCGAATGTTGTCCGCCCTCTGGCCACCGGAACTGGCGCAGGCGGCCGATCGGCACGCACTGAGCGCGCTTTGCGGCGTCGACAGCGGCTTTGGCGGCGCACACTACCCACTGGGCGGTTGGCTGTGCCCGGCCGAGCTGACGCGCAGCGCCGTCACGTTAGCGCAAAGTCAGGGGCTGGTCTGCCGCTATCAACACCGCCTCACAACGCTGGATCAGGACGCACAGGGCTGGCGGCTAGGGTTTGCCGATGGCGCAACCCAGCGGCACGCCACGGTGATTCTGGCCTGCGGCCACGCCTTAGCGGCGCTGGCGCAAAGCGCCGCGCTGCCGGTATATGCCGTCCGCGGCCAGGTTTCCCATATCCCCACGACGCCGGCGCTGGGCAAGCTGAAACAGGTGCTGTGTTACGACGGCTACCTGACGCCCGAGAACCCCGCGAATCAGCAGCACTGTATCGGCGCCAGCTACCAGCGCGGCGACACCGCCACCGACTATCGGGAAGAGGAACAGCAGGAAAACCGGCAGCGTTTATTGCGTTGCCTGCCGGCGCAGGATTGGCCGCGACAGGTGGATGTCAGCGGCGGCCAGGCGCGCTGTGGGGTGCGCAGCGCAACGCGCGACCATCTGCCGATGATGGGCGCCGTGCCGGACTATGCCGCTACGCGGGATGTTTATCAGGATTTGCCGCGGCAGCACCAGCGTGGTGAAGCGGTAGCCGATGCGCCGGTTTATCCGAATCTGTTTATTCTCGGCGCACTGGGCGCCCGCGGGCTTTGTTCCGCCCCGCTGGCCGCGGAAATACTGGCGGCGCAGATCTTCGGTGAACCCCTGCCCGCCGATGCCGAAATGCTGGCGGCGCTGAACCCCAACCGAATGTGGGTACGCAAGCTGCTGAAAGGGAAGGCGGTTTAATCCCCCTCACCCCAGCCCTCTCCCTAAGGGAGAGGGAGCAGTATGTGCACCGGTGATGAAATGCCCCTCTCCCCGAGGGCGAGAGAGCAGTATGTGCACCGGTGCTGAAACGCCCCTCACCCCGGCCCTCTCCCAGAGGGAGAGGGAGGAGTATGTGCTCCGGTGATGAAATGCCCCTCACCCCGGCCCTCTCCCCGAGGGAGAGGAGCAGTATGTGCATCGGTGCTGAAACGCCCTCACCCCGGCCCTCTCCCTGAGGGAGAGGGAGCCGTATGTGCACCGATGCTGAAATGCCCCTCACCCCGGCCCTCTCCCAGAGGGAGAGGGAGGAGTATGTGCACCGGTGCTGAAACGCCCCTCACCCCGGCACTCTCCCCGAGGGCGAGAGAGCAGTATATGCACCGGTGCTGAAATGCCCCTTATCCGGCCCTCTCCCAGAGGGAGAGGGAGCAGTATGTGCATCGGTGCTGAAACGCCCTCACCCCGGCACTCTCCCCAAGGGAGAGGGAGCAGTACGTGCATCGGTGTAGGTGAAGGGATAACGGAAACGGCAAACGGCGGCGGACGATCCCCTCTCCCGGCGGGAGAGGGTTAGGGTGAGGGCGAAAATCAGGCGGTGGGCAGCGCCTTTTGGTACAAATTCTCCCACATCCCGAGCACCAAGATCTGATCCGGCGGGGAAAGCTCACCGGCGCGGATGGCTTTATCCAGGCTGTGCTGCACGCGGGCCTTCAGTGCTTCGGCCGTATGCTCACCGTTCTCTTCCACTTCCGCCACTGCCAGCGTCAAATGACCGCGCAGGTAGCCACCGGCAAACAGTTCATCATCGCTGGCGTGTTCTACCATGTCATCAATCAGCGCCAGAATGCGCGCTTCAACTTCTGCGATCATCAAATTTCCTCTTAAACTCATTCAGTTGAGATCTTCCGGATAGGGGAAGTGCTCCGCCGTTAACGGGGGCGTATTGTAAAACGATTGTAGCGCCTGAATAAAGCGCGCAGGCCGTGTGGGTATTCCCTGTTCCAGCAGTTCCAGCACCCGCGCGCGCACTTTACGCTGGAAGGCGATGCGATCCGGCTCGCAATCCCCGTTCAGGTTGTCGCAGCTGACGTTGAACGGGAAGCCCGCCGCCACGCAGAACATCCACTCCAGCGCCTGCGGCTTGATCTCCACCGCCTCAAATTCGCTTTGCGTCTGGGCGTCGCGCCCGTCCGGGCAGTACCAGTAACCAAAATCCACCAACGTCCGGCGTTGTTCGCCGGCGATGCACCAGTGGGAAATCTCATGCATACCGCTGGCGTAAAAACCGTGGGCGAAGACGATGCGGTTATAGGGCACCGCGTCGTCCGCCGGCAGGTAGATCGGCTCATCATCGCCTTTTATCAGGCGCGTATTGTAATCACCGCTGAAACACTGATTGAAGATGTCGATCAGTTGGGTGTAATGATGCTTGTCGGCCATAGAAAAACCTGAATAACCCTAAAAATAAGGCGGCAATTATTTCATCTTGCCGCCCGTTTCGCCCATTAAAAATGCACTGCCAGCCACTGCATGATTTCTGCGCCGTGGTTATCGTAAAGCAACTTCAGGCTCATCAGCAGTGAAACCACCACGATCATCGGCCGGATCAGCTTTTGGCCGCGGGTCAGCACCATGTGCGCGCCAAGGCGTGCACCCAGCACCTGCCCCACCAACATCACCAGGCCCATGCTCCACACCACCTTTCCGCCGATGATAAACAACATCAGGCCGCCAAAGTTGGAGGTGAAGTTCAGCACTTTGGCATGCGCGGTGGATTTCGCCAGGTTAAAGCCACACAGCGTAACGTAGGCCAGGGCATAAAATGAGCCGGCGCCGGGGCCGAAGAAACCGTCGTAGAAACCGACGCAGCCGCCGGCAACCAGCCCGAACGGCACCGCGCTCAGGCGCCGCTGGCGATCGCTCTCCCCCAGCCGTGGGGTGAACAGAAAGTACAGGCCGATACCGATAATCAGCAGCGGCAACATCTGGCGCAGCAGATCGGCCCGCATATGCTGCACCAGCAGCGCACCAATCACCGAACCCAGCAAGGTCAGCGCAATCGTCAGCTTCTGATCGTGCAGATCCACCGCGCGGCGGCGGATAAAGTACAGGCTGGCGGAAAGGGAGCCGCCAACCGATTGCAGCTTGTTGGTGGCCAACGCCTGCGCCGGCGGTACGCCGACGGCCAGTAACGCCGGCACGGTCAGCAAACCGCCGCCGCCCGCAATCGAATCGATAAACCCAGCCAATAACGCCACAGCAAACAAGATCCCGAGCAGCCCGGGACCTGCAACAAGCCAATCCATGAATTATTCCGCAGTGAAATGATTATCCAACAACGCCTGGCAGGCAGGCGGCAAAGGCGGCGGTACGGGCTTACCGGGCTTCGCGCTCGGCAGATGCGGCTTAAACCAGCTTGCCAATTCAGCGCCGCAGCCATCGCCTGCCGGCGGCGCATCCTGCTCCTTGCACTCCAGGCTGCCCGCCGGGCAGCGCAAACGCACGTGCATGTGCGCACGATGGCCAAACCACGGCCGCACCTTTTGCAGCCAGGCGCGATCGCTGCCGGCATCTTCACACAGGCGCTGCTTGATCGCTGGATTGACAAAAATACGCGTGACCTCGTGATCCTGCGCCGCCAGCTTGATCAACTGGCCCACTTGCGGCTGCCACTGGCGCTCCACTACGCGCTTGCCGTCGGCGGAAACCAGATCAATCGGCTGCGGCTTCAGCAGTTGCTGCTGCGACCAGCGCTGGCGCGGCAATTGCAGCCAGATATCCACGTCCAGACCCGACTGGTGGCTGGCGTGGCCGCTGCTAAAGCGCCCGCCGGCCGGCATCGCCATGTCGCCGATCAGGACGGTGCCCAGCGCATTCTGCCGGGCTTCGCGGCCCAGGCGTTGAATAAACGCCAGTAAATCCGGGTGGCCGAAATAACGGCGTTGGTCGGTACGCATCACCTGATAATCCGCCGCTTCCAGCGGCAGCGGCTGCGCGCCAATCAAGCAGCCATTAGAGAAGCCGCCGATGGCCTGCGGCGCGCCGGCGACCGGATGATCGATCTTCTGCCACGGCGTGAGCGCCATCGCAGACGCCGAGGCCAGCAACGCAACAAGGCCGAACATGACGTTTTTCATGGCGGCTACCAACGCGGAACCGGGGAAGCCACATCACCGTTTTGCGCACGTTGGCGCAGCAAGTGATCCATCAGCACGATCGCCATCATCGCCTCGGCGATCGGCACCGCACGGAGGCCGACGCAGGGATCGTGGCGGCCGCGGGTGATCATTTCCACCGCTTCGCCCTGGCGATTGATCGTGCGCCCAGGCACCGTAATGCTGGAGGTCGGTTTCAGCGCCAGATGGGCGATCACCGGCTGGCCGCTGCTGATACCGCCCAGAATGCCGCCGGCATGGTTGCTCTGGAAGCCCTGCGGGGTGATTTCATCACGGTTTTCACTACCACGCTTGGTGACCACGGCAAAACCATCGCCGATTTCCACGCCTTTCACCGCATTGATGCTCATCAGCGCATGGGCCAGATCGGCATCAAGGCGATCGAATACCGGTTCACCGAGCCCGACCGGCACGTTTTCAGCCACTACGCTGACCTTCGCGCCAATCGAGTCCCCTTCTTTCTTCAGGGCGCGCATCAGTTCATCCAGCGCTTCCAGCTTGGCGGGATCCGGGCAAAAGAAGGGGTTCTGCTCAACCTGTTGCCAATCTTTCAGTTCACAGTGAACGTCCCCCATCTGCGCCAGGTAGCCGCGCACGGACACGCCAAACTTCTGCGCCAGGTATTTTTTGGCGATCGCCCCTGCGGCCACGCGCATCGCGGTTTCACGCGCCGAGGAACGGCCGCCGCCGCGGTAATCGCGCACGCCGTATTTTTGCTCATAGGTATAATCGGCGTGCCCCGGGCGGAACAGATCTTTAATCGCCCCGTAATCCTGCGAGCGCTGATCGGTGTTTTCAATGATCAGGCCGATGCTGGTGCCGGTCGTTACCCCCTCGAACACCCCGGAAAGAATACGCACCTGGTCCGGCTCGCGGCGTTGGGTGGTATAACGGGAAGTGCCTGGGCGGCGGCGATCCAAATCGTGTTGTAAGTCGGCTTCCGTCAATGGGATGCCCGGCGGCACGCCATCGACGATACATCCCAGCGCCACACCGTGGGATTCACCAAAAGTGGTGACGCGGAAGATTTGCCCAATACTGTTCCCTGCCATCACGGCTCCTTTTACCGTTGATTATTATCGTTATCAGGCCCGGCGCTGCGGGCCTGGTGAGTACATTAGTTGCGGTACGCGCTAAAATGCGCTTCACAGCCGACCAGTTGCTGTTTGGTCAGCATGAACACACCGTCACCGCCGTTTTCAAACTCCAGCCAGGTGAACGGAATATCCGGATACTGTTCCATAACATGTACCATGCTGTTGCCGACTTCACAAATCAGCACGCCGTCGTCGCTGAGGAAATCCGGCGCGCAGGCCAGAATGCGGCGCACCAGATCCAGGCCATCGTGGCCGGCGGCCAGGCCCAGTTCCGGCTCAAAGCGGAATTCCTGCGGCAGATCGGACATATCTTCAGCGTCGACGTACGGCGGGTTGGTGACGATCAGATCGTATTGGATCGCCGGCACATCGCGGAACAGATCGGAGCGAATGGGGATCACCTGCTGTTCAACGCCATGCGCCTGTATGTTGCGTTCGGTCACCGCCAGCGCGTCGCTGGAAATGTCCACGGCGTCCACCTCGGCTTCCGGGAACGCGTAGCTGCAGGCGATGGCGATGCAGCCGCTGCCGGTGCACATATCCAGAATATGCCGCGGAGCATGCGGCACCAGGCCGCTGAAACGCGCGTTGATCAATTCGCCGATCGGTGAACGCGGCACCAGCACGCGTTCATCCACGTAGAACTCCATGCCGCAGAACCAGGCTTTATTGGTCAGGTAGGCGACCGGGATGCGCTCGTTGACGCGGCGAATCACGCGCTCAACGATACGGTGGCGCTCGCTGGAGGTCAGGCGGGCGGTATGCATGTCTTCCGGAATATCAAGCGGCAGGTAGAGGCTGGGCAACACCAGTTGCACCGCTTCGTCCCATGGGTTGTCGGTGCCATGCCCATAATAGATAGCGGCGGCGTTAAAGCGGCTTACGGTCCAGCGCAGCATATCCTGGATGGTGTGCAGTTCACTGACTGCTTCATCGACGAAAATTTTGTCCAATTTGCCCTCCGGCAGGCATGATAATCACTCTATAGCCACATAGTTTGCCATGAAGCCGGCGACAAATCAGCAGCAATAGTCGCTCGCCGCCGTTGCCGCGGGGGGGGAAGGCGGCAGTTTTGCGTCGACAGAACATGGCAAGACGGTAAACTATTCGCTTAAACGACGATATCCGGTGAATAAATAATGAAAAATAAACCCTCTCTGAGCAAAGATGAAGTACAGCTCTTCAGGGAATCGGTGGCCGGCGCAAGAACACTGCGGCAGGATACCATTGTCCACCCCAAGCCAAAGGCCAGGTTCCGGCAGGCGGCCCCGCAGCGCCTGCTGCAGGAGCAGGTTGATGCCAGCTTTTATTTTTCCGATGAATTTCAGCCGCTGCTCGACGAAGACGGCCCGGCACGCTACGTGCGCCCCGGTTACAGCCATTTTGAGCTGAAAAAGCTGCGCCGCGGGGATTATGTGCCGGATTTGTTCCTGGATCTGCATGGGCTGACGCAAAAACAAGCCAAGCAGGAGCTGGGGGCGCTGCTGGCGGCCTGCCAGCGCGAACATGTGCACTGCGCCTGCGTGATGCACGGCCACGGCAAGCATATTCTCAAACAGCAAACGCCGCTGTGGCTGGCGCAGCATCCGGCCGTGCTGGCGTTCCACCAGGCGCCGAAAGAATGGGGCGGCAATGCGGCCATTCTGGTTTTGGTCGAACTGGCCGATTAGAAAACACTAAGGGCGATGCCATGCATCGCCCTTGTGGTTGACCGGGTGATGACGGGCTTTGGACGCAACGACGGCACCACGACCTATTGCGGGACACAGCCTAGGCTTTTACCGTCAATTGCGACGGCGCAACCTGCCATTCAAAGCTTCCGGCGCTGCCGTCGGCGGCCAGTTCAACATCCGCAATGGCCGAAGTGGCGAACATAGGCGCAGATTCACCCGGGCACAGTTCCGCCACCAGGTAACCCACCAGCGGCAAGTGAGAGATAACCAACACGGCCCCTACCCCTTCTTTTGCCAGAGCCTGCAGATAGCAGCTCACCAGGCCCGCGTCGCCGCCGGGAGTCAGTTCCGGCAGCACTTCAGCGCCTTCGGGCAGTGGCAACGCTTCACGCACCGCTTCCAGGGTTTGCTGTGCCCGCAGGTAAGGGCTGACCAGCACCCGTTCAATATCCACCGGCTTGGTGCTTAACCAGGCCGCCATTTGGCGTGAATCATCACGACCGCCGGTAGTTAAAGGCCTTACCGAATCGCTGGCGGCATCGAGTTCTGCCGCTCCGTGACGCATGATCAAAACTTGCATATTGCACCGCTGTTGTTAGCCAAAAAACGCTATACCCGCCATCGTGTAAGTTACAGGCGTGTGGGCTGCACTTGGGCTATAGGGTATAACAGAAACGCCGCGCGCACTTACCACATCGCGGGATTTTCCCCCAACGATAACGCACCGTCTCTCTGTGATGACCGGGCATTTTGCCTGAAAGTTCCGGTAAAAGAAAACGCTGTTTTTTACATCAGCGGCAACGGCCGCAGAATTTCCGGCGTATCTGCTCCCCATTCAACAGCTTAATATTTAATCTTCAACAAGATGAATTTTATTGATGACCACAGCGCCACGCCCCACCGTTGATCATTGCACGCACCGCCGGCGCATTGCCGGCCGCGCGCGGCCTTTCACGGATAGAAGCGCGCGCCCTGCTGCGCCATCTGCTGCAAGCGTTCGCAGGGCGCGAAATGCTCGCCGTACTGTTGCTGCAGATGGGCCAGGATTTTCACCACCTCCGCCGCCCCCAAGCGATCGATGTAGCGGAACGGGCCGCCGAGAAACGGCGGGAAACCAATGCCGAACACCGCGCCGATATCTCCGTCGCGCGCACTGCGCACCACGCCTTCATCCAGGCAGCGAACCGCCTCATTAAGCATCATCATCACGCAGCGCTGGGCGATCAACGCATGGGGGATATGCGCCTTCGGCGTGATGCCCAGAAGGGTATAAACGCGCTCGTCAACCCGCTTGCGCCAACGCCAGCGCACTTTCCCCGTGGGGTAAAGATAAAAACCGCGGCCGTTCTTGCGCCCTTTGCGCCCGTCTTTATGCAGCGCATCAAATGCCGCCGGCGCGGCAAAGCGCGGCCCAAGTTCAGCCTCCAGCACCGGGATAATCTTGGTGCCCACGTCAATGCCCACTTCGTCCAGCAGCGTTATCGGGCCAACCGGGAAACCAAAATCCACCAGCGCCCGATCCAGCGATTCGATCGGCTCCCCCGCCAGCAGGCAACGCGCCGCTTCATTGATATAGGGCGCCAAAATACGGTTGACGTAGAAACCGGCGCGATCGGCCACCACGATCGCGGTTTTCCCCTGTTTGTGCGCCAGCGCCACCGCGGTGGCGATCGTTTCATCGCTGGTGCCGGCATGGGGGATCACCTCCACCAGCGGCATTTTTTCCACCGGGCTGAAGTAATGCAGGCCGATCACCTGCTGCGGCCGCGCCGCGTTAGCGGCGATCTGGGCAATCGGCAGCGATGAGGTATTAGACGCGAAGACCGTGTGCGGCGCCGCGTGCTGTTCAACCTCGGCCACCATCTGCTGCTTGAGCGCCAGTTCCTCAAACACGGCTTCAATAACGATATCCACCTGTTCAAAGCCGCACCAGTTGGTTGCGCCGGAAATCAGCATCATCTGTTTTTGCCGCTGCGCCGGGCGCAGGCGTTTACTGCGCACCCGTTTACCCAGCAGGTTCCAGGTATATTGCAAAGCGCGATTGATCCCCTGCGTATCAACGTCTTTAATGCGCACCGGCAGTTCGCCGCGGGTGGCGGTAACGCAGGCAATGCCACCGCCCATCAGGCCGCCGCCGAGGATGCCGACACGGCGCAGCGGATGCGGTTGCGCTTCGCTGCCGCGCGCCTTTTTCAGCGCCGTCGCGGCAAAGAACAGGCTGCGCAACGCCGCCGACTGCGGCGACATCGCCAGCTCGCCAAACGCCAAGGCTTCCGCTTCGTAACCGCTGCGGCTGCCGCTATCAAGCCCGGTTCTGACCACCTGGATGATACGTTCCGCCGCCGGGTAGTTGCCGCGCGTTTTTTCCCGCGTTTTGCGCCGCACGATGCTGAACAACAGGCTGCGGCCCAGCGGCCCGTTCAACAACCGCTCGCGCCATGGCAGTTGCCGCTGCGCGCGCCAGCCTTGTTTAACCTGTGCCACCGCCGTCTGCAGCAGGATCGCCTGCGGCACGGCATCGTCCACCAGCCCGCTGCGCAACGCCTGGCGGGCACGCAGGTGTTTGCCGGTCAGCATCATATCCAGCGCCCGGCTGGCGCCCACCAGACGCGGCAACCGTTGAGTGCCGCCAGAACCGGGCAGCAACCCCAGTTGCACTTCCGGCAACCCCAGCACGGTTTTATCGTCCAGCGAACAAACGCGGCTATGGCATGCGAGCGCCAGTTCCAACCCGCCGCCCAGACAGGCGCCGTGGATAGCCGCCACCACCGGCACCGGGAACGCCGCGATTTGCGCCAGGGTGCTCTGGCCTTTTTTCGCCAGCGTTTGTGCCGCCTCGCGGCTGGCGCAGGCGGCAATCATGCTGATATCCGCGCCGGCGATAAACGAATCCGGCTTGCCGGAGATAATCACCAGCCCTTCCAGCGCGGCAATCTGCTGCGCCTTAAGCAGCACGGCATTTATCTGCTCGGCAAACTCCGCCTTGAGGGTATTCACCTTCTCATCCGGCACATCGATGGTGATCACGCCAATGTTGTCCGGCCGCAGCGTGAATTGGAACGCCGAAGGTTTGGCACGCTGTTCGTGCAGTGCGTTTTCCGTGCGCATCATGCCGCCTCCACCACCATTGCCGCCCCAAGCCCGCCCGCGGCGCAGGCCGTTGCCAGCCCCAGCCCGCCGCCACGGCGTTTCAGCTCATGCAGCGTTTGCGTCACCATACGGGCCCCGGTGGCGGCGAACGGATGACCATAGGCGATCGAACCACCCAGCACGTTGAATTTATCCATATCCACCTCGCCTATTGCCTGCGCCAGGCCCAGTTTCTCACGGGCAAACGTGGGGCTGGCGAACATTTTCAGGTTAGCCAGCGTCTGGGCGGCAAAGGCTTCATGCATGTCAATCAGAGCCAGATCTGCCAGCGTGATACCGGCACGCGCCAGCGCCAGCGGCGTGGCATAGGACGGGCCCAGTAGCATATCCTGCCGGACATCGATCGCCGTAAATGCATAGCTGCGCAGATAACCCAGCGGCGCCAGCCCCAGTTCCCTGGCGCGCGCCTCGCTCATCATCAGCACGGCCGCCGCGCCGTCGGTCAGCGGCGTGCTGTTGGCGGCGGTCACGCTGCCATGCTGACGATCGAACGCCGGTTTTAGCCTGGCGTAGGCCGCAAGGCTGGAGTCTTTGCGGATGTTGTTGTCTTCGGCAAGCGCGGTGTGGTAAGGCGGCACATAGGCGGTCATCACTTCATCAAGCAGCAGCCCCTGCGCCCAGGCCTGGGCGGCCAGCGTGTGGGAACGGTGCGCCAACGCGTCTTGCTCTTCGCGGCCGATCGCATAGGTTTTGGCCATTTGCTCCGCGGTATCGCCCATGCGCAAACCGGTGGAGTATTCCGCCACCGCGGGTGGCACCGGCAGCAGATCGCGCAGTTTCAGTTGGCTAAATAGCTTCAGGCGCTCCGCCAACGTCCGCGCCTTGCTGGCATCCACCAGCGTGCGCGCCAACGCTTTACTGACGCCGATAGGCAACACCGAGGACGAATCCGCACCGCCGGCGATGCCAATGCCGATATTACCGGCGATGATGCTTTCGGCCACGTTGGCAATCGCCTGGAAGCTGGTGGCGCAGGCGCGTGAAACGCTGTAGGCATCGGTATGCACGCTCATCCCGGTGCCGAGCACGATTTCACGCGCTATGTTGGGCGCCTCCGGCATTTGCACCACCTGGCCAAACACCAGTTGTTCAATAAGCTGCGGATCAACCCCGCTGCGCGCCAGCAGTTCACTCACGGCCATCTTGCCCAGATCCATCGCTGGAATGCCGTGATAGGCCGTCGCCTGTTTGGCAAAGGGCGTGCGCAGGCCGTTTACAATCGCAATGCGGTCCCCCTGGCGGGTCAGCAGCGGCAAAGCCTTACTCATCGGTGAAGCTCCTGAAAAAGAGAACGTCAGCACCATGGGTAACAAGAAGAGGTCTGACCTGATCGAAGGTCATTGTTAACCAAATATTTACATTTGGCAAACCGGCAAAAGTGAAAACTGCGAGCGGGAGCAACTTTCTAACAGGGAGAGGGGGAGCGGGAAGGAAGATGCGCGGGCAGCCCGCGCATGGCAGTACGTGTCGCGCTTAACGCAGGCCGAGTTGGAAAATCAAGGTTTCAGCCTGGCAGGCAAAGGTGAAATCGACGTCGAGCTGCACGCCGCCGTCAACCGGCTTGACGCTGCTGTTAATCGCGCAGGGTTCTGATTCCACGGCGCGCGCTTTTTCAGACAGCGCCGCCAGGGTGGTTTCCGCCTCCTGCTGGTTGGCGAACACGCGGCTGTAGGAAGCGGTGCAATCGGTGTTGTCCATTACGGTGCCGACATCCACACAGCAGCATGCTGCGGTTTCCTGTGCACTGCATTTGTTAATTGCATCTGACATAGGGCTATCTCCTCACGCGGGGCGCCGGGCCCCGATTGCCAATAATGATCTGGCGCAAAAACACAAAAATCTGCTGATTATTTTACCCTCACCGCCGACTAATCACTAGCACTTACTTTCTTTGGGTGTTTTAAGTGATGGATATCACAAATAAAAATCAGCAGTTGCTATCAGAGGGTAGGAATTTTGTTATTTTGCGCATTTTTTTGTTAGGCGGATCTCCTTTTCAAGATCAAATCATTAAATTTATATAAACAAATTTGCAACATTACCGGGAGTCAACCCTATAATTCAGCAACTGGTCAGATTTGTTGGGATGCTTACGAACCCTACAATCCGCGCTCCTTTGTTACCCGGTGTAACAATAGCTATCATAATAAACACAATGAGGTTTTGGTCATGAGCCAGAAAAACCTGTTCACTAAATCAGCACTCGCAGTTGCAGTGGCGATGATGACTTCAAACGTATATGCCGCTGGGTTCCAGCTGAACGAGTTTTCCGCCGTTGGTTTGGGGCGCGCGTATTCTGGCGAAGGCGCAATGGCGGATACCGCCGCCTCGGCCAGCCGTAACCCGGCCACCATGATGATGTTCGATCGCCCGGTGTTCTCCATCGGCGCGATATTCATCGATCCGGACGTGGATATCTCCGGGCGTTCACCTTCAGGCGCCAGCCTGGATGCAAAAAATATCGCCCCCACCGCCTGGGTGCCAAACCTGCATTACATTCACCCGATCAACGATCAGTGGGCGGTGGGCGGTTCGATCACCAGCAACTACGGCCTGGCCACCGAGTTTAACAGCGGCTATGCCGCCGGCGCCTACGGCGGCACGACCGATCTGGAAACCCTGAACCTGAACCTGAGCGCCGCCTACCGCCTGAACCAACACCTTAGTTTTGGCCTGGGCTTTGATGCGGTGTATGCCCGCGCCAAAATCGAGCGCTACGCCGGCGATCTGCCACAGTTGGCGGTGGCCTCCGGCCAGGTGCCGGCGGCCTACGCCGGCGCAGTGGGCAGCCTGCCGGCAGATACCCAGATCGCCCATTTGAAAGGCGATAAATGGGGCTACGGCTGGAACGCCGGCATTCTGTACGAAGTGGACGATAACAACCGCTATGGCTTCACCTACCGTTCGGAAGTGAAAATTGACTTCGACGGCGATTACAGCAGCAGCCTGCCGCCGGCGCTGAACCAGATCACCCAGGCCATGGGGCTGCCGTACGGTACCGGCGGTAACACGATCCCCGGCTCGCTGACGCTGAATTTGCCGGAAATGTGGGAAGTGTCAGGTTATAACAAAGTGGCGCCCAAATGGGCGGTGCACTATAGCCTGGCCTACACCAGTTGGAGCCAGTTCCAGGAGTTGAAAGCTACCGGCAGTAACGGCCAGACGCTGTTCCAGAAACATGAAGGCTTCCGCGATGCCTACCGCATTGCTCTCGGCACCACCTACTACTACGACGATACCTGGACCTTCCGTACCGGTATCGCCTTCGATGACAGCCCGGTGCCGGCAGAAAACCGCTCCATTTCCATCCCGGATCAGGATCGCCTCTGGCTGAGCGCAGGCACCACCTATGCCATCAGTAAGGATGCTTCGGTAGACGTGGGCGTATCCTACATGCGCGGCCAGAAAGTCTCCATCACGGAAGGCCCCTATACCTTCCAGTCCAAAGGCCGGGCCTGGCTGTACGGCGCCAACTTCAACTACAGTTTCTGATCGCCAATGCTTGCCGCCCTGCAGTCTGGGGCTTAAGCCAAAAAAAGGGCGCTGTCACAGCGCCCTTTTTGTCCCTACAACCTGCCAGAATGGCGTTAGTTGGCTGAATCGATATCGTTCAGATCGCCCTGAATCGCCTTGGCGTTCGGGTTTTCTTCCGGCTTCAGCACGCCGCCGTTGGCAATAAAGTCATGACGTTGGAAGTAGGCTTCGCGCACCATCAGGTAAGGATCGGACGAATTGCGCAGCAGCCCATCGGAATCCAGCAACTGAGCGCGACTTTCGATACCTTCGACCACCCATTTCCCCGCCGACATCCAGAAGGTCAGATAGCTCAACACCGGATAGATGGTATCGGCATAGTCGCCGGCGTCTTCACGCAGGGTAAAGCTGCCGTAGCCCGGCAACATCACGTAGGGGCCGTAACCCACGCCGTAGTGGCCAAGCGTACTGCCGAAACGGTTGGGCTCTTCCCGCGCCAGTTTCGGGTTCGCCATGCCGGCCACGTCAATCAGGCCGCCCATCCCCAGAATGGTGTTCAGGAAGAAACGGTTGAAGTGGATCATCCCGCGATAGGGATCGCCTTTAAGGAAGGCGTTGACCATACTGGCCGGTTCTTCCAGGTTAGAGGTGAAATTGCTTAAACCGTTGCGCGCCGGCATCGGCACATAATCGCGCCACGCCACCGCAACCGGCCGCAGAACATAAGGATCCAACACGTTGTAGTTGAAATTAAACATCGTGCGGTTGAACCCTTCCAGAGGATCAGAACGCCCTTGTGGATCATTGGGAGTGCTGGCGCACCCCACAAGCAGCACTGAGGCAAAAACCAGCCCTGTCAGGCGAAAATTCATATTTTTCTCCATAAAAACGCACGTTCAGTTTCTCTTTCAGGGAAGTTGCTTATCTATCTGAACGTTAATCTGCCCTTTACCATTAAAGCCCTGCACGGCGCTTTCGCCAAACCACTCCCCTGGCTGCGGGGTGGCGAGGCCCGCCTGCGAAATACGGACGCGCACCTGCACCTGATGCTGGGCGGAAAGCAACCGTTCCGGCATCATGGCGTTACTGTCATCCAACGAAAACGACAGCGGGAAACGGCTTAAAGGTAACTGTTTTACCGCAACCGGCAACGAATTATTACCATCGGTGACCGAAATAACCAGCACGCCTTGCTGCGGCAGTGCCTTTTCAGCCTGCGGCGACAGCGCCACATTGACGACAAGTTTAACAGTTTCTCCGCCTGCCTGTATTTTTGCTTGTTCAATACTGCGCTTGACCATGTCGATACGGCGATCGCCGGCCGGCAACAGCGGCAGCATTTGCTGCCAGGCCGCTATTGCCTGCGGGTAGTCTCCCTGCTCAAAGGCATTAAACGCCAGCAGGCTGCGCGCTCGCAGATCGCTACTATCCTCTGCGACCCGTTTGCGCAGTAAAACGGCAGCCTGCCTGTTATCCTCTGGATCGTTGGAACGCGTCAAGACTTCCGCATAGCCCAGGCGCACTTCCGGATTATTCGGATCCAGCCGATAAGCATGGGCAAACGCCTGGGTCGCCGTTGTCGCATTGTTCAGCGCCACGCCGATCCGCCCCAACATCATCCAGTCGTTGATATTGCGATCGTCATGCTGCAATGCGGTACGCAGCCCCAACCCCAGCCGGGCGATCTCTTCCATATTCAACGGGGCGGCATGCTCATCGGTCAGGCGTTCACGCAGCGCTGGCAGCTCGGCGCTCACCTGCTGCCAGGCCAGCACCTGCGCCAGACCGCCGGTTTTAAGGTACAGCCCCACCGTAACCAGCAGCAGCAGCAGCACGCCCGGCGCCAGCGCCCAGCGGTTGATCGGCCGCGCCTGCTCCGCCTGTTGATTGGGAATGTCATGCAGCAGATTTTGCTGTAATTCTTGGATTAGCGCCGGGCGCTCGGCGACCACGCCCTGTTCTTCGTCCTGCGCCAGCTCTTGCAGGCGATCCTGATAAAACGCCTTGTTGAGTGCGTCACGGCTGGCGGCGCCATCCCGCGGGGCCTGCCGCAGCGCCGGCACCACCAGCAACAGCGCGGCGCCCACCAGCAGCGCGATCATTATCAGCCAAAAAGCCATTAGGGTTTCTTCCTGTCAGTGTCGTCCAGCAGCGCCGCCAAACGCTGCCGCTCCTGCTCGGAGATATCATCGTTATCGCTAGCGGCGCGGCGGCGGCTGCGTGTTATCACCACCGCGCCGCCGATCAGCACAAACAGCAGCGGCCCGAGCCACAAAACCAGCGTCGCCGGCGTCAGCGGCGGCTGATAGGTCACAAAGTTGCCGTAGCGGGCCACCATGTAATCAATGATCTGCTGTTTGCTCTGCCCTTGCATCATCAGTTCATAAACCTTGGTGCGCATATCCGCGGCGATGATGGCGTTGGAATCGGCAATGCTGTTGTTTTGGCATTTCGGGCAACGTAGCTGTTCCGTCAGCTCACGGTACTGCTGCTCTTGCTCCACCGATTTGAACTTATAGGTGTCAATCGCGGCGGCGGCGTTCCAACTTAACAGCGCGGCACATATCAGCACGACCAGCCTCATGCATCACCCCCGTATTTACGGTACAGCGGCAGCACTTCCTGCTGCCAGACGCGCTCGTTCAGATCGCCGGCGTGGCGATAGCGGATAATGCCCTGGCCGTCGATCAGGAAGGTTTCCGGCGCGCCGTATACGCCCAGATCCAGCCCCAACATGCCGTCGCCATCGTACAGGCTGAGCGCATATGGATTGCCCAAGGTGTTCAGCCAGGCGATCGCTTTGGCGCGATCGTCCTTGTAGTTAAGGCCCACCACGCGCACGCCTTTAACCGCCAGGCTATTTAAATACTCATGTTCCGCCCGGCAGGTTGGGCACCAGGTCGCCCAGACGTTAAGCAGTATCGGCTTGCCGTTGCGCAGCACCGCTTGGCTATAGGTCTTTCCTGGTTGATCGAGGGATTCCAGCGTGAACACCGGCACCGGTTTGCCGATCAATGCCGATTCCAGCAGGGTGGGATCCTCCCCGCCGGCATTACGCGTCAGCTGTACCAGAAACGCCGCCACCAGCAGCAAAAACAGCATCAATGGAATGAATAACAGTTTACGCTTCATGCTTGCTCCCCTGATGCGCCCCGGCGTTGCTGTTTGCGGCTCATGCGGTAGCGCGGATCTAAAATACACAGCAGGCCGCCAAGCGCCATCAACACCCCGCCGTACCAGATCCAACGTACAAAGGGTTTGTAATACAGGCGAACCGCCCAGGCGCCGTCATCCAGCTCTTCGCCCAACGCCGCGTACAAATCGCGCGCCAGATTGCCGTCGATGGCCGCTTCGGTCATCATGCTGCGCGCCACGTTGTAATAGCGTTTTTCAGCATGCAAGGTGGCTTCCGGCTTGCCGTTGCGCGTTACGTCGATAATGCCAACGCCGCCGGTATAGTTCGGCCCGCGGATCTCATGCACGTCGCGGAAGATAAAGTGATAATCATGAATATCCACGCTATCGCCAGCCTTCATGCGCACGTCGCGTTCAACGCTGTAGTTCTGGCTGAAGGCGATGCCGATCACCGTGACCGCCACGCCAAGGTGCCCCAGCACCATGCCCCAGTGGCTGCGCGACAGGTGGCGCAGGCCGCGCCAGAAGCTATGGCGGTGGGTGGCGCGTTCGTGCAGTTCCACCAGCGACAGAACGATCACCCAAAACGCCATCACCAGGCCCACCACCGTCATGCCGGCGATGCTGTCTTGCAACAGCCACGGCAACAGGATCGATAACGCCAGCGTCACCACCAGCGCCGCACCCAGGCGGCGCCACAGCGTGGCCGGATCGTCACGGCGCCAGCGCACCAGCGGCCCAATGCCCAGCAACAGCGCCAACGGCGCCATCAGCCAGGTGAACATGGTATTAAAGAACGGCTCACCGACGGAAATGCTGCCCAGGCCAAGCTGTTTATGCACCAGCGGCAGCAGCGTGCCAAGCAGCACCACCAGCATGGCGGCAACCAGCAGCACGTTGTTGCCCAACAGGAAAGTTTCACGCGAGAAGGTTTCATGCTGCACCCGGCTGCGCACCTGGCCGCCTTTTATCGCATACAGCAACAACGAACCCCCGATGACGATCACCAGATAAGCCAGAATAAACATGCCGCGCGCCGGATCGGAGGCGAACGAGTGCACGGAAACCAGCACCCCGGAGCGCACCAGGAAGGTGCCAAGCAGGCACAGCGAGAAAGCCGTGATCGCCAGCAACACCGTCCAGGCCTTAAAAGTGCCGCGCTTTTCGGTTACCGCCAGCGAGTGGATCAGTGCGGTGCCGACCAGCCACGGCATAAACGAGGCGTTTTCCACCGGATCCCAGAACCACCAGCCGCCCCAGCCCAGCTCATAATAGGCCCAGGCCGAACCCAACACGATGCCCAGCGTCAGGAACACCCAGGCGGCGGTGGTCCAGGGGCGCGACCAACGGGCCCAGGCGGTATCCAGCCGGCCGGCCATCAGGGAGGCGATGGCGAAGGCAAAGGCGACCGAGAACCCGACGTAGCCCATATACAGCAGCGGCGGGTGGAAGATCAGGCCGATATCCTGCAGCAGCGGATTCAGATCGCGCCCGTCAATCGGGAATGCCGGCAGCGTGCGGGTGAAGGGGTTGGAAGTCAGGATGATGAACAGCAAAAAACCGACGCTGATCATCCCCATCACCGCCAGCACGCGCGCCACCGCATCTTGCGGCATGCGGCGGCTGCACAGCGCGACGGCCAGCGACCAGCCGCTCAGCAGCAGCACCCATAGCAGCAGCGAACCTTCATGCGCCCCCCAGGTGGCGGCAATGCGGTAATACACCGGCAACTGGCTATTGGAGTTGGCCGCCACATACGCCACGGTGAAATCATTGGCGACAAACGCATACACCAGGCAGAGAAAGGCCAGCGCAATGGCCGCAAACATGCCGTAGGTGAGCGGGCGCGCGACGTTCATTATGCGCACGTCCTGACGCACCGCGCCCCACTGTGGGTAAATGCTCAGTAGCAGTGCCAGCGCCAACGCCAGACACAGCAGAAAACTGCCCAGCTCAGGCATCATGGCGTGTTCCCCTGTTGCGGGCTGCGATAGGCGGCGGCCGGGCCCTGGTGATTTTCTTTCATGGCGTCGGCCACCTCCGGCGGGGTGTAGTTTTCATCGTGTTTAGCCAGCACTTCACGCGCATTGACCACGTTACCTTCGCCCAGCACGCCCTGGGCCACCACGCCCTGCCCTTCGCGGAACAGATCCGGCAGAATGCCTTCATAGGTAACATCGATGGCGCCGCGGGCATCGTAGATTTTGAACGTGACCTTCAGGCTTTGCGGATCGCGCTTCACCGATCCCGGCATCACCATCCCGCCGATACGTAAGCGCTGGCCAACATAGGGTTTTTGATGGCTTTCGCCTTTGCCCTGCAGGATCTCGCCGGGGGTGTAGAACAGATCGATATTGCTGCGCAGCGCATACAGCACCAGCGTTGCCGTCAGCGCAACGCCGATCAAGACCACCAGCGCCAGATACAGGCGGCTTTTGCGGCGTGGGTTCACAATGATTTCTCCGGCTGATTGGCGGCCTGCGGCGCGGATTGGCGGGCATGGCGGATACGCTGTTCACGCGCCTGGCGGCGGCGAACTTCGGCCAGCAGTTGCCGGCGTTGCCACAGGGTGTGGCAAACCAGGCCCAGCAGTGGGATTAAGGTGGCGGCGACCGCCAGCCAAACGTAGAAGGCATAGCCGCCCATGGCGAAAAACGCCGCCCAGGAATCGAATGCGGCGCTCATGATTGGCGCTCCTTGTTAACCAACGCGGCAACCCACGGGCGGCGGCTTTCTTGCGATAAAATCAGGTTACGCAGGCGCATCAGCGTCAGCGTAATAAAAAACAGCAGGTAGCCGAGGATCGCCCAGCGCAGCGGCGTGCGCATACTCGGCGCAATGCTCTGCTGCATGTTGGTGGAGCCCTGGTGGAGCGTATTCCACCATTCGACAGAGAAATGGATAATGGGAATGTTGACCACCCCGACCAGCACCAAAATACCGGCTGCGCGCCCGGCCAGGCGACGATCGTCAAAGGCGTTATACAACGCAATGATGCCCATATAGAGGAACAGCAGCACCAGTTCCGAGGTGAGGCGGGCATCCCACACCCACCAGGTGCCCCACATCGGTTTGCCCCATGCCGAGCCGGTAACCAACGCGATAAAGGTAAACACCGCGCCCACCGGGGCCATCGCCGCCACCAGGGTATCGGACATTTTCATCTGCCACACCAGGCCGATGAACGCCGCAACCGCCATAGCGGCATAGACGCCCATTGACCACATTGCCGCCGGCACATGGATATACATGATGCGGAAACTGTCGCCCTGCTGATAATCCCTGGGGGCAAAGCCAAAGCCCCATGCCCAGCCCAGCAGCAGACATGCCGCCCCTGCCAGCCCCAGCCAGGGAACCCAGCGGCCACAGATGTGGTAAAGCCGCTCTGGCCGGGCAAATTGATGTAACCATTTCCACATTGTCGTCATTGCTCACATTAACATTAATACGGTAGGCCGCCCCGCCAGCCGGAGCGTGCAACCTTCATATGCGACGGAATACGCTCTTGGTGGCGTTAATCCATAATTGAATCAGTCTGTCAGTGCACGCTTACGCGCAAGGCCGCCGCAATAGCGAACGGCGCCAGGGTGGCGCTGCCTGCCAGCATCGCCCCCAGTAGCGCCAGGTAGCCATCAATCGCCATCCCGGTGGCCGCGGCATCGATCGCCGCGGTCGCGAAGATCAACACGGGGATGAACAGCGGCAGCACCAGCAGGCTCAGCAGCATTCCGCCCTTGCGCAGCCCGACCGTCAGCGCCACGCCGATCGCGCCAACCAGGCTTAACGTTGGCGTGCCTAACAGCAGGGTTAACGCCACCGCCAGCCAGGTATGCATATCCAGCGACAACAACAGCGCCACCAACGGGGAAAGCACCAACAACGGTAACCCAGTTACCACCCAGTGAGCGCATACTTTGCCCAATGCCGTTAGCGGCAGCGGCGCCGGCAACAGCAGCAACTGCTCCAGGGAGCCGTCGAGAAAATCATCGCGGAACAGGCGCTCCAGCGACAACAGCGCTGCCAGGAGCGCGGCAACCCAGATAATGCCCGGCGCGATCCGCGCCAACAGCTGTGGCTCAGGGCCGATCCCTAACGGGAACAGCGTGATGACAATCAGAAAGAACCACAGCGGATTAACAATCTCTGCCCCTTTACGGAAGGCGATTTTCAACTCACGGCGCAACACCAGCAAGAACATCAGACTGACTCCGCGAACGTTGCCGCCAGCCGGATTTTACCCACCGTTTGCGTGGCGCCCGCCAATGCCTGATGGGTGGTTAACACTACCATCCCACCCTGCCGGGCATGTTGCTCAAAAAGCGCAATCAATTCGGTAACGCCCTGTTTATCAATCGCCGTTAGCGGCTCGTCCAAAATCCACAGCGGGCAGGCGCTCAACCACAGCCGCGCCAGCGCGACGCGCCGTTGCTGGCCGGCAGAAAGCTGCACCACCGGTATATCTTCGTAGCCCACCAGCCCTACCTGCGCCAGGGCTTGCCAAATGCTTGGGGTATCGGGCCGCCGATGCACCGCCTGATAAAACTGCAGGTTTTCAAACGCAGTGAGCGTGGCCTTGATGCCCGGCTGGTGGCCGATAAACAGCAGTTCCTGATAATAGGCGGCACGGTTGCGCAACGTGTTTTTCCCGCGCCAGTGGACCTCGCCATGCTCTGGCCGCGCCAGCCCGGCCAGGATGCGCAGCAGGCTGGTTTTGCCGGCGCCATTCGCCCCTTCCACCTGAACAATGTCGCCAGGGTTAACTGAAAAGCTTAACCCGCTAAATAACGTGCGTTCGTCACGCACACAACTCAGGTTTTTGGCTTCCAGCATGGGGGAAAACTCAACGTTAATTTCAGGGAGAAGGAATCATAGCATAAGCAATTTGGCCGACGTAGCCTGCGGCACGGCCAAGCGCTACTCCGTTGGGGGTAATATTACGATTCAGATCAATTCTGCACGAAAAAACACGCAAATTAAAATTTTGTTACTTTTCATAAAGTTTAGCACAATGCCGGCCAGCAACTATGCTTAGCCTGTATTGGCTGTTACTGCGTGATTAATAAATGAATGCCCGTGGCTGATTGCTGAATGGGGCGAGATGTTTAGGGAGAGAAGTATGAATGATAACGTGCCACGCACGGGCAAGGGCATCGATGCGCTAAAAGTTGAAAGCAAAGAGCATGACGAAGGCAAAACGGATATCGAAATAAAAGAAGAGAACCTGCCCTCCCGCGCCGCCGCGGTGCATGAACAGATCCGCATGGAAGGAGAAAAAGAGCTGGAGCGCGACTGGCAGGCACTGCTGTGGTCTGCCGTCGCCGCCGGGATTTCGATGGCAGCTTCGCTGATGGGAAAAGGCATTTTTCACGCCCGCCTGCCCGATGACCCAAGCCGTTTCTTTATTGAAAACATCGGCTACACCTTTGGATTTGTTATCGTCATCATGGCGCGCCAACAGCTATTTACCGAGAACACGGTAACTGCAGTTTTGCCGGTGATGCACCGGCCGACGCCACGCAATGTGTTGATTCTCTCACGGCTTTGGGGGCTGGTGCTGGTGGGCAACCTGTTCGGCACCGCCCTGGCGGCGCTGGCGTTTATCCATATGCCGATTCTGGATGACGGGGTGCGCAAGGCGTTTGTCGCCCTGGCGGAAGAGGTGATGCATAACTCACCGACGCAAATGTTCGCCGACGGTATTCTTGCCGGCTGGATCATCGCGACCATGGTGTGGATGCTGCCCGCCGCCGGCGCGGCGAAAATTTGGGTGATCGTACTGATGGTTTATCTGATGGGGATTTGCAACCTTACCCACATTGTGGCGGGTTCGGCCGAGATCCTGTATCTGGTGTTTACCGGCGCACTGCCCTGGCAAGCCTTTTTCTACCCGTTCGCCATCCCAACGCTGGCAGGCAATATCATCGGCGGCACCTTTATTTTCGCCCTGCTGAGCCATGTGCAGATCCGCAACGATCTGCGCCACGCGGCCAGAGCGGCAGAAAAGCAGGCCGGAAAAGCGCAAAAACCGTAATCCCATGCGCTTGCAGCCGCCAAATCCGGGCCGATTGGCGAGGGAATAAGCAAACGCACTGCTAAACGCTTATTATGCCGGTAAAAAAAGGTATAATGCCCGCCAGCACGCTTTTGCTGCTGGCGTGTCCCCGTAGTTAAACGGATATAACAAGCCCCTCCTAAGGGCTAGTTACTGGTTCGATTCCAGTCGGGGACACCATTTTGCTGCCGCTACCTTGTGGCGAAGGCTGCTCACCACAGCAAAATCAATAACAACGGGCACGACTAATCCCCACACCTTTCGTGTTATTGCTCATCCTGATTCCGAAGTTAACCCTCGCGCATCACACACATTATCTGCCAGCAAGCGCTGCCGGTTTTCATGGCAACGGCGCGGACTGTTGCACTTCCTGAGTCTGCTGGGTAAAACCGGCCATCAGCTGTTTCAAGTGCAGTTCCGTCTGCGCGCGCAGAGCCGCCGATGCCGGGCTGTTCGCCGGCTGTGCGGCCAACTGGCGCAGTTGCTCCTCTACCGGCACCGTCCGGTTCAGGGCCTGAGTGATGGAAAAAACCTGCGATTTGAGTTCGCTGACCGTCATGTATTTCCCTTTCTTTTCATCCAGGCCGTTGAGACGATGGGCCAGCTGTTGCAACTGCGCCATACCCTGATGCCAACCGTCCAGGCTGGCGGGTAACGCCGCCGCAGCGGCCAGTTGCTGTTGCCACTGCCGGGTGAGAGCGGCCGTTTCCGGTTGGTTCGGCCAAAGGCGCTGAGCCTGGTGAACCAGCCCGCTCCCGTAATCCCAGAGCCAGGCCGGCGACAGCGTGGGAAGCAGTTCCAGTTGCCGTTGCGCCTGCGCCAACCATACCGGATCAAAACCCGGCGCGGTCTGCTGCATCGCTTTCAGGGCGTCATCAGGTAAGGCGGCAGGCAATGGCGCCACTGTGGCCATCAGCACTTTCTGCACCGGGTTTTCGGCCAGGCGGTGTGCGCCCCATAGGGCTGTAGCCCCAACGATCAACGTGACCAACACGCCAGCCGCAAACGGTTTCCAGGGTTTTACCGGCCGGGCGGGCGCCACGTTAATCCGCGGTTCCGGCGCCGGCTGCACCACGTATACCCACCTGGGCGACGCGGCCTGGGCATTTTCCCCAGGCATCACCGCGGTTGGCGCCAGAACGACGGGCGGTGAAGCCGCGGTGCCAGCATCGCTATTTTCCAGACGAACGGCGGCGGTGTGAAGCAACTGACGCAACACATCAAGCCCCGCCTGATGCCGCAATTCCAGGCGCTGCAGGGCTTCGCCAACGTTAGCAAGATGTTTTTCCGCCTGGTACAGCGCGCCCAGATCGGCGTAAATCAGCGTCATGGTACGCAGCTGTTGCTGCAGGCGTTTATTTAGCGAAAACAGGATCTCGATACGGGCATGTACCTGCTGCGGCCACAGGCTTCCCCATTGCCGGGTAATCAGTGCTTCCAGAATGGACAACCCTTCGTTCAGCCCCGTCAGCCCGGCAATCTGAGTGCGCGCCAGCGTATACCAGGCGGCAGTTTGAAGCTCAATGCCATTATGTTCAAACAGGCTGAGGCAGAGCTTTTCGGCATAATGCCAATTTACATCGGGGCGCGCAGGATGCACCAGTTTGTTCAGCTCGTCGCGCAGGAGGACGTAATCCGCAAACGTGCGCGGATCGCCGCCGGTTCTGAGATGGCGTTCGGATATGTGTGTCATGATGATTATGAGTGATGATTAAGGTGAGAAAAAAGACCGTTACAGCGCAGCTCGCGGGGCCAGATAGTGTTGCTGTTTCAGGTAGCGCAGCAATATCTTGCCCTCGGGCATAAATTCGGTGCCGTAGCGAACCAGGCCCAAACCTTTCAGTTCGGCCTCAATGGCATAGCGCAGCTCGCCGGGTTGTGTTTGCTCCAGCAGCACCACGTTGATTTCTTTCAGCCGCGGCTCGTATTTCAGCAAAACGGCGGACAGCGTGCTCATCAGTTGATGGCTGGTGCCAGGCATCCCCTGCAGAATTTTGGTCATATCCGGCAGACCATAATCCGGCAGATGCGCCAGCGTGCCGGCACGGCAATTGAGAATACGCTGCATATTGTCCAGCACCGACAGGATCACCTGGTTTTGTTCGCTGACCTGATGAAGATCCAGGCCGCCGGAGAAATTGCCGTAGAGTATTTCGTAGAGTGAAGGACGCGGCATTTTACTCATCCTTCACAGGTTTCAGCGCCAGGCTGTTATTAGCGGCCTCGATAATCCTGGCCTTATCCGGATCGAGCTCATCGCGGGCCAGCACGATGCGCCAGGTATTATTCACCAGGTCTGGCGAGATAAACATGCCCGCCACAGCCACATACCGAGTGCCCTCTTCCATCGGCATATCTACCGTCACTGCCCCGCCGGGGGTAAGGCGAACATCTTTTTCCGCCAGCCAATCCGCTTTAATAGCCTGGCTATCACTAGCAAACAGTGACGGATAATCCGTACTGTCAAAGGCCCTCCGATCCTTTAACTGATAGATACGAATCACCGTGGAGAGCGCAACACCACCAGCATTGCTGTTGACGGCCTCGCGGGCCTGAATATCAAGGTGCAGAGTCTTCACCTGCTTGTAAAATATGGATTTGGTCACGGCCACGGTACCATCCGTGACCTTCTGCGCTAGCCCACAGCCAACAAGCAGCAGAGTGACCCCGGATACCAGAATAAGTAATGGGGCCCTACCAGCGGTAATCGCCATGCTCATCGATCTCCCTTCGGTGAATATTCTCCTGAACGCGCTCGTAACGCCCCAGATTGATAATGATTGCCTTGTCTGCTTGCGTTTCGGCAGCCTTAAGCGGCCTCATCACCGCCGTGCGGCCCAATTGCCCGCCCGATGCCCCCGAAGCACTGCGCATCTGGGCATCGGGAAGCAGGCTTCTGCCGACACACAGTTGCAGGCGTACGTCCAGACGAGCGCCCAGATAAACATGCAGCAACGCCAACAGGTCCGTGTGCAAACTCCCTCCCGGCAGCCAACCCTGCACTTCTTGCCGGCTGGTCGTGGTCAGGCGCATCAGCACCTGGCTGTTAACATCGGTTGCGTAAGCCCCCATCACTGGGCGCCCCTTCAGACTAACCGGCTGACGCACGCTCATAGCCAACTGTTTTTTCAACGGCACCCTTCGCCGATCATGGTGCCAGATCTGCGCTCGGGTATACGGCGCCAGCAGGCTGACCAGCGACGCCATGCCTTCCGCAGTACGACCAGGTAACAGCATGACCGGCAACAGGGCCAGAAAGCGGGATGCAGGGGTGGCGATATTTTCCGCACAGCCATCAATCCCCAGCCCTGCCAACCCCAGCAGATACTGTGAGGTTTTGTCCTTTCCTCCGGCCTTGAACGTCGCCGGGTAAGAGTATTTACGCCAGATCCTGTAATACTGGGTAATCAGGCGATGATTGAAAATATCGAGAAAATCAGCGGTCGCCTCAACGCCTTCCCGCCGCTGGGTGATGTCATCGATATAGTGCGTCGGCAGCGGCGACTCCACGCCGTAGAGCCCCATAAAGGTAATACGTACCGTAGGCGGCAGGTGCGGGTGTTCAGCGGGCTCGAATGCTTTGATTTCGGACGCTGGAAATCCCATTCCAGGATGCGGACGGAAGCGCACCGGCTCATGACGTACCTGCCAGGTGCTGCCGGCCACCGGTTTATCCGGCTGGCTTTGCTCCAGCAACTGGCAGAAGCGATAAAAGTTAATGTACGGCAACCGGTCACCCAGTTGCGCTATCAACCGGGCAGGCGCTGACTGTGGTTCTCTTTCCACCGGATGCATTTTCCTTCTGGCTGAACGATGAGGGTGAGCTGATTAAACTGGTTCATGTCGGCATAAAGCGCGAAGAAACGGTTGAGCATTTCCCCGAATAAATGAATATCGCCTTCACCGGTGAAGCCGTTGCTGTCAAGGGCCACCTCTATATCCAGGCCCCGGAGCAGGAAACCACCCTCGAAGCGCTGAATACGATGATGCGCAACACGCTGGATAGCATCCAGCCGACGGGTGTTTAGTTCATCATCCTGCCAGTTATAAAGCGCCAGCGTTCCACGCAGCACTTCCGCGCTGCTCATCATATTAAGGAAGCCGGAACCCAGATGGCTCAGCACCCGCCAATGAAAACGGTCTTCGGCAGGCGGGTAAACCGGCAGCGTGGGCTTGCAGATATTTTTCACCGACAGCGGTGTCTGCACCACCTGTTCGCAGCGGTCCAGCAGCGTGCTTTGCAGCGCCCGGCGCGGCAACTGACCATTAGTGCCGGTGATACGTAATGACACCGTTTCTCGGGCAAAAGCGCGATCGTCCTCCCACTGATGCCCTCCGAGGATCAGCCAGGTATCATGCAGGCCGGTGACACTGCGCTTAACACGGGTGTGGTAGTAACGCGGTGGCGCCTGGCGACGCATCATCCCACCTTTGTGACGGAAACTGCTGAACGGCACATATTCGGCATCGCCGGTACGGCCAGAGCCCATCACGGCGTCGACGGAGTAAATTTCGGTATGCCCGTCCTGCAGCCGTTTGGGGCGTAATAAGTATTCGCTTTCAAGCCCCGTAATGGTGAGCGGATCTGCCTCCAGCGTGAACAGATTGATGACGGGTACACAATGCAAGCGAATGGCGGCATCCGTTACCGGCAGGTCTGACGGCCAAGGCTGGCTCAGTACCACGTCAATATCAAAGTACGCCACACCTGAGGGGATCGTAATGCCATCCAGCCCGTTGAGGTGGACAAACATAAACTTGTCCCGGAAGGTGAAATACTCCAGCAGCAGTTGGTAGCCACTGAACGCGGTGTCCCCTTTAGGCCACAGACCATCTTCTTCACGAAAGCCGCCCGGCGAGAAATACCCATCAAGGCGAATACGGTCGGTCTGCCCGGGCAGGCGCATGTACAGTGCCGCCTGGCGTTTCGTCAGCATCAGGTGCAGATGACTACTGACCGGTTCATCTGCGCCGAGATACAGGCTCAGACGGCTGAGGTCGGCATGCGACCAGTCAGCCTGACTGCTGCAAGCAAAGCGCATCCGCAACAACGAGCGGCCATCAGGCTCAGTGGTCATGGTGATGCCTGAGATGCTTAGCGGATTGAGCATCACATCCTGAGTGGTGCAGTAGCGGCAAACAGTGTTCTTCGGCCCCACCGGGCGGGAATACACTTCCAGACCCGCAGGCACGACTTCCGCCATTTTCATGGTATGGAGAGCCGGCGTGAGCGCTACTACAGAGAGCGACGGAATGGTGCGCAGGTAGTGTGGCCAGAGCATACTGACCAGCCCTTCAGTCAACTCCGGCAGGTCGTCGTCAATCTTTTCCCGCAGCCGCCCCATCGAGAAGGCGAAGCCTTCGAACAGACGTTCGACATACGGATCGGGTATACCTGCTTTATCCAGATCCAGCATAGCAGCCCGGTCAGGGTGGATCTGGGCAAATTCTTTGGCGGCTTCACGCAGGTAGCGCATTTCCGCGTCGTAATAACGCAGGGTTAAATCTTCCATGTTGTTCCAGACAGGTGAGTTTAAATAGAGAGGCTGGCCAGTGGCTGGACAGATTAATCATGAGAAGCCGTGGCCAGAACATTTCCATCGTTGTCACGGTAAATAGCACCACCATTTGCGTCGAGCAGGGTGACGCTGCCAATGATATTCCCGGACTGGTCCTTATATATTATTTGCTTACCGGCCTCTGCTGTGGATGTACCTGCCAGATGTCCGTACTTGTTGCGGTAAGTCGTGCTGCCATCCTTTTCCTTTATCGAGGTCCCGAGTATCTGTCCGGCTTCATTTGCATAAGTGGTTTTGCCCATTGAATCAGTGACTTCATCAATCCGGTGGAAACCGCCATTCAGATAAAACACAGAAAACCCGTCAAATGAATGCGCCAGGGGAACAAATAAAAAACAAACAGCCAGAAGATACTTAAACATAATGCGTATGCCTTTCTTTAGTCATGTTTTTGGGGTAATAGGGCAGATACTTCAGTTGCGCAGGGCATTTTCATTATCCACAGAGTATTGCCGCCCGCACCGGATCAACCGCTATCAGCCCAGCCAGTAGATGGTCCATCACCGGCGTGAGGCGTACTCTGTCGGCCTCGCTGCGCCCGGCTTTTATTCTGAGTAATTTCAGATGGCGGGCGTGCACTTCAAACAGCAGTTCAGGCTCCCATTCAGTGAGGGTGACCTCATCGGCCCGTTCGCCCAGCTCAGCGAACAGATGCACCGCCAGTTCATTTTTACCGTACTGCTCCGCGATACGCCCCATCAGCAGGCGCAGCAGCCACTGCTGTCGCACAGTGGTGATATCTGGGCGATTCTGTAACCAGCCCAGGGCTGCATCCGGGCCTTCGCTGTCAGCCAGCGCCACTGCTTCTGGCTCCAGTGCCAGAATGTCATCGTTACCGACAGCCATCGGGGTGGATGGCGTGTCATTGCTCCACCCGCCCGTCGTATCCAGCACACTCTGCTGGATCCAGTTCAGCGTCACTTCATCCGCAAACGGGGTGCCGTCACTGAACGCCAGCGTCTCCAGCCCGGACAGGCGGGACAACAGTCCCTTCAGGTCAGCGGCAACAATATCGGCCAGTGTCTCCTGGCCGGATTTCGTCAGAGCCTGGTGGATATACCATTGCAAATCCAGCCACAGATGGTTAGCGCCGCGGGAAAAGGTGCTGTCCGCCGTCTCCAGCATTTCAGCCCAGTTCTGTTGCAAGTACAGGCGCTTAAGCAGCGCACGCTGGTCCGCCCTTGGCGGCTCGATACGTGTGCGGCCCTGAGCATCCGGGGCCGGAATAGCCCGCAGGGTATCGTGGCGCAGACTTTTCATCAGGTGGTGTGCTGATAGCCAGCCATCGGGCTGTTCACGCAGGTATTCGGTAAGGGTGCGGGCCTGTGCCAATAAATCCTGACCGGACGTGATACGTCCAATTGACGGTGCATCACTGTGGCCGATCGTAGATTGCGGTTCGCTGCTGCTGGCGTTCTGCGGCACCACGGCATCCACACCGCCGGCTTTCTGTAGCCGGCTTTCCAGCGCACCGTACAGCGCACTGAGCTGAGGGCGGGTTTCCTCCGGCTCGCTCTCGGTGAGTTGTGCTATCAGCAACAGTGCGCCGGTGGTACGCACCGCCTCTTCTCTGACCACCTCCGGGTACAGGGACAGACTGTCGGTCATACGCGAGCCGGCCAACCACTCCAGCGCCGCCTTTCGGCTGCGGTCACGTTGCGGATGCAACTGTACGCCAAAACGCTCAAGAAGGCCTGCCAGCAGTTCGAGCCCTTCGGCCAGCCCCTGCTCACCTTCGCGGTGCAGCTTTGCCCAGCAGCAGTAAGTTGCCACACGGATATCTTTGGCGGTGGTGGTCAGTAACTTCTCTGCCAGCCGGCAGATGAGCTCCGTATCGGCTCCGGAGAGTTTGTTGACCTCTTCGCGCATCTGCTGGAAATCATCGTCATAAACAGGGTCCTCACCGGCGGGCGATGAACCGGAAAAAGGCTGCAGCCAGTTGTCCCACTGCGCCACACGTTCACGGGTGGCGGCAAGCAGTGATTCCTGTTCGACCTGGCAAGCACTGAGTAAGCCATTCGGGGTATTCATCAATACACCTCCTCTTCATCATTGCCCGCGCTGGCGACCGGGTCTGATGGTGTCGCCCCAGTCGTGCTGAAGATGATCTCCGGCAGGTGGAAATTACGCAACTTCAGCAGTGCCAGTGGCCCCTCACCGGCCTCAGTGCGCAGCGTATAATTGAGATTACGCCCGTCCTGCGCTTTCCAGCTCAGACTGTAACTGCTGCCGACACCCGGGTAGGCTCTCACCGCAGCCCTATCAAGCAGGCGTATCCAGCCCCAGGCGCCGGGAATATCCGCATACTGACGGGTACCCGCCTGCGTGCTAATCCAACTTAAGTAGGCACCCGGCGCTTCGGTATCCGCAGGCCACGTAAAGCGCTTCCACGCCGGCATCTGATTGACGTAAGTCAGCTTCTGGCTGTCAATAGTCATGTCGGTCTGAATCACACCGGCAGCAGTGCCCGGGCGCAGTTCGAAATGCATCCCAGCGTTGCCTTGCGTAAATGCAACGTCAGAGAGCTGGCTCAGAATGTTAATGGCCTTCAGGAAGGCTGGATTAAAGGTCAACCCCTGTGAATTAATGCTGTCCGGCACCCAATGACTACCTTCCCGGTGCAGCACGCCTTTGAGCCGCGTCTGCAGGAATTGTGCAATACGGCCCGAATCGGCATTCAGGTATTTCGCCAGTAAAGGTAGGGAGACATCACTGCTGGAGTCACTGAACGGATAGCGCCCGCCAAAGGCGCTGTTCCACTCACTGACTACTGCCTGCTGCCACTGGGCATTAAGACTGTCCGCCGCCGGAGTCAGCACCTGCTGCCAGGCCTGCTCCATCGGCTGTACAAACACCGTCCGGCCAAAGCCACTCCATTCCTGGCCAAGGCCTGCGGCTATCAGGCTGCCATAATCGCGGGTTTCGGTCAGATCCACAGTTTTACCCTGGAACACCGTCTGGGCCAGCACTTGGGCCATCGCCTGCGGGTCAGCCGCGTTGGTGACCTGTTGCAGGCGAAGACGCACCTGGGTGACACGAGTCAGATATGCCTGCAGATTTTGTGCCTGCCCTGCGGTTTGGTTCCTGTCCATCAATGCCAGTACCGGACTGAAGGTCGCATCCAGCGGGCCATGAGCTCCCACTTGCTGGTCTATGGCGTCTTTGTTTTCTCCGCTCAGCAGGTTTTTCGCTGATTTCACCAGCGAGTCGGATATCGCCCCCCCGGTCTGGCCGGTACGGCCTTGAACGTTCAGGGTGTTCATCAGCGCGACCAGTGGTGACTGACGCACATCGGCCATCAGAGTTAACTGGTCAATAGAATCCGGCAAGGTGGCGGCACGGTGCCAGCGCAGGCTGTTAAGAAACGCCAGCCACGCCCCGCCGAAATCGGCAAAGTAGCGCTCCGTCAGCCGCTTTTTCAACGCTTCCGGGGAGGTTTCATCCTGTATTTTTGCCTGACGCTTGCTGTCAGTGAGCACCCAGTCGAGTTCGTCCCGACGCGCATTCACCACTTTCTCGATGGCTGGCTGTACCGCCTGCTCCCAGGCCTGGCGGGTGAACATCCCCGGCACAATTTCGGTGGTGCTGAACAGACGGGACACGTCGGTATCGCCGGTCATGTCTTCGAGGCGCATATCGACATACAGCTGTGCCACCTGAGAGAGCATCTTCTGATACAGGGTCGATTCGCTGTTACGCATCCCCATCAGGCGAACCAACAGGGAACGCGCCTGGCTGACCATGCTCTCATCAGCAGGTAACTTCCACTGCGGATGGGCCGCCAGCTGCGCACCGTAAAACGACAGCAGTGACGGTGCCATGCCCTGCCAAACACCGTCTTTCACACCGTCGCGCTTCGGCCAGTTATGCAGCAGCGCAGAACTGAACCAGGCGGCGTCCATATGTTCTGGGCGAGTCAGCATCAGGTAGAGCTTGAGCTGGTCATAGGTGGTTTTTGCTATCTGCTCACGCAGCGGGCTGCCCGGCGGCAGCGCATTAAAGGCGCTGACCTGCCTCTGCAGATGATCCGCGGCCGCATCACGCAACAGAGGCAACGCACTGTCCTGATAACGGGGCCAGAGTGCGGCCAGCAGAGCGTTATTCTGGCTCAACCCGGCCTGCGCATACCATGGCACACCATGCTCTGAACGGTACTGCAGGCGGGCCAGGGTTTTCTGCAGTTCAGACAGCGCGTGCAGGCGCTGTTCCAGTGGCTGATTTTGCCGGTCGGCCATCGCGGCCTGTGCATTCGCGCTGTCAATCTGGCTGCGGTTGGTCACATACGCGATGCCCATCCACGCAGCCCATCCCACCATCGCCAGGGCGACAACAAAAGCCATCACCTTGCGCCATGGAATACCCGGTTTGTGCGGGCGCAGTCCGGCAGGAAGCATCCGGACAGACTCTGGCAGAATATCCCAGCGCTTATCCATACCCCAGTGATGTTGCACGGCACGTTCAGCACCAGTAGAAGGCTGACTGAACACCACACCGGCCAGCGGCAGCGGGCGGTACGGATTGAGCATCACCGACAGCGGTGCGGTCACGCTCTCCGGTTCGCGGATGAGCTGGTCAGCCAGGGCAAGCAAAAAGTTGTGTTTCACATCATTACAGGTCTGTTGCAGACCCTGCGAGGTCAGTTCAGGCGTCAGGGCAGACAACTGCTCTATTAGCCCCTCTGTACGACAGCCGGCAGGCAACAGACAGCCTGTTGCCTGCGCAATCCGCCCTTCCTGCTTACCGGCTCGGGGATGCAGGGACCAGATATACAGCGGGAGTTTCCAGCCCAGCGCATCCATGCGCTCGCTGATGGCATGAGATAGGGAGTCCATGGTGCTTTCAGAAGGCACCGGCAATGGGCGTTCCTGGCCGGGGGCGGACAGTTGGTCGAAAGCCGAGGTTACCCACACCAGGCCATCGATCGGCCGGCGACGCAGCTTACGCAGTGCCGTCAGCCAGGCGTTGTCGGCTGGCGAGTTGAGGTCACCGCCCCACAACAGCAGCGTGCCACGATCTTCCTGCCAGAGCTGGCCGGTGAGACCAGGAGTCAGTTGCTCCACATCAGCGGCGGTACCGGTTATCAGCAGGATGCGGATTTTGCGGAACCACAATGAACCATAAGTGGATCTAAGCTGTTGCCGCAAATCCCTGAGTGGCGGAAAGCTGGAGGAATCAGCCTTTTTATTGACAGGCTGATTATCTTTACGATCATTCATATTTTCAGGACTGTAAATGAACTGTGCTTTCTTCTGCTTTCTCTGTAACCAGAATGGTGAAGCAATGACACACAGTAATAACGCTGAAAATACGCCTCCCCAAATAAACCAGGCTTTACGTACTGTGATGCCATTATCAACAATTCGGTCCTGATTAAAAAACAATAATAATGCACATATCCCGGCAAGACCAATAATCAATATGATATAACCAGCGATACTGTAACGCATTTCAACTTCCGTCGTAGATTTCCCTTCCATCATAAAAATAGTTCCCTGGTAATCAGACAAAGTGAATATGCATTTTCCTTCTGCCGGGAAATAAGTAGTTGAATTTCACCGGTATGGACGGCGGCGTCAGCTATCAGTGCAACCGAAACGGGAAATGATAGTGGCCCGTAGGGACCGAAGGAGTGATCAAGCAAATAGCAGGGTAGTTTCGCCGGTAACTGCCATTGCTGTTCTCCGGCATACTGAATAATACTCATCCGATCATCATTATCAGTTCCTGTCAGCCAGATATGGTGTAAACCTGCATTGTTCAGCCTGTTGTATTCATTCAGTATATCCAGCGCACAAGTTAATGAATCAGAAGATAAAAACCGCCCCAAACCGGCCATGACAGGCAGTGCATGTTTTGAAGCGAACGAAACCGATGTGATGATTTGCCCAGTGATAAATTCACTGTATTTTTTGCCGTTATCAGTAAACCAGTCCTGGATGCAAAGCAGCAAAGTCAGCCTGTCCTGTTCGGGATCTGACTGGATGTCATCAACTGAATTAATATATTCCGGATACAGGTCCCATTGTTTATAAACTGCCTGTTCGATCGATACCCACTGACTCGAATCAGGAATAAGAACTTTTACTGAATATAAAAAATGACGGTACCCCGGACACTGTATCTCCATCCGGGAATCAATGTATTCCAGCCGGTTACCCAGCCCAACAAGAACAGTGTGTAATGGCCGGGCCCTGCACGGGTATGCAGGTATATTAGCATAATCCCCCAGGAGGGAGATAATGCCGTCTTTTTCCGGCGTCAGAGCAACATTCCCCACGATAACCCATTGCCACATACACCAGCGCTGCCAGATTAATTTCGTCCGCTCAGACTCCTTATTCCACAATAGGGTATCATTAACTGATTTTTCATAGCGATGCCAGATAACACCAAAGAAACACAACCAGACGAAAAATGCAGGCAACACACCATACAGAATCATCTGTCCGTAACTAGTAACCCTGGAGAAAAATAACGCCAGCAATCCTCCCGCAACCAGCGTAAGGAAAAGAATAACGCCCCATCTTCTGTATTTCGGGCGAGGGTACGGTTGTTTCTCCGGGATGTCAGGAACAGGCCATTGCATATTTATGACTCAATACTGTTTTCGGGATGAGAACTGATAACGCGGCAGCCACACTCACAAAGACAAGAATCCACAACGACAGACACGCCTTCCTCTGATGCCGTGGGATCACCTTCAGTAATACGGTTTACTTCATGAACCGGACAGGACACAAGGTCACCGACCAAGGCAACCTGAATACCATTAATAAACAGAGTGGAGGATGCTGAAATGACTTTACCGCCGTGTGTCGTGGCATCACCCAGGCAAACTAATGCTGGCATAAATTTTACCCTTATTAAAAAGCATTCGGACGTAAGCGAACAGTATGGGTAATAGCGTCCCAGAAGGTAATGATCTCCTCCTGTGTATAAGGTGTGGGATTTCGACTGATATTACCTAGATCCAAGGTTAGCCCAGGTAACTTATAGCTGGCTATTTTTTCATTAATATACAGACCAAAACTATACCTGGATTCATTGTTCGATGGTTCAGGAGCCATCATCAGAATTTCTTCAGCATGCAGTCCATTAATATCAAAAGAACCCTTCCTGACAATATACCCATGCATTCTGGATAAGTCTCTGGAAATATCTCCCGCCCGCTCCAGCACACTATCACGCCCTTTAGTAAAATTATCCATATTTAGAGAAACCTTCAATCCCCAGGCCACATCACTGGTATAATTACGGTAAATATCTTCCTGCCCCTGTGCATATTTATCAGCGGCAATAAACGCATCAGCAATACAGCTTCCTGGCGTGGTCGGAATTTCACCCTCCTGTCTGCCGGTAATTCTGAAAAGCAGACTATTCATCCTATCTATATCCCGTGGAATAAAATTTCTGATTGGGTCACCGTCTCGGTCTTTTTCATAACGGGGAGAAGAATTATTAACGCTCACTTTTTGTAGTTTAATAGCGACACCATTAGTATAGAGATAACCTTCAAGTGTCCTCATGGCATCATTTGTTCCTGAATCTACGTTTCGCTCAAATATTACACCTTTCATCCCATTCGATAGTACCCAGACTTTTTTTAGATAGGGTTTGTTCAGTGGATTAATAACAATTCCCTGAGCAATCTCTTTTTCTCGTCGCTGAATAAACTGTTCAAATGCAGGGGAGTACATGCGTTTTGTTGTGATATATGTCTTACGTGAGTCATCTGGCATACTGACATTTGCAACCCAGTGGTTATCTTCTAACTGCTGAGAGCTCCGGTATGGGGTAAATGATGCCGGCAGGTCAATTAAGTAACGACCAACACAACGGGTTCTCATTTCTTTCAGCATTTCTTTCACATTAGCCTCCTGCCGGGACGTCAGTGTTTCTTTCGGGGGATAAGGGCGATTATACCACCAGACAATTGTTCCGGTAGCAATAATTACACACAAAACAATACGGAATTTTTTATTCATCCGCATAGGCCAGCCCTGTTTCTTTTATTTCCTGCGCTATCTTCAGAACTGCCCGAAGGGTGAACCTACGTGAATCCATTGACTCATCGTCTTTATAAGCCCCTTCATGATCTACACTCAAACCAATCTGAGATTTCAGCCCCGGAGCGTTAAAAACAGCACCGCGTACCGGAACCGTACCATCGCCATCTGCGTCCGGAGGTAAGAGCGTAAATTTCTTATACAAATGAGCATCTTCATCAGTCATTAGCCCGGCTATTCTAGTCGTTTTATTATTAACTTCCGGAGGATAAAAGATAACACCATCACTGGTTATTTTCTGGTTGTCGCTATCTTTATATTTTACCCCACTGACACCTTTCCAGTTAATTGTGCTATAAGAAGGAAACTTACTTCCGTTATTACCATAAAACATCCACGTATTTTTATGATAATGAGTTCGCAAATCTTCAATACCGGGTTTGACATAATTAGTTATCAAGTCTTTATAAATATCCCAATCATCATCAAATTGATTCTTATCCATTTCTTTATTCTCAGGGTTAATAAATCGCTCTTCACATAACCCCCACCATGCCCTGCGTTCCAGATAGATTTCCTTATAGGGATCACTCTTCGGCAACGATACCATCCCGTCAATACGGAGCCAGTGTGGCCCGTAAGCGAAACCCGGTAACAGCTGTAACGGCCCGGGAGACTGTGCCAGCACAGCCGTCATTTCGGCACCGTTACTGCCAATCACCCAACCTGTCCTTCCTGCTTCCCCGGTTTTCATTCGTTTATAGGCCATCGGTGAACCGGAATCCGGCATTACCCCGTGAACAATCCCCAGAATATCTTTATTTCCACCCTGTAATTCAGAACAACAACGTGCAACCAGTCCGCCCATGGAATGGGTCACTAGGATGATCTTCTCACATTTATACCCCATGGACTGATAATCCTGAATTGTTTTTTCTATCCTTTTTTTTATTATTTCGGCTGAAACCAAATTGGACTGGAGCCAGTTATAACCCATAGCATGAACGGGGAATAAATACTTATAACTTAACGCCACCTCACTGTCGGTCAGGCTGGACTCGCCTTTTTCCGCATTCAGATTCATATCCATTAATTCTTCACGGAGCGTCTTCTTACCGTTGTTTGACATTTTATTAACGATCATGCTGTCATGATCATTTAATGCATCCTGTAACCAAGGCAAAAACGTGCCATAGCTCATGGCGGCCACTTCACCCCACCCCCGATCCTGACGGGATTTAAACATCACCCGTTCTTTTGCTCCTTCAGGTTCAATATTTCCACCATTAAAAACGGAAGTACTATCCGGGTTAAGGATTTTCTTTCTCTGATCTGCGTTTTTTCCGATCCAGGTCAATAAATCCCACGAAGTCGTACTGTTTGCCAGCCATACAGCGTCCCCATTTTCATTCTTTAAATTACTGCCCATCACTCCGGGGAGAAAAATAACGGGTATGACTCGCTCAGGCCGTTTATATATTTTGGCCACGACATTTTTGTCTTTTCTGTCCGTGACTACAGGGTAATATGGCAAAGGGCCTTCTCCATAGACAGGCTCAATGATTATTTCATTATTTTCACTCATATTTTAACCCTCATCACTCAAATGTATATTAAGCCCGTCAATATTCATGCTTTTTTGTTTTTCCGCTTCACCGGATGCTGAGGTTTTCATACTTCTGGCTCCACCATCCCCCCCTGTCGCACTCATACTCTGTCCACTTACAGGGGAATTGTGGTATGGCCAGACTACTTTCGGCGTAACAGCAAAATCAGCACTATCCCACTGCTGAACCGCTTCACTGATGCTTTGCCCGCCAAACTTCTGCCACACCGCACCACGCTCAATAATTTTATCCGGTGCCGCGCACTCCACTGTGCCATCTGCTATCCGGATATAACCACCTCCACTGGTCAGAATAATTTCTTTTTTTGCATTGATGATGATTTTCCCTTCACTACTGCTCACTCGGATATCTTTCAGCGCATCCAGCATCATTTCATCCCCCTGGGCCTGAATCTCCACTTTCCCTTTACCGGCAAACAATTTGATACCCAACTTTTGGGCATACAGACTGATTCGCTCACCCGCAGCTACCGTCAGTTTCTTCAGGATACTAAAATCGGTATTACCGCCACTGGTCGCCGTGATATTTTCTCCTGCAGACAATTGCAAAGATTTCGGCGTCACTTGCGCAATGCCTTCTGGTGCAGACAGCAGTACAGCTGATTTTTTGAGATCCATCAGCGCTTCACTCAGTAACGTTTTCTGCGTCTGCAGATCTGCCAGTTCTGCCTTTGCCATGTCAGCTGCGCTGCTTAACGACTCCACCAGACTCTGAGCCTGTTGTAACTGGCTCAGAGCTGCAGCCATACCCAACATCATTCCATTTGCTGAAGACTGCTTATCCGCCGTGATGAACACCCCTGCTCCCCCACGAATGGAAACGTGCCTGTCGGTGCGTAGTTCTGCACCTTCACCACGCAGTTCACGGGAAGCATCCACGTTGTGCCCTAAATTAAGCTGTGTCTTACCCCCGTACTCCGTACTGAGCTTGATGTGCTCCTCACCACGTTTGTCTTCCATCCGCAGTTTGTTCAGACCAGCCGTGCGCACCACATTTCGTGTGCTGTTGGCTTCAGTGACATGGTCAACATGGCGAGAGTCATGCAGGGCGTGGGCGATGTATGGCCGGTCTGGATCGCCTTCATGGAACGCGATCGCCACTTCGGTCCCCTGAATCAGCGGAAAGTGAAAGCCGTATTTGTCGCCACCATAGGGCTTCGCCAGCCGCACCGGCATGCTTTCCATCCCTTGGCTTTTGTCATCCCGGTCGGCATCAAATTTCACCCGGTAAAGACCGGCTTCATCCTGCCAGGCGTAGATATCGTTATTTTTAGCACTGGTGATACGAGCCGTCAGGGTGCCGCTGACCACCGGGCGCTTTTTAGCGGCCGGGCGCCAGCAACGGTTCTCGTAGTACGGCATTGCCGCCCATTCCACCTTCAGCGCGTTCTGACGGCTGGCGGAGTAACCGGCGCTGATGATGACGAGGCCACTTGCGGTTTCACGGGGCAGCGTCGGCGGGATAGCCGTTTCGGTGATAGTCAGTACCTGTGCCGGCCCCAGGGTGTGGTCGGTGCTGCTGCCAGTCACCGTAGTCTGTGCGGACAGGAAGCGTTCATGCTCCAGGCGCGCCCAGAAGTTACCGGTTTCCGCTGAAGGTGTGATTTTGTCGCCACGCTCAAGGTGACGCGGGCGGTAGTGATACACATCACCGTAAGTGATACCGTCACCGTCGCCACAGGTCATGTCCGCCGGTACAGAGGTCAGGATATTCTGAGCTTCACGGTGATTGTAATCGCTGGCGGTGACAGAGCGCTCAACCACGTTGTGCCAGACGTGGATACCCCAGACCGAGTCAACCGCATTGTCATTCGCCCCTGACGGGCTGTTGAGCGGCAAAGTTTTCCCGAACGTCCAGGCACTCTGCTTGTCCGCGAAGTGCACTACTTCGGTCTGTGTGTCGGGCTGCAGGGTGAAGAAGTAAAAAATCCCCACCTCCGCCAGCAAGCGTTCAATGAACGCCAGGTCATTTTCCTGATACTGGTTAATCTGTTCACGCTTCGGATAGTCGGCTTTGAGGGTGAACGCGTACTCCCAGCCTTTCAGGCCATGCTCCTCAAGCACCTCTGCGACCACCTCCGGCACCGATTTGTTGACGAAAAAGCGGTGGGTACGGAACTGGTTACCCAGCAGCGCCAGAAACGGCTCCAGCACGATGCAGTACTGCGCTTCATCCGCTGAACCGCCAGTCCGTTCGAAGTGGGTAACCACCCCGTGAACCACCTTACGCTCCGTCAGGGAGAGCAGGTTACCCGCGCCCATGGTCAGGGTCGCCGGCTTGCTCAGCATCTGGCGGGCATCAATGGTTTTGTCCGCACTGGTGAAATTGATGGTGTAGCTGTACAGCGCACTCATCGCCTCCGAGCCGCTGAAATCCTCCACGTCGATATCTGCCGTACAGGAAGGAATATCGAGGCGGTAGCGGTTCAGGGTTTTTCCGGCGACGGTGGCCGCCATCGTGTTCAGGGTATCCGTCAGGCTCATGGCGTTGACTCCATTATGTAATCGGTTTTTCCGTCAGGGCTGGCCCGGGCCAGCATCGGTCACAGAAGTGGAAAAGGGGTTATTTTTTCGGGCGTTGTCGCAGCCAGTCAGCATCAGCAGGAGGTATGCCCCGACACCGCTCAACAGGGCCTTTATCAGGATCACCGTCATGGCAAGGTTATCCATCCCTTCCTCACCGTCCCCCTGCACCGGGAGGTGGTTAATGGTAAAATCGGTAAGATAGCCGTCGGGCAGGAAGAACGAGCCGAGTAGCGCGATGACAAGCACCAGCAGGATTTTCATTCTGCACTCGCCTTCTTCCGTTTCAGAGCCTGCTGCGCCCGCCGCTTCTCAGCCTCTTCCTTAGTTTTCTTAACTTCTTCCTCGCACTGGCTGAAATCAGGCGTGCCACGCACATCGATACGGGCGTAGGCCATCAGGCCATTGCCGCCCGGAACCGGAAACGTACCGCGTTGAAGCAGCAAATGGCGCAGATGCTGAAAATCGCTGTAACGGCGCAGGGTGATGCAGCCCCAGGATTCACCAGTGCCATCACTGTTAAGTGGATGAAGACGAAAACCCGTTCGGTTTAATCCATTGACGTTCAGTCTGTCTTTTTGGGTTTTATCGCTGAACAGCGCAAACCAGTCGGAATGGTGGTTTCGGTAATGGCTCCAGGTATCTATCGCCTCCGCCCGTACCCGGTTATACAGGCTGCCGGCAGAGCGGTCGGTGACCCAGTAAGCCCCGACCGGTATAGCGACTTTTTCATGGTCAGCGCAGTCGGGATTGTTGATATAGCGCTCAATACCGGACAGCACTTCAAACGTGCCGATGCCGTAGCATTTCAGGTACGCTGTTTTGCCATCCGCCGACAGGTTGCCGTAATCCATCATGCAAATCTGCATCTCAACCTCCGTGCGCCTCGTCAAACTCCAGCCCAATCCCTTCTTCATCATTCCAGCCAAGCGTCAAAGATTGCGGCTTTTGCTTAGCGGCCATATGGGCCAGCAGTTGCTGGCTCAGCACCGGCAGAATTTGTTGGTTGAGCAGGCTGTCGACGTTGCGTGCGCCGGTGTCCGGCAGCAGGCAGGCAGCCGTCAGCGCGTCATACAGGCTCTCATCAATCTGCGTGGTCAGGCCGTAGTGGCGGTGCAGGCGTTTGCTCACCTGCTCAAGCTTCATTTCCACGATGGTGCGCATGGCAGTCTCATTTAGCGGCCGGTAAATCACGGTCTGGAAGCGGGCCAGCAGCGCTGGCTGGAAGTGGTCGCGCAGAATTGGGCGCAGCAGTTCGTGCAAATCCCCCTCGGTGGCTTCCGGCCGTTCGTCCAGTAACTGCATCAGATGATCGCTGCCGAGGTTGGAGGTCATCAGGATAACGGTGTTACGGAAGTCGATTTCACGCCCTTCGCCGTCGCGCATAAAACCGCGATCGAACACCTGATAGAACAGGTTCATCACATCACGATGCGCTTTTTCCACTTCATCCAGCAGCACCACACTGTATGGCCGCTTGCGAACCGCTTCGGTAAGAATGCCGCCCTGGCCGTAACCCACGTAGCCTGGGGGCGAGCCTTTCAGTTGGGAAACGGTGTGTGGTTCCTGGTATTCAGACAGGTTAATGGTAATCAGCGATTTTTCACCGCCGTATAGCGCATCCGCCAGCGCCAACGCGCTCTCTGTTTTGCCCACCCCACTTGGCCCCACCAACAGGAATACGCCCTGCGGACCGTTCTCGGCGGTCAGGCCGGTTTTAGCGGCGCGCAGGCGCTGGGCAACGGCGGCCAGGGCCACTTCCTGACCGACTACCCGTTTACCGATTTCCTGTTCCAGCGTCAGCAGTTCGGTCTGCTGGTCTTTCATCAGCGAGGAGAGCGGCACGCCGGTCCAGTCGGCAATCACGTTGGCGACGGTGCGGGTATCCACATCAATCTGAATCAGGGCCGTATCCTGTTGCAGCGCTTCGAGCTTCTTCTGTAAATCATGGATATCCGCCTGGTACTCATCCCCAGGCTGAATGCCCTGGCGGCGGGCTATCAACTGCATCGCCAGCGTTTTTTCTGCTGCAAAATGCGCTTCCTGCCGTTGCAGAGTCGTTGACAGTTGGATGCGCTGCTGTTCAATGGCACGCAGGCGATCGCCGTGCTTATTGCTGCCCGTAGCGATATCTTCTTGCAGCGCCTGGGCTTCCAGCTCCAGTGCCGTCAGTTGCGCCTTCAAACGAGTGAGGGTTTCCGGGACGGTATCAAGCCCCATACGCACGCGAGCAGCGGCGGTATCCAGTAGATCGACCGCTTTGTCCGGCAGTTGCCGCCCGGTCAGATAGCGCCTTGAGAGCGTAACGGCGGCGCGTACCGCATCATCGGTGATGTGCACGCCGTGGTGCTCCGCGTAACGGGGTTTCAGGCCGCGCAACATCAGGCAGGCGGTGTCGTCATCCGGCTCATCCACCTTCACCATCTGAAAGCGGCGCTCCAGCGCGGCGTCGCGTTCAAAATACTGTTTGTATTCGCTCCAGGTAGTCGCGGCGATAGTGCGCAGTTCGCCACGCGCCAGCGCAGGTTTCAGCAGGTTGGCAGCATCAGCGCCCCCCGCCTGGTTGCCCGCGCCGATAATGGTGTGCGCTTCATCGATAAACAACAGAACCGGATCCGGCGACTGCTGTACGGCTTCAATGACATTTTTCAGGCGCTGTTCAAATTCACCTTTTACACCGGCTCCCGCTTGCAGCAGGCCGAGATCCAAAGTCCGCAAACTCACGGGTTTCAGGCTTTCCGGTACGTTGCCTTCGGCAATGCGCAGCGCCAGCCCTTCCACCAGCGCGGTTTTGCCCACGCCGGGTTCCCCCACCAGAATCGGGTTGTTCTTCCGGCGGCGGGAGAGGATGTCCACCATTTGGCGAATTTCGCTATCGCGGCCAAACACCGGATCGATTTTACCTTCGCGAGCTTTGGCGGTGACATCAAGGGTGAATTTGTCCAACGCATTTTGTAACGCCGGGTTGAGTTCCCCCGGTTTCACTTCCGCTCCAATCGGGCGGCCAACAAACACCACGTCGCCACCGTGCTCTTGCGCCAGTTCGGCTTCCTGTTGAACGTCCGGACGCTCGTCCGACTGCGCATCCAGCAGCGGGCGCAGGCGCTCCAGTTGGCTCCGCCCCAGGGTCAACAGCGGCCACAAACCATCGCAGCGAACCAGCTTCGGTTTATCAATCAACGCCATCAGCAGATACTGGCTTCGAATTTGCGCTTCACCGGCAAGCGAAGCCAGCAGCCAGGCTTGCTGCAACAGCGTTTGGGTGCTATCAGAGAGCTGTGGGCGGCTGCGCAACGCACGCGGCAGCTTGTCCAGCCAGCCGAGCAAATCCTGCCAGATCGCATCCATATCCCATTCGTAACGGCGCGCCAGCACCGTCAGATCGCCTTCGCCCTGCTCCAACAGTTTCAACAACCAGTGTTCTGGTGCGATTTCCGCGTGTGCGCGGGTCTGGCACAGGCAAGCCGCGCCTTCCAGCGCACGGGCACAGTAAGGATTAAGACGACGCAGGAGGATTGCCGGGTTTTCCATGTTATTTAACTCGCTATCAGAGACCTTCGGGCACGCTACCGCCCATCGCTGTAACCAAAGCGCATCAGGTCAGATTTCCGGGATATGTTCTTTTTTGAGTACCCGCCAGGCAGGTACTCAGAAAAGAAACTGCGAACAGGAAGCCCTGCCCGCATAGGATTTTGGGCTAAGGTTCCTGTTCCTCAACAACCGGGACCGCTTGCAAAACGCTATGAGCGCTGTCGCGTATATTTTTCTGCACAGCCACCGCCCCAAACAACGCCATAAAAAATGAGACGCCATAAAACCCTTTTTCGCTTGGCATCAGGCTGGCATTCCACAGACCAATTACCAGCAGGATTACCGCTATAGCGAAAGCCAGCAGACATACCATGTGATACAACTGGGTGGTGGGGATGCTTTCCAGTCGATCGCGTACCGTTTTTTGCAAAGAGACAGCAGCGAATAGCCCCAAAACCAGCACTGCCACGTAGTAACCTTTTTCATTGAGTTCCATATCCGCACGCCAGAGACCAACCAGGTAAACCAGTACACCCCCCAACATCGCCAGCCAGGAGATCACAATAAATGCGGGTGAGACGGGAATATTTTGCGTTTTCATAGTGATTCCATGTAATAAGCCACCTTCAGCAGACATACCTGTCTGCTATTTCGATGATTACGCGCAGTTGCGTATCAACACCTAGCCGCCAGCACAAAGCGGCCTGATAAAAACTGCGGACAGGCAACCCTGTCCGCATCGGGCTTATGCCGTGGCGCGTTCGTTCCACGAATCGGAATGAATGATGTTGCCGTCTTTGTAGGTCCAGGTGATTTTTTCGTAACGCAGTTCGATCTGCTCGAGATGGTTGTGCTTCTCGTAAGAAGGATCCTTGATGTCGTGCATCAGCGGGTTCACTTTCACCACTTTCACGTTTTCCAGTGTGGTGTTGAAGTACTCCACTTCCTGGCCCGCGTCGTTGATTTTGTACCACTTGAATTCCGCCGATTTCAGGGTCTGGCCGGTAGTCACCGCCTTGTACAAGTACGGGCTGGATGAGTCGATCTCCTTGGTGAACAAGAACGGGGTGTGAATACGGGTGCCGGTCAATTTGCCGGTGTTGTTGTCGGTTGGGATGTACAGGTTGTGCTCCTGAGCGACCACTTCGATGCTGCCTTCACGATCCTGAACATCCACAGACCCTTTGATGTCTGCGCCGCCGTCGTCTTTCAGCCAAAGATAAACAGGGATTGCCATGGTATTACTCTCCATTGTGTTGTGATGCGTCATCATCCTGCGATGGCGCCAGGGTATTGCCCGGTATCTGGCAGGCATCCGCCTGCGGTACCAGACTGATTTCGACACGGCGGTTGAGCGCGCGGCCTTCCGCAGTGTCATTGGTTGCGACCGGGCGGCTCGCGCCATAGCCCTGCACCGCAAAACAGCTTTCCGGCACGTCGCCGGTGTCGCGCATCCAGTCACGCACCGCTTCGGCGCGCTCGAGCGACAACGTTTGGTTTAGCTTCGGGTTGCCGGTGTTATCGGTGTGCCCGGCCACCACAATCAGCCAGCCCGGCCTGGCCTTAATGCCCACCAGAGAATTCACCAGCATTTTGGTCGAACCGGTTTTCAACGCAGACTGGCCGGAATCAAACAGCGACATGCTGTCGAGGCGGATAGTCTTCAGCCCCTGCACGATTTTGTTAATCACCGGTGGAGGTGTCTGCGACGGTGCCCAGTCACTGATTGCAGTTTCTACCGGCGCGATCAGGCACCCCCCTTGATACAAGCCCATGCGGTAACGCAGCGGTTCTCCCCGGCGCAGCCAGTCATCCAACAGACGTGCGTCAGCACGCAGGTGTTGCTGTGCCTGAAACTTAGGTTCTGGTGGCTCGCCGCTAAGGCGATGGTAGAGCGCAAGATGATCACCCACGCTACGGATAAGGCGCTGATTGTTGATAAACGAAGCCAGCATCGCCAGTGCAAGAAATACGCCGCCCAGCAACCCAACCCACCGCCAGAACACCATCCTGCTGCTGATCCCACGACGGCGCGGCAAACAGGAAAGCAGTAGCTCCGGTAGCGGCAGCGTATCCGCCAGGCCAATGCTTGCCGGCGCCAACGCCGTGATATCGGTTATATGTTGTTGCCAAAGGTTGCCACTCTTGCCATTGACTGGCGCCATGCAAAAGGCCTGCGCACAGGGCTTCTGTGCGGGCAACTCCCCCTGACGTACAGCCAACAGACTGTTCACCCTACTGGCCTGCCAGCCCAACAGGCTGTCGAGCCACAGCGCCTGGCTCAAACGGGTAAGATGCTCGGATGCATCGCTTTCTGTTATCCAGTCCGCAAGTGGTAGGTTCCCCTGCCCTGGCTGATAAACCTGCAAACCGGCGCTGTTATTGACGGAAACAAACCAGGCAGGATCTTCCCCCGCACAAGCACCTGGCGGTGAAACCCAGGTCACCGTGCATATGGGCGGTAAGCCGCTGAACCACGGGCGACACTGCACCGCGGCACGCAGCCAACCCCGCAGGCTTTGGGTAAAATCATCCGCGCAGGTATGGCGTTCAGGCTGTACCGCCAGCAACACGGACACCTGCGAGATCAGCGCCGGGCGCACAAGACTCAGATGCTGCGCCAACAAAGGAAGCTGTTCTGCATCCAACACCTGCAAGTACCAGCCCTGGCGAGTTTCACGGTGCCGGGAAGCAGCTTTAAACAGAGGGGAGCCGTCACCACAGACGAGAATCACGGCCCCCTGAAAATCTTCAGGGGGCAGGCTGCCATCCGCGATGCTGCGAACCGCTTCATGCCGTGCATGTGTCGCCAGCCACTGTCGCCACAACATCACACCGCAAGCCAGAACAACCAGTAAACTGAGCGCCACCCAGCTGCCCAGGGAAAACGGCCAGAATCCCAGGACAAGCCACAGGACAAGAAGCCCTACCAGTGTGGTCAACAGGGCGCGGTAAACATCACGCATCGCTTACCCCGGCCTGATTGTCTGGCTCACCATGTCGGTGAGGGAAGAAGAGAGGAAAAACCAAAGCGCCGCCAGCACGGCTATCCCGGCAATCCACGACAACCAATATAGACGGCGACCGCTGCGCAGACGTGACGCCCGAACAACAATCGGCGCGTCCTGCGCCAGAGTAAATGGCGGAACCCGCTCGCCAAGCGTGCGCACCACATCCTCACGGCGTTCGTCATTCTGTGCGCGGTACTGCCCGACAAACCCCAACTGCAGAGTGCGGTACAGACAGGTCAGCACGGCCGTATCCGGCGAGTTTTCCTTAAGAATATTGCGGATCCGCTCCCACAATTCCTCACCCGCCTTCAGAGTGCCAAAAAAACGCGCCTGCAATGGATCACGCCGCCAGAACAGATAACCATCATCATCCACGCCACGGTTAAGCACGCTCTCATCCAGCAGCGCACACAGCGCATAAATCATATGCTCCCGGCTGGCCTCGCTGTAACCGGCATCGGCCAATGCTTTACGGGCGCTTTCCACCAGATGGCAAGCACGGCGATACAAACGTTCACCATCATGTACTTTCTGCCCGCCGCGCAGTTGGCTGGCCATCAGCCAGCCGGGGTAAAAAATACGTTCTATCTGGCTAAGATCGGATCTATTCATGTACGCAGCACCGCATAAAGTTCCAGTTTCACATCCCCGAGCGATCGCGGGGTGTAGAAGGTACAACTGCCCGCTTCCAGCATCGCCCGGGCCGCATCCGTCGAGAGATCCAGCGCAAAATACTGGTTCTCAAGACGCAACGGGATAGCAGCCGGCACGTGGCTAAGCGGTTTGATGACCATGCCGCTCAACGCCACGTTCACCACATCGGAAACGTCATCAAAACTGCCGGCCTTACACAATTGCGGGAACCTGACCTGCAACTCATGATTTGGCATCGGGGAGCGCACCGAGAGGTAGAAATCAGCCCCTTCACGCAAACGGGCGTCGTGCAGCGAGCCTTTCCAAATTTGATCCTCATGCTCAAGTTGGATACTGACCACACGGGAAGGCAGGCTGGCTTCAAGGAGTTTGTCGAGCAGCGTAAGCAATGGCAGAAACACCTGCTCCGGCGCATCGTGCTGATAAGCCGGAATATCCCTGACATCATGTTCAAGTGAGAACGTCAGCAAGCTGCCGGCCAGGCGTGCCAGTTCCCGGTACAACAGCTCGGGATGACGGGCAGGCGCCTGCAAAAGCTCTGCCAGCACCGGCTCCGCGCTGTTCAGGGCATTCAGTAACCAGAACAGGGAAACATCCGCGACGGCGAAATCCGCCATCCGCTCATTGCTTTCGCGGCGCATGGCCATCAGGCGCTGGCGTCTTGCTTGCAGACGTTTCAGCAAGTCGCCCAGCGCCATCGCCAGCACAGGGCTCGCGGACAACGAGAGTAACGGTGGGATAAAAGAAATATCCCGGCTCCACTGCCCCTGCGCATTACGCACAAGCCGTGTGGCCGGGCAGGTCAGATACGCGGTATTTTCCTGTGAGGAAAGGCGCAACGAAATAGCATGACGCAGGATAGCCAGCTCGCCACGTTCGGTTCCGGCCAGATCCTGTACCTGCACGCGCTCAGCCTTCCAGCGGCGTGGGCGATCGCTATCTTGCCCGTCATCCAGATTACCGCCATTGGCGCTGAGCAACGGCAAAGCGAGCAGCACGTCCACCACATCCTGGCCGGATGCGGCAGACAAATCACAGACAGGGGGCAAATTGTCGGCCAGATCGGTATCGACCAATGTGCCATCCGGGAAACGCGCCACTATGCGGGTTGCATTGAGGCGGGATAATGCCAGCCCAGCGTCATCGAATTCTGCAGCAATAACTCCCCACGGATGGGCCAGCCCCATCCGTGCAACGATGTCGCTCACATACGCATCCCACTGCGCCTGCTGTTGAAACTGTTGCGGGGCCAGAAAGGCCCCGTCCTCCCATAATGGACGAAAAATCTTCATCGGCTTCCTGCCTTACTTTACTTAGGCTTTCGCCTTCGGCATCTGGGAAACCAGCGATAGATTGACGTCCATCCCTTCAACCTGGAAATGCGGCACGGCATACAGCTTCACGCGGAAGAAACCTGGGTTGTCTGCAATATCCTCAACGATCACTTTGGCATCGCGCAGCGGGTGAGAAGCCTGCAGCTCGTCGCCTGGATCGGTCATTTCGGTCACCAGGCCACGTACCCAGGTGTTAAGTTCCAGCTCTAACAGCCGGCGGTCTTTGGTGGTGCCGATGTTTTCACGCTGAATAATCTTCAGGTAATGAGCGATACGCGACAGCAGGAAGATATACGGCAAACGGGCGTTAATACGGCTGTTGGCCGTCGCGTCAGGGGTGTCGTACAGCGCCGGTTTTTGGGTGGAGTTCGCCGAGAAGAAACAGGCGTAGTCGCGGTTTTTGTAGTAAGACAGCGGAATGAAGCCAAGATTGGAGAACTCAAACTCACGGGTTTCCGGGATCATCACTTCAGAGGGGATTTTCACCTGATTGCCGGTGCCCAGGTCATACAGATGAATCGGCAAATCCTGAACCGCGCCGCCGGCCTGCGGGCCACGGATCTGCACGCACCAGCCATTGTTGATAAAGCTGCGCACCATATTGGAAGCAAAGGCAAACGAGGCGTTAGTCCACAGGTATTTCTCGTGTTCCGGGCCTTTCACTTCTTCCACATAGTTGAAGCTGCGCACCGGCACGGTGTCTGGGCCATACGGCAGGCGCCCCAACACGCGCGGCATCACCAGGCCAATATAACGGCTGTCGTCCGTCTCGCGGAAGGATTTCCATTTGATGTACTCGGCGCGGTCAAAGTAGTTGCCAATATCTTTAATGGCAGCCACCTGTTCCATATCCTCCTTCAGGAAGAATTTAGCGCCGGCGGCACCGATAAACGGCATATGGGCAGCGGCGGAAACTTTGGCGATGTTACGCAACAGCGCCACATCCTGGGCGGATGCGTCAAATTCATATGCCGAGATCACCGCCGCAATCGGCTCGCCCCCTGGCGTATCGTACTCGGCAATATACGTCTGGCGGTACAACCCACTCTGAATGATTTCCGGCGAGTCTTCGAAATCCTGGCGTAGATCTTCTTTGGCGAGATCGAGGATTTCCAGTTTCACGTTCTGGCGAAAATCCGTGTTGTCCACCAGGTGTTTAAGCCCGCGCCACAGGCTTTCAACCGCCTGAAATTCCGCATGGTGCATCACGGCATCAAGCTGGCGGCTAATCTGGTAATCCAGTTCAGCAATCTGGTGATCGATTAAGGTTTTATCGAGTTTATCAACCTTCTGGCCGGACTGTTTCAGGCGATCCAAAAACACCTGCACACCAGCGGTAATACGTTCATTCGCCCCAGCTTCGGCCATGGCGGTTTCATCCTGCCAGATACTGATATCGCTTAAATGCGTGGCCGGTTTGAGATTGATTTTTTCAAACAAGGAGGCGTATACGCCACCCGCTTCAGAACGTTCCCGAACGAGGGTTTCGCCGGAAGACGCCGTCGTGTTTTGTACAGACATGGGCATTCTCTCGTGTTGATCCGTGGAATTATCAGGCGTCTTTCGGAGCCAGTTCAGACAGTTCAGCGCGCAACTCCTCGCTTAGCGCCGGGTCACGTAATATGGCCTCAAAAGATTTTCTGAAGGTGGCGTTGTCCAGGAGGTTGGATTTCAGATCGCGCAGCAGATTGCGCATGGCAAGCATGGCTTTCAATTGAGGTATTTGGCGGGCGACCTGTTCCGGCTCGAAATCTTTCATGTCACGAAAGGCAAGATGAATATTTTCCTCGGCGCCATCACCGGCCAGGGTATTTTCAACGCAAAGATTTAAGGATGGGCTAAATTCTGCAAGTACGCTGTTAAAGTTATTTTTGTTGACATTTACTTTCTCACGTTCAGATAATGGCCGCGACTCTTTGCCATTACTGAAGTCGCCCGTCACTAACAATTTCAGCGGCAGTTCCACTTTCTTCTGCGCACCGCCGGTATGCAGGTCTAACTTCAGATTAACGCGAGCTTTTGGCACTTCATTCTGGAAGCTGTTTTCGCTCATAGATCCCTCTTCATATCGCCATGTGATGGTTTTTAAGACAAATTTCAACACAAGCGATATTAGAACAAACATCAATAAAAGATCAACCACACAGATCATTGATCTGAAAATTTAAAAAAACTAAGAATTTTCTATTATTTTGGCGATTAGAACATCAGTCAATAACCTTGGAAAGGTCGCCCAAATGACTATCATTTACACGTGAAGTAGCAATATCCACTGTCGGTGCGTTAAATGTCAGGGGAATGATAATAAATTTATCAAATATTGATTAAAATCAATATTAACATGGAACACACAATACTTATTCAGGGACTTATTTAACAAGCGAATATAAAAACCCTGAATCATCACTGAATATTTTCAATAAATCCACTTTCTTGCCAGACAAGCCAAAAATCAAATCGAATGATAGCAATTTATTTAAAACAGGGGATTGCTCGGAGCAAGGGCGTGGCATAAAGAGGAGAAAATAAATATACCCTTCATATATCAAGTTGCAGGTATGTTGACCAGGGCTTCGCCTCTGCGGGGCAGGGGCTGTTAAAAAACGCTTTTGTCCTGCAACGCGAATTATTTGGGATATAAATCACAGACAATGCGTTGTTTTAATCTTGAGGGCCGGGCAAAAACCCGGCCGCTAAACAGGCGCTTACACCCCGCCCTTTTCTTCCTGTGTTTCTTTGGCTTCGATCTGGCGATACCAGCGCGGATGGTGCTTCTTCGCCCAGCGGCGGCTGACCTTGCCTTCAATCATGCCTTTTATCGAACCTTTCACCCAAAAGGCCATGTACATATGAATCAAAATGGCATGGATCAGCACGATGCCCGCCGTGGCGTGGATCAACAGCGCAATGCGGATCCACACAATCGGGAAGAACGGCGCAAAATACGGCCGCCAGATAATCACCCCGGTGACCAGCAGCACAAAAATCATGCTCATGATGCTCCAGAACATCATCTTCTGCCCGGCATTGTATTTGCCAACGTCCGCCACTTTGTGCTCATTGCCCTTCAACACCTCGACGATGCCTTTGATCCACGGCAGATCTTCCTTTTCCGGGATGTTGTGTTTTACAAAGCGGAAAAACATAAACACCAGCGCCAGGAAAATCACCACGCCGAAAAACGGGTGCAGAATGCGCCCCATCTGCGGCGTGCCGAAGGTTTCCGTCAGCCACTGCAACGTGGGGAAGAACAACGCAATCCCCGAGAGCGCCACCAGGAAGAAACAGATCACCACCGTCCAATGACAGGCGCGATCGATGAACCGGGTGCGAACAATCATCTTGCTTTTACTCATGACCATTCTCCTCATCGTCATCCTCGGTCTCATTGTTTGGCCCAATGCCGATATAGTGGAAAATCAGGCTGGCGAAGGTGGCGATAAAGCCCGCGGCCGCCAGGGGTTTCAACACGCCTTTCCACAGGTTGACCGGCATAGCGATCTGCGGCTCTTTGGGCAGGTTGTGATAAAGCTCCGGCCGATCGGCATGGTGCAACACGTACATCACATGGGTACCGCCCACGCCCTGCGGGTTGTAAACGCCGGCCTGCGCATAGCCGCGCTTTTGCAGATGCGCAACGCGTTCCGCCCCCAGTTCCAGCATGTCTTGTTTGCTGCCGAAATGGATGGCGCCGGTTGGGCAGGTCTTCACACACGCCGGCTCCTGCCCTACGGTAACGCGGTCGACGCACAGGGTGCATTTATATACCCGGTGATCGTCCGGGTTCAGGCGCGGGATGTTGAACGGACAACCGGCGATACAGTAGCCACAGCCGATACAGTGCTCAGACTGAAAATCCACAATGCCGTTGGCATACTGAATAATCGCCCCGGCCGAAGGGCAAGCCTTCAGGCAGCCCGGCTCGGCGCAGTGCATGCAGCCGTCTTTGCGGATCAGCCACTCCAGCTTGCCGTTCTGCTCGGTTTCGCTAAAGCGCATCAGCGTCCAGGATTTGGCGCTTAGATCGGCCGGGTTATCGTAAACGCCGGTGCAGTGCCCCACCTCATCACGAATGTCGTTCCATTCCGAACAGGCCACCTGGCAAGCCTTGCAACCAATGCAGATGGAAACGTCAATCAGCTTGGCGACCTCTTCCTTATGAGAACGGGCCTGCGGCGGCGGCGTCATCGCATTGGTGGCCGAACGTTTGATAATGTCTTGGGATTGCATGGACATAAATTCGGCTCCTTATACCTTTTCCACGTTCACTAAGAAGGCCTTATACTCCGGCGTCTGCGAGTTGGCATCGCCAACCGACGGCGTCAGGGTATTGGCCAGGAACCCCTTGCGGGTTTCGCCTTCAAAGCCCCAGTGGCAAGGAATGCCGATCGTTTCCACCTCACTGCCGTTAATCAGCAGTGGCCGAATACGCTTGGTCACCACCGCTTTCGCCTTGATAAAACCGCGTTTAGACGAGATGCGAACTTCGTCGCCCTGGGCGATGCCTTTGCGGCTAGCCAGCGCTTCGCCGATCTCGATAAACTGCTCCGGCTGAACAATGGCGTTTAGCCGCGCATGTTTGGTCCAATGGCGGAACAGCTCGGTGATCGAATACGTCGTGGCGACATAGGGGAACTCCTCCGCACGCCCCATATTTTGCAAATCGTCAGCAAAAATACGCGCGGCCGGGTTGGAAACCACAGCCGGGTGCAACGGGTTGGTGCCGATCGGCGTTTCAACCGGTTCATAGTGTTCCGGGAACGGGCCGTCGTTCATTTTATCCAGCGCGAATAAACGGCCGACGCCTTCCTGGTTCATAATAAACGGCCCGACGCCGCTGCCTGGCGCGGCCTGGCTGTAATCCGCCACGTCAAACCCCACCCATTTGGCGCCGTCCCAGCGGATGATTTCACGTTTGGCATCCCAGGGTTTGCCCTGCGGATCCACCGATGCACGGTTATACAAGATGCGGCGGTTGGCCGGCCATGACCAGGCCCAGCCGGGCGTGCAGCCCAGCCCGGAAGGATCGCTGTTGTCGCGGCTATCCATCTGGTTGCCTTCCTCCGTCCAGCTCCCGGCATAAATCCAGCAGAAGCTGCTGGTTGAGCCGTCCGCTTTCAACTGGGAAAACGCGCTGATCTGCTGCCCCTTTTTCACTACCACATTGCCGGCGGCGTCGGTAATATCCGCCAGGGCTTTGCCGTTGGCTTCGCGGGCGATCTCTTCCGGGGTAGGATCGGCCGGATCATGATAATCCCAGGCCATATTCAGCACCGGTTCTGGGTTGGCGCCACCTTCCCGGCGATACATGTCGCGCAGCTGGGTAAACAGGCGGCCGATAATCTTGCCGTCGTGCAATGCCTCGGCCGGTGGCTCCGCCGCCGCCCAGTGCCACTGCAGCCAACGGCCGGAGTTGGCGATCGAGCCGTCTTCTTCAGCAAAGCAAGAGGACGGCAAGCGGAACACTTCGGTCTGGATGTCCGCCGGATTAATGTCATTCATCTCGCCGTGGTTCTGCCAGAAATTGGAAGATTCCGTCACCAGCGGATCGATCACCACCATGTATTTCAGCTTCGCCAGCGCCCGCGCCGATTTATTCTTATCCGGGAACGCTGCCAACGGGTTAAAGCCTTGAACGATATAGCCGTTCATTTTGCCCTGGGCCATCAGCTCCGCCTGCGTTAATACGTCATACAGGCGATCCCACTTCGGCAGCCAGTCATAACCCCACTGGTTTTGTGCACTGGCCTTATCGCCCCAAAAGCTTTTCATCATGCTGACGAAAAAGTTGGGCGTGTTGTGCCAGAAGTTGACTTCGTTCTGCCCCAGGCAGGCCGGCGTGATTTGCGTGATATAGCTCTGGTAATCGGCCTGCTTTTCAGAAGGCAACGGCATATAGCCGGGAAGATTGGTGGAGAGCAGGCCCAGATCGGTATAGCCCTGAATGTTCGAGTGGCCGCGCAGCGCATTGACCCCGCCGCCAGGCATGCCGATATTGCCCAACAACAGCTGCACCATCGCCGCACAGCGGATGATCTGTGCACCGCCGGAATGGTGCGTCCACCCCAACGCGTACAGAATGGTTGCGGTGCGATCGGGGGCGCAGGTTTCGGCCAATAACGCGCAGATTTTCAGGAAGTCGTCTTGCGGTGTGCCGCAAATACGGCTGACCAGCTCGGGCGTGTAACGGCTGACATGCTGTTTCAACAGGTTCCACACGCAGCGTGGATCGGTCAGCGTGGTATCACGCCGCGCATAGCCTTGTTCATCAAGCTGGTAGAACCAGGTGTGTTTGTCATATTGCCGTTTTTCTGCGTCGTAACCGCTGAACAGCCCATCGTGGAAGGTATAATCCTCCCGCACCAGGAAGCTGGCATTGGTGTAATTCTTCACGTACTCGGATTGAATTTTATTATTTTCAATCAGATAGTGAATCACACCCAGCAGGAACGCGGCGTCGGAGCCGGCGCGGATCGGCGAATAGAGATCCGCCACGGCGGCGCTGCGGTTAAAGCGCGGGTCCACCACCACCACGGTGGCGTCATTTTGCGTTTTCGCTTCTATCACCCATTTAAACCCGACCGGGTGCGCTTCCGCCGCGTTGCCGCCCATGATCAACACCAGGTTGGCATTTTTAATATCGACCCAGTTGTTGGTCATCGCACCGCGGCCAAAGGTGGGCGCCAGGGCTGAAACCGTCGGGCCATGGCACAAACGGGCCTGGCAATCGATCGCCACCATGCCGAGCGCGCGGGTGAATTTCTGATCCAGCAGCCCGGTTTCATTACTGGCAGCCGAAGAGCATAACATGCCGGTGGTCGTCCAGCGGTTGACGGTAACGTTCTGCGCATTCTTTTCCACAAAGTTGGCGTCGCGATCGTCTTTCATCAGGCGGGCGATGCGTTCAATCGCCTCCTCCCAACTGATGCGTTGCCAGCGATCGGTGCCGGGCGCACGGTACTGCGGGTAGCGCAGCCGGTTTTCACTGTGGATATAATCCAGCACCCCAGCCCCTTTCGGGCACAGTGAGCCGCGGCTCACGGGGTGATCCGGATCGCCCTCCACGTGGAAGATACTCTCGCGCACATTCTTGGCCCCATCCCCCATGCTATAGAGGATCACCCCGCAGCCCACTGAACAATAGGTGCAGTTGTTTCGGGTTTCTTTTGAGCGCAAGAGTTTATATTGGCGTGTTTCGGCTAACGCGATTGAGGGGGTGAATCCAAGGGCGGCGACGGTTGTACCCGCCATCCCGCCGGCACAAATCCTGAAAAACTGCCTTCTGCTTACCCGCATTGGGCTCCTCCATGCTCACATTCAAATGAAGCTCATACAATGTGGGCACGTATTACCCACGTAAATTAAACGGCTAAAAGACCTTTTATTTTGTATGGCAATGGTAGCACGAAGCGGGTTTTGATTTGGCGCAAATAATTACGCTATTCAAGCAAAAGGTGACTTACCGCACACCTTCATCACGATGGCGAGCAGCGGCGGGCCGAAATGGAATTAGCCAGCCCCAAGGGGCTGGCGTGCTTTATACGTTGGTAGAGGGATAACGCCTGAATAACCCGGTTCAGTTCACCCCACGGGCGGCGCGGCTGACAGCCTCACCCAGTTGCCATACCGCCATGGCGTAGTGGGTGCTGTGGTTATAACGGGTAATCACATAGAAGTTCGGCAAGCCAAACCAATATTGATAGCTGCTGCCCATATCAAGGCGCAGCAGGCTCACCTCTTGCTCCCCGGCCAGCGGGGTCTGCGGGGTTAAACTGGCCTCACGCAGGGCAGCAACGTTATAGCGTGTCTTAAAGCCGTTTGCCAACCCGGGCGCCTGGCCGTTGGCGACCACCGCCACACCGGCGCCTGGCTGCCAGCCGTGCGCCTTGAAGTAGTTGGCCACGCTGCCGATAGCATCCACCGGATCCCACAGGTTGATATGGCCATCGCCGTTAAAATCAACCGCATAGTTCTTGAATGACGAAGGCATAAATTGCCCATAGCCCATCGCGCCGGCATACGAGCCGCGCAGATCCAACGGATCGTCCTGCTCCGTACGGGCCATTAACAGGAATGTTTCCAGCTCGCTGCTGAAAAACTCGGCGCGGCGCGGGTAAGCAAAGGCCAGAGTCGCCAGAGCGTCGATGATGCGCGTTTTCCCCATCACGCGTCCCCAGCGGGTTTCCACCCCAATAATGCCGACGATAATTTCCGGCGGCACCCCGTAGATTTGCTGGGCACGCTGCAGGGCATCCTGATACTGGTTCCAGAACACTACGCCGTTTTGAACATTATCCGGCGTAATAAATTTGCCGCGGTAGCGGAGCCACGCGCCGTTCGGGCCGGATGGCGGCAGCGCCGTCGGCGCCTGCTGATCCATCAGGCGCAATACCCAATCCAGTTGCTTGGCCTGCGCCAGCACATCGTGCAGTTGCTGGCGCTCAAAACCATGTTCCCGCACCATTTTATCGATAAAGCGTTCTGTCGCCGGATTAGCGGCGAAATCCCCGCTCAGCGGGCTGACGCTATGCTCAGGCGTCAGCAGAAACCCCCCGTTTTTAGGCGCCGCCGTTTGCGGGGAGGCGATAGTCGGTTTCGGATTGCTGCTGCAGGCAGCCAGCAAGGTGATCAAAGGTAAAAGAGCAGCCAAGTGACGCATCGGATATCCATCGTAGCCATGCCAGTGAGAGTATGCGTTATGTTAATGCATTGTTCGGTGTGAACAAACTGGATTCTGCCGCTGGCGATATAACCCAACCTCAACTTGAGGCGGTGCCATCACGGCTAGCGCACTGTACATCGGGCAGGAAATGGTTAAGAAACCATCAATAAATGTGATCAAATACACAGTATTGAAATCATTCCGACATTGAGAGTACATTAGCGCCGATCCTGCCGTGGCTCACGTTAACCTCAAGGACAAGGAAACACGGCAACAGGGTGATTTGCAGCCGCAGGCATTGTTGTTCCTGATTTGAACAACCACCGGCAGGCCGTGGATAACCCATAAAATCTCAGCACAACAATCGGGATCGTTGCTGGCGAGGAACTCCAAACGGGAGTTATTCAGTGAAATATTTTTTGCTGGGCGTGTCGTTTATGCTGGTTGCATGGGTAGGCACCTTCATGTTTATGGTCTCCTGACCGACTAATCACCAGGCAAGGGGCATTCAGCCCCTTTCAAATGTAAAAAACCCCAAGGTTAGCCCCCTGGGGTTTTTTATTGCCGGCTGCGGGCGGCCAATTATTTCTCGGCGGCAGCCGCGCTGTGTTTGGCTGCTGGCTTGAGCAGCCCGTCTGCGCGGAACATCGCTTTAATCCCGCGCACCGCCTGGCGAATGCGATCTTGGTTTTCGATCAGCGCAAAGCGCACGTGATCATCGCCGTAATCGCCAAAGCCGATGCCCGGCGACACGCAGACTTTCGCCTCCGCCAGCAGGCGTTTAGCGAACTCCAGCGAGCCCATGTGCGCGTAAGGTTCCGGGATTTTCGCCCACACGTACATCGAAGCTTTCGGGTTTTCCACCATCCAACCGGCTTCATGCAACCCTTTCACCAACACGTTGCGCCGCTGGCGATACTGCTCGGCAATATCCAGCACGCACTGCTGGTCCCCTTCCAGGGCAGCGATGGCCGCCACCTGCAGCGGGGTGAACGTGCCGTAGTCGTGGTAACTTTTAATGCGCGTCAACGCGCTGACCAATTCCTGATTGCCCACCATAAAGCCGATGCGCCAACCCGCCATATTGTAGCTTTTCGACAGCGTGAAGAATTCCACCGCGATGTCTTTGGCGCCGGGCACCTGCATGATCGACGGGGCTTTCCAGCCGTCGTAAACGATATCGGCATAGGCCAGATCGTGGATCACCAGCACGTTATATTGCTTCGCCAACGCCACCACACGCTCAAAGAAATCAAGCTCGACGCACTGCGCCGTTGGGTTGGACGGGAAGCCGAGGATCATCATTTTTGGACGCGGGATCGTCTCGCGAATGGCGCGCTCCAGCTCACCAAAGAAATCGCCGCCTTCCACCAGCGGCACCGAACGCACCTGGGCGCCGGCGATCACTGCACCGTAAATATGGATCGGGTAGCTCGGGTTTGGCACCAGCACGGTATCACCATGATCGAGCGTTGCCAGCATCAGGTGCGCCAGCCCTTCTTTTGAGCCGATGGTGACAATGGCTTCGCTTTCCGGATCGATCTCGACCTGATAGCGATCCTGATACCAGCGCGAAATCGCGCGGCGCAGGCGCGGGATACCGCGTGAGGTCGAGTAGCCGTGGGTGTCGTCGCGCTGGGCCACGGTGCAGAGTTTTTCCACAATATGCGGCGGCGTTGGGCCGTCGGGGTTACCCATGCTGAAGTCGATGATGTCTTCACCACGCCGGCGCGCAGCCATCTTCAGTTCGGCGGTGATGTTGAATACATAAGGGGGGAGACGTTCGATGCGCGTAAAACGGCGCGGACTGTGATTATCAGCCATAGGTTCCTCGGGATACGTTAGCGCCCGGACCGTCCGAGCGACGCTGGCCACCGTTTTCGTGGCCGGAAACTGAACATAACGCAGCGCGGCTGGGCTGTCGACCCCCAGAAACATAATTTTACCTTGTCGCTTGCCGCCAGGCCGGCGGCACCGTTTATGCGATCGCGCCAGCAAAACGAAAAAAGAGGAAGTTTCAAATGAAAGATATCTCTTTATTTTCCTCAATAATCGCAGACAATCATTAACAGCACGGAAACAAAAACGCAACCCACTGCCGCCGCAGACATTCAACGGCAACCTAAGGAGAACATCATGTCATCCCTACAGATTGACGATATCCCCAGCGCAATAAAAACCGTTAAACAGCAGCTACGCCAGGCGTTGCCGAACTACCGCGAGGTGTTTGTGGCGCTGGAAGATAACATCCGCCAGCAGGTGGCGCAAATCCGCCGGGAACTGGCCAGCGGCGAAAACCCGGTGCCGCAGCTCAACGCCGAAGACATCCTGCAAAACCGCGTCACCGACCAGCAAAAAGCGCTGATAAAACAACGCGGCTGTTGCGCTATTCACGGCGTGTTCCCCGCGCAGCAGGCCGCGGCCTGGAACCAGGAAATCGGTGATTATCTGGCGCGCAACAACTTCGTCGAACGGCTGAAAAACGCCGCCGAAGATAACTACTTCGGCAAGCTGGCCGCCAGCAAGCCGCAGATCTACGGCATTTATTGGTCGAAACCGCAGGTGGAAGCGCGCCAGCATGAGCGGATGCACGCCGTGCAGGTATTCCTCAACAGCCTGTGGGAAACGCAAAGCAACGGCAAACAGCATTTTGATCCACAGCGTGTGGCTACCTATGCCGATCGCACACGCCGCCGCCCGCCCAACTCCTCATCACTGGGGCTGTCGCCGCACGTCGACAGCGGCACCATTGAGCGCTGGCTGGATGAAAACTTCCGCTACGTTTACCGCCATGTCTTTTCCGGCCACTGGCAACAGTACGATCCCTTTGCCGCGGACGGCCGTACCGAAGTGCGTGAAATCGCCTCCCCTGCGGTGTGCTCGATGTTCCGCACATTCCAGGGTTGGACGGCGCTCACGCCACAGCGCACCCACGCCGGCACGCTGAATCTGGTGCCCATCGCCAACGCCATGGCGTATATCCTGCTGCGCGCCCTGCAGGATGACGTCGCCGAGGACGATTTGTGCGATGCTGCGCCGGGGCGTGCGCTGTCGATCTCGGAAAAATGGCATCCCCTTTTGCTTAGTGGGATTTCCCCAATTCCCGATCTGGAGCCCGGCGATACGGTGTTTTGGCATTGCGACGTGATCCACGCGGTGGAAAACGAGCACCATGGCGAATTCGACAGCAACGTGATGTATATCGCCGCGGCGCCGGGCTGTGCGAAAAACGACGCCTACCTGCAGCGCCAGTTGCCAAGCTTCCTGGCCGGCCGCACGCCGCCGGATTTCGCCCCTGATGATTTTGAAGTGGATTTCATCGGCCGCGCCACCGCCGATCTGCTTACGCCGTTGGGCAAAGCGCAGTTAGGTATGCAATAACCCGCGCCGTGCGGCGGTTTGCCCGCCGCACGCTCTCATATATACTCGCTTTCTCTTTTTGCTACAGCGAGAGCGCCCTGTGCACCCGTTTTTTGAAATGCTGCTTGCGGTGTTTGATCGCGCCGCCCTGATGTTGATTTGTCTGTTCTTCCTCACCCGCACCCGGCTGTTCCGCCAGCTATTGCAGAAAGAGGAGCACACGCCGTTGGAACTGGCGGCGGTCACGGCCATCTTTTCGTTGTTCGCCCTGTTCAGTACCTATTCCGGCATCAACGTTGAAGGCTCGCTGGTTAACGTGCGGGTGATCGCCATCATGGCCGGCGGCATTCTGTTCGGCCCGTGGGTTGGCATCATCACCGGGGTGATCGCCGGGCTGCATCGCTATTTGATTGATATTGGCGGCATTACGTCGGTGCCCTGCCTGATCACCAGCATTATCGCGGGCATCAGCGCCGGCTATATCAACCTGAAGGTGAAAAAAGAGCAGCGCTGGCGCGCCGGGATCGTCGGCGGCATGCTGTGCGAAAGCCTGACTATGCTGCTGATTGTGCTATGGGCAACCCCCACATCGCTCGGGCTGGATATTGTTTCCAAAATTGCGCTGCCGATGATCCTGGGCACGGTGTGTATCGGCCTGATCGTGCTGCTGGTGCAAAGCGTGGAAGATGAAAAAGAAGTGATCGCCGCCCGCCAGGCCAAGCTGGCGCTGGATATCGCACGCAAAACCCTGCCCTATTTCCGCAACGTTAACAGCGAAGCGCTGGCCACCATCTGTGAAATTATCCGCCATGACATCAAGGCCGACGCGGTGGCGATGACCGATACGCACCAGGTGCTGGCCTACGTCGGGGTTGGTCAGGAGGCCTACCCCATCGGGCGCGAAGGGCTCAGCCGCGTAACGCGCGAAAGCATCCGGCACGGCAAAATCATCATCAAAAACAACCTGGAAAACCCGGCCACACCGCAGATCCACTCGCAGTTGGTGATCCCGCTGTGGGAAAAGGGCAACGTGTCCGGCGCGCTGAAAATTTACTACTGCCACGCGCACCAGATCACCAATACGCTGAAGGTCATGGCCGTCGGCCTGTCGCAAATCATCTCCACCCAGATGGAAGTTTCGCGCATTGAACACCTGCGCCAAATGGCGGATAAAGCGGAAATGCGCGCGCTGCAAAGCAAAATCAACCCCCACTTCCTGTTTAACGCGCTGAACGCCATCTCCTCGTCGATTCGCCTGAACCCGGATACCGCGCGCCAGCTGATTATCAACCTGTCGCGCTACCTGCGGTACAATCTTGAATTAAACGACGAATTTATCGATATCCGCAAAGAGCTGCACCAAATCCAGGACTATATCGCGATTGAACAGGCGCGCTTCGGCAGCAAGCTGACGGTGATTTACGACATCGATGATGATGTTTCTGTGCGCATCCCCAGCCTGCTGATCCAGCCGCTGGTAGAGAACGCCATCGTTCACGGTATCCAGCCCTGCAAAGGTAAAGGGGTGGTGGTGATCGCGGTGAAAGATCAGGGCGAATGCATCCGGATCTCGGTAAAAGATACCGGCAATGGTATTGAGCAGCAGGTGATCGACCGCGTTGCGCGCAACGAAGTGCCGGGCCACAACATCGGCCTGCTGAACGTGCACCATCGGGTTTCACTGCTGTACGGCAAGGGGCTGTGTATCCGCCGCCTGGAACCGGGCACCGAAATTGTGTTTTATGTCACCAGAAACGGCAGCAAACTGCAGACAGAAACCGCGGGGGAACAACCATGAAAGCCATTATTGTCGAAGATGAATTCCTTGCGCAGGAAGAGTTGAGCTACCTGATAAAAAAGCACAGCCGTATCACCATTGAAGCCACCTTTGAAGATGGGCTGGACGTGCTGAAATACCTGCAGAACCACCAGGTGGACGCCATTTTCCTGGATATCAATATTCCCTCGCTGGACGGGGTGCTGCTGGCGCAGAACATCAGTAAATTCGCCCACCGCCCGGCGATTATTTTTATTACCGCCTACAAGGAACATGCGGTTGAAGCCTTCGAGATCGAAGCTTTTGACTACATCCTCAAACCGTACCATGAGGCACGCATCGTCACCATGCTGCAAAAGCTGGAGGCGCTGCACAGCCGGCAGGCCGCCAGCGGAGCGGAACAGGCCCTTCCGGCCGGCCGCGGCGGCCACAGCATCAACCTGGTGAAAGATGAACGCATCATCGTGACGGATATCAACGATATCTACTATGCCGCCGCCGATGAAAAGGTTACGCGGGTATATACCCGGCGTGAAGAATTCGTCATGCCAATGAACATCACCGAATTTTACAGCCGGCTGCCGGAGGAACATTTTTACCGCTGCCACCGCTCCTACTGCGTCAACTTATCGAAAATCCGCGAGATCGTTCCGTGGTTCAACAACACCTATATTCTGCGGCTGAGCGACCTGGAGTTTGAGGTGCCGGTCAGCCGCAGCAAAGTGAAAGAGTTCCGCAAATTAATGCGCATCTAATTCGTTACCACCGCGGCGGGCCACGGCGATCGTCGCGATCGTGGTGATGATCGTGGTCGTGATAATCCCGATGCGGCGGGCGATCACGCCATCCACGTGGCGGCGGTGGCGGCGGCACGTAATAGACACGTGGCGGCGGCGCATAATAATAGCCGTCACGCGGCGGATAATGCCGGTGCCACCAACCGGGCTCGCGCCAGCGCCCCCCATCCCAGTAATAGCCACGGTCATCGCGATCGCCGATATGCAGCGATACGCCTGGCACACTCACACCGATGGAGATATCCGCATGGCTGATCATTGGCCATGGCAACAGCACGGCCAGTAATAGCAATACTTTCTTCATTCTTTCTACTCCTGCATTGCGGACATGGTCCGGTTGCAGACAACATAGTGCCGCCCCCTGCGCCGCTCTATAGGAACAATACCAATTTACGTCTTAGCGCCCCAATCTTCACATTTTTCATACAATTCACCGCCGCCGGCACCCAATAAATTGTTGATATGTTTGATGTAGATCACATGTCAACGGCGGTATTTCGCGCCTTTTTCGGCCCAAAATCGGCACTTCATGCAGCCTCTGATGCATTTCATTCCTCTGCGGCGGCAGCTCATTCCCGAAACGGCATGCCACACCGGCCCCCCTTTTATAATAAGCCCATACCGCGGGGCTTTCGCAGGCGACCCGCCCCGAACCACCCGCCGCTTTTCCAGCGCGTTTATTACAGAGGAAGGAGACCGGCCGATGAGCATCAAACCGGTAAATCGTAGCTTAATCGTTTTTGGCACCATCATTTGCCAGATGGGCCTGGGCACCATCTACACCTGGAGCCTGTTCAATCAGCCGCTGGTGGATAAGTTCCACTGGGGGCTGGGCGATGTGGCCACCACGTTCTCCATCACCAGCTTCTTCCTGGCGTTTTCCACGCTGTTTGCCGGCAAGTTGCAAGAACGCTTCGGCATCCGCAACCTGACATTGGCAGCCGGGGTGCTGGTTGGCCTGGGGTTGATCGCCAGCGCCTACGTCAGTTCACTGACCATGATTTACCTGCTGGCCGGGGTGCTCGTGGGCCTGGCGGTGGGGATCGCCTATATTTCCACGCTATCGAATCTGATCAAATGGTTCCCGGCCAACAAAGGGCTGATTTCAGGCATTTCGGTCGGCGCGTTCGGCTGCGGCAGCCTGCTGTTTAAATACGTAAACTCCGCGCTGATCGCTGGCGCCGGCGTGTCTGCGGCATTCTTCTACTGGGGCGCGATCATTATGGCGCTGATTGTTTTCGGCTCGCTGTGGTTGAAAGAGCCGGCCAACGCCCAACGTGCAGCGGGCCAATCCAGCGCACCGCGCAGTGATTACAGCGTGCGCCAAATGTTGGCGACCAAAGAAGCCTATCTGCTGTTCGCTATTTTCTTTAGCGCCTGCATGAGCGGCCTGTACCTGATCGGCATTGTCAAAGACATGGGTGTGCAACTGACCGGCATGGATTTGGCCACTGCGGCCAACACCGTTTCCGCCGTGGCCATCTGCAACACCGCCGGCCGCATCATCCTGGGCACGCTATCGGATAAAGTCGGCCGCATGCGGGTGATCAGCTTCACCATGCTGGTTACCATTCTGGCGGTGGTTGCCCTGAGCGTCTTCCACCTCAGCCATACCGCTTTCTTCCTGTGCGTGGGCGCCGTAGCCTTCTGTTTCGGCGGCAACATTACCGTTTTCCCGGCCATCATTGGTGACTTCTTCGGGATGAAAAACCACAGTAAGAACTACGGCATCATTTATCAGGGGTTTGGGCTGGGCGCCTTGGCGGGTTCTTTCATCGCCAAATACTTCGGCGGCTTCCACGCCACTTTTATTGTGATTACGGCGCTGTCCATCGCCTCGCTGCTGATTACGCTGTTCATTAAGGCGCCGCACGGCAGCAGCGACAAAACGCAAAGCGGCGAACGCCCGCAGTTGGCGCAGGCTAACGCCTGATTCGAACGCGCCAAAAAAAAGGATGCGGCCAAACGGCGGCATCCTTTTTCTTTTGGGTAACGGCCAGCGATTACAAATGCATCCCCAGCGTCTGGCGCAGGTGGGCGCCGGCGCCCAGCAGCCCCGGCTGCGCATGGGTAATCATGAACACCGGAATCGGGTGGACATAATCCTTAAAGCGCCCTTTATCCTCAAATGCGGCGCGAAAACCCGAAGCCTTAAAAAACGCCATAAAGCGCGGCACGATGCCGCCGGCAATATAAACGCCGCCAAACGTCCCAAGATTCAGCGCCAGATTGCCGCCAAAACGCCCCATGATCACGCAAAACAGCGACAGCGCGCGGCGGCAATCGGTACAGCTGTCTGCCAGCGCGCGCTCGGTGACGTCTTTCGGCGCCAGTTTTTCCGGCAGGCGGTTGTCCGCTTTAACGATCGCCCGGTAGAGATTCACCAGCCCCGGCCCCGAGAGCACACGCTCGGCCGAAACATGGCCGATTTCGGCGCGCAGCACCTCGAGGATCAAATCCTCCTCTTCGCTGTTCGGCGCGAAATCCACGTGGCCGCCCTCGCCCGGCAGGCTAACCCAGCGCCGGTTGACGTGCACCAGGTGGGACACGCCAAGCCCGGTGCCGGCGCCATAGACCGCAATCGGCTTGCCCTTTTGCGGCTGGCCGCCGCCGAACTGGATCACGTCGTCCTCGCCCAGTATCGGAACCGCCATCGACACCGCGGTAAAATCATTGATGACTTCCAAATGATTCAGCCCCAGATTGGCCTTCATTTCCTTGATCGAAAATGCCCAGGTATGGTTGGTCATGGCCACCCAGTCTTCGGTGACCGGGCAGGCAATGGCGATGCAGGCATCCTGCACCGCCACGTCATGTTCTTTCAGGTATTGGCGAATAACCGCTTCCAGGCTATCAAACTCCAGGCCGGAATAGGTTTTCGCCTGGGTAATGGCACCCGTCGCCACGGTGCATAACGCCAGCCGAGCGTTGGTACCGCCGACATCCCCAACGAGGGCATAGGTCATCAGTGTGTTCTCCGCAAAGTAAATAAAGCCCCTAACTCCCCACACTGTAAAATCCCGCCGCGAAAACAACAATCACCATCCGCAGGCCAACCATTCAATAGCGATCCAGATCACAAAAACGGTTCAGCAAATCGCTACCCGGTACGGATTGAAACAAATTGCGGCAAAAAAACGCCGTGGGTTTGGTTGTTAACCGTGAGACAACATTGGCACAATCGGCAGGTATTATCACTTTGCGCCGCCGGCGAATGCCGGGTGCGCACGCCGGTATTTCAACACCCCGTTGTCCGCTTAACAAGGAACCTGCATGCTGCATCCCCGCGCCTATGCCATGTTGGCGTTCGCCCTGCCCGCCGTCGTCATCGGCGCCGCCTCCAGTCTGGTTTTGATGATGTTGCTGGCCGTCACCGGCGCGCTGCAATCTCTGTTATGGCAGCATCTCCCTGCGTTGCTGCACATTGCGCCCGGCAACGCCGGCTGGCCGCTGATTATCCTGCCGGCAACCGGTATGGCGGTTGGGCTGGTTATTCGTTATCTGCCGGGCCACGCCGGGCCGGATCCGGCGGCTGAATCGTTGATCGGCCCGCCGCTGCCGCTTGGCGCGCTGCCCGGCCTGGTGCTGGCGATGGTGCTCGGCCTGGCCGGTGGCGTCAGCCTGGGGCCGGAGAACCCTATCACCGCCATTAACATCGCGCTGGCGGCCGCACTCGGCAGCCGCCTGTTGCCCAATGTACCGAAGATGGACTGGATCATCCTCGCCGCCGCCGGCACCCTCGGCGCCCTGTTCGGCACACCGGTGGCGGTAGCGCTGATTTTTGCGCAAACGCTGGGCAACGCCAGCGAAGCGCCGCTGTGGGAACGGTTGTTCGCCCCGCTGATGGCCGCCGCGGCCGGCGCCTTCACCGCGCAAGCCTTTGCCGCCCCACAGTTCGCCTTAACGCTCGCGCCCTACGATACGCCCCGGCTGGGGGATGTTTTCAGCGGCGCGATTGTCACGCTGATCGCCGTCGCGCTTGGCATGATCGCAGTCTGGTGTTTTCCGCGCGTGCACCGCGTATTCAACACGCTGCGCAACCCGGTGCTGAGGCTGGGTTTAGCCGGCCTGGCGCTGGGGGGATTGAGCCTGGTGGGTGGCGATCTTACGCTGTTTAGCGGGATGAATGAGATACAGCGGTTGGCCGGTGACGATAGCCTGTCGGTTCACACGCTGCTGGCGATCACCGTGGCGAAACTGGCGGCGTTAGTGATCGCCGCCGCCTGCGGCTTTCGCGGCGGGCGGATTTTCCCGGCGCTGTTCATCGGTGTGGCGCTAGGGTTGATGCTGCATGCGCACGTGCCGGCCGTGCCAGCGGCGATCACCATTTCCTGCGCCGTGATGGGGTTAGCGCTGGTAGTCACGCGCGAGGGGTGGCTAAGCCTGTTTGTCGCGCTCGCCGTGGTGCCGGATCTGCACCTGTTGCCGGTATTATGCCTGGTGATGCTGCCCGCCTGGCTGGTGCTGGCGGGCAAGCCGCTGATGCTGATTAACACGCGCCGCCCGCCCCACGACGACTAGGCCAGCGCGTACTCCGCGGCGGCGTGCGCATGGATGGCGGTGGTGTCGAACACCGGCACCGCCGCATCCTGCGCCCCGACCAACAGGCCGATTTCCGTGCAGCCAAAGATAATCCCCTGCGCGCCCTGCTGTTCCAGGCGGTGGATAATCTGGCGGTATTCCTCGCGTGAAGCGTCGCGGATCTCCCCGCGGCACAGCTCATCATAAATAATGCGGTGCACAATCTCGCGGTCGGCCGCCGCCGGCGTCACCACCTCAATACCATGTTGGTCCCGCAGGCGCCCGCGATAAAAGTCCTGCTCCATGGTAAAACGCGTACCCAATAGCCCGACGCGGCGGATCCCTTGCTGGCGCACCTGTTGCGCGGTGGCATCGGCGATGTGGATCAACGGCAGACCACTGGCCTGTTCGATCACGTCCGCCACTTTGTGCATGGTGTTGGTGCAGATCACGATGGCCTCGGCACCGGCGGCGCGCAATGACGCGGCCGCTGCGGCCAACAGTTGGCCGGCGCCGGCCCAGTCGCCCTGATGTTGCAGCCGCTCTATTTCCTGAAAATCGACGCTATAGAGCACGATTTTGGCCGAATGCAAGCCACCCAGCCGCGCCTTCACCTGTTCGTTAATCATGCGGTAATACGGGATGGTAGACTCCCAACTCATGCCGCCCAGCAGGCCCAATACTTTCATTGCTCTCTCCTCGGATCCATCGAATATACCGCCGATCTTACCTGAGGCATGCCCGGCTGACGATGCCTTATTTCGTGCCCGAGTTGATCGGCGCGCGCGCTTCGAACCAGCGCTGGCGCACGGTGTCATACAGCCAGTTGTAGAACATGGTGTATGGCAGGAAGAACAGGAAAAAGCCGATCTCCAGTATAAACGCCCGCAGCAGGGGAATATTCAGCATCCAGGCCGCGATGGGCACACCGATCAATACGAAGCCGCTTTCAAAGCCAAACGCATGCAGCACCCGCACCTTCAGCGTACGCGCCACCCGGTTTACCGGCCACAGACGATCGAACGCGGTGTTGTAGACCATGTTCCACACCATCGCGAGCGTCGACAGCATCACCGCCAGCGCCCCAACCTGCAGCATCGGGCGGTTGAGCAGCCACGCGCCCAGCGGGGCGAAGATCAACAAAGCAATGGCCTCGAAGCCGACGGCATGAATAATACGCTCAATGAAAGACTTGTTTTGCAGTTGCATACATCACCTGTTTTCTGACTATACCCTTCATACTTCAAGTTGCAGGTGTGTTGGCTTTATTACTCGGCCCATCCCTGGGCCTCGCCCCTTCGGGGCCGCTGCCAACAGCGTTCAAATCTGCTCCCGGCAGATTTGTCGCTCACCCCAGTCACTTACTTATGTAAGCTCCTGGGGATTGATGAGAGACATCCTTGTCTCTCACCGGAGGCTGGCCAGAGGCCAGGCAAATTCGTTCCTGACGAATTTGTCGCAGCAAAGCCGCCTACCTGCAACTCGAATTATTTTGGGTATATTAGAGTTTAAAGTCAGGTGATTATCATCGCTTTTTCGGGTAGGTTAAAAATAGGTTCCATCGATATAGTAGATAGATCATGCGTTATTCCCCCGAAGCATTACAGGCGTTTGTCGAGGCCGCCGCCCTTGGCTCGTTCTCCGCGGCGGCCCGCAAGCTGCGCAAGAGCCAGTCCACCATCAGCACCGCCATTGCCAACCTGGAAGCCGATCTGGCGCTGACGCTGTTCGATCGCCAGGGGCGCCAGCCGGTGCTGACCGCCGCCGGGCGCAAGGTGCTCAGCCAGGTGCAGGAAATCCTCGCCGCCAGCGAACGGCTTGACGCGCTAAGCATTCGGCTGGCGGGCAATGTCGAACCACGCCTGACCATCGTCTTTTCCGATACCTACCAGCCCAAGCACCATGACCGGATGATGATGAGTTTCGAACAGCGCTATCAGGATATTGAGCTGGAGTGCATGATCGCGGAAGACGGCGACGTGCTCGATCTGCTGCAGAGCGGCCGCGCCCACCTGGGCATGGTCGAAACGCAGAAAAACTACCCGCCGGATATCGCCTTTGCCCGTCTGCCTAACCAAACAGAAATGGGATTGTTCGTTGCCCGTCAGCACCCGCTGGCGCAGCTTTCCGCCCCCACCCTGGATCAGTTGGCCCGCACCCGCCAACTGTATCTGAATACCTATACCGGCACCGAAACCGCCAGGCCGGGCGGGCCGGTGTGGTCAGCGCCGAGCTACCTGATGCTGCTGGAAATGGCGGAGCAGGGCTTTGGCTGGGCGGTGTTGCCGCGCTGGTTGGTGCGGCAATACAGCCATGAAAAACTGACCGAGCTGCGCCCGCGCGGCTGGCCGAAGATGATCTCAGTGGATGTGGTATGGTCGAAACTCACCCCGCCGGGGCCGGCGGGGTATTGGCTACTGGAGCAACTGCTGGATAGCGCCTAGATCGCCGAATTGCGTGCATTCATGGAGCGCGACACCATATCCAACAGGGGTGGAATATCCATCTTCGGCAGCACCACTTCGATAAACGCTAACTGCGCACCATCCGCCGCTTCGCTCAGCGCCTGGCGCAGCTGTTGCCGATCGCTCGCGCGCAGGATCTTGCAGGGCTGCTCCCCGGCCAGCGCCTGCGGCAACTGCGCCCAGTTCCACGGCGCAATGTCGTTATAGGGTTGCTGCGGCCCGTGGATCGCCCGTTCAACCGTATAGCCGTCATTGTTGATCAGGAAGATGATCGGTTTCAGCCCGTAACGCAGCATCGATCCCAGCTCCTGGGCGGTCAACTGCGCGGAGCCATCGCCGATCAGCAGCAACACCCGGCGCTCCGGCTGCGCCATACCGGCACCAAACGCCGCCGGCAGCGTATAGCCAATCGAGCCCCACAGCGGCTGGACGATAAAGTGGCAGCCGGACGGCAGGCTCAGGCTCGCGGCGCCAAAGCTGGACGTGCCCTGTTCGGTCAGAACAATATCTCCCGGCCGCAGGAAATCCTGCATTTGGCACCAGAACCCTTGCTGATCCAAGCGTGGTTTGCCGGGATCCGGCAGTGGTGGGCGCGCGATCACCGGCAGTTGCCAGTGCGGCGCCAGTTCCAGCGTGAGCTGATGCAATGCCTTGATGGCGGCATGCATGGGAAGTTGGCTGAACAGTTGCCGGCCAACCCGCGCCTCAAACGGCTGGATATCGATACATTTTTCGGCCGGCAGATCGTGGCTGAAACCGGCGGTAATCGCATCGGAAAAACGCACGCCGACGTTAATCACCACTTCGGCGCCTTCGATCGCCTGCTTCACCTGCGGCGCGCTGGGTGCGCCGGCATAGGTTCCCACGAAATAAGGGTGGCGCTCATCCAGCACGCTTTTGCCCATCAGCAACGTGGCGTGCGGTATATCCACCTGCTGCAGCCACTGCGCCAGCAGCGGCGCGGCGCCAAAACGTTCGGCAAGGAAATCCGCCAGCAGTGAAACCCGGCGCGCCGGCTGCAATTTTTCCCGCGCGGCGGCGATAAACGCCTGCAACGCAGCTTCACACAGGGTGGGTTGCCGCGGCGCCAGCGGCACCGGCTGAACCGCCGGCAACGGCGCTTCAGCCACGTCGCTCGGCAACAGCAGATACACCGGGCGGTGTTCAAACAGGGCGGTGGCCAACAGACGATCGATTTCGCTCGCGGCGTTCTCCACGGTCAGGCTGGCCTGGGCCACGGTCACTTCCTGCGCCATGCGGGCAAAGTGACCAAAATCGCCATCCCCCAATGAGTGATGCACCAACTCGCCCGCGTGCTGCACCCGCAGCGACGGCGCGCCCACCACGTGGATCACCGGCAGGTACTCGGCGTAGCTGCCGGTGACGCCGTTTACCGCACTCAACTCGCCCACGCCAAACGTAGTCAGCAACGCCGCCGCCGGCTTACAACGCGCATAGCCATCGGCGGCATAAGCGGCGTTAAGTTCATTGGCACACCCCACCCAGGCGATGTGCGGGTGCGCGATCACGTGATCGAGAAACTGTAGATTGTAATCCCCTGGTACCCCAAAAAAATGATCAATGCCTATCTCAACCAACCGGTCAAGAAGGTAGTCAGCTACCGTATAATTATTACTCATGCGCCTCACCTGTCATCAAATAGGTTTCGGCTGCCCGCGCTTCTGATCCCAGGCCCGGAGGTTACGGCTTTTGCAAGACACCGCAGCGGCCATAGGCCAGCGCAGTAACAGTCATCAATAGTAAGTATCAGAGTTCTGACGCGGATTTCGAACATTCCCGGCAAAAAGCCGCTGGCAAGCAGGCGTTACATCCCTGCTCGCCCGGCAGGCAAACCGGCAACCGCATTAAAAACATTAATAATCCCAGCGTGTTCAAGCGTGATCGCGCACGCATTCCAACCCCGGTGTAAACGCATACACTCAGGCGATCATGGATTTAACAGGAGAGAAATGATGGTGTATCAGGCGAATGCGTTCCGTTATCAGGATATGACCTACCGGCGCTGCGGGCGCAGCGGCTTACAGCTGCCCGCCGTTTCCCTTGGGCTATGGCACAACTTTGGCGACACCAGCCCCAACGAACAGGCGCGCAGCCTGATATGCCACGCTTTCGATCTGGGCATCACGCATTTCGATCTGGCCAATAACTACGGCCCGCCGCCTGGTTCCGCCGAACAAACCTTTGGCCGCATCCTCAACAGCGATCTGCGCCCTTACCGCGACGAGCTGATTATCTCGACCAAGGCCGGCTACACCATGTGGCCGGGGCCATACGGCGACTGGGGCGCCAAAAAATATCTGGTCGCCAGCCTGAATCAAAGCCTCAAGCGCCTGGGCGTGGAGTACGTCGATATCTTCTATCACCACCGCCCCGATCCGCACACGCCGCTGGAAGAAACCCTGGCCGCGCTGGATCTGTTGGTGCGTCAGGGCAAGGCGCTGTATATCGGGCTGTCTAACTATCCGCCCGAACAGGCGCGCCGCGCATTCCGCATTCTGCGCCAGCTTGGCACGCCCTGCGTTATCCACCAGCCCAAATACTCGATGTTTGAACGCGGCGCCGAAGCGGAGCTGCTGGGCGCACTGCAGGAAGATGGCGTGGGAGCGATTGCTTTCTCGCCGCTGGCCGGCGGCGTATTAACCGATCGTTACCTACAAGGGATCCCGCAGGATTCGCGCGCCGCCAGCGCCAGCCCGTTCCTGAAGCCGGAAAGCCTGAGCGCGGAAAAGCTGGAAAAGGTGCAGCGGCTCAATCTGCTGGCGCAGCAGCGCGGGCAAAAGCTGGCACAGATGGCGCTGGCCTGGGTGCTACGCCACGCCGGTATCACCTCGGTATTGATTGGCGCCAGTAAAACCAGCCAAATTGACGATGCGATCGGCATGTTGGCCCAGCAGGGCTTCAGCGAAACAGAACTTCGGCAGATAGATGATATTCTGTTGTAATCGATCACAAACCCACCGAACTATACCCAAAATAATTCGAGTTGCAGGACAAAAACGCAAAAGCGTTTTTGAACAGCGCTAGCGCTGGCCCCGAAGGGGTGAGGCCGAATGGCCGAATCACGCGGCAACGCAGTGAATCCCCAGGAGCTTACTCCAGTAAGTGACTGGGGTGAGCGAGGAAAGCCAACACACCTGCAACTTGAAGTATGAAGGGTATATACGCCTGGATACATACTGACTTGCCGCCTTGAGGCATCCTGAATGATTTTGTTTATCCAAAATTTTATCGGCGATCATGCCTCTGGGCACGCAAATAGCATGCGAAATGATTAACATCTTGATTCTTGATGCTTTCACGTACTAAATTTTGTACTAATTCCAGTATAATTTCTCATATTTGCCAAGGAAGTCTCGTTTTTACACCCGGCGTTACATAAAATGACAGCCGAAACTCAGCCCGCCTCAAATTTGGAGCAAATATGTCCCATATTGCGCACTTTGCGTTAGCGTTGGTGGTTGTCGCGTTCCTGGCACTGGTGGTGTGCCGCGATCGTAAAAGCATCCGCATTCGCTATATCATTCAACTCTTGGTTATTGAAATCTTACTGGCTTACTTTTTCCTGCATTCGGAAGCTGGTTTGGGTTTTGTGAAAGGATTCGCAGGACTGTTCGACAAACTGCTTGGATTCGCAGCACAAGGGACGGATTTCGTGTTCGGCGGTATGGGCGATAAAGGCCTGGCCTTCTTCTTCCTGAAGGTACTTTGCCCGATCGTCTTTATTTCTGCGTTAATCGGTATTCTGCAATACATCAAAGTACTGCCTTTTATCATCCGCATCATCGGTACCGTCCTCTCAAAAATTAACGGCATGGGCAAGCTGGAATCGTTTAACGCGGTAAGCTCCCTGATCCTTGGCCAGTCTGAAAACTTTATTGCCTATAAAGACATTCTGAGCAAGATGTCGGAAAAGCGCATGTACACCATGGCAGCCACCGCGATGTCGACGGTTTCCATGTCGATTGTCGGCGCCTATATGACGATGCTGGATGCCAAATTTGTCGTGGCGGCGTTGGTACTGAACATGTTCAGCACCTTTATCGTGCTTTCCCTGATCAACCCTTACGACACCAGTAAAGAAGAAGAGCTGCATCTGGGCAACCTGCACGAAGGCCAGAGCTTCTTTGAAATGCTGGGTGAATATATCCTGGCAGGTTTCAAAGTCGCGATTATCGTTGCCGCTATGCTGATCGGCTTCATTGCGCTGATCGCCGCCGTTAACGCCCTGTTCAGCGCCATCTTCGGCCTGAGCTTCCAGGAAATTCTGGGCTACGTCTTCTACCCGTTCGCCTGGGTGATGGGTATTCCCAAGCATGAAGCGCTGCAGGTCGGCAGTATCATGGCAACCAAACTGGTTTCCAACGAATTTGTCGCCATGATGGAATTGCAGAAGGTTGCGACCGAACTGTCACCACGCAGCCAGGGGATCCTCTCCGTGTTCCTGGTGTCCTTCGCCAACTTCTCGTCTATCGGTATCGTTGCCGGCGCCATCAAAGGCCTGAACGAACACCAGGGCAACGTGGTTTCCCGCTTTGGCCTGAAGCTGGTTTACGGTTCTACCCTGGTGAGCATCCTGTCGGCTTCTATCGCCGGCCTGGTTCTGGGTTAACCGCCCCCGCCTCACGGATGTAACCCCCTGCCAGGCGCAGCGCCTGCAGGGGGTTTCTTTTTAGTACGCAAAAACCGCATTACCGCACTCAACGGCCAGATGAGCCGGCGCCCCCTGCTTTAATCGCCATCTCTTCCGCGGGTATCGGCCCCCCTATCCACCACATTCGGCATTAGCGCCGGGCCGCGGTGTCCCTTAATCCGCACACTTCTCTGGGTAATGTGTTAGTGAATTCACACTCTCCAGCGTTGCTTCTACTGTCGCCCGACGGTTTTTTATATAATTTTTCAAAAATAAATCCATGGTAATTTTATGGTAAAGTCGAATGCGAATATTTTTGAGCGGAAACGGTATTTCGTGCCCGTGGGGTTGTTGTTGTTTATTCTTCTTCTTGGCTGCGGGTATTTTTTCCTGCGGGTGTTTTTTTCTACCGTTTCTGACGCAGAGAGAATGCGGCTGGAAATGTATAAGGCAACCTTATATTCCACCATAGAACAATATAATTACTTGCCTTTTCTGTTATCCCAGGATCGGTTGATTCATACGCACGTCATTTCCCCCAATCCGGCATCGCGGGAAACAGTGAATGTTCGTCTTGCCAGCTTTAATAAAGCATTACGCACCACCGCGCTTTTTATCGTTGATGCCAAGGGGCAAGCGATAGCCTCCAGCAACTGGCAGGAGCCAGGCAGTTACGTAGGGCAGGACTACAGTTTCCGCCCCTATTACACCCAGGCGATGGAAGGCCGGCTGGGGAAGTTTTACGGCATTGGCAGTACCACGCTGCGCCCGGGGTTTTTTCTTTCCTTTCGTATTGAACATGAGGGGCATATCGCGGGGGTCATGGTGGTAAAAATCAGCCTGAATGATATTGAGCGCGCCTGGTCAGAAGGCCCGGATAATATTTATGTTTCTGACGAGCATAGCGTTATATTTTTAAGCGTGAATCCGCATTGGCGGATCAAATCGTTACATGCGCTCCCGCCTCAGGTCCTGGAAAAATTTGAAGAGACAAAGCAATATAATATTAGTGCGGTTGAAGTAGTGGAAAATTACTCCTGTTTTGATTTTCATGGTATTAAATTATTTAACCTTAATAAATCGCAGAGCTGTTTATTCCCCCGCTATTATCGGCAAACGGTAGCGATTCCGGAATTCCACTGGGAAATGGCCTCTGTCTCTTCGATGAAAAATGTCTATCTGGTGACGGCTATTGCCGCCACGGTGATACTGATTGCCTACCTGTTTTTATTAATGCTGTTTAAATATCTGCGCATGCGGATACGGGCACAAAATATTCTGGAGAAAAATAACGAATACCTGGAGCGGGAAGTCGGCGCCAGAACCCGCGCGCTGAAAGGCATTAATCAGCGATTGCTCCAGGCAATGAAGGAGCGCATTGAAGCAGAGCGTACTTTGCAGCACACGCGCAGCGAACTGGCCGAGTCCAGCAAGCTGGCGGCGCTGGGGCAAATGGCCACCGAGCTGGCCCATGAGCAGAACCAGCCGCTGGCGGCGCTCCATGCCTTAACCGACAACGCCCGCAAAATGTTGGGGCGCCATATGTACGCCGAGGCGGATCAGAACCTGCGTTACATCATTACGGTGATTGAACGTATGACGCAAAACATCTCGGAAATGAAGTCTTTCGCCAGCCGCCATCGGGTACCGAAGGGTAACGCCAACGTGATAAAAGCCCTGTATAACGCGGTGGCATTGCTAAGCCATAACCTGAAAAAAAACCGCGTTGAGCGCCGTATTAATATTTCGTCGTCGTCGCTGATGGTCGGTTGCGACGGGCACGGGCTGGAGCAAATCTTCAGTAACCTGATCATTAACGCCATCGATGCGATGGAAAATCAGCCGGTCAAGCGGCTGGATATTACTATCCGGGAGCATGACGCGCAGGTGATTGTCGCCATTAAAGACACCGGCCCAGGGGTGCCGCCGGAGGTGCAAAGCCGCATCTTCGAACCGTTTTTTACCACCAAACGCCGGGGAATGGGCCTTGGGCTGGCGATTGTCAGTGAAATCGTCACCAGCTCACACGGAACCATCAGCGCGAACAATCACCCGGATGGCGGCACCGTATTTACCCTCGTCTGGGCGGAATGGAGAGAGCAAAATGAAACAGCATCTTCCTGATATAAAAATAATTTATGTTGAAGACAGCGATGATGTGCGCTTTGCCTGCGAACAGACGATGATGCTGGCGGGATATCAGGTCATTGCGCTGGCAAATGCGGAACAGGGGCTACAGGCAATAGAGAAAGAGCCGTATGCCATTGTCGTCACGGATGTTCGCCTTCCCGGCTTATCCGGGCTGGAGCTGTTGAACCGCGCGCGGGCGCGGGACAGCGATCTGCCGGTGATTTTGATCACCGGGCATGGTGATGTGGAAATGGCCGTTGAGGCGATGCGCAACGGCGCCTACGACTTTATTGAAAAGCCGTGCAGTTCAGAAAAACTGCTGGAAGTGGTGGGGCGCGCCGTTGAAAAACGGCGGCTAGTGGTGGAAAACCGCCAGCTTAAAAATACCCTGCAGCAGGAGAAAGGGCCACTGCTGATTGGCCGCAGCCCGGTGATGAATGAGCTGCGCGATATGCTGATGCGCATTGCCGGCACCGGCGCGGATGTACTGATTCACGGTGAAACCGGGTGCGGCAAAGAGGTGGTGGCGCGCGCACTGCACCACTGGAATAATGCCGCCCGCGGCCATTTTGTGGCGCTGAACTGCGCCGGTTTGCCGGAAAGCCTGTTTGAAAGCGAGATATTCGGCCACGAACAGGGGGCGTTTACCGGCGCGATGAAGCGGCGCATTGGTAAAATCGAGCATGCCGACGGCGGTACGCTGTTTCTTGACGAAATTGAAGGGATGTCGCTGGCGATGCAGGCCAAACTGTTGCGGGTGTTGCAAGAGCGAACGCTCGAGCGGTTGGGCGCCAACCAACTAATCCCGGTGAACTGCCGGGTAGTGGCGGCTACCAAGGTCGATCTGTTGCAACTGGGCGAACAGGGGAAGTTTCGCCTCGATCTTTACTATCGGCTGAATGTGGTGACGCTGCGCATTCCGCCGCTGCGCGAACGGCGCGAAGATATCCCCGAACTGTTTTACTGGTTCGCCAGCCAGGCGGCGCAGAATTACCATCAGCCGCTGCCGGAGATTTCACCGATACTGCTGGCGTGGCTGCAGGCCCAAAGCTGGCCGGGCAATGTTCGGGAACTGAAACACACCGCCGAGCGTTTTGTGCTGGGGCTGTTGCGCCCTCCCCAGTCGGTTTCTATCAATCAGCAGGAAGAGTGCGGCCTGAACGCCTGTATTGATGCCTTCGAGAAGAAGCTGATTGAGGATATGCTGCGCCAGACCGGCGGGCAGGTTAGCCTGACGGCGCGGCAGCTGATGCTGCCGCGTAAAACATTGTATGACAAACTCAATAAGCACCAGATACATCCGCAGGCGTTTCGCGCTGCGGAATCCACCGGTTAAGCGTTGGCCATCAGCGGAACGTGCAGATCGATCCCGTTCCCGGCATAGCGATCGCTGATCCACTGCCACAGCGCCGGCGGCAACGTGATGCTGGCGCTGTGCGCCGCACGCATCGCCGCTTCCGGCATGCCGGGGTAAATCACGCGTTCAATCCCCGGCTGTGGCTTGGTTTCCAGTAAATAATCAATGAAATCATTCACTTTATCCTGAGACTGCGCTTTGCCGCAGAACCGGTTCGGATCGACCAGCAGCGCAAACAGGTGGTTATGAGCAGAGCCGGTAGCGCTGTGATCCTGTGCGATGGTATCCCCGCCGGAAAGTACGCCGGCCAGCAGTTCAATCATCAACGCCAGGCCGAAGCCTTTATGCCCGCCAAACGGCAACAGGGCGCCGGCGCCGTCGGCGAACAGCACCGCCGGATCGTCGCTCGGGTGGCCCCCGGCATCAATGAGCTGGCCGGGGGCGACACGCCGCCCCTGCTGTGCCAGGATCCGCGCTTTGTTAAGCGCCATACTGCTGGTGGCGAAATCCACCAGTACCGCCGGGCGCCCATCGGCCAGCGGCCAGGCAAAGCAGAATGGGTTGGTGGTCAGGCGCGCCTGTGCCCCGCCCCACGGGGCGACCAGCGCCGCGCGCCCCGTGACATTGCTGACGGCGAACAGGCTAAGCCCGGCGTCCGTGGCCATCTGTCCATAGTGGCCAAGCCGCCCCAGATGATGGGCATGGCAGAGGGTCATCAGGCAGTGCCCTTCCGTGCCGGCTTTATCGATAGCCGCGCGCATCGCCACCTTGGTGGCGTGCTGGCCAAAACCGTTGCGGGCATGAAAGCGCAGCAGGCCAGCGCTTTCCGTCAGTAAATCCGGGCGGGCGTTGGTGGTGACATCCCCCCGGGCAATGTTATCAAGGTATTTGGGCAACAGTGAGACGCCGTGGCTGCTGTAGCCGTGGCGGTCGGCTTCAATCATGTGTTCCGCAACGTCCTGCGCGATATCCGGTTCACAGCCGCTCAATTCCAGCAGGCCGGCGGTTAACCAACGAATTTTCTCAATAGCGATTTCCATCTGATTATCTCCTGTTACATCAGGCCCAGAAATTTCCACCAGGTGGCGGCGAATACCAGCAGCATCAGGTAACCCGCGAGGGTCAACACCAATCCGATGCGGGTGAACTGGCGGGGGGTGAAGGTGTCGGTTCCCAAACAAACCATGTTCTGCGGCGCGTTAATCGGCAGGATGAAGCCAAAGCTGACGCTAAAGGCCAACAGGATCGTCATCCCCGCCGGGTTAACGCCGGCGCTTTCCGGCAGGCTAATCAGCAGGCTGATCAGAATAGGCAACAGAGCGGCGGTCAGCGCTGTGGCGCTGGCGAACCCCAGGTGAATGACGATCAGAAATGCCGCGAGAATCGAAAAGATGGTGAAGGCCGAGAGGGATTCCAGGCCAAACCCTTTCACCACATAGTTCGCCATCCAGGTCGCCGCCTGGGTATCCAGCAGCGTAGAACCAAGGCTAATCCCGATGCCGAACATCAACAGCGTGCCCCATTGGACGCGTTTTTCTACGTCTTTCCACTGCATCACGCCGATGCCCGGCAGCAGCATAATGGCCAGCCCGACCAGGGTGACGGAGGTGGTATCGATACTGTGCAGTTTCCCGCCGGTTGACCAGAAGACCAACAGCAGCAGCGAAATCACAATCAGCCGTTTTTCCTTACCCGTGGCCGGCCCCAGATCGGCCAGGGATTTTTTAATCGCATCGATACCCCCTTCAACGGTTTCAGTTTCCGGCGGCAGTAATTTACGCACCAGTAAGTAGAGAATTACCGACATGGCGATACTCCACGGTGCCCCAGCCAGCAGCCAGTCCAGCCAACTGATGGCGTGCTCGGCGCCGAGGGTTTTGTGGATAAACCCCATGGAAAGCAAGTTTTGCGCGGCGGAGGTCTGAATGCCGACGTTCCAGATACTGGTCGCCTGAGCGATGACGATCATCATGGCGGCGGCCATGCGCGAATGTTTATCCACCTTAAACGCGGCGATCACGCCCATCATGATCGGCACTACGCAGGCGGTACGGGCGGTGGCGCTGGGCACCACCAGGCTAAGGACGATGGTCACGACAATCGCGCCAATCAAAATACTGCGGCTGCTGGCGCCGATTTTCGACATGGTAAAAAGTGCGATACGCCGGTCCAGGCCGGTAATGGTCATGGCGGCGGCGATGAACATTGCGGCGGCCACCAGCGCGAGCGCCGAGTTTGAGAAGCCGGACAGCGTCATTTTCAGCGCTTTTGTCGTGCCGAGCAGGACATCCGGGTTATTGATATCCGGGGCGAACCCCACCAGGAAAATGATCAGCGCCGAAATGGTGATCGCGCTGGCGGTATAGTCCATCGCTTCGCTAATCCAGACAATGATCGCGAAGACCAGAATAGCAATCATGTTTTTCCCAGCGATGGGCAAATCCGGCCCCAGAGGGAGAAGCATGATGATGACAACGGCGAAAACGGCAATCCATAGCCCGGGATGGGGTATGGACCATTTTTTATCCGGCATATTGGATGAAATACTGGACATAGTGACCTCGTTAATTGGAAAGAAATATTCGCTTTCCTATTGCAGGCCGTGTGCCAGATATTTTATGAATATAACCAATTGATTTTTATTTATTTAATTAAAAATCGCGTTCAAATATTGCGTGGGTTTCCGCACAGTGAAAATAAAGTGCGCCAACCGGCGCACAGGTCAAACCTGGCCTGCGATCACCGCGTTGCAAACCAAACGCCGCCGCGTTTTCGCCAGAAAAAACAAAGGGCCAAAACGGAATGTTGGCCCTTTGGGTAGAACGTGCGCCCGTTGGCGCTTATTTGCCGGCTAAAATAGCCCCCAGCGTGCTGCCAATCTGCGCCGGATTGCGCGTCCAGGCGATACCGGCGCGCTCAAAGGCGCGGAATTTATCTTCCGCGCCGCCGCTGCCGCCAGAGATGATCGCGCCGGCGTGGCCCATCCGCTTGCCCTTCGGCGCCGTGACGCCGGCAATGTAGCTGACCACCGGCTTGGTCATCTCATGGCGAATGAACTCTGCCGCCCGCTCTTCGGCGTTGCCGCCGATTTCGCCGATCATAATCACCGCATCGGTATCCGGGTCATCCTCAAACAGACGCAGCGCATCAATGAAGTTGGTGCCGGGAATCGGATCGCCGCCGATGCCGATACAAGTAGACTGTCCCATGCCCAGGGCAGTGGTCTGCGCCACCGCTTCGTAGGTCAGGGTGCCGGAACGGGAGACGATGCCGATACGCCCCGGCCGATGGATATTGCCGGGCATAATGCCGATTTTGCAGGCTCCCGGCGTAATGATGCCGGGGCAATTCGGCCCAATCAGGCGCACATCCGGGTAGCAATCCAGCAGGCGCCGGGCGCGCAGCATATCCAGAGTCGGCACGCCTTCCGTGATCACCACGATCAGCTTCACGCCGGCCTCTACGGCTTCCACAATCGAATCGAACACAAACGGCGCCGGCACATAAATAACGCTGGCGTCGGCCTCCGTGGCCGCCATCGCCGCCTTCATACTGTTGAACACTGGCCGTTCCAGATGGTACTGCCCGCCCTTGCCCGGCGTGACGCCGCCGACAATCTGCGTGCCATAGGCGATAGCCTGCTCTGAGTGGAAAGTCCCGTTCTTGCCGGTGAACCCCTGAACCAGAACCCGCGTCTGTTGGTTAACTAAAATACTCATGCCACCTCCTGATTCAGCTGTTCAATAATAAGCCGCGCCGCTTCATCCAACGCACTGGCGGTCTGTACCGGCAAACCGCTGTCAGCCAACAGTTGCTGTCCGATAGCCGCGTTATTGCCAGAAAGCCGCACCACGACCGGCAGCGTGACGCGTTCCTGTTCCAGAGCATGAATAATCGCGTTGGCGATCATGTCGCAACGCACGATGCCGCCAAAAATATTGACCAGAATGCCCTTCACCCGGGCGTCGGAGCAGATCAAACGGAAGGCTTCGGTAACCCGTTCCTGGGTAGCGCCGCCGCCGACGTCGAGGAAATTAGCCGGCTCGGCGCCGTAGAGTTTGATGATATCCATGGTGGCCATTGCCAGCCCGGCGCCGTTCACCATGCAGCCAATATTGCCGCCCAGCGAAACGTAGTTAAGCTCCAGCTCCGCGGCCTGGCGTTCCCGGGGATCTTCCTGAGTTTCATCACGCAGCGCGTCCAGTTCCGGGTGGCGGTACAGGGCGTTATCGTCCAGCGAAACTTTGGCATCGGCGCACATCAGTTCGCCGTTCTCGCGGATCACCAGCGGGTTGATTTCCAGCAGGGCAAAATCGCAGGCGTGAAATGCGCGCCAGGCATCCTCCACCAGGCGGCTGAAGGCGGCCCACTGGGCTTTTTCCAGCTGTAGCACGGCCAGCAGTTGGCGGATATGGCAAGGTTGTACGCCGGTTAGCGGATCGACGTGCACTTTGCCGATTTTCCCCGGCGTTTCCCGGGCGACCTGCTCGATCTCCACGCCGCCTTCCGGGCTGACGATAATCGTGGTCCTCTGGCTTTCGCGATCCACCACCATGCCGAAATACAGCTCCTGGCGCACCGGGTAGATATTTTCCCCCACCAATACGCCGCTCACGTACTGCCCCTGTGGCCCGCTCTGGTAAGTGACCAGATGAGAGCCAATAAGCCCTTCGGCAAAGTTTTGCGCTTCCTGTACATCACGGAAGACTTTAACCCCGCCGGCCTTGCCGCGGCCGCCGGCGTGAATTTGCGCTTTCACCACCGCGCCCTTGTCGCCATGGGCAACCTGTTGCCAGGCCTGCGCAAGCTGGCTGGCGTCGCTGATAAAGACTTCCCGCGGCACGGGAAGGCCTGCGTTGGCAAGCAGGCCCTTGGCCTGGTACTCATGAAGATTCATTCCTGTTTCTCCTGGTGCATTAAGGTGTTAGCCATGAATGGCGCGTTTATCCGCCGCCAGCGCAGCCTCGTGCAGCACTTCGCTGAGCGTGGGGTGCGCGTGCATCGTCAGTGAGAGATCCTCCGCCGAGGCCTGGAATGCCATAGCCATCGTGATCTCGTTGATCAGCTCTGAAGCCTGGGGACCAATAATCGCGGCGCCGACCAGCCGATCGGTGTCTTCCCGCACATACAGCGTGCAGCGGCCGCTATCCCGCCCCAGCGCCAGCGCCCGGCCGTTGGCGCCGAAAGGCGCGCTACCTTTTTTGATCCCGTCCGCCGGCTGGGTTATGCCCACCCAGGCCACTTCCGGATCGGTATAAATCACCGCAGGAATCGCGGACAGATCGATCGGCACCACCGGTTGCCCGGCGATGGCGTCGGCCACCTGGATGCCTTCATGCATCGCCTTGTGCGCCAGCATCGGGCCGCGAACCAGATCGCCTATCGCCCACAGGCCCGGTTGCCCGGTGCGGCACAGCTCGTCCACGGCGATCCCGCCGCGCGCATCTTTGGTCAGTCCCAGCGCTTCGGTATCCAGTTCGCCGCTATTGGGCTCGCGCCCGACGGCGACGATCAGCTTATCAACGGTGGTTTGGTGGTCTTCGCCCCCCTGTTGCCAATGGAGAACCAGGGCCTTACCGCGCTTCTCGACACGCTGCAGGGCAACGCCGAATTCCATGGCCATGCCGCCGGCGGTCAGCGCTTTGCGCACTTCGCCGGAAAGGCGTTTCTCCAGCGCGGGCAGGAAAGCGTCGGCCATCTCCAGCAGCGTGACCTGCGCCCCCAGCCGCTGCCAGACGGACCCCAGCTCCAGGCCAATCACGCCGGCGCCGATTACACCGAGCCGCGCCGGGCAGCTTTTAAGCGCCAGTGCGCCGGCGTTGTCGAGAATACTGACATTGTCCACCGCGACGCCGGGCAGCGCCCGCGGCCGCGATCCCATCGCCAGTATGACGTGCCTGGCCTGTAGAGTTTGCGGTGCCGCCGGCTGGCTGAGGGAAAGTTGCCAGACGCCGTCCTGGCTGCGCTGCGGCGTGGCGCGGCCGTGAAAAAACGCGATGCGGTTGCGTTCGAACAGCAGGCGGATGCCCTGGGTCAACCGGGTTACAATGGCATTTTTACGCGCCAGCATGGCCGGTACATCCAGCTTCGCCCCGCTCACGCTGATGCCGTGGGCGGCGCCTTCATGCTGTAGCGCATGGTACAGTTCAGAAGACTGGAGCAACGCTTTGGAAGGAATACAGCCCACGTTCAGACAGGTGCCACCTGGGGATGGCTCTCCCTGCGGGCTGGCGTAATCATCAATACAGGCGACCTTCAGCCCATGCTGAGCGGCGCGAATTGCCGCCACATAGCCGCCAGGGCCGGCGCCGATGACCGCCACATCGTAAAGGGTACTCATGGTGATTTCCTTTTAAAGATCCAGTAAAAAACGTTCCGGCGCTTCCAGCAGCCGACGTATCAATACCAGCGCCTGTACCGCTTCCTGTCCGTCGATAATGCGGTGGTCGTAGCTTAGGGCCAGATACATCATGGGCCGAATCACAATGGCGTCGTTCTCCACAACGGCGCGCGGGGTGATGGCGTGCATGCCCAAAATGGCGGACTGCGGCGGGTTAATGATCGGCGTGGACATCATTGAGCCGAACGTACCGCCGTTGGTGACTGAAAAGGTACCGCCCTGCAGCGCTTCAAGGGGCAGTTTGCCGGTGCGGGCCAGGGTGGCGTAATCAGCAATCTGGCGCTCAATATCGGCAATCGACATGTGCTGGGTGTCGCGCAGCACCGGCACCACCAGCCCGCGGGGGCTGCTGACGGCAATGCCGACGTCACAATAGTCGTGCCAGATAATCTCCTGCCCATCGACGCTGGCGTTGAGAATGGGAAATTCACGCAGCGCATACGTGGCGGCTTTCACGAAGAACGACATAAACCCCAGTTTTACGCCGTGTTTTTCGGCGAAGCGCTCTTTCCAGCGTTGGCGCAGCGCCATCACTGGCTGCATATTCACTTCGTTGAAGGTGGTCAGGATGGCGTTTTCGCGCTGGGAGGCGAGCAACCGTTCCGCCACGCGGGCGCGTAGCCGGGACATCGGCTCACGGCGCACGCCACGCGCCACGGGGGCTTCCACTGCCACCGGCGCGGGCGCGCTGGCCGACCTGTTTACCGCTGCGGCGGCGTGCGCCACGTCTTCTTTTAATACCCGGCCGCCGTTGCCGCTGCCGGCTACCTGTTCCGGCGCGATGCCCTGGCGCAGCGCTTCCTGACGCGCTGCCGGCATCACCGGCGGCGCGGCCGACGGTGCCGGTTCGGGGGCGGCTGGCGCCGGGGCCACATCGGCCGCCACGGCGGCGGCGGTCTGCGGCTGCAGATGAGCCAGCAACTGGCCGGATGCCACGGTGGCCTCCTCCGGGCAGACAATATCGCTAAGGATGCCATCCTGCGGGGCCGGGATCTCAAGGATCACTTTGTCAGTCTCCAGTTCAGCCAGCACTTCGTCACGCTTAACTGCCTCTCCGGGCTGCTTACACCAGCGGGTCAGGGTACCTTCGGCAACGGATTCAGGAAGTTGTGGGGCGGTAATTTCAATCATTGTTCTGCTCCCGCAGTTATTTTTTTCTCCACTTCCTGCATACCTGGGGCAAACGCGTCGTTGAGGAAGTCGGTGATTTGCTGGCGATGTACTGCGCCATAGCCCGTGGCCGGTGCAGCGGCGGCTGGGCGGCCCGCATAGCGCCAGCGGCCGCCCAGGGAGAGCGCGACCAAGTGATGATGAATCTGCCGCCAGGCGCCCTGGTTTTCCGGCTCTTCCTGTAGCCATACCCAATGCTGGCAGTGGCGTAACGGCGCCAGCAAGGCGGCAAGCGCTTCGGTCGGGAACGGATAGATCTGTTCGAGGCGGATAATGGCGACGCTGTCATCCAGGCCGCGCTGCTGGCGGGCATCCAATGCGTCGTAATACACCTGGCCGCTGCAAAGGATCACCTGCCGGATCTGTTTTGCCGGCAGGTTGAGCGGATCGCCAATCACCGGGCGGAAGCTATCGTCGGTGAAACGGGCGAGCTCACTCATTGCGGCTTTGGCGCGCAACAAACGCTTGCTCATCAAAATAATCAGCGGTTTGCGCATCGGGCGTATAACCTGGCCGCGCAGCAGATGGAACATCTGGCTGGATTCGCTGGGCATCACCACCTGCATGTTGTTTTCCGCACACAGTTGGAGCCAGCGTTCCGGGCGCGCGGACGAGTGCTCCGGCCCCTGCCCGTCGTAGCCGTGAGGCAGTATGATAGTCAGCCCACTGTAGCGCTGCCATTTGGTTTCGCCGGAACAGACGAACTGGTCGATAGCGACCTGAGCGCCATTGGCGAAATCGCCAAACTGGGCTTCCCAGATAGTCAACGCGTCCGGGGCGCTGGTGGAGTAGCCGTATTCCCAAGCCAGCAGCGCCTCTTCATTGAGCACGGAATCAATCACCTCAAAGGCCGCCTGTTGGGGGCTGATGTGCTGCAGCGGGATGTAGCTGCCGGCCTGCTGCTGATCGTGCAACACCGCATGGCGATGGCTAAAGGTGCCGCGGCCGGCGTCTTCACCGGAAAGGCGAACCCGGTAGCCTTCTTCAACCAGGGAGGCCCACGCCAGCGCCTCCGCCATGCCCCAGTCTACCGGCTGGTCGCCCAGGGACATCGCCCTGCGCTGCGCCAGTTGGCGCTTGACGGTAGGGTGCACGGTGAATCCAGGCGGTACGCAAGACAGCCTGTCGCCCCACCCGGCGATCCGTTCACGGGATACCTGGGTGCCGGTAATCGGGCGCCAGCCATGCTGATCGAACGTGTCCCAGCGGTGGCTGGCATCCTGCTCCGCGGCGGGGTTATCCAGCCATTCCCGGGCCGCCGCCGCCATCGCCACGGACTGTTGCTGGCTTAGCACGCCCTGCTGAACCAGTTTATCGGCATAGCGGCTGCGCACGCCGGGATGGCTATCGACGGCCTGGTACATCTGCGGCTGCGTCAGGCGTGGCTCGTCGCTTTCGTTATGGCCGTGTCTGCGAAAACACACCAGATCGATGGCGATATCTTTATGGAAGGTCTGGCGCCACTCCGCCGCCAGGTTCATGGCCCGGCAAACCGCATCCACGTCATCGCCGTTGACGTGTAACACCGGCATGCCGGCGCCTTTGGCGATATCGGTACAGTAGCGGAATGAGCGCATATCCTGCAGCTGGGAGGTGGTAAAGCCGATCTGGTTGTTGATCACCAGATGTACCGTGCCCCCGGTGGTGTAACCGCGGGTGGCGGCCAGGGTGAAGGTGGTCTGGTTGACGCCCAGCCCACCCAACGCGGAGTCGCCGTGGATCAACAGCGCGGCAACCTGTTGGCGAGCGGCGTCGCTGCGCCGATCCTGGCGGGCCCGAACCTGGCCCTGCACCACCGGGTTGACGATCTCCAGGTGCGAGGGGTTACAGGCCAGCGACAGGTGCATGGCGCCGTGCGCCGTTTCAATATTTCTGGCGTAACCGAGATGGTATTTCACATCCCCGGAGCCGGGCAACTGCGGCTGCTTGCCTTCAAATTCGGCGTACAGCAGAGCGGGAGATTTACCCATCACGTTAACCAGGACGTTCAGCCGCCCACGGTGCGCCATACCGATCACCAATTCCTCCACCCCCAGGCGGCTTAGCTGCGCGATCAGGGCGTGAATAGCCGGAATGGTGCTTTCGCCGCCTTCCAGCGAGAAGCGCTTTTGCCCGACATAGCGGGTGTGCAGGTAACGCTCAAGGGCTTCGGCGCGGGTGAGAAGTTCCAGGCGCGCCAGTTTCTCGGGCGCCGTGGCCGCGGCGGGAGCCGATTGTTCTATCCGGCTCATCAGCCAATCAATTTCACCGGCATCTTCCAGATGCATCACTTCGTAACCGGTGGTGCCGCACCAGGCCGTTTGATACAGGGAAAGGATCTGATGCAGCGGCATGCTGGCCTGTTGGCCGCCAAAGGTGACATCAAAGGCTTGCTGCGTATCCGCGGCTTCCAGCCCCCAACTTTGCGGATTGAGCTGCCGGATTTGCGGGACAGGCTGCAGCCCAAGCGGATCGAGACGTGCGTGCAGGTGGCCTTTGTGACGGATCGCCTGCGTGAGCAGAGTAACGGCAATCTGTTTTTTCAGCGCCGATGCGCAAACAGGTTTTTGCGCAGCCGCGTTACTGCCAAGGGGATTGGCGCTTTCAGTTTGTGCAAAGAGTTGCTGCCAGTCTTCCGCGAACTGTTCCGGGGCATCGAGCCAGCGCCGGTATTGTTGGTCAAGAAAGCCGGCATTTTCTCCGTTAAATAGCGCCGCAGAATACAGAGAGGGTGATTCCATCTTTTTCTCCTTATGGTTATCGGGAAAAGCGAATAACACCCCTGGCTTTGCAGAATTCATACCAGAATGGAGAACTATTTAATTGTTTGAAAAATAGATGATTTATTGGATTTTTATCGGGTGGATATGGCGGAAAAGGTGACAGTGGCGGGTTGGCTGAGCGGAACGAAGCACAGCCATACGCTGGCTGGGTGCTGTTTCCGCACGCGGTAGAAGGCGCTTGTGGGGTTGCCAAGGCGGGCGCGGAAACAACGGTTAATGCGCGCTGCCGTGTGTTGGCGTTGATAAAATGAAAAAAGCACCGAAGAGAGACTCATTCGGTGCTTATGTCCCGCCTGATTTCGCGTTCAGCATCAAGTCTTGCTTGAGTGAATGAACGGCGCTAATACCCAGGCCGGCTTTCTAAATTTTGGTGGAGCTAAGCGGGATCGAACCGCTGACCTCTTGCATGCCATGCAAGCGCTCTCCCAGCTGAGCTATAGCCCCACAGATGTGGTACACATTAACCGGTGTTTACGGTATCAACCAACCCTACCTGAGAAGAAAGGTTGGTGGAGCTAGACGGGATCGAACCGTCGACCTCTTGCATGCCATGCAAGCGCTCTCCCAGCTGAGCTATAGCCCCGTTCCACAATCACTTTGTGCTGTGAACGGGGCGCATAATATGAAACCCGATAAACCATGTCAACGGCTAAATTGAATTCCCCCCTCAAGCGCTGAAAAAGCCGCCAAATCAGGGCATTTAATCACAAATTCGCCGCCTGCGGCTGAGAGTGTCGGCAGCGTTCAGCCGCCCCAGCTTTTGCTGGTGACATGCTTGACGGATTGATAGGCCGCCAGCCCCCAGGGCCCCAGTTCACGGCCGATACCACTGCCCTTGGTACCACCCCACGAGGTTTCGACAAACACCGCCTGCGGCGAGTTAATCCACACATGCCCCACCTCCAGCGCATCAGCCACCCGTTCGGCACGCGCCGTGTCGCCGCTAACCACGGTGGCCACCAGCCCATAGTCGCAGTCGTTGGCCTGGCGAACGGCATCGGCTTCGTCGCTAAAGCGCCGCGCGCAAATCACCGGCCCGAAAATTTCTTCCCGCCACAACCGGCTGTGCGGCGGCACGTCAGCGTAGAACGTCGGGGCGATAAACCAGCCGGGCGGCGGCAGCGCTTCCCCACCCGCCAGGCAATGCAGTTGCTCATCGCACGCAACGGAAAAATACGCCTGTACAGTGTTCCACTGCCGCTCGCTGACCATCGGCCCCATGTCGACATCATCAGTGTGGGGATCGCCAACCCGCAGGGCCTGCAAGGCCGCCGCCAACCGGGCATATAACGCATCGGCAATCCCCTCCTGCACCAGCAGCCGCGAGGTGGCCGAGCACATTTGCCCGGCATTCCAACAGATGCCGGCGACGATCCATTCCACAGCCTGCGGCAGATCGCAATCGTCGAACACCACGATGGGCGATTTGCCGCCCAATTCCAGCGTTACCGGCAGGCAACGCTGCGCCGCAGCGTGCATCACCGCACTGCCGGTGGCGGTGCTGCCGGTAAATGACAGTTTGTCGATACCGGGATGCTGGCACAGCGCCCGGCCGGCGTTGCCATCGCCGCTAAGGATATTCAACACGCCGGGCGGCAGGCCAAGCTCATGGGCGATGGCGCCATATTCCAGTTCGGCCAGCGGTGCGATTTCGGAGGTTTTCAACACCACGGTGCAGCCGGCGGCCAGCGCCGGCGCGATTTTCCAGGCGCTGGTCACCAACGGGAAATTCCAGGGCACCACCAGGCCAACCACGCCCAGCGCCTCGTAGCGCAGGCGTGCCGTAAAGCCGGGCGCCGGCAGTTCAACGCCGGCGTTCTGGCGAGCGTCCAGCGTTTCAGCCAGGCCGGCATAGTAAGCAAAGGTCGCGATGGCATCGTCAATGTCCACCTGCGCTTCATGGCGCGGCTTGCCGTTATTGCGCATCTGCAGCTCAACCAGCGCGGCCTGGCGCTGGCCAAGCTGCTCGGCAAAGCCACGCAACAGGCGCGCACGCTCGGCGGCCGGCGTTTGCCGCCAGGCCGGGAGCGCCGCACGGGCGGCGCGCACTGCGTTATCAATATCCTCCGTTGACGCACTGGAAACCTCGGCCAATGGCCGGCCCTGCGCCGGTTCGAATACAGTGATGGTCGGCCCACGGCCCTGGCGCCATTCGCCGTTCAGATAGAGAGGATAAGTCATGGCAACGGCTCCGTCATTTCCGGGTTATTCAGGCTGGCCTGCGGCGCACAGCGCGCGGTGCGATAAACCGCCGCCGGCTCCGGGAAGATACGCAATAAGACGAGATAGGCCAGCGCCGCCAGGCCCAGCGTCACCGGCAGGCTGATATCAATCCCCCCGGCCAGCTCGCCCAGCGGGCCGACGAATTGCCCGGGAATATTGACCAGGCACAGCCCTATCCCCGCGCTGGGGATCCAGGCGCCAAGCCCACGCCAGTTCCAGCCATGGTGAAACCAGTAACGCCCGCCGCGCTGGCCGCGGGTAAAGACCTGCAGATCGTCCGCGTCGTAGAAACCGCGGCGTTCAACCAGCCCGATAATCATGATCACCATCCACGGCGTGGTGCAGGTAACGATCAGCACGGCGAAGGTGGAAACGCTCTGTACCAGGTTAAAGGCAAAACGGCCGATAAAAATAAACAGAATGGCGGCCACGCCGATGAGCAGCGTCGCCCGCACGCGGCTAAGTAAACGGGGGAACATGCTGGACATATCAAGCCCGGTGCCGTAAAGCGCGGTGGTGCCGGTAGACATGCCGCCGATGATCGCGATCAGGCATACCGGCAGGAAATACCAGGCCGGCGAGACGGCCAGCAGCCCGCCAACGTAGTTGTTATCCGCCAGGTACTGCGGCGCGTGGGTGGCCACCACCGTGGCGGAGCACAGCCCAAACAGGAACGGGATCAGCGTGGCTAACTGCGCGGCAAACACCGCCCCCATAATCCGTATCTTGGGGGTGCTGCGCGGGATATAGCGCGACCAATCCCCCAGAAAAGCGCCGAATGAAATCGGGTTGCTCATGGTCAACAGTACCGCGCCGATAAACGCGGCCCAGAAGCCAGGCGCGCCCAACGCCAGGCTGCCGCCAAAGCCGGAATCAAAGGTGCCGCTGAAGGCAAAGCACCCCAGCAGGAACATCAGGCTGGAGGCGAAGACGGCGATTTTGTTGACCCACAGCATAAAGCGAAAGCCATAGATGCACACCGTTAGCACCAGCACGGCAAAAACGCCGTAGGCCAGGCCAAGCGATATGTCATTATCGGGCACGCCCACCAGGCGCCGGGCGCCGCCGATCAGGGCATCGCCCGAACTCCAGACCGAGAGCGAAAAAAACGCCACCGCCGTCAGCAGCGACAAAAAAGAGCCCACGATGCGCCCGTGAACGCCAAAATGGGCGCCGGAGGACACTGCATTGTTGGTGCCGTTGATCGCACCAAACACCCCCATTGGCGCCAGGATCAGCGCCCCCACCACGACGCCGATCAGGATAGCCATCAGGCCAGCCTGGAACGACAGTCCGAATAGGATAGGAAAACTGCCAAGCACCGAGGTGGCAAAGGTATTGGCGCCGCCAAAGGTCAGGCGGAAAAGATCCAACGGCGTGGCGTCACGCCGATCGTCAGGTATTTGCTCGACCCCGAAGGTTTCGATGGACATGGTTGACTGTGACATAATTACCTCTGCTTGCTTCAGGGGCTGCGCCGTTATTTCAGTTGCAGGCCGACAAGTGCTCGTGGCAGGCCAGCCAGCCTTGCGGCGTGCGCCTGAACACTATGGTTTCAATCTCGTTCAACAGGCTCTCCTGCCCAGCAATCCTGATCCGGGTCGCGACGTTATGATGGAATACCGCCGCATCCCCATGCACCTGCACGTGTGCGTTGCTGGAAACGCAGCTCAGCACGCTGAAGCCCGCGTTTTGCCAGGCCGTCCACTGCGCCAAATAGGCGGTGCGGCTTAGCAACGGCGCTTCCAGGGTGTGCAGGATAAAGGTGGCGTCTTCGGTGAAGGCGGCAAAATAAGCCGGCGTGTCGTTACGGGCGAATGCCGCCACCAGGCGCTGCGCCGCAGCCTGTACCTCATTAACCTGGCTCATCGCTGCACCACGCCCGGCAGCACACAAAGCATTTCATAAAGCAGATTGGCCCCCATCTGGGCGGTCATGCCGCTGATATCATACGGCGGCGACACTTCCACCAGATCGCAGCCCACCAGTTGCAGCCCCCGGCAACCACGCACAATTTCCAACCCCTGTATTGAGGTCAAGCCCCCGACTTCCGGCGTGCCGGTGCCGGGCGCCCAGGCGGGATCCAGGCTGTCGATATCGTAGGAAAGGTATACCGGGCCGTCGCCCATCTGGGCGCGTATATCCGCCATCAACGGCGTCATGCTTTGGTACCAACACTGTTCAACCGGGATCAGACGGAAGCCCTGATCGACGCCCCACTGAAAGTCTTCACTGGTGTATCCCTGCGCGCGCTGGCCAATCTGCACCACGCGTTTGCAATCCAGCAGCCCTTCTTCAACGGCCCGGCGGAAGGTGGTGCCGTGGGCGATCTTCTCGCCGAACATCTCATCATTGGTGTCAGTGTGGGCATCGACGTGAATCAAGCCGACCGGGCCATGCTTTTTCGCCAGCGCGCGTAGGATCGGTAAGGTGATGGTATGGTCACCGCCCAGCGTCAGCGGGATCAGCGGCCATTTGTTAAGCTCGGTGTAGTAGTCTTCGATGATATCCACCGACTTCAGCAGGCTATAGGTATTGATCGGCACATCCCCCAGGTCCCCCACTTGCAGGGAATCGAACGGCGCGGCGCCGGTGGCCATGTTATAAGGGCGAATCATGACCGATTCGCTGCGGATATGGCGCGGCCCGTAACGTGTGCCTGCACGCTGGGAAGTGCCCAGATCCAACGGAATACCGACAAATGCGGCGTCCAGGCCCTGCGGCCCGCTGCAATAAGGCAGGCGCATCATGGTTGCACGCCCGGCAAAACGCGGCATTTCGTTGCCGTTCTGAGGTTGGTGATATTGGTTTTCCATCGTTGCTGTCTCCCACATCAACTGTTGCCGGTCATCACCGGCCCGATTAGTAGGAAAATAGTGCGATAGATGGCGGGGATTAAAAAATAGCAGAATACAAAAAATCAGTTCAGTAATTTGAAAACTAAACGCACCGCTTATTTTTGAAAAACGGCTGATATTTATCAGGAATCATGGCGTCTTCCACAACGGCTTTTTTGGCCCTGCGCAGCGGTTTTCGGGCAGATAACGGCCACAGTGCCTGCCCGGCAGGCATAAAAAAACCCCGCGGATGTCTCCGCAGGGCTTGTGGCACAACCACGGGCTATCAGGCTTGCGCTTCGCGCGCCGCAATAAAGGCCAGTGCCAGGTCAATACGCTGTAGTGAACGCGCCTGGCCAACGGCATGCACGGTCACGTCCACGCCCGGTGACTGGCCTGCGCCGGTTACCGCTACGCGCAGCGGCATACCGACCTTGCCCATCCCCACGCCCAGCTCATCGGCGGTGCCCTGAATGGCGTTATGCACGTTCTCCGGCGACCAATCGGCGATCGCCGCCAGCTTGGCGCGCACCACTTCCAGCGGTTGGCGCGCAACCGGGCGCAGGTGTTTCTTCGCCGCGTCGGCGTCGAATTCAGTGAAGTCCTGATAGAAATAAACGCAGGAAGCGGCCATTTCCTTCAGGGTTTTACAACGTTCGCCCAGCAGCTTGACGATATCCTTCAGCTCCGGGCCATTGCGGGTGTCGATCCCCAGTTGCTCAACGTGCCACGCCAGGTGCACGGCAACCTGCTCCGCCGGCAGGTGGTTAATGTAGTGGTGGTTCAGCCACTGCAGCTTTTCCGTGTTGAAAGCGCTGGCTGATTTGCTGATCGCTTCCAGCGTGAAAAACGCTTTCATTTCTTCAATAGAGAAAATTTCCTGATCGCCGTAGGACCAGCCCAGGCGCACCAGATAGTTCAGCAACGCCTCCGGCAGGTAGCCGTCGTCACGGTACTGCATCACCCCAACCGCGCCGTGGCGCTTGGAGAGTTTTTTACCGTCGTCACCCAGGATCATGGAAACGTGGGCGTATTCCGGCACCGGCGCGCCCAGCGCTTTCAGGATGTTGATCTGGCGCGGGGTGTTGTTGATATGGTCTTCGCCGCGGATCACATGGGTGATTTCCATATCCCAGTCGTCCACCACCACACAGAAGTTATAGGTTGGCGAACCGTCGGTGCGGCGGATGATCAGATCGTCCAGCTCCTGGTTGCTGAATTCGATCGGGCCACGGATTTTATCGTTAAAGATAACCGAGCCTTCCTGCGGGTTACGAAAACGCACCACATGCGGCTCATCAGCGCTGTGAGTGCACTGGCCGTCGCGGCAGCGGCCGTCGTAACGCGGCTTTTCGCCGTTGGCCATCTGCTGCTCGCGCAGCGCTTCCAGCCGCTCTTTAGAGCAGTAGCAGCGGTAGGCCGTGCCCTGCTCCAGCATTTGATCGATCACCGCGTTATAACGATCGAAGCGTTTGGTCTGGTAATACGGGCCTTCGTCCCAATCCAGGTTCAACCAGTTCATGCCATCCATAATCGCATCGATGGCATCCTGGGTTGAGCGCTCCAGATCGGTGTCTTCAATGCGCAGCACAAACTCACCACCCGCGTGGCGGCTGTATAACCAGGAGTAAAGCGCGGTACGGGCGCCACCGACGTGCAGGTAGCCGGTTGGGCTAGGTGCAAAACGGGTTTTGATTTTCATTGGGATCACTTGCCTTATTACGCAATGCGCGCCGACAGATGCCGACACATGCTCGGAATTGAAAAAAGTGGGCAACATTGTATCACCACGAGGCAATTCCTCAACGCCGACGCAAGGTTGCCAGCAGGAATTTCATCTAAATTCCGGCATGATTATGCCGTTAAAGTGCAAATAATCGGCGCCGCTGGCGATAAAGTTCGCAGCCTGTCTAAATTTGCGGCGAACGGTTGAAATCATTTTAAAAAGCGTTGACTCACATTGAACTATCCCTATAATGCGACTCCAACAAGACGGGGCGATTAGCTCAGTTGGTAGAGCATCTCCTTTACACGGAGGGGGTCGGCGGTTCGAGCCCGTCATCGCCCACCATCTTGTTAAGCATTGAGTATGAGGGTGATTAGCTCAGTTGGTAGAGCATCTCCTTTACACGGAGGGGGTCGGCGGTTCGAGCCCGTCATCACCCACCATCATTACTCATGCAAACCCGGAAGCCCTGAAGTGGGTGATTAGCTCAGTTGGTAGAGCATCTCCTTTACACGGAGGGGGTCGGCGGTTCGAGCCCGTCATCACCCACCACTTCTGCGGGTCGTTAGCTCAGTTGGTAGAGCAGTTGACTTTTAATCAATTGGTCGCAGGTTCGAATCCTGCACGACCCACCAATGTAAAAAAGCGCCCTAAAGGCGCTTTTTTGCTATGCGCTGCACTCAACGATTCGAACCTGCGGCGACGGCCCCAAGGATCAGCAACGCGAGTTATCCTCACTCCCCCGTTCAACAAGCGCCTTTAGGCGTTTTTTTATTTCCGCCGTGCCCGGTTGCGTTATCAATAATAAAGGCGCTGCAAGCAGCGCCATAACGGAACGGCCAGCATCACCCCATCAGGCAGCGAGCGTCGCCCCGCCGTCAATCACGATATCCTGCATGGTGATATGGCTGGCGAGATCCGAAGCCAAAAACAAGATCGCCTCGGTAACCTCACGCGGCTGGGCTATTTTGCCCAGCGGGATCCCCAGTTTGAACTGTTCAGGGAAGCCGTTAATGGTCTTCTGCTCGCCGCTTTCGTCCTGCCACATCCCCCGCTGCATCGGCGTATTGGTCGAACCGGGCGAAACAATATTACTGCGCACGCCATACGGCGCCATCTCCAGCCCAACGGTCTGGCACAGGCTGCGTAACGCCGCTTTGGATGCGCAATAAGCCGCCATCCCCACGCGCGGTACATGCGCGGCATTGGACGCAATGCTGACAATGGCGCCGCGCCGCTGACGGCGGAACACCGGCAGCGTATGGCGGAACAGGTTGAACGCACCGCCGGCATTAACCGCCAGGCACGCCAGCCAATCCTCGCTGCTGGTTTCATCCGTCAACCCCATGCGCAAAATGCCCGCGCCGTTAACCAGTACGTCCAGCCCATCATGTTCGGCCAGCAAACGGGCACACGTGCGATCAACCGCCGTCGCATCGGCAATGTCCAACAGCTCGGTGCGGAACGGGTAATCGTCATCGCCGAAATGGCGATCAAAGCCGATCACTTGCGCCCCGGCCTTCACAAACGCACGCGCGGTATCCAGACCGATGCCGGCGCCGGCGCCGGTCACCCAAACGCGTTTACCGCTGAAATCCCACTGGCTCATCAGGCTTTCCCCCCTGACAGTAACGCCCACCAGGCATCGATGGTCGGATTTTTCGCCAGGGCGACAAAATCGATATCGCTGCGGATTTTGCGCCAGCGGGTCGCCAGTTCCATAATACGCACCGAATCCAAACCGTAATCGATCAGGTTCTCATCGTTACCCATCTCTTCGCTATCCTCATCAAGCAGCGGCAGGATCTGTTGGCGCAGCGCGTCTTTGTTGGCGATGCCGGGCAACAGTTCGGCGGTGGTCACCACCCGGCCGCAGCGGCCGGCGGCATAGCGTAGCGCCATCAGATGCTCGTCACGTGAAAAGTCGGCCAATGCGTCCGCCACCATAAAGGGTTGGATATCGCGCATGAAGGCGTCCAGCGCCGTGGTCAGGCAGCCGATATGGGCGTAAACGCCGCAGATAATCAGCTGATCGCGGCCAGACTCCCGCAGGATCGCTTCCAACGGCGAGCGCTGGAAGGCGCTGTAGCGCCACTTGGTCAACACGGTGTCATCATCCTGCGGCGCCAGCGCCGCCACCACCGCCTTCTGATCCGGATGATCGTTCAGGCCCGGGCCCCACATATCGTTAAGCAACGCGCGGTCCGCATCAGACTGCTGGGTGGGCTGCGCGGTGTAAAACACCGGGATCCCCAGCTGCTTGCAATAACGGCGCAGATTGGCGGTGTTTTCCACCACCTGTTTGATTAACGGGCTGTCTTCCCGCCAAAAGTTCAGGAAATACTGCTGCATATCATGAATCAGTAGCGCAGCACGTTGCGGCTCAACTACCCAACCCACCTTATTCGCAGGCAATTCTTCCTGCGTCGGCAGCGCATAATCGTCAATTTTAGGAATGGCCATCACTACTCTCCTTGGGCCGTTGGCTGTTGCTGCGCTTCCAGGCTCTGACGCAGCAGTTTTTTATCCACTTTGCCGACCGGCGTTAACGGCAGGCTGTCTACCAGCACAATGCGGTCCGGCAACTTAAAATCGGCCACGCCCAGCTCACGCAAATGGCGGCGCAGCACCACCGGCTTCAGGGGGTGGGCAGCAATCACATAGGCACAGCTCTTTTCGCCCATCAGGGCATCCGGCATAGACACCAGCGCAGCGTTGATCACATCCGGGTGGCGCAGCAGCAGGTTTTCCACCTCTTCTGCGGCAATCTTTTCCCCACCGCGATTGATCTGATCTTTCTGCCGCCCCTGTACCTTGATATAGCCGTCTTCGGTGATGCTGATCAGATCGCCGGAGCAGTAAAAGCCGTTTTCGTCAAAGGCGCTGGCGTTGTGCTCCGGGCTCTGGTAATAACCGCGGAAGGTATACGGCCCCCGCGTCATCAGGCGGCCAACGGCCCCCGGCGGCAACGGGTTGCCCTCATCGTCGGCGACCCACACCTCATCGCCCGGCGACATCGGTTTACCTTGAGTGGTGAACATATACTGTTCGTCGTCGTCCAGCAGCGTGTAGTTGACCAGCCCTTCCGCCATGCCGAAGACCTGCTGCAGCCGGCAGCCGATCTCGGCGGGAATACGCGCCGCCAGCGTTTCGCTCAGCTTGGCGCCCCCCACCTGCAACAGTTGCAGGCTGGCCAATGCGGCATTGCTGCCCCACTCGTCTATCGCCTGCAGCCACAGCGTCACGGCCGGCGGCACCAGCGCGGTGACGGTGATCCGGTGCTGTTCAATCAGCCGGAAACACTGCGCCGCGTCTGGATCGCTGGCGAACACGGTTAACCCGCCTACGTAAAATACGCCCAGTACGCCCGGCGAGCTCATTGGGTAGTTGTGCGCCACCGGCAACGCGCACAGGAAGCGGGTCTGCGCGTCAAAACCACACACTTCGACGCTGCGGCGAATGCTGTAGTAATAGTCGTTGTGGGTTCGGGGGATCAGTTTCGGCGTGCCGGTGCTGCCGCCGGAAAGCTGGAAAAAGGCCACCTGATCGGCGGCGGACGGTGCGGCGACAAAGCCCTGGCTATCTTCTGCCATCCAGGCGGCAAGCGCGCGCGCATCGCCCTCGGCATGGTGTAACCCCACCACGCGCAATGACGGATGGCGGCTGCAAAAGACCGCCAGCACATCGTCATCGGCAAACAGCGGGTGGCGGCGATCGGCGATCAGCAAGCTGGGGCGAATCTGCGTGGCGTAAGCATCAAGCTCGCTGCGTTGGTGGTTGGGCAGCGCATTAACCGGCACCACGCCAATCTTCAACAGGGCAAAAAACACCACGTAAAACTCAACGTCGTTGCCCAACTGCACCAGGGCGGTATCGCCGGCTTGCACCCCACGGCGCTGCAACGCCGCCGCCAGGTTGGTGGAATACTGCGCCAGTTGGCGGTAGCTTAGGCTGCCACGGGCATCAATCAGCGCCGCCGTGTCATTTTCAGCCTGCCGATCGAGAATGTCGGTCAGCGGCAGATCAAGCCAATAACCGCACTCGCGGTAGCGGCGGGCAAACTCTTCGGGCCAGGGGGTAAAAGCAATGCTCATTATTTTTATCCTTGGTTCAAACCGAACGCACGCAGGATTGTGCTCAGTTTGACACCGGTTTCACGCCATTCGGATTCGGGCAAGGAGTCCTGCACTATGCCTGCGCCGGCAAACAACCTCACCTGCTTGCCATCCACGGTGCCGCAGCGGATGGTGACCACCCATTCACCGTCGCCGTTGGCATCACACCAGCCAACGATGCCGCCAAACAGTCCGCGGTCAAAGGGTTCCAACTGTTTAATCAGTTCTGCCGCCGCGGCCGTTGGCGTGCCGCACAGCGCAGGCGTTGGGTGCAACAGGCAGGCCAACGACAGCGCGTTTTCCGTTTTATCCGCCACTTCACCGTCAATCGGCGTTGACAGGTGCCAGAGCGTCGTGGTGCTGAGCAATTCCGGGGCGGCGGGGATATTCAGAACCTGGCTGCGTGCGGCCAGCATGCGGCGCATGCCTTCGGTCACGATCTGGTGCTCGTAGCGATCTTTTTCCGACGCCATCAACTGTTGGCGCACCTCGCGATCGCGCTGTGGATCGGCTTCCCGCCGGGTTGAGCCCGCCAACGGGTTCGAGTAGAAGCGATCGCCCTCTTTGCGTAACAGCAATTCCGGGCTGGCTCCCAACAGCGCGCCGGTGGCGAGCGGCACATGGAAATGAAAACCGTGCGGGTTCTGGGTAATAATGCGCGCCATCAGCGCATGCCGGTCCACCGGGTGGCGGGTTTCAATCTCCAGCAGTCGTGAAAGCACCGCCTTATCCAACCGCCCGCTATTCATTTGTGCCACCGCATCGCTGACCATCTGCATGAACACCGGCTGTGGTGGCACTTCAAGCTGGCTGGCGATTTCCGGCGCGCTGCCGTTGGCCGCTGCGGCAGCGCCAAATGCGCGTTCGCGCTCAAACCAGTGAACGTGTTGCGGCACAAACAAGGCCGAAGGCTGGTGCGTGTCGAAGGGGATAGCGCCACATAACACCGGGTTGCTAACCCCGGCTAACCGCGCTTTGGCGAATGCCTGTTGCACCGCCTGTTGAAATACACCGCCAATCTCTTCACCGCCAAACGCAGGCAAAGCCATCGCGGCCACGCAGCCTTCCGTCCTCAGGCTCCGATAGGGCGAAGAGAAAAAGAAGCCGGAGGCCAGAGGTAAAGATGCCGCCTCTGCGCGCTCATCATCCCTGCTAAACGGTTCCCTATGATTGGCACCACTCATGGCTATATCCATCGGTACACCTTTATCCTTTCATCAACGAGAATCACCGATAATAATGATTATCATTTATGTTAATCGCGCGCTAAATTACCTGTCATGATTTATCATGTCAACCAACAGTAACCCCTTCTCTGCGCCTGAATTATCAGGTAAACATTGGGGTTTTGGGCCTATTTTCCCGCAATGTTGCGCGATACGGAAAGCTGGCCTTGTGGCGGCTCATCCGAGTGGCTTAGGCGATCTCATCACCGGGCGTTGGAACAAAAAACCAACACCTATGCAACTTGCCCCTATGGCGGACACATATATTTTTTATAATTGGTAGATATAACTCTTTAATCTAAAAGGACACGTTTCGATGAACAAAATTCTGCTGCTGGCGGCGGCGCTGTTCGGTTTCCTGGCGTTCAACAGCAGCCATGCTGCCGGCCCAGCCTGGCCGCGTACCCTGCAAACCCCCCACGGTAGCGTTACGCTGGATCACCCGCCGGTGCGCATCGTTTCCACCAGTGTGACCGTTACCGGCACCCTCCTGGCCATTGACGCGCCGGTGATCGCCAGCGGCGCCGCCACGCCCAATCAGCGCCTGACCGACCCACAGGGCTTTTTCCGCCAGTGGGCGGATGTCGCCCGGCAGCGCGGCGTAAAACGCTTGTATATCGGCGAGCCCAATGCCGAAACCGTTGCCGGTGAAGCGCCCGATCTGATCATCGTGGCCGCCACCGGCGGCGATTCCGCCCTGCCGATCTACGATCAGTTAAAGGCCATTGCCCCGGTGCTGGTCGTCAACTACGACGATAAAAGCTGGCAAGAATTGGCCCAGGAACTTGGCCAGGCGACCGGGCACGAAGCACAGGCCGCCAACGTGATCGCCGCGTTCGATGCGCAAGAAAACGCGCTGAAACAGCGGATGCAATTGCCGCCCCAGCCGGTTTCCGCGCTGGTGTTCCGCAACGACGGCAAGGCGGCCAACCTGTGGACCGCCGAATCCTCACAGGGGAAACTGTTACAGCAGCTTGGCTTTACCCTGGCGACGTTGCCGCCAAAATTAAGCACCAGCACCAGCATGGGGATGCGCAAGGATATCATCCAACTGGGCGGGGAAAATCTGGCCGCCGGGCTGAACGGCCAAACGCTGATGCTGTTCGCCAACGATGAAAGCGACGCCCAACGCCTGATGGCCAACAGCCTGCTGGCGCATCTGCCGGCGGTACAGAACAAGCGGGTTTACCCACTGGGCAATGATACCTTCCGCCTGGATTATTACAGCGCCAGCAACCTGTTAACGCGGCTGGAAAAGCAGTTCACTTCCCACTGACGGTTAACGGTGAGTTTTCCTCCGGCCTGTGCAGGGTAACCTGCCGCAGGCCGGTCATCGTCACCAACAGCAGCACGCCCAGCAGCGCCGCCCCCAGACCGAAACCGGTGGCGGTCATCGCCGGCAACATAAAGGCCCCCATCGCCCCCAGCAACAGCGCGCCCAGCGCATCGCCCACCACGTTCTGCGCCGTCCACAGGCCGTTAATCCGGCCAAGGAACGCATCCGGCGTCAGGTTCTGGATCAGCCCGTATTGCAACAACGAATTCACCGCGCTCAGGTAGCCGAAGACCACCAGGCACACCAACGCCAGGCTATACCACGGCATCAGGCCGAACAGCGCAATCGCCACGAAGGCGCCAATGGCCGTCAGCAACATCATCCAGCCGGGGCGCGCCACCTGCGCCACTCGCCCGCTGGTAAAGGCACCGAGCGCCGCGCCGAGCGGCACCGCGGAATACATAAAGCCCAGATGAGAAGCGCTGATATGCCAGCTTTCACCCACGGCGGGATAAATGACGCGCACCGCGCTGGCCATGGTCAGCAACGCCCCGATCAGCGCCACCATGCCAATCACTTTGTTTTGGAACAAGAAGGCAAAACCGCTCACCAATGCACGCAGCGGGTGTTCACGCGGCTGCGGCGGCGGCGGCAACTGCGGCAGGCGGAGCAACGGCACCAGCGTCAGCAGGGTGCCCAACGCCGCCAGGCCATAGTTCCAGCTCACCCCGGCGCTGGCGATCACTACGCCGCCCACCGCCGGAGAAAGCACCGAGCCAAACCGCACCGTCAGCATACTGATCGCCCCGGCCTGAACGATATTTTCTCGCCCGACCAGCGCGGGAGTGGCCGCCAACAGTGCCGTCACCCCCACCGCGCCGAAAAAGCCGTCCCACACGGCGAGCAGGTAGATCACCGCCAGCGAAGGCGCGGGCAAGGCGGCGTTAACGCACAGGCCGATAAAACCAACGCCACAGGTTGCGCGGGCAAACAGGATCAGGCGGCGGCGCTCATAGCGATCCGCCAGCACGCCGCCCATCAATAGCCCGGTGAACATCCCGCCGCCGGCGAACGTTACCGCCAGCCCCACCAGCAGCGTTGAACCGGTTAACGCCTGAATTTGCACCGGGATGGCGATTGCCATCAGGCCCAGAGCCAAAATAGAAATAAAGCGCGCGCAGAACACGGCGCGAAAGGCACGGTTAGTTCTCAGCAGGCTAAAATCGAGCAAAATAGAGGGTTTATTCATTGGTATTTTCACCACAAATTCCAGGTTGTGCGCCGCAATGCCATGACGCGAGCGCTGCAATCATTTGGCGACTCATGCTACCATAGACGGACACAACCAATAATGATAATAACTATCATTGATGTTCAGTTTGAAAATGGGATGTCATGTTTCGGCTTACACGCAACAATATCTCTTCACCTCCCCTCGCCGCGGGGTCTTACGGCATGCCCGGTTCTTCCCGCTCGTTTCGCCGCCGGTTTTATGGCCTGCTATTGGCCGTTTTGGCGCTGCTGCTGGTGGCGGTGCTCAGCCTGGCGCTGGGCGCAAAATCCATCCCTTTTGATACCGTAATCCAGGCGTTGTCCGGCCAATGCAGCACGGCGGACTGCGTGATCATCACCGAATCCCGGTTGCCGCGGACGTTGGCCGGAATATTGGCCGGCGTGGCGCTTGGCCTGGCGGGCGCATTAATGCAAACGCTCACCCGTAACCCGTTGGCGGATCCCGGGATCCTCGGCATCAACGCCGGCGCCGGCTTTGCCGTGGTCTTGGGGATCACCTTTTTTGGCGCGGTCAGCGTTGGCCACTACCTCTGGTTCGCCTTTGCCGGCGCGCTGCTGGCCTCCCTGCTGGTAGCGCTGATCGGCGCGCTGGGCGGCAGCACCATCAATCCTATCCGCCTGACGCTGGCCGGCGTGGCGCTGGCCGCGGTGCTGGAAGGGATGACCTCGGGCATTGCGTTGCTCAACCCGCTGGTGTTCGATCAACTGCGCTTCTGGCAGGCCGGTTCGCTGGATATTCAAAATATGCAGGTGGTGCGCACCGTGGCCTTGCCCATTGTGCTTGGCACCCTGATCACACTGTGGATGAACAAGGCGCTCAACAGCCTGAGCATGGGCAATGAACTGGCTACCGCCCTCGGCACCGGCATTGTGCGCACCCAACTGCTCGGGCTGCTGGCGATCACGCTGCTGTGCGGCAGCGCCACCGCCGCCGTGGGCCCGATTGCCTTTGTCGGCCTGATGATGCCGCACATCGCGCGCCGCCTGTCCGGTTCGGAGCTGCAGTGGATGTTGCCGTGGACGCTGGTGCTCACACCGATTTTACTGCTCAGCGCCGATCTGCTCGGCCGTTTTCTGGTGCCGGGCGAACTGCGCGTTTCCGTCGTCACCGCCCTGCTCGGCTCGCCGATGCTGATTGCGCTGGTGCGCAAACGCCATCTGTTCAGAAGGGGGCGCTAATGTCGATGCTGGCTGCCCGCCTGATGATGACCAAACGCCCGTTGCGCGCCTCCAGGCCCCTGCTGACCGCGCTGGTGCTGGCGCTGGCCTGCGCCGCCCTGGCGGTTTATGCACTCGGCTCCGGTACGCTGGCGCTCAGCGCCGGCCAGGTGATTGACGCACTGCGCGGCGAAGGCCCAGCCAATCTGCTGGTGATCGTTAACCAGTGGCGGCTGCCGCGCGTCGTCATGGCGCTGGTGCTGGGGGCGGCGCTGGGGCTGAGCGGCGCCATATTCCAGTCGCTGTTGCGTAACCCGCTCGGCAGCCCGGACGTGATCGGCTTTAATACCGGCGCCTATACCGGGGTGCTGATCACCCTAGTACTCTTCAACCAAAACGTGCTTGCCATTACCGGCGGCGCGCTGGCGGGCGGCCTGCTGACCGCCGTGCTGATTTATCTGCTGGCCTGGCGCGACGGTATGGAGGCTTTCCGGCTGATTATCGTCGGGATTGCCGTGCGGGCGTTGCTGGTGGGGGCTAATACCTGGCTCATTATCAGCGCGTCGCTGGAATCGGCCATGACCGCCGGGCTCTGGAGCGCCGGCTCGCTCAACGGCATCACCTGGGCGAAAAGCCTGCCGGTGCTGGCGATCATCGCCCTGTGTTGTCTGCTGCTATCGATACTGGCGCGCCGCATGCGCCTGCTGGAAATGGGCGACGATACCGCCTGTGCCTTGGGCGTGCCGGTAGAACGATCGCGCATGCTGCTGTTGCTGATCGGCGTGCTATTAACCGCGGCGGCGACCGCCGTGGCCGGCCCCATTTCTTTTATTGCGCTCGTCGCACCGCAGATCGCCCGCCGCCTGTGCAACAACCGCTGCGTGCTGTTGTTGACGACGCTCAGCGGCGCCCTGCTGCTGCTGGCCGCCGACGTTACCGCACAGCGGTTGTTTACGCCTTACCAACTGCCGGTGGGCGTACTGACCGTAAGCCTGGGCGGCATTTACCTGATTTGGCTGTTAATCCGTGAGTCACGAAAAAAATGAGTGCTGATACCCTGTTGCCCACGCCGCTGCGCGCCGAAAACCTGACGCTGAGCTACGATAAGAAAATCGTGGCGCAAAACCTGTCGGTTTCCATTCCCGAAGGCGAGCTAACGGTGATCATTGGCCCCAACGCCTGTGGAAAATCCACGCTGCTGCGCACCCTGAGCCGCCTGATGCAACCGCAACAGGGCGCAGTCTGGCTCAACGGCAAGCTCATCGGCGAATACGCCACCAAAGAAGTCGCCCGCCAGCTTGGCCTGTTGCCGCAAACCTCTATCGCACCGGGCGATATCACGGTGTTCGATCTGGTGGCGCGCGGCCGTTACCCGCACCAGGGGCTGTTCAGCCGCTGGCGCCCGGAAGATCAACAGGCGGTGGAAGAAGCGATGCGCGCCACCGGCGTGGCAGAACTGGCGGAACAGCCGGTGGATACGCTCTCCGGCGGCCAGCGGCAACGGGTGTGGATCGCGATGGTGCTGGCGCAGCAAACGCCGCTGCTGCTGTTGGACGAACCCACCACCTGGCTGGACATTACTTACCAGATCGAGCTGCTGGAGCTGATGCGCCAGCTTAATCGCGACAAAGGCTACACCCTGGTGGTGGTGCTGCACGATCTGAACCATGCCTGCCGCTACGCCACGCACCTGATCGCCATGCGCGGCGGCAAAGTGGTGGCGGAGGGCGCGCCGAAAGACATCGTCACGCCGGCGTTGATTGAAGAGGTCTACGGGCTGCCGTGCGTGATTATTGACGATCCGGTTTCACACACGCCGCTGGTGGTGCCGCTGGGGAAATAACGTCGCCGTAAAGCAACGGGGGCCATAAAGGCCCCCGTGGTTGTTGAAGCGCCGGATACACCTTACAGCGCCCGCAACACCCGGTTTAATAACGGCCCCAGCACATTAAACGACGCCGGCGACACGATATCCACGTGAGCGCAGTCCAGTTCGTGCACCTGCAGCACATCCACATAGCGCGCCCAGGTTTGCTGCACGTCCATACCCTCCTGCAAGGTGCGTTTGGCCACAAACAGCGTCGCCGTGCCGTGGAAGCGGGCGGTACGGGTGCGGGAAAGTAGCCGCACCGAATCCGCATAGTTGGCCTCAATGTTGTCAAACATCACCGCGCGGCCTGCACCCAACGCCGGATCGAGCGTGCCCTCCGATACTGCCAGGAACTGTTCACGTTCGCGCTGCACTTCCTTCAACACGTTGTCATCCAGCATAACGTCCCAGTTTTGGGTTTCCGGCGGGTAGGTATCCAACAGCCCCAGGAACGCCACCCGCTCCCCCCGCGCCTGCAAGCGCGCGGCAATCCCCTGCGCCAGCGTGCCGCCCAGCGAATAGCCGATAAAATGGTACGGGCCGTTCGGCTGCACCCGCAGCACGGTAGCCAGATGCGCCTCAACCACCTGATCCATATCTTCGCTGGCGGCCAACGGCCCATCAGGACGCGGCGACTGAATGCCGACCAACGACCAGTGTTGGTCAAGATAGCGCGGCAATACGCTGAACTGCCAGGAAAAACCGGAGGCCGGATGCAGGCAGAACAGGATCGGCCCGTCGGTGATCCGCAGCGGCAACACGCTGTCGAAACCACTCCGCTCGGCCTCTTCCTGCGAACGATCTTCCGCCATCAGTTGCGCCAGTTGCTCCACCGTCGAGGCCACCATCACCTGCCCCACCGCCACCGCTTTACCCAGATCGCGGCGCAGTTCCGCCGCCAGGCGCATCGCCAGCAACGAATGACCACCCAGAGCAAAGAAATCATCGTCGGCAAAGACCTGTTCACGCTGCAACAAGCGTGCGAACACGGCGGCGATCGCCGTTTCCAGGCCCGGCGCCGGCGGCCGGCCGGCCTTGCGCGCCTGGAGTTGCGGCTGCGGCAATGCCTTGCGATCCAGCTTGCCGTTGGCGCTCAACGGCAGCTCGTCCATCTCAACCAGCGCCACCGGCACCATATGCGGCGGCAACCGCTCAGCCAACGCCGCTCGCAACGCCGCCAGATCCAACCGCACATTCGGCTGCGCCACCAGATAACCCACCAGTTGGCGAGCATCGCCGGCAGCGCTCGCCGGCGTGCCTTGCAACACCAACGCGTGCGCCACCGCCTGGCGCACGCCCGGCAGCGACAGCAATGCATGATCGATATCGCTTAGCTCAATACGTTGGCCGCGGATTTTTAACTGATCGTCACTGCGGCCGAGGTATTCCACTTCACCGCCCGGCAGCCAGCGCGCCACGTCGCCGGTGCGGTACATGCGCCCGCCATTGCCGAACGGATCGGCAACGAAACGGCTGGCGGTCAGATCCGGCCTGCCAAGATAGCCCTGGGCCAGTTGCACGCCAGTCAGATACAGATCGCCAGCGACGCCCGGCGGCACCGGCCGCAGGCGCACGTCCAAAATACGCAGGCCAGTATTCCACACCGGCAAGCCGATCGGCACGTGGCTGCCGGTCACCCGGGCCAGCGATTCGCCATAAGCCGGATACCAGGAAACATCCACCGCCGCTTCCGTCGGGCCATACAGGTTATGCAATGGCACCGCAGTGCGGCTCTGCCACTGGCGGCACAGCTCCGCCGGCAGGGCTTCACCGCTGCAGAACACCTGCCGCAGCGAGGCACAGTGGCTCACCGCCCGTTCAGAATCCAGCGCGGCGACAAAGGCCGCCAGCATGGAGGGCACAAAGTGCATGGTCGTGACGCGGTATTGGGCGATCAGGTCTTGCAACTGGTGCGGATCGCGGTGGGCCTCCGGCGGCGCCATCACCAACTGCGCGCCCACCATCAGCGGCCAGAAAAATTCCCATACCGATACGTCAAAACTGCACGGTGTTTTTTGCAGCACCACATCGCCGGCGCCGATGGTGTATTGATGCTGCATCCACAGCAGGCGGTTGACGATCGCCTGGTGGCCGACCAATACCCCCTTCGGCCGCCCGGTGGAGCCCGAAGTGAAGATAATATAAGCCGCGTGCTGCGGCGTAGGCGGGGTGATTGTCACGTCGGCCGCGTAATCAACCGGCAGCAGCGCGGCATAAATCAGCATCTTGCCTTTGCCGGCGAAGCGCGCCTGCTGTAACGGATCGGTGACGATCAGGCGCGGGCCGGCGTCTTCCAGCATCATGCTCAGGCGCTCATCCGGGTAGCCGGTATCCAGCGGCAAATAAGCCGCCCCGGTTTCCACAATCGCCATCAGCGCCAATGAAAGGTAGACCGAACGTGGCAACGCCACCGCCACAATGTCGCCCGGGCGCACACCCTGCGCCACCAGTTGGCGCGCCAGCGCGCGCACTTGCTCACGCACTTCACGGTAGCTGAGTTGCAGCAGCGGATCGGCCAACGCGGGGGCATCCGGGGTTTTCTGCGCCTGCTGCGCCAGCAGGCTGCTGAGGGTTTCGGCCGGCACCGGGCAGGCGGTATCGTTAACCCGCGCCAACAGCGCATGGTCCTGCGCCGTCAGCAGATCGGCCTCGCCAATCGGCAACGCAGGGTGCGCCGCAAACTGGCTGAGCAGCAGCGGCAGGCGCTGCAAATGCGCCGCCAGCTCCTGGCGGGAATAACGGTCCGCACTGGCCAGCAGCTCAACCTTCAACACGCCGTCCTGGCCGATGAACAGCGCGATTTCCAGATCCCGTACCGGCCCGGAAGCCAGATCGTGGGTAACGCCCTCAATGCCGTTAAAGTCGAGCTGGTAATCAAACATTTTAAAATTGAACACCGTGCCGTACAGCGGCTCGGCGTCGCCGACATGGCCCAGATCGCGCTGCACCTGTTCAGCGTCATAACGCTGGTGGCGGCGCACGCTTTTCAGTTCGCGGCTGATGCCGGCCGCGGCTTCACCCAGCGTGGCCTGCGGCTCAAGATGCATTGCCATCGGCAACACGTTGATCACTGGGCCGGCGGCGCACAGCGCGGCCGAACCGGTACGGCGCATGAAAATAAATCCTGCGCTGAAACTGGGTTGGCCACTCAGGCGCGATACCCACACGGCCAACAGCGCCACCGCCATATCCGCCGCGGTCATATGCTGCGCCTGGCCGGCCGCGGCCAGCGCGGCGAACGCCGTTTTATCACACTGTAAATCCAAACGGTGAATACGCGGCGTGGGCACCGCCCCCGCCAATGGCTGTGGACTGATGGTGGCCGCCGGCGGCAATTGGCGCGCTTTGGTCAGCCAAAAATCGGCGTCGCGTTGCCAGGCCGGCGATGCCTGATAGGTCTGATACTCCGCTACCACCTCGCTAAAGGGGGTAAACGGCGCCGGCGGCAAGGCATCACCCCGGCACAGGTGGCTATAGATCGCCGCAATGCGGCGGGCGATGGCCGTGAAACTAAAGCCATCCACTAGCATATGGTGATAACGCTGATACCAATACCAGCGGTCATCGGCAAGCCGTATCAGCACATGGCGATACAGCGGTTTGCCGCTGCCGGCGCGCAGATCGCCAGACAGATCAATCGCCATCAACGCCCGCGCGGCCGCCGGCGCGTCGGGTGAAACGGCCAGATCGACAAACTCCGGTTCAATCAAGGCCAGCGCCGGGTCATAAATCTGTACCGGCACGCCGTCATGTTCGCTAAAACGCAACCGCAGCGTATCCACTTCACTCAACCCCTGCCCGATCGCCGCCAGCAGGTGTTCTTTATCCACAGCCCCCTGCAATTCAATATAGTGTGCAACGGCATAAGCATTGCCGTGTGGGGAAAGCTGATCGGCTACCCAAATACCAGGCTGCGCCGCCACCAACGGCAATTCACCGGCGGCCGCCTGCCCGGCAGGCAAAATAGCGTTTTCTCGCACTACGATCTCCCGTTGTTGGTTTACCTGTTCAATGCATGGCCAGACGATAACGGCCGGATGTCCGGCCAGTGCTGCGCCAGCCATTCATCGCATTGCGCATGCGTTGCCGGGCCGAACGCCACCGTCCACCCGTTTGGGATAGCGTTGGCATCGAACCACAGGCTGTATTGCGCTTCGTGATTGCAGAGCACCAGACTGGGCTGCTGCGGATCGTCAAACGGACTCTGTTTTTCCATCTTGTTCCCCTTGCCATGCTGAAACCTGGGAGGACATGCCGCCCTCAACCACCCGGTACTGCACCGCATGCCCGGCGCTGCGCGCTAAGCTGATGAAACAGCGTTTCTTTATCAAGACAGGGAATAAAGCAGCAGTTGCCGCGCCTATCGCCGTAGAGTTCGGTTTGCCAGAACCAGACGTCCGTTCCGGGCAGACGCTGCAGGCTTTGCGCAGGATTAGGCGGTGGTATTCGGTCAGACCGTTGCCCGGCGGGGCGCCCCGTGGCGTACTCTGCCGGGCGATTTCCCTCCACCAACCAGGGCTCCCGGCATGTTGGCAGGCCAATAACGCGTTGCTTGCTGACGGTGTTGCTCTATTCAAAACGCCTATCCACTGTGTAATTAGCCCCGGCGAACGGTTGGCCCACCCCGGCCGTGCGGCTTGCCGAAACAAACGGTGAAGCCGAAATACTATTGATAGTTATTTGCATTTGCAATAGTGTGTAAAGGCTCAGTAAAGCAGACCGGCATTCTGGCCGGCCTCCAACACCCAATAGAGTGCCGTTTTGCGTCTCGGCCTTTGGGATTTTGTTCCTGGCAAAATAAAAATAACCGGCTCCCCCTTCCGCTGGCGTTTAGCCACAGTCGTCGGGAGATGGCGAGTTGGTAGGAAATTCAAAATGAACCGCAAATTATCTCGTTATTCGTTAGCCACAATCATTGGGTTAGGGTTGGGCGCGCCCGCCTTTACCCAAGCAGCACAAACTAATACCGATACAGCCGAAACGGAAAATACCCCTTCGGCCACACAGCAAAAAAAGACCCAGGGTGAAGAAACCCTCGTGGTTACCGCCGCCCGCCAAAACCTGCAGGCGCCAGGCGTTTCCACTATCACCGCCGATGAGATCCAAAAACGCCCGCCGGCACGCGATATCAATGAGCTGATCCGCACCATGCCAGGGGTTAACCTGACGGGCAACTCCACCAGCGGCCAGCGCGGCAACAACCGGCAGATTGATATCCGCGGTATGGGCCCGGAAAACACCCTGATCCTGATCGACGGTATGCCGGCCACCAGCCGCAATTCGGTGCGCCAGGGCTGGCGCGGCGAACGCGATACCCGCGGCGATACCGCTTGGGTGCCGCCAGAAATGATCGAACGTATTGAAGTGTTGCGTGGCCCGGCCGCGGCGCGCTACGGCAACGGCGCCGCCGGTGGGGTGGTGAATATCATCACCAAAAAGCCCGGCAACGATCTGCACGGCTCGTTGAACGCCTATTACAACGTGCCGCAACATAAAGACGAAGGCGCCACCCGCCGCACCGACTTCAGCCTCTCCGGCCCCTTGAGCGACGTGCTGAGCTTCCGCCTGTTCGGCGGCTACAGCAAAACCCAGGCCGACGCCTGGGATATTAACGAGGCGCATAAATCCGAACGTGTGGGCACCTACAGCAGCAGCATTCCCGCCGGGCGCGAAGGTGTGGTCGACAAAAACATTGATGCGATGCTGCACTGGGACTTCGCGCACCTGCAGTCGCTGGAGTTTGAGTATTCTTACGGCCGCCAGGGCAACCGCTATGCCGGCGATACCCAGAACACCAACACCAACGCCCTGGTGCAAAGCAACTACGGTAATGAAACCAACCGTATCTACCGCGAAACCTTCAGCCTGAACCACCGCGGCGCCTGGGATAACGGCATCAGCACCAACAACTATATTCGCTTCGAGCGCACTCGTAATACCCGCCTGAACGAAGGGTTAGCCGGCGGTACGGAAGGGATTTTCGACACCACCAATGAAGGCTACGGCACCACCAAGTTGGATGATTTCCTGGCGCACAGCGAAATCAGCGTGCCGTTTGAACTCGGCGTAGCGCAAACCGCCACGTTGGGTACCGAGTGGAACCAGCAGCGGATGAAAGACGGTTCCTCTACCAGCCAAAGCCTATTGGGAGGAACCATTCCTGGTATGGGGACAGGCGCTCGCAGCCCTTATGCTTCCGCTCATATTTTCTCGCTATTCGCCGAAGACAATATCGAGCTGACCGACAGCACCATGCTAACGCCGGGCCTGCGTTACGATCTGCACTCCGAAGCCGGCAACAATTGGAGCCCGTCGCTGAACCTGTCGCAGGAACTGGGCGATAACTTCACCCTGAAAATGGGTATCGCCCGCGCCTACAAAGCGCCGAACCTATTCCAGTCTAACCCAAACTATTTGCTGTACAGCAAAGGTCAGGGCTGTGCAGCCAACGATGTCAGCACCGGCTGCTACCTGCTCGGCAACAAGGATCTGAAGGCGGAAACCAGCGTTAATAAAGAGATTGGGCTGGAGTTCCATAAAGACGGTTGGCTGGCCGGCGTGACCTACTTCCGCAACGATTACCGTAACAAGATCGAAGCCGGCAGCACCCGAATCGCCAGCAGCAGCAGCGGCACAGCGGTTTACGAGTGGGTAAACGTGCCGAAGGCGGTAGTGCAAGGGTTGGAAGGCACGCTGAACGTGCCGGTCAGCGAAACCGTCACCTGGAGCAACAACGCCACCTATATGATCGAGAACGAGAACAAAACCACCGGCGATTACCTGTCGGTGATCCCGAAGTTCACCATCAACTCGACCCTGAGCTGGCAGGCAACGGAAGATTTGTCGCTGCAATCGACCCTGACCTGGTACGGCCGGCAGAAACCGAAGAAGTACAACTATCAGGGCAAAGCGGCCGTCTGGCCTGAAACCCGTGAGCTGAGCCCTTATGCGGTCGTCGGCGCCAGCGCCACCTATGAGGTGAACAAGAACGTCAGCCTCACCGCCGGTATCGACAACCTGTTCGATAAACGCCAGTTCCGCGCCGGCAACGCGCAGAACGTTGGCACCCCAGGTAGTACGGTTAATATCGCCGGTGCGGGCGCGGCCACCTACAACGAACCGGGGCGCACCTTCTATATGAGCATCAATACCCACTTCTGATGGTGGATGATCAGTAAAAATCCGGATGCCGGCCAAATGGCCGGCATTTTTTTTGCCCGTCCATCACGGCGGGAAAACCTGGAAAGGTGATATCAATAACAGGGAAAGTCAGGATACGGCGGGGCGAAAATGACGAACCCGCCGTGGCCGGCGGGTTCAGGGATGGAAATGCAGATTAGATCATCTGGCTGAAGTTCATCTGTGCCATCAGTTTATAGTTGTCGGAGTAGTCCACAGGGATAGCAACCACCACCGGCCCCTGGATATCCATGGCTTTACGCAGCACCGGGCGCAGTTCTTCCACCGACTCTACGTTAAAACCAACCGCACCGCAGGCTTCAGCATACTGTTTAAAATCGATCGGCCCGAACTCAACGCCAGATTTACGATCGTATTTTTTCACTTCCTGCATTTCGACCATGTTATAGGCGTTATCCACCCAAACAATGTGCACGATGTTGGTTTTCAGGCGTACCGCCGTTTCCAGCTCCATGCTGGACTGCATAAAGCCGCCGTCGCCCGAAATGGAAACCACTTTATCGCCCGGGCGCACCAGAGACGCGCCGATAGCCCACGGCAGCGCCACACCCATGGTTTGCTGGCCATTGGAGATCAGCAACTGGCGGGCACGGAAGCTGTAAAGATAACGGGCAATCCAGATATGGAAGCTCCCCATATCCACACACAGCGTCACGTCATCGCTGACCACATCCTGCAGTTCCTTCACGATACGCAGCGGGTGAATCGGCATACCGCCGCGGCGTGCCGCACGCTCGGCCAACTCGGTGCGCTGGCGGCCGAGATCGCTGAGGATATTTTCCACTTCACCCGGGATCTGCAACACGCTCTGGAACGATTCCGTCAGCGCATGGAGCGTAGCGCTGATGTTGCCGATCAGTTCCACATCCGGGCGATAGCAGGTATCGATTTCCGATGGCAGCACATCGATGTGCACCAGTTTCAGACGATGCTGGCTATTCCACATGCATGGATCGTATTCGATCGGGCCGTAACCCACGCTGACCACCAAATCCGCTTTTTGCAGCAGTTGGTCGGCAGGCTGGTTGTTGAACAGCCCCACGCGGCCGGCAAAACGGGCAAAATGATTCACATCGATGGCGCCGGCAGCCTGATAGGTTCCCACCACCGGCATTGCCGTGCGGCACAGCAGATGGCGCACTGCTTCGCTGTTTTCCGGGCGGCTGGCCTGCAGGCCAAGCAGCAGTACCGGACATTTGGCTTCTTTAATCAGTTTCACCGCAGACTGAATGTCTTCCCCGGCGGCGGCGCCCATGCGTGGCACGCGGCAACCCGCCAGCACCGGCCCGGTGGTCGGTTCATTGACAATATCCATCGGCAGGCTGACGAAAGACGCGCCAGGACGGCCAAACTCTGCGCTACGGAAAGCGTTAGCAATCACCTCGGAAATGGCCTCGCCTACGTGCACTTCGGCGCAGTATTTGGTGATCGGCCGCATCATGCTGACGGTATCCATGCTCTGGTGGGTTTGTTTCAGGTTATCCGCGCGTTTAACCGCACCACCGAACGCCACCACCGCGTCCCCTTCGGACGTTGCCGTCGCCAGGCCGGTCACCAGGTTGGAAGCCCCCGGCCCGGAGGTGGCCAGCGCGACGCCCGCTTTACCGGTCAAACGGCCAACCGCCGCTGCCATAAACGCCGCGTTAGCTTCGTGGCGCACCACTACGGTTTCAATTGACTGTGAGTCTACCAGTGAATCGAATACCCGGTCGATCTTCGCACCCGGTATACCAAAAACGTGTTTTACTCCCTGCGCTTCCAGGTTCTTTACCACTAAATCAGCGCCACACTGCCAATTGTTATCCGTATTTACCTTTGCCATGGTTCTCTACCTCCTAAAGAAAAAACGACTGCCGGAATTGCCATCGCAGATGGCACAGGAGTACTTAGCCTTCGGCAGCACGTATTGCGCGGTCCAAATCCTCTGGGCAGAGGTCGGCGCGCAGAAAATCCGCATCTTGCGGTAACTGAAGATTAAGACGGGTGATCACCCCAAACTGCAGGCGGCCACGTTCAAGCTGGTAATCCAGCACGTGGCCGCCGCCGCTGCGATCATCGGTAACGAAATGTTCGTGGTAACCGGCTACCGTAACCCCCTGCATATAATCAGGCGAACGGAAACCGACCAACGAGCCCTGGCGCTGTTTGAATGAAAAAATAGGCTGTTCTTCGATCGCTTCCAGCATGTGTTTATAGGGCCTTTCCTGGCGGGGGACGGTGCGCGTTTCTACCGAACTGAACTCACCGTCGATACGTAATGCGCAGAACACATTGGGGGAATCGATTTGCTCATCAATACACTGATGTAGCGCATCTTTGGTGATAGGGTGGGTAAACTCCTGTGTGACGGTGGGTTTGAAAAAGGTGACCACGGCAAACGGGGTTTTCTGATCCAGGCTGGCGGGCCGGGCGCTGCCGTCGGCGCGCAGTTGGTGAATTTCCTGATCAAAGGCAATCAGTTCGCCATCAAGATGATTGAAAGTCCCCAGACCGAAATCACCATGTTTCAACAACTCAGCGATCGTAACGTCTCCCTCGTACACGCCGCTAAGTAAGGCACTCATCAGCGAGATCTGATAAATCTCACCTTCACCGGTGCTCACTCGTTGTTTGGCGAAGCCCTGCGCCAAATGCTGGGCACAGGAACAACCCTGGTTATGGTTCATGACTTACTCCTCCACCAGTGTGAAGCACAATGCATCACACGTTCGAAAATGCGCATCAGCTGCAATGCGCTAACTTGTCACTGCCAAACGGCTGACGATTGACTCGATTCAGCCTGCTGCGACAAAAAAACCGGTTGCGGCAACCGGTGACACGCGAAACCAACAAACAATTAGCAAGTTTAATGAATTGCTAATCATTGCCATTTGCATAGCGTCTGATTGAACGATTTATCTGGTGTTGGAGCAGAACGAATACCGCTGATGAAAGGCTAAATCGGCGGTCAATTTATTACAGGCACTGTAAAAACCGCGCGAGTATTCATTATTTTCTGCACGGCACAGCTGGCGTTCGGTAACCCCGTCCACCAGATGCCTGCAAGGGTAGTCGTTTTACATTAACCAGAGAACCCTATATTCATAAGAAACGCTTTTGCATATAATGCAAAGATGAATGACGCACGCTATGCAGAACATCTGCCAATTTTTATCGAGGTTGCCCAACACGGTAGCTTCTCCGCGGCGGCCCGCAAGCTGGGTATGGTTCCCTCATCGCTGGTCCGTCATATCGATTCGCTGGAAAACCTGCTGAATGTCACCCTGTTTATCCGCTCAACGCGCGGCCTGATGCTGACCGACGCCGGCAAACTGCTGCAGGAACGCGCCACCCAGATACTGGCTGACATCATTGATATCAAAGCCGAGCTAAACTCGCTGAGCGACAGCCCGCAGGGGATACTGCGCATCAGTTGCCTGCCGACCTTTGGCAAAAACTACATCCTGCCGTTGCTGCCGGAATTGGCGCACCGCTATCCACGCCTGTCCGTCGATCTTGATCTGACGGAACAACAGACCGATCCGACGCAAGAGTTGCTGGACGCAACGATCCGCATAGGCGAGCAGAAAGACAGCGGGCTGTATGCCAGCCATATCGCCACCCAACGCTGGATGATGTGCGCCAGCCCGGCCTACATCGCCCGCCATGGGCAGCCAGCCACCCTGGCGGAACTGCCGCGCCACCGGCTGATCGCCCGGTATCACCGGCAAGAGCCGACCTGCTGGGCGCAGATCCTCGATAGCTCGCTGATGAGCCAATGCAATATGGTATTACGCTGTGATGACTTCACCGCCCAGCGCCAGGCGGCGTTGCTCGGGATCGGGATCACCTTCTTGCCCAACTGGGTGGTCGGGCCGGATATCCAGGCCGGCAAGCTGCAGAAAATATTGGACGATCCGCGCGGTGAAAAACAGGGGATCTACCTGCTGCGCCCGCTGGCAAAAATCTCCGCCAAGCTGGAGGCCTTTATCCACCTGCTGCAACAGAGTATCGGCCAACCACCCAGTTGGGAGTGACGTGCAACGGCGGCGGCCCTTGCCCGCCGTTTAGTACTCGCCCTGACGTTGCCGCTGCTGGGCCAACAGCGCCGCCTGCTGGCGCACCACCTGCCAGATCACCTCTGCCGCCGGCGTCAGGGAACGGTTTTTACGCCGCACCAGCATCAGCGCGCGGTTAATTTCCGGCTCGAGCCGGCACACCTTGAGCTGCTCCCCTTCCGGCAACGGCAACGCCAGCGCCGGGAAAATGCTGATGCCAATACCGGCGGTCACCATGGGAAAAATCGTGGCCGGATGGCCGATTTCCTGCACCACCTGCGCCTTAATCCCCTGTTGGCGAATCGCCTGGTCAATCAGCGGCCGGCTACCGGAGGCATAGTCCTGCAACACCAGACGGCAACCGTTTAATGCCGTCCAGTGCACCACCGCCTGGCTGGCGAACGGGTGATCGCGGCGGCACAGCAACAAAAACGGCTCATACAGAATCGGTTCACAGTCCAGATCCACCGCCTGCACCGGATCGACCACGATGCCGAAATCCACTTCGGCATTGCGGATGCTGCTCAGCACTTGCTGCTGGGCCTGATCGCGCAGCAGGATGCGAATATCTGGGTACTGCTTCTCGCCGGCGGCAATGCACTGCGGCATCAGGTGGGCAGAGATGGTTTGGCTGGAGGCCACCCTGACGGTGCCGCTGCGCTGTACGCCAAAGCTGCGCACATCCAGCAACGTGGCCTGCAGCTCGTCCAACAGCCGTTCAACCTGGTGCGCCAGCCGCTGCCCGGCATCGGTCAATATCACCTCGCGCGTGGTGCGATCCAGCAAACGCACGCCGATCTCCGCCTCCAGCTCTTTCACGCTGTGGCTTACCGCCGACTGCGTCAGGCCTATCGCCTCGCCGGCGCGGCTGAAACTGCCATAGCGGGCAATGGTGACAAAGATCCGCAACTGTTTAAGGGAGTAATTCATGTTTTTTATTCATAAATGAATTAAATAAATCAATTTTATTATTATATCGCAGCGCGGGAAAATAGCCGCCATAATATTCACTGCCGAGAAGATTCGATGAGATTTTTACCCGATCGCTTTACCCTGACGCTGCTCACTACCGTGTTGCTGGCTTCGTTCCTGCCGGCGCGCGGCGAGTTTGTCGGCTGGTTGAATATCCTCACCACCGCGGCCATCGCCCTGCTGTTTTTCATGCATGGCGCCAAGCTGTCGCGCCAGGCGATCCTCGCCGGCAGCAACAACTGGCGTTTGCACCTGTGGGTGATGTTCAGCACCTTCATCATTTTCCCGCTGCTTGGCATCCTGTTTAAATGGTGGTCGCCGGTCAACGTCAGCCCGGAACTGTATAACGGTTTCCTCTACCTGTGCATTCTGCCGGCCACGGTGCAGTCGGCTATCGCTTTCACCTCGCTGGCGGGCGGCAATGTGGCTGCCGCTGTCTGCAGCGCGTCTGCCTCCAGCCTGCTGGGGATTTTCGTTTCGCCGCTGCTGGTCGGGCTGTTGATGAATGTCCACGGCGACACCGGCAGCCTGCGCCAGGTGGGCACCATTGTATTGCAGCTGCTGGTGCCGTTTATTGCCGGCCACCTGTCACGGCCGCTGATTGGCAACTGGATCGAACGTAACCGCAAGCTGATCGGCAAAACCGACCAAACCTCGATCCTGCTGGTGGTCTACGCCGCCTTTAGCGAAGCGGTGACGCACGGCATCTGGCACCAGGTGGGGATTGGCTCAATGGCGTTCATTGTGTTGGTCAGCCTGGTTTTACTGGCTATCGTGCTGGTGGTGAATACCTACATGGCGCGCAAGCTGGGCTTTAGCAAAGCGGATGAGATCACGATTGTGTTCTGCGGCTCGAAAAAGAGCCTGGCTAACGGCATTCCGATGGCGAACATTCTGTTCCCGGCATCGGTGGTCGGGGTGATGGTGCTGCCGCTGATGGTGTTCCACCAGGTACAACTGATGACCTGCGCGGCGTTGGCCCGGCGCTACCAGAAAAAACAGCAGGCCGGCCAGACAACGCCGGCGCCGCAAGCGGCGCCTCGCCAGCGTGCGTAAAGCAACGCAATTGGAAATCATCGGGCCGCGCCTTAACGCAGGCTAGGCCCTATAAACGGCGGGCGATGCAAAAGCGCGGCGTCACTCAACCGCGCTTTAACGGTTTGACCAGATGATCGAGCCCCTCGATTTTGATCGCCAATGTCATTTCCATCAGCATGCCGAGTTTGCCCTGCGGGAATTCGCCCTTACGGGCGAACCACAGCAGATACTCTTCAGGCAAGTCGATCAGCACCCGCCCCTGGTATTTGCCAAACGGCATCACCGTATTGGCGATCTCGATCAGGTTCTCTTTTTCCATCAGTCACCCAGCAGGCGGAGCATCTCCGCTTCGTCGATCACCGCGATCCCCAGCTCCTGCGCTTTCGCCAGTTTGGAGCCGGCGGCTTCGCCGGCGATCACCAGATCGGTTTTCTTCGACACGCTGCCGCTCACTTTCGCCCCCAGCGCCACCAGGCGATCTTTCGCCTCATCGCGGGAAAGCAGACTGAGTGAACCGGTCAGCACGATGGTTTTACCGGCAAACGGGCTGTCGATCTCTTCAGCCACCACCACCGCCGGCATCGGCCAGTTAATGCCGATCTCCGGGCTGAGCAGCTCGTCGATCACCTGCTGGTTATGCGCTTCGGCAAAGAAGTTAACCACATGTTTGGCCACCACTTCACCCACGTCCGCCACCTGTTTCAACGCCTCTTCATCCGCGGCGCGCAGTTTTTCCAGCTCGCCGAAGTGCGCCGCCAGATTGGCTGCCGTCGCTTCCCCCACTTCGCGGATCCCCAGCGCATACAAGAAACGGGCAAACGTGGTCTGCTTAGCCTTTTCCAGCGCGTTGACCAGGTTCAGCGCCGACTTCGGCCCCATGCGATCTAACCCAGTCAGAATGCCAGCAGACAGGCGGAACAGATCGGCCGGCGTTTTGACGTACTCTTTTTCCACCAGTTGCTCAATGATTTTGTCGCCCATGCCGTCGACGTCCATCGCGCGGCGCGAAACAAAATGCTTCAGCGCCTCTTTCCGCTGGGCAGCACAGATGAGCCCACCGGTGCAGCGCGCCACCGCTTCCCCCTCTACCCGCTCCACGTCTGAACCGCAAACCGGGCAGTGCTGCGGGAAAACAATGTCGCGCGCATCTTGCGGGCGGCGATCTTCCAGCACCCCCACCACCTGCGGGATCACATCGCCGGCCCGGCGGACGATCACCGTGTCGCCGATACGCAGCCCCAGGCGCTCTATCTCATCGGCGTTATGCAGCGTGGCATTACTGACGGTCACCCCGGCAACCAATACCGGCTCCAAACGCGCCACCGGCGTTACCGCCCCAGTGCGGCCAACCTGGAATTCCACGTCACGCACGATGGTAATCTGTTCCTGTGCCGGGAATTTATATGCGGTGGCCCAGCGCGGCGCGCGGGCGACAAAGCCGAGCTGTTCTTGCAGATCGATATCGTCGATCTTCACTACCACGCCGTCGATATCGAACCCCAGATCGGCACGGGTTTGTTCCACCTGGTGATAAAAGGCCAGCACCTCGTCGCTGCCGGTACACAGCTTAACGCGATCGCTCACCGGCAGCCCCCAGGCTTTGAACTGCATCAGGCGCTGCCAGTGGCTGCGCGGCAGCTCGCCGCCTTCCAGCAGCCCCACCCCATAGCAGAAAAAGGTCAGCGGGCGCGTGGCGGTGATGCGTGGATCAAGCTGGCGCAGCGAGCCGGCGGCGGCGTTGCGCGGGTTGGCGAACACTTTGCCGTCTTTGCGCCGCGCCTCTTCGTTCATTTTCTCAAAGCCCGCCTGCGGCATAAACACTTCCCCCCGCACTTCCAGGCGGCGAGGAATATTCGCCCCGGACAGGCGCAGCGGGATAGCGCGAATGGTGCGCACGTTGGCGGTAATGTTCTCGCCGGTGGTGCCGTCGCCGCGGGTGGCGGCACGCACCAGCACGCCGTCTTCATACAGCAGGCTGACCGCCAGGCCGTCCAGCTTCAACTCACAGCAGAAGGTCAGCGGTTCGCTGCTTTTAAGGCGATCCTGCACCCGCTTGTAAAACGCCAGATAACTGTCTTCGTCAAAGACGTTGTCCAGCGACAGCATCGGAATTTCGTGCCGCACCTGTTCAAAGGCGCTCAGCGGCGCCGCCCCGACCCGCTGGGTGGGGGAATCCGGCGTGATCAGCTCGGGATGCGCCTCTTCCAGCGCGCGCAGCTCGCGCATCAGGCGGTCGTATTCCGCATCCGGGATCTCTGGCGCATCAAGCACGTGATATTGATATTCATGGTGGCGCAGCGCCGTGCGCAGTTGGGTGATCTGTTCGATTATGGGTTCCATGGCTCACCATCAAAGATAAAAAACCCCCGGCGGGCGGGGGTTGATGATTAGGCGTTATTCAGCGCGCGTAACAGGCCGGTCAGGCGTTGTTTTCCAACACTTCACGAATGCGCGCTTTATAGGTTTCCAACTTTTGCGGGGTCATCATGCGGCGCTCGTCGTCCAATACCACCCCGCCCACGTCGTCAGCGATACGCTGCGCCGACTGGAGCATCAGCTTGAAGTTCTGGTTAGCGTCGCCATAGGACGGCACCATCATAAACATGGACACACCCGGCGTGGAGAAATCGGACATGGTGTCGGGATCAAACGACCCCGGCTTGACCATGTTCGCCAGGCTGAACAACACCGGGCCGCTGCCGGCCGGGTTCAGATGGCGGTGGAAAATGTTCATCTCGCCGAACTGGAACCCCGCCTGCAATACGCTCTGCAGCAGCACTTCACCGCCAATCACGCCGCCCTGATGCGCCGCAACGTGCAGCACCAAAACGGTTTCCATGCGTTTGACCGGTTTGGCCGGCGCCTGCGGTTCAGTTGCCGGTTCAGGCTGCGGCTGCGCAGGTTCGCTGTGTGGCTTGGGTGATGGCGCGCTGGCCGGCAGATCGTCAACGCGTGGCTCACGGCGCGCCGTTGCCGGCTGCTGCTGCGGTGCGTCATCGTCCTCATCGTCTTCCGCATAGGTATCCAGCAGCACGTCGTCATAATCCGGGCGGCTTGAAAGCGGTGCTGGTTTCTGCGCCGGTTGGCCTGCCGGAGCAGGTTTGGGCGCAGGCACGGATTCTTCGCGTTCGCGGGCAGCATCGAAATGCCCCAGTTGCGGTTCACCCTGTGGATGGGCAGGGCGCACGCGCACCTCCCCTACCCCATCGTCGAGATCGTCAATTGGGGACGGTTCACGCTCTTTTTTAGCGCGTTTAGCTGGGCGATCGCGAAAAAGCGAAGAGCGTTCCTTACGGCTGGTCCAAAGACCATGTAATAACAACGCTATTATGGCGATCGCGCCAACAACGATTAATATCAGACGCAAATCCTGCATCATTGCTATCTCTGTTGTTCCAATACATTGCCACCGCGGCAAACATTCACTCATTAACTCTATTTGCCCGCGCAGACAAGTGCAAGTCCGTGCTGAACTTTATGCCAATAAAGATGATTATACTGCCTTTTTTTGCTGTTTTTTCAGCCAATGCGCCGCTAGCCAGTAGAAAATCATCCCGATATGATAGCGAAGCCTGTTCAGACAATGAGATAACTTAAGATATGTCCTATACGCAGCAACCTGTAAAAAACACCAGCGGCATCCATTATTTTGCCGAAGGGTGGCGGCTGATTTCCCGCCCCGGCCTCAAACGCTATGTCGTGATGCCGCTGTTGGTCAATATTCTGCTGATGGGCTCTGCCTTTTGGTGGTTATTTAGCCAGCTGGGCGGCTGGATCCCGCAGCTAATGAGTTACGTGCCCGATTGGCTGCAGTGGCTGAGTTACGTGCTGTGGCCGCTGGCGGTGATTTCCGTGCTGCTGGTGTTCAGCTATTTATTCAGTACCCTGACCAACATCATTGCCGCCCCGTTTTGCGGCCTGTTGGCGGAGCAACTGGAAGGCCAGTTGACCGGGCACCCGCTGCCGGATACCGGCGTGATGGGGTTACTCAAGGATGTGCCGCGCATTATGGCGCGTGAATGGCGCAAGCTGATGTATTACCTGCCGCGCGCGCTGGCGCTGCTGGTGCTGTACTTTATCCCGGGCGTCGGGCAAACGGTGGCGCCGGTGCTGTGGTTCCTGTTCAGCGCCTGGATGCTGGCGATTCAATATTGCGACTATCCTTTCGATAACCACAAAATCAGCTTCGCTGACATGCGCCAGGCGTTGCGCCAACATAAGAGCGACAACCTGCAATTCGGCGCGCTGGTCAGCCTGTTCACCATGGTGCCCATCCTTAACCTGGTGATTTTACCGGTGGCGGTATGCGGCGCAACCGCCATGTGGGTCGATCGCTACCGCGCGCAATTCGTCCGCGGATAGCCGCGGCGGCGCTGAAGGCTTAAGCGAAGGGCACCGCGCGTGCCCTTCTTATTGTGCTTAAAACTTATTTCTTAAGAACATATAGATATACCAATTCTTTACTTCCCTGAACCGCACGTTAGCGTATGCTTTTCAACGTTCCCCAAAATTTCATAGAGTTAAAGGACGGGCTATGAGCAAAATATATGAAGACAATTCATTAACAATCGGCCACTCGCCGCTGGTTCGTCTGAACCGTATCGGCAATGGGCGCATTCTGGCAAAGGTTGAATCACGCAACCCGAGCTTCAGCGTCAAATGCCGCATCGGCGCTAACCTGATTTGGGATGCAGAAAAACGCGGTATCCTTACTCCTGGGAAAGAGTTGGTTGAACCGACCAGCGGCAACACCGGCATTGCACTGGCGTTCGTCGCCGCGGCGCGCGGCTACAAGCTGACGCTGACCATGCCGGAAACCATGAGCATTGAGCGGCGCAAGCTGCTGAAAGCGCTCGGCGCCAACCTGGTGCTGACCGAAGGCGCCAAAGGGATGAAGGGTGCCATCGCCAAAGCCGAAGAGATTGTCGCGACCGATCCGAACCGCTACATCATCCTGCAACAGTTCAGCAACCCGGCTAACCCGGAAATCCATGAAAAAACCACCGGCCCGGAAATCTGGGAAGATACCGACGGCAACGTCGACGTCTTTATTGCTGGCGTGGGCACCGGCGGTACCCTGACCGGCGTCAGCCGCTATATCAAAAAAACCAAAGGCAAGGCCATCATCAGCGTGGCAGTGGAACCGACAGATTCCCCGGTCATCACACAGGCGCTGGCGGGTGAAGAGATCAAACCAGGGCCGCACAAAATTCAGGGCATCGGCGCCGGTTTCATCCCGGACAACCTGGATCTGGATCTGGTCGACCGCGTTGAGCGAATCACCAATGACGAAGCCATCAGCACGGCGCGCCGCCTGATGGAAGAAGAAGGCATTCTGGCGGGGATTTCCTCCGGTGCGGCCGTTGCCGCCGCGTTGAAACTCATCGAAGAGCCAGAGTTCGCTGATAAAAACATTGTGGTGATCCTCCCCTCTTCCGGTGAACGCTATTTGAGCACCGCGCTATTCGCGGATCTGTTCACCGAACAAGAACTGCAGCAGTAACCCGATTGCGCACAAAAAGTCCAAAAAGCACCTTTCGGGGTGCTTTTTTGTGGGCTAGATCAAACTTTATAGCAGTTAACGATTGATTTTATGCGCTGGCTTTAGTATTTAACCGGGCAATTATTTCGATGCGGAAAATTAATCACCCAAAAACCCTGTTTCAGGCTGAATCGATTTACTTATTTGTCGCTTCGGTATAAAACACGGCATAATGGGAAACTGATTGAAACGACGCCGAATGCCAGATTTTTTTTGATCTGAAATGTCTAACCCGTCGTTTTCTGTTGCATCAAAGCTCGCCCCTGTACCATAGTCAGGCGCTAACCAAGCAAGCTAAAGTACAGCCGATGGGCTAGACTTTAGCTCCACAACATTAATCCAAATAAGTTGGGGAAACATCAATGTTCCAGCAAGAAGTTACTATTACCGCTCCAAATGGCCTGCATACGCGCCCAGCCGCTCAGTTCGTCAAAGAAGCCAAAGGTTTCACTTCTGACATCACCGTAACCTCCAACGGCAAAAGCGCCAGCGCCAAGAGCCTGTTCAAACTGCAGACCCTGGGGCTTACTCAAGGAACGGTAGTAACAATTTCCGCAGAAGGTGAAGACGAGCAGAAAGCCGTTGAACACTTGGTAAAACTGATGGCAGAGCTTGAGTAATCAGCCCGTCTTTTTAGTTTAAACCAGTCAAGAGTAAGGTAGGGTTATGATTTCAGGCATTTTAGTATCACCGGGTATCGCTTTTGGTAAGGCTCTCTTACTAAAAGACGATGAGATTGTCATCAACCGGAAAAAAATCTCTGCTGATCAGGTAGAGCAAGAAGTCTCACGTTTTCTGGCTGGCCGCGCCAAAGCGGCTGAGCAATTGGAAGCGATCAAGACCAAAGCTGGCGAGACCTTCGGCGAAGAGAAGGAAGCGATCTTCGAAGGCCACATCATGTTGCTGGAAGACGAAGAACTTGAGCAGGAAATCATAGCCCTCATTAAAGATGACTTGGTCTCCGCTGATGCCGCGGCTTACACCGTGGTCGAAGGCCAGGCCAAAGCGCTGGAAGAACTGGACGATGAATACCTGAAAGAACGTGCCGCAGACGTACGTGATATCGGGAAACGCCTGCTGAAAAACATTCTCGGCATGGCCATTGTCGATCTGGGTTCCATTCAGGATGAAGTCATCCTGGTTGCCAGCGATCTGACCCCGTCAGAAACCGCACAGTTGAACCTGGACAAAGTGCTGGGCTTCATTACCGATCTGGGTGGCCGTACGTCCCATACCTCCATCATGGCCCGCTCTCTCGAGCTGCCTGCGATTGTGGGTACCGTCAACGTCACCAAACAGGTCAAAAACGGCGACTACCTGATTCTGGATGCGATTAACAACCAGATCTACGTTAATCCAACCGCTGACGTCATTGATAAAATGAAGGCGGAGCAGAACCTGTACGTTACCGAGAAAAACGATCTGGCCAAGCTGAAAGATCTGCCGGCCATCACGCTCGACGGCCACCAGGTTGAAGTTTGCGCCAACATCGGCACCGTGCGTGACGTGGCAGGCGCAGAGCGCAACGGCGCAGAAGGCGTCGGCCTGTATCGTACCGAATTCCTGTTCATGGACCGCGACGCACTGCCAACCGAAGATGAGCAGTTCCAGGCTTACAAAGCCGTTGCGGAAGCCATGGGCTCCCAGGCAGTGATCGTCCGTACCATGGACATCGGCGGCGACAAAGATCTGCCGTACATGAACCTGCCGAAAGAAGAAAACCCGTTCCTGGGCTGGCGTGCAATTCGCATCGCGATGGATCGTCGTGAAATCCTGCATGCTCAGCTGCGCGCAATCCTGCGTGCTTCCGCATTCGGCAAGCTGCGCATCATGTTCCCGATGATCATCTCGGTTGAAGAAGTGCGCGATCTGAAAGGCGAGCTGGAAACCCTGAAGGGCCAGCTGCGTGAAGAAGGCAAAGCGTTTGACGAAAGCATCGAAGTCGGCGTGATGGTCGAAACACCAGCCGCTGCCGTCATCGCTCACCACTTGGCGAAAGAAGTCGACTTCTTTAGTATTGGGACAAACGATCTAACCCAGTATACTCTGGCAGTAGATCGCGGCAATGAGCTGATTTCTCATCTCTACAACCCGATGTCCCCATCAGTGCTTGGCCTGATCAAACAGGTTATCGACGCGTCTCATGCCGAAGGCAAGTGGACCGGCATGTGCGGCGAACTGGCCGGTGATGAACGTGCTACGCTGTTGTTATTGGGCATGGGGCTGGATGAGTTCAGCATGAGTGCGATTTCAATTCCGCGCATCAAGAAAATTATTCGTAATACGAATTTCGAAGATGTGAAGGCGTTGGCCGACCAAGCTCTGGCACAGCCAACGGCGCAAGATCTGATGAACTGCGTGAGCAAGTTCATCGAAGAGAAAACGCTCTGCTAAACGGCCCAAACACTGGAACGCCGCCCAATTTAATGCTTAGGAGAAGATCATGGGTTTGTTCGATAAACTGAAATCTCTGGTTTCTGATGATAAGAAAGACACGGGCACTATCGAGATCGTTGCTCCGCTTTCTGGCGAAATCGTCAACATCGAAGATGTGCCAGACGTTGTATTCGCAGAAAAAATCGTTGGTGACGGTATTGCCATCAAACCAGCTGGCAACAAAATCGTTGCGCCGGTTGACGGCACTATCGGTAAGATTTTTGAAACCAACCACGCGTTCTCTATCGAATCCGACAGCGGCATCGAGCTGTTTGTGCACTTCGGTATTGATACCGTTGAACTGAAAGGCGAAGGTTTCAAACGCATCGCTGAAGAAGGCCAACGCGTCAAGAAAGGCGACGTTGTGATTGAGTTCGATCTGCCGCTGCTGGAAGAAAAAGCCAAGTCTACCCTGACGCCGGTGGTTATCTCCAACATGGATGAGATCAAAGAGCTGATCAAGCTTTCCGGCAACGTTATCGTTGGCGAAACCCCGATCATTCGCATCAAGAAGTAATTTGCGAAGGAGCATGGGGCTATGCCCCATGCATAAAAAAGCCAGTCGTTCATCGACTGGCTTTTTTGTTGCCCCGCCGCCAACGGCAAACCGGGAACGGGGAACATAAATGCGCGGCAAACCCGCCGCTGATTTGAGTGCTTATGCCTGTTGCTGCTGCCAGCGGGGTATGCGCATGGTAATCACTAATCCCCCCTGCTCCGCGTTGCGGGCGTCAACTTGCCCACCGTGCGCCAACACCACCTTACGGGTTATCGCCAGCCCCAGCCCATAGCCCTTGCCGGACATCGATGATTTCACCCGCACGAAGGGATCAAAAATGCTGGAAAGCTTCGATTCCTCAACCCCCGGCCCCTGATCGCTGACCTCAATCTGGAACTGCTGATCGATCCGCACCAACGCCACCGTCACCCGCTGCCCCTGCGCGGAAAAACGCAGCGCGTTGCGCACGATATTGTCTACCGCCCGCCGCATCAGTTCCGCGTTGCCTTTCACGGTATATTCCACCGCGGAATCCGCCAGCAAGACAATCTCCACCCCGGGAACCTGCGCTTCGTAACGCGCATCGCTCACCACCGCTTCCACCAGCCCATAAAGATCAAAATACTCTTCATCCGGCAGGCTATTGTTTTCAGCGCGCGACAACGTGAGCAGCTCGCCGATCATCTTATCCATCCGGCCGGTTTCATGCTCGATCCGCTGCAAGGCATTCTCAACCCCATCCGGGTTTTGCCGGGCAAGGCCGATGGCCAACTGCAGGCGCGCCAACGGCGAACGCAGCTCATGAGAAACGTCATGCAGCAGTTGCTCACGCGCGCTGACCAACAATTCCAGGCGTTCCGCCATCGCATCAAAATCACGCGCCACTTCAGAAAGCTCATCGTGCCGCCGCCGCATCGACGGGAATAGCCGCACCGCCAGATCGCCTTGCGACACGCGATCAAACCCGCGGCGCAGTTGGCGCATCGGCAGCACCAGGTTCCAGGCCAACACGGCGCTGAACAATAGCCCGCCAATGCCGCCCACCAGCAGCATCGGTTCTGGAATATTCAAAAGATGGCCACGCCTTTCAGAACGGTATTGTTGGCGCAACCCTTCCAGATCGTAACGCAGCAAATAGCCGTGCTTTTCCGCCCCCGGGCCGTATTCAACGTAACGCTGCGGGGTGCGAACGGCCGGCGGCGCATCGCCCTCTGGCGCTGAAATGGGTTCAACGGCATCCGCCGGCGGGCGTTCAGCCGGCTGCACGCTAAAGAAACGCCGATCGTCATCAGGCCAATCGGCCAGCATCATATCTAACGCCGGCATACCGCCGTTGCGCAATATCGCCGCCGCCGATGTCATCTGCAGGTTAGCCACCCGCCGCGCCACCGCGTAATCCGGTGGCTCATGGCGGTTGTCATACAACGAAAACGCCACCCACAGCGCCTGGGTGATAATAATGAACGTCAGCCAAAAACCGAACAGGATCTTCCAGAATAATCGTCCGCGCATGCGCATTACCTGATGCGGTAGCCGATGCTGCGCACCGTTTCAATACTGAGCGTATTGCCCGGCAGCACGCTCAACTTCTGACGAATGTTGCTGATATGCACGTCCACGCTGCGATCATAGGCTTCACGCGGGCGGCCGAGCCCCTGCTCCGACAGTTCATCCTTCGACACCACGCGTTCGGGCGAACGCAGCAGCAGCTCCAGCAGGTTGAACTCCGAGGCCGTGAGATCAAAGCTTTTGCCACACCACTCGCTGATACGCGTTGAGGGGTTGAGCTGCAGATCGCCAAAGATAATCGGCGCGTCGCTGTCGACCTCTTCCGGCTGCTCCTCCACGCGCCGCAGCACCGCGCGCAGGCGTGCCACCAATTCGCGCGGGTAGCACGGTTTCGGCATGTAATCATCGGCGCCCATCTCCAGCCCGATGACCCTATCGATATTATCACCCTTCGCCGTCAGCATAATGATCGGCAGGCGGCTCTTTTTACGCACGTCCCGCAGCACATCAATGCCGCTCATATCAGGCAGCATGATGTCGAGGATCATCGCGGTATATTCACCGGACAACGCGCCTTCCACCCCGGCTTTGCCGGTTAAAACGAGCGTGGCGTTAAAGCCCTCGGCCGTCAGGTACTCACGCAGCATCGTGCCCAGTTCCAGATCGTCATCGACCAACAAAATTTTCATGCTTTGCTCCTATACATATTCGCGCTATTCTCCCGACAATCTGCCTACTTCGCAGCCGGTTTTACCTTATTCTTACATATTCCTTCGTGCCACTTAACTTCTGCCGGGACGCTGGCGCGTTAAATTAGTACATAAAGACTTTTACCGTGTTCAACACAAGGAAAAAATGTTGTTATGCCACTGGCCAAACGTTCAAAACTGTACCTGATACTGTTGGGTTTTGCTGTATGTGCCGCATTGTTCAGCTACTTTACTTTATTCAGAACGCCCGACGCCCCCCGTTATATCACCGCCGTTGCGCAAACGCGCGAACTGGAGCAAACGGTGCTGGCCGACGGCACTATTGAAGCACAAAAGCTGGTCAGCATCGGCGCCCAGGTTTCCGGCCAAATCAAAGTGCTGAGCGTTTCTCTCGGCGATAGAGTGCACAAAGGGCAACCGATCGCTGAAATTGACGATCTCACCCAGCAGAATGCCCTGCGGGAGGCGCAGGCCGCGCTGAAAAACGTGCAGGCGCAGCGTGCGGCCAAACAAGCCGCGTTACGCAACAACCAGTTGGCCTTTGAGCGCCAGCAAAAAATTCTGGCGCGCGGCCTTGGCGTACAGGCCGATTATGACAGCGCCAGAGCCACCCTGGACGCGACCTTAGCCGACATCGAAGCCCTGGATGCCCAGATAGTGCAGGCACAGATTGCAGTCAGCACCGCCCAGCTTAACCTTGGCTATACCAAAATCACCGCCCCGATGGACGGCACCATTGTGGCGATTCCGGTGGAAGAAGGCCAGACGGTCAACGCCGTACAAAGCGCCCCCACCATCGCCAAGGTCGCCAAATTGGATACCATGACCATCAAAGCGCAGATTTCCGAGGCGGACGTCGTGAAGGTCAAAGCCGGCATGCCGGTCTATTTCACCATCCTCGGCGAGCCCGACAAGCGCTATCACGCCACCTTGCGTGCGGTAGAGCCGGCGCCAGATACGATCAACGACGATACATCGACATCCAGTAGCAGCAGCAGTTCCAACAGCAGCTCATCTTCTTCCAGCAGCGCGATTTACTACAACGGCCTGTTTGACGCCGCCAACCCGGACGGCGCATTGCGTATCTCCATGACGGCACAGGTATATATTGTGCTGCAGAAGGTGAAAAATGCGGTGGTGATCCCCGCCACCGCGCTGCATGGCGATTGGATACAGGTGGTGGACAGCCAGGGCGGCATTGAACGGCGCCCGGTGAAAGTCGGTATCAACAACAACGTTGACGCCCAGATTATCAGCGGTCTCCAGGCCGGCGAAAAAGTCATTATCAGCCAGTTGGGGGGAAGCACATCAAGCAACGACGGCCATATGGGCCCACCGCCGATGGGGAGGTAAGCATGAGCGCACAACCCCTGCTGCAACTGAGCGGCATTAGCCGCCGTTTCAAGGCTGGCGAGCAAACCGTTACGGTGCTGAACAACATCAATTTGACGATCAACCGCGGCGAAATGGTGGCGATCGTCGGCGCCTCTGGTTCTGGCAAATCCACGCTGATGAACATCCTCGGCTGCCTCGATCGCCCCAGCAGCGGCGATTATCAAGTGGCGGGGCGCAGCACCGGGCAATTGGATCGCGACAGCTTGGCTGAACTGCGCCGCGAACATTTCGGCTTTATCTTCCAGCGTTATCATTTGCTGCGGGATCTCACCGCACGCGGCAACGTTGAAGTGCCCGCCATTTACGCCGGCTACGCGCGCATTGCCCGGCAGCAACGGGCCGAGGATCTGCTTAAGCGCCTGGGGTTAGGCGATCGCCTGGATTACCACCCCGGCCAGCTTTCCGGCGGCCAGCAGCAACGCGTCAGCATCGCCCGGGCGCTGATTAACGGCGGCGAGGTGATCCTGGCGGATGAGCCCACCGGCGCGCTGGACAGCCGCAGCGGGCAGGAAGTGCTGGCGATCCTTAAAGATCTGCACGCCCGCGGCCACACGGTGATCCTGGTTACCCACGATATGCAGATCGCCGGCAACGCCCAGCGCATTATCGAGATACACGATGGCGAAATCGTCGCCGACCGGCAGAAAACGCCGCCGGTGACTGCCCTGCTGCCGAAAAAGCCCGACCACACCAGCAGCCATTGGTTGGCACAGCGCGACCGTTTTCTCGAAGCGTTCAAAATGGCGTTGCTGGCGATGGCGTCGCAACGCCTGCGTACCCTGCTGACCATGTTGGGCATTATCATCGGCATTGCCTCCGTGGTTTCCGTCGTTGCGCTGGGCAAAGGCTCACAGCAGCGTGTATTGGCCGACATCAGCGCGATGGGCACCAGCACGTTGGAGATATTCCCCGGCAAGGATTTCGGCGACATGCGCTCCGCAGCCATCCAAACCCTGCGCGCCACCGACGCCGACGCGTTGGCGCAGCAGAACTACGTGCACAGCGTCACGCCAAGCCTGTCTACCTCCACCACCCTGCGCTATGGCAACCGCTCGGTCAGCGGCACGGTCAATGGCGTGGGCGAGCAGTACTTCCTGGTGCGGGGATACAATATCGACAGCGGTATGGCGTTCAACCGCACCAGTGTTGAACACCTGATGCAGGAAGTGGTGATCGATGAAAATACGCGCGATAAGCTGTTCCCTGCCGGTAAAAACCCCATTGGGGAAGTGCTCCTGCTGGGTTCCCTGCCTTGCCGGGTCATCGGCGTGGTTGCCAAAAAACAGAGCGGCTTCGGCAGCGATGAAAATCTTAATGTGTGGATCCCTTACACCACGGCGATGAAACGCATGCTCGGCCAAAGCTACCTGAAAAGCATCACGGTGCGGGTCAACGACGATATCGATCTGAGCACCGCGGAAGACGGCATTACCCGCCTGCTGACCCAGCGCCACGGCAGCAAAGACTTTTTCGTGATGAACACCGACAGCATTCGCCAGATGATCGAAAAAACCACGGCGACCCTGACCCTGCTGGTATCGATGATCGCGTTGATCTCACTGATTGTCGGCGGGATCGGCGTCATGAATATCATGCTGGTCTCGGTGACGGAGCGGACGCGTGAAATCGGCGTGCGGATGGCGGTGGGTGCCCGCGCCAGCGATATCATGCAGCAATTTCTGATTGAAGCAGTGCTGGTGTGCCTGCTGGGCGGCGCGCTGGGGGTGCTGCTGTCGCTGGGGATTGGCGTCTTGTTCGGCCAGTTCAGCAGCCGCTTCGGCATGGTGTATTCACTGGGTTCGATCGTCGCGGCTTTTGTCTGTTCGACGCTGATTGGCGTGATTTTCGGCTTTTTCCCCGCCAAACGCGCCGCGGCGATGGACCCGATCCATGCGCTGGAAAGGGAATAACCCGATGATCGCGGGGCGGCGCGCATGCCGCCCCGTTTTAGATCTTAATTAAAGACCCCAGTGGAAAGGTAACGATCGCCGCGATCGCAGATTATCGCCACTACCAGGCTGCCGGGGTTGGCCGCCGCAATCTGCAAGGCCCCGGCCACCGCGCCGCCGGAGCTGACGCCGCAAAAGATGCCTTCGCGCTGCGCCAGCAGCCGCATGGTCTGTTCCGCATCGATCTGCGCCATATCCAGCACCTGATCAACCAATTCGGGGCGGAAAATACGCGGCAGATAGGCTGGCGGCCAGCGGCGAATACCTGGGATGTTGCTGCCTTCCGCCGGCTGCAGGCCGATAATCCTCACCGCGGGGTTTTGGCTTTTCAGGTAGCCGCCAACCCCGGTAATGGTTCCGGTGGTGCCCATGCTGGAAACGAAGTGGGTGATGCGTTGCTGCGTTTGCCGCCAGATTTCCGGCCCGGTGGTGGTGAAATGCGCATATGGGTTATCCAGGTTGTTGAACTGATCCAATACCTTGCCCTGCCCCTGCTGCTGCATGTGCAGCGCCAGATCGCGCGCGCCTTCCATCCCCTGCTCGCGGCTGACCAGGATCAGCTCCGCACCGTATGCGCGCATCGCCGCCTGGCGTTCGATGCTCATGTTTTCGGGCATCAGCAGTTTGAGGGAATAGCCTTTGAGTGCCGCGATCATCGCCAGCGCGATGCCGGTATTGCCGCTGGTCGCTTCGATCAGCGTATCCCCCGGCGAAATCTCGCCGCGAAGTTCCGCCTGTTGGATCATCGCCAACGCGGCGCGGTCTTTGACTGAGCCGGCGGGATTGTTACCTTCCAGCTTAACCCACACTTCGCTGTTCAGCCCTGCGACCAAGCGTTGTAGTTTTACCAGCGGGGTATTCCCGATGCATTGTTCCAGCGTTGTCACTCTATCTGCCTGTATCAACCGTTTTGGACGGTTAAAATTATCAGGCGCTTTTCGCTAACGCAACAGGCTGCAACAATTGATTACCGGCATACAGGCGCGCATTGAGACTGCCGACAAAGTAGCGGCTGCCGCGCTCTGGGGTGCCATTGCCTTCCGGCAACACCACGCTGATCGGCTCCTGATGCCAGCCGAGCGGCTGCACCACCAGTTGCCAATAGTGGCCACGCGGGCTGATTTCCAGCACCTGCACCGGCAGCGGGCAGCGAACGCTGCTTTCCGTGCTGATTTCCATTTCCCACGGGCGCAGGAACAGTTCAACCGGCCCCTGGTGCATCGGTTGGAACGACAGCGGCCACTGATGGGCGCCGACAAACAGTTGTGAACCCCGGATTTCGCCGTTAAGGCGGTTAACCTCACCCATAAACTCCAGCACGAAGCGGGTGGCGGGTTCGCGCATGATATCGCTCGGCGCGCCGACCTGTTCAATATTGCCCTGGCTCATCACCACGATACGATCGGCGACTTCCATCGCCTCTTCCTGATCGTGCGTCACGAACACACTGGTGAACTTCAGCTCTTCATGCAGTTGACGCAGCCAGCGGCGCAGTTCTTTACGCACCTGGGCATCCAGGGCGCCGAAAGGCTCATCCAACAGCAGGATTTGCGGCTCCACCGCCAGCGCACGGGCTAACGCCACACGCTGTTTCTGCCCGCCGGACAGTTGCGAGGGGAAACGGTTGGCCAGATGGGCCAGTTGCACCATTTCCAGCAGTTGCTGCACTTTTTGTTTGATCGCCGCCGCATTGGGGCGCTCACGGCGCGGCAGCACCGTCAGGCCGAACGCCACGTTATCGAAGACGGTCATATGGCGGAACAGCGCGTAGTGCTGGAACACAAAGCCAACCTGACGATCGCGTGCATGCACCCGGCTAACGTCGGTGCCGTGGAAGCTCAGCCTGCCGCCGCTTTGGCTTTCCAGGCCGGCAATAATGCGCAGCAAGGTGGTTTTGCCGGAGCCGGAAGGCCCCAGCAACGCCACCATCTCACCGGAAGGAATATCGAGCGAGATATCGTTCAATACCTTGGTACGACCGAAATATTTATTGATGCTGTTAATCTCAATGCTCATTATTTGCCTCCCGATCGCGCCGTATGTTCTGGCGTTCCAACCGCCACTGCAGCGCACTCTTCAAAAATAGGGTCACGATTGCCATCAGGGTCAACAGCGCAGCCGCCGTAAAGGAGCCGACGGTGTTGTAATCCTGCTGCAATAACTCAACCTGCAGCGGCAAGCTGTAGGTCTCGCCGCGGATAGAACCAGAAACTACCGATACCGCGCCGAATTCGCCGATGGCTCGCGCGTTGGTCAACACCACGCCGTACAGCAGCGCCCAACGGATATTCGGCAGCGTCACACGGCGGAACATCTGCCAGCCGGATGCGCCCAGCAACACGGCAGCTTCGTCTTCCTGGCTGCCCTGGCTGAGCATCATCGGCACCAGTTCACGCACTACAAACGGGCAGGTGACGAACACCGTGACCAGCACCATGCCCGGCCAGGCGAACATCAGCTGGATATTGTGCGCATCCAGCCAGCCGCCCAGCAGGCCATTGCTGCCGTAAAACAGCAGGTAAATCAGCCCCGCCACTACCGGCGAGACGGCAAACGGAATGTCGATCAACGTCAGCAACAGCTGGCGGCCCGGAAAACTAAAGCGCGTCACCAGCCATGCCAGCAGCGTGCCGAACACCAGATTGACCGGTACCGTGATCAGCGCGATCAGCACCGTCAGCCAAATCGCATGCAACATGTCCGCATCAAGCAGGTTGCGCCACATTTCGCCGGCGCCCTTGGAAAAGGCCTCGGCAAAAATCGAAATCATGGGGATCACCAGCAACAGCAGCGAAAACAGCATGCCAAGGCCGATCAGAACCCATTTGCCCCAGTTGATGCCAGGGCGTTCAACGCCATTAAAGGCAGTCACATCAGCCATCAGTGCCCCCCGATGCGTTTGCCAAAGCGGCTTTGCAGCATATTGATGCTAAACAGCAACAGCAGCGACGCCGCCAGAATCACCGAGGCGATAGCGCTCGCCGCCGGGTAGTCGAATTCCTGCAACCGCACAAAAATCATCAGCGAGGTCACTTCCGTTTTCCAGGCGATGTTGCCGGCGATAAAAATCACCGCGCCGAATTCGCCCAGGCTGCGGGTGAAGGAGATCGCCGTGCCGGCCAACAGCGCCGGCGCCACTTCCGGCAGCACCACACGGCGGAAGCTCTGCCAGCGGGTCGCCCCCAGGGTTTCCGCCGCTTCTTCATATTCCGGCCCCAATTCTTCCAACACCGGCTGCACGGTGCGCACCACGAACGGGATGCTGGTAAAGGCCATCGCCACCGCAATCCCCAACCAGGTAAAGGTGACCTTGATATCAAAATGCGCCAGCCACTGCCCATACCAGCCCGTGGTGGAAAACAGCCCCGCCAGCGTTAAGCCCGCCACTGCGGTGGGCAACGCAAACGGCAAATCCATCAGGCCATCAAGCAACGCACGGCCGGGGAAACGATAACGCGTCAGTATCCAGGCCATCAGCATGCCGAATACGGCATTGAACAGGCTGGCAACCGTCGCCGACAGCAAGGTGACCTTGTAGGCGGCCACCACCTGCGGGCTGGTGACCACTTCCCAATATTGCGCCAGGCTCATCTGCGCCAGTTGCATCACCAACGCGCTGAGCGGCAGGAGTAAAATCAGGCAGACGTAAAACAGACTGCTGCCCAGGCTAAGGCCAAATCCGGGCAATACCCGTTTACTGGTGGACGACAACAACATTACTTATGCCCTGCTGCTAACAACCGATCCAGTTCGCCGCCGGTGGCAAAATGCGTGCTCATCACCTGCGGCCAACTGCCAAACTGATCTTCCACCCGGAACAAGCGGGTTTCAGGGAACTGATTTTTTGCCGCGTCCATCGCCTTCTGGTCATACACGCGGTAGTAGAAACTGGTGATCACCTTCTGGGCCGCCGGGCTGTAGAGGTAATTCAGGTAGTCTTTGGCCACCTGCTCGGTGCCGTTACGCTGCACGTTGCTGTCCACCCAGGCCACCGGAAACTCCGCCAGAATATCCACCGGCGGCACGATCACCTGATAATTGTCTTCACCGTACTGTTTACGGATATTATTCACTTCGGATTCGAAGCTTATCAGCACATCCCCCAGGCCACGTTCCACGAAGGTGGTGGTCGCGCCGCGCCCGCCGGTGTCGAACACCTCTACGTTTTTCAGGAACTGGGTCATAAACGCGCGGGTTTTGGCCGCGTCGTTGCCGTCAGCCTGGCTGGCGGCGCCCCAGGCGGCCAGATAGGTATAACGGCCATTGCCGGAGGTTTTCGGGTTCGGGAACACCAGCTTGACATCGCTACGCACCAGATCGTCCCAGCTCTTGATGCCTTTCGGGTTACCTTTGCGCACCAGGAACGCCATGGTGGAATAAAAAGGCGAACTGTTGTTCGGTAAACGCGCCTGCCAGTCAGCCGGGATCAGCTGCCCGCGATCGTGCAGGATCTGCACATCGCTCACCTGGTTATAGGTCACTACATCCGCGCGCAGCCCCTGCAGGATCGCCAACGCCTGCTTTGACGAGCCGGCGTGGGATTGCTTGATTGTCAGCGTATCGCCCGGGTGCTGTTGGTTCCATTGTTGTTCGAACCCTGGGTTCAACGCGGCGAACAGCTCACGGGAAACGTCGTAGGAACTGTTGAGCAATTCAGCCGCAGAAACGCTACCGGCGGCCAACAGTGCGGCCGCCAGCCATCCTTTCAGCATCAGATTCTTAACCCGCGTTGTTTTCATTGTGCACCTTATCACTGTGTCAATCCGTCGAACTCTCGCCCTGATGATGAAAGACCCGCCCCGCTGATGGCCCCCAGCACGACGACGGGAATAAACGTAGTGTATTTATAACTGAGTAAAGACCTGTAACGCTTTTATATACCGTTTAGTGATTTTCAAGCATGAAATGCTATAAGAGGGACACGCGGAGGTTTATACGGGAAGGCATTCGCCGCCGGGCGCAAGCAAGCAGCCCCGGCGGAACAGGTCATCCCCAGCAATCGCACGATTGCCGGGCGTGGCAGGAACTACAGTGACAGCAGGCGCGTCAGCGAAGGCGCAAAATAGTAGCTGCCGCTTACCGCGCGGCTAAAGCGCAGCATCTGGTCGCGTTTGCCGTCCAGATCGCCGAACATGCTCAACAGTTGCTGTTCGATATTATGCAAACGCGCGCAATAGGCAATAAAGTACAGGCCGTGTTTGCCGCTGGCGGTGCCGTAAGGCAGGCTTTGGCGCAGGATCTTCAGCCCTTTGCCATCCTCTTTCAGATCGACCCGGCTAACGTGGGAGGTATCCGGGCGCTGGTCGGCAGGCAACTCTTCGCTGTCGGCCTTGGTGCGGCCGATGATTTGCTCTTGCTGTTCGGTTGAAAAACGCTGCCACTGGCGCAGATTGTGTTCATAGCGCTGCACCAGCACATAGCTGCCGCCTTCGTCTTCTTCACCGGCGCCAATCACCGCGACTACCGGGCGCTTCGCACCCTGCGGGTTTTCGGTGCCGTCAATAAAGCCGCTCAGATCGCGATCTTCCACCCAGCGGAAACCGTGGGTTTCTTCTTCCACCCTGATGGCATTGCCGAAGGCCGCCAGCGCGGCCTGCGCCAGCGAAAAGTTAACGTCATGACGCAGGGATTGAATATGGATCAGCATATCGCGCTGGGTGGCCGGCGCCAGCCCCTTGCCCAGCGGGGTGAACGGTTTGAGCTCTCGCGCACCCTGGCCGCCGGAAAGATCGCGCCAAACGTCGTAGCCGAAGGCGATTACCGCGCCCAGGCCCGCCTGCGGGAACTGCTGCTGCAATTCCGCCAACGCCCGGCAAAACTGTTTGCACCCCTGGCGCAAATCGGCGAACTCCCCCTGAACCATGGCTTCCATAAAAATGCCAAAACGGCAGTGTTCCAGCAAAATGCCGCTCTGAACCTGTGTCATGTTGTTATCCTCATACCTAAACGGGCAACAGGTTCGCAGTTCTGGGCTGCTCCCCTGCCAAAAAATACGCGCTATCATAACGTATACTGGCAGGATTGACTTGCCTGAACGCAAAGAAAAAGGCGTTAATCAATGCATTACGGGCTAACGCGGCGTTTTATTGCACTTTGGCATGCCAGATAATCTTGCTGACGGTCCAGGTTTTCAACGTGTCGTCAGGTGGGATAATGCTCTGGGGGCCGGCCCATTTACCATCAAAGATGTAGGTCACATAGCGGCTTTGCGGCGCCACGCATTCCACTTTGCCGGCATCGTCCCCTTCCGCGGGCTTACAGGCGCCAAAGGCTTTGCCGTACATATCGCCAAACGCCGTGCCCAACTTGCTGCCCCATTCGGTGGCGATGCTACGATCCATCACGTCTACGCGTTGCACCCGGCCTTTGGCTTCGCCGGTAATCACCAGCTTCACCGCATCCCCCTCCATCGCCTGATAATAAGAGATAATCTGGCCGTTGCTGGTGGCCATACCGCTGCGCAGGCGGTAGTTATCGTTCAGGCCGTCATTGACCGCCGTCTCCGACATCGGTGTGCCGGCCGTGATGCCGCCAACGCCTTTGGCGCTGACCTTCAGGCTGCTGCCGAACCAGTTCCAGGGGGAAAGGCTTGACCAGGAAAAATCAGACAGCGTCGAACAGCCAGTCAGTAACAGCGGCAGCCCTAACAGCAGTGGGCGAATATTCATTTCATCACTCCTTAACATCGCGTGGCAAAGCTGCGGCCTTGCCGCATTCGGCGTTTTTCTGCGTGCCAGCCTCTCACAACTGCACGCCAGGCGCCATAGGTTGCGTGTTTGGAGTACAGAAATAGAGAAAAGTGCCGCAATAGGGCTCACGCTTGCGCAGCCCACGGGGCAAAACAGGCGCGCAGGCGTGGGCTACGCCACAGATAAACCAGCGCCAGCACGTCCATCAGCGCCAACAGGATCCCCAGCCCGGCGGCATCCGCCCCCTGCTGCCACAGGCTATAGAGCACGCCCGCCAGCGCCGCCAGGCCGGCAGCCAACAACACCCAATAGCTTGCCTGCCAACAACGCGGCCAGCGCTGGCGCCGCCCGCACAGCAGGAAGGCCAACACCGCCGGCAGCCCCATCAGCATGCCGAACCCAAAAGACTCCCGATCCGGATAGAAGATGCGCAGCAGCCCTTCGCCCTGTTGGCTGGAAGCACCGGCGATCACCAGCAGGATCCAGGTACGCGCCTGTAAAATTAATACGCCCCAAAACCAGATCGGCAAACGCAAAACGCCATGCCGATCGTAATCATCCGGGGAAAAATACCGTGGTGAAACCTTCACGCCGTGTTCCTTGCTCAAGAGGTTATTACCAGTAGGCGGCGTTCCGCAGCGCCCTGGGTGCCATGGCCTATTGTGGGGCACAACCCCGTATTGCCAGATGGTGGTAAACCTGCGCTTTTTCAATCCGCCGGCTTAAGAAGCGCTTAAGATCCGTATGTTCTAATCCTTCTCAGCAAACGGCCCCGACCGACGGGGTGTACGTTCACTCAAGCAAGAAGGATGCTTCATTATGACAAAATTCACTCTGGCCGCTTTACTGACTATTTTCGCCCTGCCGGCTCTGGCGCAACAAGGGGGCTTTTCTGGCCCCGGCACACCGCAGGCGCAGCCTGCCGCCACGCAACAGGGCGGCTTCTCCGGCCCCGGCGCCGCCCTGACCAGCGTTGATAACGTCAAATCGCTGAACGACGACAGTTGGGTCACGCTGCAGGGCAACATTACGCAGCGCGTGGGGGATGATAGCTACACGTTCCGCGATGCCAGCGGCACCCTGACCGTGGAAATCGACCACAAACGCTGGAACGGCCAAACCATTACGCCGCAGGATAAAGTACAGTTGGAAGGCAAGGTGGACAAAGACTGGAACAGCGTGGAAGTGGATGTGAAAAATATCAAAAAAATACCGTAACGGCGATGATGTCGGTGGCCCTTTCGGCCACCGAAATACCCCATCAGAAATAGGTCGGCATGGCCTCCAGCAGTTGCAGATCGTCATCCACCAGGCACACCGAACGCCATTTATCGAAGGTCAAACACGGGTGCGACGCGCCAAACGCGATCACATCCCCCACCCGTAGCCCGTGATCCGGCGGCAGTTGCAAAAAGGCGTGCTGATCCATCATTTCACGCACCTGCCAACGCGCATCCAGCAATTGCGGCACGCCGTCGGCCGCTCCGCGCCCCAGCCGATACAGGCGCAGCGGCGTCGGCAAGCCGGCGTCAAACGCCACGTCCCGTTTCCCCAACGCCACAATCGCACTGCCGGGCTCAGGCAAAGACTGTATGTGCGCCCACACTTCCATCGCCGGCAGTAAGGCGCTGCCCAGCTCCGGGTGGCGCTGCAGCAGCGCCGCCTGGGATGTTTTGTACAGCCCATGATCGTGCACAAGATAACAACCTGGGCGCAGCAGCGGGGAAAAGTGCGCTTCAGCCCCCTGGCGTTTAAACGCTTCGGCCACCAGATCGTACCAGGCGGAGCCGGAAGCAGTGACATAGGGCCGCGCCAGGCCGAACTTGCCCGCCGCCAATAACGTCACCGCCGTTTCGACCAGGTAAGCGGCAAAGCGGCGGATCCCCTCTTCCGGCCGATCGCCGTGGATCACCCCTTCATAACCTTCGATACCGCTCAGCACCAGCGCCGGGCACGCTGCCACCGCCGCCAGTACCGCATCCGCCTGCTCCGGCGAACGGCAGCCGCAGCGCCCATGCGGCACGCCCAACTCCAGCATCACGTTCAGCGTTAACCCTTGGGCGGCAAAAAACTGCCCCAGTTCGCGCACGTTGTCGGAATCGTCCACCAGGCAATGGAACTCCAGATCGCCTGCGCGCAGTAACCCGGCGATGATCGCCATGTTGGGCTGCCCCACCAGTTGGTTAGCCAGCAAAATGCGGCGCACACCGTGCTGATAAGCCACCGCGCACTGCACCGCCGTCGCCATGGTGATCCCCCAGGCGCCGTGCGCCAACTGGCGGCGAAACAACGCCGGGGTCATGGTCGTTTTGCCATGCGGCGCCAACCGCGCGCCATGGCGCACGGCATAATCCTGCATCCAGGCCAGGTTGTGCTCCAAAGCGCGCTGGTGCAGCACCAGCGCCGGCAGGCTGATATCCGCCAACAGGCGCTTGCCGGTCACAGCCGCGCCTTTTTCCCTACTCGTTGAAAGCGTGTTGTTCATCATAACCCCATCAAGTTGATGGGCTGCCGGAGAGGCGCATCTCCATCTCGCGGGCAGCCTGCAGCAGCACCTGGCGGTAATGTTGATAATTCGCCTTGGCGTCGCCACGCGGCGCAACGATACAGAACGTGGCGACGCAGCGCTGCTGCTCATAAATACCTGCGGCAAAACAATGGGTATAGTTATCGGCAATGCTGTCGAACGAGAAGAAACGCGCCTGGTGCGCCTGGCGGATCTCCTGCAGAAACCCCGCCTGCGGCAAAAACTCACCGTTGGGCAGGCGGAAGTCTTCCGGCGGGATCAGCGCCAGGATCTCTTCATCGCTCAGATGCCCCACCAGCAGGCGGCCGGACGCCGTCCATGGGATCGGCGTGTCCTCCCCCACTTCCGAAGAGATGCGGAACGGGCGATCGCCTTCACGCATGAGCGCAACGTTGTATTTCCTGCCGTTCAGCAGGCACATCTGCGCCGTTTCTCGCGTGCTGCTAACAATCTGCTCCAGGAAGCGATCTGATTCCCGGGTAAAGTCGAAATGGTTCAGGTGCGCCTGGCCGAGGAAATACAGCTCGCGCCCCAGATACACCAAGCCATCTTTCCCCACCGGCTCCAGAATGCAGCGCTCCAGCAGCAACGCGACCATCTCATATACCGTCGATTTCGGTGCGCCAATACCTTTGGCAATATCGTGCGGGCGCAGCGGCTGGCGCTGCTTTTTCAGGAAATCCAGTATCTCGAACGCACGATCGAGCCCTTTAACCCGGCGGCGGGTATCCGGCGCAGTCATCATAAAAACCCCATTGCTCCTGTTTGGCCATTGGCGGCTATTTGGCTTTATAGGCCACGCACTCCACCTCGACCTTACAATCTACCATCATCCTGGACTGCACGCAGGCGCGTGCTGGAGCAGCGGCGGAGAAATACTCGCTGAACACCTTGTTGAAGCTCCAGAAATCGCGTGGGTCATCCAGCCAGACGCCGACACGCACCACGTGTTCCAGGCCGTAACCCGCCTCATGCAGAATAGCGATCAGGTTCTGGATCGCCTTGTGCGACTGTTCGATAATGCCGCCGGCAACCACTTCCCCCTGCGCCATGGCGATCTGCCCGGAAACAAACAGCCAACCATCGGCTTCCACTGCACGGGCAAACGGCAATGGTTGCCCACCGGCGCCATGTTCACCGGCACCATAACGAGTAATGCTCATTGATACGCTCCTTGATTTAACCGCGTTAGAAATGTGAGTGTTTGATAAATTCGGCCAGGCGCGGTGACGCCGGGTTATTGAACAGCTGTTTGGGCGGCCCTTGCTCCTCGATTTTTCCCTGGTTCATGAAAACGATGCGATCGGAAACCTCATACGCAAAACGCATTTCGTGGGTCACCAGCAACATCGTCATTCCCTCGTTCGCCAAATCCCGGATAACCGCCAGCACTTCGCCCACCAGTTCCGGATCCAGCGCCGAGGTCACTTCATCAAACAGCATCAGGCTGGGGTTCATGGCGATGGCGCGCGCGATCGCCACCCGCTGCTGCTGCCCGCCGGAAAGCTGGCCGGGATAATGGCCCTTGCGCGCCAGCAGGCCAACGCGCTCCAGCCAATGTTCAGCACAGGCAATCGCCTGGTCTTTCGGCATTTTCTTCACCTTCAACAGGCCGAGTGTGACGTTCTGCAGCGCCGTCAGGTGGGGGAACAGATTGAACTGCTGGAACGCCATGCCGGTCATCACCCGGTGGCGAGCAATGATCTTGTCAGGGTGCCGCACCCGCTGTTGCTGACGCTGGAAATAACCGATGGGCTGATCGTTAAGGCGGATCTCGCCCTGCTGAAAATCTTCCAGCAGGTTGACGCAGCGCAACAGGGTCGTTTTTCCCGATCCGCTTGAGCCGATCAGCGTGACCACATCCCCTTTATTCATGCTCAGATCGATGCCTTTCAGCACTTCCACGCTGCCATAACGTTTGTGCAAATCACGAATATTCAGCAGCGGCGTAACGGTTGTCTGGTTCATGGGAGCCTCACGCGTTTTTCCAGATAGCGGCCAAATTGCTCAATGGAAAAGTTGATAATGAAGAACAGCAGCCCGGCGAAGGCGTAGAACTGCAGCGTCATGAAAGTACGGGCGATCACCTGTTGGGAGCTGAGCAGCAAATCGGCCACGCCGATGACCGACAGCAGCGTTGAGGCCTTCACGATTTCCGCGGCCGAGTTCACCCAGGTCGGCAGGATTTGCCGCAGCGCCTGCGGCAGTTGCACGTAGCGCAGATCCTGATAAAACGTCAGCCCGATAGCCTTTGCGGCTTCGCTTTGCCCACGCGGCACCGCCTGCAACGCGCCGCGCACGATTTCCGAGACGTGGGAACTGCAAAACAGCGCCAGCGCCAGCACGCCGGCTTCAAACGCGCCGGCATCCCATCCCAGCGCGGGCGCAATGTAAAAGCAGGCCAGCACCAAAACCAACACCGGTGTGCCGCGCACAATATCGATATACAGCCGCACCAGCATCTGCGCCCATTTTGGCGCATAGGTCACCAGCAGGCCGCCCAAGGTGCCCAGCAGCGTGCCGCTGAGGATCGCCAGTAATGAAGAGAGGACGGTAACCACAAAGCCGTCCGCCAGGGTGGCGCGGGCCTGCCACAGTTGGTACCACCAGCTAAAGGGATCGTTCATGTTGCCTCCTATCGCACTATCGCCAGGCGCCGCTCCGCCACCCGCAACGCCACGGCGATCAGATAACAGGTAGCGATATACAGCAGGCTGGTCACCAGCCAGGTTTCAATCACCCGGTAGCTTTCCAGGTTCAGTTTGCGGGCATAAAACGTCAGCTCCGGCACGGCGATCGACGCCGCCAGCGACGTATCCTTGAACAGCGAAATAAAGTTGTTGCCGAGCGAAGGCAGCACATTGCGCAACATCACCGGGATGATGATGTAGCTTTTGATCTGCCACTCTTTCAGGCCGATGGCCTGCCCGGCCTCACGCTGCCCGGCGGGAATGCCCAGCAGGCCGGCGCGGAACACCTCGGTCAGATAGGCACCGGCATACAGCGACAGCGTGACAACAAACGATCCAATCTGATCGAGCATGATGCCCATGCCCGGCAGCGCGAAGTAAATCATCAGGATAAGGATCAGGATCGGCAGGTTGCGCACCACCGTCACATACAGCGTGGCGCTCCAGCGCAACAGCGGGTTCTTCGATAGGGTGCAGAACGCCGCCAGCAGACCCAACGCACAGCCGATGGCAATCGACAGCAGCGACAGTTCCAGCCCGAGCCACAGCCCGCCCAACAGCAGATCAAAACTTTGCCAGACGGGTGCGAAATTCAACGTGTAATTCATCTTGCAACCTCAATGCGCCGGGCGCCCTGCGGCCCCGGCGTGTACGCACTATTTATACTCAACCGGGAAACCTATTGCCGGCGTAGCAAGATCGCTACCAAACCATTTTTTGTAGGCGGCGGCATAGTCAGCAAAATCCACGCCGACCATCGCTTCGTGCAGCGCCGTGTTGACATAGTTCAGCCAATCCTGATCGCCACGCTTCAGGGCGCAGGAATAGGTTTGCGGGCTCCAGGCATAGTCCGGCGAATGGTAGCGGCCAGGGGTTTGTACCATCAGCCATTTGGCGGACGACTGATCGGTCGCCACGGCGTCCGCCCGCCCGGAATTGAGCGCCTGATACATCAGATCCACGCTTTCATACTGGGAAACCGTGGCTTTGGGCAGCGCCTGATGCACCAGTTGATCGGCATAGACGTTTTGTAGCACCGCTACGCGCAGGCCATCGCCGGCGGCGTTCATATCCGCCAGTTGCACATATTTGCTATTGGCCAACGTCAGCAGCGCCACGCCTTCACGGTAATAAGGAATGGTGAACGCCACCTGTTGAGCGCGCTGCGCCGTGACCGTCATTGCCTGGCAGGTCATATCCACCTTGTCGGTCAGCAGGTTGGGGATTCGCGCATCCGAAGACTGCTGTACAAACCGCACTTTGGTCGGATCGTTGAACAGCCCTTTGGCAACGATCCGGGCGATATCGATATCAAAGCCCTGCAGTTGGCCGTCGGCGCCCTGAAACCCCCAGGGCGCGTTGGTGCTGCCGGTGCCGACGATCAGATAGCCGCGTTTCAGTACGTCATCCAGCCTGGCCGCATTCGCCTGCGCCGCGTAACAACCCAGCAGCGCCAACCCCGCCAAGATGCCAACCCGTTTCATGCCTGTTACTGCCTGATTCACTTTTCCCATGGTGCCTCCAAGTAATTCCGCTATAACGGAAACAATTTCGTAACTATGGAATTAATGCAGAAAAGATGCCAAAAAATAACCAGGCAGATGCGGATTTTCTTTACTCGTTGTAAAAAAAGATCTTTTGGCAGGATCGTACCGGTTGGGAACAGGCAACACAGGCAGTAGGGCAAAACAGCAGGGGTAAACGATAGCGGGCAATTGCACCACCGGCGATCGGCCACGCACCATCATGAGGCCGTTTTAGCCCGTGGAACGATCAAATACGGAGGGAGAGTGCGAACAAGAAAAGCCCATTATGCCGGTGTGATAATGGGTATGCCGTGTGGTGGTGCGGGCCTATGCCATCGGTGCGATCAATATTCCTGATCTTCAATCAGCCGTTTGCCCAGGCTGGTTATCCCCTGGATCTCATAGCCCAGCTTTTCATACATATCGATCACGGTGTCGTTATCTTCCCGCACCATCAATTGGATTTTGGGGCAACCGCGCGCGATCAGCTTTTTCTCCAGCCGGTTGATCAGCGCGTTGGCGATGCCGCGGCCACGGTAATCCGGATGCACCCCGAGGTAATACGCCGAACCACGGTGGCCGTCATAGCCGCCCATGACCGAGCCGACCACTTCACCGCCCACTTCCGCCACCAGAAACAGTTCCGGATCGTGGTTCAGCTTGCGCTCAATGTCCATTTCCGGATCGTTCCACGGGCGCAGCAGATCGCAGCGCTCCCATAAGGTCAGAACTTCTTCAAAATCGTCTTGCCGAAATACGCGAATTTCCATAGCCGCTCGCCATTATAAAAAAGAGTATTTCCCTGATTATCGCGTGATTATCCATATACGCAATATCAAACTGCGATTTGTGCCGCGCTGCCGCTGGATTTTCGTAGCGCAATAGCGCGCATGCGCCGAAAACAAACGTAATAAATGGAAATAGTTATCGGGTGATTGATAACGACCAATACGTATACCCTTCATACTTCAAGTTGCAGGATAAAAACGCCAAACGCGTGCTTGAGCTGCGCTGGCCATGCCCGGCTGCCGAAAATGGCGGGGAGAAGGCCAATGCGCCTGCAACGTGAAATAATGACGGATAGAGACGTCGCCAACTGATTGCCGCCACGGAGAGCCATGTATATGAGTAAGCCGGTTGACCCTTTTTTGCGTTTCAAGCCGCTTAACGGCGCAACCTCGCGCCGCCGGCTGCTGCTTTCCGGCGTGGCGCTGGCGCTGTTCGGCAGCCCGAGCCCCAAAACGCAGGCCGGCATGCTGCGCAGCCCACATAGCACAAGCGCCCCGGGGCCAAAACCCGCCGGCGCCATCAAGCGGGTTATGCTCGATCCGGGCCACGGCGGCATCGATTCCGGCGCCGTTGGCCATGAAGGCTCGAAGGAAAAACACGTGGTGCTGGAAATTGCCAACCACGTGCGCCGCTTCCTGCATGAGCACCCGAATATCGAAGCGCACCTCACGCGCGAAGAGGATGAATTCATCCCGCTGTTCCAGCGGGTGGAAATCGCCCACCAGCGCCAGGCCGATCTGTTTATTTCCATCCATGCCGATGGCTATACTCGCCCGGAAGCCTCCGGCGCTTCGGTGTTCGCCCTGTCTAACCGTGGCGCCAGCAGCGCCATGGCGCGTTATTTATCCAACCGCGAAAATGCGGCGGATGAAATCGCCGGCGGGAAATACAAAGAACAGGATAACTACCTGCAGCAGGCGCTGTTTGATCTGGTGCAGACCGATACCATCAACAACAGCCTGACGCTCGGCCACCACGTGTTGGGGAAAATCCGCGGCGTGCACCACCTGCATAGCCCGAATACCGAACAGGCGGCGTTCGCCGTGCTGAAATCGCCGTCCATTCCTTCCGTGCTGGTGGAAACGTCGTTTATCACCAACCCGGACGAAGAACGCCTGCTCGGCACCACCGCCTTTCGGGAAAAAATCGCCCGCGCCATTGCCGATGGCGTCGTCAACTTCTTCAGTGAATTTGACGCCCGCCAGCGCAGGGCGCGCTAAGGCTGCCGCCGTGCGGAAATAACGATATACTTGCAGCCTGATTTCAATAAGGCCGCGAAGAATTCCGTATGAGTTTACCCGATATTGCTGAAGTAAAATCCTTTCTGCTGGCGCTGCAAGACCGTATCTGCACACAGTTGGCTGAAGCCGACGGCGCCGCCGGCTTCGCCGAAGATCGCTGGGTGCGTGAAGAAGGCGGCGGCGGCCGCAGCCGCGTGCTGACCAACGGCGCCGTGTTTGAACAGGCCGGGGTAAACTTCTCGCACGTTTCCGGCGCTGCGCTGCCGGCCTCCGCCACCGCCCACCGGCCAGAGCTGGCGGGCCGCAGCTTTCAGGCCATGGGCGTTTCACTGGTGATCCATCCGCTGAACCCTTACGTCCCCACCAGCCATGCCAACGTGCGCTTCTTTATCGCGGAAAAACCCGGTGCCGAGCCGGTCTGGTGGTTCGGCGGCGGTTTCGATCTGACACCGTTCTACGGCTTTGAGGAAGACGCGGTGCACTGGCACCGCACGGCCCAGCAACTGTGCACGCCCTTCGGCGCCGCGGTGTACCCCAAATACAAAAAATGGTGCGACGACTATTTCTTTATCAAACACCGCAACGAAGCGCGCGGCATCGGCGGGCTGTTCTATGACGATCTGAACACGCCGGATTTCGCCACCAGCTTCGCCTTCACCCGCGCGGTGGGCGACGGTTTCCTGGCGGCGTATCTGCCGATCGTCGCCCGGCGCAAGGCGCTGGCGTGGGGCGAGCGCGAGCGCCAGTTCCAGCTTTATCGCCGCAGCCGCTATGTCGAATTCAACCTGGTGTGGGATCGCGGCACCCTGTTCGGGCTGCAAACCGGCGGCCGCACGGAATCGATCCTGATGTCGATGCCACCGTTGGTGCGCTGGGAATACAACTATCAGCCGGCGGAAGGCAGCCCGGAAGCCGCGCTGTATCGTGATTTCCTGCCGGTGCGCGACTGGCTGCAGGGGGAGCAATAATGCAAATCTGGGTTGATGCGGACGCCTGCCCGAACGTCATCAAAGAGGTGTTGTTCCGCGCCGCGGAACGCACGGCGACCACCGTGACGCTGGTCGCCAACCAGCCGCTGCGCACGCCGCCCTCCCGCTTTATCCGCACCTTGCAGGTAGCACCGGGCTTTGACGTGGCGGATAACGAAATCGTGCGCCGCTGTGAGCCGGGGGATCTGGTGATCACCGCCGATATTCCCCTGGCGGCGGAGGCGATTGAAAAAGGCGCCGCGGCGCTTAATCCGCGTGGCGAACGCTACACGCCGGCCACCATCCGCGAACGCCTGAACATGCGCGATTTTATGGATACCCTGCGTGCCAGCGGCATCCAGACCGGTGGCCCGAATACCCTGAACCAACGCGACCGCCAGCTGTTTGCCAATGAGCTGGACAAATGGCTACAGGCGAAACGCTAACGCGCCGGGGTGCGCCACAGATAGTCGGCGCGGCGCACATCCACCTGGCTATCGCCTTCGGCCAGCATCAACACCAGCGGCATGCTGGCCGGTTGTAGATCCTGCATGTGCAACGGCACCCCCAAATCCCTGGCGGCATGATAGCCGCCGGCAATCAACAACGCGGGCGCCGGCGCCGCCAGCAGCCGCTGTGCCATCCGCCGGTCACGCTGTTGCTGGATAGCCAGCATCGCATTCAGGCGCGGCGCATCGATCTTACCGCCGTGTGCCTGCCGGATGAGATCGGCCAAAGCCTGTTGCACCGCCGGTTGGGTTGAACGTGGGCCGCTTGGGAACTGCGGATGGCGGTAAAACGCCATGATTTCATCGCGGCTTAAGTTGGCGGAAAGCAGCGGATAAGGCGCCTGAATGGCGGCCATCACCACCCCGCCATACAGTGCCCAGTCCCACCCGGCCTGCCAGGCGATACGCTGCTTAACCTGTTCACTGCTAAGCACCTCTCCCACCTGCAGCGCGCGCTTCACCGCATCCACCGGCGCCTGCTGGCCCGGCACGAGCATCTCCATCAACACGCTGCCCTGCGGCCGCTGCCGCGGCAGATTTTCCACCAGCCAATGCTCAATGCGGTGGTGCGCCGGATTGTCATGCTTTTCACCGACGATCACCCGCTGCGCCGCCGCCAGCCGTACCAGCAGTTGTTGGGGCGCAAGCGTTGCGCCGGTATGCAAATCAACAATTGTGCCCAGGTTTGCCACACGGTTATCCGGCGCAGGCACCGGCGAATGGCTACAGGCGCTCAACGCCAGCGTAACCAGCAGTAAGAGGTATTTCATCGGGGATCCCGCCACGCGAAAAAAAACGATAATACAGAGAACGGTTCTCATTTTCATCCTCTCCCTGCCCGGCGTAGCGTCGCTCTGCGAGGCGCTGCGCATTGATCTCACGCCCGCTGCGGTGGTATAACCCCAGCCATTCAGACATCTATCCCCTCATATTTCAGCTTGCGGGTGGGTTGGCCTTCCCGCGGCTCGGATTATTTGGGGCATATACAGATATATATCATTATGCAATCTCCCTCCGAAGGGCAGTTCAAACGCACCATGAAAGCCCGGCATCTGGTGATGCTTTCTCTGGGCGGCGTGATCGGCACCGGCCTCTTTTTCAACACGGGTTACATCATTTCCACCACCGGTGCGCTCGGCACCTTGCTGGCCTACCTGATTGGCGCCATCGTGGTTTATCTGGTGATGCTGTGCCTGGGCGAATTGTCGGTCGCCATGCCGGAAACCGGCGCTTTCCATGTGTACGCAGCCCGCTATCTTGGCCAGGCAACCGGCTATACCGTGGCCTGGCTCTATTGGTTAACCTGGACCGTCGCACTGGGTTCCAGCCTGACGGCGGCGGGGTTTTGCATGCAGTACTGGTTCCCGCAATCGCCGGTGTGGCTGTGGTGCCTGATTTTCTGTATCACCATTTACCTGCTGAACGTCATTACCACCCGCTTTTTTGCCGAAAGCGAGTTTTGGTTTTCCCTGATCAAAGTGGTGACCATACTGGCGTTTATCATCCTGGGCGGCGCCGCCATGTTCGGCCTGCTGCCAATGAAAGACGGCACGCCGGCACCTTTCCTGCATAACCTGACCGCCGCCGGTTGGCTGCCGCAGGGCACCCTGCCGATCCTGATGACCATGGTGGCGGTAAACTTCGCCTTCTCCGGCACGGAACTTATCGGCATTGCCGCAGGGGAAACTGAAAACCCGGAAAAGGTGGTGCCCTGGGCTATCCGCACCACGGTTATCCGCCTGGTGGTGTTCTTTATCGGCACGGTGTTTGTGCTGGCGGCGCTGATCCCGATGGACCAGGCCGGGGTGGTGAAAAGCCCGTTTGTCCTGGTGTTCGAGCGCATCGGCATCCCTTACGCGGCCGATATCTTTAACTTCGTGATCCTGACCGCGATCCTTTCCGCGGCGAACTCGGGGCTGTATGCCTCCGGGCGCATGCTATGGTCGCTGGCGAACCAAAACACCCTGCCGGCCTATTTTTCCCGCGTTAACCGCCGCGGCATCCCGTTTAACGCGCTTACCTTCAGCATGCTTGGCGGTATTTTGGCGCTGCTGACCAGCGTGATCGCCCCGGATACGGTATTTGTCGCCCTGTCTGCCATCTCCGGTTTTGCCGTGGTGGTGGTTTGGCTTAGCATCTGCGCCGCCCACTTTGCGTTCCGCCGCCGGTATCTGCGCAGCGGCCAACCGCTTGCCGGGCTGAAATACCGCGCCCCCGGCTACCCGGCCACGCCTATCGCCGGCTTTGCCCTGTGCCTGCTGGCCTGTATCGGCCTGGCGTTTGATCCGCAGCAGCGCATTGCGCTGTACTGCGGCCTGCCCTTCGTGGCACTCTGCTATGCCGCCTATTACCTGACCCGCAACGGCGGGCAAAAACCACGGCTGGAAACAGGAGAACAAGATGCCGGTCAATAACCCCATTGCCCCATTGCTGGCGGGCAACAATACCCTGGTTCTGGATGGCGCGCTGGCCACGGAACTGGAAGCGCGCGGCTGCAACCTTAGCGATGCGCTGTGGTCCGCCAAGGTGCTGATTGAAAACCCGGAGCTGATTTATCAGGTGCATCTGGACTATTTCAACGCCGGCGCGCAGTGCGCCATCACCGCCAGTTATCAGGCTACGCCGCAGGGGTTTCTGCCGCGCGGGCTGGATGAGCGGCAATCGCTGGCGCTGATCGCCAAAAGCGTGCAGTTGGCGCAGCAGGCGCGCACCGATTATCTGGCGCAGCACCCACAGGCCGGGCCGCTGCTGGTCGCCGGTTCGGTCGGCCCTTACGGCGCGTATCTGGCGGACGGTTCTGAGTACCGCGGGGATTACCATCTGCCGCAGGCGGAGATGATCGCCTTCCACCGACCGCGCATCGCGGCGCTGGCGCAGGCCGGGGTGGACCTGCTGGCCTGTGAGACGCTGCCTTCATTCAGCGAACTGCAGGCATTGCTTGCCCTGCTGCAAGAAGAATTCCCACGGCTCGGCGCCTGGTTCTCCTTTACGCTGCGCGACAGCCAGCACCTCAGCGACGGCACGCCGCTGCGCGATGTGCTGGCGCTGCTGCGCGGCAACCCGCAGGTGCTGGCCGTTGGCATCAACTGCATTGCGCTGGAAAACGTCACCCCGGCGCTGCGTGAATTCGCCGCGCTGAGTGATAAGCCGCTGTTGGTCTACCCTAACTCCGGTGAACATTACGATGCGCAGAGCAAAACCTGGCACGCCTGCGGCGGCGGGCACGGCGGCCTGCCTGAACGGCTGGCGGAATGGCGGCAACTTGGCGCCCAGCTGATTGGCGGCTGCTGCCGCACCACGCCGCAGGATATTCAAGCAATCGCGGCGCAGGTGAGCGCCCACCAATAGGCCTGAGCACGGGCGTTCCTCTGGCCGGCAGAGGAACGCCCATCGGTTACAGCGGCTGGGTTTGTGCTTCCACCAACGCCAGCGCCACCATGTTGACGATGCGGCGCACCGAAGCGATCGGCGTCAGAATATGCACCGGCTTCGCTACCCCCATCAACACCGGCCCCACGGTCACGCCTTCGGAAGAAGACACGCGCAGCAGGTTATAGCTGATACGCGCCGCCTCCATATTGGGCATGATCAGCAGGTTAGCCGAGCCTTTCAGCGGGCTGTCCGGCATCAGATCGTGGCGGATGCTTTCCACCAGCGCCGCGTCGCCGTGCATTTCCCCGTCAATTTCCAGATCCGGCGCCAGTTGGTTAACCAGCGCTAACGTTTGCTGCATTTTGCGCGCCGACGGGCAATCGGAAGATCCGAAGCTGGAATGGGAAAGCAGCGCCACTTTTGGCTCAATGCCGAAGCGGCGCACGGTTTCCGCCGCCATCAGGGTGATTTCCGCCAGCTGTTCCGGCGTTGGGTTGTCGTTAACATAGGTATCGGCAATAAAGGTATTGCCGCTCGGCAGCAGCAGCGCATTCATCGCCCCGGCCACGTGCACGCCTTCGCGGAAACCAAACACGTTCTTCACCACGTCATAATGCTCATGGTAGCTGCCGATGGTGCCGCAAATCATCGCGTCGGCCTCGCCGCGCTGCAGCATGATGGCGGCAATCAGCGTGGGGTTGCCGATAACCGCGCGGCGCGCCTGTTCCTGGGAAACGCCGTGCCGTTTCATGATCTGATAGTATTCGCCCCAGTAGGCATTGAAGCGGGGATCGGACTCGTTATTGACGATCTCGAAGTCTTTACCCGGCGTAAGCTGCAGGCCTAGCTTTTTCAGACGCATTTCAATAACGCTCGGGCGGCCCACCAGGATCGGGAAGCCCAGCCCCAGTGAAACCAACTCTTGGGTGGCATGCAACACCCGCTCTTCTTCGCCTTCGGCCAGCACCACCCGCTTCAGCGCTTTCTTGGCCTGGGTGAAGATCGGTTTCATAAACAAGTTGGTTTTGTAGACGAACTCGGTCAGCTTTTCGGTGTAGGCATCAAAGTTTTCAATCGGGCGCGTGGCGACGCCGGATTCCATCGCCGCTTTGGCTACCGCCGGGGCGATCTTGACGATCAGCCGCGGATCAAACGGTTTGGGGATAATGTATTCCGGGCCGAAGGACAGATCCTGATCGCCGTAGGCCGAAGCCACCACGTCACTCTGTTCCGCCAGCGCCAAATCAGCAATGGCATGCACGCAGGCCAGCTTCATCTCTTCGTTGATAGTGGTCGCCCCCACGTCGAGCGCGCCGCGAAAAATGAACGGGAAACACAGCACGTTATTGACCTGGTTCGGGTAATCGGAGCGGCCGGTACAGATAATGGCGTCCGGCCGCACTTCTTTCACCAGCGGCGGCAGGATTTCCGGTTCCGGGTTGGCGAGCGCCATAATCAGCGGGTTCTGCGCCATGGTCTTCACCATCGGCTGGGTCAGCACGCCCGGGCCGGAACAGCCGAGGAAAATATCCGCCCCGGGGATAGCGTCTGCCAGGGTGCGCTGGCCGTTGTCCTCAATGGCATAGGCGGCCTTGGTTTCTTCCATTTTGGCGTCGCGGCCTTTGTAGATCACCCCTTTCGAGTCGCAGACGGTAATGTTTTGCTGCCGCAGCCCCAGCGCCACCAGCAGATTCAGGCAGGCGATAGACGCCGCGCCCGCGCCGGAAGCCACCAGGCGCACGTCGGAGAGGCTCTTTTTCACCACCCGCAGGCCATTGAGCACTGCGGCGGTGGTGATGATCGCCGTGCCGTGTTGATCGTCATGGAACACCGGGATCTTCATGCGTTCACGCAGCTTTTTCTCAATGTAGAAACACTCCGGCGCTTTGATATCTTCCAGGTTGATGCCGCCAAAGGTCGGCTCCAGCGCGGCGACCACATCGATCAGTTTGTCGGGATCGTGCTCATCGACTTCAATATCAAACACGTCAATGCCGGAAAACTTCTTGAACAGCACGCCCTTGCCTTCCATCACCGGTTTGCCGGCCAACGCGCCGATGTTGCCCAGGCCCAGCACGGCCGAGCCGTTGGAAATCACAGCGACCAGGTTGCCCCGGGCGGTATATTTATAGGCCGCCAACGGATCGGCGGCAATTTCCAAGCACGGGGCGGCGACACCCGGCGAATAGGCCAACGCCAGATCGCGCTGGGTCGCCAGCGGTTTGGTAGGGGATACCTGGATTTTCCCCGGTACCGGGAACTGATGGAAATCAAGGGCACTTTGCTTTAGTTTTTCATCCATTTTCGGTTCCTTAGTTCTGATATATATAACCTTCATATTTCGCAGGAAAAACACCAGCACGATAAATATGACGAGGCATATTTGATTTCAGGCGGAACCAGTATAGAGCGAGAATTATCACAAACTTTGAAGCGCCCCATAACCTGGAATAAAAAACCCCATAGAAAGTAAAAAAACCGGAAATAACGGAATATCTTAATCCCCGTGCTGCGCCAGCCCGGCTCGCCAGGCGTTAAGCGTCGCCACCTGGCCCGCGCAGATTTTTAACGCGGTTTGTAATTTCAGGGTGTAGCTCACGGCATCGCCCCAGGTATCGCCCAGCAATACCGGTTGTTCACAGGGCCGGAACACTGATTCAGGGGGCAACGGCACCATTGCCGGCGCCGGCGCGGCGCAAGAGCTCAGGCACAATGCCAGGCATAGGCTGCCCAGCGCAGGCGGTGTTTTTAATCGCTTCACGGTATTTCCTCTCTGTATTATCCCCTTGCTGGCGCAGCCATTGCTCCTGCTGCTGCTGCGCTGCCATTAGTGCCCGGTTTTGCGCATCCTGGGCCTGTAAGGCGGCAATCTGTTCCTTTTGTTGCGCCAACGTTTTTTGTTGCAGCGCCGCCTGCTGGCGCAACGTGGTTACCCGCTGCTTCAGCAGTGCGCTATATCCCCCCAGGCCAATCAGCACCAGTAATAAGGCTAATATGCCAACCCGGATAACTTTCTGTAATAAAACACTCATTTCCAGCCCCATTCCGTTAATTGCCGCGTGCGCGAAATTGGCCGCCGCGCTATTTTTGCGATGGCGAAGCACAATAGCGGCCGATAAAAACCCCACAGAAGAAATATAAAATCTTCTGCCATCGTTTATTTTCACCGGTTCATTTGGCGGCGTGTGGCACAGGGATGAGTATATTTAATCCAGATTATTTATCACGTTGCGGCTGCTGTGCCAGCCGCCAGCGTGCGGTTATGGTCCAGGGATCGCAGATCCCGGCTACAATGTGTGGTATCCCATTGTTCTTATCCATCACAATAATCAGAAAAAGCGCATTTTATTTGCCTGGCTGATAAGGCAGTGTGTTCTGCCTGTGATGAAAAGAATTCTTATTTCCCTACATTGACGTTGGTCAAGGAGCCCAAAGATGAACCAATTAGACGCACTAAAAAAGTTAACGGTTGTGGTTGCCGACAGCGGTGATATTGAGTCGATCCGCCAGTTCACCCCGGAAGACGCCACCACCAACCCGTCGCTGATTCTGAAAGCCGCCGCCCTGCCGCAGTACAAGTCATTGATCACCGAGGCGCTGGGCTATGCGCGCCAACAGGGCGGCAGCAAGGAAACCCAACTGGTCAACGCCAGCGACAAACTGGCCGTCAACATCGGGGTTGAGATCCTAAAAAGCGTGCCGGGCCGTATTTCAACCGAGGTAGACGCCCGCCTGTCCTTCGATCGCGGTATGTGCGTCACCAAGGCACGCAAGCTGATTAGCCTGTACCAGCAACAGGGTATCGACAAATCACGCATTCTGATCAAACTGGCCTCCACCTGGGAAGGTATCAAGGCCGCCGAAGAGCTGGAAAAAGAAGGCATCAATACCAACCTGACGCTGCTGTTCTCCTTTGCCCAGGCGCGCGCCTGTGCGGAAGCCGGCGTGTACCTGATCTCGCCGTTTGTTGGCCGTATCTACGACTGGTACCAGGCCAAACAGCCGGCGACCAGCTACGACGCCGAGCAGGATCCGGGCGTGAAATCGGTGCGCACCATTTATGAATACTATAAGCAGCACCGTTACCAGACGGTGATCATGGGCGCCAGCTTCCGCCGCGTAGAACAAATCCTGGCGCTGGCCGGCTGCGATCGCCTGACCATTTCACCGAACCTGCTGGAACAGCTGAAACAGAGCGAAGCCCCTGTCGAGCGCAAGTTAAGCCCGTCCGAAGAAGGCTTCCACCAGCCGGCGCCGCTGTCTGAAGCCGAGTTCCGCTGGCTGCACAACCAGGACGCGATGGCAGTAGACAAACTGGCCGAAGGCATCCGCCTGTTCGCCGTCGATCAACAGAAGCTGGAAGATATGCTGGCCGCTGAACTGTAATTATCTGGAGCACTATACCGTTATGCCTTCACGTAAAGACCTTGCCAACGCGATCCGCGCACTCAGCATGGACGCCGTGCAAAAAGCAAAATCCGGCCACCCGGGCGCGCCTATGGGGATGGCGGACATCGCCGAAGTCCTGTGGCGTGATTACCTTAACCATAACCCCACCAACCCGCACTGGGCCGACCGCGACCGCTTCGTGCTCTCCAACGGCCACGGCTCGATGCTGATTTACAGCCTGCTGCACCTCACCGGCTACGACCTGCCGATGAGCGAGCTGGAAAACTTCCGCCAGTTGCACTCCAAAACCCCGGGCCACCCGGAATACGGCTACACCCCGGGCGTGGAAACCACCACCGGCCCGCTGGGCCAGGGCATCGCCAACGGCGTCGGCTTCGCCATCGCCGAACGCACCCTGGCGGCGCAGTTCAACCGCCCCGGCCATGACATCGTTGACCACCACACCTACGTGTTCATGGGCGACGGCTGCATGATGGAAGGTATTTCCCACGAAGTCTGCTCGCTGGCCGGCACCCTCAAACTCGGCAAGCTGACCGCCTTCTATGATGACAACGGCATCTCCATCGACGGCCACACCGACGGCTGGTTCACCGACGACACCGCCAAACGTTTTGAAGCCTACGGCTGGCACGTGGTGCGCGGCGTGGACGGCCACGACAGCGCAGCCATCAAGGCGGCGATTGAAGAGGCCCGCCAGGTGACCGACAAGCCATCGCTGCTGATGTGCAAGACCGTGATTGGCTTCGGGTCACCGAACAAGGCCGGTTCGCACGATGCGCACGGCGCCCCGCTGGGCGATGCCGAAGTGGCCGCCACCCGTGAAAAACTGGGCTGGAATTATCCGCCGTTCGTTATCCCGCAGGACATCTACGCTCAGTGGGACGCCAAGGAAGCCGGCAAGGCCCGTGAAGCCGCCTGGAACGCCAAATTCGCCGCCTATGCGCAAGCTTTCCCGGAACAGGCCGCCGAGTTCAAACGCCGCATGAGCGGTGAACTGCCGGCCAGCTGGCAGGCGGACGCTAAAGCCTTTGTGGAACAACTGCAGGCCAACCCGGCCAGCATCGCCAGCCGCAAGGCCTCGCAGAATACGCTGGAAGCGTTCGGCAAGGTGCTGCCGGAGTTCCTCGGCGGCTCCGCCGACCTGGCGCCAAGCAACCTGACGATGTGGTCCGGCTCCAAAGCCATCAACGAAGACCTGGCCGGCAACTACATCCACTATGGGGTGCGCGAGTTCGGCATGACCGCCATCACCAACGGCATTGCGCTGCACGGCGGCTTCCTGCCGTATTCGGCCACCTTCCTGATGTTTGTGGAATATGCCCGCAACGCGGTGCGCATGGCGGCGCTGATGAAGCTGCGCAACGTGTTTGTCTACACCCACGATTCCATCGGCCTGGGTGAAGACGGCCCGACCCACCAGCCGGTCGAACAACTGGCCAGCCTGCGGGTGACGCCGAACATGAGCACCTGGCGCCCGTGCGATCAGGTGGAATCGGCGGTGGCCTGGCAGTACGGCATCGAGCGCAACGACGGCCCGACGGCGCTGATTTTCTCGCGCCAGAACCTGGCCCAGCAGCCGCGCACGGCCGAACAACTGGCCAACGTATACCGCGGCGGCTACGTGCTGAAAGACAGCGACGGGCAGCCGGAGCTGATCCTGATCGCCACCGGTTCGGAAGTGGAACTGGCGGTTGCCGCCTATGAGCAACTGACGGCGGAAGGGCGCCGGGTGCGCGTGGTCTCCATGCCGTCCACCGATGCGTTCGACAAGCAGGATGCGGCCTACCGCGAAGCGGTGCTGCCGGCGGCGGTCAGCGCGCGGGTGGCAGTGGAAGCGGGTATCGCGGACTACTGGTACAAGTACGTGGGCCTGAACGGCGCGGTCGTGGGCATGACCAGCTTCGGTGAGTCGGCGCCGGCGGATCTGCTGTTTAAAGAATTCGGCTTTACGGTAGAAAACGTGGTCGCCAAAGCGAAAGCGTTGCTGAAATAAACGCACAACCCCCTTTACCCTACCGTTCAGGCGGGGTAAAGGGGGCACTGGCGTGGCTACGCCATAATCTGATGAATTTCCAGATACTGCAGCAGCATAATGGTTTTACCGTCCTTAATCCGCCCATCGTCAATCATCGCCAGCGCTTCCCTGAACGGCAATTCAACCACCTCAATATCTTCATCTTCAATGCCCCCGCCTGAAGTGCGGCGTTCGTTGTCCTGGTATTCGGCGATAAAGAAATGGATAAGCTCGGTAACACCGCCCGGCGACATATAGGCTTCAAAGACTTTCTTCACGCTCGCCACCTGGAACCCGGTTTCTTCGACGGCTTCACGGCGCGCGCACCACTCGGGGGAATCGCCGTCCAACAGCCCGGCGCAGGCTTCCAGCAACATACCGCTCTGGTTGCCATTGACGTAGGTCGGCATACGGAACTGATTGGTCAGCACCACCGTGCCCCGCTCGCGGTTATACAACAAAATGGTGGCGCCGTTGCCACGATCGTAAACTTCACGCACCTGCTGAACGGAACCGCCATTCTTGCGTTTCAAATCAAAGGTATATTTATTCAGCACATACCAGTTATCCGACAGCAGCTCTTTCTTCACATTCTCGATTTTTGCAGACATGGGCTCTCTTCCGTTGGCGACAACACAGGAATCATAGCGCGATTCCCCCGCCCTGCGCCAAGCCAATCATGGCAAAAGCCCCGAGCGTTTGTGGCCGTGAGCCTATCCCCTTCATACGTCAAGTTGCAGGTGTGTTGGCTTTATTATTCGGCCCACCCAGGGCCTCGCCCCTATGAGGGCGCTGCCAGCAGCGTTCAAATCTGCTCCCTGCCTGACGAATTTGTCGCAGCAAAACCGCGTGATTCGGCCATTCGCGCTCTCCCCTACGGAGCCTGGGCTGTTCAAAAACGCTTTTGCATTTTTATCCTGCAACTCAAATTATTTGGGGTCTATTATTATAATTGCATTACTGGCTATTTTTGATATTTTCATGCTAACAATGGAGACAAACATTCGATGGATAAAAAACACGATGAAAAGGTGGAAAATAAAATATAAATGCCAGTTATCTCCGCATTGTTATTTATTCACAGAATTGATAACTGTAAAAATGGTGCATACTGACAAATAAAACAAATAACAACATGGAGTTATCTTTTTCTCTAAATTCAGAGAAAAAGAATTACATTATGGATAACAACAAACAAAATAAATCTTATCACCGGCCCATATGGGATGAACACGGCCGCATCCACTACGAACTCATCCCACATCCGATAAAAGAAGATCACATTTCAGTCTGTCTCGTCCCTCCTGAAAAAGTGATACCCGTCATTTTTATCCCCGGCGTGATGGGGTCAAATCTGAAAAATACAGGAGGCGAAGTTTGGCAGTTTAGTGCTGTATCGCTAGTAAAATGGCCGCTCGCCAGCCCGGAAAAAAGAAAACTGCTTCTTGATCCGAAAACAACGACCGTTGATGACGCTGGAGAGATTTTTAATGACGCTGCCGATGGTAAAAAATTCCCCTCCCGGCGGGAACGGGGATGGGGGAGCGCTTTTTACATGAGCTACGGGGAAGCACTCGACCGGTTGCAATATCTGCTCAATGACGACGATATCCTGATGGATAACTATTTCAGGGAGGAGAAGCGCCAGACAGCGCGACAGAAGTTTATCGGCGTCAGAATCGGTGATGAGGATCCGCTGCATGCGCTGACCAACGCCGAGGTGGCGCACAGCCACCGCTTCCTGTTTCCACTGCACGTGTTCGGCTATAACTGGCTGCAGTCCAATGCGACGTCGGCCGAACGACTAGGGAAATACATTACCACCTGCGTTCTGCCGATGTATCACCAGCGGCTGGCCGTGGATAAAGTGATCCTGATAACCCATTCGATGGGCGGTTTGGTCGCCCGCCACTATTCGGAAAACCTGGACGGGCAGAAAAACATTCTGGGCATCGTGCATGGCGTAATGCCCGATCTTGGCTCCCCGTCGACCTATCGGCGGATGAAAACCGGGGAACGGGGCAAGATAGGCATGATTATCGGGGACAGCGTAGAAAAGCTGATGCCGGTGCTGGCGCAATCTCCTGGCCCCCTCCAGTTACTGCCCGGCAAGGCCTACGGTCCGGGCTGGCTGAAAATACAACGCAACAGTGAAACAGTGGCGCTGCCTGTTTCCGATCCGTATGAGGAAATCTACCTGAATAAGGCGGACTGGTGGCGGCTCTACGAAGCGGGGATTTCCGGAGGGAAAGCTGATGATGAGTGGAGCCAATACAAAACATTAATAAACACAAAAGTTAAAGATTTTATTGAGGAACTAAATGGTAAATATCATCCGCACACCTGGCTTTTTTACGGCGCCAGCCAGAGTAACCCTTCCGATGAGGCGCTTATTTGGAAGGAACGCCCGGCTCCAGTCACCCTGATGAAATACCCTGAGCTACAGGCCCCCACCTATCGGCAAAGTTCCGGCTGCACCTTTGAGTTGCTTTCCTCCGGCAGCCCCGGCGACGGTACCGTGCCGGTGAAATCCATCCGCCTCTCATCCCCACAGCTCCGCGGCGTGCTAGCGACCAATGTGGATCATGAGGGGGCTTATGCCATCGCTCCGGTAGACCGCTCACAGTCGGTGTATAGCGATCTGTCCGATGCCCTGCTGTTCACCGTGCGCGCAGTGGTCAAAATCGTTCAGCAGGTTCCTGTTGTATGAAAAAAAAATGGTTTCTTCTGTTACTACTGGCGCTTCCCGTCGCCGCTTATTACTTCTGGGCGCAGCGCGTGCAGCCGCCGCCACCGTTAACCACCAAGGAACAGCAAATGATTGATACCCTGTTTGCCACCACCCAGCCCCAGTGCATCGGGCGCTATGTTTTTGACGTGCCGGCCTCATTCAGCAATACCCTGCCGGACAGGGCCAACATTAACGCTGTCCGCATCAGCAGCAAGCGCCTCTACCGCCCGGCGTTTGAGCAACGCATCCGGCTGCGTGAGCAAGAACTTAACGCCGGGCATACGGTAAATCAACGGAACCAACCGTTTCTCAAGCAGGTTTACCGCCTGGGTGATAATGCCGTTATTTTTGACCGCAATGAAGATGCGAGCGTACCAGGATTCGGCCGTATTCTGGAAGGCCATCTTTATGTCGACGGGGTGGCGTTTATCCTCACCCAGGAAATTAGGGATTACTCCGATCCCCGCTATGCCAAAGATCGTGAATTATTTTTAAGTGACGGATCTGATCCATCTACAGCAAATAACAAGCCCCAGAAACTGGCAGAGCTGCAGAATATCATGTCGCGTCTAAGCGGTCGCCAAAACGATGAAATTCCGTCCGGTGCCGGCACCTGCATTTCCGAGGGCTTTATTCGCGACGATGGCAGTAAACAACAAGAGGACATCACTTTCGTCTACCCGCATAACAACGTTTTTTCCTTGTCGGTTTGGGTAAATAACTCGCTGAAAGAAAAAACCAGCATGCTGGAACGCAGCGGTGAAATACAGTCTTATATTCGCAGCATTAACGGCCGTAGCTTGCGCAAGGCTAAAGCGCAAATGGCGGGTTTTGACGCGAGTGAATGGCTGATAACGGCACCGTCTGAAAAAGCGCCCGGTATCCCGTCGGCACAACTGTTATTTACCGCCATCGCCAATGAAAAAACAGCAGATTTCTGGCACCCTAATCTTGACGTGACGCTCAACAATTACGCGCTGCCGCCGCCCACCTACAGCGATGCCGAACTGGTGGCGATATGGGATCGCATTACCCGTTCATTCAGATTACGGAAAGATGCATTCTAAACATGCAAGGGACTGTCACATGAAAAACAAACGGTTTCTGATACTGCTGCTGGCACTCTCTGTCACCGCTTATTACTTCTGGGCGCAGCGCGTGCAGCCGCCGCCACCGTTAACCACCAAGGAACAGCAAATGATTGATACCCTGTTTGCCACCACCCGGCCCCAGTGCATCGGGCGCTATGTTTTTGACGTGCCGGCCTCATTCAGCAATACCCTGCCGGACAGGGCCAACATTAACGCTGTTCGCATCAGCAGCAAGCGCCTCTACCGCCCGGCGTTTGAGCAGCGCATCCGGCTGCGTGAGCAAGAACTGAACGCCGGGCATACGGTGGATAAAGTGGATCAGCCGTTTCTCAAGCAGGTTTACCGGCTGAGTGATAATGCCGTTATTTTCGACCGTAATAAAAACGCAAGTGTGCCGGGGTTTGGCCGTACTCTGGAAGGCCATCTCTACATTAATGGGGTGGCGTTTATCCTCACGCAGGATATTACAGATTATTCGGATTCTCGTTATACCAAAGATCGTGAATTATTTTTAAGTGACGGATCTGATCCATCTACAGCAAATAACAAGCCCCAGAAACTGGCAGAGCTGCAGAATATCATGTCGCGTCTAAGCGGTCGCCAAAACGATGAAATTCCGTCCGGTGCCGGCACCTGCATTTCCGAGGGCTTTATTCGCGACGATGGCGGTAAACAACAAGAGGACATCACCTTCGTCTACCCGCATAACAATGTTTTTTCCCTGTCGGTTTCCACAAATACTTATCTTGGCGATGCGAAGAGCATGTTGGAACGCAGCAACGAGATCCAGCCTTACATCAACAGCGTAAACGGGCGGAGTCTGCGCAAGGCTAAAACACAAATTGCGGGTTTTGAGGCCGACGAATGGCTGGTAACAGCACCGTCTGAAAAAGCGCCCGGTATCCCGTCGGCACAACTGTTATTTACCGCCATCGCCAATGAGAAAATAGTGGACTTTCGACACCCCATTATTGACCTGACGCTCAATAATTACACCCTGCCGCCCCCCGCCTACAGCGATGCCGAACTGGTGGCGATATGGGATCGCATTACCTGTTCATTCCGCCTGCGCCAGGGGGCATTTTAAATATATGCCGATATATCTGGCCTCTTCATCAGCCAGATATAGCCTTAACATCCGCTCCATTATGGTACACCCGGCTAGCCTGCCGCTCAAAAACCGTTCGGCACGTTACGCATATCCGGCAGCTTGTGCGCAATGCCCTTATGGCAGTCGATACAGGTTTGCCCGGCGCTGATGGCCTGCTGGTGCATTTGCGCCGCCACGGTTTTCTGTGCGCTGAAGTCCATGTTATCGAAGTTGTGGCAGTTACGGCATTCCTGGGAACCATTGGCCTGCATACGCGCCCATTCGTTGCTGGCCATCGCCAGACGATGCTGCTCGAATTTCTGCGGCGTATCGATCAGGCCGAGAGCCTTGGCGTACAGCTCCTTACTGGCCTTGATCTTGCGCAGCATCTTCGGCCCCCACTCATGGGGAACGTGGCAATCCGGGCAGGTTGCCCGCACACCGCTGCGGTTGCTGTAGTGGACGGTGCCGAGATATTCTTCATAGACGTTATCGCGCATTTCATGGCAGCTAATGCAGAATGCCTCGGTATTCGCCGCCTCCATGCCGGTATTAAAACCGCCCCAGAACAGGATGCCTGCACCAAAGCCCATCAGCAGCAGCGTGCCCAACGCCAGGCGGCTTGGCCGCCGCCACCAGCGCCATAGCCGGCGCAGCGGCCCGGCTTTTTTGTTATTTCCGCTATGTTGCACCATGGTGACTCCTTACTTGCCAAAACCCGGCAGCGGCTCAAACGTGTTGCCGACAATCGGCGCGGCGTCCGTTTGCGTCACGTGGCACTGCAGGCAAAAGTATCGGCGTGGCGCCACCTCGCCCAGCATTTTGCCATCGCTGTCCATAAAGTGCGTCGGGCTGATGCGCGGTGCGCCGGTATTGCGATAATGCGCAATGTCATGGCATTGCAGGCAACGGTTGGTGTTGCGGGTGATTTGATAGCCATCAACGCCATGTGGGATCAACGGCGGCTGGTTAACGTAGTTCAGCGCCATCCGCGCTTGCTGCCTGGGTTGCATAATCTGCCCTTCAGCCGTGCCGGCAACCTCCGGCGATGCGCCCAGATCGACGCCGTTGGCCGCCAGGGCGAAGCCAACCACCGCCAGCGATAACAGCACGCCCCCCGCGGCCCACCATTTTTTCAGGACATTCCCCATCATTTTTTGCTCCAGAGCAATCACACGCTATTTTTATTGAGTGCCGTTGCCCGCCAGCCAGGCGGACGAGGTGAACTAAGCTTTCTCCAGCTTCACGGCACATTTTTTAAAGTCGGTTTCTTTCGATAGCGGATCGGTGGCGTCCAGCGTCAGGCTATTGACCAACTGCGCCGCATCAAAAAACGGCATATACACCAGCCCACGCGGCGGGCGGTTGCGCCCGCGGGTTTCGATGATGCTCACCACAGCGCCACGGCGTGAAATCACCTTGACGCGTTCGCCGCGGCGCAGGTTGCGATCCTGGGCATCCAGCGGATGGATAAACACCACCGCCTGCGGGAAGGCACGGTGCAGCTCGGGCACGCGGCGCGTCATGGTGCCGGTATGCCAGTGCTCCAGCACGCGGCCAGTAGACAGCCACAGATCGTATTCCCGATCCGGGCTTTCCGCCGCCGGCTCAAAAGGCAACGCGAAGATCACCGCTTTCCCATCCGGTTTGCCGTAAAAGCGCAGCGTTTCGCCGGCCTTCACGTAGGGATCAAAGCCTTCGCGGTAGCGCCACAGGGTTTCTTTGCCGTCCACCACCGGCCAGCACAGACCGCGCGACTGGTGATAGGTATCGAACGGCGCCAAATCATGCCCGTGGCCGCGCCCAAAACCGGCGTATTCCTCAAATAGCCCCTTCTGGATGTAGTAGCCGAAATCGCGCGCCTCGTCGTTCAACTGTTCCGCCGGCAGTTCATCCAGGCCGAATTGATCCACCACGCCGTTGGCGAACAGCACCTCATACAACGTTTTGCCACGGTACTGCGGATTTTGCGCCAGTAACTCTGCCGGCCACACTTCATCGGTGCGGAAACGTTTGGAGAACGCCACCAGTTGCCAGAGATCGGATTTTGCCGCGCCGGGCGCCTTCACCTGTTGGCGCCAGAAGTGAGTACGCCGTTCACCATTGCCATAGGCGCCCTCTTTTTCCACCCACATGGCGGTGGGCAGGATCAGATCGGCAGACAGCGCGCTCACGGTGGGGTAAGGATCGGACACCACCACGAAGTTGCGCGGATCGCGCCAGCCCGGCATACGCTCTTCGGTGATGTTGGGCCCGGCCTGCATATTGTTATTGCACATCACCCAATACACGTTGAGCGTGCCGTCTTTCAGCGCCCGATCCTGCGCGATCGCATGCAGCCCCACCTCGCCCGGAATGGTGCCGGCCGGCACGCGCCATTTCTGCTCCGCGATCTGGCGGTGCTTTTCGTTAGTCACCACCATGTCGGCCGGCAGCCGGTGCGCGAAGGTGCCGACTTCACGCGTGGTGCCGCAGGCGGAAGGCTGGCCGGTCAGCGAGAACGGCCCGCAGCCCGGCCGGGCGATCTTGCCGGTCAGCAGGTGCAGGTTGTAGCACAGGTTATTGGCCCAAACGCCGCGCGTATGCTGGTTAAAGCCCATCGTCCAGTACGAAACCACCTTGATGTTCGGATCGGCATACAGCCTGGCCAGCGCTTCCAACTGATCCTTCGGCACACCGCTCATCGCCGCGGTTTTCTCCAGGGTGTATTCCGCCACAAAGGCCTTGTAGGCTTCAAAGCTCATCGGCTCGGAGGCATCGCTGCCCGGATTCTTTGCCGCCTTTTCCAATGGGTGCGTCGGCCGTAGCCCGTAGCCGATATCGGTAACGCCCTGGCGGATATTGACATGCCGGCGCAAAAAATCCTGATCGACGGCGTTGTGTTGAATGATGTAGTTGGCGATATAGTTCATGATCGCCAAATCGGTTTGCGGGGTGAACACCATGGCGTTATCTGCCAGCTCGAAGCTGCGGTGTTCAAAGGTGGAAAGCACGGCGACGCGGACATGATCGTTGCCCAGGCGGCGGCTGGCAATGCGCGACCACAGCACCGGGTGCATCTCGGCCATGTTGGAGCCCCAAAGCACAAAGGCGTCGGCGTGCTCAATGTCTGCGTAACAGCCCATCGGCTCATCCATGCCAAAGGTGCGCATCAGCCCTACCACCGCCGATGCCATGCAGTGGCGCGCGTTAGGATCGATATTGTTCGAGCGGAAGCCGGCTTTGAACAGCTTGGCGGCGGCATACCCTTCCCAGATGGTCCATTGGCCGGAGCCAAACATGCCAACCGAGCCCGGCCCTTTGGTCTGCAGCGCCGTTTTGAACTTTTCAGCCATGATGTCGAACGCCTGTTCCCACCCGATCGGCGTGAACTCGCCTTCCTTGTCATACTGGCCCTGGGTCATGCGCAACAACGGTTGGGTGAGGCGATCCTTGCCATACAGGATCTTGGGCAGGAAATAGCCCTTGATGCAGTTCAGGCCGCGGTTGACCGGCGCATCCGGATCGCCCTGCGAGGCCACGATACGGCCGTTCTGCGTGCCGACCAGCACGCCGCAGCCGGTGCCGCAGAAGCGGCAAGGCGCTTTATCCCATTTAAGCTCATCCGCCCCGCCCGCCACCGCCAGTGCGACGGTGGGAATAACCAGCCCCGCGGCCGTGGCCGCCGCCAGCGCCGCATTGGCTTTCATGAAATCGCGACGACTGAGTTTCATGGCGTAACCTCACCTTGCTCATCCAACTGGTGATACACCAGCGATACCGCCAGCACCCCGTCCAGATTGCGTGCCGACTCAATGCGATCCAATAGCACGTGGGCATCCGCCGCCTGCATAACGATCGCCAGTTTGCCTTGCCCGGCATCCGTGGCCGGGATTTCCGTGCCGGGGATCGCCAGCAGCGCCGGGATCAGCCGCGCGACCTTCTCCGGCCGGGCCTGAACCACCAATCCGCTGACATGCCATCCATCATTCATTATTTTCACCCTGTTGTGCTGGCCCACCGGCTGGGCGGCCCACGGCGCGGCGATTGGCCAAAACGGCATTGGTTATCTTTTTTTAATAAAATCCATTGCATGGATGGGGTTAAAATAGGCGCTGAAGGCAGGGGTAGATAATCCCCATTAAGAGGTAAACAAAGAGTCTCTTGCGCCAGATCAAACTCTGTCGACCATTCGCGCGTCGTGCGGCGTACAAAAAACGGCGCACCGTTATTTATTTGAATATATAGCGATTATTTTAATCCCCCGCGCGCCAATTGCTTGATGCATATCGCGGTGATAGGGGGTAGCAAAAGTGATAATAGTGGGCATGCCGCTGGCACATACGCCGGCGCAGCCGCTATGAATAAAAAGGACGCCTGCGTGTTTGTTAAACGCTCCCTGACCCGAAGCCTGGCCAAAACGCTGTTCAGCATTGTGGCGCTTTCGCTCCTCTCAACCGGGCTGGCGCTAACCACCGTTGCCGGCAGCCTGAGCGATGCCGAAGCGGTCAATATTGCCGGCTCGCTGCGGATGCAAAGCTATCGCCTGGCCTATGACATCACCAATAGCCCGGAGCAACTGCCGCAGCATCTGGCGCAATATCGGCAGTCTCTGCAAGCCCCGGCGTTACTGAAGCTGGAGCGTTTTTACGTGCCTGAAGAGGTGCGGCAAAAATACCAAGCGCTGCGTCATACCTGGCAGCCGCTGGCCGAGAAAATCAACGCCGGCCACCCAGAAGACTACCAACAGAACGTTGCCGATTACGTCGCGCGCATCGATAGCTTTGTTTTCACGCTGCAGCACTATTCGGAATTGAAGCTGACCATCGTGGCCGCCATCAGCGTGATGGGCTATATCGCCATCATTGGCCTGGCGCTGTTTTGCCTGCGCGTGATGCGCCGCCAGGTGGTGGCACCGCTAAAACGGCTGGTCGACGCCAGCCAGCGCATGCAGCAGCGGGATTTCAACTACCCACCGCTTGAGGTGGCGCTGCCCAATGAACTGGGCGTGCTGTCGCAGGCCTTCAACGCCATGTCGGACGAACTGGCCAGGCTTTATCAATCGCTGGAGCACAAGGTACAGGAAAAAACCGAACGGTTGCAGCAAGTTAACCGCACGCTGGAGGTGCTTTACCACTGCTCACAGGCGCTGAGCACCGGGCACATCGAACAGCGTGCCTTCGAACAAATTTTGCAGATTGTGCGTAAAAGCGAGCATCTGCGCTGCATCCGCCTGGAGGTGGAAGGCACGCCCAGCCCCTGGCGATTAACCAGCGGCTCCCCGCAGGCGGGGCAAGATTGGCAGCAGCAGCGCATCGAGCAGGACGGTAAACCGGTGGGCCAACTGTGCTGGCAAACCCGGCGGCAGCCACCGCACCCGCACCTGATGCAAAGCGTGGCGAACATGCTAAGCCGCGGGCTGTATTTCAACCGCGCGCAAAAACAGCATATGCAATTCTTGCTGATGGAAGAGCGCGCCACCATCGCCCGTGAACTGCACGATTCACTGGCGCAGGCGCTGACTTTCCTGCGCATCCAGTTGACCATGCTCAAACGCGAACTCGCTGCCTGTCCGCCGCAGGCGCAGAGTATCATCGCCGATTTTGATCGGGCGTTGGCCGATGCCTACCGCCAGTTGCGCGAACTGCTGGCGACTTTCCGCCTCAGCATTCAGGCCGCCGATCTGCACAGCGCCCTGCGCCAACTGCTGGCGCCGCTAAAGGAACGGACAAAGGCCCGAATCATGCTGGATTGCCAGATCCCTTCGCAGGCGCTCAATGCTCAGCAGCAGGTGCACGCGCTGCAGATCGTTCGCGAGGCGGTGCTCAATGCGATCAAACACGCCAACGCACAGGTGATCGCCATCCGCTGCGCGGTGGACGCGAACGGCAGCAACGTCATCACCATCAGCGATGACGGTTGCGGCATCGCCAGTCTGGAAGAGCCGGAGGGCCATTATGGGCTGACCATCATGAGTGAGCGTGCCGCCCGGCTGGGGGGAAAACTGCTGATTCAACGCCGTGCGCCAGGGGGAACGGAACTTCGGCTCACCCTCCCCCCTTCTGGGTAAGTGATGAAGCCAGGTGGATAAAAGGCAATGGCAATCAAGGCCAGGGAATGATACACACCGCTACCAAGAATACCGGTAACGGGTTAGTCTTGGCTAAACGGAATAGCCCTATTGGAGCAAGGCCGACAGGCGGCGCCCCAGTAGGGTGTTGACATTACATTTGAGTGGCTTTATCGGCTACAGGGAGAAATTTTCATGGTAATGAAAAACTACAAGGTGGTTATCGTCGACGATCATCCACTGATGCGCCGCGGTATCAAACAGTTACTGGGGTTGGATCCGGCATTCAACATCGTGGCGGAAGCCAGCAACGGCACCGAGGCAATTGCCATGGTATTGCAACATGAGCCTGATGTGGTGCTGCTTGATCTGAACATGAAGGGCCTTTCCGGGCTGGACACGCTAAAGGCGTTGCGCAATGAAGGCGTTGACGCGCGGATCATCGTACTAACCGTCTCGGATGCGCGCAGCGATCTGTATGCGCTGATAGACGCCGGCGCCGACGGCTATCTGCTAAAAGACAGCGAACCGGAACAGTTATTAGTGGATATCCGCGCAGCGGCAGGCGGCCAGAATATCATCAGCGAAGCCATCGCGGACTACCTCTCTTCACGCAGTGAACAAAGCAACCCCTTTGCCGAACTGACTGAACGTGAACAGGACGTGCTGCAAGAAGTGGCGCGCGGGATGTCGAACAAGCAGGTTGCCGTGCAGTTGCACATCTCCGAAGAAACGGTCAAGGTGCACATCCGCAATATGCTGCGCAAACTGAACGTACGCTCCCGGGTCGCCGCCACGGTGATGTATCTGGAGTATAAAAACCAATAACGATCCCCCGGCCTGCCGGGGAACCGTTAGCCGATAACCGCCAGCAACTGTTGGTGGTATCGGCTCACCCACTGCGGATCAAGCGGGCCCCAATCGTCCAACTGGTAAAAACCGTCGTTATTACGCACGCCCTGCTGCACAAAACGCAGCGAGACGCCAAGCCCCGGCAAGGCCTTTAGCGTGTCCTGCAGCGTGCGCCGCGGCCAGCCGGTCTGCGCCATCAGGCGCGGCACATTGGGCCTTTCACTGTGGCTAATCAGCCAGCACAAATAAAGGCGGCGGGCAAATACCGGGTTAATATCCATACGCTGCTCCTGCTAGTGAAAACATCCAGATATACCCTTCATCTGCAAGTTGCAGGTGTGGCGGCTTTATTACTTGGCCCATCCCTGGAGCTCGCTGCGTTGCCGCCTGCCTACAACTCGACTTATTTTGGGTATAGATCCATTGAAAGGAAATTCGGTAGCTTTTTGTATTTCGTGAGTACAACTGGTAAAGCGCAGCCTACTGTTATTTACATTATCTCCATTTTTTCTCCACGCTTTCCTTATAGCTGGCAGGTAAAGTGCCATACTGTCGGCATCCTTTCAGCTAACACTTGAACGCAGTCCTGATGCGTCTTAAAGATAGAACAAGTCACAACGAGGTTCGCGCTGTATGGCCAATTTTTTTATCGATCGCCCGATTTTTGCCTGGGTTCTGGCAATTATCCTTTGCCTGACTGGCACATTGGCGATTTTTTCGTTGCCGGTTGAACAATATCCCGATCTCGCCCCGCCGAATGTGCGAATCGTGGCAAATTACCCCGGCGCCTCGGCGCAAACGCTGGAAAACACCGTCACCCAGATTATCGAGCAAAACATGACCGGCCTCGATAACCTGATGTATATGGCATCGCAAGGCACCAACACCGGGCAAGCCACCGTCACCCTCACCTTTGAAGCCGGCACCAACCCCAATGAAGCCTTGCAGCAGGTGCAAAACCAGTTGCAAACCGCGCTCAAGCGCCTGCCGCAGGCGGTTCAGGATCAGGGGGTGACCGTTTCAAAAACCGGCGACACCACGCTGATGATGGTGGCGTTCGTCTCCACCGACGGCAGTATGGACCGGCAGGATATCGCCGACTTTATCGTTTCCAACGTGCAGGACCCGCTCAGCCGCGTTAACGGCGTCGGCAGCATCGATGTGTTTGGCTCCCAGTACGCAATGCGCATCTGGCTCGATCCCAACAAGCTCAACAGCTACCAGCTCACCACGCAGGATGTGGTGAGCGCTATCACCTCGCAGAATAGCCAGGTTGCCGTTGGGCAACTGGGCGGCACGCCGGCGGTCGACAACCAGGCGCTTAACGCCACCATCAATGCGCAGTCACAGTTGCAAACCCCGGAGCAGTTCCGCCAGATCACCCTGCGGGTTAACCAGGATGGTTCAATGGTCACGCTGGGGGATGTCGCCACCATTGGCCTGGGCGCTGAAAACTACAACTACCTCAGCCGCTACAACAGCATGCCCGCCGCCGGCATCAACATCAAACTGGCCTCCGGCGCCAATGAAATGCAAACCGATCAAATGGTGAAGGAAAGAATCGCCGCCCTTGAGCCCTACTTTCCCCGCGGGCTAGAGGCCAAAATCGCTTATGAAACCACGCCTTTTGTTAAAGCCTCTATCCGCGATGTGGTGAAAACCCTGCTGGAGGCGGTGCTGCTGGTGTTCCTGGTGATGTACCTGTTCCTGCAAAACTTCCGCGCAACGCTCATCCCGACCATCGCCGTGCCGGTGGTGCTGCTGGGCACCTTCGCCGTGCTTTCCGCATTCGGGTACAGTATCAATACCTTAACCATGTTCGCCGTGGTATTGGCCATCGGCCTGTTGGTGGACGATGCCATCGTGGTGGTGGAAAACGTTGAACGCGTGATGAGCGAAGATGGCTTACCGCCGCGAGAAGCCACCCGTAAATCCATGGCCCAGATACAGGGGGCGCTGGTCGGCATCACCATGGTGCTTTCCGCCGTATTCATCCCGATGGCCTTCTTCGGCGGCACCACCGGGGCGATTTACCGCCAGTTCTCAATTACCATCGTGGCCGCCATGGTGCTCTCGGTGCTGGTGGCGATGATCCTCACCCCGGCACTGTGCGCCACGCTGCTCAAGCCGCACGCTGCGGGCCAACAGCACGGCAAACGCGGCTTCTTCGGCTGGTTTAACCGCATGTTCAACCGCAATACGCTGCGCTACGAGCGCGGCGTGGCGCGCATACTGCACCATAGCCTGCGCTATATGGTGCTTTATCTGCTGTTGCTTGGGGGGATGGCGCTGTTGTTTATCAAACTGCCCACCTCATTCCTGCCGGACGAAGACCGCGGCGTGTTCAGCGTGCAGGTGCAACTGCCGGCAGGTTCCACCCAGCAGCAAACATTGAAGGTTGTCGAAAAAGTTGAACACTATTTCATGACCAAGGAACAGCAGGACGTGGTTTCGGTGTTCGCGATCATCGGCTCCGGCCCCGGCGGCAATGGGCAAAACGTGGCGCGTATGTTTGTGCGCCTCAAGGACTGGAGCGAACGCGGGGCGGAAGGCAGTTCCTTTGCCGTGATCGAGCGTGCGACCAAGGCGCTCAACAGCGTTAAGGAAGCGCGCGTCATTGCCAGCAGCCCACCAGCCATTAACGGGCTGGGGAACTCATCCGGCTTTACCATGGAACTGGAGGATCACGCCGGCCTGGGGCATGCCAAGCTGATGGCAGCGCGCGATCAACTGCTGCAGGCCGCCGGCCAGAACCCACTGCTTTCACGGGTGCGCCATAACGGCCTGGACGATAGCCCGCAGTTGCAAATCAATATCGATCAGCGCAAGGCGCAGGCGCTCGGCGTCAGCATCGATGATATCAACGACACGCTATCCACTGCCTGGGGCTCCACCTACGTCAACGACTTCGTCGATCGCGGGCGGGTGAAACGGGTGTATGTGCAGTCCGCCGCCCCATTCCGCATGCTGCCGGATGACGTTTATAAATGGTACGTGCGCAACAGCACCGGCGGCATGGTGCCGTTCTCCGCCTTTGCCACATCGCACTGGGAGTATGGCTCCCCACGCCTGGAACGCTATAACGGCACCTCATCGCTGGAGATCGTCGGCGAAGCCGCCAGCGGCACCAGCAGCGGCACCGCCATGGCGGAAATGGAGAAGTTGGTCAGCCAACTGCCGGCTGGGTTCGGCCTGGAATGGTCGGCGATGTCGTACCAGGAACGGCTGTCCGGCTCGCAGGCGCCGGCGCTGTATGCGCTCTCTTTGCTGGTGGTGTTCTTGTGCCTAGCCGCATTGTATGAAAGCTGGTCAATCCCGTTTGCGGTGATGCTGGTGGTGCCGCTTGGGGTGATTGGCGCGCTGGTGGCCACTTGGCTGCGCGGGCTGGAAAACGACGTTTACTTCCAGGTGGGGTTATTGACCATCATTGGGCTTTCGGCAAAAAACGCCATTCTGATCGTCGAATTCGCCAACGAACTACACCACAAAGGGAAGGAACTGACGGCGGCGACGCTGGAAGCCTCGCGGATGCGCCTGCGCCCTATTCTGATGACTTCGCTGGCCTTTATTTTCGGCGTTCTGCCGATGGCGCTTAGCCAGGGTGCAGGTTCCGGCAGCCAGCACGCCGTAGGGACCGGCGTCATCGGCGGGATGATTTCCGCCACCGTGCTGGCGATCTTTTTCGTGCCGCTGTTCTTCGTCCTGGTACGCCGCCGTTTCCCGGGCAAACAGGCCGTGCCGCCGTTGGTTGAAAGCAGCGGCGAATAATCGGCATTAAAAAAGCAGCGCCGGTGAAGGTGCTGCTTTTTATTTGAACGGTGACCCGCTCAAGATACTTCATAACATGCCCGCCATACCGCAACGGAGTGGGGGCACAGGTGAGAACGACTCAGTACAGCTTGCCTGGCGATAAACCTAACCCGGTAATCAGTTACCTAACATCTCATCAATGAAGTCTTTCCAGTTACCTAATTCACGATCAACCATGATGCATTTACAACCTCAATTATCACACGCTGCGAATTCTACGCTTATTTTTTGACCAGGTGAAGCTTTTTGGGAACGTTGCCAACCCCTGAATAGCGGGTTGGCGCATATTTTCGGATTAATCGCTAATACCGTCATTCACCCTATGCCCTTCTGCGATCAATTTATCGCTATCACGCAGAACGGATGCTTTTTTTATATGCCTGAAACGCGCGCATAACGCCGATCGGGATCACTGAATCCCGGGGAAAAATCGGCAAATTGTGACCGGTGAGCAACTTTGCCGCATTGCCGGGCAAAACGCAGGCCGCCGCCGGCCTGCGCAGGCGATAGCGCACAGATATCCAGGCCGCTAACGCACTTTGTGGCTGTGGAACTTGTCTTTTATCACGCCGTCAAAAAACCGGCCTTTGGACACCACGGAAAGAAAGGTTTTATAGATACGTTCAGGAACCGCGCTGTATTGGTAAATTCCGTGTTCGCGAAATTCGATTTCCAGCAGGCTGCGTTTTGGGTCATAACCTATAGAAATTATCCGTGATGACGAAACAGGCTGCCGCTTCAATTGCTTTTTCTCCCAGTTTAATTGCCAAAAAGACACTGCCGGCACCTGTTTCACAGGCCGCCAGCCCAAACGCGTTTAATAGATTCATTTTATTGATAGCATTAACAAATTACCCCGTTGCCACAGGGTAATCAACTAAATGCCGGTGTTGTTCCTGTTCATACCCGAAATACTGATCCGAATAGGCAATGCTCCACTTTTGCGCTGCCGCCTCTCCAGCCGGCCACACCGTTTTTTCACAGCGCGGTTCCACGAGAACACCCGCGTTTCTTTGCCTCATATCGGAGAATGCGGTTGAGCGAATCGATGGTATTTGTCGGCCGCTGTTTGCATGGCCCAAATAAGCTATCTGCCTGGTATTGCGCCTGGCTTCAGGCATCAGCCTTGCCAAGCTGTTGGCGGTTATCAGGCATGTTGAGGGGTTTCACCGGTTTAGCGGGCCTTTTCGTCCATAAAAATGGCGCCCCGTTGCTCCCACGCTCCATTGTGGGAGACGGCCGGGTTTATGACATGAAATATTCGGTCAGTTTGTTCGCAATACTATCGATAGAAAACACGCTCTTCTGGCTTGCTTCACGATGTTGACTGTAGCGTTCATCTTTTTGTTCCAGCGCATTCAGTAACCGATCGACAACGATCATCGCACCCGCTATCTCGGAAAAACCGCTTTCGCCGTCGCTGGCGCAAGACACCGCCGCCTGAAGATTCCAGTCGGCCAATTGAGTGAAGGGATGAAACGAGCCACGGCTTAGAGAAATAATCTTGTGGCCCTGCTGCTTGGATTGCACCAGCATTTGCAAAATATCGGCCGAGGCTTCAGAGATATGAATAGCGACCACCACACAGCGTTCCCCTGACGGATTGACGGGCTGAGGCTGACAGAGCCGGTCAATCAGGTTGGCTGATTTCCCCATGCGCATCAAATTAATCTGTAGCAGCATAGCAACGGGTACAGCAACACCCACCGCATAAATAGCGATATGGCTCGCTTCGTGGAGCTTAGTTGCCACTGTATTCAACTCATTGAAGTCAATAATTTTATTGCTATCAAAGATGCTGTCGATAACAGGTTTAAGCTCTGGATCAACGCCTAACAAGGGCTGATTTGCCCCCTGCTCCAGGGCTAAGGCAGTGCGAAAATCGGAAAAGCCTTTAAATCCGGCTGCCCGGCAAAAACGCGTAATACTGCCTTCACTGGTTTCAATAGAATCCGCCAGTTCAGTGATTGTGTGCCTCATCACATAATCAGGATTTTCTGTCACAAATCGACCGACACGCTCCAGGATCGGGCTTAGCCCGCCCATCATATTTCTTATGTTTATCAGTAGATTAAACTCACCTTTATCCATAACCAACCTTTTTACATGGATTTGCAATGGCGATCACACCTTTGCCGTCTCAATTAGAATAAATATTATTTTAACCATAAACAACATAAAAATAATTTTTATTGGAGGTAGAAATGAAAGGTCTCATTGTCTGTCGTACCGGTATGGGCAGTTCCATGATGCTCAAAATTAAAGCACAAAAAATCATCGATAAACACGGCTGGGATATCGACCTCGAGCACGATGTTCTTTCTGGACTGAATACCTACCCCGGTATCGATTTTGTTCTCACGATGAAAGACCTGACCCCGGAAATAGAAGCCGCGGGCTTTCGAGCCATTGGTATCACCGATCTGATGAACAGCGAAGAGATGGAAGCCGCACTAACCCAGCTCATCAATGAGAAAAACAACCCACTTTGATAGGGGGCTACATGGATCTCCTCAAATTTATTGTATTCGACATTCTTGGCGTCACGCCATTACTGGTGGGATTTATTGCACTGATTGGCCTGCTCGTCCAGCGCAAACCCATTGAAAAAGTGCTCTCGGGTACTTTTAAGACCATCGTCGGTTTTTTGGTGTTCGCTGGCGGTGCCGGGTTAGCCGTCACCTCGTTGGGTAACTTCCAGACATTGTTCAGTGATGGTTTTGGCCTCAAGGGAGTGATGCCTCTGGCCGAAGCGTTGACCGGCCTGGCGCAAACCAGGTTTGCCCTGTGCGTTTCGCTTATCATGGTGATCGGCTTTGCCTGGAACCTGATCTTTGCCCGAATCACCCCGTTCAAATATATTTTCCTGACCGGCCAGCATAATTTATACCTGTCCGCCCTGCTGACCGTCACGCTTAAAGCATTGGGCTACAGCGATCTGGTGACCATTTGCGCAGGTTCGATCATTCTGGGTTTGGCCGCTTGTATCTATCCGGCCATAGCCCAGCCCTGGATGCGTAAAATCACTGGGAATGATGAAATTGCGATGGGCCACTACGTCACACTGGCCTACGCCCTGTCAGGCTGGATCGGTTCTAAAGTGGGCGACCCTAAACAGTCGACAGAAAAATTGAATCTGCCGGGCTGGCTGGGTATTTTCAAAGATTACATCGTTTCCGTTTCGATCTCGGTCAGCATCTTTTATTACATCGCCGCATTGAGCGCAGGCAAAGCCGCCGTTACCGCCGCCGCCGGCGGGATGCACTGGCTGGTCTATCCCCTGTTCCAGTCGCTGACCTTTACCGCATCGCTGTACATCATCATCACCGGCGTACGTTTGCTGTTATCCGAAATTGTGCCTGCCTTCCTCGGCATTTCAGAAAAATTCATTCCCGATGCCAAACCGGCCCTTGATTGCCCGGTGGTATTTCCCTACGCCCCGACGGCAACGGTGCTGGGTTTTATCTCCTCCTTTATCGGCGGGCTGGTCGTCATGGGGGCGCTGGCGCTGTTTGGGCAAACCGTCATCATTCCGGTCGCTATCCCCTACTTCTTTATCGGTGCAACGGCGGCCGTATTTGGTAATGCCTCCGGTGGTTGGAAAGGGGCCATCGCAGGCAGCTTCGTCACCGGCATTTTAATCGGCATCGGCCCGGCGCTGATCTACCCCATTATGGAATCCGTTGGGCTATCTGGCACCAGTTTCCCGGAAACCGATTTTGTTGTCCTCGGCCTCATCGTTTACCACATCGGCAAAATGTTGCCCTGATAAGGAGTCACCATGGAAATACAACCGCTCATCGATTACGCCCGTCAGGCGCGGCGCGATATTGTCACCATGATTTATGAGTCAGGCATCGGGCACCCCGGCGGCGCGCTGTCGATTGCCGACATTTTAACCTGGATCTACCACCAAGAAGTGGATTTCTCCCAGCCGTCACGCAGCCGGGTGGTGATGAGCAAGGGACATGCCGTCGCGGCGCAATATGCCCTGTTATATCAGTTCGGTTTTATCCAGCGCGAAGAATTCAGTACCTTCCGTCAGATTAATTCGCGTCTGCAAGGACACCCAAGTATCAAAAGCCTACCGCAGGTAGATGCCACTACCGGTTTACTGGGGCAAGGGTTATCCGTCGCGCTGGGCATGGCGGCGGCTAAACGCCTGAAGGATGAACCACACCGCGTATTTGCGATTGTCGGCGATGGCGAAATGCATGAGGGGCAGATTTGGGAAACCCTGCAACAGGCCAGCCATATGCAAATGGATAACCTGATCGCAATTATCGATTACAACGGTTTCTCATCACACGATCCCGTCAATAACGTGATCAACCTGGAGCCCCTGGCGGATAAAATCCGTTGCTTCGGCTGGCATGTTCTTGAACTGTATGACGGCAACGATATGCGTCAGGTAGCCGATACCTTCCTGCTTGCCCGCCATTTACGCCATAAACCCATCGCCATCATCGCGCACACAGTTAAAGGCAGTGGTATCAGCTATATGGAAAACAACGGCGACTGGCATTCCAAAACCCCGAGCGATACCCAATACCAACAAGCGATGGAGGAACTCAGTGCATGAAAGCGCCAAGAGATGAGATAGGAACCGCCCTGATTGCATTAAAAAACCAAGGTTATCCTTTGGTGGTGATCGACAGCGATCTGGCCAGTTCAACACGCACCGATCAATTTCAAGCGCAATTCCCAAGCCACTTCTTCGAAATGGGGATAGCAGAAGGATCGGCCATGAGTTTCGCCGTGGGCCAGGCACTGGAAGGCCATATCCCCTTTTACGTTAACTTTGCCATGTTTGTCACAGGCACGGCCTGGACGCAGCTACGCCAGGCTTGCTATGCCGGCGCCAATATCAAACTTGTCGGTACGCATCCTGGCATGGACGATGGCCCCGATGGCGCCTCGCACCACGCACTGGAAGATCTTGCCCTTACGCGGGTGCTGCCGGGCCTTACGGTGCTTTCACCCGCCGACGCAGAAGAAGTGATCGGGGCATTTGAACAAGCCATTGCGATCAAAGGCCCGGTCTATATTCGTGTCGCCCGCGAACCCATGCCGGTACGTGATAAAACCGACGTACCACGCGTCACGGATATCGCAGCCATTGAGAATAGCGGTGATGACTTCGCCATTTTGTACGAAGGTACCAGCCTGGAACAAGCTGTCGCAGGTTATCAGGCTCTGCTGGCGGAAGGGAAAAAGGGCAAGTTAATCCACGTTGCTTGCCTCAAGCCTTTCAATGAACAACGATTCTACCAATTAGTTGAAAATGTAGGTGTAGTGGCCACCATTGAAAATCATACCGTTAATGGCGGGCTGGGTGGGTTAATCGCCGAAATGCTGGTAAAACACCGTCTAAACCCACGGATTGTGCGCTTAGGTACGCAGGATACCTTTACCGAATCGGGTAATAGCCGTGAGTTAAAGGCGAAATACAGTATCAGCGGCGAACAATTACACTCACAAATAAGTCGTTTAATCGGATAGACCCCAGGCCGGAATCCTCCGGCCTTTCACTTTTGCGGAGGAATATATACATGTCGCCCCCCGAGTTTACAGGCTATCGATTTGTCTATGAATGTGCCGGCTGGCAACAGGCTATCCACCTTTGCGGCCAACCCCTGATCGACGCAGAATTGATCACGACAGACTATCTGGATGCAATTATTACCGAAACGCTCGCCACCGGCCCCTACTACATCATCAGCCCAGGGTTCGCCCTGGCACACGCCCGCCCGGAACAGGGCGTTCTGACAAACCAGACCTGCTTTTCTCTATTACGGCTCACCCAGCCGGTGCTATTCAATAACGACGAGCCGGTGTCACTTATCATTATTCTGGCCGCAGGTGATGGGCAACAACATACCGATGCGATAACTCGGTTACTCACATGGCTCGATAATGGGCGGCTAGAACAAATCCTACAAATACGCAGCCAACGGGAACTGGATGCGCAGTTAAGCGAATAAACGGTATGGGAAAACTATTCTGCTTTTCACGGTCTTTCGAAAGCCACGCAAAGGCGAATATGCTTACATTAAAAACATCACTGCAACGTATTTAAGTCATGACCATCGTATCGTTGTCTGGATCTGGCCCTGGTTTTCCCGCATTATCTCTCCCATCGCCGAGCAGCATCGTTTTCTTGCGGCTTTGCCGCCGGTTGCTCAGTCCTTATTCGACGATAATTTAGGTAGCATTTTCGCCATGGCAGACAAACCACAACCAACATCGCTTACCCTCTACGGCATCAAAAATTGCGACACCATCAAAAAAGCGCGCCGCTGGCTGGAAGAACAGGGCGTAGCCTATCGATTCCACGATTACCGCACCGACGGGCTGGATGAGCCTCTGCTGCGTGATTTTGTCGCACGCCTCGGCTGGCAACCGTTGCTCAACACCCGCGGCACCACCTGGCGCAAACTGGACGAAACGCAGCGCAACGCCTGCGATAACGCCGACGCGGCCATCGCCCTAATGCTGGCTCAGCCGGCCATCATCAAGCGCCCGTTGCTGGACGACGGCCACGGCCATGCCCTGCTCGGGTTCAGCGCTGATGCTTACCAGCAATATCTTTCCGAGGTAAAATCATGACCTGCCCTGTTATCGAGCTGGCGCAACAGTTAATCAAGCGCCCGTCCCTGAGCCCGCGCGACGAAGGCTGCCAGGCCATCATGATCGAACGCCTGCAGGCCATTGGCTTTACCGTTGAACCGATGGACATCGAAGATACCCAGAACTTCTGGGCCTGGCGCGGCGAAGGCCAAACGCTGGCGTTCGCCGGCCATACCGATGTGGTGCCAAGCGGCGATGAAAGCCTGTGGGCACACCCGCCGTTTGATCCCACCATCCGCGACGGCATGCTGTACGGCCGCGGCGCTGCGGATATGAAAGGATCGCTGGCCGCCATGGTGGTCGCCGCCGAACGCTTTGTCGCCGCACACCCCAATCACCAGGGGCGGCTGGCGTTTTTGATCACCTCTGACGAAGAAGCCAACGGCACCCACGGCACGGTCAAGGTTGTCGAAACCCTGATGGCGCGCAACGAGCGCCTGGATTACTGCCTGGTGGGCGAGCCTTCCAGCACCGAGCACGTCGGCGACGTGGTTAAAAACGGGCGCCGCGGCTCCATCACCGCCAACCTGCGCATCCACGGTATTCAGGGGCACGTCGCCTACCCGCACCTGGCGGATAACCCGGTGCACCGCGCCATGCCGGCGCTCAATGAGCTGGTGGCCACCGAATGGGATCAGGGCAACGCCTTCTTCCCGCCCACCAGCATGCAGATCGCCAATATTCAGGCCGGCACCGGCAGCAACAACGTGATCCCGGGTGAACTGTTCGTGCAGTTCAACTTCCGTTTCAGCACCGAACTGACCGATACCCAGATCAAACAACAGGTGGAAGAACTGTTGGAACGCCACAAACTGAACTACAGTATTGATTGGCGCCTGTCTGGCCAGCCCTTCCTCACTACACGTGGTGCGCTGGTGGATGCAGTGGTAAACGCGGTTGAGCACTATGCCGAACGCACACCGCAGTTGCTGACCAACGGCGGAACCTCCGACGGGCGGTTCATTGCCCGGATGGGCGCACAGGTTGTGGAACTGGGGCCGGTTAACGCCACCATCCACAAAGTTAACGAATGCGTCAACGCAGCTGACCTTCAACTGCTGAGCCGCATGTATCAGCGTATTATGGAGCAGTTGATCGCATGATCACCCCAGAGATGCTCACCGGGCGCAGCACCGGGCATCTGGCGCCCCTGGTGGGCAACCATCGCCTGCAGCCGCAGGCGGTCGCCGCCTTTTGCGCCATGCAGCAGGCGGCCCAGGCCGCCGGTTTTGATCTACAACCGGCCAGCACCTTCCGTGATTTTGAACGCCAGCGGGCCATCTGGAACGGCAAGTTCCGTGGCGAACGCCCGGTGCTGGATCACAACAGCCAGCCGATCGACATCACGCCCCTTTCCGATGCCGAACGCTGCGAAGCCATCTTGCGCTGGTCTGCGCTGCCGGGCGCCAGCCGCCATCACTGGGGCAGCGATCTGGATATCTATTCCCCGGCGCTGTTGCCGGCAGGCCAAAAGCTGCAACTGGAACCCTGGGAATACCTGCAGGGCGGCTACTTTTACCCGCTCACCTGCTGGCTTTCGGAAAACATGACCGACTTCGGTTTCTACCGGCCGTTCAGCGGCGAAGGCAGCGGCGTGGCGATGGAGCCCTGGCACCTAAGCTACCGCCCATTGGCGCAGCAGGCCGAACATTTGCTGACGCCGGCACTGCTGCTGGCCGCCTGGCAAGATAGCGACGTCGCCGGTGCTGGCTGGCTGGCGCGCCACTTGCCCTCCATTTTTGCGCGTTTTATACGCCCTGAAGAGAAGAAATAACTATGCACTGGTTAGCTGATTACTGGTGGATCATTCTGCTGATCCTGGCGGGGATGATCATCAGCGGGATAAAAGAACTGCGCCGCGTCGACGTAAAAAGCTATTTGGCCAATAAACCGACCTTGCCGCCGCACCGCGATAACAATGCGAAGTGGGACGACGACGAAGACGATCAACCAAAGAAAAAACCCTAACCCGGAGCGCCGCGCTTGCCCGGCGGCGCCCTTTCTCTATGTAAAAAGAAGTCGACTTCTCAAAAGATTGCCTCTAGATTTAACTCTGATTGGTTAATGTGATGATAATCACACTCCCAGCAGTTAAAACGGTCTGGATCCAGACGGGGGTTCATCCAACCAACTCACCCACCACGGTAACGGTTCTCGCAATGGCGTCGGCACATGGATGCCAGATAATTTCAGATTTCAAAATTCTGAGGCTCGAGCTATGGCTATTAATATTGCGCTAAACCACGTGACCGAATACCGCTATGACCGCCGCATCAATCTGGGTCCCCAAGTCATACGCCTGCGCCCCGCTGCACACTGCCGCACGCCCATCCTGGCATACTCGCTGAAAGTGATCCCGGAAACGCACTTTATCAACTGGCAGCAGGATCCCAACGGGAACTACCTGGCCCGGCTGGTGTTTCCGGAACCCACCGAGCATTTCCGGGTAGAAGTGGATATGCGGGTTGAAATGTCGGTGATTAACCCGTTCGATTTCTTCCTTGAGCCGCAGGCTGAGCAGATCCCATTCAACTATTCCGCCGAACAAAAAATCGAGCTGGCGCCCTATCTGCAATGCCAGCCGCTCACGCCAACGCTGGAAAGCTACCTGAGCACTATCCCCAAAGCGCCGCAGCGCAGCGCCGAATTCCTGGTGGCGCTCAACCAACAGTTGCAGAATCACATCGGTTACACCATCCGTATGGCGCCCGGGGTGCAAACGCCGGAAGAAACCCTGACCCTGCGCAGCGGCTCCTGCCGCGATTCCGCCTGGCTGCTGGTGCAGATCCTGCGCAACCTGGGCCTGGCCGCCCGCTTTGTTTCCGGCTATCTGTTGCAACTGACGCCGGATGTGAAATCGCTCGACGGCCCTTCCGGCCCGGAGGCAGACTTTACCGATCTGCACGCCTGGACCGAGGTTTATCTGCCCGGCGCCGGCTGGATCGGGCTGGATCCGACCTCGGGGCTGTTTGCCGGCGAGGGGCACATCCCGCTGGCCTGCACGCCGGAACCGTCCAGCGCCGCGCCAATCAGCGGCCTTCTGGATGAATGCGAGTGCGAATTTGAACACCGGATGGAGATTACCCGCGTCGATGAAGTGCCGCGGGTGACCAAACCCTACAGCGAAGCACAGTGGCAGGCGATCAACGCGCTCGGCTACCAGATCGACAGCGATTTGCAGGCCAACGATGTGCAGTTGACCATGGGCGGCGAACCGACTTTCGTCGCCGTTGACGATCCCGACGGCGCCGAATGGAATACCGATGCGCTGGGGCCGACCAAGCGCCTGCGCGCCGCGGAACTGTTTCAGCGTATGCGCGAACACTATGCGCCTGGCGGGCTGGTGCACTTTGGCCAGGGGAAATGGTACCCCGGCGAACAGTTGCCGCGCTGGTCGCTCAACTGCTTCTGGCGCCGGGACGGCCAACCGATCGCGGTGCCGGCCATGTTCGCTGACGAAACCCAGGATTATGGCGTCACGCCGGCGCTGGCCGTCGATTTCTTACAGCGTGTCGCCCACTATCTGGACGTTGACGGCAGCCATATTTTCCCGGCCTATGAAGACACCTTCTATTACCTGTGGCGTGAGCGCAAACTACCGGCCAATGTCGATCCCTTTGATTCACGCCTGGACGATCCGCTGGAGCGCGCGCGCCTGCGCAACGTGTTCGAACGGGGCCTGGATGCGGTGATCGGCCACGTGTTGCCGCTGGCTAAGGAAGAAAGCCGGCCTTGGCGCAGCGGCCCGTGGTTCCTGCGCGAAGAGCGCTGTTACCTGCTGCCGGGGGATTCGCCGCTGGGCTACCGCCTGCCGCTGGATTCGCTGCCCTGGGTACAGAAAAGCGATTATCCGTACATTCACAGCGCCGATCCGCACCAACCGTTCCCGCCATTGCCGGCCTACCAACAGTTGCGCCAGCAATACCGCGAGAGCACGCCAGCCGCCGCCGAACCACAGCCGCCCAGCCCGCGCCCGGCGTTGCACCAGTCGGCCGATGGCCTGGCCCGCACGGCGCTGTGCGCAGAGCCGCGCAACGGCATTCTGTATCTGTTTATGCCGCCCACCCGCGCGCTGGAAGATTACCTGCAACTGGTGGAAGCCATCGAAGCCACCTCACTGGCGCTGGGTATCCCAGTGGTGCTGGAAGGCTATGAACCACCGGGCGATCCGCGCCTGACCAACTTCCGCATCACCCCCGATCCCGGCGTGATCGAAGTGAATATCCAGCCGGCCGCCAACTGGAGCGAACTGGTGGAGCAAACCACCTTCCTGTATGAGGCGGCGCACCAGTCGCGCCTGACGACGGAAAAATTCATGCTCGACGGCCGCCATACCGGCACCGGCGGCGGCAATCATATGGTGATGGGCGGCGCCACCCCGGCACAAAGTCCGTTCCTGCGCCGCCCGGATCTGCTGCGCAGCCTGATTGGCTTCTGGCATAACCATCCGTCGCTGTCCTACCTGTTCTCGGGGCTGTTCATCGGCCCTACCAGCCAGGCGCCGCGGATTGATGAAGCGCGCAACGATTCCGTATATGAAATGGAAATCGCCTTCAGCCGCTTCCCACAGCCCGAAGAAGCCTCGCCGCCGTGGCTGATCGACCGCCTGCTGCGCAACCTGTTGATCGACGCCGCCGGCAACACCCACCGGGCCGAGTTCTGTATTGATAAACTCTACTCGCCGGATGGGCCAAGCGGCCGCCTGGGCCTGCTGGAGCTGCGTGCCTTTGAAATGCCGCCGCATGCAAGAATGTCGCTGGCGCAACAGTTGCTGCTGCGTGCGCTGCTGGCCCGTTTCTGGCAGCAGCCCTATCAGCCGCAACGGCTGCGCCGCTGGGGCACCGAACTGCACGATCGCTTTATGCTGCCCCATTTTGTGCGGCAGGACTTTAACGATGTGCTGAGCGAACTGGGCGAATTTGGCTACGCATTCGATCCGGGCTGGTTTGATGCCCACTTCGCCTTCCGCTTCCCGCAGCACGGCGGATTCTGCGCCGATGGCGTTCAGGTGCAAATCAGCCATGCACTGGAACCGTGGCATGTGATGGGTGAAGAAGGTGCAATCGGCGGCACCGTGCGCTATGTTGATTCATCGGTTGAACGGCTGCAGATCAAAGTGACCGGGCTCAACGACGATCGCCACCTGATCACCGTTAACGGCCAGCCGGTGCCGTTACAGCCCACCGGCAACGTCGGCGAAGCGGTCGGCGCGGTGCGCTACCGGGCCTGGCAACCTGCGGCCTGCCTGCATCCGACCATCGGCGTGCAAGCGCCGCTGACTATCGAACTGGTGGACAACTGGATGCAACGTTCGCTCGGCGGCTGCCAGTATCACGTCGCACACCCGGGCGGGCGCAATTACGATAGCCACCCCGTTAACACCTATGAAGCAGAAGCCCGCAGGCTGGCGCGTTTCTTGCAGATGGGTCATACGCCAGGAAAAATGACGGTTGAACCGCAGCCGCGCAACCCGAACTTCCCGTTCACGCTCGATTTGCGCTGGCATTAATGCCGCCGCCAGCCGAAACCGGGAACAGGTCGGCTGGCGGCAATCAGGCGTTGCCTGGTGCAAAAGCCTAAGGAAAACGGGAAAGTAACCTCTATGCCGCAATCACTTTTTACCCGCTACCAGTACTCGGACGCGCACTATGACGAGCTGTTTGCCGCTGATGGTCATTTTCGTCCACACTGGCAACGCTTTGCCGATGAGCTGCACGCCTACCCCGATGAACAGCTGCAAAGCCGCCTGAACCATGTGGCGCGCCAGATCTTCGAAAATGGCGTGACCTACAACGTTTATGCCGATCCGCAGGGGGTTAAACGCCCCTGGGAGCTGGATCTGCTGCCGCAGATCATTGCGCACGACGAATGGCAGCAGATTGAGTCCGGCATTATGCAGCGCGCCGAGCTGATGAACCGTATCCTGGCCGACGTCTACGGCGGCCAAACGCTGCTGCGCGACGGCCTGCTGCCGCCGGCGCTGGTGCATGGGCACGCCGGCTTCCTGCGCCCGGCCCACGGCATTCCCTGCCCGGATAACGTTTACCTACACCTGTACGCCGTCGATCTGGCGCGTTCGGCCGACGGCCGCTGGTGGGCGATTTCCGATCGCGCCCAGGCGCCCTCCGGCGCCGGCTACGCACTGGAAAACCGCACGGTGATCTCCCGCGCTTTCCCGGAACAGTTCCGCGATCTGAAGGTTCGGCGCCTGAATACCTTTTTCCGCACGCTGCAACAAAGCCTGCTCCACTGGGCGCCGAGCAGCGCCGGCGAAGGCGGCACGCCGCGCATTGTGGTGCTGACTCCCGGCCCCTATAACGAAACCTATTTCGAACACGCCTATCTGGCACGGCACCTGGGCTTCCCGCTGGTGGAAGGGCAGGATTTGATGGTTTCCCAAGGCTGCGTCTGGCTGAAAACGCTGGAAGGCCTGCAGCGCGTACACGTCATTCTGCGCCGCCAGGATGACGACTTCTGCGATCCGCTCGAGGCTCGCCCCGATTCTTCGCTGGGCATCCCCGGCCTGATGCAGGCGGCGCGCGAGGGCCAGGTGCTGATCGCCAATGCGCTCGGCTCCAGCCTGATCGAAACCGGTGCGCTGTACGGTTTTTTACCCAAACTGTGTGAACAGGTGCTCGGCCAACCGCTGCTGCTGCCGTCCGTCGCCTCCTGGTGGTGCGGAGAGAGCGCCGCGCTGGAAACCGTACTGGATAACCTGCCCAACCTGATTATCAAAGGGGCTTTCCCGCAGCTACGCATCAAAACCTGCACCGGCGGCGATTTAAGCAGTGATGAGTTGGCCCACTTGAAACAGCGCATCCGCGCGCGCCCGTATAACTATGTGGCCCAAGAGTCGATCAGCCTGTCGCAGGCGCCCGGGCTGTCGCCGCGGCCGCCCTACCAGTTACATAACCACGCCACCTGTCTGCGGGTGTTTGCCGTCGCCAGCCCGGACGGCTATCGCGTTATGCCCGGTGGGCTGACGCGCATCTCCGGCCCCAACAGCCGCCAGATCGTCACCATGCAGCAAGGGGGCGGCAGTAAAGACACCTGGGTGCTGGCGCCGCCTTCATCCCCGACGCCGCAGTTGAACGTGGCGCCGCAGGCGTTGCCGCCGGCCAGCCACACGCTGTCGACCCGCACCATTGAAAACCTGTTCTGGCTGGGCCGCTATACCGAGCGCTGCGATAACATCGCCCGTCTGTTGCGCACTACCTTCACGCTGCGGCTGGATGAAGACGAAGGCAGCGAGGCCCAGCACGCGGCGGTGATGCAGTTGTGCCAGCACTATGGCCTGCTGCCGGACGACAGCGAGCAACCGCTTGATACCTTGCCGCCGCAGCAATTGAACGCCCTGCTGCTGGATGCGCTGTTTAATCCAGAAGTGCCCCACGGCTTTGCCGGCACGCTGCAACAACTGCTGCGTATCGGTTTTAACCTGCGTGAACGGCTGTCATTGGATAACTGGCGGGTGCTCAATCGGCTGGCGAAAGAGCTGGAACAGCATCATCAGGCACAGCGCTGGAACCTGGCGGAAGCGCTGGCGGTGCTGGATCAGGCTATCGGCTATATGATGGCGCTTTCAGGCTTTGCGCTGGATGGCATGACGCGTGATGTGGGCTGGCGCTTCCTCAGTATCGGCCGCCGCCTTGAGCGCCTGCAGCACGTCAGCCAGATGCTGACGCTGGTGCTGGAAGAAGACACAATCCGCCAGGCGGATCTGGAATGGTGGCTGGAACTGAGCGACAGCATCATCACCTACCGCTCCCGTTACTCGCAGCGCCCGGAGCTGGCAACCGCCCTGCCGCTGTTGGTCACCAACCAGGAAAACCCGCGCGCGCTGATGTTCCTGCTCAAAGGGCTGGTGGACTATTTGCAGAAGCTGAGTGCGCAGTTTGGGCCGTTTACCGACGGCACGCTCTTTGAATTACCCCAGCAGATTGCCGGCCTGGATGACCACCGGCTGGCCGAAGAAGGCCGTCTGCCGGCGCTTGTTGCAACGCTACGCGAAGCGCTGGATACGCTGTCCGATCGGCTCAGCCAGCGGTTTTTCAGCCATGGCCCCCACTACAGCATCGGGAATGAAGAATGAGCCAGACGCCCCTCGCCAACGGCGGCTGCCGTTATAGCGTCAGCCACGTGACCGAATATCAATACAGCCTGCCGGTATCCCAATCGCGCCAGTTGCTGCGGCTATCGCCGCGTAACCTGGCCTGGCAGCAGTGCGATAGCGTCCGAATACAGGTGGATCCGCTGCCGGATGAATGGTTTGAACTGAACGATTTTTTTGGCAACCATCTGGCGCAGTTCGCGCTGCATATGCCGCATACTCGCCTCAGCGTGCGGGTGGATTCTGAAGTCTGCGTGCTGCCGCACACGGCGCAATATGCGCCGCAAGAAAGCCTGCCCTGGGAGCGGGTTTGCCAACAGCTCGCCGCCGGGGGCACAGAAATGCTCGATCCGATCCAGTTCCTGTTCCCTTCGCCGTTTATCCCGATCGATAACGCGCTAAGCCGCTATGCCATGCCAAGCTTTACGCCAAACCGGCCGTTGCTGGCAGCCCTGTTGGAATTTAACGAGCGCATTTTTACCGACTTTAGCTTTGATCCCACCGCCACCACGATCGCCACGCCGGTGGAAACCGTGCTGCAGGAAAAGAAAGGGGTCTGCCAGGATTTCGCCCATTTGCAGATCGCCTGCCTGCGCGCGATTGGGCTGGCGGCGCGCTACGTCAGCGGCTACATTCTGACCCAGCCGCCGCCGGGGCAAGCGCGGATGATCGGCGCGGATGCTTCCCACGCCTGGGTTTCCGTGTTTTGCCCGCCTTACGGCTGGGTGGATATCGATCCGACCAACAACCTGCTGCCGGATACGCAGCACGTTACCGTCGCCTGGGGGCGGGATTTCGGCGACGTCAGCCCGATGCACGGCATTATCTTCGGCGGCGGTGCGCACACGCTGGAAGTGCAGGTTACCGTTATGCCGCAGTAACGCCGCGCGGCGGCGTCAGCGGAAAGCGATCAGCTCGCCGCGCTTGCCCGCCAGGGCTTCATCCCAGTAGCGCTGCGGCACATAAAAGTGCAGGCGCTCCAGCGCGCTGTCCATCATGCCCTGATTAATGGCATGCCCCACGCCTGCTTCGACATCCAGCGTAAAGTCGCAGCCGTGTGTCCGCAGGCGCTGTGCCGCCGCCTGGGCGTGTTCGGCGCTAATCGTCGCGTCGTCGGCGCCGTGGATCAGGTGCACCACGCTATCGCCCAGCCCCCGTTCCGGCAGGGCGGCAAAGCGCCCGCCGAAGGCCACCGCGCGCCCGGCCAGTTTGGCTTCGGCTTTCAGCGCTTCCAGCACCATGATCGCCCCCTGCGAGAACCCCACCAGCGCCGTCGCCGCATAGCCCACGCCGCTGCGCTGCTGCCAGTCGCGAACGCTGCCGATAAACGCCGGCATCGCCTGCGCCACGCGCTCGACGCGGTTTTCTTCGGTGATATCCTGCGGCGAGAACCACTGGCGGCCACTGTCCTGCCCGGCAGCCGGGCTGCCGACGCTGACCACCTGTGCACGTGGGAAGGCTTCGGCGAAATAACGGCCGATCTCCGCCATCGAAGCAGGGTTGTCGCCCACGCCGTGATACAACAGAAACAGCTGTTCGGCCGGTACCGTTGGGTTTTGGACTACGACGTATTCATGTTTCATCAGTGGCTCCTTAGATCCGGCTGCGCTCAATGGCCGCGCTACGCCAAAAGGTTAGCCGGGCACCCTGGCCCGGCGGCTGTAAACCACTATACGCCGCAGCGATCGCAGGAAAATCGGGTTTTATTGAACAAGTCTTTCCATTTATTGCAACGACTGGCTCCAGCGCTGCCAATACTGGCAGTGTTCCGGGTTCAGTTGCCGCAGTGCCTGCTCCACCTCTTGCCGCCAGCGGCGCAGCAACGCCTTATGGCCGCTCAACCCGAACCGGGCGATGCATTGCGTCACCGGCAACTGTTGCTGCAGATGGGCGTATAGCGCCGGCATCGAGTGTTCGCCAATCAGCAGCAGGCGCTGCAGCGCCCCCAGGCTGGCCTCCAGCGGCCGATGGGCAAAGGCAAAGCCCGCCAGTTCGCGCCAATCCTCTTCGGCCAGTGCCGGATCGCCGTCATCGCCGGGCAGTTCCAGATCCACCTCGATCCGCTGGCGCAGCCAGCGCCAGTTGCGCACCAACTGTTTGTGCGCCGCCTGGCACAGTTGCACGCCCTGCTCACTAAGCGGCAGCATCGCCATCGCGGTATAGCAGCCGCTGCTGGCTTCCCGCTGGCTGCCAATTCGCACCAGTTCAAAACCGCAGGCTTGCCAAAACCGCCACAGCGGTGCGGTATAGCCAAAGCTGACCGAAATAAAATCCAGCCCCTCGCCCCGCCGGCACTGTTGACGTACCAGCGCGCGAGCGATCCCCTGGCGGCGCAGCGCGGGCAATATGGCGATGCGCGTAATACGCCGCGAACGCAGCGTCGGCGCCCACCATAGCCCGCCGTGCGCCGCCAGCGATTGCACCACCAGGTTGCCGCGCGGCCGCCGCCGGCCAGCCCACACCTCATGCGCCAGCGCCGCATCCAGCCCTCCTTCCTCCACCAGCCATAACGCCCCCACCACGCTGGCCGCCGCCGTAGCCACGCTGAAATGCATGCCCGGCGCATCCATCAGGCGGCGTAGATCCAACGGTGAAGTGCGATAGTGCGCGCTGCAAAGCAGCGCATAAAACTGGGTTAACCGTTGCGGATCGGCGCACAGCTCGGCCTGCGTCAACGGCGAATAAACGATGGTCTCCGCCGCCGGCGACCATGGCGGCGGTTCGTTGAACAACAGCGCGTTATCGATCGCCCGCTCCAACGCATCCCCCGGCGCCCAGCGCATCGGCTGTTGCAGCGCCAGCGCCTGCCACTGCGGCAGTTCGGCGCAGAACTTCAGCAAAAAGCCGCGTCCGGTGCCTTCGTACCCCTGCACCGTGGTAGTCAGCAGCACCCGCGGGAAATAACGCACCAACGCCTGCAGCAGCGGGCCGGGGATGGCCGCCGCCTCATCCACCAGCAGCCAGCCCGCCGCCCCGGGCCCGTGGGCCAGGCAGTGCGCCAGCAGCGCATCCGGCGCCCAGAAGTGCGCCCGCCCCTGCGCCCACTCACAGGCCACTTCGGCAGCGGCGCGGCTTGGCCCGGTGATCCAACACGCTTCCGCCGTGCCGGCCATCAGCATGCCGGCCACCGTCGACTTGCCGCGGCCGCGCGCAGCGGTCAGCACCCAGATGCCCCGTTGCGCACCGTGCAGGCGGCGCAAAATGGCCTGTTGTTCCGCCGTTGGCGTACCGGCCGGCGGCTGCCAATCCGGCCTGGCCGGCAAGGCAGGCAGCGCCGGCTGCTGCCCCTGGCGCCAAATAGCCACTTCGCCATCCGCCTGCAACTGCCGCTGCAAGTGCGAGATAAAATGCGCCGTGGCGATCGGCTGGGCGCAATCGCCCCAGCGCAGGCTATCGCCATCGGGCAACTGCGCCCATTGTTCCCAGGGCGGCACCAGCAACAACAGCCAACTGCCGGCGCGCAGCGTGCCGGCCAATTGCGCCAGCGCCTCCACGTCCAACCCTTCACCGGCGTCAAAGACCGCATGCAACCGCTCTTGCCCCAGCAAGGTATGCACCGCACGCGGCGCCAGCGGCTGCACGCCGGCCGGCGCCACCGCGCCGATCCACTGCCAGTCGCCGGGCATCTCTGCCGCCAGTTGCTGCGCCTGGGCGCGGCACCACTGTGCCTCACCGCTTAGCACCAACAGCCGCCGGATACCCTGCCGGCGCATGGCTTGTTGCATCACCTGTAGCATCAGAATCAGAATCCGGATACGAAAAGAAAATGCCGGTGGCAAACACCGGCATTACGCGAGGTTGTGTCCCGCAATAGGTCGTGGTGCCGTCGTTGCGTCCAAAGCCCATCATCAAGGCAGAGGGCGGGCTTTAGGGCACGATTACTACGGGACACAGCCTGGAATCAGCGGCTAGCGAAGGTATTGCACTGGCCAGGATCGCCGCTGTCGAAGCCGCGTTTAAACCAGGTATAACGCTGCTGCGACGTGCCGTGGGTAAAGCTGTCCGGCACTACGCGCCCCTGACTTTGCTGTTGCAAACGATCGTCGCCGATCGCCTGCGCCGCATTCAGCGCTTCCTGCAGATCCCCTTCTTCCAGCATCTGCTGCTTCTCGGCATATTGCCCCCACACGCCGGCAAAACAGTCGGCCTGCAGTTCCATCTTCACCGACAGGCGGTTAACCTCGGCCTGCGAAGCCCCTTGCTGTTCCTGACGCACCTGGCGCTCAATCCCCAACAAGTTTTGCACATGGTGGCCAACTTCATGCGCCACCACATACGCCTGGGCGAAATCACCGCCGGCGCCCAGTTTGTTTTTCATGTCCTGATAGAACGACAGATCGATATACACCGTACTGTCGGCCGGGCAATAGAACGGCCCCATCGCCGCCTGGCCGGTGCCGCAGTTGGTTCGGGTAGCGCCACGATACATCACCAACCTGGGCGGTTGATAGGTTTTGCCCATCTTTTGGAAGACTTCTTTCCAGTTGTCCTCGGTCGAGGCCAGCACCACCGAGGTAAACTTCGCCAGTTCATCATCTTTCGGGCTGATCGAGGTGCTTTGCTGGCTTTGCGTGGTAGTGACATCCCCGCCGTTCAACAGCGGCGTTAGATCGATACCGTAATAACCGGCCACCAGCACCACCACCAGAATAACCAGGCCGCCCTTGCCGCCAACCGGCACGCGCAGCCCGCCGCCGCCAATACCGGAAGACTGCCCGCGACGATCCTCAACATTGTCGCTTTCGCGACGCCCTTGCCAACGCATAGCTAAACTCCAGAGTAAATAGTCATAATCACAGGGAACCGCATTCATTATAAATGCATGGCGGCAAAGAAAAGGCAGAATTTTTCTGGAAAAGCAGGCAAGCAGAGTAGCGGGGCGCGCCGGCGGCGGCACCCCGTAACGAAAAGGGGTGTTAGGCTGGCCGTTTATTTGGGCTCGCCAAACTGCACGGCTTGCGCCTTGATGCGCAGCCCAATGACCGCCAGCGGCACTCACGCACTATTACGGGACACAGCCTAGTCAAGCTTCACGCCGATGCGGCGCGCCACTTCTTCATAGGCTTCGATCAGGCCGCCCAGGCTCTGGCGGAAACGGTCTTTGTCCATTTTGTCCAGGGTGTTTTTGTCCCACAGGCGGCTGCCGTCTGGGGAGAATTCGTCACCCAGCACTACTTCACCGTTGAACAGGCCAAACTCCAGTTTGAAATCAACCAGGATCAGCCCGGCATCGTCAAACAGCTTGCTCAGCACGTCGTTAGCTTTGTAGCTCAGCTCACGCATGCGCGCCAGGTGCGTTTTGCTCACCCAACCGAAGGTTTCGCAGTAGGATTCGTTGACCATCGGATCGTGCATGGCGTCGTTTTTCAGGAACAGATCGAACAGCGGCGGGTTCAGCACCATGCCCTCTTCCACCCCTAAACGTTTCACCAGAGAACCGGCCGCACGGTTACGGATCACACACTCCACCGGCACCATATCCAGCTTTTTAACCAGCACTTCATTATCAGACAGCAGGCGCTCCATCTGGGTGGGGATACCCGCTTCCTCCAGCTTGCTCATGATGAAGTGGTTGAACTTGTTGTTCACCATGCCTTTGCGATCGAACTGCTCAATGCGTTGACCATCCAGTGCTGACGTATCATTACGGAATTCCAGCACCAGCAGATCGGGGTTTTCAGTGGTGTAGACGGTTTTTGCCTTTCCGCGATACAACTCAGCTAGCTTTTGCATCTTAACTTACTCCAGTGATGTGACACTCTGTGACAGATATACCCCGCATCTTCAGGCCATGGCCTGAAACCTGTTGAGTATAAGACTTGAACCAACAAATTCTTTCGCGCTTAGGCCCACTATTGTGCCAAACCTGCCACGCAAACGATACCGTCCAGGCGAAACAAAAAGGGGCCGCAGCCCCTTTTTTGATTTATTTCGCGCTGGTTTGGCGAAACGCAGTCTGGAACGCCGCCACCAGAGCGTCATTTTGCGCCTGGGTTAACGGTTTCCCTTTACTGTCGATGAACTGCAAGCTGGTGCGGTTATTCAAATCGCCGACCTGCAGTTTGTAATCGCCTTCGCGCAGTTCAGGATCGGACGTGCCCAGGGCACTCCAGTCGCCGCTGCTCAGGGATTTGTAAGTGACGGCGACGGTGCCTTGCGGACGGCTACGATCGCCAACGCGCATGCCGACTTTTTCCAACGCCGGCGGCAGACGATCCCAAACGACCGTGTACGGCGCACGTACGATCAGCAGCGGCAGGCCGGTTTCATCCGCGCCGCTTTGCACGTCCAGCGCGCCGAAGCGGTGAGCGGTTTGGTTGTTGGCCTGATTGTCCAGCTTATCCAGGCCTTCAACGATGGTGTTCATCATCATGCCGTTATAACGCTGGATTTCGGTCGCATCGGCCACCGGCTCCGTTTTACCCTGCTGCTGCAGGCCGACAGACTTCACGATCAGCGCCTGCTGATAACCCTGCTGCTGCACGGTGATCTGGTAACGGCCTTCGTACTGGTTGTCTTCATCCAGACGGTTCCATTTCACCCAATCGGTGGTTAGCGTCTGCGCGCCATCCTGACGGGAGGCGATCGCGATGTTCTTGCTCTGCAAGATGCCCACCACGCGCGACCACAGGTTCTGGTTTTGCGGGCTGTTTTCCAACAACAGCGTACCGCTGTCCGCGGTGTATTGCGCACGGGAGCCGCTCAACAAGGCCAGCGGCTGCACCGGCGGCCGGATATCCAACTGCTTGCCAAGCTGCCCGGTGCTGCGGGCCGACGGGACGTCATAATTGCCGTTCTGCACCGGCAGGATCATACCGGCGGGCGCGTTAATCGTTTTTAGCGGCGCCGCATCGAGGTAGGACTCATCGCCGCTGACCTGGCGTTTGTACCGCTGGTCGCTGGTACAGGCCGCCAGCATCATCACCAGCGAAATACCCACGACTTTTGCTACCGTCGACTTTTGCAATGAATAGATCATCAAATCTCCCTAAGAGTGATATCCCCGTAACGTGAGGCAGCCGCAACCATGGCGGCGGCCCCCGTTAATGAGGCTATAGCAAACCGGCGCTTTTCAGCGCACGCTCCACTACCGGACGGGCAGTTTCGGTCAACGGCGTCATCGGCAGACGCATCGTATCGGTTGCCATCAATCCCAATGCCTTACAGGCCCACTTAACAGGAATTGGGTTTGCTTCTACAAACAAATCCTGATGCAACGGCATCAAGCGCTGATTCAAACGGCGCGCCTCGGCGAAGTTGCCTTCGGCCGCCAGCCGGCAAAGCTGTGCCATTTCACGCGCGGCCACGTTGGCCGTGACGGAAATAACCCCTTTGCCGCCCAGTTGCATAAAGTCCAGACCGCTGGCGTCGTCGCCGCTCAGCAGAATGAAGTCTTTATCATCAACCAGCTCTTGGATCTGACTAACGCGGCTTAAGTTCCCCGTGGCCTCTTTAATCGCAACAATATTTTTGAGTTTGGCCAGGCGCGCTACCGTTGGCGGCAGCATGTCGCAGCCGGTACGGGAAGGCACATTATAGAGAATCTGCGGCAGTTCGGTGCTTTCCGCAATGGCTTTGAAGTGCTGAAACAGCCCTTCCTGGGTCGGCTTATTGTAGTAAGGCGTGACCGTCAGGCAGCCCACAACGCCCGTGCCCTCAAAGCGCTGGGTCAGTGAAATTGCTTCTGCGGTGGCGTTGGCGCCGGTACCGGCGATCACCGGAATGCGGCCGGCGGCCAGCTCCAGCGTTCTCAACACCACATCGGCATGCTCATCATGGGCAAGCGTTGCAGACTCGCCGGTAGTCCCTACGGATACGATAGCCGAGGTTCCGCTGGCTACATGATAATCAATCAGTTTTTTTAGGCTCGCACAATCAACGGCACCTTTGTCGTCCATCGGCGTAACCAGTGCAACAATACTTCCCGTAAACATTAGCCATCCCCTCCACAAACAGGTGACTCATGGTACTTTTGCTACCTATCCAAAAGCAAGTAAACAAGGCGCGCTAAGCGCTTGGCAGGCGGTTTTTTTTATGTTTACCATGGGAAACTCACAATGCACGACAGGAAGCCCCAATTTTGCCTAAGCCAGATGAACACTATCTCGTGATTACCGCGCTCGGTGCAGACCGTCCCGGTATCGTCAACACTATCACCCGCCACGTCAGCAGTTGCGGATGCAATATCGAGGATAGTCGTCTGGCCATGCTGGGTGAAGAATTCACCTTTATCATGCTGCTTTCCGGCAGTTGGAACGCCATTACGCTGATCGAATCCACGCTGGCGCAAAAAGGCGCGGAGCTGGATCTGCTTATTGTGATGAAGCGCACAACCGCGCAGGCCAGGCCGCCGATGCCGGCTTCTGTCTGGGTGCAGGTTGAAGTCAAAGACTCGCCGCACATCATCGAGCGCTTTACCGGCCTGTTCCACGCCAGCCAGATGAACATCGCCGAGCTGGTTTCGCGCACGCAGCCGGCCGAAGGCGGCCTGCCGCCGCAGCTGTATATCCAGATTACCGCCCATAGCCCGGCCGGTAACCCGGATACCGCAAATATTGAGCAAGCTTTTCATCGCCTATGTACAGAACTGAATGCACAAGGCAGTATTAGCATAGTGAACTATCCACAGCATGACGAGAAAGATGGAGAGTAGTGATGAGCCCATTGAAAGCCGGTGATATAGCGCCAAAATTTAGTTTGCCCGATCAGGATGGCGAGGAAATTAATTTGGCCGACTTCCAGGGACAACGCGTACTGGTCTACTTTTACCCTAAGGCGATGACGCCGGGCTGCACCGTACAAGCCTGCGGCCTGCGGGATAACATGGACGATCTGAAAAAGGCCGGTGTCGAAGTCCTTGGCATCAGCACCGATAAACCCGAAAAGCTGTCGCGCTTTGCCGAAAAGGAACTGCTTAACTTTACGCTGCTATCAGATGAAAACCATCAGGTAGCCGAGCAGTTTGGCGTTTGGGGTGAAAAAACCTTTATGGGGAAAACCTATGATGGCATTCACCGCATCAGTTTCCTGATTGGCGCCAACGGTAAGATCGAGAAAGTGTTTGACGATTTCAAGACCACCAACCATCACGATGTCGTTCTGAACTACCTACAGCAGTAAGCCCTGATATTTCGCAAGCGCAGCCACCGCTGCGCTTGCGCCATCGCCTTACTTATCATTGCCCTGCATATCCACCAGCATATCGTCCGGCCAGGCATGGATCACCGCTTTCACCAACGTGGCCAGCGGGATAGCGAAAAACACGCCCCAGAACCCCCATAGCCCGCCGAACACGATCACCGACATAATAATCACCAGTGGGTGCAGATTGACCGCCTCGGAGAATAAAATCGGCACCAGCAGGTTGCCGTCTAACCCCTGCACCACCAGGTAGGCGACGATCAGCGTCCAGAAATCCGGCCCGACGCCCCACTGGAACATCGCCACCACCACCACCGGGATGGTAACCAGCACCGCCCCCACGTAGGGGATCAGCACCGAAATCCCCACCAGCACCGCCAGCAGCAACGAATAGCGCATGTCCAGGATCACGAACACCAGATAGGTGGCCACGCCCACAATCACCATTTCCAGCACCTTGCCGCGAATATAGTTGGTGATCTGCTGGTTCATCTCTACCCACACCTGGCCCGCCAGGCCACGGTTACGCGGCAGCACGCGGCGCACCGCGTTGATCATCTGCTCTTTGTCTTTCAGCAGGAAGAACACCATCAGCGGCACCAGCACCAGGTAGATAGCCAGCGCCAATAACCCCACCAGCGAAGCCAGAGAGAACTTCACCACCGACTCGCCCATGCCTGACAGGCGGGTGCGCAAATTCTCAGCCATCATGTCGATAATGCCGGCATCCATCAACGCCGGGTAGCGCTTGGGCAGCGTGGCGGCATAGTGGTAGAACTGGTTAAGCATGCCGGGCATATCGCCCATCAGATTGATGCCCTGCTGCCAGGCGGTGGGCGCCACCACGAACACCAGCAGCATCACCACGCCGCCGAACACAATCAGCACCATACTGGCCGCCCAGGTGCGCGAACACCCCAGGCGCTGCAGGCGCGCGGTCGGCCACTCCAGCAGATAGGCCAGCACAATAGCCACCAGCAGCGGTGTCAGGATGCCGTGCAGAAAATAGAGGATGCAAAACCCGGCCACTAAAATCACCAATAGCGCAATGGCCTGTGGATCGGTAAAACGGCGGCGATACCACTGTAATAACATCTCCAGCATCAGAGAGTGCTCCTTGAGAACGACGGTAAGAGGGGCAGGCAGGCGGCCTGCGCGGTGCATCATGCCAGACAGATTATCCCCCGCCGCCCGGCGGATGTAACGCAAAGAATCAAGCCCCTGGCAAAAAGCCGCACGCCACGCTGATTGGCCGCGCCCCAGGCCGGCGGCAAACGGCGCCGTGCCCATTGCCCCGCCGCACATTGTGGAATGAAAAGCCGGGGTAAACGTTTCATTGTGGCCCACGGCTGGCTATGATGTGAAGGCACTACGCCGCTATCTGTCGGCAAAACAGGCTTTTGATAATAAAGCCCTGGCATGCAGGCAGAACGTTGACACACGGCATAACGAAGGATATCCCAGACTATGATCACCCGGTTGACCAAAACAGCGATCGCAGTACTGTTGCTGGGCGCCGCCAGCACCAGCGCGCTCGCGCCGGCAAACGCCCAGGCGCCGGATCAATTGCCGGACATGGGCACCACCGCCGGTAGCACCCTCAGCATCGGGCAAGAGCTGGCGATGGGCGATTTTTACGTGCGGCAGTTGCGCGCCAGCGCGCCGCTGATCAACGATCCGTTACTGCTGCAGTACATCAACCAACTGGGCAACCGCCTGGTGGCCAGCGCCTATTCTGTGCGCACTCCGTTCCATTTTTATCTGGTGCGCAATGATGAAATCAACGCCTTTGCCTTCTTCGGCGGCAACGTGGTGTTGCACTCCGCCCTGCTGCGGGTTACCGACAATGAAAGCCAGCTGGCCTCGGTGTTGGCGCACGAAATCTCGCACGTGACCCAGCGCCACCTGGCGCGCGCCATGGAAGATCAACAGCGCAATGCCCCGCTGACTTGGGTTGGCGCACTCGGCTCCATTTTGCTGGCGATGGCCAATCCGGCGGCCGGCATGGCGGCGCTCAGCGGCACCATCGCCGGTACCCAGCAAGGGATCATCAGTTTTACCCAGGCCAACGAACAGGAGGCCGACCGCATCGGCCTGCAGGTGCTGGAACGCGCCGGGTTTGATCCGCAGGCGATGCCCGACTTCCTGCAAAAGCTTTCCGATCAATCGCGCTACGCCTCCAAGCCCCCGGAGATGCTGCTGACCCACCCATTGCCGGATAGCCGGCTTTCCGACGCGCGCAACCGCGCCAACCAGATGCCGCGCCATCTGGTTCAATCCACACAGGATTACTACATGGCCAAAGTCCGCGCCATGGGGATGTACAGCGCCGAAGGTTACGGCCTGACGGAAGATTTGCTCACCACCTACAGCCAGGGCAACGTGCGCCAGCAAAATGCCGCCAAATATGGCCGCGCTATTCTGTTCTACACCGCGAAGAAATACGACAATGCGCGCGCGATTATCCAGCCGCTGTTGGCACAGGATCCGAAAAACGTCTGGTACCTTGATCTGCTCACCGATATCGATTTAGGCCAGAAACGCGCCGCACAGGCCATCGCCCGCCTGCAAAACGCCAATGCCGCCCAGAGCAACAACCCCGTGCTGCTGCTCAACCTGGCCAACGCCTACGTGGAAGGCAATCAGCCGGCACAGGCTTCGCGGATCCTCAACCGCTACACCTTCAACCACCCGGACGATCCGAACGGTTGGGATCTGCTGGCGCAGGCCAGCGCCGCGCAGGGGCTGCGCGATGAGGAGCTTTCCGCCCGCGCCGAAAGCCTGGCGCTGACCGGTAAACTGGATCAGGCCATCGGCCTGCTCAGCAACGCCAGTTCGCTGGAAAAACTCGGCAGCCTGAAACAGGCGCGCTACGACGCCCGCATTGACCAACTGCGCCAATTGCAGCAGCGCTTCCGCCAATATCAGCGCAGTTGATTTATACAAGGAATGATTATCAGATGAATAACACCGTCACCATTTACCACAACCCACGCTGTTCCAAAAGCCGTGAAACCTTGGGATTGCTGGAACAGCGCGGCATTGCCCCCCACGTCGTGCGCTATCTTGATACCCCGCCGTCTGTGGCTGAATTGAAAACGCTGTTGCAGGCTTTGGGGATGCATTCAGCACGCGAGCTAATGCGCAAGAAGGAAGAGGGATACAAAACGCTGGGGTTGGCCGATGAGAGCTTAAGTGAAGCACAGTTGCTACAAGCAATGGTGGAAAACCCGAAGCTGATTGAACGCCCGATCGTGGTCAAGGGCAAGCAGGCCCGCATCGGCCGCCCGCCAGAGCAGGTGCTGGAGATTCTCTAAGGCATTGGGCCTGCGCCTGCAGGCCCGGATTTTTCGGCGTTATAACCCCAGGATCTCTTTCACAAACGGAATGGTCAGCTTGCGCTGGGCGGTGATTGATGCGCGATCGAGCTGATCCAGCGTCATGAACAGCGTGCGCATTTCACGATCCAGCCGCTTCAGCAAAAAGCGCCCCACGTCCTCCGGCAGTTCAAAACCGCGCAGTTTGGAACGCAGTTGCAGCGCCTGTAGCTTTTCATCGTCGGAGAGCGGCTGAAGCTTGTAAATTTGCCCCCAGTCCAAGCGCGAGGCCAGATCGGGCAGGTGCAGATTAAGCTGGCGCGGCGGGCGATCGCCGGTGATAAACAAGCGTGTGCGCCCGGTTTCCAGAATGCGGTTGTAGAGGTTGAAAATCGCCATTTCCCACTCTTCGTCGCCGGCGATGCATTCGATATTATCGATGCACACCAGCGCCAACTGCTCCATGCCGTCTAACACTTCAGGCACGAAATAGGCGCGCTTATCCAGCGGCACATAGCCCACCGCTTCACCGCGCTGCGACAATTCCGCACAGGCCGCATGCAGCAAATGGCTACGCCCCCCGCCCTCACGCGACCAGAAATAAATATAACTGCCATGCTCCTGGCGGACGGCGGACTGGATCGCAGCTAATAGGGATGGGTTCTCACCCGGATAAAAACTGGCGAAAGTTTCATCATCGGGCAGATAAAGTGGCAGTGAAAGCTGTGCCGGCGTATTCAGAGAAGCACCTCAACCAAAACTGGCAGGAAAACGCCGCCAGTTTATCACAGAATGCGCCGGCAAATGAACCGGCAGGATTTTATGGTGGAATAGTAGCCAAAACATGCAGACCAGGACAAAAATCCCCCCAAAGCGAAACCTTTTATTGCGGGAATTTGTATTTTGTCACGAATTTGTCCTAGTATGGAAAAGCAAGAAGCAATGATCATCATCAAGGTTACTGCAAGGATTTTAAGAATGAATTCATGGAATAAAGTATTGCTGGCTTCGGTTATCGGTCTGTTGGTCGCAGGCTGTGACGATGCTTCCAAAGTGGACGCCAACCTGGATAAAGCCAAAGACAGCGCGGAACAGATCACTGACGCCGCACAGCAAAAGGCCGACCAATTGACGGACAGTGCAAAAGCGAAAGCGGAAGAAATCAAGAAACAAGCGGCGGTTCAGGCCGATCAGTTGAAAGATAAGGCTTCCGCCATTCAGAGCGACGCAGAAAAACATGCGCATGCGCTCACCGATGATGCCAAAGCCAAAGCCGCTGCCATCAAAACCGATGCCAGCCAGCAAAGCCAGGCGTTGGTTGAACAGGCAAAAACCATCAAAAATGATGCTATCAGCGGTGCCAATAACCTGACTGAACAGGCGAAGGCCAAAACGGAACAGATTAAAAGCAGCATCGAGAAAAAAACTGAAGATGGGCAAAATGACACAACGCCATCGACAGAGGCACCAGCAAACACGCAGAATAGCGCAGCCCAATAAGTTTTCGGCTGCGGGTATAAGCCACACTCCTGATGTGGGGGGTGAACGGCGAAACTCCGCGGTTGGTAAATAGCGGGTATGTCAGTATTTCACGGCAAGGAGAAGTTAAATGGGTATTATTTCCTGGATTATTTTTGGTCTTATCGCAGGCATTATCGCTAAATGGATTATGCCAGGCAAAGACGGGGGTGGTTTCATTATGACCGTGGTGCTGGGGGTTATCGGTGCCGTTGTCGGTGGTTATATCAGTACCTTCTTTGGCTTTGGTAAAGTTGACGGCTTCAACTTCGGCAGCTTCATCGTAGCGGTGATTGGTGCCATTGTGGTGCTGTTTGTTTACCGCAAAATCCGCAGCTAACGTTAGCCGCCGTATTATATCAGCCGCCGCAGATCGCACGCAGCGGCTAAAAACGCCAGGGGCCGCAACCGCGGCCCCTTATCTTTCCGTTGCCATAGCGGCAAGGCGTTGCAGCACGTTATCTGACGATAGTCCCGTCATTGAGGATAAACACAATTTTGCCATCCCAGAATTCGGCAAGAAAAATATCTTCCTGGTTTAACTGGCGATCCTGTAATTGTTTATGCAGCCACTCTTCGCTTTTCTCAATTTCTTCCAGTTCGTAGGTTCTGATCTTGCCGCTTTTCATCACGATCACCGAGGGCATTTTGGTACCGTCACACACCACCGTCAGTTGGCCGCTGGGCTCAATCTGCGCATAGACGATCTCCTGAAAGGCGTGAATGCCCTGGCTATGCAACTGCGAGGAAACGTTGAGAATGTCGATCTTATTTTTCTTCTCAAGAATGTTATTCATAATAAAACGGCCATTCTTGATAATCGGCAGCGGATTGCCAATGGTCACCGAGCGGAAAAAGTTGCAGTGCTTGCTAATAGAATTAAGCAGCGAAATCAGAAGAACGCCGATGAACAACACAATCACATATTGATAAAGCGGTATGCTGTCGCTGTAGATAACCCCGCCGATAATCCCCCCAAGCACAAAGTTGCCGATAAAATCCACCGGCGTCATTTGCGATAGCTGGGTTTTGCCTGAAAAATTCAGGTGCGCGATAACAATGGCAAAGCCAATAATAAATTTAATCAGCACGTAGCCGTAGTATTCCATACCCGATGTCTCCCTATTCCCGTCATACTTTACATTACAGGATAAATATTCCCCGTAAATTGAGATTATACCCTGCGAGCCGGGCAAACGCATCGTTGCATGGTAACACTCTCAGGCCAAGGCACAGTAAACCTCCCTATATCGTTGACTGTGCCAGTTATAACCTGTTACCCATGTGCCCGGTTCATACAGGCTCTGCCCTGAATCGGGCGCGGGCTACGGTGTTATGGCGACCGAAACCCTCGCCATATCAACCAAAGCCCACCCTTTTAACGCTTACTTCTGTATACCGCGCTCTTCCTGCACATCAATCACCTCTTCCTCTTTGCGGAAAAGACTAATGACCTTGAACAGCAGGCTCAGGCCAATACCCACAATAGTGGCTAGCGCCATGCCTTTCAGCTCGGCGGCGCCGATATGCACCTTGGCGCCGCTCACGCCGATAATCAGGATAATCGAGGTCAGAATCAGGTTCTGCGCCTTGTTATAATCCACCTTGGATTCAATCAGCACACGAATACCGGAAGCGCCAATCACGCCATACAGCAGCAGCGATACGCCGCCCATGACCGGCACCGGAATGGCCTGAATCGCCGCCGCCAGTTTACCGATGCAGGAAAGCAGGATCGCCAAAATCGCCGCGCCGCCAATCACCCAGGTGCTATATACCTTGGTAATCGCCATCACGCCGATATTCTCGCCGTAGGTGGTGTTCGGCGTGGAGCCGAAGAAACCGGAAATCACCGTCGAAATACCGTTGGCAAACATGGAACGGTGCAGCCCCGGATCGCGAATCAGATCTTTTTTAACGATATTGGCCGTCACCACCAAATGGCCGATGTGCTCGGCAATCACCACCAGCGCCGCAGGCAAAATAGTCAGAATGGCAAACCACTCAAAACGCGGCGTGTAGAAAGTGGGCAAGGCAAACCAGTGCGCCTCGCGGATCGGCGTCAAATCCACCACGCCCATGCCAAACGACAGCGCATAGCCCACCAGCACGCCGATCAAAATCGGGATAATCGCCAGGAAACCGCGGAACAGCACCGAACCGAGCACCGTGACGCCCAGCGTCACCATCGAAATAGTGATGGTGGTGCCATCCACCGAAGCGCCATCCGCCGGCAGCAGCCCGGCCATATTGGCCGCCACGCCCGCCAATTCCAGGCCGATAACCGCAACGATGGCCCCCATCGCCGCCGGCGGGAAGATCACATCCAGCCAGCCGGTGCCGGCCTTCTGCACGATCAACGCCACCAGGCAGAACAGCACGCCACACATGATAAAGCCGCCCAGCGCCACCTCATACCCCAACGGCAACAGCAACAGCACCGGGGAAATAAACGCAAAGCTAGAGCCCAAATAAGCGGGGATTTTCCCTTTACAAATAAACAGATACAGCAGCGTACCGACGCCGTTGAACAGCAGTACCGTCGCCGGGTTTATCTTGAACAAGATAGGCACCAGCACCGTAGCGCCGAACATGGCGAATAAATGCTGGAAACTAAGCGGAATAGTCTGGAGCAGCGGCAAGCGCTCACTGACGCCAATGGCGCGACGGGTCATGGTGTATTTTTCCTCTGAAGGTGGTGTTTGCAGTCATGCCATGCTGACCAGGCTGGGCGCAATACCCTCCGGCACCCGCGCCAGCCCAATAAAGCCCAGGCAAAAAAAAGCCGACTTCAGCGCCGGCTCAAATGTTATTTGGTACCAAATATTTTATCGCCCGCATCGCCCAGGCCCGGCACGATGTAGCCCTTCTCATTCAAACACTGGTCAATGGCGGCGGTGTACAGCTCAACATCCGGGTGCGCTTTTTCCAATGCGCGGATACCTTCCGGCGCGGCAACCAGCACCAGCACTTTAATGCTGTTACAGCCGGCTTTTTTCAGCAGATCGATGGTGGCAATCATTGAGCCGCCGGTCGCCAGCATCGGATCGACGATCAGCGCCATACGCTCTTCGATATTGGACACCAACTTCTGGAAATACGGCACGGGTTCCAGGGTTTCTTCATTACGGTATACCCCTACCACGCTGATGCGCGCGCTGGGCACGTGTTCCAGCACGCCATCCATCATCCCCAGGCCGGCGCGCAGGATCGGCACAACGGTAATTTTTTTCCCTTTAATCTGGTCAATCTCAACCGGCCCACACCAGCCCTCAATGGTCACCTTCTCGGTTTCCAGATCGGCGGTCGCTTCATAGGTCAGCAAACTCCCCACTTCAGAAGCCAGCTCACGAAAGCGTTTGGTACTGATGTCATGTTCACGCATCAGGCCCAGCTTATGTTTCACCAGCGGGTGTTTCACCTCAACGATCTTCATCATTTTTCTCCTATTAAGGCGGTTGACGGCCAAAAAATCGCGGGATTATACCGCCTTTTTGGGGCTGTGCCATCCACGCGAGCCCGATCGGGATCAACAAAAGTTTTAATAATAGATCACCCCGCAGATAATTACGGACGATGAAGATTACCAGGTCAACGTCTTCCGGCCGCTGTTCGTCGGCGAGTCACGCGATCCAGAAAACACTGTCGCCCGCCACGCGGTAGCGTGTTATCTGGGCCAATCTTCCGGTCGGGAGTTCTCCACGAACATCAACGAAGTGTTCCCGGTCATTACCTGAGGTCAGTATGTGGCGTTTAAGAGCTCACCCCTTCGGGGCCAGCGCTAGCGCTGTTCAAAAACGCTTTTGCATTTTTGTCCTGCAACTCGAATTATTTTGGGTATAGATTTCGTCAGTGACTACATCACCGTGATCCCAAATCATTGCAGAGATCCAACGCCACGTATTTCTGTTTGAACCAAAATCAAAAAAACTCATTCTATTGATTTAAATCAATAAAGAATCATTTGATGTTTCATCCGTAAAGGAATGCAAGGTGACAATTAGCGTTCTAATAATGAGAAGGGAACTCACTGAATGGCTATACCTGTTTATTTATGGTTAAAGGACGATGGTGGAAACCCCGTCAAAGGCTCTGTAGACATACACCAACGCGAGGGAAGCATAGAGATAACCGCGCTAGCTCATGCCGTATCACTCCCTACCGATGATCGGTCCGGCAAGATAACGGCACCTCGCGAACATGCGCCCTTTATCCTCACCAAAGCGCTGGATTCTTCCAGTCCGTACCTTTATCAGTTCGTTACCTCCGGGAAACGCTTAAAATCCGCCGAGCTTAAATTCTATCGCATTAATTACGCCGGACAGGAAGAAGAATATTTTAACGTACTTCTTGAGAATGCCCGTATTACCTGTGTCGTACCGTTTATGGAAGATGTCAAAGACCCGGACTACGAACGTCACGATCACCTTGAAGTGCTCGAAATGACGTATGAGAAAATCACCTGGAAATATTTGGAAGGCAATATTATTCACTCTGATTCCTGGAAAAAGCGCAGCGCGGCATAGGAGAACAACACATGGCATGGATATACCACCAAAGTACCGGCGAGCTGTGGCATAACGGTAAGTTAATCGGTAAAGGTTATTCGGGGAATCTGACCAACAAAAACAATCCAGATCGGCAGCATGTTAAAGGTATGGGGCCAATACCTCGCGGCACTTGGCATATTGGCGGGCATACTAATTCAAAGGGGCCATTTACCATAATTTTGACGCAAACATCTGGCGAAAGTTATGGACGTTCTCTGTTCCGTATCCACGGCGAGAGGAAGCCGCCGAAAGTACCTGGATTCGCCTCTGAGGGCTGTATAATACTTGGGCCGGTTATTCGCACAAAAATCATTCAATCACCGGATAAGTTACTGGAGGTAGTAAGATGATTCGGCGAACCATCTTGCTGATCGCCTGCATTATCTCGTCCTCATGCATGGCATCGTCAAAAGAATGGAGCGTTTATATTCAACTGATAGAACGGGCAGACAACAAAACACTCCATGCATTGCCGGGGAAAATTGACAATATTGGTGATACCCTCGACGCTGAGCACACAGAGGAACTGACGACAGCTCTTAGCATGGCGCTGATTAAAGACCCTGTATCTGTCATTAACGCAACCAAATCACTCGACATCAGCACCGACCCCTTAAAGCAGCGTTTCGGCACATCAATGATATGTGGCATACCTTTAATCACACATGCAAATCAGATAAAGGTTGAGGAGTATTTCGCGAAGGCAGAGCCAGTGCTGGAAAAGGCTGGAACTCCTGCCGCAGAATGTCTAAGTAACATGCGTGACGTGATTGACGAGATCAGACAAGAAACAGCACAAACCCCAACAAAGTAATCCGCAGAACAAACCTGGCTGATGCCAGGTCAGACTGCGGACAAAGGGGCGAGGCCCAGGGAGGGGCCGAGTAACCAAGCCAACATACCTGCAACTTGAAGTATGAAGGATATAGAAGGCGAAAAAGCCGGCCGAGGGCATAAGCCACTCGCAAACGATTGCCTGCGCTGTTAGAATTGCCGCGCATTTTCCGGTATCAACGCCGGAAGCACAGTTTTCAAACAGCAAACCGCCGTGGGGATCGCGCAGTGACCGACAAAACCTCTCTCAGCTATAAAGACGCAGGCGTGGATATCGATGCCGGCAACGCATTGGTAGACCGCATCAAAGGTGTAGTAAAACAGACCCGCCGCCCGGAAGTGATGGGTGGGCTGGGCGGTTTTGGCGCCCTGTGTGCGTTGCCGCAAAAATACCGAGAACCGGTGCTGGTCTCCGGTACCGACGGCGTAGGCACCAAGCTGCGTCTGGCGATGGATCTGAAACGCCACGACACCATCGGTATCGATTTGGTGGCCATGTGCGTTAACGATCTGGTGGTGCAAGGCGCAGAGCCGCTGTTCTTCCTGGATTACTACGCCACCGGCAAGCTGGATGTCGATACCGCGGCCAGCGTCATCAGCGGCATTGCCGAAGGCTGCAAACAGTCCGGCTGCGCCCTGGTGGGCGGCGAAACCGCTGAAATGCCGGGCATGTATCACGGCGAAGACTACGACGTGGCGGGCTTTTGCGTTGGCGTGGTGGAAAAATCAGAAATCATCGACGGCAGCAAAGTTCAGCCTGGCGACGTGCTGATCGCCCTGGGCGCTTCCGGCCCGCATTCAAACGGCTACTCGCTGGTACGCAAAATTCTTGAGTTCAGCAACACCGATCCCACCGGGGTTCAGCTCGAAGGCAAGCCGCTGGCCGATCACCTGCTGGCGCCAACCAAAATCTACGTGAAATCGGTGCTGGAACTGATCGCCAATCACGAGATCCATGCTATCGCCCACCTGACCGGCGGCGGTTTCTGGGAAAATATCCCACGCGTGCTGCCGGAAGGCGTACAGGCGGTGATCGATGAATCAAGCTGGCAGTGGCCGGCGGTGTTCAACTGGCTGCAACAGGCCGGCAACGTCAGCCGCCACGAAATGTACCGCACCTTCAACTGTGGCGTCGGTATGGTCATCGCCTTGCCGCAGGCCGAAGCTGATGCCGCCATCGCACGGTTGAACGCCGCAGGTGAAAAGGCCTGGCAGATCGGTAAACTGGCCGCTGCTGCTGATGAACAGCGCGTGGTTATCGCGTAATGAAAAAGATCGTGGTGTTAATCTCCGGCCAGGGGAGCAATCTCCAGGCGCTGATTGACGCCTGCCAGCAGGGGCGCATCGCCGCCGAGATCGTCGCGGTGTTCAGCAACAAGGCGCAGGCTTACGGCCTGCAGCGCGCCAGTGAAGCCGGCATTGCCACCCAGGCGCTGGATAACGGCGCCTTTGCCGATCGCGCCGCGTTCGACGCCGCGCTGGCAGACGCTATCGACGGCTACCAGCCGGATCTGGTGGTGCTGGCCGGCTACATGCGCATCCTCAGTGCGCCGTTCGTGCAGCACTATGCCGGGCGCATGCTGAACATCCACCCTTCCCTGCTGCCCAAATACCCTGGCCTGAATACTCACCGTCAGGCTATCGACAACGGCGACAGTGAGCACGGTACCTCCGTGCACTTTGTCACTGAACAGCTCGACGGCGGCCCGGTGGTGTTACAGGCCAAAGTGCCTATCTTCCCCGGCGATACAGAGGAAGAGGTGCTGGAACGGGTGCAAACCCAGGAGCACACGCTCTATCCGCTGGTGGTAAGCTGGTTTATCGACGGGCGCCTGGAGATGCGCAACGGCGGCGCCTGGCTTGATGGCCAGCTGTTGCCGGCGCAAGGCTATGCGGCCGATGAGTAGCCCCAAAACCTAAATTCTCCCTCAACGGCACCCGTAACGGTGCCGTTTTTTTTCGCCAGAATAATCGCGCCACGGGTATACTTGCCCGTATAACAGCCAAGAGGAGCCAGCATGTCCAGCACCAGCCACGTTAGATTGCGCCCACTGGAACGGGATGATTTAGCATTTGTTCACCAGATGGACAACAACGCCAGCGTCATGCGCTACTGGTTTGAAGAGCCTTATGAAGCCTTCGTTGAACTTTCCGATCTGTACGACAAACATATTCACGATCAGAGCGAGCGCCGCTTTATCATTGAGCATGAGGGCGCCAAGGTGGGGCTGGTAGAGCTGGTTGAAATTAACCACATCCACCGCCGCGCCGAGTTCCAGATCATTATCGATCCGGCCCACCAGGGCAAAGGTTATGCCAGCACCGCCGCCAAACTGGCGATGGAATACGGCTTCTCGGTGCTGAACCTGTACAAGCTTTACCTGATCGTCGATAAGGAGAACCCCAAGGCGATCCATATCTACAGCAAGCTGGGGTTTGAGGTTGAGGGCGAACTGCTGGATGAATTCTTCGTCAACGGTGAATACCGCACGGTGCTGCGCATGTGCATCTTCCAGCCACAGTATCTGAAGAAATTTAAACCCCCGGCTGGCCTGGGCAAATAAATAACTTCACCAAATAGCAGATCACTTGAAGGACACTCGGCCCAGATTGGGCGATCTGCTCAATCGCCAAACATCACAAAGCGCCTGATAGACGGTGTGGTGGGCCGGTTTCGATCCGCTGTGGCAACAGCCCGGAATATACGCGTGGCGAGTGATATCCCCCTCATCCGTCAAGTTGCAGGTGTGTTGGCTTTATTACTCGGCCCATCCCTGGGCCTCACCCCTTCGGAGCCAGCGCTAGCGCTGTTCAAAAACGCTTTTGCATTTTTGTCCTGCAACTCGAATTATTTTGGGTATAAACAGGAAAAATAATGCATACTTTCTAAGCTGATTTTAGTTTTTCAAACATATTTAAACATTCAACATCATCCATTACTGAAACCTCAAGCAATATAAGGGAAAACCAGTTTCAGACAATAACGATGAATATAAAAAACCATCATCAACAAACACTTGATAAATAATTAAAACAAATAAAAAAACGGGAATGTATCACTAGAAAAAATTAAAACTGCCGCTAATGAATTAATTCTCATTAACAGGTATGATGCCGTCACTCTCTGCACAGAGAAATAACCATATTGGCGGCAACCGCGGCCCAATTAACGTTAGCTCACCCAAACAACATGTATAATTACAATATATTATGGTATGTCTGGATCTCATGGAGTTCTTTGATTTTTGTCTGGTCAACCCGGCTTATTCTGGCGGCGCTCCCCCCACAGGCGGCGATCATCATTGCTGTTTCAATCCACGTATTGTTATTGGTTCACCTCGCGTTTAAAACAACAAGGAAGAGAATTATGCAAATATTCAACAAGCAGAAAAACAGCACGGAAAAAACGCTGCCTGCCGAAGTAAAACCACCAGAAAACCCAGGCATACTGCTGCCGGAGCCAGAAACGCCGCTGGCCGCAAGCGGCGTAAAAACCACCAAGGACACCGCTATATCACAGGGCATGAAGCTAACCGGCACGCTGGAAGGCCAAGGCAATATTATTGTCGAAGGTAAAATAGAGGGCAAAATCCACTGTTCACACCAGGTGCGCATTGAGCATAGCGGCCTGGTTACCGGGGAAATCCGCGCCAAGCACATCACCATCAATGGCACTGTCGAAGGGCAATGCCACGCCGCTACGCTGATTATCCAGGCGAAAGGCAGCGTTCATGGGGAAATTTTCAGCGATGATTTTTCGATTGAGAAAGGCGGGAAATTTATCGGCCAATCGCAGCTCGCGCAACAAGCGCCGGCTAAACCAGCTGCACCGCCGAAAGGCGCCGCCGGCAAAACCGGGGGGCAGAGCCAGCCGGAACCGGCCGCCAGCCCGGCGCTTCAGCCGTAGCGCCCGGTGATGTAATCCTCGGTCTGGCGCTGGCGCGGCGAAGTGAAAATACTGTCGGTGTCGCTGTATTCCACCAGGCGGCCCTGATGAATAAAGGCGGTGTAGTCAGACACGCGCGCCGCCTGCTGCATATTATGGGTCACCAGCACCACGCTGTAGCGCTGTTTCAACGCCGAAATCAGCTCTTCAATCGTCAGGGTTGAAATAGGATCAAGCGCCGATGTCGGCTCGTCAAGCAGCAGCACTTCCGGCTCGATGGCGATCGCACGGGCGATCACCAGCCGCTGCTGCTGGCCGCTGGAGAGGCGAAACGCGTTCTCGCGCAGGCGATCTTTCACCTCATGCCACAGCGCCGCAGCCCGCAGCGAACGCTCCATAGCTTCGTCCAGGACGCGCCGATCGCGGATACCTTGCAGCCGCAGGCCGTACACCACATTTTCATAAATCGATTTGGGAAACGGGTTGGGCCGCTGGAACACCATGCCTACCCGACGGCGCAGCGCGGTAACGTCGGCCTGCGGGCTAGCAATATTCTCGTCATGGAGCCGAAGCTCCCCTTCGATACGGCAGTGTTCCACCAGATCGTTCATGCGATTAAAACAGCGCAACAGCGTGGATTTGCCGCAGCCGGAAGGGCCGATCAGCGCGGTAACCCGGTATTTCGGGATCCGCAGTGAAATGTCATGCAGCACCTGCTTATCGCCGTAGAACAAACTCAGGTTATTCACGGCCAGCGCCGTTTGCTCGTCGCTAAGTTGCTGTACATTCAGGCGCGGCAAACTGCCCAGCGTCACAAAACCCATTACACGTTCCCCAAAAAAGTGGTCATTATTACCCGGCTATAGCGCCTCTGGCGATCCTAGACGTAACCGCGGCTCACGCCCTCATTACGGAGCACGGCTTATCCCCATGCCCGGTATTTTTCCCGCAGCGAATGGCGAATCCCCATCGCGGCCAGGTTCAGCCCCACCACAATCACCACCAGCAAGAAGGCGGTGGCGAACACCAACGGCCGCGCGGCTTCAACGCTCGGGCTCTGAAACGCCATATCATAAATCTGGAAGCTCAAGTGCATGAACTTCCGCTCCAGGTGCAGATAGGGGAAAATACCGTCCACCGGCAGTACCGGCACCGATTTCACCACCCCCACCAGCATCAGCGGCGCGGTTTCCCCCGCGGCGCGCGCCACCGCCAGGATTAGGCCGGTCATCATGGCCGGCGCGGCCATCGGCAGCACAATGTGCCACAACGTTTCCGCCCGGCTGGCGCCCAGCGCCAACGATCCCTGGCGCAACGCCACCGGTATACGCGATAGCCCCTCTTCGGTGGCGACAATCACCACCGGCAGCGTCAACAGCGCCAGCGTCAGCGCGGCCCACAGCACGCCCGGCGTGCCGAAGGTCGGGTTCGGCAAAGATTCCGCATAAAACAACTGGTCGATGCTGCCGCCGATCATATAAACAAAAAAGCCCAGGCCGAACACGCCGTACACGATGGAAGGCACCCCGGCTAGGTTCACCACCGAGATGCGAATCAAGCGCGTCAGCAGGTTATTCCCGGCGTACTCATGCAGGTACACCGCGGCGATAACGCCGAACGGCATCACCACGATCGACATCAGGATCACCATCAGCACCGTGCCAAAGATGGCGGGAAATACGCCGCCTTCGGTGTTGGCTTCGCGCGGGCTGTCAGTCAGGAATTTCTTCACCTGCGCCGCCCAGTGGGCCACTTTCTGCCCAAAGCTCATGGTATTCGGATACCAGGCATCCCGCACCTGAATCAGCGGGATGGTATGAATCTGGCCGGACATATCGCGCAGTTGCAGCGCATCGCGATAACGATCGCGGTTTAACCCTTCCAGCGCATCCGCCAACTGCCGGTACTGGCGCTGCAATTCTGTCCGCTCGGCTTTGATCGCGGCCTGCGCCCCAGCGTCCAGGGCGTTTTTAGCCGCCAGGCTTTTCTCACGCAGGCGCAGGGATTCAAAATGCTGATTGACCTGCGCCATCGCGCGGAACTGGATATCGTACGCCTGGCGCGACAGTGCGGCGATCTGCGGCAAACGCTGCATCAGCGTGTGGCCCAGATCCCGCCCGGTAAGCGGTTGGCCATCCTCCAGCAAGCCCACCAAATAGCCGTAGGCGGTACCGTTGCTGTTCCGCTCCAGCACGATCAGATCGCGCGGCGCCGTTTGCCGGCGCACGTCGTCAGCCAGCAACGTGCGGAAATCCTGCCCGCTGGATTCGCGGTTGCCGACCTTAATCAAATAACGGGTAAAGGCCGGTGCGTCGCCAGCCGGCATGGTGATACCCGCCGCCTGCAGTTGGCGGCGGGAAATGCTTTGCTGTTGGTACAGCTCGCCGATCACAGTTACCGGGCCGGCGGCGCTTTGGTTTAGCTCAAACTGGTACACCGGGCTGGGCCAAAAATAGCGCATGCCCTGCCCGGCCAATAGTGCCAGGATACCGATTAACGCCAGCAGGCTGACCGCCACCGATGCCGCACTGAGCCAGACCCACGGCGCGCCAGAATTTGCCCAACGCTTCATGGCGCCTCCTGATTGACGGTATAACGCTTGCGTAACCGCAGACGAATGGCTTCCGCCAGCGTGTTAAACACAAAAGTGAACATGAACAGCACCAGCGCGGTCAGGAACAGCACGCGGTAGTGGCTGCTGCCGGCGACGGCCTCCGGCATTTCAATCGCGATGTTGGCCGCCAGGGCGCGCAGCCCCTGGAACAAGCTGCCGTCGATGATCGGCGTATTGCCGGTGGCCATCAGCACGATCATGGTTTCGCCCACCGCGCGGCCAAAGCCAATCATGAATGCGGAGAAAATCCCGGCGCTGGCGCACGGCAGCGCCACACGCGTCACCGTTTGCCACGGGGTGGCGCCCAACGCCAGCGAACCCTGCCACAGCACCGTGGGCACGCTAAATAGCGCATCTTCCGCCAACGAGAAAATAACCGGCACCAGCGCAAAGCCCATCGCCACGCCGACCACCAGTGCATTGCGCTGATCATAATCGTCGCCCAGCCAGAAATGCATCGGCTCGCCGAACAACTGCTGTTCCAGCCATGGCCCGGCGCTGAACGCCAGCCAGACACAACCCGCCACCACCGGCAGCAGCAAGAGCAAATCGCCACCGGGCGGCAAACGGCCACGGGTAATGCGTTGCGCCACGATGCTGCACAGCAGCACCGCCGCAGTGAGCAGCAGCGGCAACGCCAGCACCGCCAACAAGTAATGCTCAATCAACGGCGCCAGCCAGATACCGGCGACCAGACCAATCACCACCGTCGGCAAAGCGCCCATCACTTCGATCGCCGGTTTCACCACCCGGCGCAGCTGCACCGACATAAAGTAAGCGGTATACACCGCGCCGGCCAACGCCAGCGGAACGGCAAACAGCATGGCGTAGCCCGCCGCCTTGAGCGTGCCGAAAATAATCGGCACCAGGCTGAATTTGGCCTGATAGCTGTCTTCGCCGGAGGTGGACTGCCAGACATAGGCCGGCTGGGGATAGTTTTCATACCAGACTTTCTGCCACAGCGAACGCCAAGTGACATCGGGGTAAGGATTATTCAGGCGATAGTGCTGCCAGCCTTCGGGGGTTTCCAACAGCAGGCCGTCGCCACGCGGCGCAAAGGCCATGCGCTGGCTGCCGGCCGGTACACGGCCAGTCAGCAACGGCCGAGACTGCGCGCCGGTAAACAGCGCAAAATCCCCGTTAGGCTGCAAGGTGGCGAACACCCGGCGGTAGGGTTCCGCCACCGTAATCGCCCCTGGCTGCGCCTGGTAGTCAAAGCGCTGCACCGCCGTCAGTTGCCGGCGCCCGGTCTTTTCCACGTCGAACCATTCATGCAGGCTGCCGTCCGCCCCCTGGATCAACAGCGCGCTGCCGCCGGGCAGCGCCGTCAGATGGTAAGGTGCCTGCGCGCCAAGATCGCGGGTTTCGCTCGCCTGCGCCAGGGCGCCGGCAAGCGCATAACGCAGCAACTGGTTGCCACTCAGCAGGTAAAGCTGGCTGCCGTCCGGCGCCAGCACCAGCTGTTGAATATCGTGTTCAAGCGGGATTTCATTCAGTTGCGGTTCGCCGTCGCGGGTATAGCGCACCAGCAGCAAACGGCGATCGTCAGTCACCGCCGCCAGCAGGTAGTGCCCGGCACGAACCTGGGCCAATGCCAGCAGTTTGAGCGCATGCCCGCGCCGATCCAGCGCCCACGGCCGCGCCCCCAGCGGGAAACGCCACTGCGGCAAGGCGCTGTTGGCGGCGGCGAAATCAGCGGCAACCACGACGACGCGCCCGTCCGCCTGCGCCAGCGCGAAAAGATCGCGCTCACCCACCGCCTGTGCCAGCAAGGCCGGCGAGTTGAGCAAAGGCTGCGGCGGCAATAGTGATGCACCGGCCGAACCGCTCGCTTCGGGGTTCATGCGATAAAACCGGCCGTTACCGTCTGGATCGATGCGGTAACCGATGCGCTGCTGCACATCCATGCCCAGCGCCAGCGCCGGGCCGGCGACCGCCAGCGGCTGCGCCTTGCCCATGGTGGCCGGCTTGAACAGTGGAAACACGGCAAACAGCAAATAGACGAAAATGAGCAGCAACACCATCAGCACCAACCCACCGCTGATCGTCACTGCCGCCTGTACGCCATAATCGACGCGCGAACGCAGACGATCCCGGGGGTGTTGCTTTGCCTTCATTTGAACCATGTCTTTTGCCGTTGCTTCCCTAATCACGCTTATGCCATAAGATAACCGGGCATCTTATGTCAGTTTTGTGACATTTGCATGACAAAGTCATTCAGCGCCAAGTCGTAGATAAGTTGGACTTTCCTGTCAATCTCTCGCAATAATATTGTAGGACACTAGGTGATGTCCCACCATTGCGCGTAAGCACCACTGGCGGTATTTGTGCGGTCGGCAACGCCCTGGCGCACAAACTCAGCGGAGAGTAACGCCAAAACGCGGCGAATAGCCACGGATTAACCGTGGCCGCGCAACAGGCGGGCACTGTCTAACGCGGTATCCAGCCACGCTGGGCCGTCATCTAAACTCTCCCAATGATTGAACTGGAGTGGTAATGGGTCAGGAAAAGCTCTACATCGAAAAAGAATTAAGTTGGTTATCCTTTAACGAACGGGTTTTACAGGAAGCCGCTGATAAGAATAACCCCCTGATTGAACGCATGCGGTTTCTTGGCATTTACTCCAATAATCTTGATGAGTTTTACAAAGTCCGTTTTGCCGATCTCAAACGGCGTATTCTAATCAATGAGGAACAGGGTTCCGCCGGCGCCTCCCGCCATCTGCTAAAAAAAATCCAGGCCAAGGTGCTCAGAACCGATCAGGAATTCGACAGCCTGTATAATGAGCTGTTGCTGGAAATGGCGCGGAACCAGATATTCCTGATCAATGAGCGCCAGGTGTCGGAAAATCAACAAACCTGGCTGCGCCAATACTTTAAACAACATCTGCGCCAGCACATCACGCCGATTCTGGTGGACCACGAAACCAACCTGGTGCAATTCCTGAAGGACGATTACACCTATCTGGCGGTCGAAATTATTCGCGGCACACAGATTGATTACGCCCTGCTGGAAATCCCGGCCGACAAGATACCGCGGTTTGTCAATCTGCCGCCGGAATCGCCGCGCCGCCGCAAGCCCATGATCCTGCTGGATAACATTCTGCGTTACTGCCTGGATGAAATATTCAAGGGCTTCTTTGACTACGACACGCTCAACGCCTATTCCATGAAAATGACGCGTGACGCGGAGTACGATCTGGTAACGGAGATGGAATCCAGCCTGCTGGAGCTGATGTCATCAAGCCTGAAGCAGCGCCTGACTGCCGAACCAGTGCGTTTTGTTTACCAGCGCGATATGCCCAAGGAAATGGTCGAGATGCTGCGCGAAAAACTCGGCATCTCCAACTATGATTCGGTCATTGCCGGTGGCCGTTACCATAACTTCAAAGACTTTATCGGCTTCCCCAACGTCGGCAAGGCCAACCTGGTCAACAAGCCACTGCCGCGCCTGCGGCACATCTGGTTCAACAAGTTCCGTAACGGCTTTGATGCCATTCGCGAGCAAGATGTGCTGCTCTACTACCCTTATCACACCTTTGAACATGTGCTGGAACTGCTGCGCCAGGCATCGTTCGATCCCAGCGTGCTGGCGATAAAAATCAATATTTACCGCGTCGCGAAAGACTCGCGCATTATTGATGCGATGATCCACGCCGCGCATAACGGCAAGAAAGTCACTGTGGTGGTAGAACTGCAGGCGCGTTTCGATGAAGAGGCCAATATCCACTGGGCAAAACGCCTGACGGAAGCCGGCGTGCACGTTATCTTCTCAGCGCCGGGGCTGAAAATCCACGCCAAGCTGTTCCTGATTTCCCGGCGTGAAGGCGATGAAATTGTACGCTATGCTCATATCGGCACCGGTAACTTCAACGAAAAAACCGCGCGTATCTACACCGACTATTCGCTGCTGACCGCCGACGCGCGCATCACCAACGAAGTCCGCCGGGTGTTCAACTTCATCGAAAACCCTTACCGGCCGGTCTCCTTTGATTACCTGATGGTGTCGCCGCAGAACTCGCGCCTGAAACTGTACGAACTGATCGACAACGAAATCGCCAACGCCAAAGCCGGCGAACCGGCCGGCATCATGCTGAAGATCAACAACCTGGTGGATAAAGGCCTGGTGGATCGGCTGTATGCCGCCTCTAACGCCGGGGTGAAAATCCGCCTGTTGGTGCGCGGCATGTGCTCATTGATCCCCAACCTGCCGGGCGTGAGCGAAAATATTCAGGTCATCAGTATTGTTGACCGTTACCTGGAGCACGATCGGGTTTACGTATTTGAAAATAAAGGGGACAAGAAAGTTTATCTCTCCTCTGCCGACTGGATGACACGTAATATCGACTATCGTATTGAAGTGGCAGTATTGCTGCTGGATCCCACGCTGAAACAACGCGTATTAGATATTTTAGAGATCCTGTTCAGCGATACGGTAAAAGCCCGCTATCTTGATAAAGAACTGAGCAACTCGTACGTTCCGCGCGGCAACCGCCGCAAGGTGCGCTCACAGGTCGCCATTTATGACTATTTAAACGCACTGGAACAACCAGAACAGTAGGCCAGCCACTATGCCGTTAAACCACACCATTACGAACAAACCGCAGGAAATTGCCGCCATCGATCTTGGCTCAAACAGTTTTCATATGGTAATTGCCCGCGTCGTCAACGGCGCTTTACAGGTTTTAGGCCGTTTGAAACAACGGGTACATCTGGCTGATGGGCTGGACAGCAACAATGTGCTCAGCGATGAAGCGATTGAGCGCGGCCTGGCCTGCCTGGCGCTGTTCGCCGAGCGCCTGCAGGGCTTCCCGGCCGAGAACGTCACCATTGTCGGCACCCATACCCTGCGCCAGGCAGTAAACGCCGAAAGTTTCCTCAAACAGGCCGCCGGCGTGATCCCCTACCCGATCGAAATTATTTCCGGCCAGGAAGAAGCCCGCCTGATCTTTATGGGTGTGGAACATACCCAGCCGGAAAAAGGCCGCAAGCTGGTGGTCGACATCGGCGGCGGCTCCACCGAACTGGTGATTGGCGAAGACTTTGAACCGTTGCAGGCGGAAAGCCGCCGCATGGGCTGCGTCAGCTTTGCCCAGCAATTTTTCCCGAACGGCGAAATCAGCAAGATCAATTTCAAACGCGCGCGCCTGGCCGCCGCACAGAAACTGGAAACGCTGGCCTGGCAGTACCGCATTCAGGGCTGGCAATATGCGCTTGGCGCCTCCGGCACCATCAAGGCCGCCTATGAAGTGTTGGTCGCGATGGGCGAAAAAGACGGCCTGATCACGCCGGATCGGCTGGACATGCTGGCCGAACAGGTGCTGCAATTTAAAAACTTCAGCGCATTGAGCCTGCCAGGACTGTCGGAAGACCGCCAGTCGGTGTTTGTGCCGGGGCTGGCGATCCTGTGCGGCGTGTTCGATGCCCTGGCGATCCACGATCTGCGCCTTTCCGACGGCGCATTGCGTGAGGGCGTGCTGTATGAAATGGAAGGCCGCTTCCGCCATCAGGACATCCGCAGCCGCACCGCAAAAAGCCTGGCCGACCATTACAATATCGACCGTGAACAAGCCCGCCGCGTGCTGGATACCACCGAATTACTGTATTCCCAGTGGATGGCGCAGAATACCAAGCTGGTGCACCCGCAGTTGGAAGCCCTGCTGAAATGGGCAGCCATGCTGCATGAGGTGGGGCTGAGCATCAATCATTCCGGCATGCACCGCCATTCCGCCTATATTTTGCAAAACTCCAACCTGCCGGGCTTCAATCAGGAACAGCAACTGCTGTTGGCCACGCTGGTGCGTTTCCACCGCAAGGCGATCAAGCTTGATGAACTGCCGCGGCTGAACCTGTTCAAGAAGAAACACTATCTGCCGCTGGTGCAGTTGCTGCGCCTGAGCACGCTGCTCAACAACCAGCGCCAGTCCACCACCACGCCGGAAACGCTGCGGCTGAAGACCGATGACAACCATTGGACCCTAATCTTCCCGGCCGGATACCTGGCGCAGAACAACCTGGTGCAGTTGGACTTTGAGCGTGAACAGGCCTACTGGGAGGACGTGGTCGGCTGGAAGCTGATGATTGAGGAAGATAGCACGCAATAGCGCCCACGGCGTTAACCGCCAGGCCCGCTAACGGGCCTGGCATTAATCCTGGCTGGGCAGCGCCGCGGCCGGTAACAGCGTTTCCAGCGGCGCAGGCTTGCCCAGCAAAAATCCTTGCATATAGTCAACGCCCAGCGCCTTCAGCGCTTCATACTGCTCTGCGGTTTCAACGTATTCTGCCACAATCGTCAGGCGCTTCATCATCGCCACCTTGCAGATAGAGGCAATAATCTGGTAGTTAACCGGGTTGGTCAGCATGTCGCGAATAAAGCTGCCGTCAATCTTCAGCGTATCCACCTGCAGATCGTTCAGGCGATCGTAACTGGCATAGCCGGTGCCAAAATCATCCAGCGCGATATGGCAGCCCAACTGCCGCAGCTCGTGCAGCGCGGCGGCGGCACACTGCTGATCCTGCATCAGATGCGATTCGGTCACCTCCAGCACCAGTTGGTAGGGCTCAATCTGATACTGGTGCAGCAGTTTACTCACCTCCTGAAGCAACAGCGGCCGGCACAACGACAACGGCGACAGGTTAACGGAAAAACGGATGCTGGGCAGTTGCTCCCGATGTTGCTGCATAAACATCAGCGTGTGCTGCAGCACCCACAGATCCAGCCGGTAGATCAAACCGAACTCATGCACCACCGGCAAGAATTCATTCGGCGGCACCAGCGCCCCTTCATCATCGCGCATGCGCAGCAACACTTCGTAGTAGCGATCGCCACGCACGCCGTCGATGGGTTGCGCCATCAGCACAAAGCGATCGTTATCCAGCGCGTCCTGGATCCAATGCAGCAGCGCCACCTTACGCTTGAGGGTATCCTGCACCTGGCGCTGCGCACGATGGGAGCACTCTGGGCGCCCGCTGGTCAGGGAAATCTCCGCCAGCGAGCTTAATTCCCCCAACAGCACATGCAAATGCGCAACGTCCGCGCATATGCCGCAGTAGCTGATGCCGATCGGCGGATGAATCGGCAGGCCATTCCACACCAGGCGGTATTTCTCCAGCAGATCGCTGACGGCCGCGACCTTGTGCTCAGCGTCATAGCCGTTCAGGCGCAGCACCAGATCATAGCCGGGCAGGTGATACACCCCTTCCCCGCTTTCCAGCACCGACAGCAATGCCTTCGCCAACTGCTGTTTAAAGCGAATGCGCAGCAGCATGCCGTAGTTGCGGCTGAGAATATCCAGCTCGGCCACACGCAAAAAACACAGCGTTGAGCGCGGCGCTTTGGCCAGGTCGCGCTTGAGCGCGCGTAAATTCGGCAGGCCGATAACCGGATCCTTGCGCGAGGCGTCCTGTGCTTTCTGATACACCATGCGCTGGCGGGTATTGATCACCGAGGTTAAAAAAATGCTCAGGGTGAACGCCACCATCATGGAAGAGATAAAGGCCAGGTTGTGCAGCAAGTTGTTCTGCGGCACAAACGCCGCATGGTTAAAGAACAGCACCAGCAAAGTGCTTGACCAGATAATGCAGTTCAACCGAAAGCCAAAGCGCAGCGAGCCGTAGAGCATCACCGGCAGCAGCAGCGTCAGGCTATAATCACTAAGGAACAGGTTGGCGGAATCGCCCCCACGGTAGATCAGAATAAACACCAGCCCTGCCAGCACCAGCAGCCAGAGTTGTAGCTCGCTTCTTTTCGCGCCGGGCGCCACTTCGTGGCCTAACCGGCACCACAACACCTTGGCAAAGCGCGGCTTGCTGACGATACGCAGCAGAAAATAAAACAACGGCATGGCGGATAAACCGCCGAGCAATAGCGCCTGAAAATTGATCAACGCCCGCAGATAGTTGGCATTGCCGCCGATCATGCCCAACTCATCGGGTAAAAAGCCCATGCCGATGGCAAGCTGCAGGCTGGGAATAAAAAACAGCGGCGGCAGCAACGCCAGCCAAATCAAACGCGTTTTTGCCAAACGCAGATCGTCAATCGGCGCGCACCAATGGCGGTGTGTCTGGCTGCGGTAGCCCAACCAGCAAATGCCCAGGCTAAACAGATAAATCAGCAACACCAGCAGGCCCATCTCCAGCCCCAGGCGGCTGGCATAGCGAATGAACAGCGCCAGCGCGATGCCCGGGAGCGCCAGCCAGTCATAGACCATAAGCAAAGAAACACACACCGCCAACGGCAGATAAATCAAATAGATTTTGGCTTCTGGCAACATCAGGCGCGGCGAAAGTAACCCGGCTAACGGAATAATCAGCAGGCTGCTGATAATAGGTTGCCCCCACCACCGATAACGCAATTTATTCCATTGTTGCAAAATATCCATGCAATACAGTTTCCACTGAAGCGTCACTCATTTCATTACACACCCTGGTTCGGCGCGTTGCCAAACACCGGCAATAATGGCAGAACATGCGGCCATCTGCACGATGATCTGCTATATCAAGCACTATAACGACTAAACAATGTCTAAACATCCGCCAAAGCATTCATGAAATGAATAGACATTATTTGTTATCGCCGATTAAGATTATGATTCGAATTATTGGGGCGGTTGATCATGACTTATTCATGCAATGAATATTAATGGCCAAGCAATATATCTGGGGTTATAAATGCGAAAAAGAACCACGGGGCAAATGACGAAAATCGTGTTGCTGGTTAGCTTTATCATTTTAATCGGCCGCTTGCTGTATGCCGCAGTGGTCGCGGTGCCCCATCATCAGGAAAAAAAACGCGCGCCGCTGCAGCAAAGCAGCGAACAGTATGATGCTTCAGAGGGGAACCTCTGAATCCCCCGCGCAGGCTTTACGCCACTTTCATCAAAATGACCCAAGCACTGGCTATGCTCCAGGCTGTAAGAGCGGCCGCGCCCCTGGATGAGGGCCAAATCAGCGTTAAGGAATACCATGTTAGCCCCAACACATAACGTCAAAAAAGTGGCGGAACACCGCCAGCGAATCCTTTCCATCCTATTAAACAACGATGAGTTGGTTGACGGCATTCTTGGCCGGGCCAGTGATGAGCACACATTAAGCAAAAGCGAACTGCTCAATCAGACGGCGGAGATTACCTCGCTGCTGGAAGACATGCACGCCGCCGATCTGGCCGACCTGCTGGAAGCATTGCCGCTGGATGAGCGCCTGGCGCTGTGGCGTCTGGTGGGCGTCAACAAACGCGGCCACACGCTGATGGAAGTGGCCGAGCCGGTATGGGACAGCCTGATCGAAGAAATGAGCGATAAAGACCTGCTCAAGGCGATCAAAACCCTCGACGTCGACGAACAGGCCTATCTGGCGCAATACCTGCCCCGCAACCTGATGGGCCGCTTGCTCACCTCACTGGAGCCGGATCGGCGCGCCCAGGTGCGTGAGATGATGCACTATGGCAAAGAAACCGTCGGTTGGATGATGGATTTCGAGCTGGTTACCGTGCGGCCGGACGTCACGCTGGGCGCGGTGCATCGCTTCCTGCGCCTGCGTAAAACCATCCCCGAGGCCACCGATAAGCTGTTCGTCACCGATCGCAAAAACGGTCTGAAGGGCGAGCTGCCGTTGACGACGGTGCTGCTGCATGAGCCGAATATTCTGGTCAAAGACGTGATGGACAGCGATCCCACCACTTTCCAGCCGGAGGATAAGGCTGAAGACGCGGCCAGCGCGTTCGAACGCTATGACTTGATCAGCGCGCCGGTGGTGGATGCCAAAGGTAAACTGATGGGGCGCCTGACCATCGAAGAAATTATCGACTCGGTGAACGAAGAAAGCGACTCCAACCTGCGCCGCCTGGGGGGCTTAAGCCCAGAGGAAGATGTGTTCGCACCGGTCAGTAAAGCGGTAAAAACCCGCTGGACCTGGCTGGCCATCAACCTGTGCACCGCATTTATCGCCTCACGCGTTATCGGCCTGTTTGAACACACCATTTCGCAGTTGGTGGCGCTGGCGACGTTGATGCCCATCGTCGCCGGCATCGGCGGCAACACCGGCAACCAAACCATCACCATGATCGTGCGTGCGCTGGCCCTGCACCGGATTGAAAGCGGCAATATTTCACACCTGATGTTCAGAGAGTTGGGCGTGGCGCTGATCAACGGCATCGTCTGGGGCGGCATTATGGGGGTCGTCACCTATCTGCTGTATGACGACTGGGCCATGGGCGGCGTGATGACGCTGGCGATGATCCTCAACCTGCTGGTGGCCGCGCTGATGGGGGTGGTGATCCCGATGACCATGGTCAAACTGGGGCGCGATCCGGCCGTCGGCTCCAGCGTGATGATCACCGCGCTGACCGACACCGGCGGCTTCTTTATTTTCCTCGGGCTGGCGACGATTTTTCTGCTTTGACGGCCGGTGGCGGCGCGGCCTCGGCCACCCAGGCCGCGTTATGCCACAGATGCAGCGTGGCGTAGGAACGCCACGGCTGCCAGCGTTCGGCATAGCGCGCAATTTGCCGCGGCGTCATACCGGGAAAGCGCTGCTTAATCAGGTAATCCCCGCCCAGGAAAACGTCTGGCCATGACCAGGCGCGCATCGCGATATAGCTCGCGGTCCAATCGCCAATCCCCGGCAACGCGGTCAGGTTGCGAATGCCCTGGGCGATATCCAGCACATTGTCCAGTTGTAGCCGCCCATCAACCACCGCATTCGCCATGCCAATCAGCGCGGCGGCGCGTTTCAACGGTATCCCCAACGGGCGCAGATCTTCCGGCTGCAACTGCGCCACACGCTGCGCGCCGGGGAATATATGGCTCACGCCCTGATACGGTTGCGCCAGTGCGCCGCCGCAATGCGCCGCTACCCGCCCGGCCAGCACCGCCGCCATCCGCACGCTGACCAATTGCCCCAGCACGGCGCGCACCGCCTGTTCAAAACTGTTGACGCAGCCCGGCAGGCGCAGCCCCGCCGCCCCCGCCGCCAGATCCCCCAGCCCGGCGGCAATGCGATCGGGAGAAGCATCCAGATCAAACAGCCGGCGTACCGCGCATAATACCTCCGTGGTCACCCGGCTTAGCGCCGGCGCTATCTCAACGCGCACCTGGTTGCGCGCCGGCTCGGGCTGCACGCTGATCCAGCCGGCGTATTCCTCGCCTTTTTGTCTTATGGCGATGGAGCGCAGGTAGCGCTCTCCCTGCACCACCTCAACGCCGTCCACCGCACGCGCAGCCAGGAAGGCCAGCATACGCGGCCAATCGTAAGGGGGGCGGTAACCCAGGCGAAACACCAGCCCACGCTCCGCCGCTCCCTGGCGCGCCGGACGATCGCGCAACGCAGAAGGGATCAGCCGGTAACGGGCTTTGAACAGTTCGTTAAAACGGCGCAGGCTGCCAAAACCGGCGGCATAGGCCACCTCGCTCAACGGCAGATCGGTATCCATCAGCAGGCGCTTGGCCTGCAACAGGCGGTGAGACTGGGCATAGTCCACCGGCGACGCGCCGAACTGATCGGCGAAGATACGCCGCAGGTGGCGGCCGGAAACTCCCAGCCGCGCCGCCAATTGCTCGCAACTGTGCTCGGAAAGGTAGCCCTGTTCAATCAGTTGCACCGCCACCTGCGCATAACGGTTGCCCAGATCGATCGGCGCCAGGCCCGGCGCCAACTCGGGCCGGCATTTCAGGCAGGGGCGAAAGCCGGCAAGCTCGGCCGCCGCCGCGCTGGGATAAAAGCTGCAGTTTTCCTGCTTAGGCGTGCGGGCGCTGCATACCGGCCGGCAATAGATGCCGGTTGAAGAAACGCCGACGAAAAACCGCCCGTCGAACTTGCGATCGCGCGCGCATAACGCCGCATATAACCCGTGCTGAGGAGAATTCATGGCAACCCACTGGCCTGTTTTTTCTCATTATAGATCGCTGGCGGCCGGCGGCTCGCGAGATTCGGACCCGTAGCTGCAAGCGGCAAAATTTAACGCCGCACGTTGCCCAGCCTCGCCGTCTCGGGTAAAGTCGCCCCCCTTCATTGGCATGGGGAACAACGGAAAAGATTATGTTTATCGGATTTGACTACGGAACGGCCAACTGTTCCGTCGCCGTGATGCAAGGGGATAGCCCCGAATTACTGGCATTGGAAAACAACGGGCCCTATCTGCCTTCAATGCTGTGCGCACCCACGCGTGAAGCCGTCAGTGAGTGCCTGCACCGCCACTGGCAAGTGCCGACCGGCAGCGATGAAAACCAAATGCTGCTGCGCCGCGCCATCAACTACAACCGCGAAGAAGATATCCCGGTCAACGGCGACAGCGTACTGTTCGGCCTGCAGGCGCTGGCGCATTACATGGAAGACCCGGAAGAGGTCTATTTTGTCCGCTCACCGAAATCTTTTCTCGGCGCCAATGGCCTGAAGCCACAGCAAATCGCCCTGTTTGAAGATCTGGTGTGCGCCATGATGTTCCACATCAAACGCCAGGCGGAAAGCGTGCTACAGCACAGCATCAGCCAGGCAGTGATCGGCCGGCCGATCAACTTCCAGGGCATGGGCGGTGAAGACGCCAACCAACAGGCGCAGGGCATTTTGCAGCGCGCTGCCGAGCGCGCCGGTTTCAAGGAGATTGCCTTCCAGTTTGAGCCGGTGGCCGCCGGGCTGGATTTTGAAGCCACCCTGAACGAAGAGAAAACGGTGTTGGTCGTGGATATCGGCGGCGGCACCACCGACTGTTCATTGCTGCTGATGGGCCCGCAGTGGCGCGGCCGGGCCGACCGCCAGCAAAGCCTGCTGGGGCACAGCGGCTGCCGCATTGGCGGTAACGATCTGGACATTATGCTGGCGTTCAGGCAACTAATGCCGCTGTTTGGCCTGGGCAGCGAGACGGAGAAAGGCATCGCCCTGCCGGCGCTGCCCTACTGGAACGCCGTGGCGACCAACGACGTTCCGGCGCAAAATGATTTCTATAGCACCGCCAACGGCCGCCTGCTGCGCGATCTGATCCGCGACGCTGCCGAACCGGAAAAAGTGCAGCGTCTGCTGAAGGTTTACCAGCAGCGGCTAAGCTACCGGCTGGTGCGCGCCGCGGAAGAGAGCAAAATCGCGCTCTCGGCTGAAGCGCAAACCCAGGTGCCGCTGGCGTTCGTACAGCAGGCGCTAAGCGAAACCGTCACCCAGGCGCAGTTGGCGGAAGCGATCTCGCAACCGTTGCAGCGTATTCAGGAACAGGTAACGGCGGCATTGGCCGGCGGCCAGGCCACGCCGCAGGTGATCTACCTGACCGGCGGCAGCGCCCGCTCCCCGCTGCTGCGCGCCGCGCTGCAACAGCAACTGCCGGGCATTCCTCTGATTGGCGGCAACGACTTTGGCTCGGTTACCGCCGGGCTGGCCCGCTGGGCGCAGACGCTGTTCCGCTAAGTTGTTCCACTAGGGCGCAGGCCGCTGCGCCCTGGCAAAATGCCCCTCATCGGCATGACTTGATCCGCCAACAAAACCTGACATGGTTTCCATATTTCCTTCATCTTTATGCAGTGATAGCCCGCTAGACTAGCGTTCCACGCCCTCACCCCGGCCCTCTCCCAGAGGGAGAGGGGGCGTAAATGTAATCCCGAGCGAAGGAAACGCCACCGCTGCACCGAACGGTTCCCTCTCCCGCTGGGAGACGAAACGCAAACACAGCGCCGGGCGATCCCCTCTCCCTCTGGGAGACGAAATGCAAACGCAACGCCGGGCGGTTCCCTCTCCCGCTGGGAGACGAAATGCAAACACAGCGCCGGGCGGTTCCCTCTCCCGCTGGGAGACGAAACGCAAACGCAGCGCCGGGCGATCCCCTCTCCCGCTGGGAGACGAAACGCAAACGCAGCGCCGGGTGATCCCCTCTCCCGCTGGGAGACGAAATGCAAACGCAACGCCGGGCGATCCCCTCTCCCTCTGGGAGAGGGTTAGGGTGAGGGAAAAAGGAAAAAAAGTAATAACCAGGCAACAAAAAAAACCACTAGCCACAATACAATAAGTGATCATTCAAGTATCACTGTTGTTGATGCCTCATTTGATTAGCGTGCGCGATATTGCGTGCATGCCCGCCTTTGGAGAGATTTTCGTCGTCATGAATGCAACCCCCAAACGTCATTCACTGATATTGCGCCTGCTGGCCGTGGCGATCGTGGCGATTGCCGCCGTTCTGCTGTGGCGCCACTTCAGCACGCCGCAACCCATCGCTGGCGCCAGCGGCACGCGCCACGCGGCCGGCAATGCGGGTTCAACCGGTCGGCACCGCGGTGCGCCTATGGCGCCGGTACAGGCCGCCAGCGCGATCCTGCAGACCGTGCCGCGCTATCTTTCCGGGCTGGGCACCGCCACCGCCGCCAACACGGTGACCGTCACCAGCCGCGTTGACGGCCAGTTGATGGCGCTCCACTTCACCGAAGGGCAGCAGGTCAAGGCCGGCGATCTGCTGGCGGAAATCGATCCGCGGCCGTTTGAAGTGCAACTGACCCAGGCGCAGGGCCAGTTGGCGAAAGATCAGGCCACTCTGGCCAATGCCAAACAGGATCTGGCGCGTTACCAGCAACTGGCCAAGACCAATCTGGTCTCCCGCCAGGAACTGGATGCCCAGCTTTCGCTGGTGCGCCAGAGCGAAGGCACCATCAAGGCCGATCAGGGCGCAGTGGACAGCGCCAGGCTGCAACTGACCTACAGCCGCATTACCGCCCCGATTGACGGCCGCGTCGGCCTCAAACAGGTTGACGTCGGCAACTACATCACCAGCGGCGCCGCCACCGGCATCGTGGTGATCACCCAGACCCACCCGATCGATGTGGTGTTCACTCTGCCGGAGAGCAACATTGGCGAACTGATCCAGGCACAAAAAAGCGGGCCGGTGAGCGTGGAAGCCTGGGATCGCACCAACCAGCAAAAGCTGGCGAACGGCACATTGCTTAGCCTGGATAACCAGATCGATACCACCACCGGCACCATCAAAATGAAAGCCCGCTTCGCCAACGATGACGATGTGCTGTTCCCCAACCAGTTCGTCAACGCCCGCCTGAAGGTCGACACCCTGCACGACGCAGTGGTTATTCCGGTCGCCGCACTGCAAATGGCTAACGACGGGCGCTTTGTCTGGATACTGAACGATGAAAACAAGGTCAGTAGGCGCAGCGTCACCGCCGGTATGCAAAGCAACCAGCAGGTGGTGATCAGCGCCGGGCTGAGCGCGGGCGATCGCGTGGTGACCGACGGCGTTGATCGCCTAAGCGAAGGTCTTCAGGTTGAAGTGCTGGCGCCGCAGGAGAAAACCGCAGCAGAGGCCGCACACCGGCAACCCGCCGCGAGGAAGTCCTGATGCAACCGCAGCCCCCAAACGCCAGCGGCGGCCCTTCCCGCCTGTTTATCCTGCGCCCGGTCGCCACCACGCTGCTGATGGTGGCGATCCTGCTGGCCGGGATTATGGGCTACCGCGCCCTGCCGGTGTCGGCGCTGCCGGAAGTGGATTACCCCACCATTCAGGTGGTGACGCTCTATCCCGGCGCCAGCCCCGATGTGGTTACGTCGGCCATTACCGCGCCGCTGGAGCGCCAGTTCGGCCAAATGTCCGGCCTGAAGCAAATGGCGTCGCAAAGTTCCGGCGGGGCTTCGGTGGTCACCCTGCAATTCCAACTGTCGCTGCCGCTGGATGTCGCTGAACAGGAGGTGCAGGCGGCGATCAACTCCGCCACCAACCTGCTGCCTTCCGATCTGCCCTACCCGCCGGTGTACAGCAAGGTCAACCCGGCCGATCCGCCGATCATGACGCTGGCGGTCACCACCAGCGCCATGCCGATGACCCAGGTGGAAGACATGGTGGAAACCCGCGTGGCGCAGAAAATCTCGCAGGTGGGCGGCGTGGGGCTGGTGACGCTGTCCGGCGGCCAACGCCCGGCGGTGCGCGTGAAACTCAATGCACAGGCGCTGGCGGCCTATGGCCTGGACAGCGAGACAGTGCGCGCCGCCATCAGCAACGCCAACGTCAACGCCGCCAAAGGCAGCCTTGACGGCCCCACCCGCGCCGTCACGCTGGCGGCCAACGATCAAATGAAATCGGCCGAAGACTACCGTACGCTGATCGTCGCCTACCAGAATGGCGCGCCGGTTCGCCTCCGGGACGTCGCCACCATCGAACAGGGGGCCGAGAACACCTACCTTGCCGCCTGGGCCAACAAGCAGCAGGCGATCGTGATTAATATCCAGCGCCAGCCGGGCGCCAACGTCATCACCACCACCGACAGCATCCGCGCCATGTTGCCGGCGCTGGTGAAAAGCCTGCCCAAATCGGTGGATATGCAGATCCTGACCGACCGCACCACCACTATCCGCGCCTCCGTCAGCGATGTGCAGTTTGAGCTGGTGCTGGCCATCGCGTTGGTGGTGATGGTGATGTATGTGTTCCTGCGTAACGTGCCGGCCACTCTCATCCCCAGCGTGGCGGTGCCGCTGTCGCTGGTCGGCACCTTCGCCGCCATGTATTTCCTGGGCTTCTCCATCAACAACCTGACGCTGATGGCGCTGACCATCGCCGCCGGCTTTGTGGTGGATGACGCCATCGTGGTGATTGAAAATATCTCGCGCTATATCGAAAAGGGAGAAAAACCGCTCACCGCGGCGCTCAAGGGCGCCGGTGAAATCGGCTTTACCATTATTTCGCTGACCATCTCGCTGGTGGCGGTGCTGATCCCGCTGCTGTTTATGGGCGACATCGTCGGCCGGCTGTTCCGCGAATTCGCCGTCACGCTGGCAGTGGCGATTTTGATCTCCGCCGTAGTGTCGCTGACGCTAACGCCCATGATGTACGCACGCATGCTTAGCTATGAATCGCTGCGCAAGCAGAACCGTTTTTCACGCGCCAGCGAACGCTTTTTTGAGCGAGTGATCGCCCACTACGGCATCTGGCTGAAAAAGGTGTTGAACCACCCGTGGCTGACGCTCAGCGTGGCGTTCGGCACCCTGGCACTCACGGTAGTGCTTTACCTGCTGATCCCCAAAGGCTTCTTCCCGGTGCAGGACAACGGCATTATCCAGGGCACGCTGGAAGCGCCGCAAAGCGTGTCGTTCAGCAATATGGCCGCGCGCCAGCAGCAAGTGGCGGCGGTGATTTTGCAAGACCCGGCGGTGGAAAGCCTGACGTCATTCGTCGGCGTTGACGGCAGCAACGCCACGCTCAACAGCGGCCGGCTGCAAATCAACCTGAAGCCGCTAAGCGAACGCAGTGAGCGCTCGCCGGCGATTATCGCCCGCCTGCAGCAGGCGGCGGCGCAGTTCCCCGGCGTGCGGCTGTTCCTGCAGCCCGCGCAGGATCTGACCATCGATACCCAGGTCAGCCGCACCCAGTACCAGTTCACGCTGCAGGCGATATCGCTGGAAGCGTTGGATCTGTGGGTGCCACAACTGCTGGATGAGTTACGCAAGGCGCCGCAGTTGGCCGACGTCACCAGCGACTGGCAGGCCGAAGGGCCAGTGGCGTTTATTAACGTCGATCGCGATCAGGCCGCTCGCCTTGGCATAACCATGAGCGATGTAGACAACGCGCTGTATAACGCTTTTGGCCAGCGTTTGATTTCCACCATCTACACCCAGGCCAACCAATACCGCGTAGTGCTCGAGCACGATGTGCAGCATACGCCGGGGCTGGCGGCGCTCGATGAAATCCGCCTGACCAGCAGCAACGGCACCATCGTGCCGCTCAACACTATCGCCAAAGTGGAAGAGCGCTTCGGCCCGCTGTCCATCAACCACCTGGATCAGTTCCCTTCGGCCACCATCTCGTTCAACGTGGCAAGCGGCTACGCGCTGGGGGAAGCGATCGATGCGGTGACCCTGGCGGAGAAAAACCTGGCGATGCCGGACGACATCACCACCCGCTTCCAGGGCGCATCGCTGGCGTTCCAGGCCGCGTTGGGCAGCACGCTGTGGCTGATTCTGGCGGCGGTGGTGGCGATGTACATCGTGCTCGGCGTGCTGTATGAAAGCTTTATTCACCCGGTGACCATTCTTTCCACCCTGCCGACCGCCGGCGTGGGCGCGTTGCTGGCGCTGATGGTGGCCGGCAGCGAGCTGGACGTCATTGCCATTATCGGGCTGATTTTGCTGATCGGCATCGTCAAGAAAAACGCTATCATGATGATCGACTTTGCGCTGGCCGCCGAGCGTGAACAGGGCCTGTCGCCGTACGACGCCATTTATCAGGCCTGCCTGCTGCGTTTCCGGCCGATTTTAATGACCACCATGGCGGCGCTGTTGGGCGCGCTGCCGCTGATGCTCAGCCAGGGCGTAGGCGCGGAGCTGCGCCGCCCGCTCGGCATCTGTATGGTCGGCGGGCTGGCCGTGAGCCAGGTGCTGACGCTGTTCACCACGCCGGTGATCTACCTGCTGTTTGACAAACTGGCGCGCAACACGCACCGCCAGCCGGATCCGCAGGAGCTGCCGTGAGATTCTTCGCGCTGTTCATCAACCGGCCGGTCGCCACCACCCTGCTGACGCTGGCAATCACCATCGCCGGCATCGTCGGCTTCAAGATGCTGCCGGTTTCTCCGCTGCCGCAGGTGGATTACCCGGTGATCTCGATCAGCGCCTCACTGCCCGGCGCTTCACCCGAGACCATGGCGTCATCGGTCGCCATGCCGCTGGAACGAGCGCTGGGCCGTATCGCCGGCGTTAATGAGATGACATCCATGAGCTCGCTTGGCAGCACGCGGGTGATTTTACAGTTCGATCTCGATCGCAATATCAACGGCGCGGCGCGTGACGTGCAAGCGGCGATCAACGCCGCGCAAAGCCTGTTGCCCTCCGGTATGCCCAACCGGCCAAGCTACCGCAAAGTCAATCCTTCCGACGCGCCGATCATGATCCTGACATTGACCTCGGATACCTATAGCCAGGGCCAGCTTTACGATTTCGCCTCAACGCATCTGGCGCAGAAAATCGCCCAGATGGAAGGCGTGGGCGACGTCTCGGTCGGCGGCAGCTCACTGCCGGCCGTGCGCGTGGAGCTGAACCCTAGCGCCCTGTTCAACCAGGGCGTCTCCCTTGACGCCGTGCGCGAGGCGATCGGCAATGCCAACGTGCGCCGCCCGCAAGGCGCGGTGCAAGGCCCGGATCGGCGCTGGCAGCTCCAGACCAACGACGAGCTGAAAACTGCCGCCGACTACCAGCCGCTGATTATCCGTTACCAACAGGGCGGCGCCGTGCGGCTGAGCGACGTGGCCAACGTGAAGGACGCCGTACAGGACGTGCGCAACGCCGGGATGGCCGATGCCAAACCCGCCATTCTGTTAATGGTCAGCCGTGCGCCGGAAGCCAACATCATCGAAACCGTGGATCGGATCCGCGCGGAACTGCCGGCGCTGCGCGCCAATATCCCGGCGGCCATTACGTTGAATATCGCCCAGGAGCGCTCCACCACCATCCGCGCCTCGCTGGCGGAGGTGGAACGATCGCTGTATATCGCCGTTGGGCTGGTGATCCTGGTGGTGTTCATTTTCCTGCGCTCGGGGCGCGCAACGCTGATCCCGGCGGTTGCGGTGCCGGTATCGCTGATCGGGGCCTTTGCCGCCATGTATTTGTGCGGCTTCAGCCTGAATAACCTGTCGCTGATGGCGCTCACCATCGCCACCGGCTTTGTGGTGGACGACGCCATCGTGGTGCTGGAAAACATCTCGCGCCATATCGAAGCCGGGATGAAGCCGATGCATGCCGCACTGAAGGGCGTGGGGGAAGTGGGCTTTACCGTGCTGTCCATGAGCGTGTCGCTGGTGGCGGTGTTTATCCCGCTGCTGTTTATGGGCGGCCTGCCGGGGCGGCTGTTCCGCGAATTTGCCGTTACCCTGTCGGCATCGGTCGGTATTTCACTGCTGATCTCGTTGACTCTCACGCCGATGATGTGCGCCTATCTGCTGCGCCGCCAGCCGCCGCGCGCGCAGCGGCGCGCACGCGGTTTCGGGCGGGCGCTAAACGCCGTGCAGCAAGGCTACGCCCGTTCGCTCAACTGGGTGCTGGATCACTCCAGTTGGGTGCTGGCGCTGTTTATTGCCACGCTGGCGCTCAACGTCTGGCTGTACGTCAGCATCCCGAAAACCCTGTTCCCGGAGCAGGATACCGGCCGCCTGAACGGGTTTATCCAGGCGGACCAGAGCATTTCCTTCCAGGCGATGCGCGGCAAGCTGGAAGCCTTTATGAAGATTGTGCGTGAAGATCCGGCGGTGGACAGCGTGACCGGTTTTACCGGCGGTTCACGCACCAACAGCGGCTCGATGTTTATCTCGCTCAAGCCGCTGACAGAACGCCATGACAGCGCGCAGCACGTGATCGCCCGGCTGCGCGCCAAGCTGGCGCAGGAGCCGGGCGCCAGCCTGTTCCTGATGCCGGTGCAGGATATCCGCGTCGGCGGCCGGCAGTCCAACGCCAGCTACCAGTACACGCTGCTGGCGGACGATCTCAGCGCGCTGCGCGAATGGGAGCCGAAGGTGCGCGCCGCGCTGGCCGCGCTGCCCGAACTGGCGGATGTGAACTCCGATCAGCAGGATAAAGGTTCAGAGATGGATTTAATTTACGATCGCGAGACCATGGCGCGGTTGGGGATCTCGGTCACCGACGCCAATAATCTGCTGAACAACGCCTTCGGCCAGCGCCAGGTGTCGACCATTTACCAGCCGCTCAACCAGTACAAAGTGGTGATGGAAGTGGCACCGCCTTACACCCAGGACATCAGCGCGCTGGATAAGATGTTCGTGATCAACAACGAAGGCAAAGCCATCCCGCTCTCCTACTTCGCCCAGTGGCGGCCGGCCAACGCGCCGTTGTCGGTCAACCACCAGGGGCTGTCGGCGGCATCGACCATTTCGTTCAACCTGCCGGAAGGCGGCAACCTGTCGGACGCCACCGCCGCCGTGGAGCGCGCCATGACCGCCCTCGGCGTGCCGGCCACCGTGCGCGGCACCTTTGCCGGCACCGCGCAGGTGTTCCAGGAAACGCTGCAGTCGCAAGTGTTTTTGATTGCGGCGGCGATCGCCACGGTGTATATCGTGCTCGGCATGCTGTATGAAAGCTATATTCATCCGCTGACCATTCTTTCGACTCTGCCTTCGGCCGGGATGGGCGCACTGCTGGCGCTGATGTGGTTCAACGCGCCGTTCAGCATGATCGCGCTGATCGGCATTATGTTGCTGATCGGCATTGTGAAAAAGAACGCCATCATGATGGTGGATTTTGCCCTTGATGCGCAGCGCAACGGCGGCCTGGCCGCCCGAGAGGCGATTTTTCAGGCCAGTCTGCTGCGTTTCCGGCCGATTATCATGACCACGCTGGCCGCGCTGTTCGGCGCGCTGCCGTTGGCGCTGGCCAGCGGTGACGGCGCCGAGCTGCGCCAGCCGCTCGGCATCACCATCGCCGGCGGGCTGGTGATGAGCCAATTATTGACGCTGTATACCACGCCGGTCGTGTATTTGTATTTTGACCGTTTGCAGATGGCATTTCGTCATGGTAAGAAACTCGCTCCGCTGAGCAAATAACCGAAGAATAGGCTGAATGTGAATCAACACCCCCTATCAGTGCAGTGGCAACTTTGGATCGTGGCTTTTGGCTTCTTTATGCAAACGCTGGATACCACTATTGTCAATACTGCCCTGCCGTCCATGGCCGCCAGCCTGGGGGAAAGCCCGCTGCATATGCAGTCGGTGATCGTTTCCTACGTGTTGACAGTAGCCGTGATGCTGCCCGCCAGCGGTTGGCTGGCCGACCGTGTCGGCGTGAAAAAGGTGTTTTTCAGCGCCATTGTACTGTTCACGCTGGGTTCGATTCTGTGCGCCCGCTCGCTCACGCTGAGCGAACTGGTGGCTTCGCGCATCGTTCAAGGGGTAGGCGGCGCGATGATGGTGCCGGTCGGCAGGCTGACAGTGATGAAAATCGTGCCGCGCAGTGAATATATGGCGGCCATGACCTTCGTCACCCTGCCGGGGCAGATCGGCCCGTTGGTCGGCCCGGCGCTCGGCGGTTTTCTGGTGCAATACGCCAGTTGGCACTGGATCTTCCTGATCAATATCCCTGTGGGCATCGCCGGTGCGCTCGCCACCCTATTGCTGATGCCGAACTACACCATGCAGGCGCGGCGCTTCGATATCGCAGGCTTCCTGATGCTGGCGACCGGTATGGCAGCGATGACGCTGGCGCTCGACGGCCACAAAGGCATGGGGCTATCCCCGTCGGCCATCGCCGCGCTGTTGGTGCTGGGCTGCTGCGCGCTGGCCGGCTACTGGTGGCATGCGCATGGCAACAGCCGGGCATTGTTTTCCCTGCGGCTGTTCCGCACCGACAGCTACCGCGTCGGCCTGATCTGCAGCCTGCTGACGCGCATCGGCAGCGGCATGCTGCCGTTTATGACCCCGTTGTTCCTGCAGGTGGGCGTGGGGTTTTCGCCGTTTCACGCCGGGTTGATGATGATCCCGATGATTCTTGGCAATATGGGCATGAAACGCATTGTGGTGCGGGTGGTCAACCGTTTTGGCTATCGCCATGTACTGGTGGCGACCACGCTGCTACTGGCGCTGATCAGCCTGAGCCTGCCGCTGGTGGCGCTGCTCGGCTGGCTGTATCTGCTGCCGCTGGTGCTGTTTTTCCAGGGCATGGTCAATGCCTTGCGCTTCTCGGCACTGAATACGCTAACGCTGAAAGATCTGCCCGACCGCTTGGCCAGCAGCGGCAACAGCCTGCTGTCGATGGTAATGCAACTGTCGATGAGCCTGGGCGTCAGTACCGCCGGTATTCTGATCGGCAGCTTTGCCCAACACTCGCTGGCAACTGATGGTTCCGCCCTGCACACCACCTTTATCTATACCTACGGCTGCATGGCGCTGATCATCGCACTGCCGGTGCTGGCCCTGTTGCACGTGCCGGCCGACAGCGCGCCAAACCGTTTACTGACCAAGACCCGTAAAGGTTCATAGAGGCTGCAATGAGAATAGGCATTACCGGGAAACTGTTTATGGCGATCTTCGCCACCTGCATGCTGGTATTGATCACCATGCACTGGGGCGTGCGCATCAGCTTCGAACGTGGCTTTATCGACTATATCAAACACACCAACGAACAACGCATCCAGATGCTGAGCGATGCGCTGGAAGATCAATACAACCAACACGGCAACTGGACCTTCCTGCGCAATAACGATCAGGCGGTTTTCCAGATCATGCGTTCATTTGATCAAAACGGTGACAACCGCCATAACATGCCGCCCAAAGGCTGGCGCTCCCAGTTCTGGGTTGTCGACAGCAACTTCAAACGGCTGGTCGGCCATGCCGGCCCGGTTTCGCCAGAAGGCAACCGCTACCCGATCCACTACCAGGGGGCGGTCGTCGGTTGGGTGATCGCTACGCCGCCGGAACGCCTGACGCGCAATGCCGACATCAATTTCGATCGTCAGCAACGCACCACCAGTTGGCTGATCGTCGCGCTGTCCACCCTGCTGGCCGCCGCCGTCACCTGGCTGATGTCACGTGGCCTGCTGGCCCCGGTCAAGCGCCTGGTGGCCGGCACACATCAGTTAGCCGCCGGGAATTTTTCCACCCGCGTGGCGGTCAGCAGCCAGGATGAGCTGGGGCGGCTGGCGCAGGATTTTAACCAGTTGGCCACTTCGCTGGAAAAAAACGAGCAGATGCGGCGAGCCTTTATGGCCGATGTTTCCCATGAGCTGCGCACCCCGCTGGCAGTGCTGCGCGGTGAGCTGGAAGCATTGCAGGACGGTGTGCGCCAGGCCACGCCGGCCTCGCTCGCCTCGCTACAGGCGGAGGTTTCCACCCTGACCAAGCTGGTCGACGATTTGCACCAGTTGTCGCTGTCCGACGTCGGCGCCCTGGCCTATCGCAAATCACAGGTCGATTGCGTGCACTTGCTGCAGGTGGCCGTCGCGGCCTTCCGCGAACGTTTCCACGCCAAAGGGCTGAGCATCACCACCCGCCTGCCGGAACAGGCGCCGCTGTTCGGCGATCCGGACCGCCTTAACCAGCTGTTTAATAACCTGCTGGAGAACAGCCTGCGCTATACCGATGCCGGCGGTAACCTGGAGATTGGTCTGGAGCAAACGCCGGGGCAGATGGTGATTTATCTGCAGGACAGCGCGCCGGGCATCAGCGATGAACTGCTGGTACGTATTTTCGAGCGTTTTTACCGTGCCGAAGGCTCACGCAACCGCGCCAGCGGCGGCTCTGGCCTGGGGCTGGCCATTTGCCAGAACATTGTTGAAGCGCACGGTGGTAGAATCCATGCGCAGCACTCGCCTTTGGGCGGCGTACGCATTACGGTAGAGTTCCCTTCGGGCATGAACAACAAGGCAGCATAATGGAAAACCAAATTCAGCCGTTACAGATCATGATCGTGGAAGATGAGCCCAAACTGGGCCAGTTGCTGGTGGATTACCTGCAAGCGGCGAACTACGCCACCCAGTGGCTGACCAACGGCAGCGAGGTGGTGCCTGCCGTGCAACGCCAGCAGCCGTCGTTGATCCTGCTGGATCTGATGTTGCCCGGCACCGACGGCCTGAGCATTTGCCGCGAGCTGCGCCGCTTTAGCGATGTGCCGATCATCATGGTCACGGCAAAGATTGAAGAGATCGATCGCCTGCTGGGGCTGGAGATTGGCGCGGACGATTATATTTGCAAACCCTACAGCCCGCGGGAAGTGGTGGCACGGGTAAAAACCATCCTGCGCCGCTGCCAACGCCCGGTGGATGTGCATGACACCGCCCAACTCTATATTGACGAACCGCGCTTTCAGGCCAGTTATCAGGGGCACCAGTTGGATTTAACCCCGGCGGAATTCCGCCTGCTGAAAACGCTGGCCAGCCAGCCCGGCAACGTGTTCTCACGCGAGCAGTTGCTCAATAACCTGTATGACGATTACCGCGTGGTGACCGACCGCACGATCGACAGCCATATCAAAAACCTGCGCCGCAAGCTGGAACTGATCGACGGCGAGAAAGCCTTTATTCGTTCCGTTTATGGCGTGGGCTACCGCTGGGAAGCAGAAGCCTGCCGGTTGCTCAACGGAGCCTAGCGTTCGTTACATTTTTGCTGGTAGGCTCCTTCAATGGCTTCAACACCGGTGCTCCACTCACCAAATGCGTTGTCTTTGGGATTAACTTATGTCAAAGCCGAAGGTTAGGTTGCCCGGTGGCGATAGATTTGTGTTTTGACCTTCCGCGCGCATCTTGGGCTGCCGACCCGTCCGGCGACGGGCCCGCCGCGAGGGGACCCGCGCAGCGGGCAGGCCATGTTAAGCGCAGGCCGGGGTGTCGGGGCCGGGCCTTCAGCCCTGACAATTGCCTGCCACTATTGCCGCAAAGAAACTCGGATTGATTAAGGGAATTCCCTTTACGCTGATGGCGGCAGAGTACTGTTTCGGCAACGTTCTTTGTTAGGTTCGGGGAGGGTTTCGGTCGCCACAACACCGCTGTTTTCTGCGGCACCATAGCCCACGCCCGAGTTAGGGGCCGAAGGCGCGGCCCCTAACGACCCACGCCTGCGCCATATCAGGCGGCCGCTACGCGGCTACCCTCACTGTGTCACTTCGCATTAACGGCCGGCTACGACAGGCGTCCCTGCCTGTCTCGCCTGAAACCGCCGTCCTGGCGGTTTCGCCTATGCTACGTTCCGCCGTTCGGCGCCTTCAATGGCTTCAACACCCGTGCTCCACTCACCTAATGCGTTGTCTTTGATTGTGTCAAAACCAGGGGTTAGGTTGCCCGGTGGCGATAGATTGGGGTGTTGACGTTTAGCCCGCATCTTGGCCTGCCGGGCAAGGCAATTCCCATTACAACGATGATTACAGATAACGGGTGCTCTAGCTGATAGAGAATTGCGGCATTAACCCCCCCCCCACACCAATGATAGCCACCGCATTCCCGAACCTGAAATCCCCCCAGACCTAAACGCAATTTCTTCACCGAGCATGTATAAAAAACACGCATTTTTTGCGCTGGAACACACAACTCACGCCAGTATCTTATTGCCCGATCGCGCTTTGGCTACACTTAAATCATCAACAACAACCCATAAAAGGAGAGGGATTATGGCAAACGGCCACTATGAGTTGAAAAAATCAGCGAACGGGCAATTTCATTTCAGACTGAAAGCCAGCAACGGCGAGATTATTCTTGCCAGCGAAATGTACGCCAGCAAGGCTTCGGCGGAAAACGGCATTTCATCCGTGCAAAACAATGCTCCGTTTGAAGAACTGTATGAGCTGAAAACCAGCACCAGCGGCAAACCGTACTTCGTGCTGAAAGCCAAAAACCACCAGGTGATTGGCACCAGCGAGCTATACAGTTCGCAAACTGCGGCGAAAAATGGCATCCAGTCCGTCATCAAAAACGGCCCAACGAGCGATGTGCGCGACTTAAGCGCATAACGGCTGCCCGCGCGGTGCTTGCATCGCGCGTTTCCCACGGCAAAAAAAAGATTCCCACGAAATAATTCCGGTTACTGGCTGATTTCTTGCCGCGCTACCGTTACAATTCCCCGCTTTCGTTGCGCCATTAGTTGGCGCGGCACTGACCTGAAATCAGACCGAGAATCACCATGTTTACACCAGAACTTCTTTCCCCGGCCGGCACGCTGAAAAATATGCGTTACGCCTTCGCCTACGGCGCCGATGCGGTATACGCCGGCCAACCGCGCTATAGCCTGCGGGTGCGCAACAACGAATTCAACCACGAGAACCTGGCACAGGGCATCAACGAAGCGCACGCGCTGGGTAAAAAATTCTACGTGGTGGTAAACATCGCCCCGCACAATGCCAAGTTGAAAACCTTCCTGCGCGATCTGAAACCGGTGATCGATATGGGCCCGGATGCGCTGATCATGTCCGATCCGGGGCTGATCATGATGGTGCGCGAAGCCTTCCCGCAAATGGCGGTTCATCTGTCGGTGCAGGCCAACGCGGTCAACTGGGCGACGGTCAAATTTTGGCAGCAGATGGGCCTGACGCGCGTGATCCTGTCGCGCGAGCTGTCGCTGGAAGAAATTGCGGAAATCCGTAGCCAGGTGCCGGAAATGGAGCTGGAAATCTTTGTGCACGGCGCCTTGTGCATGGCCTATTCCGGCCGCTGCCTGCTTTCCGGCTACATCAACAAACGCGATCCCAACCAGGGCACCTGCACCAACGCCTGCCGCTGGCAATACAAGACCGAAGAAGGCAAAGAAGACGACGTGGGCAACATCGTGCACCTGCATGAACCGATCCCGGTGCAGAGCGTTGAACCAACGCTGGGCATCGGCGCGCCGACCGACAAAGTGTTTATGCTCTCTGAAGTGCAGAAACCGGGTGAATACATGAGCGCCTTTGAAGATGAGCATGGCACCTACATCATGAACTCCAAAGACCTGCGCGCCATTCAGCACGTGGAACGCCTGACCCAGCTTGGCGTCCACTCGCTGAAAATTGAAGGCCGCACCAAGTCTTTCTACTACTGCGCCCGTACCGCCCAGGTTTATCGCCGCGCCATTGACGATGCTGCCGCCGGCAAACCCTTTGATCCCAGCCTGCTGACCACGCTGGAAGGCCTGGCGCACCGTGGCTATACCGAAGGCTTTTTGCGCCGCCACACCCACGAATCGCACCAGAACTATGAATACGGCTCGTCAATCTCCGAGCGCCAGCAGTTCGTCGGTGAATTTACCGGCGTGCGCCGTGATGGCCTGGCCGAGGTGGACGTGAAAAACAAATTTTCCGTGGGTGACAGCGTGGAGCTGATGTCGCCGGGCGGCAACGTGGTGTTTACGCTGGAAAGTATGCAGAATAAAAAAGGCGAGCAAATTGATGTGGCGCCGGGCAATGGGCACATTGTTTATTTGCCACTGCCTCAAGATATTGATCTAAATTATGCCTTGTTGATTCGTAATTTGTCCGACAGCAAAAATAGCGCGGCATAACGGCAAAAACTCACTTAATGAGGGGGCTTTTAGCAAATATTAGGATTAGATCACATCTATTGCTCATCGGCTTGGTTAATATCTCTTCGCGAAAACCAAGAACGAAAATATTTGCATAGCAATACTAGGAACCACCTCCTTGGCCAACCCAATCTCCCTTGGGTTGGCTTTTCTTTTTTCCCTGCCGTTTTCACTCCCCAATATATAATCCATGTTTATGTATTAATTTTATTTATACTCTATGTTCATACCTAAAATAATTTGAGCAACAAAACCGGCAGTTATTTTATGGATAGTGATACCGCCGCAGACAAATTAATTACCAGTTCTAATATGTTTAGGTTAGCGTTAGCCATAAGAAATAATCCGTCTGTCACGCGACCGTATGGATACTCACTGAATATTCCTATGGTTTATAACCAGCTTGTAGTTTATCGTTATTGAAACTCTATCAGTCAGGAGAAGACACATGGAGCAACACACACCAACGCTGCTTATCATTAACGGTAAAGGTGCCGGCGATGACTTGGTGCGTGCCGCTGTGAAGAAGCTGCGCAATGAAGGCGAGATCCTGCACGTTCGCGTAACCTGGGAGTACGGCGATGCCACGCGCTACGTGAATGAAGCCAGCGCAATGCAGGCCGGCACGGTTATCGCCGGCGGCGGCGACGGCACGATTAACGAAGTGGCCGCCGCCCTGGCACAGCTGCCGGCAAAAAACCGCCCGGTGCTGGGCATTCTGCCGCTAGGCACCGCCAACGATTTTGCCATGGCTTGCAATATCCCGCTGGTTGCCGAACAGGCGCTAAGCCTGGCGATCAAGGGCCGTGCCGTGCCTATCGATCTGGCCAAAGTGAACGACCAGCGTTATTTCATCAATATGGCGACCGGCGGCTTCGGCACCCGCATCACCACGGAAACCCCGGAAAAACTCAAGGCCGCGCTGGGCGGCGTTTCCTACTTTATTCATGGGCTGCTGCGGATGGATACGCTCAAGGCCGACAACTGCGAAATCCGCGGCCCGGATTTCCGCTGGGCTGGCGATGCGTTAGTGATCGGCATCGGCAACGGCAAACAGGCCGGCGGTGGCCAGCAGCTGTGCCCGGATGCCCTGATCAACGATGGCCTGCTGCAACTGCGCCTGCTGATTGCCGACGAGCTGCTGCCGGCGCTGATCGCCAGCCTGTTCAACGGCGAAGAGAACAAGAATGTGGTCAGCGCCGCCCTGCCCTGGGTGGAAATCGACGCCCCGCATGAGATGACGTTCAACCTCGACGGCGAGCCGCTAAAAGGCACCCATTTCCGCATTGAAGTGCTGCCCGGCGTGATTGAATGCCGGTTGCCGCCAAACTGTCAACTGCTGGGCTAAGCAAGCGATAGGTCACTGATCGGTGGCCTGTTGCCGCAAACCCTGTTCTTTCACGGCGGCCGACCGGCCGCCGCTACAGTTACATCCACATCGCCATTAAGACCGGGCTGCAAATGCGGCCGATTTTCTGTGATCCACTCCCGCAAAACCTTCAACTCATACTTGTATGGTAGTTAATTCAGGGCGTATTTTTTAGCCATCAACTTCTTATCAGTCAGTCAGGATGTAGATGCTATGAAAATTGTTAAGGCCGAAGTGTTTGTTACCTGCCCAGGAAGAAACTTCGTCACGCTGAAAATCACCACCGATAGCGGTATTACCGGCCTGGGCGATGCCACGCTCAATGGCCGCGAACTGCCGGTGGCTTCTTACCTGAAAGATCACCTTTGCCCGCAGCTCATCGGCCGCGATGCACATCAGATCGAAGATATCTGGCAATTCTTCTACAAAGGGGCCTACTGGCGCCGTGGGCCGGTGACCATGTCCGCCATTTCCGCCATCGATATGGCGCTGTGGGATATCAAAGCCAAGGCGGCCAACATGCCGCTGTATCAACTATTGGGTGGCGCTTCGCGCACCGGCGTTATGGTGTACTGCCACACCACCGGCCATTCCATTAGCGAAGTGCTGGAAGATTATGCGCGCCATCAGGAAATCGGCTTTAAGGCGATCCGCGTGCAGTGCGGCGTGCCCGGAATGAAAACCACCTACGGAATGGCCAAAGGTAAAGGCCTGGCCTATGAGCCGGCCACCAAGGGCAACTGGCCGGAAGAACAGCTGTGGTCAACGGAAAAATACCTGGATTTCACCCCTAAACTGTTTGACGCCGTGCGGGAAAAATTTGGCTTTAACGAACACCTGCTGCACGACATGCACCACCGCCTGACCCCGATTGAAGCGGCGCGTTTCGGCAAGAGCATTGAGCAATACCGCCTGTTCTGGATGGAAGATCCAACACCGGCGGAAAACCAGGCCTGTTTCCGCCTGATCCGCCAGCACACCGTCACCCCGATCGCCGTCGGCGAAGTCTTCAACAGCATCTGGGACTGCAAACAGCTGATTGAAGAACAACTGATTGATTACATCCGCACCACCATCACCCACGCAGGCGGTATTACCGGCATGCGCCGCATCGCCGACTTTGCCTCGCTGTATCAGGTGCGCACCGGTTCGCACGGCCCGTCGGATCTGTCGCCGGTCTGTATGGCCGCCGCCCTGCACTTCGATTTGTGGGTGCCGAACTTTGGCGTGCAGGAATACATGGGCTACTCCGAACAGATGCTGGAAGTGTTCCCGCACAACTGGACCTTTGATGACGGCTATATGCACCCCGGCGACAAACCGGGCCTGGGCATCGAGTTTGACGAGAAGCTGGCGGCGAAATATCCGTACGAGCCGGCTTACCTGCCCGTCGCTCGCCTGGAAGACGGCACCTTATGGAACTGGTAATGGGAGACACCAACATGCAAAGCGTCGTTATCGAACAACCGGGCCTGCTGACGATACAACAGCGCCCGCTGCCGCAGCCCACCGCCAACGAAGTGCGGGTGAAGATAAAATTCGCCGGCATCTGCGGTTCGGATGTGCACATCTACCACGGCCACAACCCGTTCGCTAAATACCCGCGGGTGATTGGCCACGAATTCTTCGGCGTGATTGATGCGGTGGGCAGCGATGTCGATCCCAAACGCATCGGCGAGCGCGTATCGGTCGATCCCGTGGTTAACTGCGGCCACTGCTACCCTTGCTCCGTTGGCCGCCCCAACGTCTGCACCCAACTGCAGGTGATCGGCGTGCACCGCGACGGCGGGTTCAGCCATTACGCCTGCGCCCCGGCGCGCAACGCCCACCACATCCCGGACAGCATCAGCGATCGCCACGCCGCGATGGTCGAGCCGTTTACCATTGCGGCCAATATCACCGCGCATTTGCAGCCCACAGCGCAGGACATCGCACTGATCTACGGCGCAGGCCCGATGGGCTTGACGGTGGTGCAAGCGCTGAAAGGGGTTTACGGCGTCAAACAGGTGATCGTGGTCGATCGTATCCCGGAACGCCTGGCGATGGCGCAGGAAAACGGCGCCGATCGGGTGTTCAACAATACCCATCTCGATCTGGCCACAGAGCTGCACAACCAGGGGCTCCACCCTACGCTGATCGTCGACGCCGCCTGCCACCCGGCCATCTTGCCGGAAGCCATTGCCTTGGCTTCACCGGCGGCGCGCATCGGCATCATGGGCTTCTCTTCCGATCCTTGCGTGTTGAGCCAACAGGCAATCACCAGCAAGGAAATCGCGATCCACAGCTCGCGTTTAAACAGCAACCGTTTTCCGCAGGTTATCAGTTGGATGACGGAGCACAAGATCCATCCTGAAAAACTGATTACTCATCAGTTTAATTATACGCAGGTACTTGAAGCGATGGAGATTTTCGAAAAAGACCAACGGCAATGCTGTAAGGTTTTATTGGAATTCTAGCCACCGCACGCTGTACCTCATTTGCTGTATCTACAACTATAAATTGCAGAGAACAGAAATATGAATACCAATACAAAAAATCATGCTCAGCCAGAAAGAAGCACCAAGGATTTGGTTAAGGCGGCCGTTTCAGGCTGGCTGGGCACAGCGCTGGAGTTTATGGATTTCCAGCTCTATTCACTCGGGGCAGCATTAGTTTTTCATGAGATATTTTTCCCAGAACAATCCGCCGCCATGGCATTAATTCTGGCGATGGGGACTTACGGCGCGGGCTATATTGCCCGTATCGTCGGCGCCTTCTTCTTTGGCCGGATGGGGGATACGATCGGCCGCAAAAAAGTCTTGTTTATTACCATCACCATGATGGGGATCTGCACAACGCTAATCGGCGTGCTGCCCACCTATGCACAGATTGGTATTTTCGCCCCGCTGCTGCTGGTCTTGCTGCGTATTATCCAGGGGCTGGGGGCCGGCGCGGAAATTTCCGGCGCCGGTACCATGCTGGCCGAATATGCGCCGAAGGGCAAACGCGGGATTATTTCTTCACTGGTGGCCATGGGCACTAACTGCGGCACCCTGTCGGCCACGGCAATTTGGGCCATCATGTTCGTCTTCCTCAGCAAAGAAGAGCTGTTGGCCTGGGGCTGGCGCGTGCCGTTCCTGGCCAGCGTGGTGGTGATGATCTTCGCCATCTGGCTGCGAATGAACCTGAAAGAAAGCCCGGTGTTTGAAAAGGTTAAAGAAGATACGGCAGACAGCATCGCCACCCAGGCCATTGCCGATAAAACCCACTCGCTTGCCGCTATGTTCAGCAGCAAATCATTCTGGCTGGCAACCGGGCTGCGTTTTGGCCAGGCGGGGAACTCGGGGCTGATCCAAACCTTCCTGGCCGGCTATTTGGTGCAAACCCTGCTGTTTGAAAAAGCAATCCCCACCGATGCGCTGATGATCAGCTCTGCCATTGGTTTTATCACTATCCCGCTGCTGGGTTGGATATCCGATAAAATCGGCCGCCGCGTGCCTTACATCATCGTCAATATCTCCGCCATTCTTTTGGCCTACCCGATGCTGTCGATGATTGTGGATAAGAGCAACAGCGTGAACGTGATCATGGCTTCCATCATCATTATCCATAACGTCGCCGTGCTGGGGCTGTTCGCGTTGGAAAACATCACCATGGCGGAGATCTTCGGCTCGCGTAACCGCTTTACCCGCATGGCCATTTCCAAAGAGGCGGGCGGATTAATCGCCGTCGGCTTCGGCCCGGTGCTGGCCAGCATTTTCTGCACGCTAACCGATTCGTGGTGGCCAATCATGGCCATGGTCATCGGCTACTCGGTGATTGGCCTGGTGTCTGCGCTATTGATGCCGGAGGTTCGGGATCGTGATTTGAGCATCCTCGAAGACGCCGCGGAGATCAAACCCGAAGCGGCCGTGAAACACGGGGTACAAAAAAGCTACTAATACGTGCTGCGCCATGACCTCACCCCAGCAATTCATGAATGTCATCATCAAACCACGTGCTGCCGCAGACTGATTTCTGCGGCAGCACGGCCAGTAAAACGAGTGTGAAAAAATGAAAAATAACCTGTTATCAGCAAACGCCATTGTTCCACATTACGATCGCAACCAATTAAAGCCGCGGATTGTTCACCTCGGCTTTGGCGCCTTCCACCGCGCCCACCAAGGGGTATATGCCGATCTGCTGGCCAGCGATCATGGCAGCGACTGGGGATATTGCGAAGTTAACCTGATCGGCGGTGAGCAACAGATTATCGATATCAAGCAACAGGATCTGCTGTATTCGGTGGCGGAAATGGACAGCGATGGCTGGCGCGCCCGCGTCGTCGGTGTGGTCAGGCAGGCGCTGCACCTTAACGTGGACGGCCTGGAGGCGGTACTGGCCGCCATGGCGCAGCCAGAAGTCGCCATCGTCTCGCTGACCATTACCGAAAAAGGCTACTGCTACCGGCCAGCAACCGGGCAGCTCATCGCCGATCACCCGGCGATCCAACATGATATCGCCAATCCTAACCAGCCACAGACGGCACCGGGCCTGATTTTAGCCGCGTTGCGCCTGCGCCGCAGCCGTGGCCTGCCGGCGTTTACCGTGATGTCCTGCGACAACATGCCGGAAAACGGCCACGTTACCCGCAACGTTATCACCCAGTTGGCGCAGCATCAGGATAGCGAACTGGCCGATTGGGTGCGGGAAAACGTCAGTTTCCCTTCAACCATGGTCGATCGCATCGTCCCGGCCGTTACGCCGGAAACCCTGCAGCACCTGGAAACCCTGTTGGGCGGCGTGGCCGATCCGGCCGGCGTGGCCTGCGAACCGTTCCGCCAGTGGGTCATTGAAGATAATTTCCCCCAGGGCCGCCCGGCATGGGAGAAAGTGGGCGCGGAACTGGTGCCCGATGTGCTGCCGTATGAAGAAATGAAGTTGCGGATGCTCAACGGCAGCCACTCCTTCCTGGCCTATCTGGGCTATCTGGCCGGTTACCCGCACATCAATGACTGTATGCAGGACGATAACTTTGCCGCTGCCGCCCGCCGGCTGATGCTGGAGGAACAGGCCCCGACCCTACGCACCGAGGGGGTGGATCTGGCGCGCTATGCCGATTCATTATTAGCGCGCTACCGCAACACGGCGCTCAAACACCGCACCTGGCAAATCGCCATGGACGGCACGCAAAAACTGCCGCAGCGCATGCTGGATTCCATTCGCTGGCACTTGGCCAACGGCAGCCGCTTTGACTGCCTGGCATTGGGCGTGGCCGGCTGGATGCGCTATGCCAGCGGCAAAGACGAGCAAGGGCAGCCGATTGAAATCAGCGATCCGCTGCGTGATGAGATGGCCAGCCGGGTGGCGGGCAGCGAGGACGGGCCGGCACGCGTGCAGGCGCTGTTGCAGATGGAAAGCGTATTCGGCCGCGATCTGCCGGAAAACCCCACCTTTGTTAACAACGTAACGGCGGCTTATCAGCAGTTGCTGGCGCTTGACGCCAAAAGCGCGGTCGCCAGACTGGCGGCGCAATAACCTTCGCCAAGCAGCCCTGCGCCCGCCGTAAATACGGCGGGCAAGCGAAATACGGGAGAAATATTATGCCTCAGATCACGACACACTCGGCAGCGTTTGCAGCTAAAGGAGATACGGCACTACTACGGCGCGTTGCAGGCGCTTCCGCTATCGGCACGGCGGCTGAATATTATGATTTTTTTGCCTACGGCACCGCTGCCGTATTGTTTTTTGGGCAGTTGTTTTTCCCTAATGCCGATCCCTTAATCAGTACCCTGGCCGCCTTTGCCACCTACGCGGTCGGTTTCCTGGCCCGCCCGTTAGGCGGGATTGTCTTTGGCCATATTGGCGACAAGGTTGGGCGCAAAAAAGCATTAGTCATTACCATCCTGATCGTCGGCCTGGGCACATTTTGTATCGGGCTGCTGCCAACCTATGAAAAAATCGGCATCCTGGCACCGATTGCGCTGATTTTTATCCGTATCTTGCAAGGGTTTGGCGTGGGCGGCGAGCAGGCCGGCGCCGTCCTGATGACCGCCGAATACTCGCCCCCTGCGCGGCGCGGCTTTTTCTCCAGTTGGGTGCAAATCGGCGCGCCCGCCGGCTTCCTGTTGCCTTCCGGCCTGTTTGCCCTACTGACCACTTTATTATCGCGGGAAGAAATGCTGGACTGGGGTTGGCGTATCCCCTTCCTGCTCAGCCTGCTGCTGGTGATCGTCGGGCTATTTATTCGCCTGCGGATTGATGAATCACCGGTGTTTGCCCAAATCCGCGCCACCAAAGCGGTGGAAACACGCCCCGTGGTAGAAGTGATCCGCAACTTCCCCGGCCTGATTGCCAAAGGCGTTTGCGCCAAACTGATTGAAGCCTGCGCCTTCGCCATGTTCACCGTGATCGTCCTGGCCTATGGCAAGGCCAACAATCTCAGTGAAAGCATCCTGCTGGAGGCGATGATCGTCGCCGTGGTGCTGGAGATTTTCGCTATTCCACTGATGGGGCATCTTTCCGACAAACTGGGGCGCAGGCCAATCTATATCGCCGGTGCTCTATTGCAAGTGGTCTGCATTGTGCCATTTTTTATGGCCATCAACCTGGACAACTATTTCATCACCCAGATCGCGATGATCGTGGTGCTGACGCTGGGCCATAGCTTGTGCTATGCCCCACAGGCTTCCTATTTTCCTGAGCTCTTTCCAACACGCATCCGCTGCAGCGGCATCGCGCTCATCTGGCAAATTGGCTCGCTGATTGGCAGCGGGGTGCTCGGCCTGATTGCGGTGAAAATCCTGCAGATGACCGGCGGCCATTATTACGGCCTGGCAGGCTATATGATAGTGCTAGGCGTGGTATCCGCGATTGGGCTGAGCCGGATGCCGGAAACGGCGCCGCTGCGGCGGGGCCAGGAATACCAGGATTGGCACTATTAACCGTGCACTATCTAACCCGCAGGCGCATGAAACCGCCCGCACGGCAAAGAGAATCTGCTAGTATGGTTGCATTCAAAGAGCTCTGGACATTACGCGTTACCATGCCTGAATCTTATAACCTGACCAATAATGTGCCGGTCAACCAGCAGATCTACCAGTTTTTGCGCAAGGATATCGTCGAGTGCACCATCCCTCCTGGGACACTGCTTTCCGAAAAAGAAATTTCCACGCGCTTTAACGTTTCACGCCAACCGGTACGAGAAGCCTTCATCAAACTGGCAGAGGCCGGGCTGGTGCAGATTTTGCCGCAGCGCGGCACCTTTGTGATGAAGATATCGGCCAAACGCGTGGCCGACGGGCGTTTTATCCGCCAGGCGGTGGAGTGCGCCATCGTGCGCCGGGCCGCCACCAGCATTACGCCACAGCAATTAATGCAGTTGGAGCATAACTTACATCGCCAGACGCTGGCGGCGCAGAATCACCAGATCCGCGAATTCCTGGCGCTGGATGACGCATTTCACCAGTCGCTGACGCAGATCGCCAATTGCCCGTTAGCATGGGAAACCATCGAAACCATCAAGGCAACCATGGATCGGGTGCGTTTTCTTAGCCTGAGCGAAGTCTCGCCACCGGAAAGCCTGATCCTGCAGCACCACCGAATTTTCGACGCGCTGAAAGCCCACGATCCTGACAACGCCGAACGCGCCATCCATGCCCATCTGCAAGAGATGATCTACTCCATCACACCGATCAGCCAACAAAACAACACGTGGTTTGAAAGCGAATAACCACCGCCGCCCTTCCCTTTTAGGGCGGTCTGGTCACCCATGTCCAAATAACTGGACACTCGTCATGATAATTTCGCTTTGCAAAATGGCATTTCCCGACGATCGCATCTATTGTTTCTCCTGGTTATCGGGATTTCATTAATCTTGTTTTAGCGGCTTCAACCACTGCTTTTTCATAACGCCGTAACCTTTACACCTGTCCTCTTGGGGTGGATATACAGCATATATGATGGCCACCCGGCCCAAGACGACAAGCGCAATGACCTGTGGCGGCGGTAAGGAAAAAGCCAAATCGGGAGTTAATCATGACTGATATTGCACAGTTATTAGGTAAGGAAGCGGAAGACCTGTTACAACACCGCTGTACCACCATCCCTGCAGAAAATCTCTACCTGCCTGGCGCCGACTTCGTTGACCGGGTAATGATCGATAACAACCGCCCGAACAGCGTGCTGCGCTCGATGCAAACCCTCTACAACCACGGCCGCCTGGCCGGCACCGGTTATCTTTCCATCCTGCCGGTCGATCAGGGCGTGGAACACTCCGCCGGGGCGTCCTTTGCCGCCAACCCGCTGTATTTTGATCCCAAAAATATCGTTGAACTGGCGATTGAAGCGGGCTGTAACTGCGTTGCCTCTACTTACGGGGTGCTGGCGGCCGTCTCGCGCCGTTATGCGCACAAAATTCCGTTCCTGGTCAAACTGAACCACAACGAAACCCTAAGCTACCCAACCCAATACGATCAAACGCTGTACGCCAGCGTTGAGCAGGCGTTCAACCTGGGTGCTGTCGCCGTCGGCGCCACCATCTATTTTGGTTCCGAGCAGTCGCGCCGCCAGATCGAAGAAATTTCCGCGGCGTTTGAACGCGCGCATGAGCTGGGCATGGTCACCGTGCTGTGGGCCTATCTGCGCAACCCGGCGTTCAAAAAAGACGGGGTGGATTACCACTCCAGCGCCGATCTGACCGGCCAGGCCAACCACCTAGCCGCCACCATCGGCGCCGATATCGTTAAGCAGAAAATGGCGGAAAACAACGGCGGCTATCGCGCCATTAAATTCGGTTATACCGACGATCGCGTCTACGACAAACTCACCACCGATCACCCTATCGATCTGGTGCGTTACCAACTGGCAAACTGCTATATGGGCCGTGCCGGGCTGATCAACTCCGGCGGCGCTGCCGGGGATAACGATCTGCATGAATCCGTACGCACCGCTGTGATTAACAAACGTGCCGGCGGCATGGGCTTGATCCTGGGGCGCAAGGCGTTCAAAAAATCCATGAAAGACGGCGTGGCGTTGATTAATGCGGTGCAGGATACTTACCTGGATCAAAGCGTTACCATCGCCTGATATACCCTTCATGCAACTCGAATCATTTGGGGTATAACCGCAATTTGTCGGCTACATTTGGCCCAGCAGCATTGCTGGGCCTTGTTGTTTCCAGGGGATGAGAAAGCACGGCCAGCCTGCCGTTTCCCCTGTTCCTACCCCCGCCGCCACGCTCAAGCCAGCCCCCTTTTGTTACCAATGCCACCAACCGCTTAACATCCCATTCTTAACCTTATTTTTCTTTCACTATAAACTTTCAAAATAAAATATTTATCTTTCATGTTGTGATCTATTTAAAATAAATGGATAAGCAAAATGATTACTGTAAGGGCCATGGCGACAGAGCCGCTGTCCGCTCCGGGCCATACCGTCCATTACAGGAGAAAAAAATGATTGAGCTAATAACCCACGGCGCCGAATGGTTTATCGGCCTGTTTCAGAAAGGCGGTGAAGTGTTTGTCGGCATGGTGACCGGCATCCTACCTCTGTTGATCAGCCTGCTGGTCATCATGAATGCCCTGATCAAATTTGTCGGCCAGGATCGTATCGAACGCTTGGCGCAGCGCTGCGCGGGTAACCCATTCTCGCGCTATCTGCTGCTGCCGCTGATCGGTACCTTCGTTTTCTGCAACCCAATGACCCTAAGCCTTGGCCGCTTCATGCCGGAAAAATACAAACCCAGCTACTACGCCGCAGCTTCCTACAACTGCCACTCAATGAACGGCTTGTTCCCACACATCAACCCCGGCGAACTGTTCGTTTACCTCGGCATCGCCAGCGGCCTGACCACCCTGGGGCTGCCGCTTGGCCCGCTGGCGGTGAGCTACTTCCTGGTCGGCCTGTTCACCAACTTCTTCCGCGGCTGGATCACCGATCTCACCACCAGCCTGTTCGAACGCAAGATGGGCATCCGCCTGGATCGCCAGGTTCAACTTTAATCCGTGGAGTGCATCATGAGTGCTTATATCCGTATCGAGAAAGGTGAAAGCGGCTGGGGCGGCCCACTGGAGCTGCCGATAGTGCCGGGCAAGAAAATCGTCTATATCACCGCCGGTACCCGCCCTGCGATCATCGATCTGTTAAGCGATCTCACCGGTTGGCCGGCGGTAGACGGCTTCAAAGAAGGTGAACCGCCGGCGGAAGAAATCGCCCTGGCCGTCATCGACTGCGGCGGCACCCTGCGCTGCGGCCTGTACCCAAAGCGCCGTATCCCAACGATCAATATCCACGCGACCGGCCAATCCGGCCCGCTGGCGCAGTATATTCTTGAAGATATCTACGTTTCCGGGGTGCGCGAAAACAACATCCGCCGTATCGAACGCCAGGAAGGCGAAGCGGCGGCCGTTGCGGCGCCGGTAGCAGACGCCCCCAAGGCCCGCGATTACGATACCAGCAAGAAAATCACCGAACAGAGCGACGGCCTGCTGGCCAAAGTGGGGATGGGGATGGGCTCGGTGGTGGCGGTGTTCTTTCAGGCCGGGCGCGACACCATCGACACCGTATTGAAAACCATACTGCCGTTTATGGCGTTCGTCTCTGCGCTGATCGGCATCATCATGGCCTCTGGCCTGGGCGATTTCATCGCGCACGGCCTGACGCCGCTGGCCAACAGCCCCATCGGGCTGGTGACGCTGGCGCTGATCTGCTCCTTCCCGCTGCTTTCTCCGTTCCTTGGCCCAGGCGCCGTGATCGCTCAGGTGATTGGCGTGCTGGTCGGCGTGCAGATCGGCCTTGGCCATATCCCGCCGCAGCTGGCGTTGCCGGCGTTGTTTGCCATTAACGCCCAGGCCTCGTGCGATTTCATCCCGGTGGGGCTGTCGCTGGCGGAAGCCAAGCAAGACACGGTGCGCGTTGGGGTGCCTTCCGTGCTGGTGGGCCGTTTCCTGACCGGCGCCCCTACCGTGCTGATTGCCTGGGCGGCTTCGGCCTTTATTTATCAGTAACTTTCACTCTGCAGAGAACGTGCTATGAACACTATTTTCCAAACCACTATCACACACATCGGCGGCTGCGCACGTGACGCACTGCAGGACGATATGTTGATCACTTTCCGGGAAGGCGCCCCCGCCGATATCGAAGCATTTTGCTTTATCCATCAGCACGGCAACACCACCGGCGAACTGCAGGTGGGCGGCGTGATGGAGCTGGCCGAGCGGCGCTACCCGATCACTGCGGTCGGTAGCGTCGCCACCCAGAACCTGCGCGAACTGGGCCACGTTACGGTGCGTTTCGACGGTGAAGCGTTAGCGGAATTCCCCGGCTCAATCCACGTATCCGGCCCCACGCCGGCAGATATACCGTTAGGCAGTACGCTGAAATTTATCGCATAAGGAGTAGACCATGTCTGAAGTAGCTGTAGTGATTGGCGGTGGCCAAACGTTAGGCGCGTTCCTTTGCCAAGGCCTGGCACAGGCCGGTTATCGCGTGGCGGTGGCCGATCTGAATGCCGACAACGCCCATCAGGTGGCACAGCAAATCAATGAAGAGTATGGCGCAGGCAGCGCCGTGGCGTTCCAGGCCGACGCCACCGACGAAGCCAGCGTCATCGCGCTGGCCCAAGCGGTGGATAACGCCTTCGGCGGGGCGAATCTATTGGTGTACAGCGCCGGTCTCGCCAAGGCGGCGCCGATCACCGATTTCCTGCTGGGGGATTTCGATCGCTCGCTGCAGGTTAACCTGGTGGGGTATTTCCTCTGCGCCCGCGAGTTCTCACGCCTGATGATCCGCGACGGCGTGGCAGGCCGCATTATTCAGATCAATTCAAAATCCGGCAAGGTCGGCAGCAAGCACAACTCCGGCTACAGCGCCGCCAAGTTCGGCGGCGTGGGGTTGACCCAGTCGCTGGCGCTCGATCTGGCGGAATACGGCATTACCGTTCATTCACTGATGCTGGGCAACCTGCTGAAATCGCCGATGTTCCAGTCATTGCTGCCGCAGTATGCGCAAAAGCTCGGCATCAAACCGGAAGAGGTTGAACAGTACTATATCGATAAGGTGCCGTTGAAACGCGGTTGTGATTACCAGGACGTGTTGAACACATTGCTGTTCTACGCCAGCGATAAAGCCGCGTACTGCACCGGCCAGTCAATCAACATCACCGGCGGCCAGGTGATGTTTTAACCCTAACGCCCCGGCCGCGATTGGCCGGGGCACACATTCAGGAGCAACCATGAGCAGCGCCTTGATTACCTTCGCTATTATCGCCTGGCTGATGCAAATCGCCCTCGGCTGGTGGCAGTTGCAACGTTTCAACCGTGCATTCGAACGGCTTTGCCGGCTTGGTGCCGTCGGCATTGGGCGCACCGGCGGCCGGATGCGCCCACGCGTGGTGCTGGCGCTGGCGTTTGACGCCCAACAGCGGGTGTGCGGCAGCATGATTATGCGCGGCCTGACCATCTTCGCCCGCCCCAAACCCCTTCCCCGCCTGCATGGTTTACATCAACGGGATTTACGCCCGGATGTGATCTTCCCTAAGGATCGACAATGCCAAATAGCACTAACGTTAGCGATCGCACCGAAAACATGATATTTTCACATTAAAAGACATTACCTTTCATAGTGAATACTTCGCTGGAGGGAATGTTTAACTCTTGTGAACAGGAATCGCTATGAAACCAAAGCAGCGGCAGGCCGCCATCCTCGAGTATCTACAGCGGCATGGCAAAACGGCGGTAGACGTTTTAGCCGAACATTTCTCCACCACCGGCACCACTATCCGTAAGGATCTCACCCTGCTGGAGGAGGAAGGCGCGGTTATCCGTACCTACGGCGGCGTAGTGCTCAGCCGCGATGACGGCGATCAGCCCATCGATCGCAAAACCCACATCAATACCGAAAAAAAACGCCAGATTGCCCATGCCGCCGCCAAACTGATCAACGACGGCGATTCGCTGATTTTCGACGCCGGCAGCACGGTGCTGCAAATGGTGCCGCACCTGGCGCAATTCAACAATATCACGGTAATGACCAACAGCCTGCACATCGTTAACGCGCTGGTGGAACTGGATAACGATCAAACCATCCTGATGCCAGGCGGCACCTACCGCAAAAAATCGGCATCGTTCCACGGCAGCCTGGCGGAATCCGCCTTTCATCAGTTCAGTTTTGATAAGCTGTTCATCGGTGCCGACGGGGTCGACCTTAACGCCGGCGTGACCACCTTCAACGAAGTACACAACGTCAGCAAGGCCATGTGCGAAGCCGCCGGCCGCATCATCCTGCTGGTGGATTCCTCCAAATTCGGCCGCAAAAGCCCAAACGTGGTATGCGAATTGGGCATGGTTGATACCTTAATCACCGATAATGACATTCCCCCGGATTACCTCACCGCCCTGCAGGAAAGAGGGATCAAGACCATTCTGGTTGGAGGCCGCAATGCGTAAAGCCGATGCGCTACTTAATTTTGCCCGCGAAACCCTGGAGATCGAACTGGCCGAAGCGCAGCGCCTGTTGGCCCGGCTGGACGGCAACTTTGTGCGTGCCTGTGAGCTGCTGCTGCACTGCCGCGGCAAAGCGGTGATTTCCGGCATTGGTAAGTCTGGCCATATCGGCAAGAAAATCGCCGCTTCACTCGCCAGCACCGGCACGCCGGCCTTTTTCGTCCACCCAGCAGAAGCGCTGCACGGCGATCTGGGCATGATCGGCAAACAAGACGTGGTGATTTTTATCTCTTATTCCGGGCGCGCCAAAGAACTGGATTTGATCCTGCCGCTGCTGGCGGAAAGCCAGATCCCGGTGATCGCCATTACCGGCGGTAAAGAATCGCCGCTGGCGCAGGCTGCCGCCTGCCTGCTGGATATCAGCGTGGAGCGCGAAGCCTGCCCGATGGGCCTGGCCCCCACATCTAGCGCCGTCAACACGCTGATGATCGGCGACGCGTTAGCCATGGCGCTGATGCGCCAGCGTGGTTTCAACGCCGAGGATTTCGCCCGTTCACATCCCGGCGGCAGCCTGGGCGCCCGCCTGCTTAACCGCGTGCACCACCTGATGCGCACCGGCGATCGCCTGCCCAAAGTCAGTGAAGATGCCGACGTGATGACTGCCATGCTGGAGCTAAGCCGCACCGGGCTTGGGCTGGTGGCGGTATGCGACGCACAGCAAAAAGTCGTGGGGGTGTTTACCGACGGCGACCTGCGCCGCTGGCTGGTCAAAGGCAACTCGCTTAACGACAGCCTGGCCCCGGCGATCACCAGCCCCGGCTACCGCCTGCCGGAACAGTGGCGTGCGGGCGAGGCGCTGGAAGCGCTGCATCAGCAACATATCAGCGCCGCACCGGTGGTTGATCTGGATGGCGTGCTGGTTGGCGCCATCAACCTGCACGATCTGCATCAGGCCGGAATTGGCTAACCGCCCTCTGCCCAACGCCGAAAATACTCCCTCTCCCTTTGGGAGAAAGCCGGGGTGAGGGAAAAAACGCCCCAGGCCAACTCTACCCCCTCTCCCTTGGGAGAGGGCCGGGGTGAGGGGGAAAAAAGCCCCAGGCCAACTCTGCCCCCTCTCCCTTGGGAGAGGGCCGGGGTGAGGGGAAAACCCCCTACCCCCTTCCACTGGCGGAAACCAGAATGGAAACCGCAATCACCACCAGGCATGGAAATGATGCACCGGGCCAATGCCGTGCCCGACCTCCAGCGTATCCGCCTGTTCCAATGCCTTTTGCAGATACCCCTTGGCTGCCGCCACCGCCTCCGCCCAGTTAGCATGGCGTGGCCGCAACGCCGCCAGCGCCGCAGAGAGCGTGCAGCCCGTGCCATGAGTGTGGCGCGTGGCAACGCGCGGCGCAGTGAAACGCCGCTCCCCTTCGGTGCTAAACAACCAATCCGGGCTTTCCTGCTCGCTCAAATGCCCGCCCTTGATCAACACCGCTTTGCACCCTAGGGCCAAAAGCGCTCTGCCCTGCTCGCGCATTTGCCGTTCGTTTTCCGCCGGGGCGCAGCCTAGCAAAGCGGCGGCCTCCGGCAAGTTCGGGGTAATTATCGCCACCTGCGGCAAAAGAAGCTGGCGGATGGCCGCCACTGCCTCCGGTGCCAATAAGGGATCGCCGCTTTTAGCCAGCATCACCGTATCCAGCACGACAAAAGGCGGCTGATAGTGGCGCAAACGTTCCGCCACTGCCTGCACGATCTCGGCATTGGCCAACATGCCTATTTTGGCGCTGTCGATACGCACATCGCTCAGCACGGAATCCATCTGCGCCGCAACAAATTCCGGCGCGATGTTATACACCGACTGCACGCCACGCGTATTCTGCGCCACCAGCGCGGTAATCACGCTGGTGCCGTATGCGCCAAGCGCCGAGAAGGTTTTCAAATCTGCCTGAATACCGGCGCCACCGCTGGGATCGGTGCCTGCAATCGTCAACGCATTAATCCGTTTCATTGCAGATCCTCCGCGCACAGTTGGTACAACGCATCAAGGAAGGCCGGCGTAAAGCTGCCTGGCCCCGCCGCTATCGCGCAGGCCCGCTGACCGCATAACGCCATCACTCGGCAGGCCGTCGCGACGTTATCAAGGCGCGCCCCCGGCAGGCTACAAAACGCCGCCGCCACCGCAGACAGTGAACAGCCGGTACCCACGACCCGTGTCATCAGCGCATCGCCGCCGGTTACTGCCCAACTGCGCACGCCATCCGTGACATAATCAATTTCGCCGGTTACCGCCACCACGGCGCCGCTGGTACTCGCCAGCGCCTGCGCAGCGGGCAGTGCTGCCAGTGAATCGTCGGTGCTGTCTACCCCGCGCCCACCGCCCCGCTGGCCGCTCAGCGCCATAATTTCCGATGCGTTACCGCGAATTGCCGCCGGCTTTAGCGTTAATAATTGCCGGGCAAACTCGGTGCGATAGCGCAACCCGCCCACCGCCACCGGATCCAGCGCCCAGGGGGTACCCGCCTGGTTCGCCGCCTTAATGGCGGCCAGCATAGCTGCTGCACTGGCTTCGGTTAACGTGCCAATATTCACCAGTAGCGCGCTGGCAATGCCGCTGAACTCCGCCGCTTCGCTGGGCTCTACCACCATCGCTGGCGAAGCGCCTAACGCCAACAGTACATTGGCCGTTAACGACTGCACGACATCATTGGTCAGGCAATGCACCAGCGGTGGATGTTGTTTGAATTGGTGGAAACAGGCCGCGGCGCGTGCGCCGGGTAAGGTATCTGGTCGAGCGTTCATAATCCTCCCAACCGGCGTTCAAGAAGGCGGGCACCGGTTGGGGCACCGAGACTTCCCTACGCTGGCATTATCCAGTTCAGGTAATACGGGTAAAATCTCAGCCAATGCGCATTGCACAAAGGCACCCCGAGTCTTTGATAAATCTGTAAATTTTCACTTAAAACTTTATTAAGTTCTAAACAGGATACTGCCAGCGGCAAGGGTTGTAAATCATTGGTGGCGTATGGCAGGATAGAGAAAGCTTGGCCATAACGTAGATAAAAACAATGCCAAGCATGCAGGTATGTATACAAAGATGGCACTATCAGATTTTTATGCCTGTCCGTGGCTTTGGTTTGTCTTGAGTGCCATCCCTGTCGAAATTATTGTCCAGCGAGCTGTGCGCACGCTCCGTGTCCCGACTCAACGTCGCCAGATCCTACTTCTGGTTGGCACTGTCGCGAATAATCACGTCTCCCCCCGCAACCGCGCTGTGAATAGTACTGGTGGCCCTTTCTGTTACGTTCGCCATCGACGGCTTCCCCCGACGAGCCTTTATATCCCCCCATCTCCGACTCTCCCGCGGTCGCTATCAATCCACCGGAATCCGTAATCTTTCCCACCTCGCCGGATACGCTCAATCCAGACTGGCTACCATTGGACTCCACCCAGTCATGGATATCGCTCCAGCCCAACGTCTCCGTACTGAGCCGATTTTTCACCGCCTCCGCATCCGAGGCCACTACGGCTCCATTAATACAGCCCCAGCCGGCACCTTAAAGGCGACTGGCTGGAAGCCGCGGGATTTGGCACGGATACCCTGTCGTCGTCACCGTTGAGCATGGCCAGTTGCTGATCCGCCCTGTAGTTAAATGACAGATAAAAAAATCCCGGCCTGTTTTAGGGGCCGGGATTTATCAAGGATTCAGCGGTAATAAAAATACCAAAAAATAAAACCAGCTGGTGGCCCCATCCAAGTTAGTTTGAGGCAGACAAAAAAATCATCTAATGAGAACGGAAAGTTATCATTCATATTCCAAGCTAACCAAGCACCTAATAAACGTCCAAACATTGTCAAAATAAACAACACTACGCTCATCGCACAGCATAAATATAAAAGGTTAAGTAATGATTTAGTGCTATTTTTCATCACTTGCCTCCACCGTCTTTCAACTTATCCTGAACCATACCAGATACGGCAGAATCACCGATATTACCTACTATTGATGGTAATGGATGTTGTGGTGCTGGTTTAGTTATTGTCCAGACACCTGTTGGGACCCATTCATACTGCTTTGATATTGGATTTAGTTTTTTATCAAATGGCACTTTGATAACGTTACCTGCTGCATAACCCGCTGAAGCCCCGACTTTACTCAGCAACGCCGCCATAAACGGATCATCGCCGCTGATTTCAGCCTGGTAATAGCCGCCAGCCGCGTTCCATGCCATCGTTGGGTTGTAACCTTTACCGGCGGTAATCCCACCAACGATTACTGAACCAATTACATCCGACAGTTTTACTTCACCTGTCGTACCATATTGGATACCGGCCCCTAAGCCAGCACCTACGCCCACAGCAATAAGCTGTTCTTTAGTGTTATTCACTGCATTAGTAATAATTGCCTTCCCGCCCATTATTGCTACTGACCAGGAGGTTGGGGTCATTACCACATCCATGATTCGATCACCGGTTGTAATATTATCCTCCAGGAATTTAAGATCCGTTCCGTTGAGATAATTCACCAGTGCTGCGGCACTTGGATCTTTCAGCTTTTCATCCAGTCTGATTTGATGCGGGTTAGCATCATTCGCCACATTGGTCGCCCCCTGTATCAGTTCCTGCCAGCTCACACAGGCAACGCCGCCACCGGTACAGGCTTCAATAAGTTCCTTACTGTTTTTATTGCTAATGTCGATATATTTCTCGACCACCTTATTGCAGTCACCGCCAGAGGCTTTGCAGTCCTGCATTTCTTTATCAAGCTGACGAGATTCTTTTGAACTCAGATAGTTATTCTCCACGGCCGTCTTCCCGGCCTGTGCTGCCGTTAACGTATCAGCGTTACTGTCTCCAATCAACCCACCTGCCAGCCCTGCCGCCAGTGTGCCCAACATGCTGATTGTCTGCTTCTCGCTTTCGCTCAGTTCACTGACGTTTTTACCGGGATACAGCGCCTCCATCACTAGCTGCGCCATCACCTCACCGCTAACGGCGCCTGCCGCACCCGCCAATGCATTGTTGCCCTGTGCCGCTGCCAGCACCGCGTTCACCACTGCATGGGCCATCAGACGCGAAGAGCCTTCCTCTGTCGTCTGCGCGATTATAGTCGCCAGATACGGCGCACTGCCGCCCGCCAGCGCTTTCGCCAGATCACCACCCGCCAACCCCTGCACCGCCGCCGTCGCCGCCTGGATACCCTGCTGGAGCGCGCTGCCGGTGCCGTACTGCTGCATCTCGGCTTTATATTCATCCGAGTTGCGCAGCATCGCCATATACTCTTTACGTTCTTTCTCCGTGGCATTCTCTTTCAGAGGGCCCCATTTAGCCTGCGCCGCCGTCAACCCGTTGATATCCCCCTGCGTCCTGGCAATATCGGCGACCTGGCCTCCAATCTCCCCTATCAGTTGCGCTTCCCTTAGCCGGTTCTGCTCTTTCTCCTTATCAAATATCGGGCTTAACGTCTGGTTGGCGTGCTCAACATCCCGGCTCAGGTCTGCCACATCTTGCTGCTGGTTCGCCGGGTCGCGAATGATAATCGTGCCTTCACTCACCGCCGATTGCGTGGTCGAACGCGCGCTGCCGCTGTCGTTCACCCCGGTCAGTAGGCCGTTCGCCATATTCCCCGCGAACTGCCCGCCGATGCTACCGCCCGAGCTGATACCCACGCTCTGGTGCTCCACCTGGTAGTCCGCCTTGTTCTCGATATCGCTGAACCCCAGCGTGCCGGTATCCAGTGTATTCTTGCCCGCACTGGCCGTCGAACCTATCACCGCACCGTTCAACTGCGTATGCTCACCTACCGTGATATCAAAGCCCCCCTGGCCCGCAAAGATACCCGTCTGCTCCTGCACGCTGTCGTAGTTGCTGTGCATCTTGTCCCGGCTCAGGTTCACGCTACCCGAACCGCTCATCGAGCCAAAGGTGAAACTCCCGCCGGCGCTGGCGTTCTGCTGCTTCGCGTCGTAGTTGTCGCTGTCCTGTTCGCTGGTTAACGTCAGGTTGCGCCCCACGTCCATCGTCACTTTATCGCCGCTCACCTGTGCGCCGGTCAGGGTGGTGTCGCGCCCGCTGGTGATGGTCAGATTATTGCCGGCGTTGAGCGTGGTTTCGGTATGGGTCAGGCCATTGCCGCTTTCGCTGCCCGTGCCCTTGTTCACGCTGGCCGACACGCTGATACCCCAGCCCCCTTGCCCGGCGCCGATCCCCACGCCGATACTGCCCCCCTTGCTCTCGTTTTTACCCTCAAGCTGCTGGCTGTTCTCGGCAGACACCAGATTCACGTCCCGCGCCGCATTCAGCGTCATGTCTTTCCCGGCCTGCAGTTGGCTGCCCTGCACGTTGATATCGCTGCCGGTGGAGTGAATATTAAAGCTGTTGCCCGCCGTCAGGGTACTGCCCTGGCTCTGGGTCTGGCTGCTGGCCTGCTCGGATTTGAACGACTGGCTGCCATAGGAAAGGCTCACGCCGATGGCGTTCTGATTTTGGGCATCCGTCGTCGCCAGCACGCCGCCCTGCGCCGCTTCCACCCCACTTAAGGCCGCTTTCATGCCCTGCAGCGTGGCCAAACGGCCACTGCTTTCTTTACCGGCCTGATTGGCCGTGGTAACCGCCGTGTTCGCCGCACTGCCCACCGAGCCGGACAACGCCAGCGTCAGCCCGCTTTGTTTCTGTTCCAGGCTGTGGGTCTGGCTGCTCTGATTTTCAGCCGCCAGAATATCGACGTCTTTTCCGGTCAGGTTGATATCCTTCGCCGCCAGCACGTCGGAACCTTGTACCGTCACATGGTTCCCCGCATTCAGCGTGACATTCCCCTGGGTGCTGCCCACCGTGCTGCCAACCTGGCTGACGGTGTTTTCGCTGTCGGTGATTTTCAGGCTGTTTGTGCCGTAGCTGAAGCCAATGCCGCCGGTGCCGGAAAAGCCGGATTTCTTGCTTTGACTGGCCGCGCTGGCCTGGTAGTGGTTTTCCACCGTCCCGAGCGTAATATCGTTGCCTGCCGTCAACGCGATATCCTCACTGGCAACAATATTGCTGCCCATCACGTTGATATCCTTGCCGCTTTGCAGAATAACCGCCTGCCCGCTCAACAGGCTGCCATTGGCCGTGCTACTGTGCTCCTCCCGCTGGTAGGCATTCTGGCTGCTGCTCAGAAAACCTTTACTGCTGCTACTGCCCTGCTGCATCAGGTGCTGTTCATCCCGGCTGGCGTTGAGAGAAATATCTCCGGCCGCGTTAAGCCCAATCGTGCCTGCCTCACTTTGCAGCGTGCTGCCCTGGAGGGTGATATCCCCCTGTTGCGCGATGACCGTCACGCCGTCTTTGGCGCTGAACACGCTGCCAAGCGCGGTATCGCTGGCGCTTTCGGTCTGGCGCTGGCTTTGCGTAGCGCCCACCTGGTTTTGCTCGCTGTCGCTCTCCGCCAACCGCTGGCGTGCCTCCTTGACGGTTACCTGTTGTGCGCTCAGGCCAATGCTGCCTGCCGCGCTGTCCACCTGCGCGCCTTCGGCGATCACGGCGCCGCCGGCCATCAGCGTCACACCGTTGTCACCGCTGAGCGCACTGGTGTGCAGGGTCTCTTCCCGGCGGCTATTGCTCACCGTTGAGGTGCTGCTGTTGGCATGCAGTTGGGTATCATGGGTGGTGGTATCTGCCAGTAATGCCACATTGCCGCCGGCCTGCAGTTGCGTTTCCCCTCCGGCGGCGGCCTGGCTACCCTGCAGGGTGAGATCCTGGCCCGCCGTCAGGCTGAGGTTGCCGCCGGCATTCAGGCTGCTGCCCAAAGCCTGCTGCCATTCACCGCTCACCTGGGCCAGGCGTTCACCGGCGGCTTCCAGCCCGGCGCTGGTGCGGTTGCCCATCGCGCCGGCAATCACGTTCAGTTCCGCCGTCGTGCTGCTACGGGCCGTGGTGATGTTCAGATTATTGCTGGCGCTAAGGCTGAGGTTCTCGCTGGCGGTGAGGCTCGCCCCCTGCAAACGGATATCGCCGCCGCTCAGGCTAAGCTCACGCGCCTGCATGCTTGCCTGGCGCAGCGCATCCTGCAGGTTGGTGCTCAGGCCGATGCTGTCTGCCTGCACATTGAGGGTATCAGCACGGATGTCGCCCCCCAGATGCAGGAACTGGTCGCTATCAATACTTAACGCCTGATCGGCAAACAGGTTAGCCGCGTTGCTGAGGCTGCCGGTTGACAGTTGCAGATTGCCGCCCGCGATCACCGCGCCATCACCGGTGATGCGCACCGTGCTGTTGGCCAGATAGACTTGCGGCACCCACACGGTCTGCGGCCCCGTGGCCGTCTCAACCGTTTCGCTCACCAGCCAGACGATATCCTGCTGTAATGCGGCAATCTGTGACGGCGTGAGGGCCACACCGGGCACCAGATGGAAATCTTCCGCCACCGTGATCGCGTTATTCATCAGGGCCTGATATTGCGCCATGGCATCAAAGCCTTGCAATGAGGGGCGCCCGGTCAACGCCAGTAGCTGTTCACGCACCACCCGCTGTTCGTAGTAACCATCCCCCAGGCGCTTATGCACCTGGCCGGGATCATAACCGACCTGCTGCAACAGATAATCGCTGCTCAGGAACTGGCTTCTGTCGGTAAAGCGTGAGTCAGTCACCACCAGGAAAGCGCTCTCTGCCGCAGTTTGCTGGCGGAACAGACCATTATTAGGAATCGTCGTCGCCACGTTGGCCAGATGCTGTTGGTCGGTTAACGCCAGCTCGCCTGGCGTGAGCGGCCGGCTGCCCTCAGCCAGCCCGGTATCGGCGGCCTGCCAGCGCTGCCCGCTGATGTTGACCGCTAACGGGTTGCGTTCCCATTCGGCGCGTTCGGCCGCCGCCGCGTTTTGCGCGGCCGCCACGGTGCTGATTTGCGCCTGGTTGACGGTGGTGTTTGTCAGCTGTGCGCCGCCGAGCGTGACATTGCCGTAACCGCTGATAACCCCGTCAAGGGTGGTTAAGGCGGTGGTTTCGTCGATAGTGTAGGTCGGGTACCAATGCCCCTCCGCCCGATCATAATGATCGACAATATATTCTTGGCGCCGCTGATTCACCGAATAGCCGCGGTTGATGATGTTGGCAGTGCCGTCAATCGTCAGGTTGCCGTTGCTGCTGATGGTGCTGGCGTCATTCTGCAGTTGCCCGGCTATATGCAGGAACATGTTGCCCCCGGCGAGCAGGCTCGCCCCCACGCCGGCGGAAACCAGCCGATCTTCGGTAAGGGTGCCCGTGGCGGTGCGTTCACGCAGGTTGTTGTAATCCGTCACATAAGGCGCGCTGGCAATATCGATAAACCGATCGGGGCTCCACTGCTCGATCGTTTCGCTATCGGTGGCATTCCACCAGACGGTGTTTTGATAAGGGGTGGGAACAGCGCGTTGCCGCGGGCCGCGCGTCTCGTAAAACGTCATGGCATAGCTGCCGTCGGCGTTGGGAACCAGAGCCAGGTAGTTGACCCACAGGCTGATCGATTGCCCCTGACTGTCTTTTACCTGAACCTCCGCCCGTTTGGCGTTGGCGTCAATATTCAGCAACGTGCCATAGGGGTTGCTCTCTGCCGCCGCATCGTCACGGAAGGTCAACCGTTGGGTGGTCGGCGCCAGAGTGCTGACATCCGTATTGACGTCTTCGCCATAGGAACGCCAGTAGTAGTTGTATCGTTGCCAGCTGTAATCGCTGGTCTGGGCGTCGCGTTCAATCTCCAGCCCGTCACGCAGGTTGTCAAAGCGCATCGCCGTCAGGGTGAGATCCCCTTCCGCTTCAATCGTGCCGGCACGGTTTTCAATCAGATCCGCGCTGGAAAGCGCCAGGGAGCCCGCGCTGTAAATCAGCGCGCCAGCCTGGTTGGTCAACCGCTCGCCGGTTATCAGGCTGATGTGCGCCGTGGCGGCAATCAGCGCGTCGCGGCCATGGTTATCCACCGTCCGGGTGTTGACCGTGAGGTTATCCGCCATCAGCGTCGCCGAGTTGTCCAGGCTGTCGGCGTCGAGGGCCAGCGTATCGGCTTCAATGCGCCCCTGATTGCGCAGTTCCCCGGTGGTGAAACGCAGCGTTTTACCGACCAGCGTCGCCAGGTTGTTCAGGTGCGTGCTGTAGAGCGTAAGCTCGCCCGGCAGCAACCAGTCGGCCAGGTTGGTCAATACGCCGGCCACCCGCAGGATCACCGCGCTGTTGCTGTTTATCGTGTCCCCGGCCCGATGGGTGTAATCCTGCTGAATTGAAAGTTGCAGCGCCTGCTGGCTGAGCAACGTTCCCCCCTGATTATCCAGCGATTGGGCCGCCACCGTTAACGCCCCGCCGCTCTGGATCGTCCCGCCCTGGTTTAACAGGGCCAGCGCGGGCATGGCGCCACCGCTGATGCGCAATGAATCATTGGATAAAATACGCCCCTGGCGATTATCCAGTGCGGCCAGCTGTGTCAGGGCCAGAGTGCCCGCGCTCTGCACGCGCCCGGCGCTATTATCCAGCGTTTGCGCGCTCACGTCGGTCTGCGTGGTGCCAATCAACAGGCCGCCGTCCCGGTTATTCAACTGCCCGGCATACACCGTCAATGCGCCCTGGCTGCTGATTATCCCCTGGTGACTGTTGTCGATATTCTCGCCGTTGAGCGTCAGCGCCTGGCTGGAAACCAATTGCCCCGCCTGGTTATCCATGCGGCTGCCGTTCAGCGTGAGGGCGCCGCCGCTGTGGATTTTACCCTGCTGGTTATTGAGATAGTTGAAATGATAATCGCCCGCCCCCTGGCCGATCACGGTGCCCGCCAGGTTATCAAACTGGTCGGCGGTCAGTTGGATCGTGCCCTGGCTGCTAATCACGCCCTGGGCGTTCAGCAGCCGTGCGGCGCTGATCTGCACCCCTTCACCGCTTTGCACATTGCCCTGGCGGTTATCCAACTGGTCGCTCAGGGTTAGATGCAGCTGTTGCTGGCTGTAGAGCAGGCCGTTTTGCGGGTTATCGATGCCCTGCGCCCGGATCTGTAGCTGTTCGCCCGCCAGCAGTTGCCCGCCCTCATTGTGCAACACGCCGGCAAGGGCCGCGTCCGTTTGCCCCTGTAACCACAAGCGCGCTTGCGCACTGATTTTTCCGCCCTGGTTGTACAGGTCCTGAAGTATCTGCAGCAGCACACTGCCGGCAGACTGCACTACGCCGTACTGGTTATTCCAGCGCGTGGCGGTCAAGCTGGCATCCTGCTGGCTGACGACCTCGCCCTGCTGGTTATCGAAACGCTGGCTGACCGCCGCCAACGTTCCCTGGCTGCCGATCCAGCCTTCAGCATTCAGGATATTCTCCGCCAGCAAGCGCTGCGCCTGCTGGCTGAAGAGAGTGCCATTGCGGTTATCCAACGCGCCAGTGAACTGCATATCCAGCGTATCCAGCGCCTGGATCGCCCCCTGCGTGTTGATCAGTTCGCACGCGCGTATCGTGCCGCTACCGCCGCTGGCCAGCTTTCCGCCCTGATTGTCCCAGGCCCCGGAAAGGTGCAATGCCAACGCCTGCTGGCTTTGCACCAGCCCCTGTTGCCGGTTGTTCAACTGCCCGCCATTGAGCGACAGCGCTGCGCCGCTGAGCAATTTGCCCGCATCATTATTGAACAGGCTGAGTGCGCCGCCCTGCCAATGGAGATCCTGCTGCGCCGTCAGGGTACCCGCCTGATTATTGATGTTACCGGCGGTGTTGATGGCCAGCTCACCGCCCGATTGCAGCCGGCCTGCGGCATTATCCAGGCTGCCCGCCGCAATGCTGGTCTGCTGCCCGCCCAGCGCTGTGCCTTTGCGGTTATCCCAATGGCCTTCGGTCGTCACCGCCAGCACGTCGCCGGCTTCCATCAGCCCTTGCTGATTGTCGATCGCCTCCTGGGCATCAAGCTGCAGCCGCCCCTGGCTCACCATCTGCCCCCCGGCATTATTCAGCGCCTGTGCCGCAAGCTGAAGATGCTGGCCGCGGATCTCACCCTCCTGGTTACTGAGCAGCCCCTGGCTATTCAGAGCCAGGCTCCCGCCGGCCAATAACTGGCCCTGGCGGTTATCCAGCCCGTTTAGCGCCGTAATGCCCAACGTTGACTGGCTTTGCAGGGTGCCCTGAAGGTTGACCAATGCGCCGACATCCAGTTGCAAACCGCCGTTGCCGCCCATCACGCCGGAGGTGTTGTTCAACAGGCCGCTCACCCGCCAATGCTGCACCGTGCCGTCCAGCGCCACCAGTCGGCCGCGCAGGTTGTTGAGGGCGGCGCTATTCAGGCTAAGCCGTTGCGCTTCAATGCTGCCATCGGTGTTATCCAGCGCACCGCTCAGGGTAAAACGGCTTTCCCCCGTGCCTACCTGCGACCAGACGCCCGCCTGGTTGTACAGGCTATCGGCGGTGATTTGCCAATTCCCGGCGCGGATTTGCGCCTGTTGCGTGTCGAGGTGCCCCAAACTGTTGACGGTGAGTTGCTCACTGTCCACCTGCGCCTGTTGCAGCACCACATCCCCGGCTTGCGCCGTCAACTGCGCCTGCCCGGCCGCCAGGCTGCTTTGGCTTAAATCCACCCGGCGGCCGGTCACCGCCACCTGTTTCTGGCTCAGCAAGCTGCCGCTGGCGCGAATATCCCCCTGGCTGACGAGAGTGATATCCGCCGGGCGGATCAGGCTGCTGTTCGCATCGCTGCCCGCCAAAAGCGCCCCGCTGCTCTGGATACCTTGCTCTGCGCGCAGCGTAACGTTGCCGGCCGCCGCCAGCGTGCCGGATTGGCGAATTTCGCCCTGGCGGCTTTGTACGGCCAGTTGGCCACCGCTGTACAGTTTGCCCTGGTGTTCAACGCTGTCTCGGGCGGTTAAGCTGATATCTCCGCCAGCCTGCGTGTAAGGCTCCGCTGTGCCAGCCTGCCAGGCAAGCTTGCCCTCACTGCTCACCACCAGGGTCTTTTCAGCCTGCAGATGCCCGCCCTGATTGCGAACCCCCACCCCCGCTTCGGTGCCGATCATCCGGATATGGCCGCTGTACATGCCGCCCATCTGGCCCATGTCTATCGCCAACTCGGGTTTGGCGCTGCCGTCGTCCGAAAGCGGCGTCGTGGTTTTACCGTCCGCGCTCACGCGGTTGCGGCCAGCCACCACTGTCAGCTCATCTTTGGCCCAGACGCCGGCATTGATCGCTACCGCGCGCGCCAGAATATCCACGTATTCGGTATCATGACGGCTATCGCCATTCAGCCCGCCGCCCTCCACGCGCACCACGCCGCGTTCAATCTGGTAGCCCGCCAGGCTGCCATCGGCGTTCAACTGCGGCTTGCCGGTCGTCAGCGTCATTCTCCCGGCATTGAGGGTGCCGCAACCATTGCAGACAACCCCCGCCGGGTTGGCGACAATCACCTGCGCCCGCCCGCCGGCCACTTCCAGAAAACCGCGCAGTTGGCTGGGGTTGTTGCTGTTGACTTCATTGAGGATCACCCGTGCGGGGGCGGCATCCGGATTCAGGTTGGGGTTGCCCTGTATCATCCCGGCCATCTGAGTGGACGTCATCACCGCCGAGTTGTTGAGAATGGCGCCTTTCTGCTCGACATCAAACTGCTGATACTGGTTGTGCGATATCCCGGCCTGATTGGGTGCGGTAATATTCACCTGCGGCAAGCCGTTCGCCGTGGCGATCACATCCGGCCGCTGGCCGGGCGCCGCCGCACCGTCCGCCACAATGCCGTCGGCCGCCGCCGGCCCGGCAAACAGCGCCAGCCCCAGCAGCCATACCGTACGGCGCAGCGTCACCCACAACCGTGGCGCGCCGGCGCCGCGGCTTTGCCCCGGCTCGCTGCTGCAACTGCGGGCCAGCTCGGAAACCACCCGCAGTTCCCCATGGGTGCGGCTGAAAATAAGGCGATAGCAATGCTTGTTCATGAATCACATCCGTGAGAAAAGTCAGTCCGTTCTGGTGGATTGCGGCAAAGGGCCGGCCTCAGATCTCCAGGTTGACGCTAAAACCAGCCGTCGCACCGGATGTGCGAAAATTATCCGGTTTGTAGAGCGGCACGCCGGCGAACAGATCGTAGCTAAACCGCCCCCACAGCGCCCCCCGCATGCCCAAAGCGCTGCCCGCCAGTTGGCGGCCGACCAGATGCCGAGCGCCGGGGCCGCCGACGCGCCCATAATCGGCGGCCAGATACAGCTCATGGCCACGCGCTCCTACGTTCCACGCCAACTCATTGCGCCAAAGCAGCCCCTTCTCGCCGGACAGCATCTGTTCGCCGTCAAAGCCGCGCACCGTATAACGCCCGGCGATGGCCATTCGCTCCTGCGGCGTCAGCGCGTTCGGGCTCCACTGGCCGCGAACCAGGGTGTAATACCGCCAGGGTTGTTTGCCCCATACGAAAGACTGGTTGACGCTCAGATCGCCAAGCAAAATACCGGTACGGGCGCTACCGCTGTGTGTGGTCTCCTCCGGCGCGGGCAAGGCGCCGAACGCCCCGGTGCCGCGGCGCCAGTTGAGGTTCGCATCCAGCGTGGCGCGGCCGAGGTAACTGCGCTGGTTAACGCCCAGCTCCCAGCCGGCGGTGCGGCGCTGCTGTAGGCCGATGTCGATGCCATCCACCGCATTAGAGGAATGCTTACGATAGGCGCGCAGGTTAAGCGTGGTTTTATGCGCCTGATTGCGAAACAGCAGCCGGGACACCGTCAGTTGCAGGTTGTCGCTCTTGCCGCTATAGCTCAGCACCTCATTCGCATTGGGGATATTTTGCTGATAGGTGTAGTCGTTATAGTTGGCGGAAACCGCCCAGTAGCCGATCGGGAAAAAGTAGTTCAGGGTGTGTGAACGGTTGCCGAACGGCCCGTGCTGGAACAGGTTCTTGCCGATATTGGCATAGAACAGGTCGTTCTGCGCCAACGGGGCATCCACCGCCAAGGTCGCAGATCCGAGGTAGCGGCCGGTGCTTTTTGCGCCGCTGTCGTCCAGCCCCAGGTTAAGCCGCACCGGGCGGCCTGCCTTCCAGTTCACCCGTAGGTCACTGGTGGCTTCACGCTCGCCAGGAACGATGTTGATGTCGGCGGCCGCGCTGGGCACGCGTTTGAAGTTTTCCAGCCCTTGCTCCAGATCCCGCAGGTTGAGAATGTCGCCCGGCGAGGCCGGAATGGCATTCCACAGCCGCCCACGCCAGGAAACCGGCGCCTCAAAGCGGATATCGCCAATGCGCCCGGGCTGCAGAGTGAGTGTCAGCACGCCGGTGGTCAGATCCTGTTCCTGCGCCATCACGCGGGTGGTGACGTATCCCCGCGCCAGAATGGCGTTCTGCACTTTGTTGATGATCAGTACGATGCCCTGGCTACCCAGGCAGCGGCCTCTGGCGCCATTTGCGGCATCCAGCGCCCACTGAAAGCGGGCGGCCGAGTCGCCTTCCAGACGCAGGGTATTGATGGTGAAGCAGGGTTGCTCATTGATGGGGTAATCGGGCAAAACAACGCTGGGGCGGGCCAGGCGCACATCGGAATCCGGCGCGTTCTGTTCGCGCAGCACGCGCTCACGTTGTTGCTGGCGCAATTGTTCCCGCGCATCCAGCTCGGCCCCTTGCACGGCGGCGGCAGAAGGCGGCGGTTCGATAGTGTTGTGCTCTGCCGGGTTGAATAAAGCCGCCGAAAGCGGAAAAACCACACCGCCCAGCGCCAACGGCGCGGCAAAACGCCATAGATGCTTCCTGCATACCAGCATTTCTGATCCCTGAAGGTATTAACTGTAAATAATTCGTCAATTTGTGTGAGGATTATTATTCACAACAGAATAATAATCAACCAACACCAACGGGTTAATTTGATATTTACCTCCAAACACCGACCGTAATAAGTTGATTTACGATATTTATCGTTATTTTGCATTCATAAAATAGATAATAATAAACAAACGCATTCACACCATTAATAGGTGAGCGAAGCGCCGGCCACCGGTTTTTTTCATCCGGCGCGAAAAACAAACGGCGCAACGCTCCAGGCGCCCCGGCCCGCACGGCAAATGATTTAGCGTATAGTGGCGGGAAGAGATAAAGGAGCCGCTATGCAGATAAGAAAATACCAAGAGGCCGATCGCCCATTCCTGCGCACTTTGTATCTGGCTGCCCGCAAGGCCGCCTACCACTGGCGAGATACGCGTGGCTATCAGTTGGAAGACTTTGATCGCGCCACCCTCGGTGAGGATATCTGGGTGGCGGAACAACACGGCAAGCTGCTGGGGTTTGTTTCCATTCACCGCGCCGACAATTTCATTCACAACCTGTTTGTCGATCCGCACCTGCCGCCGCAGGGCGTGGGCAGCGCGCTGCTGCACCACGCCGAAAACACCTTCACCCATACCGGTTCGCTGAAATGCCTGGTGAAAAACCACAAGGCGCTGGCGTTTTATCGCAAGCACGGCTGGCGCGTGATCGCCACCGGGGAAGACGGCGACGAAGAGTATTACCTGCTGCATTCGCCGAAAAAATAACGCGGCCTAACCATTGATGTCGGCCCCTTGCGCCAGCACCGCGCCGATAACGGCAAACCCGGTTAAGGCGGCGAAGCCAGAGTAAAAACCGCTTATGCCGGGGTTGGCCTGCAGGATAATCACCATCAATGCCAGCGCAACCGCGCCGCTGGCGTATTGCGCCGTGACCATCAGCCCACCGGCGCCCCCCTGCTGTTCATCCGGCACATCATGGGTGCCAACCACAAACTTCGCGGTATAAATCATGCCATGGCCGATACCGCTCAGCAGCAGCCCGGGAATGAAAACCAGCCAAGCCATATTTTCCCCCAACGAGCAGGCAATCAGCAGCAGCCCGGCGGCGCCAATCATAAAGCCCCGGGCCAATACGCCGGCCGCCGGCAGCCGTGCGAACAATTTACCGGCGATCATATTGCCGGTAATAATCATCAGCGTCAGCGGTACAAAAAACAGGCCGGTTTGCCAGGCGCTGTAGCCATAGTGGTTCTGCAACAGCAACGTCAGCAAAAACAGTTCGGTTCCCACGCTAGCCATGTATAAACCGCTGGCGGTACAGCCCCGCTGTAACCCTGCCAGGCCGCGTAGCCCACGCGCCACCAGCGGTTGCCGGCTGTGTTTTTCGCCAAGCAGAAATAGCCACAGTAAAACCGTAGTCATACCCAGCCAGCGATGCGTGGTGGGGTGATCCAGCCCGTGTTCAGCCAATGCGCTCATCGCCATGACCACGCCCAACACGCTCAGCGTGCCCAATAAGGCGGCCAACAACGGCAACCGTTGGCGCGGCACAGTGCGGCATGCAACGCGAAAATAGCGGAACGCGGCCCAGATACACAGCGCCCCCAGCGGCACATTAACCAAAAACACCAGCCGCCAGCTCAGCTGCGTAAAAGCGCCGCCCAGCACAACGCCCGCCACCAGGCCGGCGGCGCCAACCGTGCTCCAGACGGTGAGGGCTTTTGCCCGCGCATGGCCAGCGCTGAAGTGATGGGAGATCAACGCAATGATCGCCGGCTGTAAAAACGCAGCACCCAACCCCTGAACGCCACGGGCAATCACCAACGCCGTGGCCGATGCCGTCATACCGCCCCACAGCGAAGCCAGGCTGAACAACGCCATCGCCAGCACAAACATGCTCCTGGCGCCGAACGCATCGCAACAGCGGCCGCCAACCAGTAAAAAACCGGCAAAAACCACGCCATAGGCAGAAACCACCCACTGCGCGTGCGCCGGCGCCAAATGCAGGCTGGCGGCGATGTTCGGCAACGCCACATAGATAATCGAATAATCCAACGCGATCACAAACTGTGCCAGTGAAAGCGCTGCCAGCGTGAGTGATAAGCGCGGTAATGTGCCGTCCGGCGCTGAAATACAACCTGTCATAACCCTTTATCCTTCTGTAGGCGCCGAAACACTGATGAATTGTTCTCATCATAAAAATGGCGTTTAATGAGGTTACTCCGGCTGTAGAAGCCAAATCAAAGTCATTAAATTCAGCAATGGATGAAATAAACTCAGCATGAGAAAGCTTCGCCTGCCGCCATTGGGGGCGCTACGGGCCTTCAACGCCGTGGCTGTTCACCACAGCTTCAAACGCGCTGCCGACGAAATTGGCGTCACCGCCACGGCAATCAGCCACCAGATACGGCAATTGGAAGAGCAGTTGGCCACCAGGGTGTTTGAACGCAGTGCGAAGGGGGTGGCGTTGACCGCCAGCGGGGAAATACTGTTTAGCACAACACAGCGGCTGTTTAACGAGCTGCAGGATACCGTGGAAAAGATCCACGCCCATAACGCGCCGCCGGTGCTTACCGTCACCACCACATCGAATTTCCTCACCCACTGGCTGGTGGCGCGCCTGGCGGCGCTGAAAATTGCATTACCGGATATTGATCTGCGCCTGCATACCAGTGTGGAAAGCATTGATCTGGCGCGTAAAACGGTCGATGCCGCCATCCGTTACCGTGAAACGGCAGAAGACACGCTGGCATCAACCCTGCTCTATCAGGATGAATTCATCCTGGTCGCCAGCCCGGCGTTGGCTATCCGGCGGCTTGAAGATTTATCGTCAGCCACCCTGTTTCACGTTGATAACCGCCACGTCCCTGCGGCGGCGCCCACCTGGCAACACTGGAAAACGCGCTTTGGCCCGGCAATGCTCAACAGCGAGGCCGGGGTGCACTTCACCGATGAAACCCATGCGATACAGGCCGTGGTCGCCGGCCAGGGGGTGGCGATCGTCAGCAGCCTGCTGGCGCACGATTTCATCCGCCAAGGGGTGCTGGCAGCGCCTTTCGCCCACGCGCTGCCCGGCGCAAATTACTATTTCGTCACCCTGGCGGAAAACAGCGAACGGGAAGATATCAGCAGCCTACGCAACTGGCTGCTAAACCAAATGGCGCAGATAAAAGACGGCGATTAACCGCCGGCGCACGGCCGGCGGCACCCTGCAACAGCGAACGCTTACAGTTGGTAAATCGACGCCTGCCACGGCTGGAGTTCCAGTTGCGCGGCGCCTTGCGCCACCGCGCGGCCAGTACCGCTGTCCAGCATGAGCGCATTAATCGTGATCCCAGCCGGCAAGGCGTATTTCAGCGGCTGCTCGCTGAAGTTAATCACCACCAGATAGCGCTGATCGCCCAGGGTGCGGGTATAGGCAAATACCTGGGCGTTGGCAGGATCGATATCCTTGAATTCGCCGTAGATCAGCGCCGGCGTTTGGCTGCGCAGGGCAATCAGGCGACGGTGATAGTTATAGACGGAATCCGGATCGTGCTGCTGGGCGGCGGCATTGATCTGCGCATAGTTAGGGTTGACCGCCAGCCACGGCTTGCCAGTGGTGAAGCCGCCGTTGGCTTCGGTGTTCCACTGCATCGGCGTGCGCGCATTATCACGGCTGGTCTGCCGAACATTCTGCAGGTACTCCTGCGCCGGCACTTTACCGGTGGCCACCAGATCGCGCCATTGCCCCCTGATCTCAACGTCTTCAAAATCCTCCACCCGCTGGAACGGGTAGTTGGTCATGCCCAACTCGTCCCCCTGGTAAAGAAACGGCGTTGCGCGCTGCGTCAGCATCATCGTCGCCAGCGCCTTGGCGGAGGCCACTCGCCAGCGCGGGCTATCGTCGCCAAAGTGCGACACGGCGCGTGGGTTGTCGTGGTTGCTCAGGAAGCTGGTGTTCCAGCCGTTCGCACCAGAGCCACTGTCGATTTTGGCGTAGGTCGCTTTAAGCTGCGGCAACGTCCAGTCGGTTTTACGCCAACCATCACGATCCATCCGTACCAGATCAAAATTAAACAGCATGTTCAGTTCATGGCGCTGCGGATCGGTAAATTTCTTCGCCTGTTCGGTGGTGACGCCAAACGCTTCGCCCACGGTCATGGAGTCATAATGGGACAACACTTCGCGGTTCATTTCCTGCAGGTATTGGTGAATATGCGGCCCGTTGGCGAATACATATTCCGGGTGCGCCAATGCCGCGGCGGGCAGATCGGGCAGGCCCGGCTGCTTGGAAATAAACGGAATCACATCCATGCGGAAGCCGGAAACGCCCTTGTCCAGCCAGAAGCGCATAATGTCATACACCCCTTGCCGTACCTTTGGGTTCTCCCAGTTGAGATCCGGCTGTTTGCTGGCAAAATAGTGCAAATAGTATTGGCCGGTTTGCGCATCCCGCGTCCAGGCTGAACCGCTGAAAAACGAAGGGTAGTTATTCGGCGCTTTGCCGTCGTGCCCATCGCGCCAGATGTAGAAATCACGATACGGGTTGTCTTTAGCTTTGCGGCTTTCCACAAACCACTGGTGCTCATCGCTGGTATGGTTGACCACCAGATCGATAATCAACCGCATATCGCGTTTTTTCACTTCCGCCATCAGGCGATCAAAATCCGCCATGGTGCCGAATTCTTTCATCACCTTGCGGTAGTCACGGATGTCATAACCGTTGTCCGCATTAGGCGAATCAAAGTGCGGGCTCAGCCAGATAACGTTAACCCCCAACGTTTTCAGGTAATCGAGCTTTTCCGTAATGCCGTTCAGATCGCCGATGCCGTCACCGTTGCTATCGTTGAATGAACGGGGGTAAACCTGATAGACCACCGCTTCTTTCCACCAGGCGGCCTCATTATGCATTGGCTGAACTGCTGGGGTGTTTGCCATCGTCTCCTCCGTGTTTGCGGCCAGCGCCTGCTGACCCAGCATTGTCATCATCAGCGCGGCTGATAAGCAGCCTTGGCGTAACACTGAATGTTTCTTGGGGAAGTTACTCATTTTTTTATCTCGCTAACGGACTAAAAATAGGACATTTTCCGCCATTGCTGGCAGGCTTAACCCACATATTCTTTGCCGGTATGCCGCCGCCCAGAGTGATTTGCAGCGGTTGAACAGGCCTTAATGGCAAGGTAATCCCCGCCCTTTTTTCCTGCGCCGGCAGCGCGCGAAATTTGTGAGCGATATCAATTAAAAATCCGGCGATAAGATGTCTACTTGTTAGCTAATTTGTATACGTTTATTCCATAACCCATTTTTCGTTAGAAAAATAAAAGATTACTCAATGAATTATACGAATCATCATGGCGGCTAATGCCGCGACGTGAATGAATAAGAGGTTTAAAAGTGATTTACAGGTTGATAGCGCAAAAGCTGCGCGCACGTATTAATTCGGAAGAGTTTAAAGTGGGCGATGCGCTGCCCGGCGAGCTGGTACTGGCGCAGGAAATCAGTGTTTCACGCAGCACGCTGCGCAAGGCGATTAACATCCTGGTCGGCGAGGGCATGCTCGATCGCCGGCACGGCAGCGGCACCTACATTCTGCAAAAGGATTTACAACACGACACCCACGGCTTAAACAGCTTCGCTGAGCATATGAAGCAGATTGACCGGGTGGTGACGAATGAAGTGGTGCAGTTTTGCGTGCGGCTGGCGCCGCCGGCCATTGCGCGCCAGTTGCGCATCAAGGCCAACGAACAAGTGTATTATTTCCAGCGCATTCGCCACGTGGACGGCAAACCCTATATGGTGGAAGACAGCTATATGCCGGTCAGGCTGTTCCCCACGCTTTCACTGCACTATATGTGCGGCTCCAAATTTGACTATATCGAGAACCAGTGCGGCATCACCATTGATGGCTGCATTGAGACCTTTACCCCGGTGCTGGCAGCCGAGCCCTATGCGCACCAGTTAAAGCTTAAAGAGGGGGCGCTGCTGCTGCAACTCACCTCCCTTTCACTGTCCACCAGCGGGGAGTACCTGGATTTTTCCATCATGTATATGAACCCGAGCGAATATCAGGTGAAGTACTACATGAAGCGCAACAAAATGCTGTAACGAACACGCAGGGCGCGGCGGCCTGCGCCCTGCGTTGGCCGTGCCGCCCGGCGGCAGTTACAAAATTTAATTTATCTTCACCGTTTCCCGCCATTTAGCCCTTTCTCCACCTGACGTGCATCAATTCTCCGCAGGCGGAGTTGTACTATGCTCAGCCTCATTCAATCCATGTAAATACGTTTTATTTTCATTAGCGTTCACCCCGTAACGATGGGTGCCCAGATGAGGAATACGCCACTTATGTCTCTTGAGCTTTCATCCTTCTTTGCTGCTGAAGACGGGTTACCCTTCCGCGGGCGCTGGGCCACCATGCCGTGGCGCCAACAAAAACCGTTGCCCGCCGAAGAGATTGACGCCGCCTGGCGAAGCCTGACGGCCACGGCAATCACCGGCAACAAGCGCCTGCTGTACGTACACATTCCGTTTTGCGCCACGCAGTGCAAATTCTGTGGCTTCTATCAGAACAAGCTCGAAGAACAGGCAATCGCGGAATATTGCGACATGCTGCTGCAAGAACTGGCGTTGGAAGCCGGCAGCACGTTGCACCAATCTGCACCAATACACGCTATTTATTTTGGCGGCGGTACGCCCTCTGCGCTAAGCGCCCGGCAGTTGCATCGGATCATCAGCACCTTGCGCCAAAGTTTACCGCTGGCGGCAGACTGTGAAATTACGGTGGAAGGCCGGATTTTCAACTTTGACGACGAGCGCATCGATGCCAGCCTGGAAGCTGGCGCCAACCGTTTTTCCATTGGTATCCAAACCTTTGATACCCGCGTGCGCCAGCGCCTGGGGCGGCGCGCCAACCGTCAGGAGGCAATAGATTTCATCACCCGCCTGGGGCAGCGCGATCGCGCGGCGATCATTTGCGATCTGATGTTCGGCCTGCCGGATCAAACGGTTGCAAGCTGGCGGGAAGATCTGGCGATCGTCCGCGATCTGCCGTTGGATGGCGTCGATCTGTACGCGCTCAATCTGTTGCCGAATACGCTGCTGGCCAAAGCGGTGGAAAACCAGCGTGTGGCGTTGCCCGCCGTTGACCACAACCGCGATTTGTACCTGATGGGGGAAAAATTCCTGGCGGATGAAAACTGGCGCCAGCTCAGCAACAGCCACTGGGCGCGCCATAGCCGCGAGCGCAATCTATACAACCTGCTGATCAAACAGGGGGCGGACTATCTGGCGCTCGGCAGCAGCGCCGGCGGCAGCGTGGCCGGGCAATCCTATATGATGGCACGCAATCTGGAAGGCTATGCGCAGGCCCTCGCCAACGGGCGCAAGCCCATCGCCATGATGACGCCGGCCAGCCCTGACTACCGTTGGCGGCTGGCCTTGCAGGGCGGGATCGACAGCGGGTTCTGCGATCTGCTGCAGGTGCTGGATAACCCGGCGCCGTTGTTGCCGTTGCTGGAACAATGGCAACAGCGTGGCCTGCTGCGGTTAAACGGCACGCGTTTCCACCTGACGCCGGACGGCCGTTTTTGGGCCAGTAACCTGTTGCAGGCTTTGCAAACGCTCATCCCACAGTTATTGTTACCGCAGGCGGCAGCCTAGCGATAACCTTCACGCCAACGCCGCCAGCCCTTTAACCGCTTTGACAAACGGAAAGTAAATTTATGATCAAGCATCCATGGCTGATTTTTGGCGGCGCGAGCGGCGTTGGCCGTGAACTGCTGACGCTGGGCCTGCAGGAACAGCGCTCGATGACGGCGCTGGTGCGCAATGCCGAACAGGCGCAAACCCTGCGCGAACTGGGCCTGGCCGTGGTGGAAGGCGATGCGCTGGACGCCGCCAGCGTCGAGCGCGCCTGCCGGGCCGCCGGGCCGCAGGCGCGTATCGTTTCCACGTTGGGCAGCGCCGAAGCCGACTATGCCGGGAACCGGCTTATCATCGACACCGCAACGCGCTGCGGCCTTAGCCATATGCTGCTGGTGACCTCCATCGGCTGCGGCGACAGTTGGCCTTCGTTGTCGCCGCGCGCCCGTCAGGCCTTCGGCCACGCGGTGCGGGAAAAGTCGCTGGCGGAAAGCTGGTTGCAAACCAGCAGCCTGGCCTGGTGCATACTGCGCCCGGGCGGCCTGAAAAACGGCCCCGCCACCGGCCAGGCCGTCCTGCAGCAAGGGGAAGCCCACGGGCTGGTCCACCGCGCAGACGTTGCGCGCCACATTAACCAGATCATCGACGATGACGTGGCCTACGGCCAGATCTACGCCGTGATCGACCCAACGCTGGCCATGCCGCAACGGTTTTAACCTGGGCGAGTTTTCTTCGCCGTGATGATGCCCCCAGTCCCTTACAGATAGGCTGTTGCATGCTGTTGATTGATAACTATTTGCCCGATTACCAATTTCATGAGCGGCATTCTCTGGTTATCGCCGCCTCACCAACCGCGGTGATGGTCGCGGCGAAGGATTACCGGCCTGAGAGCGATGCATTTTTCCGCCGAATGATTTCCCTGCGTGAGTTGCCCATGCGGGTGTTTGCGCGCCTGCAAGCCGCACCGCGCACTCTGCCGCAGGCATTTGGCATGCACAACTTCACCTTATTGGAACAACAGGAACATCGTGAATTGGTGTTTGGCCTGATCGGGCGGTTTTGGTCTGCAAACTATGGGCTGGTAGCCATTGACGGCGGGGACGCTTTTGGCGCCTACAATGAGCCAGGCGTGGCCAAACTGGTGCTGGGATTTACTGCTGAAGCATGGGGCGATGGGCAAACGCGCCTTTTTACCGAAACGCGTGTATTCTGCCCAGACCGGGCCAGCGTGCGCAGATTTACGCCCTATTGGTACCTGATCCGCCCGGTGAGCGGGCTGATCAGGCGGCGGATGCTGGCCAGCATTGCACAGCTGGCGGCCAACAAGGAGCAACAGTGAATAAACTTGATAACCTGACCGCCATGATGGTTTTTGCCAAAGTGGTCGAAACCTTAAGTTACACCGAGGCCGCAAACCAGCTTAATATTGCCAAATCTTCGGTTAGCAAAGAGATCAGCCAGCTTGAAATCAATCTGGGCGCCAAACTGTTGCAACGCACCACGCGGAAAATTCAGGTAACGGAGATTGGGCTAACTTATTATCAATATTGCTACCGTATTCTTAACGAAATAAAAAACGCCGAACAGTTTATCCGCCAGATTCATGAAGATCCCATCGGCAGCCTGCGCGTTGCCGCACCGGTCACCTTCGGCACCCAGTGCGTAATGCCGGTGATTAATAAATTTATCAAGCAAAACATCCATATTAGCGTCGATCTGGATTTAACCGATCGCCCGATTAATATCGATGCCGAGAATTACGACGTGGCGGTTGCCATTAGCCGCGAATTACCCGCCGACGATGCGTTTAAACCCCTGATGGACATTGAGTGGGGCCTGTACGCCAGCGAAAAATACCTGCAGCAGCGCCCGGCCATCACCCACCCGGATGAATTGCCCCACCACGATTACCTGCTGTTCCGCGGCAACGCCCACACCATCGCGTTACCCTTTCGCAAGGACAAACACAAACTGACGATTGAAGTGCGCTGCCGCCTGCGCGCCAACAACAGCACGGCGCTGTTAAACGCTGCGCTGAGCAGCCTGGGCATTGCCTATCTGCCAGCCTATATCGCCGATGAATATGTGCACAAAGGCGATATTGTGCGGCTGCTGCCGCAGTGGCAGATGGACACCTACAAATCCTGCGTGTTGTTTAAAAAGGCGCACATTAACGCCCCGCGCATTCGGCTGTTTGTCGAAAGCCTGCAACACGCCCTGCGGCCGCCGGGCTAGCGCGGCGCACCGATCAGTAATAATCCCCGTGGCGGTAGTCCCAGCTTGGGAAAATATCACTCATTATGGCCATAATCTGGTTCACCTGCAGGCCTTTACGGATCAACACCGGGCATGGCAGCACGCCGCGCTGGCCATGCTGTTCCGGCACCAGCTTGCCGGTTTTATCCACCAGAGAAACCATCACGCCCTGCTCATAACGGGTTTCATCCGATTCGTGCGGCTGGATGGATTTAACGTAATCGTTGGCGGCGATGATCAAATCCGCCCGCTCGGCAATGCGTTCGCCGATGCCTTCAACCAGGCCCCGGTTGCCTTTGCCTGAGGGGTTGGCGGAGCTGGCGAACGAAAAGCGGCCCTTTTCCCACAGGGTGCGGGCAATGTTTTCGCCCGGCGTGCCGAACTTAATCACAAAGCAGCTGGTTTCGCGCCCGTCCATCATCAACGCCTGGCTGCCGTCATCCGGGATCAGCGCTTTGCCTTCCGGCTTCCAGGGCAGAATGCACCCCAGCAGAATGTCCTGCTGCCAGTGGCGTTCATACAGCCGTTCAATTTCCGGCGTCATTTGAGCCAGCGCTTTCACCTGTTCCAGCGAACCGCACAGCACCACGCCCGGTTTATTGCGTTTGCGCTGCTTGGCTTCAAACTTGCGCTCCAGCCCTGCGGCATCCGAAGTCATGATGATATAGCCCACTTTGGTCGGGCTGACGATCATACCGCCGTTGCCGGATAAAATATCTACCGCTTCCTGCTGAACGCCGCCATTCCAATTAATTGTTTTCTCTTTCATGCTTAATTTCCACTTTTCATCATTATGCCGGCTGGAGAAACCAACATATTAACCGGGGTTAATTAAATAGCGTATTTTCGGCCAGCGATTAATAGCCACATTTAATTAACTGTTATTCGCCCACATATTTTCAAAGGGAATATTGAAAAATATATACCTGATATTTAATAACGGTATTTCTTGTGCCACATTTCTATTTTATGGCTCCATCATAAAGCCAAGTTATTCGCTGGCAATCAATAGCGTGTTATTCCGGCTATTGTTTCTGTAGGGAAACAATGGGGGTGATAATCAGAGAAATCCCCCCCAATAAAAGAAAAAAACGAGTTGCGTCTAGTGAGTAAAACCGGGGTGGGAAGCGCTTAATGCTGCCCTTTAGCCAGATAGGCGGCCATTTCTTCCGGCGGCACCATGCCGCCACCGGTCGCCCACACCAGATGGGTCGCGTTTGCCAACCGTTGCGGGCTAAAGCCGTGCATCGCCTGGTAGCCCGTATCCGCCAGCACCCGCAGCGGCCCGGCCATGCCGGCTAACGCCGAAGGCTCCAACAGAATATTTTCCGCGCGATGTAGCCAGCCCAGCATATTGAACAGGGTTTGATCATCCAGGGTATAAAACCCATCCAGCAAACGCTCCATTGCACGGCCAACGAACCCCGAAGCGCGCCCTACCGCTAAACCATCGGCGGCGGTCAGGTTGTCGATGCCCAGATCCTGTACGGCAATCGCATCATGCAATCCAGTGCTGACGCCAAGTATCATGCATGGGGAGTGCGTCGGCTCGGCAAAAATGCAGTGCACATGGTCGCCAAACGCCAGCTTGAGGCCAAAGGCCACGCCGCCGGGGCCGCCGCCAACGCCGCACGGCAGATAAACGAACAGCGGGTGGGCGGCATCCACGGGGATTTGCCGTTGCAGAAACTGCGCTTTCAAGCGCTCCCCGGCCACCGCATAGCCAAGAAAAAGCGTTTTTGAGTTTTCGTCATCAATAAAGAAGCAGTTCGGATCGCTTTGCGCCGCCTGGCGCCCCTGCTCGACGGCAACGCTATAGTCCTGCGCGTATTCCACCACCTCAACCCCATGGCTACGCAGCCGATCCTTTTTCCAGCGCTTGGCTTCGGCCGACATATGCACCGACACCCTGAACCCCAGCCGGGCGCTGATGATGCCGATCGATAACCCCAGATTGCCGGTAGAACCGACAGCGATGCTGTACTGGTTGAAAAACCGCCGGAACGCCGGCGACAGCAGTTTACTGTAGTCATCATCAACGCTTAACAGACCGGCGCCCAGCGCCAGCTTTTCCGCATGCGCCAACACTTCATAAATGCCGCCACGCGCTTTGATCGAGCCCGAGATCGGTAAATGGCTGTCCTTTTTCAGCCACATTTTCCCGGCGATGGGCGTGCCGAACTGCCGTTCAAGCATTTTCTGCATCGCCGGAATAGGCACCAACGCAGACTCAATCACCCCGCCGCTGGCCGCCGTTTCGTCAAACGCCCCGGCAAGGTAAGGCGCAAAGCGCTTCAGACGGGCATGCGCCTGCGCAACGTCGTCGGCCGTCAGCCCCACATAGGGCAGGCCGGCTTCAAGCGTGGTGAAGCGGGGGTTGAACCAACGGGTTTCCTGCAGGTTAACCAGATCGTTCACCACAGGGTGTTGGCCAATCAGTTTACGAACATCGCATTTAGACATAACCGATCCATTAATGACGGAGTATGCGACTATTAGATAAAAAGCGGCCCGGCCTGACAAACGATAAAAAAATGCGTTCACATGAGCCAGATTGCATCAAAACGCCGGCCCGGTATGAAATAAGAGCGCCGGCTATATTTTGTTTTCTTCCTTTTTCACCTGGTCCTGCGGCTTTTCATAGCCGAGCCGGCCAATAAAAGGCAAACGCAGCGCCGGCGAATTAAAATCAATGCCCATATTCAGCCCCAGCACATTGACTTCGATGCCCTCTTCCGCGCCCAGCGTAACGCCAAGCACCCCGAGCAACGACACCTGCACGCCCCGGCCCGAAGGGGGCAGGCCGATGGGGCGCGTCAGCGGGCGATAATCCTTGCCGATGGCGTTGGCCGGCATATCCAGCTTCAGCTCCGGCACTTCCCGGCCAATATGAGCAATGAAAGTATTGCTGTTAGGCCCCGGCCAGGCGTGATAGGTGTGCGGATAAGGGTAGCTTTTAATGGCGGCCTCAATGCGCGGGATCATCTCGCCTGCCCGCGCGCCGCGGTGATCCACCAATAGCGTCGGCCGCGAACCAAACCACAGGCCATCCGGCAGCGCATAATCACGGCGCACCACGTTGTCGCTGCCCCAGCGCACCACCTCATAACGGCGGTAGCGGGTTTCTCCGGCCTGCTTGAAGATGATCCACGGGTGAACCGCCACCCGCCCGCGCCAGCCGTAGGTGGGGGCGGCATAAATTTGCACGATCGCCATCTGGCGCAGCTTGACGGGATCGGGCGCGATGCCGGCGGAATCACGCCGGGCGCTCCACCAGCCTTTGCCGGTGGATGACTCCCCGTTGCGCATAGCGTTAGCCAAACTCTGCCCAAACGACAGGAGCAGTACACAGACAAAACCTATAGCCAGTACTTTCACATAATTCATTGTGGCCCCGCCCGAAGCAGTAATTTGCCCATATTATGAACACTCAAATTTCATTATGCCGGAATTGCGCAGTTTATCGAGGCCTATGTCAGTATCAGCCGCTATGGGGCAAGCATGCTCGTCAAAGCGCGGGCAACGGGGAAAGGAAACTGGGGGCGACGCCGGTCCAACGGCGGAAAGAACGGCGGAAATTATTAATATCGTTGATCTGCAAATACTGCGCGACCGCCTCATTACTTAGGCCGTCAAACCAGTAGAGGAACAGCGCGGTGTGTTTACGCACCCGATCCCACTGCTGCTGGAAGCTGCTGTCGTGTTTGCGCAGCTTGCGCTTCAGCGTGGCCGGGCTCATCCCAAAGGTGGCGGCCACCCGTTCCAGGTTGAGCGGTTCGCGCAGATTATTGCGCAGATGATCATAAAAATGATCGATAAAGCCGCCATCGAAGCCCTGCGCCGCCAGTTGCTGCCGGCACTGCTGGCGCACAACGGCGCACACCGTGCTGTTGGCATGGGGCGAAGTCTGGGTGGCGTATTCGATCGGCAGCAACATCATGTTGATCGGTTGCTCAAAGCTCAGCCCATCGCCCAGGTGCACCCAGTATTGTTCGATATAGCGCGGCTGGCGGTAGTCAAACAGAAAACGCCAGGGCAACGGCTGCTGCGGGCACAGCCAGCGGCCCAGGGCGACAATCGAAGCCATAGCGGCCTCCAGCAGAAAACGCTGCCGCCCCGCCTCCGCACCCTCGCTTTGCGGCCAGTACAGGCACAGATAGCGATCGTTGAGTTGCATTCGCGGCGCCAGCAGCGGGCTGAACAGGCTGCAAAAGCCGATGACGTCATCCAGCGCCTGCTGCAGATTCTCCGCCTGTTGCAGCGCATGGCTGAAGTCGCCGTAACAGCCGGGCAATAGCCGCCGGCCAAACAGAAAGCTGGTGTCGTCGGCGCCCAGCAGGCGCGTGCTGTTGTCAATCAATTGGCCAAACTGCTGCTGGCTGAAACGCACTGTGCCCGCGGCGAGATCCTCCAGAAACACGCCGGTGCCGCGCAGCAGACGGTGGCCGTCAATATCACGCGACAGCGCCAGATCGATTAACACCCCCGGCTGATGGTGGCCGAGAATAAAACGCTCATCGCATTCGTACCAGCTACAGGCGCTCATCCGGCCACCCTGATCTGCTTGGCCTGGCTCAGAGTTTGATTCAGGCGCAATAGCAGCGCATCACGATCTTCATCCATTGCCATCACGGCGGCGACGCTGGCCTGCAGCCGAATACGCTCGCCATGCCGCTGCGTGTGATGCGCCAGATGGGCGATTGCCGCCGCCAGATCCTGCGCCATCACCTTCGCCTGCTGTTCGCCGGTGTTGGGCAACAACGCAACAAAGCGATCGCCGGCCAGCCGGCACAGCAAGTCTTGCTGGCGCAGATTGAGCAACAGCAGTTGACACAGCGTCTGTAGCACATAGTCGCCTTCCCCCGCGCCGAAGCGCTGATTGATAGCGTCAAAGTCGTTGAGATCGACCACGATCAGCGACAGCGGCTGCTGTTCGGCGGCCGCCTGTTTTAACGACAGCGACAGCTGTTTGCGCAGGTAATCGGCACCGCCGAGTGGCGTCAATTTGTCGAACAGCAGGTGTTCACGGAACAGCCGCTCGCGCTTGTTCAACTGCGCGCTGATCGCCAGTTGCTCCTGATGCCAGTGATAGATCCCGAGCGTAATCAGTATCAACCCAATCGGCATCGGAATATCTTCCAACCATTTCCCGAGGCTGACGTCATGCGGCAGGCGGATGAATTCATCCAGGCTGTCTATCCACCAGGAAAAGAAAATACAGGCCAGCCCCAGCGCCAACAGCGTGGTGACGCGGCCGGCGGGCCGGCTCACCAACAGCATAATCAGCCAGCTAAAGGCCAGCAGCGCCGAACCGCCTTCGGCCAACACGTCGGTCCAATGAATTTCGGCCCAGGGCTTTACCTCGCCGAGAATCAGCTCCAGCAGCAGGCCAAGATTGGCGAGAAAAGCCAGCAACAACAGTTTGCTGCCGTGTTGTTTGAAGAAACCGTACATCAGTAGGCGCTCTTAACGTGATTCAATCCAATGCCCTAAGCATACAGGCGCAGATGACGGTAGCATGACAGCGGAGGGGGTCAATTCAGCTCACGCCAAATGCGTATTTTTTTCGCCGGGCGGCGGCGGCTGCAGGCCGCGCCGGGCATTCAGCCCCCCCGCCCCGGCGCCAGCCCCAGGCGGCAGCAGTCATTTCAGCTCAAAACCCGCCCCAGCCCCCGCCATTAGGCGCCGATTTGCCCCTGCCGGCCCAGGCCTGTCATATAACTGACATCGGTGATTTCTAGCATCCCTTCCCCAATAAGCCGGCTCACCGGCAGCTCACCGTCGTCACTCTGGGGGAAAAATACGTGAAAGCACAGCGAAACAACACCACGCGGGCGGCAAAACGCCGGCTCAGCAGCCTGGCGCTCGCCATCAGCGGCCTTGCCCTTCCGGCGCTCACGCTGGCGGAAGACGCCACGGAACACATGGAGGTTATCGGCCAGGCCGCCAGCATGTCCCAGGCGTTGAATGAACAACGCACCTCCGACAGCATCCAGAGCGTGGTCCACGCCGACGGTGTAGCGCAGTTGCCGGATGACAACGCCGCCGAAGCGCTGCAGCGCCTGCCGGGGGTTTCCGTCGAACGCGATCAGGGCGAAGGCCGCTACGTCAGCGTGCGTGGGCTGGGGCCGGATCTGAACAGCGTGCAGATTAACGGCACCACGTTGCCCTCGCCGGAAAGCGACCGGCGCGCGGTGGCGCTTGACGTTTTGCCTTCAGAGCTGGTGCAGTCGCTGTCGGTGGTGAAAACCCTGACGCCGGATATGGACGCCAACTCGCTGGGCGGTACCGTGGAAGTCAACAGCCTGTCGGCCTTTGATCACAACGGCCTGTTTTATACCTTAGGTGCCGAAGGCAGCTACGACAGCAACAGCAAAAAGAGCAGCCCGAAATTCTCCGGCGCGGTCAGCAATATCTTCAGCATCGGCGACGGTGAAGACAACTTCGGCGTGGCGGCGGCGCTGAGCTGGCAAAAGCGCAGCTTCGCTTCAGACGACGTAGAGAGCGGCGGCGATTGGGATTTCAGCGACGGCGCGCGCCTAAACAGCTTTGAGCAGCGGCGCTATGAAATTGAGCGTGAACGCACCGGTTTTGGCCTGAACTTCGACTATAAGCCGGACGATCTCTCCAACATCTACCTGCGCACGCTGTACAGCCGCTTCAAAGATAGCGAGACCCGCCAGTCGTCAGCCATCGAATTCAGCGAACCGCTAGCCGAAGGGGAACGGGGCGACGCCGAAGTGGAACGCGGGCTGAAAAGCCGTGAAGAAACCCAGGATGTCAAAAGCGTGGTATTCGGTGGCGATCGCATGATGGGCCCATGGACGCTGAGCGGCCAGATGGCCTACAGCCGCTCCAGCGAAAAGCTGCCAGGCAGCACCTACGCCACGTTCAGCGGGCTGGATACCTTCCCGGACAGCGGCTTTTCCGGCACGGTCAAGCCGTATAGCCAAATTGGCGGCGGCTACGCCGATGCCAGCAATTACCAGTTGGACTCGATGGAATGGGAAACGCAGAAAACCAGCGACACGGAAAAAAACATTCGCCTGGATCTGGCGCGCGACTACACCCTGTTTGATACCGACAACCAAGTCAAATTCGGCGGCAAAATCAGCCGGCGCGATAAAAAGAACGACCAGAACGTCTGGACGTATGAAGATCTCGGCGACTACGGCCTAAGCGACGATCAGTTGAGCCTGAGCCGTTTCACCTCCGGCAACGCCAGCTATGCGTTCGGCCAGGATGGCCCGGCCATCAGCACCGGCAGCGTCAATAGCCTGATCGGCGCCTTGGGCAAAGACGGCTTTTACAACCAGGAAGACTCAACCATCAACGATTACCGGATGAGTGAGGACATCAACGCCGCCTACCTGATGAACACGCTGGATGTGGACAACTGGCGCTTTATCGCCGGGCTACGCTACGAGGGCACGCGCTTCAAGGCCGACGGCACCGGGCTGAACGACGGGGAATATCAAACCTCCAGCCACCAGAACAACTACCATGACTGGCTGCCAGGGCTGCACGCCCGTTACCGGTTGGATAACAACACCCAAATTCGCGCCGCCTGGACCAACTCGGTGGTGCGCCCGGCGTTCGGCCAGTTGGCCCCCGGCTATACCATCGACGGCGACGAAGCCGAATTCGGCAACCCCGAACTTGCTCCATTGAAATCGAAAAATTTCGATTTGGGGATCGAACATTACATGGGGCGCGCCGGCACGCTGTCCGGCTACCTGTTCTATAAAGACATCCGTAACTTTGCCTATGAAACCGATCTGGCCGGCAGCGGCCAATGGGCCGATTTCAGCGAGGCCAAAACCTGGGCCAACGGCGGCAAAGCGCGGCTGTACGGCGCCGAACTGGCCTACTCGCAGAAATTCGACTGGTTGCCTTCGCCGTGGAATGGCCTGCTGGCGGGCGCCAACCTGACGATGAGCCACTCCAGCGCGCGCATTGAAGGCAACGGCATCTCGCGCAAGATAGCGATGCCAAACCAATCCGACGTGGTGGGCAACCTGATGGTCGGTTGGGAAAACGACACCGTGAGCGTACGCGTCTCGGCCAACTATAAATCGGATTACCTCAGCACCGTGGCGGCCGTCGATGACCGCGCGCACGACAGCTACGTCGACGACCAGATGTTTGTCGATCTCAGCGTGCGCTACTACCTGACCAAACAGCTGCACATTTCGTTCGATGCGCAAAACCTGACCAACGAGCATTACTACGTCTATACCGGCAGCCACGGCTTTAACTCGCAGTACGAACAATATGGCCCGACCTTCAAACTTGGCCTGACCTACACCAATTTCTAAAGGACTTAGCGCATGCATTTTCGATTTTCATCCCGCCCGGCGGCGCTGGCCCTGCTGGTGATGAGCAGTTTACTGAACGCCGGCCACGCCGCCGCCCCGGCAGCCGCGCCCCCGTTGAGCACCCTCGCCGGCAGCGCCAACAATGACGAGGCCCGGTTGCTGAACGACAACCGCTTCTGGCCGCAGGCCGATCGGCTGTTGCTGGCCGGTAAACAGGGGTTGCTGCTGCAAGATGCCCAGGGCGCCACGCTGGCGCGCCTGCCCGGCAAGTACCAAGCGCTCGACGTGCGCACGGATGCCGACGGCGCGCTGGTGACCATGGTGGATACCGCACGCCAGCAACCGCTGCTGGTGCGGCTGGACGGTACCAAACGCCAATGGGGCACCCCGCAATACCTGCCGGCGCCGGGCTTCAAAGTGGAAGGCAGTTGCCTGTTCCGCGATGAAGCGGACAACAGCTTTGTCTTCCTGATCGGCGAAAAAGGCAAAGGTGAACAGTGGCTGGTGGGGCAAGGCACCCACCTGCTCGGCGCTGCGCGCAAAGTGCGCGATCTGAGCATGCCGCCGGAAAGCGAATACTGCCAGGTGGATGATCGCCGGGCGCTGCTGTACGTCAATGAAGGCGCCGTCGGCCTCTGGGCCTATGACGCGCAGGCCGAAGCGCCGCTGCTGCGCCGGCCGGTGGATATGCGCCAGCCCTTCGGCGCCATCGGCGGCGGGATCGCCGGTATGGCGGTGCTACCGGACGCCGTGCTGGCGCTGGATCCGGAAAATCGGCAGTTGCACCGCTATCGCTACCTGGAAAACGGCTGGCAGGCCGATGCCCCACTGCCTCTGCCGACGCTGAAAAAGCCACAAATGCTGACGGTGCGCCCAACGGCTCAGGGGGCGGAAATCATCATCGCCGACAAACGCGGGCTGCACCAGGGCAACATCGCCTGGCCGTTACCTGCGGCTACGCCACTGCCGACCATCCCGGTATTGCCTGCCCGGCTGGAAACCGAACCGGTCGCCAGCCAAGGCGACGCCGCCGACGATCCGGCCATTTGGGTTAACCCCACCGACGGCGCCGCCAGCCGTATCCTGGCCACCGATAAGCAGCGCGGACTGCTGGTGTACGATCTGCAAGGCCACAAATTGCAGGATCTGCCGGTCGGCCGCCTGAATAATGTGGATGTGCGCAGCGGGCTGCCGCTCGACGGCAAGACGATCGATCTGGCGGTCGCCAGCAACCGCGACAACAACTCGCTGCACCTGTTCGCCATTGCACCGGCCAACGGCGAAGTCGCCGAACTGGGCGAGATCGCCACACCGCTGCCGGAGATCTATGGCCTGTGCATGTTTAAGGATCAACAGGGCGCGATCTACGCCATCGTCAACGATAAAAGCGGCCGTTTCCTGCAATACCGTCTGCAAGGGGAACACGGCGCCGTGCGCGGCACGGTAGTCCGTGAATTCAGCCTGCCGAGCCAGCCCGAAGGCTGCGTGGCGGACGATCGTCAACAGCGGCTGTTCATCAGTGAGGAAGACGTTGCCGTGCACGCGCTGGATGCCCGCCCGGAACAGCCGGCGCAGTTGCAGCAGGTGATCGCCGCTGGCGGCGCGTTGCAGGCCGACATCGAAGGGATGGCGGTCTATCAGGGCCGCCAGCACAGCTATCTGGTGGTTTCAAGCCAGGGCAACAGCAGCTATCTGGTGCTCGACGCCCTGCCCCCTTACACGCTGCGCGGCGCTTTCCGTATCGGCCTGAACGCCGCGGCCGGCATTGACGGCGCATCGGAAACCGATGGGCTGGAGGTTACCGCCGCCAACCTGGGCGCGCCGTGGCAGCACGGCATGCTGGTGGTGCAGGACGGGCGCAACCGCCTGCCGGAACAGACGCAAAACTATAAATATCTTCCCTGGTCAGCGATTGCCGAAGCACTGCAACTGGCCGACTAATCATTAACACCCCGCCCGCCGGCGCTTTCACGGCCAGCGGGCAACCGTAAGGAAAAGATGATGACTTCCGATAACGCAATGACGTTCAGCAGCCTGATCGGCAACGCTAGCCTGCTGGTGCAATGTGTCATGGCGATCCTGCTGTTAGGCTCGCTGATCTCCTGGTATCTGATCGTGATGCACGGCCGGGTGCTACGCAGCAGCGAAAAAGATATCGCTGCCTTTCGCCAGCGTTTCCGCCAGGAAGACGATCTGCCAACGCTGCAACGGGCCATTCAGGGCGACATGCCGCGTGATGCCGGCGCCCAGCATATTTTCGCCGCCGCCTGGCATGAATTTCAGCAACTGAACCAGGTGAAAGGCATCGCGCCCGATGCGGTCAACGCCGGGGTGGAGCTCAGCCTGCAAACTGCCATCGCCGAACAGGAAGAGCGCCTCAATAGCGGCCTGGCGATGCTGGCGACGATTGGTTCGGTCAGCCCCTACATCGGGCTGTTCGGCACCGTGTGGGGCATTATGAATGCCTTTATCGGCCTGGCGCACGTGCAGCAGGCCACGCTCAACACCGTGGCGCCGGGCATTGCGGAGGCGCTGATCGCCACCGCCATCGGGCTGTTCGCCGCTATCCCGGCGGTCATTTTCTACAACCGCTTTACCGCCCGCACGCAAACGCTGGTGAACCGCTATTACAGCTTCGCCAACGAACTGCAGGGCAGCCTGCACCGCCGCTTGCAAATTGCGGCGCATGCCACCGCCCCCCGTTCACAGGCCGCCTGACAGGAGTTGTTTATGCGCAGACCACCGTTACGCCATAGCCCCAAGGCTGAAATGAACGTCGTTCCCTATATAGACGTTATGCTGGTGCTGCTGGTGATTTTTATGGTCACCGCACCGATGCTGCTGCAGGGCGTAAAACTGGAGTTGCCGAAAGTGGCCAGCGAAACGCTGCCTGCCGACAACCAGCGCCAGGTGCTGACCCTGTCGGTTAAAGCCGACGCCACCTATTACTGGAACCTGGCAAGCGACGTGCAGCCCGAACAGCGCGCCGACTCAGCGCAGGCCGTCACGCTGGAAGAGGTGAGCGCCAAAGTGGCGGCGATTATCGCCGCCAAAGGCGACACCCAGGTTTACATCCGCGCCGACCAGGCCGCCAACTACGGCAGCGTCGTCGCCTGCATGGCCGCGCTGCAAAAAAGCGGCATCGAAAACATCGGGCTGATTACCGAGGCACCACAATGAGTGCCTGTTACTTCCCCGATGCCACCGTAAACACGGCGCCCGCCTGGCGGGCGCGTATCATCGCCGGCGCCGTTGCACTGGCCGCCCACCTGCTGCTGGCGGCATTTCTGCTGCAACACTGGCAAATGAAAACGCCGCCGGCGCCGGTGGTGCGCCATCTGCACACCACGCTGATCACCCTGCCGGCGGCTGAACCCGCCGCCGTCGCGCAACCGGCCCCGCAGCCAACGCCAGAAGCGCCTCCTGCGCCAGCCCCCACGCCGGCACCGCCGCCGCCGGCCGAACCGCCCGCCGTGAGCAAGCCGCAATTGGCAACGCCGCCCAAGCCGGATAAAGCGCAGTTGGCGCGCCAGCAGCAGGCGCGCGAGCGCAAAGCGGAACAAACCCGGCGCCGGCAACAGGAAAAACAGCAGCAACAGCAGGCGCTGGCGCAACAGCGCGCGGACGATGAGCAACGTCGCCAGGCAGCGCTGCAAAGCCAGGCCGCCGCACGCGCCGCACAGAACGCCCGCCAGGCCGCAGAGGCGGAGAGCAACGGGCGCCAGTATCAGCCCATCAGCAAGCAAACGCCGGACTACCCGGAAAAAGCGCTCAGCCGCAAGATAGAGGGCAACTGTACCGTGGTTTACCGGGTAAACCGGCGCGGAGAAGTGGAAGATCCGCAGGCGCAAAGCGACTGTAACCCGCTGTTTGTGCGCACCTCGATCAACGCCGCCAAAACCTTCCGTTATCAGCCACGGGTGATCAACGGCCAGCCGGTGGATGTGCCGCAGGTGAAAAACACCTTCCACTACCGGATTCAGTAACTCAACGTGGCCCCGCTGCCGTGGGGCTGCTCGCCGGCAGCGCCTGTTTACGGGTTGATAAACGCCGCCACTGGCGGCGGCAGCGTTTGCTGCTTGCGCCAGGCCAGGGCCACCTGATACGGCACCGGCGCGCCCTGCGGCGCCAGCGGGCAGAAAGCCACGTTATCCCAGCCGCTGCGCCGCAGGAATTCAGGCACCAGCGCCACGCCCAGCCCCGCCGCCGCCAGCCCGATGAGGGTTTCCATCTGCACCGCCTGCTGGGCGACGCGCGGGGTAAACCCTGCCTGCCGGCAGGCCGAGAGAATCGCGTGATGGAGGCCGGGGCCTTCGCCCTGCGGGAACATGACCCAGGGTTCATCCGCCAGCGCGCCAAGCGGCAACTCATCCACCGCCGCCAGCGGGTGCCCGTGCGGCAACACCGCCACCCACGGACTGGTGAGCAACGGTTGCAGCGCCAGATGCGCCGCGGCATATTCCGGCACCGGTAAAGCGACGATGCCGACATCCAACCGATCGTCCAACAGTGCTTTCACCTGGCGTGCGGTGGGCGCTTCGTGCAGTTCCAGCGCGACCTGCGGGTGATCGTTGCCAAAACGGGCGATCATCGCCGGCAGCCGGTGCCGCACCGCGCTGGCGACAAAACCAATGCGCAGCGAACCACTTAGCCCTTGCCCCGCGCGTTGAGTCAAGGCTTCCGCTCGCGCCATCTGCGCCAGCGTGCGGCGCGCTTCCTCTTGCAGCACCACCCCGGCGGCGGTTAGCCCGATGATGCGGTTGGTTCTTTCAAACAGGCGCACACCCAGCGCCTGCTCCATATTGCGGATAGCGGCGGTCAGGGGCGGCTGGGCCATATGCAAACGCTCGGCGGCCCGGCGATAGTTCATGGTTTCCGCCACCGCCAAGAATTGCCGCAGCTGACGCAGGCTTAACATAACGCGATACCTTAAATGTATTAAACAACACTATGGATAGTATTAGACATATCACCAACACGTATTGATGATAAGCCTTATTTCACTCAGGAAATGGCGCTATGAGCAATGCAACCCTTGCACATCGTTATGTTGCCCGCGGCAGGAAAACGCTGGCGGGCCTGCTGCTGGCCGTGGCCCCTTTAGCCGGCGGCGTGGAGCCGCCTCAACCCGCGGCGGAAGCCACGCTGGTGCGCAAAGATCGCTCGGTTTCTCTCACGCCGGGCGCCGCGCTGTTTATTCGTGAGGTGCGGTTGGCGGCGTTGCCTGACAACGGCGCTGCGCCGGTATTGCTGGTGCACGGCGCACGCGTGCCGGGCCTCGCCTCTTTCGAACTGCCGGTGCCGGGCGGCTCGCTGGCCGGCGATCTGGCGGCGGCCGGCTACCGTGTGTATGTCATGGATCTACGGGGCTACGGCTATTCCAGCCGGCCGGCGGCGATGAGCCAACCCCCAGAGCAAAGCGCGCCGCTGATGCGCACCGCCGACGCGGTGGCCGATATCGGTGCGGCGATCCGCGCCATCTCACAGTGGACGCAGCGCGATAAGGTCAGCATCGTCGGTTGGGCAACCGGCGGGCACTGGGCCGGCGCTTATGCCGCGCACGCTCCACAGCATGTCGATCGGCTGGTGCTCTACAACACCCTTTACGGCGGCAGCCGCCACCACCCTCAGCTTGGCCTGGGTTCGCCGCTGGATACGCCGGAAAAACCGGGTACGTTTAACGCCGCCCTGTTCGGCGGCTACCGCATCAATAGCCGTGCCAGCCTGTTCCCGGCCTGGGACAACAGTATTCCCGTGACCGACAAGACGCGCTGGCGTGATGCGCAAGTCGCCCAGGCCTATGCTGATGCGGCGCTGGCATCGGACGACACCGCTTATCAACGGGATCCGCCCGGCTTTCGCGCCCCCAGCGGTGCGATGGCCGACAGCTTTGAACTGGCGCTGGGTAAAAAGCAGTGGCAAGCCGCACGGCTGACGATGCCGGTGCTGGTGATCCGCTCTGGCAGGGATTTCTGGAGCCGCCCGGAAGACGCCAGCGCGCTGGTGCAAGAAGCGCCGAACGCGCGGCTGCTGCCGCTTCCCGAAGCCACGCACTTTGTGCATCTCGATCGGGACGACGCGGGAAGAGGCCAGTTCCTGGCTGCCGTCAGCCGGTTCCTGGCGCCTGATGCAGTAAATCCAGCACAGCCGTTTACAGAGAATCCGCAATAAACTCCCGCAGCCAGCGGTGGGCAGGATCGCGGTGGACGCGTTCATGCCACAGCATCGCCATTTCAAAACCGGGCACCGCAACCGGCGGCGCCACCTGCAGTAGCCCAGGCTGATCGCGCACCAGGCGCTCAGGCAACATCGCCACCAGATCGGTCTTGGCCAGCACGGCGATCACAAACAGGAAATGCGGCACCGAGAGCACCACGTTGCGCTCCAGCCCCACGGCGGCCAGAACGCTATCGGTAATCCCCTGAAAACCGCCGCCGTCGGGCGAGACGATCACATGCGAAAGCGCGCTGAATTGCCTGACCGTTGGCCGCGTTTGCAACTGCGGATGGCCGCAACGGCCAGCCAGCACATAGCGCTCGGTAAACAGCAGGCGGTGGCGCAGCCCCTCGGGCGCCCCTTCAAGGGTATGAAAAGCCAAATCAATGTCGCCCTGCTCGGCCAGTTCGGCGAGACGCGCCGGCTCTTTGCCAAAAATAGCCAGCCGGCTATGGGGCGCGGCGGCACGCAGACCGGCCAGCGCAGGCAGGATAATGGTCAATTCCGTGTAGTCCGACGCGGCAACGCGCCAGGTTTGCTGGGCCACGGCCGGCTCAAATGGCCGGGATGGCAAAATGGCCTCTTCAAGCGAGGCCAGCGCCTGGCGCAATGGCGCGCGCAGTTCCTCTGCCCGGGCAGTGGGCCGCATGCCACGCGGCCCCGGCAACAACAGCGGATCGTCAAAGAATTCGCGCAGCTTCGCCAGTTGCACGCTAACCGAAGGCTGGGAGAGGTTTAAGCGCCGTGCCGCGCGGGTGACATTGTGCTCGGCCAGCAATGCATCCAGCGTCAGCAGTAGATTAAGATCCAGGGCTGCAAAATTACTCATGACAATACCTGTTATTTATCTAATTCATTTCAACTATACCGTAGCAGCCCCTACTCTGCCTCCAGACACTTAACGGAGGCCACAGATGAATGTATTAATTGTTTATGCCCACCCCGAACCCACGTCGCTGAACGGTTCGCTTAAAGACTTTGCCGTGTGCCATCTTGCCGCCGCCGGGCACCAGGTGCAGGTATCGGATCTGTACGCCATGGGCTGGAAAGCGGTACTCGACGCCAGCGACAACACCGCTAAACCGGCCGGCGAACCTGTTAAACCGGATCTTGATTCCAAACGGGCCTATGAACGGGGAACGCAAAGCCCGGATATCAGCGCCGAGCAGGAAAAACTGCGCCAGGCGGATGCGGTGATCCTGCAGTTCCCACTATGGTGGTTTTCAATGCCGGCGATCCTCAAAGGCTGGGTGGAACGCGTTTACGCCTATGGGTTTGCCTATGGCATGGGCGAACACTCCGACAGCCACTGGGGCGATCGTTACGGCGAAGGTTCGATGCAGGGGAAACGGGCGATGCTGCTGGTCACCGCCGGCGGTTGGGAAAGCCACTACGGCCCACGCGGGGTGAACGGACCGATCGACGATCTGCTGTTCCCGATCCAGCATGGCACACTGTTTTACCCCGGCTTTGACGTGCTGCCGCCGTTTGTGATCTACCGCACTGGCCGCATGGACGCGGCGCGCTTTGAACAGGTGAGCGCACAACTTGGGCAGCGGCTCGATAACCTGTGGAGCACCCCGCCACTGCCATTCCGGCCGCAAAACGGCGGTGCATATACCATTCCGGAACTGACGCTCAGGGAGGAGATTGCGCCAGGGCAAACCGGCTTGCCGATCCATCTATACTCTAAATAATTCGAGTTGCAGGACAAAAATGCAAAAGCGTTTTTGAACAGCGCTGGCCCCGAAGGGGTGAGGCAGTATGGCCGAATCATGCGGCAACACAGCGACAAATCTACCAGGAGCAGATTTGAACGCTGCTGGCAGCGGCCCCATAGCGGCGAGGCCCAAGGACGAGCCGAGTAATAAAGTCAACCCACCTGCGGCTCGAAGTATGAAGGGTATAGGAGGTGTTGACGTTTAGCGCGCATCTTGGGCTGCGGAGCAAGGCACCGTTGCCAGGGTGCCCGCGCAGCGGGCAGGCCATGTTAAGCGCAGGCCGGGGTGTCGGGGCCGGGCCTTCGGCCCTGACAATTGCCTGCCACTATTGCCGCAAAGAAACGCGGGGTGATTAAGGCAATTCCCTTTACGCTGATGGCTGCAGAGTACTGTTTCGGCAACGTTCTTTGTCGAGTTCGGAGAGGGTTTCGGTCGCCATCATATCGTGGCTTTTTGCGGCACCGTAGCTCGCGCCCGAGTTAGGGGCCGTGGGCGCGTCCCCTAACGACCCGCGCCTGCGCCATATCAGGCGGCCGCTGCACGGCTACCCTCACTGTGTCACTTCGCATCACGGCCGGCTACGACAGGCGTCCCTGCCTGTCTCGCCTGAAACCGCCGTCCTGGCGGTTTCGCCTATGCTACGTTCCGCCGTTCGGCGCCTTCAATGGCTTCCACACCCGTGCTCCACTCACCAAATGCATCGTCTTTGAAATTGATGAATTAACCCATGTCAAAACCAGTGGTTAGGTTGCCCGGTGGCGATAGATTGGGGTGTTGACGTTTAGCGCGCATCTTGGGCTGCCGAGCAAGGCACCGTTGCCAGGGGCAATCGGCCACGGAAGGCCGATTGAGGCGAGACAAACAGGGATGTTTGTCGTAGCCGACCCGTCCGGCGACGGGGACGCCGCGAGGGTACCCGCGCAGCGGGCAGGCCATGTTAAGCGCAGGCCGGGGTGTCGGGGCCGGGCCTTCGGCCCTGACAATTGCCGTGCATAATTGCCGCAAAGGAACTCGATACGATTAAGGCAATTCCACTTACACAGCGGGTTACAGAGTACGGTTTCAGCAACGTTCTTTGCCCTGACCGAGAGGGTTTCGGTCGCCATCATATCGTGGCTTTTTGCGGCACCGTAGCCCGCGCCCGAGTTAGGGGCCGTAGGCGCGTCCCCTAACGACCCGCGCCTGCGCCATATCAGGCGGCCGCTGCGCGGCTGCCCTCACTGTGTCACTTCGCATCACGGCCGGCTACGACAGGCGTCCCTGCCTGTCTCGCCTGAAACCGCCGTCCTGGCGGTTTCGCCTATGCGCCGTTCCGCCGTTCGGCGCCTTCAATGGCTTCAACCCCCGTGCTCCACTCACCTAATACATCGTCTTTGAGATTAACCCATGTCGAAACCGGTGGTTAGGTTGCCCGGTGGCTATAGATTGAACACACCTGCAACTTGAAGTATGACGAGTATAACCCGATAGACCGGCGTTACCGTCGCCGCTGCGGTGGGAAATAGCGTTCAATGTCGCTAAAGCCCATCGCGCCTTCCAGGGCGGAAAAGTCGCCCGCCTCGCCCATCGCTTCGGCAGCGCGGATAAACGCGCCCAGCGCCAGCCGGGATAACGATGAACCGGCGCTGATACGCTTCACGCCCGCCTGTTCCAATTGCGCCATGCTGAAGGTGGCGCCCGGGATGCCGGCAATAACGTTAACCGGTTTTGACAGGGCGCCGCACAGAGTGCGAATGGTGTCTAAATCCCGGAGGCCGGGCGCATAAAGCACATCCGCGCCGGCTTGTTCAAAAGCCTGCAGCCGCCCGATGGTATCGTCGAGATCTGGCTTGCCCCACAGGTAGTTCTCGCAGCGGGCCGTCAGCACAAAATCCTGCGCCAGTTTATCGCGCGCTTCCGCTGCGGCCTGGATGCGCTCAACCGCCAGTTGAAAATCATAAATCGGCCGTTCGCGACGGCCGCTGTAATCTTCGATCGAGCCGCCGGCAAGGCCAATCTCGCCTGCGGCGCGAATGGTTTCCGCCACGATCTCCGGGCTGTCGCCAAAGCCGTTTTCCAGATCGGCCGATACCGGCAACGGCGTCGCCTCAACCAGCGCGCGGCAGTGCGCCAACGTGGTAGCCCGATCTACGCTGCCCTCGCGTAGCCCCTTGGAAAAAGACATGCCGGCGCTGGTTGTCGCCAACGCCTTGAACCCCATTGCGGCCAGAATTCTGGCCGTCCCGATATCCCACGGGTTGGGGATGATGAATGCGCCGGGTGCCTCATGTAATTTTCTGAAATCGCTGCTGATATTCGCCATCACCGTTCCCCTGTCAGCCCGCTGGCGCGGGAGTGTTTTCCACCGAATGTATATCCCAAAGACGCCAAGTGGCAAGGCACACACCCTCTACTTGCTGTAGGGAGGGTATATCAGTGAATTCATTATCATAAAATTTTTAGTGGGTAGCGCTACGGGGAACCGGTGAAACCCTATAGCAAGGCGAACAACCAAGCCAACCATTAAGCGATAAAAAATTATCGTTTTACGATAAAATAAGTGCTATCGTTGTACTAATTTCCATCGTTCTCTCTGTGAGGTTTCTATGGCATCGGATCGTCTGGCTATGTTCTGTCGCCGCATGGCGATAATTACTCTGTGGCTTACTATCATCATGCTGGCGCTGAATGTCGCCGTCTGGCTTTTTCCCACGCTAGCTTCTGTTGAAGGTGGGTACGGTTTCGCTTTTTCCCTGTCAAACCAGTTAATCTCATCGCTGAATCAAGATCTAAGTACCTTTCCATGGTGGCAAAGGCTCGGCGCGATTCTTATTTCCAGCGTGCCCTTGCTTTCGCTTTCGGCTGGCCTACTGAATCTGCGATCTTTGTTCACCAACTACTCGTCACGGAACTATTTTTCCGTATCGTCATCCCGCTATCTGGAAAAGATGGGTCAGTCAGTCGTGCTTTGGGTCGTGCTGAATTTTCTGTGCGAACCGCTTCTTAGCATCTGGATGACAATGCGGGAACCGGTTGGTCAGCGCTTGATTTCATTGAGTGTGGATTCATCTGCGGTCGTGGCGCTTTTTCTTGCGGCCTGCATTATCGTGATTGCCCGGATTCTGCGCCGCGCAAGCGAGATCAGTGCCGAAAATCAGCTGTTTGTATAAAGGACGCGCTATGCCCATTGTGATCACGCTGGACGTTATGCTGGCCAGAAGAAAGGTCAAATCCAGGGAACTGGCGGCAGCCATTGGAATCACCGAGCAAAACCTTTCCCTGTTGAAACAGGGAAAGGTTAAAGGCGTACGGCTTGCGACGCTGGAAGCGATCTGCCGGTATCTGGACTGCCAACCGGGCGACATTCTGGTTTATTCCCCCGACGATGACGGCCCGGCATCTAATTTGTTAATAGATTAATTTTTATACAAAAATGCCGGGTATTTCCCGGCTTAACCATTTCCTTACTGTTTCGGCGTCTTAATCGCCAGCGGTTTAATAATCGCCGCTTCAATGCCTGGCCGCTCGGCTTGTTTGTCTTCAAGATAAACGTAGCAACACCACGCTCCTCAAATCTAAAACACATCCCGCAATTTTAGTGCATCACCGCCATCCATAAGGCACCCACAACCTATTGATGGATATCACAAAGCCCCTATTTACGTATGATTAATCGTAAAGCCAGTGGCCAGCGTTGGCGGATTCAATATACATAATGATTGTTAACGGTTTTTTATCCTCATTGGGTTGCTTACGCGGGAATAAAGGTTTGCTCTTCCATGGGTAATAATAATAATTATCTACTGCCGGCAAGGAATGAATAATTCCTGCCCAATCGGCAAAAAATATCGTTACAGATCGTGTCACGTTTTCCTGCCCATCATCCGTATATCGGCATGGTAGCCGCCAGAGGAAAAGAAAAAAAACAATTAATATCAAAACGATAAAATTACCCACATCAACCACGCACGGCCATGCGTCGTTTCACTTTCTTACCCGTTATTTACCTGCCGGCGCCTTGATTGCCCGGCACGTTCGTCTTATGGTCAAACAGAGACAAAAAATTATAAGCTCGCAAGGCCACGACGCGGCGCCGCTAACAACCACGGCACGGTGTATCAGCAGAGCAAGCGGCATCTGGAATTTAATCCACACTCAGCACAATCCGGTACTGCCGGACCCATTATCTGTCCCAACATCACAGCGTTAATTCCAGGGCTTCGGCTTGAGCCCATCTTACACAGATGAGAACTATGGCTAATCAATCGATTTCACCGTCAGCGGATGACCCGCGTCATCAAGAAAACAACCCGCAACAAGACCAAGATAGCGAACAACCCGAACGCCGGCGCCCCGGTAAAAAGCCGCTGATTGTTTTAGCGATCGTGGTGGTGGTGATGCTGATCGTCGCCCTGTGGTACTGGCTGGCTACACGCAATATTGAAACCACCGACGATGCCTATACCGAAGCCGACGCGGTCACCATCGCGCCAAAAACGTCGGGCTTTGTCACCCAACTGTTGGTGAAAGACAACCAGCGGGTGAAACGCGGCCAGCTGCTGGTGGTTATCGATCCACGCGACAACACCGCCCAGCGCGATCAGGCCCAGGCCCAACTGGGGCTGGCCGTCGCGCAGTTGCATCAGGCACAGGCGGCGCTGGATCTCGCCAAAGTGCAATACCCGGCGCAGAAAGATCAGGCGCTGGCCCAGTTGGCCAAGGCGCAGGCCAACCTGCTCAACGCGCAGGAAGACGACAAACGGCAACGGGGCGTAGATCCGCGCGCCACCTCGCAACGCAATATCGATGCGGCCAGCGCCCAGTTGAGAAGCGCACGGGCCGAGCTGGCAAGCGCCAAAGCGCAGGTGGAAATCGCCTCGCAGATCGCGCTGCAAATCCGCCAACAGGAAACCACCGTTGAGGCGCGCCAGCAGCAGGTTCAGCAGGCACAGGCCCAGCTCAACACCGCCAACCTGAACCTGGCCTACACCGAAGTGCGCGCCCCTTACGATGGCTTTATCACCCGGCGTAACGTGCAGCTCGGCAGCCTGGTGCAGGCAGGCAGTTCATTGTTCTCGCTGGTTTCCCCCGAGGTGTGGATCAGCGCCAACTTCAAAGAGACCCAGTTGGCGCGCATCCGCCCGGGCAATCCGGTGGATATCACCGTCGACGCCTGGCCGGATATCACACTGCACGGGCATGTCGACAGCGTTCAGATGGGTTCCGGCTCGCGCTTCTCCGCCTTCCCGGCGGAAAACGCCACCGGCAACTTTGTGAAAATCGTCCAGCGCGTGCCGGTGAAAATCGTCATCGATAAAGGGCTGGACGCCGACAAACCTTTGCCGCTGGGCCTGTCGGTTGAACCCAGGGTGACGGTGAAATGAGCCAAAGCCAGAGCTGGCAGCCGGCCAGCAACCCCTGGCTGGTGGCCATTACTGTCACGCTGGCGGTGTTTATGGAGATCCTGGACACCACCATCGTTAACGTGGCGCTGCCGCACGTCGCCGGCTCGCTGTCATCCAGCTATGATGAATCTACCTGGGTGCTAACCTCGTATCTGGTGGCCAACGGCATTGTGCTGCCGATTTCCGCATTCCTGAGCCGGGTATTCGGCCGCAAGCAATTTTTCCTGATCTGCATCGTGATGTTCACGCTCTGCTCGTTCCTGTGCGGCATCGCCACCGAGCTATGGCAGATTATTCTGTTCCGGATCATGCAGGGCTTTTTCGGCGGCGGGCTACAGCCGGTTCAGCAATCGGTGCTGCTGGATTATTTTAAGGTGGAGGATCGCGGCAAGGCGTTCGGCCTTTCCGCCATCGCGGTGATCGTCGCCCCGGTGATCGGGCCGACGCTCGGCGGTTGGATCACCGATAACTACAGTTGGCGCTGGGTGTTCTTCATCAATATTCCCGTCGGCATCTTCAGCGCGCTGGCGATCTATCAGCTGCTGGAAGATCCGCCGTGGGAACGCAAGACGGCGAAGGGCAAGCTCAGCATCGATTACATCGGCATCGGCCTGATCACCCTGGGGCTGGGCTGCCTGCAGGTGATGCTCGATCGCGGCGAGGATGAAGACTGGTTCCAGTCAAACTTCATTATCACCTTTGCCATCCTGACGACCATTGGCCTGGTCGGCGCCGTCTACTGGCTGCTGTACGCCAAAAAGCCGGTGGTTGATCTCTACTGCCTGAAAGACCGCAACTTTGCGGCCTCCTGCGTGCTGATGGCAGGCATGGCGATGATCCTCTACGCCAGCGCGGTGGTGATCCCACAGCTCGCGCAACAGGATCTGGGCTATACCGCCACCTGGTCCGGGCTGATCCTCTCGCCGGGCGGCGTGCTGATCGTGCTGTCGATCCCGCTGGTGCTGCGGCTGATGCCGGTGATACAAACCCGCTGGCTGATCGCCTTCGGCTTCTTCTGCCTGTCGGCCTCGTTCGTCTATTCCGCCACGCTTGCGCCGAACGTTGACTTCACCACGCTGGTATTGATGCGCAGCGCCCAAACCATCGGGCTGGGCTTCCTGTTTGTGCCGCTGACCACCATTGCGTTCGTCACCATACCGCAGCGGCTAAATGCCGATGCCTCCGCCCTGTTCACTATGTGCCGCAACGTGGCGGGCTCGATCGGCATTTCACTCTCCACGGCGATGATCACCGAACGCCAACAGGCCCACAGCGCCAATATGGTGCACAACATGTCAACCCTGAATGAGCCTTTTAACCTGACGGTGGAACGCTGGGCGCAAGCGATCAGGGATTTCACCACCCAGACGGGCGATCCCATTTCTCTCGCCACCGGCCAGTTATACAAAACCATGATCGAGCAAGCGCGCATCCTCGCCTACATTGACGTTTTTACCGGCCTGAGCGTTATCGCCCTGCTACTTATTCCTTTTTGTTTACTGCTTGCGCCCATCAAGAGCAAAGGCAGTGCGGGAGCACACTGACATGACGGTTTACCCCTCATTTTCCGCCTCACGAGCCGGCTTACTGGCAACGGCCCTGCTGGCGCTTTGCGCCTGTTCGGTCGGGCCTGACTACCAGGCCCCCACGCCCAACACGCCGGGCGGGTTTAATACGTTGGCTTCCGACGGCGCGTCAAAACCGCAGGCCACGGCGATCGACGCCAACTGGTGGAAATCCTTTCACGATCCGCAGCTCGACAGCCTGGTGGAGCGGGCGATCGCCGGCAATCTGACCTTGCAACAAGCCGTGCTGCGCATTGCCGGTTCGCGCCAGCAGTTGAACCAGGCGCGCGGCGCCTGGTATCCGGCGGTGGAAAGCAAAGCGTCGGTACAGCGCCAGCAGATGGGGCTGAAGGGGATCCTGGAATCCCATGGCGCATACAGCAAGGTGGATGAGGTCGATCCCAGCCTGAGCTCGGCGCTGGATAGCCTGGCCCAGCCGGTAGGGCTGTATCAGGGCAGTTTCGATGCCTCCTGGGAACTGGATCTCTGGGGCAAAGTGCGCCGGCAGGTGGAAATGGCCGGCGCCCAGCAGCAGCAAGCCATCGAAAACCGCAACGACGCGCTGGTGTCACTGGAGGCGGAAGTCGCCAGAACCTATTTACAGCTGCGCGGGGCGCAGGCCACCAGCCAGACGCTCGCCAGCCAGATTGAGATCGCACAGCAGACGCTGGAACTGACGCAAAGCCAACAGCGCAATGGCCTGGCGCCGCAAATGAACGTGGAAAACGCCCGCGCCCAGCTTGGCTCGCTGCGCGCGCAGATGCCGCAATACCAGGCGCAGATCCATCAGGCGATGAACGGCCTGGCGGTGCTTATCGGCCAGCCGCCGGGCGCGCTGGATGGCGAACTGGCGGCGAATAAGCCGCTGCCCGCCTTGCCGAAGGCGGTGCCGGTCGGCGTGCCGTCCACGCTGGCCAGGCGCCGGCCGGACGTGCGCGAAGCGGAGGCGCAGCTGCATGCCGCCACCGCCAACATTGGTGTTTCCATCGCACAGTTGTTCCCGGATCTGTCGCTAACCGGCCAGTTCGGCGTACGCAATACCGACGCCAGCTATCTGGATAACTGGAGCAGCCATTTCTACAGCTACGGCCCTTCGATTTCGTTGCCGATATTTCAGGGCGGCCGGCTGGTGGCCGGCGTTAAGCTGGCGCGCGCCGAGCAAGCCAGCGCCGCGCTGGGCTACCGCCAGACGGTGCTGACCGCGCTGCAGGATGTGGAAAACGCGCTGGTGAGCTACCGCGCCGATCAGCAACAGGCGCAGGAGCTTGATCACACCGTCGACGCATTGCAAAACGCGTTTGAACTGGCCAGCGACGGCTACCGCCAGGGGCTGTCTTCGTTTATCGACGCGCTGGATACCCAGCGCCAGTTGGCGCAGGCCAGGCAACAGGCCAGCCAGGCGCACATGCAAAGCAGCCTGGATCTAGTGGCGTTATATAAAGCGCTGGGCGGCGGCTGGGAACCTTATCAGCAGGCCAGGCTGCCCGATTACCCGGTATTCGGCCCGGCCGGCAGCTAAAAAAACGGGCGTTGCCCCCGCGGCCGGCCGCCGTGGGGGCAACACATCGGCCAGCGCGTCATCCGCCGGGCAACCGCCTCTCCCCTTTGTTAACGCCCTGCACAAGCACACTAAAAATAATTGCACCTATGTGCAAAACGGTCACCGGGCCGTCATAAAGCGCCGATATAGTCCTTTCCTGTCTAAAAACAGAAAAGGGAATCCCCCGTGACGCCCGAAGCCGTTAACCCGGCACCGCCTTCATGGTGGTGCAAATTCCGGCACGCTTTCACCATCGCCCGCCACGAGCCGGCGAACCTGATTGGCATGCTGTTGATAGTGCTGTTTGCCTGGATCATCCTGGCGCCGGTGCTGTCGATTCTGCTTGACGCCATCGTCGTGCAAAGCGGCGACAGCGAGCGCGTGCAGGCAGCCGAAGGCGCCTTTACCCAATATTATCTGCTGCGCACCCTGGCTTCGCGCATGTCCAGCCTGCTGCTGTGGACGCCGTTGCTCAATACGCTGGCGGTGGCGATCAGCAGCGTGTTGGGTGCGCTGGTGGTCGGCGTCAGCCTCGCCTGGCTGGTCAACCGCACCGATATGGCCGGGCGCAAATGGTTCGCCACTGCGCTGATCGTGCCGTTTATGCTGCCCTCCTGGACCTTCGCGCTGGCCTGGACCACGCTGTTTAAAAACCACACCGTCGGCGGCCAACCCGGCTGGCTGGAAACCCTCGGCTTCCACACGCCGAACTGGCTGGCCTATGGCTATTTCCCGATCGTGGCGATCATGGTGCTGCACTACGCGCCGCTGGTGATCCTGATCGTCGGCAACGCCCTGAAACGCATGGATAGCCAGTTGGAAGATTGCGCCCGGGTGCTCGGCGCCTCACGCCAGGTTATCGCGCTACGGATTATTGTGCCGCTGGTGCGCCCGGCGCTGCTGTCGGCCGCACTGCTGATCTTCGCCGATTGCATCGGCGAGTTCGCCATTCCGTACATTCTCGGCTTGCCGGTGCACTTCGATACGCTGTCCACCGGTTTGTACCGCGCGTTGGGTTCACGCCAGACCGGCGTTGCCGCGGTGATCGCCGCGGTGATTATGCTGATGGGCATGATCACACTGCTGCTGGATATGCGCATGCTGCGCGAAGCCAAACGCTTCGTTACCGTCAGCGGTAAGGGTGGGCTGGATCGCCGCCGCCATCTCGGCCGCTGGCGCCTGGCCGCCGGGGCGGCCGCACTGCTGTTTGTGCTGCTGGGCGTGGCCATACCGCTGCTCACGCTGTTCTTTTCCACCATCATGAAACTGCCGGGGCGGTTCAGCGCCGACAACTTCACCTTCGATTTCTGGATTGGCCATCATCTGGATACGGTAGCCCTGCATAACGGCATTCTGATTACGCCGGATTTCTGGCACGCGGTCTGGAACACCGTGGTGATTGTCGGCTCGGCATCGCTGGCCTCCGGCGTCCTCGGCCTGTTGGTCGGCTATGCGGTGATACGCAGCACGGTGCGCTGGGTGGGCGGGTTTTTACGCCAGATCACCTTCCTGCCCTACCTGGTGCCCGGCATTGCCTTCGCCGCCGCGTTCCTGTCGCTGTTTGCCGTCGCGCGCGGCCCGGTGCCCGCCCTGTACGGCACCCCGCTGATCCTGGTGATTGCGCTGATCGCCGAGAAAATGCCCTATGCCAGCCGTTCCGGCATCGCCGCAATGACCCAGTTGGGCAAAGAGCCGGAGGAAGCGGCGCGCGTGGCCGGCGCCGGCTGGTTCACCCGCATCGGGCGGATTGTGATCCCCATCCAGGCCGCGCCGCTGACCACCGGCATTCTGCTGCCATTTATTTCCGGTATTAAGGGCGTCAGCCTGTTCATCATCCTGGCGATCCCCGCCACCGACGTCCTGACCACCTATTCACTGCGCTTGATTGACTACAACTACCAGCAGGCGGCCAACGCCGTGGTGTTGATGATCGCGCTGATTTCATGGGCCGGCACGGTACTGATTCAAAAAATCTCCGGTACCGGGTTGGCTGAAGGTTTGGAGAACTGACATGCCCGCCATTACCCTGACCAACCTGAGCAAAACTTACCCCGGCGCCAAACAGCCGGCGGTCAACGCCATCAACCTGACCGTTAAAGACGGCGAATTCATGTGCCTGCTTGGCCCCTCCGGCTGCGGCAAAACCACCATCCTGCGCATGATCGCCGGTATTGAACACGCCAGCGGCGGCGAGATCGCCATCGGCGATGCGGTGATGGATTCCGTATCCCAGGGGGCCTTTGTGCCGCCGGAGCGCCGCCGCGTCGGGCTGGTGTTCCAGAGCTACGCCCTGTGGCCGCACATGACGGTGGAGCAGAACGTCGATTTTGGCCTGCGGCTGCAAAAAGTGCCGAAGCAGGAACGTATTGCCCGCAGCCGGGACGTGATGGAAAAGCTGCGCATCGCCGAGTATGCCGGCCGCTATCCGGCACAGCTTTCCGGCGGCCAGCAACAGCGCGTCGCACTGGCGCGCATGCTGGCGGTCAACCCCGGCGTACTGCTGCTCGATGAGCCGTTGTCCAACCTGGACGCCACCCTGCGCCTGGAAATGCGCGCGGAGCTGCGCCGCCTGCACGCCGCCTTCGGCACCACCATCGTGTTCGTCAGCCACGACCAGTGGGAAGCGATGACGCTGGCCACCACCATCGCCGTGATGAGCGCCGGACATGTCCAGCAGGTGGGCACGCCGGATGAGATTTACGCCAGGCCCGCCAACCGCTTTGTCGCCGAGTTTATCGGCACGCCGAAGCTGAACATGATCCCGCTCAATCAGCCGGCCAGCGCATTGGCCGCCCACCTGCAGCAGCGCTTTGCCCTGCGGGAAACGGCGCATACCTGCGGCATTCGCCCAGAGGAGATCGCGCTGTGCGAGCAGCCGCACAGCGACAGCATTCCGATGACGATCGACAACATCATGCCCACCGGCGGCAGTTGGGTGATCGAGCTGGTAAAAGACGGCGATCGCCTGTTTCACTCAACGCAACTGCGCCCGCGCTGGCAGGCCAACCAACAGGTGCACTGCCAGTTGCCCGCCGCCGCCCTGCACTTCTTCAACCAGCAGGGGCAACGCCAGGAACCGTATGGGCGCTAACCACCACGATAGCCGTTTCGCTTAACCGCAACCCAAGGAAATGTGATGAACCGCAAATTGATAACGCGTCTGGCGATACTCGCCGTCTGTGTCGCCGGTGCTGCCGGCGTCAACGCGGCCGAACCGCTGGATCTCTCCACCCTGATTGCCAACGCCAAAACAGAAGCGCCAATCACCGTTTATGCCTCCACCGGCAAGATCGTCGAGCAGGCGAAAAGCTTTAGTCAGCAATATGGCGTTAACGCGGTAGGCATTAAGGCCGACGCGCCGCAGATCATCGAGATCATCAGCCGTGAAGCGCAGGCGCACAACGTGAAAGCCGATGTGGCGATCATCGAAGACGCCCCGGCCGGCATGGCGCAGCTGTTAAACAAAGGCTATGTGCAAAGCTGGGTGCCGGATGACATGAAGGCCACCGTGCCGGCACAGTATCAGGCACCGTTGACGGTGGTGCTGGCGCCGAACGTGTTTGCCTACAACACCGCGCATCACGGCCGTTGCCCCATCACCAATATCTGGCAACTGACCGAGCCGCAGTGGCGCGGCAAAGTCGCCATGCAGGATCCCACCAGCAAACCGGCCTACACGGATTGGTTCAGCCAGATGGCCACCCACTATGATCAAGAGGTGCGCGCCGCCTATCAACAGGCGTACGGCAAACCGCTGGAAACCGACGAAAGCACGGCGACGGCGGCGTTCGTTAAGGCGCTGGCCGCCAACAGCCCGCTGCTGACGCATTCCGACAACGACGCGGCCGAAGCGATTGGCGCGCCGGATGGCAAAGGCGATTTCGTCGGGCTGGTTTCCACCGCGAAATTCCGCGATAACAAACAGGGAATGAAGCTGGGCCTGTGCAACGGAATGAAGCCGTTTATCGGCTGGAACTACCCCAGCCTGGGCGTGGTGGCGACCGGTAGCCACAGCCCGAACGCCGCCAGGCTGTTTGTCCATTACCTGATGACCGCCGAAGGCATCGCACCGCAAGGCGTGGACGGCAAAATGTCCACCAACCCGGCGGTAAAACTGCCGGCAAACGAGGCTTCGGGCATCGAAAAATACCGCACGGAGCTGATGGTCTACCAGACCACCAGCGCCAAGACGGACTGGCAGAGCCGCCAGGACTGGCAAGATCTCTGGAACCTGAACTACCAAAAATAACCGCGCCGCCGCGCGCCCGATATTTTCAGACTGGGAGAGCCCTTTGACACAGATTAACCTGGCGCAGCGTGAAGCTGCGTTAAAACGCATTATCCTCGCCGCCGGCGAGACGGCGCTCGGCCACTTCCGTTCCCGCCAGCCGGGAGCGTTCTCACTGAAAGGCCACCAGGACTTCCTGACCGAAGCCGATACCCTGGTAGAACAGCAGATCCGCCAGGCCATTGCCGCGGCGTTTCCCGAAGACACCCTGCTGGGTGAGGAAACCGGCAGCACGGCCTGCGATGCCACCCGCCTGTGGGTGATCGATCCCATCGACGGCACCGCGAACTTCGCGCGCGGCATCGAGCATTTTTGCGTCGCCATCGCCTTCGTCGCCGACGGCGTCACCGAGCTGGGCGCCATTTACAACCCCGCCAGCCAGGAGCTGTACCTGGCGCGGCGCGGCCACTACGCCGAGAAAAACGGCCGGCCGCTGCAGTGCGTCGCCACCGATGACGTGCGCAACGCCACGTTTGAGCTCGGCTGGTCAACCCGCGTGCCGCAGCGGCGTTATCTGGACGTGCTGGCCGCGCTGTTGGGCCAGGGAGCGAACGTGCGGCGCGGCGCCTCGGGTGCGCTGGCGCTGGCCTGGGTGGCGGAAGGCCGCACCGACGGTTACGCCGAACTGCACATGAACGCCTGGGATTGCCTGGCCGGGCTACTGCTGGTACGTGAAGCCGGCGGCCGCACCGGGTACATCCCCACCCACGCAGCAGACATCTTTAACGGGCTGCCGGTGTTAGCGGCCGCACCGGCCGTGGTCAATGCGCTGGCGCGCGCGACCGGCATTCCGGTCGCCACGGCGGCGTTGCCCCCCGCCGAAGAATCGCTGGCCACTACGCATTACGATCGCCCGGCCATCAGCCTGATCGCATCCGATTTTCCCGGCTGGGGAATGGATATTTATATCGGCGGCTCCAGCGGCGTGACCGATCTGGCGCTGCTGGAACAGTACGGCATCAAGACGGTGATCAACTGCGCCGTCAACCTGGATATCGACTGGGTTTCCACGCCGGAAGCGAACATCGGCGCGCACTTGCTCAACCACGGCGCCGGGGCCATTCGCTATTACAAACTGGGGCTCATCGACGGCGAGGGCAACGCGCCGACCATGCTGCACGCGGGCTATCACCTGATGCGCTCCGCCCTGCTGCAGCAAATCCCCGCCAAGCCGTCTTACCGCAACCGCGAGCGCGGCAATGTATTGGTCAACTGCCGCGGCGGCCGCAGCCGGTCGGTGGCGCTGGTGGCCCTGTTTATGCACCTGGAGTGCCCGGCCCGTTACCCGACGCTGGATGCCGCTATCGCCCATATCCGCGATAAACGCCGCCTGCACCCAGACGAATGGTACGAAACACCGAAGCCGGAAATGGTGGCCCTGGCGCAGCGCGCTATTGAGATGGAACAGGCGTTAAACGCGGCAGGGTTGGGCATTGGGCAATAAACCCCGCCAGGAGGCCACGGCATGAGCGTGAAAAACATGGCCAGCGCTGCCGAAGTGGCGCGCCTGGCGGGGGTTTCCCGCTCGGCGGTGTCGCGCACCTTTACCCCCGGCAGCAGCGTTTCGGCAGAAACCCGGCGCAAAGTGTTGGCCGCCGCCGAAGCGCTTAACTACCACGTAAACCATCTGGCGCGCGGCCTGTCCAAACCGGCCAGCCGCCCGGTTTGTCTCCTCGGCGGCAACCTGAGCGCGCCCTACCAGGCCAGCCTGCTGGACCAGATCACCCGGCGCCTGCATCAGGCGCAGCGCGCCGTGATGGTGATCAATACCGACGGCGGGGAAGAAAGCGCCGACGCCGCGCTGCGGCAAACCCTGAATTACCGCGCCGCCGCCACCATCGTGCTGTCGGGCAGGCCACAAACCTCGCTGGTGGAAACCTGCCTGCAAAGCGGCCAGCAGGTGATACTGATTAACCGCATGGGGCAATTCGCCGGCGCCGACAATATCGACATCGATTACACCTCAACCATGGCCGATGCTCACCATATGCTGCGCCAGGCCGGCTGCCAGCGCATCGCCCTGGTCTCGTCTTCCGCCCGTTCACCCAGCATGGTGATACGGGAAAGCAAGTTTCTCGAAGCCGCCGGCGCTCAGTGCCAGGTAGCGCGCCCGGGGCCGGCCGACTATGCCAGCGGCGCTGCCGCCGCGCGGCAACTGCTGGCGGGGCCGAACCGGCCGGACGGTATTTTTTGCGTGACCGATCTGCTCGCCTGCGGCGTTATCGACGTGGCCCGTCATGAATGGGGGTTGCGTATTCCCGAGGATCTTTGCGTTATCGGTTTCGACGACATCGAACAGGCGAGCTGGGGCGGCTATCAGCTCACCACCTTCGCCCAGCCGCTGGCGGAGATGGCGAACGCCATCATGGAACTGTTGCAGCCGGCATCAGCGCCGCGCCTGCCGGGCAAGCGCCTGTTCCAGGCGCCGCCGGTATGGCGCAAAACGGTGCGTTTAGGCTGAACCGGCCTACGCGCTGCCGCGTACCCGCAATGCCGGCGCCAGGCTCGTGAGCGCCGGGATGGCCTCTTCGCTCTCCGCCATCATGTGCAGCAGTTGGATCACCCGTTCGGCAATCTGCGCAACCGGCTGGGCGACCGTGGTCAATTGGTAGCCTTGCCAGGCGGCCTGCGGCACATCATCACAACCGATCACTTTCAGTTGGCCGGGAACAGACGGCCCCCCCTGTTGGCGGCAGCAGTCCATCAGCCCCATCGCCAAGGTATCGCAAGCGCAAAACACGCCGTCCATATCACGCAGCGAGGCCCGCGCGCGCATGGCCAGCGCAAAACCCGCCGCGTAGCCATATCGCCCGGCTTCCAGCCGCTGCGGCGCCGCGCCCCCCATAGCCTGGATCTGCTGGCAAAAACCCAGGTAACGTTCGTTGGAGGCTTGCCCATCGCCGCGCCCGGCGACAAACCCCAGCCGCGTCAGCCCCAGCGAGAGCAGGTGCGCGGCCGCCAACCGGCCGGCCTGCACGTTATCAGTCTGCACCGCGGGAATTAAACCGCGGGCATCGGTGCGCCCCAGCGTCACCAGCGGCAATGAAAGTTTCAGGCACTGGCCGAAACGCTCCGCCGGCAACGATCCGACAACCGCAACCACGGCGTCCACCTGGTAACCTGATAAGCGCAGGATGGCGTCATCGAGATCCTCATGCTGGTTAACGCTCAGTAACATCGGCTGCTTGCCGTGGCGTTGTAATGCCGCCGACAGCGCTTCAAACAGATACGACTGATAGGGGTTGGAAAAATCGCTGATCAGTATCGCCACCAGATTCGAACGTTTGCGCTGCGCCGGCGTGCTCAGCGTGCGGGCAAAGAAATTGGGTTGGTAACCCAGCGCTTTCGCCGCGGCCAGGATGCTGGCGCGTTTCTTTGGCTGGATGCTGGCGCCGTCGGTAAATGCGCGCGACACCGCCGAGCGCGACACGCCGACATAAGCGGCGACGTCGGCGGCGGTCACTTTTTTATTCATATTAACGATGAGCTTGCTCCTGTTTAACGTAAACACGGCCGTTCCTTATGCACGGGCGCTGCGGGCGCCGATATCCGCGACGGCCAGCGTTTCCCCCTCTTGCGCCAACGCCAGCCCGGCGATGCCTGCGGTACGGGCGCGTAGCTCTGGGCGGCAGTGCGGGCTGATATGGTACAAGCGCCACTGGCTGCCCGGCTTGCGCGCCAACGGGGCGATAGCCTGCCATGAGCCGTGGCTGGGGTGATGTTCCAGCACTTCACACTCTAAAAATACCCAGTCGCTTTGCGCCGCCAACCACTCGCCCGCCGGCGACAATAATCCGTCACCGGAGTAAAACAGCTGGTGCCCGCCGGCGGTGGTGACGTGCAGGCTACGGTTCGGCACCGCGTGGCGGGTCAGCGAGGTTTGCAACGCCCACGGGCCGAGCGAAGCTACGGTTTCGCTGTCTTGCTGCACGAGCGCAAACCCGCCGGTGGCCTGCGGCCAAAATGCGTAATCAATCAGCGGCGCGATCACGCGCCACTGCGCACGTTGGGCGATCAGCGCCAGCGGCCGCCGCCGGCCATTGGCCGCCATCCAGTTCAGCAGCGCCGTCAGGCCCAGGCAGTGATCCGGGTGGGCATGCGTAAGGTAAACGGCATCAATCCCATGCGGATCGCGCCCTTGGGCGAATAGCGCCGCCGGCACGGTCGGCCCACAGTCAATCAGCAACTGATAGCCGCCCTCCGTTACCAGCACGCTGGCGTTGGTATGTTCCCCGTCATAAGCATTGCCGCAACCTATCACCTCAAGTTGAAAATCACGCGGCATGCGTCACCTCTGCGGGCACAACGCGCCGTTGCGCGGCGTCGAAATAATGCAACAGGGAATCCGCCAGCCGCAGCGGCAAACGGTCACCGGTTTGATAATCGGCCGTGCTCTCGACGATAAAGGGCTGGCCTTGCAGCTGGCCATAATACAAACGCGCATGGCCCAGCGGCTCCACCACGCTAATCGTCATTTCACAGTCCGGGCGCGCGGCGTCAATCACCACATGGTTCGGCCGCACGCCAACGGTGGCGACGTTTTCCATCGCCGCGCCGTTGATCAGGGTATTAAACAGACGGGCATCGAGAAAGTTCATCACCGGCGAGCCGATAAAGGCGGCGACGAACTGGTTGGCCGGCTGCTGGTAAAGCGCTTCGGGCGAGCCAATTTGCTCGATCCGCCCCTGATTGAGCACCACGATTTTATCGGCCAGCGTCATGGCCTCGACCTGATCATGCGTAACATAAATCATGGTGGCCTTCATTTGCTGATGCAGCTGTTTCAAATAGGTACGCATTTCGCTGCGCAGCTTGGCATCCAGGTTCGACAGCGGCTCATCAAACAAAAACAACTGCGGGCGGCGGACGATCGCCCGGCCGATAGCGACCCGCTGCCGCTGGCCGCCCGACAGTTCGCCCGGCAGGCGGTTTAACAACGGGGTCAGCTGTAAGTTCTCTGCCGTCTGCCGCACGCTCTGCGCGATCGCCGCTTTGGCCATGCCGGCCATTTTTAGCGGGAACCCCATGTTTTTCTCAACCGACATATGCGGATAAAGCGCATAGGACTGAAACACCATCGCGACTTCGCGCTCTGACGGATGCACGCCGTTCAGCGCCTTGCCGTTCAACAAGATCTCGCCCTGGGTGACGCTCTCCAGGCCGGCGATCATCCGCAACAGGGTGGATTTACCGCAGCCGGAAGGGCCAACGAACACCACGAACTCCCCTTCTTCCACGGTCAGGTCCACATGGGGAATAACGCATTGCTGGCCATAGGCTTTTTGAATGTTTTTAAGTTCAAGCTTTTTCATGGTGATGTCCTATTTCAGCCCCATCGAAAAACCGCGCAGCAGGTAGCGCTGCATGTAGCTGGCCAGCGCCAGCATCGGCAGGGATGAGACGATGCCGGTCGCCATCAACTGGCCCCAGACGGTGCCGTCTTCGGTAACAAAATTGGAAATAAACAGCGGCAAGGTGAGCTTATCCGGACTATGCAGAAACAGCAGTGAGAAAAGAAACTCATTCCAGCCGAGGATCATGGCGAAAATCGCGGTGGCAACCAGGCCCGGCGCGCACAGCGGCAGCACGATCAACGCCAGGCGTTTGCTCAGGCGCGCGCCATCCATCGCCGCGGCCTCTTCAATTTCTGCCGGGATGTCGCGCACGAAGCCCAGCAGCATCCAGATGCAAAACGGCAGGGTATAAACCTGATAGACCAGCACCAGCCCGAGCCGGGTATCCAGTAGCCCCAGTTGGTTCATCAACGAATAGAGCGGGATTGCCACCACGATCGGCGGCATCATTTTGATCACCAGCACCGCCAGTAAAAACAGCATATCCAGGCGAGCCGGGAAGCGGTAACGCACCAGCGCATAGGCCGCCAGCACGCCGGCCATCACCGATACGGCGGTGGAAGCCAGCGAGACAAACAGCGTATTGCCGACCAGCATCGGCAAATCCCCCTGCCAGATCGCCTTGAAGGATGCGAAGCTGATCTGCCGCGGCAGCAGGTTGGCGCCGGCGTTGAGAATTTCGCCCGGCGGCTTGAAGGCCGTGCCGAACATCCAGACAATCGGCAGAATAAACAGCACGACGATCAGCCAAACCCACAGCGGGTGAAGATACGCTTTCATCGTGTGCTCCCCTTCATCACTTTGCGGGCATAAAACAGCGTCATCGCCAGCGAGATCGCCAGCATGACCAGCGCCGAGCTGCTCGCCATCCCCAGATCAAAAAAGCGGAAGCCATATTTATAGACAAACATCGACAGCGTTTCAGTGGCGTTGCCCGGCCCGCCGCCGGTCATCACGTACACCTTGTCAAACAGCTTGAAGGTATCGATCGCACGCAGCAAAAACGCCAATATCACCTGGTTTTTAATCTGCGGCAGGGTGATGTAGACAAAGGCGCGCCAGCCTTTGGCGCCATCAACCAGCGCGGCTTCGCTGATGTCTTTCGGGATGGATTGCAGGCCGGCCAGCACGATCAGAAACGCCATCGGCGTCCATTGCCAGGTATCCACCAGCGCAATGGCGTACAGCGCCAGATGGGGGTTAAACAACCATTCTTGCGCCGGCAGGCCCAACGCGGTCAACACCGTGTTCAGCAAGCCGTAATCGTAATTGAACCAGGCGCGCCAAATTGCCGAGCACACCATGGTCGAGATCATCATCGGGTAGATAAACAGCGGCAGGGCCAGGCGGCGCCCGGGAAAACGGCGGTGAAACAGCAGCGCAATGCCAAGGCCAAGCACCACCTGCGCCACCGAGGCCACCACGGTAAACACCAGGGTATTTTTAATCGCAGCGACAAAGAAAAAGTCATCGAACAGGGTGCGGAAGTTAGCCAACCCGACAAACTGATAGTGGTTGTTTGCACGATCGACTTCGCCGAAGGCGTGATAAATCACGCTGACGATAGGGTACGCCGTTAATAATCCCAGAATCGCCAGGGCGGGCAACAGCAGAATCAGGCATTGTTTACGATTTTCAGAAAACATAAATCAATCCGAATTGGCGCTGGCGTTAACGCACAGCGCCGTTGAGCCAATTACATTTTGATGATGCGGCTAATGCTGCGCTGGGCCTGCTGCAGCGCCTGTTCGGCGCTCATCTGGCCCATCATGGCCATTTGCAGGTAATCGCCCAGGATGCTTTCAACCTCGGCCCAGTTCTGAATGCGCGGGCGCGCCTTGCCGATTTTCAACGCTTCGGCCTGCTGCGGATACCAGCGGTATTTCGCCACCACGTCTTTGTCGGCATAGACGCTGGCGCGCGTTGGCGGCATGCCGTAGCTCAACGCCAGCGTTTTCTGCATATCGGCACTGGTGGCGAAGGTGAGGAAAGCTGCCGCATCGGTTTTGTTTTTCGCATCTGCCGGGATCGCCAATTGCCAAAGCCCCAGCATCGGCGACGGTTTACCGACTTCCGCCGGCGGCGCCATGATTTCCATCTCGCCGACGACTTTCGACACTTCCGGGTTATCCAAATTCGGCACCCAGGCCGGCCACACTTCGATCGCCATGGCGGCGCGGCCTTTTTGCAACGCGTCGCGCACTTCATCGGCGTTATAAACATCCACGCCGCGCGCCGCGTACTGCTTCATGGTCAGGAACGTTTCCAGCGCCTGCTTCGCCTGCGGCGAATCCAGCGTCGCCTTGCCGTGTTGGTCCACCACGTCGCCACCATAGCCCCACAGAATCGGCAGGAACCCGGTGACGATCGGGTTGCCCTTCACGCCGCGGAACACCACGCCCTTCATCTCTGAATGCTGATTAATCACCTGCGCAGCGTTGAGAACATCACGCCAGGTTTTCGGCTGTGAGAGGTGGTATTTTTCAAACTCCGCGCGGTTCCAGGCGAACATGGCGACGTTGCCCACCATCGGCAATGCGTAGATCGCGCCATTGGCATCGGGATAACGGCCAATATCAAACGGCGCCGTAATGAAATCGCTGTCTGCCACATCGTTGGCCAACGGCGCCAGCCAGTGGTTGCTGAAAAACTCCGGCGCCCAGGCATCATCCATTTGAATGACATCGTAATTACCGGTCTTTTCACGCATAGACAGCGCGATGTTCTCGTAAAGGCCCTTATTCGGGCGCTTCACCAGGGTGATTTTGGTTTCCGGGTGGGCTTTTTGGTAGGCGTCCACGACGTACTGCAGCGCTTCGCCATAGCTGCTGTCGCGGCCGGCAATAACCAGTTCGCTCGCCAGAGCGCCAAACGTGGTGGCCAACAGCGTAGCGGCAAGGATGGTGCGTTGGAACATGGATATCTCCTCAACATTGCTCATGAATGCGTCTTTTTGCACGCGCGTGCATTTCAATGAGCACCAGCCTAGAGAGGAAAAATGTCACCCAGATTACAACGCCGTAAAAGTTAATAGGCGGCGCCGACGCGCCGCCCGTCTTCCCGATTACCGGCAACCGGCCCTACCCGCATGGCAGCGATGCCGGCGTGCCAGCCACAGCAAGGGAAGCTGGGCCAACAACGCCAGCGCAAACCCGGCCCAGGGGGTGTGGGCCAACTGCCCCTGCGCCACCAAGGTGCTGCCGCAGGCCTGGCCAAGGGTAATGCCCAGATTAAAGGCCGAGATATTCAGCGCCGAAGCAAAATCCACCGCCCGCGGCGCCCAGCGTTCGGCGGTATCCAACATCCCGGTCTGGAACCCCGGCGACATGCCGAAGGCGAATACGCCCCAGATAAACAACAGCGGCACCATCGCCGTCTTGCTGGTCATCAATAACGCCAACGCCGCGAAGACCACCAGCAGCCCGGCAAACATACGCCGCAGCGCCAGCGGCCAGCCCAGGCTTGCCGCCAGCCGCCCGCCCAGCAGATTGCCCACCAGCGTTGCCGCGCCAAACACCACCAGCAACAGGCTGGCGCTATGCAGCGAAAACCCGCTGATGTCGACCAGAATCGGCGTGATAAAGGTGAAAGCGGCAAAGCTGGCGCCAAACCCCAATGCGGTGATGCACATCATCGCCAGCACCGCCGGCTGGCGTAACGCGGCCAACTGCTCCCTTCCCCGCGCGGCGGCCAGGGTGGGCAAGTTCGGCACCCAGCGCGCGGCCGCCAACCAAGCCAGCCCGGCCAACAGCGCCACGGCGAAAAACGGCAAGCGCCAGCCAAAACTGTTGCCGATAAAACTCCCCAGCGGCACGCCAACCACCATCGCCAGGTTCAACCCGGCGAACATCACCGCAATCGCCCGGCTGGCCTGCCCTTCCGGCGCCAGGCGCGCGGCGATGGTGGCGCCGATCGCAAAGAAACTGCCGTGCGCCACCGCGGTGATGCTACGCCCGGCCAACAGCATCGGGTAGCTGGCAGACAACGCCGACAGCAGGTTGCCCGCCAGAAACAGCGCCACCAACCCCAGCAACACCGTTTTACGCGGCAAACGCGCCAGCGCCAGCACCACCAACGGCGTGCCGATCGCCAATGCGAAGGCGTATAGCCCCACCAGCCCACCCGCGCTGGCCAGCGGCACGCTGAATTCTGCGGCAATGGCCGGCAGTACGCCGACCACGATGAACTCCGCGACGCCAATCGCAAACGCCCCAATGGCCAGCGCATAGATGCCGGGGTGGGTATGGTCCTTACGACGCATGCGGCCCCTCCTGCGTGGCGAACGGATAATCGGTATAGCCTGCCGCCGCACCGCCGAAAAAGCGATCGGCGTCCGGCAGGTTCAACGGCAGCCCCAGGCGCAGGCGCGCGGGCAAATCCGGGTTAGCGATAAACGGCCGCCCAAAGCCGATCAAATCTGCCCAGCCGTGTCGCAACGCCGCCTCGGCGCGCGCCAACGTGTACTTACCGGCATAAATCAGCGTCCCGCCATAGATCAGCCGCAGCGCTTCTTTGAACGCTGCCGGCATCTCGGGGGCATCCTCCCAATCCGCCTCGGCGATGTGCAGGTAGGCGACATGACGTTCGCCAAGCAAACGGGCGGCGGCCAGATAGGTCGCCTGCGGCGTATCGTCCACCGCGCCCTGCAGGGTGGTTAATGGCGCAAGCCGGACACCGAGCCGCTCCGGGCCGGTGACGGCAGCGACCGCCTCAACCACTTCGCGCAGGAATCGCAGGCGGTTGCCCAGGCTGCCGCCGTATTCATCGCGCCGGGCGTTGGCCTGGGAGTCGATGAACTGGTTGATCAGGTAGCCGTTGGCGGCGTGCAGCTCTACGCCGTCGAAGCCGGCCGCCAGCGCATTACGCGCGGCATCGGCATAATCACGCACGATGCCGGCGATTTCCGTTATTTTCAGCGCACGCGGCGCCGAGTGCGGTACCTTTTCGCCCATGCCGGCCAGCGGCCCTTTGCCGTCGGGATCGATAAATACGCTCACGCCCTCGGCCCGCAGCGGCGAAGAGGACACCGGCGCCGCCCCTGCGGGCTGCAATGACGTATGGGAAACACGGCCGACGTGCCAAAGCTGTGCGAAGATGCGTCCGCCGGCGGCGTGCACCGCGGTGGTTACGCCGCGCCAGCCGGCAACCTGTTCGGGGCTGTGGATGCCGGGCGTCCAGGCATAGCCTTGCCCCTGCTGACTGATTTGCGTGCCTTCACTGACGATCAATCCGGCCGAGGCGCGCTGCGCATAATATTCGGCCATCAGGGCCGTCGGTACGTTAGCGGCGCCGGCGCGCGAACGGGTCATCGGCGGCATCACGATTCGGTTGGGCAACGTCAGATCGCCCATTTGATAAGGGGTAAAAAGCATAGGTTAGTGCTCCTGTGTGGTGGCCGGCAGTTTAAGATCCGGTAACAAGGCCGGTAGATCGACGGCCGCGGCCAGCGCGCGGTTGCCCTCATCACCCGGGTGCAGGCGATCGCCGGAATCGAAACGGGCCGCCAGGCGGGCGCAGTGCGCGCCATCGCGCAGAATGGCATCGGCGTCGATCACTGCATCGAACGCGCCGCTGTGGCGTATCCAGTCATTCACCTGCCGGCGCAGGGCATCCTTGGCCGGCTGGTAGTAATCCTCCAGCGGCGTGCCGGGCAATGCGCCCTCGAACGGCGTCAGCGTGGCGCCGATGACGCGCACGCCGTGGCTGTGCGCCTGCGCAATCAGTTGACGGTACCCCGCGGTTAACGCGGCCAGCGTGGGGGGCGCGCTTGCCGGCGCGAATGCCGTTCCCGGCCAGGCAATATCATTGATCCCCAGCATCACAATGGCGCTTTGCACGCCCGGCTGCGCCAGCACATCACGCTCCCAGCGCGCCAGTGCATTGACGCCCATGCCGTCGGATAACAAACGCCCGCCGGAAATACCGGCGTTGAGCACGGCAACGCCATGCGGCGCCAGGCGGGCGGCCAGGAAATCGGGCCAGCGCGCGTTGTTATCCAGGCTGGCGGCGGCGCCATCGGTGATCGAATCGCCAATAACCGCCACCGCGCGCGCCGCTGCGGGCGCCTCGACTTGAACCCCGGCCAGCAGCAGCCGCGTCGTCGTGGTTTCCCCGCCGGACAGCGCCGGCGCCATCACCCGATCGCCCGGTACAATCCAGCCGGTCTGGCGGCCATCCCAGTGGAAGGTGCTGATGGGAATAGCCGCCGGCAGGTACAGACTCACCGCCACCTGCCCCAAGGCGGGCACCGGCAGCGCGATCGGATCGCTAAGCAGCACGGCGCCGGGCGGGATCACCGCCGCCGCCTGGCCGCCGAAGGTAATGGTACGCAGGCTCTCAACGTGTATGGCCCCGTCGGGCGCTGGCTGGGCGGCCGTCGCCTGGCCCAAAAAAAGCGGCCGGTCGCCGTAGGCGTTGGACAAGACGATGCGTATCCGTGGCCCGCCCAAACTGACGCGCACCAACTGGCGCACGGTATGATCGTGCAGTTGCGCGGGCGCATTGCGCGGAAATAAAAAATCCGCATCCCAAACGGGCTGGGGGCTGGCGCTCCAACTGGCCACCCAATGGGAAGCGGATGCCGCCGCGCCTCCTGCGGTGAATGCACTGGCCAGCAGCATGCCTGCCGATAGGGTTTTGGCGTTTTTCATCCTGGTGATCTCAATGGCAATGTGTCGCTAAAGGGTGAACCTAACGGCAAAAATGGACTAGACTGCCTTCAGGAAAAACATTTATGAATTGAAGTCATAAGGAGACCACGATGGCCCGGCTGGAAATCAACCGTTCCGGTGAACTGGACGTTTTTGTGCAGGTTATTGAACAGGGTGGGTTTTCTGCCGCTGCGCGCGCCTGTGGGATGACGCCCTCCGCCGTAAGCAAGCTGATCACTCGCCTGGAACGCCGGCTGGGCACCCGGCTGTTGAACCGCTCGACCCGCCAGCTCCAGCTCACGCCGGAAGGCTGCGCCTTTTACGAGCGCGGCGTGCGCATCCTGGCCGATCTGGCTGAAGCGGAACGTTGCGCCAGCGCCCACTCGACGCCGCGCGGGCGGCTGCGGGTGAATGCCAACGTGCCGTTCGGCCACCATTTTCTGTTGCCGCTGGCGCCGGAATTTCTCGCCCGCTACCCCGACGTGGCGTTAGATATCGTACTGACCGATGAGGTCATTGATATTCTGGAACAGCGCACCGACGTGGCCGTGCGCGCCGGCCCGCTCAAAGACTCCAGCCTGGTGGCGCGCAAACTCGGCCAGACGCGCATGATGATCGTCGGCGCGCCGGATTATCTGGCGCGCAACGGCATGCCGACCACGCCGGATGAATTGGCGCATCACAACCTGCTGGGCGCCAACTATGTGCGCGCCCAACCCGGCTGGCCGCTGCGTTACCAGGGGGAGGACATCACCGTGCCGATCGGCGGCAATGCGCAGGCCAGCGACGGCGAAGCGCTGCACCGCCTGGCGCTTTGCGGCCTGGGCCTGACGCGTCTGGCGGCGTTTCAGGTGCGCGAAGACATCGCCGCCGGCCGGCTGCTGCCGGTGCTTGAGGCGTGCAACCCCGGCGATATCGAAGAAATCCACGCGGTATTCGTCGGCCAGGGGGGCTACCTGCCGCTACGGGTGCGCGCTTTGCTGGATTTCCTCGTTGAGCGGGTCAAGATCGGCGCGGAGTAGCCCGGTTGGCGGGAAAGAAATGGGCGGCGCTGTTGGCATGGCGTAAGCACGCCATGCCCGCTCTTTATTCCGGCAGCGCGGCCACAAAACGCGCAGTGATCTGCTGCGGGCGGGTAATGGCGCCCCCAACCACCACCGCATGGGCGCCCAACTGCAGGCAGCGCGCCATCATCGCCGGCGTCGTGATATTCCCTTCGGCGATCACCGGCCTGGCGACCGCCGCCAGCACCTGCTGAAGAAACGCGAAATCATCCATCGGCAGGCTGCGGCCCTGCGTTTCCGCGGTATAGCCATGCAGCGTCGTGCCGATGCAGTCAAACCCCAGCGCGTCGGCGGCGCGCGCTTCTTCCAGCGTGGCGATATCCGCCATCAGCAGCAGTTGCGGATAGCGGCGGCGGATTTCGCAGACCAGTTCCGGCAGCGAAACGCCGCCCGGGCGTGGGCGCGCCGTAGCGTCCAGCGCGATCATAGCCGGCGCCGCGGCCATTAACTCTTCCACTTCTTGCAGCGTGGCGGTGATGAAGATGGCGCTGTCGGGGTAATCACGCTTTATGATGCCGATGACCGGCAGCGCCACCGCCGCCATAATCGCTTTGATATCGGCCACACTATTAGCGCGGATCGCCGCGGCGCCGCCTTGCTGGGCTGCCAACGCCATGCGGCTCATAATAAAATCACTGTGCAGGGGTTCATCGGCTAACGCCTGGCAAGAGACAACCAATTTCCCTTTGATGGTTTCCAACATCGTCCGGCTCATAGTGCCAATCTCTCCTCAATTTCATTTTTGATCACGGTAACCTGCGGGCCATAGATCACCTGAATGCCCTTGCCATGGCTGACCACGGCCCGCGCGCCGGTCTGTTTCAGTAGCGCTTCGTCGACCAAGGCGCCGTCTTTCACCGTCACGCGCAGCCGGGTGGCACAGCAGTCCAGTTCATCAATGTTGTGTTGGCCGCCCAACGCGGCGATCGCCAGTTCAGCGCGCGATCCTGCCGCCGCCAGCGGCGCATCGGGAGCCAACGTTTCCTGCTCACGCCCCGGCGTTTTCAAATCGAAGCGGGTGATCAGGAAACGGAACGAAAAGTAATAAAGGAAGAACCAAGGCACCCCGACCAACGGAACCCGGAGCCAATGCGTTTTGGCTTCGCCCTGCAGGACGCCGAACAGAATAAAATCAATAAAACCGCCCGAGAACGTCTGGCCGATGGTGATGTTGAGCATATGCGCCAGCATGAACGCCAGGCCGTCAAAAAAAGCGTGCAATACGTACAGCAACGGCGCGACAAACAAGAAGGCGAACTCGATCGGCTCGGTGATACCGGTCAGGAAAGAGGTGAGCGCCGCAGACAGCAACAGGCCGCCAACGCGTTTTTTGTTCTCTGGCCTGGCGGTGTGATACATCGCCAGGCACGCGCCGACCAAGCCGAACATCATGGTGATGAAGCGGCCCGACATAAAGCGCGAGGTGCCGGAATAGAAATGGCGGGTAGCGGGATCGGCCAGTTGCGCGAAGAAGATCCGTTGTGTGCCCTCCACCAATTGGCCGTTAATCATTTCGCTGCCGCCCAGGGCGGTGGTCCAGAACGGCAGGTAGAAAATGTGATGCAGCCCCAATGGCCCCAGCATGCGCAGAATAAAGCCGTACAAGAAGGTGCCGATATAGCCGGTTTGCTCCACCAGGCCGCCCAGCCCAAAAATCACTTTTTGGAAATGCGGCCATACCACCACCATCACGCCGCCCAGGGCGATCCCCGCCAGCGAACAGACGATCGGCACAAAGCGTGAGCCGCCGAAAAAACCCAGAAACTGCGGCAGGCTGATCTTGTTATAACGTTGATGCAGCCAGGCGCACACCAGGCCCACCACCACGCCGCCAAACACGCCGGTTTCCAGCGTTTGGATCCCCAGCGTCATGCCCTGCCCCACCGCGCCGGGATTACTGGCGGCCAGCTTGCCGCTCAGCGTCAGCAAGCTATTGATGGTGGCGTTCATCACCAGAAAGGCCAGCAACGCGGCCAGGCCGGCGGTGCCCTTATCGCTGCGCGCCAGCCCCACCGCCACGCCGACCGCAAACAGCACCGCCAGGTTGGCAAAGACGACGGCGCCGGCGCTGCTCATCACCGAGAAAATGCCCTGTAGCCAGGGGATATCGAGGAAGGGGTAAGCGGTGACGGTATTGGGGTTCGACAGCGCGCCGCCGATCCCAAGGAGTAACCCGGCCGCCGGTAACACCGCGATCGGCAACATGAACGACTTGCCAAAGCGTTGCGCTTTTTCAAACCAGGGACTGTTGCCACTGCTGCGAAATATCGACATGAAAATTTTCCTCACCGACGTAGCCATTAGTGATAATTTTTATCACAGCAATCGAAAAAGGAAACAATTATCATCATAGGATTTGATTATGATCGCAGGGCGAGGACGGGATGAACGAGAAAGAGAATGTGCTGCTGCACCTGAAACAGGATCTGCCAAGCCTTAGCCCGGCATTACAGAAGTTGGGCAGCTACGTTATTTCGCAGGCGGAGCGGGTGCTCTACCAGACTATCACCGAACTGGCGCGGGAAAGCCAAACCAGTGAAGCCACCATCACCCGCCTGTGCCGCCTCCTGGGCTGCAAAGGGTACACCGAATTCAAGATGGCGCTGGCGTTCGACATTCAGCAAACGGCGCCGGCCATCGCCAGCGGCCGGGATGATATCGACACCCTGATCGATGAATGCGCCCAGTCCCTGCGCGACACCGGCAGGCTGACCAAACGTGAGGATCTGGATAGCGCCGCCGCGCTCGTCCATCAGGCACGCCACATTCAGATCTTCGGCGTGGCGGCCAGCGCCACGGTCGGCGATTACCTGCACTATAAGCTGATGCGCCTGGGCATCCCGGCGCAGGCGTTTACCGATAGCCATTCGGCGGCGATGAACTGCGTCAGCCTGGGCGCGGAAGACGTGACGTTCGCCGTCTCCAGCTCCGGCTCTACCCGCGATGTGCTTTACGTGGTTGAGCAGGCCCGCAAACGGGGCAGCAAGATCATTGTGTTGAGCAACACCTCGCGCAGCCCGCTGGCCAACCTGGCCGACGTACTGCTCGTGGCGGCCAAACCGGAAGGCCCGTTCACCGCCGGGGCATTGAATTCGAAGGTGGGCGTGATGCTGCTGGTGGAAATGCTGATCATGGCGCTGTTGAAGTGCGATCCGCGCTATGCGCAGCGCAGCCAGGAAACGGCGAGCGTGACGCTGCCGATGCTGCTGTAACGCGCCTGCGCCGCAGAAACGATGGGCAGCGCTGCGGCTGCCCTTACCGCCTTACTGCTCCAGTTGGCTGATATCCGCCGGCGATAACTGCAGGTGCGCCGCCGCCAGGTTTTCCTGCAGATGGCCCAGCGATGAGGTGCCGGGGATCAGCAGAATATTCGGCGAGCGCTGCAGCAACCAAGCCAGCGCGACCTGCATCGGCGTGGCGCCCAGCCTGCCGGCCACATCGTCCAGCGCCGCAGATTGCAGGGGCGAAAAACCGCCCAGCGGGAAATACGGCACCAACGGAATCCCCTGCGCAGCCAGGGCATCAACCAGGCTATCGTCCTGGCGGTGAGCCAGATTGTAGTGGTTTTGCACACAGGCCACCGGCGTGATTTTCTGCGCATCGGCAACCTGCCTGGCCGTGACGTGGCTCAGGCCGATATGGCGGATCAGGCCACGCGCCTTCAGCTCCGCCAACACGGTTAAGGGTTCTTCCAGCGGGCCTTCGGCGGGCTGATGCGGATCGAACATGCTGCGCAGGTTGACGACATCCAGCACGTCCAGCCCCAAATGGCGCAGGTTGTCTTCCACCGCCTGGGTGAGCTCTTTCGGTGAAAAGGCCGGCAGCCAGTTGCCTTTATCATCCCGCCGCGCGCCCACCTTGGTGACGATGCACAGATCGTCCACGTAGGGATGGAGCGCTTCTTTGATCAGCTTGTTGGTGACGTGAGGGCCGTAAAAATCGGACGTATCGATATGGTTAACGCCGGCGGCCACGGCTTCGCGCAGCACGCGAATGCACATTTGCGGATCCTTGGGCGGGCCAAACACCCCAGGCCCAGCCAGTTGCATTGCGCCATAGCCGATGCGTTTCACCTGCCGATCGCCCAGTTGATAACTGCCGGACGCATGAATGTTAGACATTGTGGCTCTCCTGTTCGGGGTTTGTTTCATTGTACGGGCCGTTGACCTGTACGACTATACGCCCAAACAGAGACAGGCTGTACGGCGTTCAGAACAATGCCAACCAGCCTGTAAAAGCACCTGCGGGATTGCATGAAAAACGCATCGGCGCTTTTATTGAAAGTATATATCCAATCGATGGCCGGCATCGCCAAAAATTTTGGCTGCTGTAGCAGCGACGTTTATTTCGAAGACAGATTCTTATAAAAAAACAAAGCGGCCAATAGGCTGCTGGTATATTAAGGATAATTCATCCTACAGATATTTCCCTCCCGACAAATAAGATGTTGTTACCCATTAAAACTAAGTCCGCCGAATGGACTTTCACTTTATTCAACTTGGAAAGTCCATCATCCAATAGGATAATTTAAACCGACGCAAAGTTGATATATATCGAAAATAATTCGAGCCGCAGTGTGAAATAGGGCCGCCACAACGGCGGTTTTTAACAGGATGGAATGCTTGTCATGAGCAGAAAAGCGTTGTGCTGCCGTGCCATGCTCCCCTTAATCTGCCGAAGCGGCAAACGGTTCATTTGGCAAGCGCATATACCCTACCACCAGGAGAAATAAAATGCATAACGCCACCACGACAACGTTCAATCGTCATCCACGCCCGGTCGCCATCGTCACTGGGGGGTTGCAGGGCCTGGGGCTGGCCACCGCAAAACAACTTGATAGCGACGGGTTTGATATCGCCATCATCGATTTGCACCCTGAGAACCGGTTAGGGGAAGAGGCCGCCCAGTTTATTGCCGATGGGCGCGGGCGCCATCGCTACTATATGCTGGATATCGCCGAACTCGGGCAACACACCGCGGTACTGGCGCAGATCGTCAACGACTATGGGCGCCTGGACTGCCTCGTCAACAACGCCGGTATTGCCGCCCGCCCGTTGACGGATCTGCTTGAATTAACACCCGAAGCCTTTGATCGCTCCGTCGCGATCAACCTGCGCGGAACCTTCTTCCTGACCCAGCGCGCCGCGAAACTGATGCTGGCGCAGAAAGCCGTTGATGCCGCAGATTATCGCGCCATTATCTTTATTACGTCCATCGCGGCGGGCATGGTGTCTACCGATCGCAGCCAGTACTGTACGACAAAGGCCGCACTGTCAATGGTCAGCAAACTGTTCGCGATCAAGCTGGCGCCGCACGGTATCCACGTTCATGAGATCCGCCCCGGCTTTATGCGCACGCCGATGACCGCTTCTCTTGGGCGCACCGCCGTAGATGAATGGATCGAATCAGGCAGGGTTCCGCTCAGCCGCTGGGGGGAAGCCAGCGATATCGCCCGCGCGATCGGCACGCTGGCCCGCGGCCAACTGCCCTATATGACTGGCGAAGCGCTGTATATTTCCGGCGGCGTTGATATTCCACAAGCAACATGACGACAATCCCTGCCGCTGGCATATGCCGGGGCAAAACGCCCTCTCCGTCTGGAGAGGGTATGGCTGCACCGCTTAAAACAATTTGAAGCGATATTCGGCGATGAACTCGGCGCCCAGGGTATGCGCCGTCCGGTAATGCCCGTTGGTTATCACCGGCGTTTTATTCTCGTTTTTATAAGACCAGCCCGGCCCAACAATGGCGAAGACAACCAGATTTTTTAACGTGGGATGGGAAGGCGCCCAGCGGCCAAAAACGTTGACCTCGCCGGTACGCACGGCGACGCCCTGATAGCTGAACTGCCCATAGTTGCTCAGTATACCGGCGGTGAATTCAGGCGTGATACGATAGTCGATCTGCGCGGCCAACATGGTTTCCCCGTCACGCATATAGTCTTCGGCCGCAAAGGCCATTGAGGTGAAGGTGCCGCGAGCATTCTTCGCCATATGGCGCGGATAAAAACCAAGCTCGCCGCCGCCCTTTGGCGCCCGCGTATGGCCAACGCCGAGCTTAAGGCTCCAGCGCGGCGCCTGCCATTTGGCGTCGAGGGCATAATGATTGGCCTGTCGGTCAAAATTGCGTTTGCTCAACGCCATCGCCTTGTAACCTGCCAGCGCCTGCGTGGTGTAAATCTGGCTGCCCAGGCTAAGCCTTGCCGCCGGCTTGAACGCCATACGCAGGATCTGGCGGCGCAGGTAGTTTTGCGATTCACCGTACGCCAGTTGGCCGGTAAACGCGTGGCCCTCGTAGCCCAGCTCACCGCTAAACAGATGCTGGATGGAACGCCCGTCGTTGGTTTGCAGGCGCAGGCTATTCGGTGAGTTGCGCTCTATGCTGCGTTCAATATAAGCGCCGTGCAGCGAAAAGCCGGCATGCCGCACCCCGCCGCTCCAGCCCAGATAGGTGGTCGGAGAAAGACGGTACGAGGTGGTAATCACACCATCATTGCGCAACATTTGCCAACCGACGCGCGCGTTGAGATCGGCGCCGCCGATATTCCCCTTCAGCTTGATATAACGCTGGCCAAACTTGCTGTAGCCGGCAGCATTATATTTGCTGCTGGCACTCTGGGTGCTATATAACACGCCACAGGAATTAAAATTATCATTGGCCGCTAATTTTACCGCGCCATAGTAATGGATATCGGCGCCGATCGTGTCAGCCAGATAGCCGGACTGATAGCCCATTGCAATCCCTTGCCCCCAGGCGTTGTGCACCGCCTTTGGGTTGGCGGCATCTTCCTTTAAATATTTCCAGTAATTCTTTAACGCTATTTCCGCCTGGCCGTCGGTGAAAAAAGGCGAAGCGGCCATTGCGCTGAGCGTGCTTTCCGCGGCGGCGTTGGTGATGAAAGACAAGAGCAGGATATGAATAAAATTCCGGGCGGCGTAAATTCTCATCGTAATAACTCTCCCTGATATAAAAAATAGCAATCCACTGGCGGGGAATTACGCCCCCGCCTTATCGCACACTGTTGCTATTTCGGCGCTCTGCGCTACGGCGTTTTTTCCAGCGCCGCCTTGCCTTTGGCGACATATTGCATATCGCCAATATCGGCTACGGTATATTTACCGTTTTTATAGGTAATTTTGACTACCGCGGCGTTGGCCAGCGGCCTGTTCTTCGCCGGGTTATCGGTCAGATCTGAAATCATCATCAGGATGGAAAGCCCGGAAGAGACGGCCAGCACATGCTTATCCCCGGCTTTTAACGCATCCTGCACCATCGTATGCAGCGCCTGCTGCGTGCGGGCCTTCACCTGGGCGGCGTTTTCCGCCGCTTGTTTCTCATCAATTTGGCTGATGGCGTCGATCACGAGGGGCATCGCGGGCATGACGATATCCATTGCCTTACGATCGGCAAAGCCTAATTTTTTCGCGGCGAGATCAAGCATATCCGCCAGCGACAGCCCTTCAAAACCGCCGAAGAATACCTCGCGCAAGCCGAGAAGCTCCACCACCGGCGCCTGGGGCTGGCCCATTTCCTGCAGGATTATCTGCATGGTTTCCCGCTGCCGCCCGGCATCACTGGTGTAATAACGGCCGAACGGGATCCCTTTTAGCCCGGCGCCCAAGTAGCGGGCGGTTTCAATGCCGGGCGCGACCAAGGGGGAATCGGCCCACCCCTGCGCGCGATCGTAAGTATTGAGCACCGTTTTCCCATGGCGGGCAAAGTAAATAGTAACGCCGTCCTCCCCGGCGGCGGCGTTATTGATTAATGCCGTTGAAACGGCAAGCAAAGAGATAAATAACCCTTTTTTTATGTTCATCCTGGATTCCTTATCGGGCACAAATAGAGACGCCATAGGGGTTCATGCCCCCATCCGTTGTCATGGTAAGAGCAAGATTGCGAATATTTTTAAATCAACCCCCGGCGAACGGCCTGCTACAGCCCGATCGGCAGTTCGCCGCATTTACCGCGATTACAGGCCGAGCAGCTTTTCCAACATCACATTTGCCTGCAGCCAGAAGGTGTAGCCATTTTCAGGTTTGACGCTGGTGGCGGCGTACTGCCAGTTCGTGTTGTTCCAGACGCGGGAACCCGTCATGGTCAGATTGATCTCCGGCGTCAGCATGAACGATGCGTCGATGCTCAACTGGTATTCATTGCGCGGCACTCGCCAGCCGGCCCCGCCCAGGGAATCGTAGGTATCCTGCAAGTAGCGCTGTTCTCCCCCGGTCAGGCGGCCGTAGCGAAACGTCAGGCCATAGCTGTCATGGGGACGGCTGCGCCAGGGGCCGGACCAGATCACCCCGGCATCAGCCAGCGTCGCGACGCCCGTATAAGCATCCGACTGCAAGGTTTGCGTAATGCTGCCGTGCAGGCTCACGGCGCTGGGGGCGTCATCCTGCGGGTTGGCGCCGCCGTCGCTTCGCCATACGGCCTTTTTGGCCGTCAAATAAATCCCTGACACGCCTTTATGCGTGCGCACCGCAGCGTTGCCGTCATAAACTTTCGAGGTGCCGTTCACCGTGTAATAGGCATCGTCAAAGGTCAGATCGTTATAGAACGCCAGCATTTCCCAGTTAAATGGATAGGCTTCCTGCTGCCAGTTCACGCGGCGTGCAATATTGGCGACCACCAAGGTGCTGCCTGAACCATAATCATCGTCCCACCGTTCCCAACCGTTGGTGAACGGAAAAGCCTGATAGGTGCGCCAGGCACCGAGGGTGGATGCCAGGGCCGGTGTGAACTGATAACTCGCACGCATACCCCAGCCGGCATAGGGCGCCGGCCCGAACACCGCGGTTTTATTCAATACCGTATTGACACAGGACGATTGCACATTGCAGTTAGTGAAACCGACAAACTGACCGGGGTTGCTCTTGCCAAGCTCAATCGACAGCCGATCGTTAAACAGCTTCTGCTCATAACCAAAACGCAGTAAATGCGCGACCTTAGGGATATAAGGCGGCGGATCGCCGGCCAGTAAACCGCCCGCGCCGTCGCCCAGGCTGATGTTGTCTTTGAAAGGCACCCACAGTTGCATGAAATGAACGCTGCCGCCGGGGATCAGCCCCATGCGATCCAGATCGAAATCCGCACCGGCGAAAAACAGGGTATAAGCCGACTGTTCACCGGTGCGGGTTCCCGCGCTGGGGTTCCCCAACCAAAGCTGCGATACCATGATATGGGGAGTGACGCCGTGCTCTTTCAGCCATGTTCCCGTATCGGCCAACGGCCGGTCGGCACTTTCCACATCCGCAGCGGCGGCGCCATTCGTCAGCATAATGGCGCACGCGATCGCGCCAGAGCACAACATTCTCTGCCATAGATTACGAGGTGTTATTTTCATATTGCTATCCCATCACGATGGGACGGAAATGCGCGGTCATCAACGACCAAAAACAGCAAAGTAAATCTTTAACTCTTATTTTTAAGCCTGGTTAGATGAATACCGACAGGCCGCGAATAAGATTATTAAAACTTTATTTCGGTCCAGAGAAATACAGTAATGACGTTCAAGCAGCAATAATTTATATACTCGTCATACTTCAAGTTTCAGGTGTATTGGCTTTCCTGCAACTCGAATTATTTAGAGTATCCACTTACAGCGGATATTATCCATTATCACTGCTTTATTTCCGTCTCTAATCAATATTAATACGGTTCGTTTTACCTATGCCGTACATTGTTGTTTCCGTTATTACGGTATATTTTTCTTTTCACCTTCCTGCCGGGGTTAAACGCGCTCAACGATCATCGCCACGCCTTGCCCGCCGCCGACACACAGCGTCGCCAGCCCCAGCGTTTTGTCTTTGGCCGCCAGCGCATGCAGCAGCGTGACCAGAATACGGGCCCCTGAAGCACCGATCGGGTGCCCTAATGCAATCGCGCCGCCGTTAACATTGGTTTTTTCCATATCCAGCTTCAATTCACGGGCAACGGCGATGAATTGGGCGGCGAAGGCTTCATTCGCTTCGATCAGATCGAGATCCGGCACGGTCAACCCGGCTCGGCTTAACGCCAGGCGGGTGGCGGGCAAAGGCCCCAGCCCCATCAACGCGGGATCGACGCCGCTGGTCGCGTAACCGCGAATACGGGCCAGCGGGCGAATGCCCAGGCTTTTCGCCCGTTCCTCACTCATCACCAGCAGCGCCGCCGCGCCGTCGTTGATACCCGAGGCGTTGCCTGCGGTAACCGTCCCCTCTGGCTCGAACGCCGGTTTCAGTTTCGTCAGGCTCGCCAACGTCGTATCGCTCTTGGGGTGTTCATCCACCGTAAACAGGCTGTCTCCCTGTTTGGTGCGCACGGTCACCGGAACAATCTCCGCCCGGAAGGCGGCACGTTCAATCGCCGCCGCCGCCCGCTGCTGCGATAACAACGCAAACTCATCCTGCTCCTGGCGGCTGACGCCGCAGCGCCGCGACACGTTTTCCGCCGTGATGCCCATGTGGTAGTGATTGATCGCGCAGGACAGCCCATCGTTGACCATACTATCCCTCACGGGATAATCCCCCATGCGATACCCCCAGCGCGCCTTATTGAGCAGATAAGGCGCCGCCGACATATTTTCCATACCGCCCGCCAGCACCACCTCGGCAGTGCCGGCGGCAATACTTTGCGCGGCGGCGATCACGCTTTGTAACCCAGAGCCGCAAACCATATTGAGGCTGGTTGCCGGCTTATCTTCCGGCAGGCCGGCCTGCAACATCGCCTGACGCGCCGGGTTTTGGCCCAACCCCGCCTGCAACACATTACCGAAAAGCACTTCATCAACGGCAGAGGGAGCGACAGCCGCCCGTTCGATCGCCGTTCTCATCACCAGCGCCCCCAGTTGCGGAGCGCTGACCGTAGTCAGACTGCCGCCGAATTTACCGATAGCAGTGCGCACGGCACTCACAATCACCAACGATTTCATATTTACCTCGCGTCATCTGCGGTCATGCCGGTACTGACCGGCGTCACATCAATCAACCAAAACAACAACAGCGTTATCGCGCCCACCCCGGCCAACAGCAGATAAGCGCCGGCATAGCCCCCCAGATAAGTCAGGCCGAAGGCCAACAGGGTAAATGCGGAACAGCGCACCACCGACTGGATCGGGTGGATAATGCCGAGGGCCCGCACATAGATGCGGCGGGGGAACTTGGCGGCGATCAGCGCAGTGCTTAGGTTGGTCGCCCCCGGCATCGCCAGGCCGATCATCACCAAAGAGATCCACAGCGCGACGGCGTGGTGAGCAAGCATGTTGATCACTATCGCCAGCATCCACCATAGGGTGTAGAACAGCAGCGATCGCCGGACGCCAAAGCGCTGGTTGCACCAGCCCCAGCCATAGGCCGCGGGTAAACCACACAGCGCCGATAGGGTCATATAAAAGATGGCCGTGCTCTGGGCATAGCCCATGCCCACCAGCCGGGGCACGATCTGGCTGGTCACCCCGACCAGCATGATGTAGAGGCCGCCGGTCGCGATCCCCATAAACCATACGTCCCGCATGCGCAGCAGTTGCCCAATGCCCAGGGGGAACCTGTCGCCGTCATGCTGGCGGCGCCGTTCGGTTTGTTCTCCACCGGAAAGCCCGCCGTTATCAGGCGCAAGCCCCATATCCTCAGGCCGGTTGGCGATAAAGCGTTGCGCCAGGACGGCCACGATGAACATCATCGCCGAAATGCCCCAGAAACCGTCACGGACGCCCAGCCAGAGAAAAAGCCCGGCCAGCGTCGGCACAAAGAACGCGCTGGATAGCGTCTGCCCGATGGTGCACCACCCCAGCGCCAGCCCCTGCCTACGCACGAACCAATTGGCCATGATCGCCGTGCCGCCGACATAGGCGAAGCCGGTACCAAAGAAGCAAACACCGGCGAATAGCAGCGTGAAACCGATAAAAGATCCGCAATATCCCAGCAGGCCATAACAGAGGCCACAGGCTATCAGGCAGAAGATGACGTTGAATTTGGCCCCTTTCTTTTCACTCAACCACGCGCATAGCGGGCCGGCGAGGATCGAGGACCAGGATGCCGGCGTCGCCAGCGCAAGCAGCACACTGTAGTCCAGGCCAAAGTTGCGCGCCAAAGCGGGCAACATGACGTTCAGACCGTGAGTCACCGCACCGGCGGCAATCCAAAACAACACGCCCTGGAACACAATGACGCGCCAGCCGTGCACGCCAAAGTGATTCCCACGGTGCGCAACGTCGGGGCCATTTTCGGCGGTCTGCACCCTATTATTTTCCTGCGCAATCATAGCGTTGTTGTCCTTGAACCGATGCGATAGCGCACCATTCGCACACCGTGTCAGGCCGACATCACCTTCGGCGATGCGGGTACGATCAGCCGGGGTTCCACCTGGCTCTGGATGTCGTCCGGCGTCAGCCCTTCCAGCAGTTCAACCAGCACCAGCCCATCGGGCGTGACGTCGATGACGCACTGTTCGGTAACGATATGATCCACGCAGCGGCGCCCGGTCAGCGGATAGCTACAGGCGTTGACCACCTTCGGCTTACCGTCTTTGGTGCACAGTTCCATGGTGACGATCACCTTGCGGGCGCCGCTGACCAAATCCATCGCGCCCCCCATCCCGAACACCCGGCCGGGCTGGGCCCAGTTGGCCAAATCGCCGTTTGCCGCCACCTGTAACCCGCCCAGCACCGTCGCCGCCAACTTGCCGGAACGCACCAGCGCGAAAGATTCCGCACTGTCGAACGCACTGGCGCCGGGTACCGGAATAAAACGCAGGGCAGTGGCATTGGAAAAGCCCTCTACCGCCAACACGCCCTCCACCAGCGGCCCCATCCCCACCAGGCCGTTTTCGGTGTGGAACATCACCCCAGGCGGGGCATAGTCGCTGCACAGGCTGGGTATGCCGATGCCGAGGTTGATGACGTCGCCGTCGGTGAAGTACTCCGCCGCGCGGCGGGCGATTCTGTTACGTGGGTTCATAGCCGTTCCCCCTGAACCGTCAGGATCTTGTTCACGTAGACGCCGGGCGTGACGATGCTATCAACGCCCAGTTCGCCCACGTCTACCTGTATATCGGCGTCGACCAGCGTCAGGTTGGCCGCCTTGGCCACCAGCGGGTTAAAATTGCGCATCGTGCCGCGATAGGTCAGGTTGCCCAACGGATCGGCGGTGCGGGCGCGCACCAGGCCGATGTCCGCCCGCAGCGGCGTTTCCAGCAGCCACTCTTCGCCATCCACCTCAATGTGCTGTTTGCCCTTATCGACCACCGTACTCAACCCCGTTTTCGTCAGCACGCCGCCCAGCCCGGAACCGCCGCAACGCATGCGCTCCGCCAGGCTACCTTGCGGCACCAGCTCCAGCGCGATCTTGCCTGCCGCCACCAGCGCCACGGTTTCGGTATTGCGGCCGATATGCGAAGCGATCAGCTTGTCGACCAGCCCGTGATGGATCAGGCGCCCAATCGTCAGGTTGGCGTCGCCGCTGTCGTTAGAGATCAGGGTGAAATGCCGCGCCCCGCTGGCGATGACGCAATCGATGAGCCGATTCGGCACGCCGTGGTTGGCAAAACCGCCGCACATCAGCGTCTGCCCGTCTTTAAACAGCGCGATAATCTCTTCGGGTAGTGCAAATTTAGTCGCCATGGTTTATTCCCTCGTCAGCAATACCGCCACGCCCTGACCACCGCCGACGCAGAAGGTGATAACGGCATTGTCCAGGTGGCGGCGGCGCATGTCGTACACCGCTTTCGCGGCCAGGATCGCGCCGGTGCCGGCCAATGGATGGCCCATGGCGATGGCGCCCCCATTTGGGTTGACCCGATCGGGATCCATACCGATTTCCAACATGCAAGCCAGCGATTGCGCGGCAAAGGCTTCATTCAGCTCCCACAGATCGATATCGCTCACCGACAACCCGGTTTGCTGCAGGAGCTTGGCGGTCGCGGGCACCGGCCCGAGCCCCATGTAGTTGGGATCAACACCGGCGGCGGCATAGCCGCGAAATACGCCCAGGATTTCCCGGCCCGTTCGCTCCGCCAGGCCGCGCTCCATCACCACCAGCGCACCGGCACCGTCGCTCATCGGCGAACTGTTGCCCGCCGTGACCACCCCGTCGGGGCGGAAACTGGGGCGCAGCGTGGCCAGCGTCTCTAGCGAACAATCGGGGCGCACCGATTCGTCGCGGCTGACCGCTGTCGCCCGCCCTTTTCTGTCCATTACGGTCACGGGCACAATCTGTTCGTCATAACACCCGGCCTGCCAGGCAGCACTTGCCCGTTGGTGACTCCGTTGCGCAAACGCATCCAGTTGCCGGCGGCTGAAATCGTATTTCTCGGCAATGTTCTCCGCGGTGATCCCCATCGGCGGGTTACCCAAGCTGTCCGGTGCTGTATGAATGTCCACGAAGCGTGGCGGCTGCACGGAATAAGCCATGTCGGTTTTTTCCAGCATCCAGGTGCGGCGCGAATCGCTCTCTACGCCGCCGGCGACGATCACATCGGCAAAGCCCGCCATAATCTGGATAGCCCCGTAGGCCAATGCGTTGAGCGACGCCGCGCACTGACGATCGAGCGTGATGCCGGGAACCGAAATGGGCAGGCCCGCTTCTAACGCCACCATGCGCCCCATGTTGTTAATCTCGTGATTCATCAGATTGGCGAAAATCACGTCGTCGATACTTTCGGCAGCAATGCCGGCGCGGCGCACCGCCTCTTTTACCGCCAGGGCACCCAGTATGTGCGCTGGCACCGGCGCCAATACACCGCGGCAGCGGCCGATGGGCGTGCGCGCCGCTGCAACAATAACGGCTTCTCTCATCATTTTTTCCTTAACGTCTCGGCATGCTTATCGGCCTATTGATATCAGCGCGCTCACGCGGAAATGGCCGTTGCTCCTGCCGACGACAGTGTTTAACGCGCATTAACGGTGAGCGGCGCAATGCCCAGAATCTCTCTGGCGATAGCCGGCGTGGCCACCCGTTTACCAAATAGCTGCACGGCTTGCGCCGCACGTTCCACCAATTGAGGGTTGCTCGCCTTGACGCCCTTGCTGAAATAGACGTTATCCTCCAGCCCCACGCGCACGTGGCCGCCCAACGCTAACGCGGCAAACAGTATCGGCAGGTGCGATTTGCCCACCCCGAAGGCCGACCAGGTGGAACCTGCGGGAATCTGCCGGGTGAGATAAAGCAGGTTTTCCACTGTGGCGGGCATGCCCCCCGGAATACCGAGGCAGAACTGATAGTGAAGCGGCGTGTTCAACACCCCTTGCTCAGCAAAATAGTGGGCAACCCCCAGCATGCCGCTGTCGAAAATCTCCACCTCGGGCTTGATGCCGCGATCCTTCAGGACTGCGGCCAGGCGCCCCAAGAACTGTGGGCTGTTGACGAACACCCCGCCGGGCATCCAGTTGAACGAGCCGGCATCCCAAGAGGCGATTTCGATACCGTTCAGCGTCGAGACGTGCGCCATGCGCTGTTCATCGCTGGCCCGGTGGTCGCCGGAGGTGGTGCAGTTGATGATGACGTCGCAGTCCCGGTATTCCCGTAACAAGCGGATGGTTTCGGCAAAGCGTTCACGGTCCATCGTGCCCAGGCCGTGTTCATCGCGCATATGCAGATGAACCACCGCCGCCCCTTGCTGCCAGCACCGGTAGGCGTCGGCAGCAATTTCCTCCGGTGTGAGCGGAATATATTCGTTAATCTCTTTCGGCGTTACCGCGCCGGTCAGGGCAGCAGAAATAATGACGTCGTTTCCGGTTTTCATGAAACACTCCCGCTTACTGTCGTTGTTATTTTTTAAACGGCATGTTGTATTAAATAAAACGCGCATCTTGCCATCATGGGGAAATAAATGTTTTATTCTTGCACCGCCCCACCGACATTAATTATTAAATATCGGAAAAAACGGTGCGCAATAAACAACCGACATTTGACCAGCCGCAGGCTGGCTTTCGGTGAATGAACGCCGCCACCCCATATGCAATGTGAAATATGGCGAGTATAAGCCGGTTATTTTAATTATGCCGTTACCAAACTGGCCGCAGAAGATTATTTAATTTCGTCTTCTGCCTGCCCACCACCGATGCGCGGGCGCACCACCTGGCCATTTTTCTCTGCGGCTTTAACCAGCTCCGCTTCTTCTTTGGCCCATTGCCAGTAATTAACTTCGTGGGGCGAGTGTTCGGTGGCGGTGACGTACATCTCCGCCGCGAAGGCATTACGCAGTTCGTTGGCGATGTCTTCCTTCCAGGCTTTGCGCAACTGCTGGGTGGTAATACGACGGGTGACGCGGGTGCCGGTGCGCATAATCAGCTCGGCGATCTCCCAGGCGCGATCATAGCAAGCTTCGGTGTCGGCGCAGATTTCGTTGACCATACCCAACGCCAACGCCTTGCGCGCGGTAATAATCTCACCGGTCAGTTCCGCATAGGCATATCTCTTGCGCCCCATCAACTCACGCCAGGCAATCCCAATGCCATCGCCCGGCACCATATTTACGCGAAAATGCATCTCAGTGGTCCAGGCATCTTCCGTGCAAAGGGTAATATCATTAAACAACACCAGATCGGTGTGAAAAGCCGCGCCGTTCCATACGCCGATAGTGGGCACTTGAATATCGAACACCTGGCCTTCAATGTCCCTGGTGCCATCGTAATACTGATAGTCGTACATCTTCCAGGCTTCTTCCGGGGCGGAATTAAATTCGGTTGCCGGTTGCCACTGGCCTTGATCATCAATCCGGCCAATCCCTTTCATAAAGTCTTGCCCGGTGCCGCCAAGAATAATCACTTCGTTATCCGGATCTCTTCCCGCCCAGTTAAAGAAATAATGCAACCCCTGATGGGCCGGCGCGCCCCATTGCAAACTATCGCCATTGGTATGCAAACGGGCTTCCAGGATGCCGTTCTTTCTTTTCATGGTAAAGCAATGCTTCAGTCTTTCCGAGTATTCTTCGAAAGGCATATGAGGAATCGTCCCCAATTCCTTATGCGACATTTCTTTACGTTTATCATGATCGGATTCATAGTTGGCTTTAATTACCATGAATAACTCCTTAATAAATCACTATGAGGGTGAGTAACGTCTAATATCCCTTACGACAGCCGCTCGCATTCGCCGCAGAATGTCGTATTAGCAACAGTGGCAAGAATTTTTAGCCACCTGGCGACGACTCAGAACGTAGCACCACCTAAAAGTTGGGAGAAATTCTTTTTTATCTTTATGGCTATGTCATTTTCACATAACCAAGAAAAATCAACGTGAGAATATTTTATAGCGATTGAAAAACAAGCATAAAATAAAACACCTCATATTAAATGGGGCAGCCTTTCCCCAACAAAGAAACGGCAACGACAATTAATTATTGTGAGTTAAATCACATAGAGTTATCCGCGCCGAGGAGAATAACCTATCTCTTCGGCGGGCCGGCGAACACACTATCCGTGATTGGCATCTAAAAACTTTCTAAACTCTGTTAAAAAAATATTGATATCCGCATTGGTATTTTGATTATCCCAAACCAATTCCAGATTGAACCAGTAATCATCTTCGATGACCTCCAGCAACACGCTGTTATCGCCGAGCAGGTACTGCCGATGCTTCGGCATCAGTAGCGCCACGTCTTTCCGGTATTCCAGATTAAAGCAGCAGGTTTTCAGGTTGGGGTATTCTTTATCCAGCCTGTAGGTGATGTTGTAATGGTCGAGAAAGCGTGTGCTGAATTGCTCGAATAACGGGGATTCGCGATGGTCGACGCGGATAATCGGCCATTCACTGACCTCCCTCAGCGATACCTTGCCCCGTTTAGCCAGAGGATGATGCCGGTTCACCGCCACGCACAGCGGATCGGTAAGAAACGGCAACGCACAAAAGCGGTTGTTTTCCAGGAAATTGGGGCGGATCACGAACCCCAGATCGCAGGCGTGCTCTTCCAGAAAACGCAGCGCCTCATCCAATTCGTTGTCGCGGCACTCTATCGCGATATCGGCATAGTCCTGCTGAAACTGCGTTAAAAAAGGCGTCAGGAAATCCTGTATGGCCTCACCTAACACCACGATCTTCAATTGCCGGTAGCCCTTGCCGGCAAAGGCATTGATGATCGCCAATGAGCCTTCGTACTGTTGGACGATTTTGCGCGCTTCCTCTAAAAACAGTTTACCGGCTGATGTCAGTGCGACCTTATGCGTACTACGGATAAACAACACTACGCCTAACTTGTCTTCCAGCATTTTCATATGGCGGCTAAGTACAGGTTGCGTGACGTTCATTTTTTGCGCGGCCTGGCTAAAATTAAGCAAATTTGCTAGCTGCATAAATTCATACAGAAGTTGCATCTTCATAGATAACCTCATGATTATTAATCGATTCTAATGTTACTCTCTGGAAGATTAATCACTTTGCTGCAGGATAACGCTATCTCAATAACATGCGCCCCGCATTGGTTATGTCACCAGAACATGACGCGGTTCAGAAAAAAGCGGCAACGGCATATTCCAGAGTGAGGATAAAAGGCTGAATCATGGTTCCGACATTCTTGATTGACGCGGGAATAGGTTAACGATTTGCTATGCATTATTTACATATATTGCGAATAAAAAAAGAATTACCATTTCATATTTAATTAAGGTACAAGAAACCCAGTGCTAATTTCGAATGTAAAAACCGCGCCATCATAATTTGTAAAACAGATCACATTATTTTCAGCATCATCCGGAGAATTCTATGACGAATAACAGGAAACCCGATACGGCAACCATGGCTGAAATGCAGGCGGTATCGAAAAGTGAGTTTTGTGATGCGATGTCACAAATTTGTGCCGCCGTGCATATCATCACGACAGATGGCGTGGCGGGCAGAGGCGGCTTCACGGCCACCGCGGTATGCAGCCTTTCCGACTCCCCGCCATCGTTGTTGGTTTGTATGCGGCGGGAATCCGCCCAACATGACCTGTTTAAGCGCAACGGCCACTTTTGCGTAAATGCGCTTTCCTATGCGCAAGCCAACCTGGCGGGTGTTTTTGCCGATAAAAACACAGAGATGGACAAGCGATACGCATCAGCCGACTGGCAAACATTACGCACCGGTAGCCCTGCGTTAAAAAATGCCCTGTTAAATGTTGACTGTGTGCTAGAGAATCTTCACGAAACCACGACGCACAGCATATTCATCGGCCGCATTGTCGCCATTGAAAAATGGCAAAGTCGTCATTCACTGGTTTATTTTGACCGGGCCTATCGTTACGTAAAAAAGATTGACGCAGCGATCGCTTAATCACCATTCATTAAATAGCATTACTGCAAACGTTATTCACAATAACTTTAACACTTCACAGACATTGACGTTTGCATAGCGATAATTGCTTAACATTTTTATTTATCATTTCCGGTTAATCTCCGGCCAACCGATTAGTAAAGTTAAGAGGAAAAAATGATCAATTCATACAATAAATGGCAAGAGCCAGAAAACCATCTGCCTGTCCCTGGCTGGGACACGCCGCCCCAGCCAATCCCTGATAATAAAATCACGCAAATTGTCGAAAGTGATGTTGTCATCATCGGTGCGGGCTGCGCCGGTTTGTTTGCCGCCCATTCAGCAGCGGAACACGGGCTGAAAGTTGCCGTGGTCGAAAAATTCTCCACCTTCTCTGCCCGCGGGATGGACAACGGCGCCGTCAATAGCAAACTGCAACTTCAATCAGGCAAAGAGATTGATGAAGACCTGATTTTTGCCGATCTCATCCGCTTCGCCAATAACAAAGTGCATCCTGAACTGTTGTCTATATGGGTACGCCAAAGCGGCCGGGTATTCGATCACTACATCGATCTGTGTGAAGCCAACGGCATGAAAATCGCTCTCGCCGATGCGTTTAGCGTGGCCAAACAGTATCCGGACCTTTACCGCCAATACCCGACGGCGCATATTTTTGCACGCGCGGACCAGAAGATCAGTACCGGGAATGAATACATCCCTACCCAGCAGGCATTTCTCGGCTTTATCGAGGATCAGTGTAAAAAACTGGGGGTTGCCTTCTATTACAACGTTGCCAGCGAGCAAATCCTGCGCGAAGACAATGGCCGGGTAAGCGGCGTAATCGGCCAAACACAGGATGGGCACGCTGTGAAATTCACGGCGGCCAAAGCCGTGATATTGGCCAGCGGCGGATACTCTGAAAACCAAGCGATGATCGATGCCTGGTGCCCAATCATCAATAAAGCCGAAATCAAAACCTATAATCCCCAGGGCGGCAATGCCGGTGAAACGTTGGCCCAGGCCTTGTGGATAGGCGCCGGCCTGCAAAACTGGCCGCATCCGGTGATGTTGCATACCATTCCCGGTTTTCATGTTGATTTGATGTGCGGCAACCAATCGTTCATGCACGTTAACCAGTTTGGCAAACGGTTCCAAAGTGAGTCGTTGCCTAACCAGAGCCTGGTTAACGGCCGCTTCCGCCAACCCAATCAGCTGGCGTGGGCGATTTTCGACGCCAGATATGAGAGCGATCATCAAACATTCCAGAGCGGCTTTGACGGCCCGGTGACCGAGCCCATTGACGTGCTGAACGCCCATGCCGACAAAGGCCGCCTCTACCGGGCCGATACGCTGGAAGCGCTGGCGCAACAGATAGGCGTCCCCGTCGATAACTTCGTCGCAACCTGCAAACGATACAGCGAAATGGCGCATAGCGGTAAAGACACGGACTTTAACAAAGAACCCTATCTGATGTTCCCCATCGAACAACCGCCCTATTACGCCGTGCCGATCCGCTCCCACCTGCTCGTAACCGTGGGGGGCCTTGATTGCGATCCCGACATGCAGGTGCTTGATATCAACGGCAACAAAATCCCAGGGCTTTATGCGGCTGGCAACATACAGGGTAATTTTTTCGCCAGCGAATACCCTCTCATGGCGCCAGGGTTAAGCCACGGCCGCGCCATCACCTTGAGCTATGTGCTGGGCGAACAGCTGGCGAAACAATAAGCCATCCCCCCCGGCCTCTGGGGGGGAAAACAACACGCATTGCAAACTGGCCCTATCCAACAACCGCGCCGCATTAATAATTAATGATAGCGCGCGGGTACCAGGAGTAATCAGTATGAGTGCTCACCACACGTCACAACAATCGCCTTATCCATCAATACGCTGGGCAATACTCGCCGGATGCTGCCTGGCCGGCGTATCTTTCCAGCTTGCCGCTATGTCTTACGCGCCATTATTTGGCGTCATCGCCAAGGATTTGGGGATCGCGTTTCCCGAAGCGGTGCAGTTGATGACCTATTTTATGCTGTTTTCTAACCTCTCCTTCTTTATCAGCGGCCCCTTTATTGACCGATTCACCCCAGCAATATCGATTATCGTCAGTATTATCCTGTCATTTGTGCCAACACTGGCGACGCTATGGGTTGGCAATTCCTACGCCAGCGTGGTCATTATTCGCATTCTGCAAGGGTGTGCCGTCGGTTTTTGTATGGCGGCAACGGTGCCGCTGATAATGCAATGGTTCCCGGGAAAACAGAGGGCGTTTGCATTAGGGATCACCGGTGCGTTTATTCCTCTCGGCGCCATGTTGAGCGTTGTGATTGCACCAGTGATATATACCTTGTTGGGTAATTGGAAATTATCCATGGCGGCCATCTCACTTTTTGCGCTGGTTTCGCTGATTTATTGCCTGATTATTTTTAGCATCGCCAGAAATAAGGCACCATTATTAACGGATGAGGCGCCCGGCCCCAACGAAATCGCCGACAATGCCCCCGGTGAAGGGTTATTCAAAGCGGCGTTACTTTCCCGATATACCTGGATCGGCATTGCGGCCACCTTCGCCGCCAACTGGATCCTACAGTCCGTCTTTAGCCTGACGCCTTCCTATTTTTCGGAAGCCGAACCCATTGGTTTAGGGCTGGGGCCCATCGCAGGCGGCAGCCTGACGGCCGTTTTACAGGTGGCCTCGGTCATTGCTCCGGTGATCGGGGGATATATCGCCGGCAAATACTTCAATGGCCGGCCCGGAGGCATCATCACGGTCGCCATGGTGCTGACTACCGTATACGGCGCGATTCAATTCCAGCAAGTTTATCGCCAGGAAGCGGTTTTGATGCTGTGCCTGATCCTGCCGGGCTTCGGTATCGGTATGCTGATGCCAATGCTACAAGCTAAAATAGCGGAATCTTACGATCATCGCATCGTTGGGCGCATGAATGGGCTGTGGCTGGGCATCGGTTCATTCGGGGGTACCGTCGGCTTGTTCGTCTCGGCAAAGGCGCTGGCCGCCACGGGCAATTATATTAGCATTATCAATATTATTGCGTTGGTCGCACTAGTCGGATTAATCCTTTCGCTCTTCCTGAATCGCCGCAAAGAGCAAAAAGATAGCCACCCGACGCTGGAAGCAAACAAAAATTGAAACCAGAGGAAATCTCCCTGCGGGGGCGGAATACTGCCGGTGTGACTAAAGGCCAGAGAAAACATATGTATCATTCACTGCTGTTGTTTGCCTTTATCACATTGGCGATGAATCTGCGGGCGCCGCTGACATCATTGCCATCAGTGATTGAGTTCATTAAGGCCGATCTGCATATTAATTCAGGCCTGGCGGGATTACTGACGACGATTCCGGTATTGTGCTTCGGCGCACTGGCACCCGTCGCCTCTGCGGTCATTGCGCGCGTAGGTATCGAGAAGGCCATTTATGTCACTCTGTTCGGCGTAACACTGGGAACCTTGCTGCGTTCGGCTGATGGATTAAGCCTGGTTTTGGCGGGCACATTGCTTCTCGGCGCGGCCTTGACGCTTGGCAACATCGCCAGCCTGATGGTAATCGCCCGGGACTTCCAACACCGCTCGAGCCTGATTACCGGATTGTATGTCATGTCGATGAGTATCGGCGCCATGCTGACCGCCGCGTTAACGGCGCCGTTAGCCGCGGTGATCGGCTGGCGCGCCGCGCTGGCCGTTTGGAGCGGGCTGGCCGTACTGGCCATCATGCTATGGCTGGCGGTCAACCATGTTAAGCGTTCCTCACCGGCGGCCATGCAGCCCCCCTTGCCCTCTTCCCAACGGGAGGCCGGTGAGCAAACGCCTTCCCAGCGGGCAAGCGCAGAGCAAGTATGGCGCCGCCCGGTGGTCTGGTTACTGGCCATCGCATTTTCAGCGCACACATTCCTGTTTTACGCCATGACCGCCTGGCTGCCGGACTATTTGAAACACGCCGCAAATATGAATACCAGCGGCGCCGGAATGGCGGCCTCACTGTTTCAGATCCTCGGTATCCTCGGTTGCTTTGGCATCCCCTGGCTGGGTTCGGCCGCGCATTTTTCCAAGGCCACGCGCTTTCTTATCGTGGGCCTGGCGTGGTTTTGTATGCCGGCCGGGCTGTTGGCCTATCCCGGCCTGTGGCCGCTATGGATAATTTGCGGCGGGATCGGCGCCGGAGGCGGCTTTCTGGTGGTCTTCACTTTGGTCATCGACATCGCCGGCAATCTGGATGAAAACCGCCGAATATCCTCTTTTGTACAAGGCGTTGGCTACATCGTGGCCTCAACCGGGCCGATTGTGGTCGGGGTGATTCATCAATTAAGCGGCGGTTGGCACAGCGGATTCATTCTACTGGCCTCGATTGCCTTATTGATGTGCCTTAGCGGAACCAGGGCGGCGAAATCTCAACGCAGGTAAATTAGCCGGCGCCGGGCCGATGAACGGTATGACCCGGGTTGCAGGGAACGCCATTATTCTTTTAGCGGCCCGGCGGTATAGCCAAGGATCCTCTCAAATGGCATTCAGATCGACATCATCCGTATATTCCAGGCTGGAAATCTCCTTGGTTATCGGCTGGCCGCAGATGACGCGCTTTCGTTCAGTGTCGAATGTTAACGTGGCGGGGCCGGCGATTTCCCACCCATTGTTCAGCAGTTTGGTAATCCGTTGGCAAAACTCAGCATCATCTGGCCCGGTGATATATCGGTAAGCTTTCATTCTGTGACCTCCATTTTTCGTCGGTGCCGTGGTTAAGGCCGGTCCAACCTGAATAAAAAACGAACAAGGTTCAGAATAAGCATCCTGTTGTTGCCGTCAACATCTGCTTCATCGCCGGTAGCGGCAAAGCGCATATTGACGGGCAACGGCTGATTTATTTTGCTTACGGGCGGCCGCGTTAAAATGCCGCCAGATGGCTATTACGAATATCCGTCACCACCATATGGCCCGGGGCGTGGGTAATCGCAAACGGCAGGCCCGCGGAACGAATGGCTTCCTGCGGCGTAACGCCGCATGCCCAAAATACCGGGATTTCGCCCGCGTGAATCAGCGAACGGCCACCGAAATCAGGCGCGTCGATATCGCTAATGCCGATCAGGGCAGGGTCCCCCAGATGCACCGGCGCACCGTGCACATCAGGAAAACGCGAGGTAACCTGCACCGCGCGAATAGCCTGCGCGGGCGTCATTGGGCGCATGCTCACCACCATATTGCCGGCAAAATCGCCAGCCCGGCCATTGGCAATATTGGTGATATACATCGGCACATTGGTGCCCTGTTCGATATGGCGGATCGGGATCCCGGCGTCCAGTAATGCATCTTCAAATGAATAGGAACAACCAATAACAAAACCGACTAAATCGTCACGCCAGACATCGTGCAGATTTTCCACCTCGGCGACGCGCTTGCCATCATGGAACACATAATAGGAAGGGAAATCGGTTTTGATATCTACATCCCCAAGCTCCGGTACTTTGCCGCTACCCGGTTCCGTCATGCCGATCACCGGGCAGGATTTAGGGTTAAGCCGGGCAAAGCGTAAAAACGCATCGGCATATTTGTGCGGCAAAACCGCCAGATTACCCTGGGTATATCCGGGGCACTGCCCGGCCGTTGGGACAGTAAATCGCCGTTGCCGAACGGCCTGACGGAACTCCGCCGGATTATGCCAAATCGTTGCCATTATCATCACCTGATAATCAATTATGGGAAGCCTTATTCTTTTGCAGCAACGGCGTGATGTCTAACCAGAAATAATCACGGTGGCTGTTTAATATTTATAGACAATGCTTGCACCAATATTGTGCCATTGCACAACGTCAGCCTTATTTATTTCATTATTAATGCCAAGATGCCACCAATAATAAATACCCAAAATAATTCGAGTTGCAGGACAAAAACGAAAAAGCGTTTTTGAACAGCGCTAGCGTTGGCCCCGAAGGGGTGAGGCCGTATGGCCGAATCACGCGGCAACACAGCGAATCCCCAGGAGCTTACTGAAGTAAGTGACTGGGGTGAGCGAGGAAAGCCAACACACCTGCAACTTGAAGTATGAAGGGTAAAGATATTACGTATCAACGCCTGGGCGGGGAATAGATAAAACCCCGCTTAGCCATAATATTCCGCCAATGAATCAAGCAGGCGGGCGCGTTCAGTCCGCAACGCCTGCGCGTGATGAAGATCGCACCAGGTAAAATGGATCGTCTCCCCGGGCAAACGCTGGGCCAACAGGGGCAAATCGACGCTGATGACATGCGCGATTTTGGGGTATCCGCCGGTGGTCTGACGATCGGCCATCAACAGAATCGGCTGGCCGCTGGGGGGCACCTGGAGAGTGCCGAAGGCAACGGCTTCTGAAAGTAGCTCCAGCGGTTCGCGCAGCGGCAACGCGGCGCCGCTCAATCGATAACCCATGCGCTCCGATGCGCTGGAGATCTGGTAATCCTTTTCCGTCAGCGCCTGCTGGGCTTGTTCGGTAAAATAGCGCCATTCCCGCCCGGGGATCACCCGGATCGGCGCGGCCGCCAACAGATCGACCCGCAGGCTGCGCGGCAGCGGTAAACGCGGCAATGCATTTTTGAACGAAGACGGAATCGCAATACGATCCCCGGCCTGTAACGGGCGGCCAGCCATGCCGCCAAAACCGCCGTGGCGATAGGTACTGCAACTGCCCAATACCGGCGGGATCAGGTAGCCGCCATGTACGGCAATATAGGCGCGCGCGCCGGATATTCGCTGGCCAAAGCGCAATACGCTGCCGGCTTCCACCCGCACCGCGACGCCGGGTTGTATCGCCCGCCCATCCAGCGTGGCGGAAAGATCGGCCCCGGCGATCGCCATCAGGCAACGCGACTGGAACAACAGCTCCGGCCCTACCAGGGTGACTTCCAGCGTACTGCAACTGCCGGGATTCCCCACCAGCAGATTGGCCACGGTGTGGCTCACCTCATCCATCGGCCCACTGACAGGAATGCCTAAATGCTGATGCCCATAGCGCCCCGAATCGTGAAGGGTGGTGCATAAACCCGGTTTAATAACCTGAATACTCATCGCTGCGCTTCCTGTGCCATGGCATAAAACGTCGGTTCATCAATCGCCACAAACCGCACGCGATCGGCATTACGGAATAAACATGGTTCTTCCCTGTCAGTTGCAAACACTGTTAACGGCGTCCGGCCAATAATGTTCCAGCCGCCAGGCAAATCCATCGGATAAATAACCGATTGCCGATTCGCGATGCCAATGCTGCCTTGCCGCACCTGCGTCCGTGGCGTCGCGCGTCGCGGGGGGTTCAGCGTGCTATCCAACATGCCGATATAAGCATGTCCCGGGGCAAACCCCAGCATCAGCACATCCAGCCAGTGTGCGGTATGTTTTTCAATTAAGGCCGCCGGCGACAGGCCGCAAAGCGCCGCTGTTTGAGCAAGATCGGGCCCGAACGCACCACCGTAACAGACCGGAATGTCGATTTGCCGCGGCGGCTGAAGCGTAGCCGAGAAAGGCGCCTGCAAAACCGCAATAATCTGCCGGCAGAGCGCCTTATAGGGCGAGTTTTCGCCCTCGCCACAGCGGATCCGTTCAGGCAGGTAGTGAACCCCAACCGTCACCATAGCCGGGACGATATCCAGAACGCCGGTTAGCTTGCCGGCCTGTTTCGCCGCGGTTAGCATGGCCGCGGCGTTGGCGGCCTGATGATTAGCCGCGGGGCAAAATGTTGAAGAAAATTCGAGAATGACGCAGCCATCGCCGGAAGCAACAATGCCGCAGCCAGCCCAAGAGAACTCCGCCGAAGCATCGGGCATAAAAGAAAAATCGTTATCATGTTCAAACATAATCAAAACCTGATGACAAAATAAAAAACATCCCCTTCCCCTGGCATTCACCGTAGCCGCCTTCCTGCAACTCGAATTATTTTGGGTATAGACTGGTTATGATGTCTATCGCAGAATAATCTGCGAATCTGTTCAGCTAAATTTAACCGTTATGGCACTCATCATGGGCAAATTTACCGGCCATAGCATTCATTGCACCAACCCGAGGCATGAATGAACACGCGATTTGTTGAAACTTTTGTACTGTTAGCCCATATCGGCAGTGTCCGTCAGGTTGCCAAACGCTTATATTCCACGCCAGGGGCAATCTCTATGCGTGTAAAAAAGCTGGAAGCGGAACTGAATGTCGTGCTGTTTAACTGGGATCATAAAACCCTGCAATTATCCCCCGATGGTTTACGGCTATTGCCCTATGCCGAACGTTTGCTGGAATCGACACAGCAACTGGAGCGCATGGCCAAATCCCCCAGCAGAGAAAAAAGCAAAATACGTATCGGTATTATTGAAACCGTCGTGCATACGTTCCTGCCGGAATTTATGAAAGAGATGAACCGCCTGATGGCGGACGTTACTCTCGATCTGTCGGTTGAACTCACCACTAACCTGAAAGAACAATTAATGCGGCGCGATATTGATTTATTGATTCGGGTTAAAGACGATGAAAGTAATAATCCGTTTGCCATCACCCGGCCGATCGCCGAATTGCCCATACATTGGATCGCTCATCCCCGGCTTATCCCCACGCATGATCTTGTCCGCAACATTTTAAGTAAACAGCTCCTGACCCAAATGCGCGGTTCAGTGCCTTATGAATCCGCGGTCGCCGTCGCCCAACAACTGGCATCGGCACACGGCCTGCTCCCCAGCGAATTACGCATTTCCGGCACACCTTCGCTGGCCACGCTGGTGGCGCTGGTGCGTGAAGGCGTCGGGGTGGCGATCATGCCCGGGATCTTGGTTAAAGAGCCGCTGGAACATCACGCATTACAGGAGCTGGCGTTACCGGGTTCCCCGCCGTTCCAACTGGCGATTTCCTACATGAAAAACGCCTCCCCGCTGATCGCCGATGTGGCAAACATCGCGCATAACGTCTGCAGAAATTACTGCCAGCGGCAGGGGGAGCACTGGATAAAATTTATCGAGTAACCCGCATCAACGGCGCCGCCGGCCCGGTGTTGTCTTGTGTCCGAATGCGGGGCGCCATGTTATATCCAACGCTGGCCGTCAGTAATACGGCATGCCCACATGCCGCGACGCACCGATTATTTCAACACATCATTGTGCGTGTCACGCATACGCAGCAGGGTGAACAGGCTACAGAATGCAGCGAACGCCATAAAGAAGCCCGGCATCAACAAAATGCCGGTTTTATTGATCAACGCAGTGACCAGATACGGAGTGATACCGCCACCGAGGATCGCCCCGATATTAATACTGATCGCCATCGCGGTATAACGTACCGACGTCGGGAATTGCTCGGCGTACGTTGGGTAGCCCACGGACTGAATAATCGGCATCGGCAGAGTTGCAATCAACATCGCTAGCGCAGCAATCCAAATATTGTGGCTGTCCATTAACAACATCATCGGAATAACGATCACTACATAACCAATAAAACCGGTTAATAATAATTTACGCCGCCCCAGCCGGTCGGATAGTCCGCCCCAAAACGGCATCATCGCCGCCACGCATAATCCCAGTGCCGCCATCAACCAAAACACATGGCTCTTTTCATATCCCAGATAGGTGGTGAGATAAATATTCATAAATATCACCCCAATCCAGTAGCCGGCATTTTGCCCAAAGGTCAGCATAATCACCCGAAACAACGCCGAAGAGTGCTCGCGCAATACCGACATAAAGGGCGTATGCACCACTTTTTTATTGCCGGAGATAAACCTTTTGAATGCCGGCGTTTCCTCCACCTGATGACGAACATGGACAGAAAACAGCACCAGCGGCAACGTCAACAGAAATGGAATACGCCAACCCCAGGCCTGCAATTGCTGCGGATCAAGAATCGTGGTGACCAGGCCACAAATAATTGCCGCCAGCGCGCCGCCCAATGCCACGCCAACCGGGGTAAATGAGCCATAAAACCCCCGCCGCCCGGTGGGCGATGATTCAGCAACAAACGCCGCCGCGCCAATAATCTCCCCGCCGGCAAAAAAGCCCTGTGTCAGCCGTAAACAAACCAGAAGTATCGGCGCCGCAATGCCGATGGAAGCGGTCACCGGCAACATCCCGATCGCCGCCGTCGCCCCGCCCATACCAATCACGGTTAACAACAGCACCTTTCGCCGCCCCACGCGATCGCCAATACGCCCTAGCAAAATACCGCCCAACGGCCGGATAAAGAAGGCGCTGCCGAACACCGCCAGAATAGACAACAATGCCGCCGCCGGATTATCTCCGGGGAAAAACAGCGGCCCGATAATCACCGCCATAAACCCATAAATACCAAACTCATAATATTCAATCGCGGTACCGGTCATGGAAGCTATCGCCGCACGTTTTGCGATCCGTATTGAGGCCGAATCAGGCACTGCGGCCTGGCGTATATCAGTAAAATCAGACTCTAGTTCATATGACATATATCACCCGTCTGGTTGTCTGCTAAGGATGAACAGCGCTGACATCATGCTCGCTGCCCGCAAAGCTAGTTCTCAATTAGCTACTCTAAATAAATGCAAGTGCGGGACCAGACTGACCAATCAGGAAAATGTTTTGTATATCAAATGACTGATAAACAAACGCGATGAGTCAACCACCGATAAGGCGATAAAAAGGCGGAACTGATGGCAAAAATCGCATCAGGCGGTAGAAAATGCATATTTCCACCCGCGATGATAAAGAAATAAAGTAATAATCAATACCCGTAATCCCCAGCCAGGTGCAAATCACAGATTATTTTCACCGTACTGGTGCAGCAATATTTTTGACAAGTTAGGGAATAAAGTCAGCCAACTCAATATCGCCAAAATGGGGAAAACAGAGGGTGCGGCGGGGGAGTAAAAAACACAACGGACTACGGGGAAATTAAAAGACGCCATTAAAACACGACGGCGGCTTGATTATTCGCAAGCCGCCGCGATGTTATCAGCAGAGAATTACTGTTTTTTCGTCGCCTCATAACGAGCGCGATTTTCTTCATTCGGCGGGTAAAGCCCCGGCAATGCGGCGCCGGCGTTAACTTCGGCCATGATCCAGCTTTCAAGGCGCTCCTGCTCAACGGCCAGTTCGACGATGTCGTCCAACAACGCGGCAGGGATCACAACCGCGCCGTCCTGGTCGGCGACGATAACGTCATCCGGGAAAACGGCGACGCCGCCACAACCGATGGGCTGCTGCCAGTCAACGAAGGTCAACCCGGCCACCGAAGGCGGCGCGGCGGCACCGCGTGCCCAAACCGATAAACCGGTTTCCAGTACCCCGGCCCGATCGCGAACGACGCCATCGCTGACCAGCGCGGCGACGCCGCGTTTAGCCATCCGCGCGCACAGAATATCGCCCCAGAACCCGGCGTCCTGTACGCCGTTGGCATCAACCACCGCGATACAGCCTTCCGGCATCAGTTCAATCGCCGCACGCGTCGACTTCGGGGAACTCCAGGATTCCGGCGTCGCCAAATCCTCACGGGCGGGAATAAAACGGACGGTGAAAGCACGCCCGATGGTGCGAGGCAAGCCGGATTTGAGGGGGAACGCCCCACGGATCCAGACATTGCGCAGCCCCTTCTTCAATAACAATGTGGTCAGCGTGGCCGTCGTAATATTGGCCAGCGTAGCAAACGCCGCTGCGTCTTTAGACAAGGTCATATGCCATCTCCTGTAAGCCGGTGGAATACCGCACCGGCCGTTAGATATTATTGATTAAGCCGCCATCAACCCGCAGGGTAGAACCGGTGATGTAAGCCGCCCGATCGCTGGCCAGAAAGGCCACCGCATCGGCATACTCTTCCGGGCGGCCGTAACGGCCTAACGGAATGGTGGCGGTGCTTGCGGCTTCCACATCGGCCAGCTCCCGCCCTTCGCGTTTCGCCCGGGCGCCGTCGAGAAAACGGGTCCGCGCCGTAGCAATACGGCCTGGTACGATAATATTCGCGGTGACCCCTTGCGCGGCCACATCGCGCGCCAGCGTTTTAGACCAGCCGAGCAGAGAAATCCGCGTCGCATTCGATAAACCCAGGTTGGCAATCGGTGTGATCACCCCGGAGGAGGTGCTGGTGATAATCCGGCCCCATCCGCGTTCACGCATCCCCGGCAGCAGCATATCGGTAATACCGATAACCGGGATAATCATGGATTCAAAGGCGTTGCGCCAGATGGCACTGTCATGCCCGAAAGCCGGCCCCGGCTGCGGGCCACCGGTATTGTTAATCAGGATATCGATGCCGCCGACGCGCTCCAGCAGCGCCGCAACGCCGACGCGCCATTGCGCCTCATCGCTTAAGTCCCAGCTAAAAACATGGGCGGTGCCCTGCTGGGCACGCACTTTTTCTGCCGTTTCCGCCAGCGCCGCTTCATTTTTATCGGCCAGGCAAACCGTCACGCCTTCATTTGCCAGCGCCAACGCAATCGCGCTGCCCAGCCCGCCGCCAGCGCTCATCACCAGCGCGCGTTTCCCCGCGATGCCTAAATCCATCTGCCTTCCCCTTATTGATTCAGTTGGCTGCACGCCTGATGAATACGCTCGCAGGCGCGTTCAAGTTTCTCTGTCGATGTGGCGAAAGAGATACGGAAATGGCCCTCATAGCCGAAAGCGCTGCCGGGCACCACCGCAACCTGCGCCTGTTCGAGCAGATAACGGCAAACATCCAGATCGTTTTGCAGCAGGACGCCATTCGGCGTGGTACGGCCGAACAGGCCGCGGCAGGACGGAAACAGGTAAAAAGCCCCTTCCGGGCGCAGACAGGATAATCCCGGCGTCGCATTAAAATTTGCCAGGCACAAGTCGCGGCGCTGGCGGAATATCTCATTACGCGGCGCGAGAAAATCCATGGGGCCGTCAAGCGCCGCCAGGGCGGCTGCCTGTGCAATCGAGCAGGGGTTACTGGTGCTTTGTGACTGAATCGTCGCCATGGCGGCAATCAGTTTTTTCGGCCCGCCGGCATAGCCAATGCGCCAGCCGGTCATCGCATAGGCTTTGGAAACGCCATTGACCGTCAGCGTGCGTTCGCGCAACGCCGGAACCTCTGCGGCGATATTGGCAAACTTCCAGCCGTCGTAGCACAGGTGCTCATACATATCGTCGGATAAGACATACACCTGCGGATGCGCCAGCAGCACCTCACCCAAGTGGCGTAAATCATCAGCGCTGTAACCGGCGCCCGTCGGGTTGCCCGGCGAATTGAGAATCAGCCATTTGGTTCGCGGCGTAATCGCCTGGTGCAACTGTTCCGGTTTTAACTTGAACCCTTGCTCTGCACCGCAGCTAACGCTGACCGGCGTTCCCCCCGCCAGCCGCACCATATCCGGATAGGAAACCCAGTACGGCGCCGGAATAATGACTTCATCACCGGGATCCAGCGTCGCCAGCATGGCGTTGAAAATAATTTGTTTACCACCGGTACCGACGCTGATCTCCGATCGCTCATAGACCAGCGCATTATCGCGTTCGAATTTACGCGCAACGGCCGCTTTCAGTTCGGGCGTGCCATCGACATCGGTGTATTTTGTTAACCCCTGATCGATCGCTTCACGTGCCGCAGCATTAATATGCTCCGGCGTTGGGAAGTCCGGTTCGCCTTGTGACAAACTGATAACGTCAATGCCATTTCGCCGCATTTCCGCTGCCTGCCGGGTTATCGCCAGCGTAGCAGAGGGTTTAACTGAATCCAGCAGGTGCCCCAGCAATTGCATATCCATCCCCCTTGATTTAGACCTGAACTTCATCGTAGGGCTTGATAAGCAATAATAAAATCAATATATTTTTTATAAATACTCAAATAAAATCTATCAATGATCCGCGAACTGAAAACGCTACTCGCCGTCGCGCGTGAAGGCACCTTTGCCGCCGCCGGTAAAAAAATCGGCCTGACCCAGGCGGCAATCAGTGCCCAGATGCAACGGCTGGAGGCCGGGCTGGGCTTTCCCCTTTTTGAACGCAAGGGGCGCTCTGCACATCTGAACCCCATGGGTGAACAGGTATTGCGCCAGGCGCAGGCGCTGTTGGAGCTCTATGATCATCTTGGCTCAGTTCCCCCGCCGGATACCGGTAGCCGCCTGGTCAATATTGGTGCAATCGCCTCGGTGCAATGCGCGTTGCTGCCAGCCGTGCTGGCAAAATTTCATCAAAGCTATCCGGGATGCCGTTCACGCGTGATGCCGGGGCTATCGATGGAACTGGCTAATCTTGTCGATGCCGGCGAGCTGGATATCGCGGCGATTATTCGCCCCCCTTTCTCACTGCACAGCGATCTGCAGTGGTCAACGCTGGCGAGCGAACCGTTCCGCCTGCTGGTGCCCCACGCCATCCCCGGCGACGATTGGGTTGAATTATTGAGTAGCCAGCCGTTCGTGCGCTATAACCGCACGTCGTTTGGCGGCCGCCAGGTTGATCGTTTCCTACGGGAAATGCACCTGTCGGTGCGCGAGATCTGTGAAGTTGACGAACTGGATGCCATTGTCCAATTGGTGGCGCATGGCGTTGGCACGGCGCTGGTGCCGCAAACGCTCACCTATCAACGCTGGCCGGCGACCATTCGGGTGCTGGATCTGGGGCAACATACCTTTCACCGCGATATCGGCCTGATCTACCGTGCCGGGCTGGAACTGAACGAACCGTTAGCCACGCTGAAACAGCTGATTACCACCTATACGCACGTGCAATACCATCGCACGGTTCAGCCGGCCGCCGGAAAAAAATAGGGCGTGGATTAACTGCTGCCGGGAAAAAACCCGCACTCGGCAGCAGCAGATAGCGTTAGCCACGGCTTGTAATATTTACCGCTCGTGATTACTATTTTTTATCAAAAATAGAATCCTCCCCTGCAAATGAACATTTTTATTAATGAATGGGGTCGTCATGATACGAGAGCTCAAAACCTTTGTCGCCGTAACGCAATTCGGTACTTTTGCCGCGGCTGGGCAACATATCGGCCTGACGCAATCCGCAGTCAGCGCCCAGATTCGCTCGCTGGAAGAGGCGCTGGGTATGCAGCTCTTTGATCGTTCAGGGCGCACCGCGCAGTTGAATACCGCCGGCAACCGGGCGTTACCCATGGCGGAAGAGATTCTGGCTATTTTTGCCCGCATGTCGCAGCCGGAAGATCTGGATCGCTATCGCGGCGCCATTAAGATTGGCGCGATTGCCACCGTTCAGACCGGCCTGCTGCCGAAGATGCTGGTGCAACTGCATCGGCAGGCGCCTGCGCTGGAAATGAAGCTGCTGCCCGGCGTTTCATTTGATTTATTAACGCAAGTGGATGCCGGGCATATTGATTTGGCGATTGCCCTGAAGCCGTCCTTTGCGTTAAGCAAAGATCTGTATTACGAAACGCTCAAGCAGGAGCCTTTTGTGCTGATTACACCGCCCGATCTGGCGGGCGATAACCCGTTGGCAATCATCCGGGAAAAGCCGTTCATCCGTTATGACCGCACATCTTTCGGTGGGCGGTTAGTCACGCGTTTTTTACGCGAACAACGGCTAGAGCCAAATCAGGTGCTGGAAATTGACGAAATTGACGCCATCGTCAAGATGGTGGAAAACAATCTGGGCGTAGCCCTGGTGCCGCAGGCAGGGCTATGGCATGAACGCGAAAATCACGTGCGAATAGTGCCGCTGGGCGATCTCACCTTTTGCCGCCAACTGATCGTCGCAACGCGCCAGGCCGATCAACATAAGCCCTTACATCAGATGATTATCCAGTGCCTGCACCACTATGCTAAACAATAATTCTGTTTTATCGCGGTGAACATTAAACATGTTTTATGCAATACAGTGAGAAGCGCATAGACATCAGCCATAAAGCTATTTATTGCCTCTGTAGAAAAATAAAACCTGGATTGCGACCCGGTTACTGAGTCTGGCTATGCTTCAAGAAGTCGGCCTTGCCGAGCATACAAACAAATATCCTCATCGACTATTCGGGGGGCGGCAACAACGTGTCGCGATAGCCCGAGCTTTGGCCATGCAGCCCTCTGTCATTTCCTGTATTCAGTAGCCAGATGATGTATTCGCGGCCCATTGGCTTAACACCGCCTAAAGGGGCGATAGGGGGAAAGATCCCCCTATCGCTTCACCCGCCCAGATTTTAGCGATTCAACGGCGGGAAACTTGATTTAACGCCTGTATCAGTTCGCCCTTTGTCATACGTACACAATACGTCGGCATACCTCTTTCGAAACGCCATCCTTCAGACAGCGGACCAACATCCACGCAGTCAAAGCCAAAGGCATCATAAAGATCAGCAACGATTTTTTTACCTGCGGGATCGTCGCCGGCAACAGGCAGCGCGCGCCTGGCCGGATCTCCCGTGGGCAGCCCATCAGTTTCCAGTTGCGTCATGGGTATGGCATTAAATGCTTTTGTTACTTTTACCTGCGGCAGTTGTTCGGCCAAAAGTTCACTGGTTGTTGTCTGCCTGGCATCCAGTGCTTCAATCTGCCCATCCCGTTCAGGATAATAATTAACCGCATCAATCACCGGTTTTCCGCTAAGCACGCCCCGCGGAAGCTGCCCGATAGCCGTAAGAGGCACAGCGATAATAACAATATCGCCGTACATCGCCGCATCGTTGGCCGCGCCTATCTCACAGCCAATCATTGGCCGGAGGCTAAACAGCGTTTGCGGGCTGCGGGAATTACTGAGCATAACCGTATGCCCCGCTTTAATAGCCAGTTGAGCCACGGCCCGCCCGACAAAACCTGCACCTATGATCCCGATCTTCATCACTCCACCCTCTTTCTTCACGAATGAAAAAAGAACTTATTTCATTACTCTTTAATGATAAAGTGCATTGTTTAACCAACATAAACAACAAAACGGGGTTAATTGTGGACAAGCTAACCAGCATGGGGGTTTTCGTAAAAGCAGCCGAACTGGGTTCCTTTGCCGCAGCAGCCAATACGTTAAAAATATCCCCGCAGATGGTGGCAAAAAACGTTGCGTGGCTCGAAGCCCGACTTGGCGCCAGATTATTGAATCGCACCACGCGTCGTCAGAGCCTGACCGACATCGGGCGTAACTACTATGAAAGATGTAAGATCGTGCTGGCAGAAGCCGAAACGGCTGATGCCGTAGCACTTGAAATGAAAACATCCCCTTCAGGTATCATCAAAGTCAACGCGCCGCTGACCTTTGGTTCATATTCCTTACCCCGCTTTATTGATGGTTATCTCGCCGAATATCCTGATACCGAGATTGAGCTTACATTAAACGACCGTATCGTCGATCCGATTGAAGAAGGATTCGAAGTCATTATCAGGATAGGGGAGCTTGCCGATAGTTCAATGGTCGCCTGGCCCCTGCGCCCTTATCGGCTTATCACCTGCGCTTCACCTGGTTACCTAGCAAAAGCGGGAGTGCCAGAAACACCATCCGAACTTATTCACCATTCTTGCCTGGTTTATGGTATTTGGTCGCCCTCTATGCCTTGCCGCTGGGTTTTCAGCAGAAACGGCAAGACGGAAGAAATAAAACCAACGGGAAGGTTCCGCTCAAATGACTGGAAAGCCCTTCTCCACGCGGCTATAGCAGGCAATGGCGTCACCTTGGGGCCGGAAGACGTACTGAACGATGAAATTCAACAAGGCCGCCTAGTACAGGTTTTGCCACATTATGAAGGGCCAAGCCGCCCGATGCATATATTATTACCCGCAGGGCTGCGGCCAACGATGAAAATAAAAAGTTTTGTTGATGCAATGCGAAAACAATTTGGCCTTAAAAGCCCTTCGCCAAGGTAAAAGCCTGTTTTCAGCCTGTTCCTGCCGTATTCACCAGTTAAACAAGCCGCTAAAAATGGGCGACGCAATTGCCAGGCTGCTGACAAATGATATAAGCCGGCACATCCCGCAAGGCGAACGTTCACTCGCCTCACCATGCAACGGTCTGTCGGCTTGGCGATAGCTGTAACACTCACCGTTGCCACCACCACGTCCTCTTCCGTGCTGTCTGAATCAACATCGGCATCAATGCATGCATCGATCCTTTTTTGCCCTAGGCATGGCCAAACCGCGCTTGCAGCCTGGCTCTTGGGCTTAACCGGCGTATTTTTGCTGCCGCTTGGCATAAACGTCATAAATGCCCTTCCACGTTCAGCGCGAGCAAAACAGAGACAAAAGTTGTGATCCTATTCTCCTTTCCGCACAGTTTTTTTGGACAAGTCACAGCGTATGCATGATATTTACAGAATAATAAATCATCATTGAATATTTATTCATAATGGAGATAATAAATGAAACGTACCCTGCTTACCTGTTTACTGTTTTCCACCATGGCGTTCTCCACCGGGGCGCTGGCAGCAGAAAAAGGGCTGATCGTCATCATCACCCCGTCCCACGATAACCCGTTCTTCAAAGCCGAAGCCGATGGCGCGGCGCAGAAGGCTAAAGCACTCGGCTACAGCACGTTGACGGCCTCTCACGATGATGATGTCAGCAAACAAAATCAACTGATTGAAACCGCCATCGGCCGTAAAGCCAAAGCCATCATACTGGATAACGCCGGGGCTGATGCCACCGTCGGGCCAGTACAGAAGGCCAAAGATGCCGGTATCCCAACCTTCCTTATCGACCGTGAAATAAATAAAACCGGCGTGGCCGTGGCGCAGATCGTCTCCAACAACTATCAGGGCGCGCAGTTGGGGGGAGAGAAGTTCGCCAAACTGCTGGGCGGCAAAGGCGAGTACATAGAGCTGTTGGGTAAAGAATCCGATACCAACACCAGTGTGCGCTCCCAGGGCTATCACGATGTGCTCGATGATTACCCGGAGATGAAAATGGTGGCCCAGCAAAGCGCCAACTGGAGCCAGACTGAAGCCTTCAGCCGTATGGAAACTATCCTACAGAAACACCCGAATATCGTCGGGGTGATCTCCGGTAACGACACCATGGCACTGGGTGCCGAAGCCGCGCTGAAGGCCGCGGGGAAAAAGGATGTGGTGGTCGTAGGGTTTGACGGCAGCGACTACGTGCGCGACTCCATCATCAACAAGGGCAATATCAAAGCCACCGTGTTGCAACCGGGCTGGGCGCAGGCGCAGATGGCGGTTGAACAGGCGGACTACTATCTGACGCACGGCAAAGCGCAGAAGGAAGAAAAGCAACTGATGGACTGCGTGCTGATTGATGACAGTAATGCCAGCAAACTGAAAACTTTCAACCTGGCACAGTAAACAGGGAGCCGATGATGGTGATGAAACTTGCACACGGCGCTCTGTTGGCCGCAGCCGCTTTACTGTTAAGCGCCTGCAAAGTGGTTGATCTCGACGCTAACGGCCAGCCGATCATTCCACAAGATCCCAATGTGCAGCACGGTTATCGCAACCAGACGGCGCAACAGGTGGCGGAGGCCACTTGGGACAGCAAAGTGCTGGTCAGCGCCGATCAGCATGCGATGAGTTGGGCCGACATGAAAACCCGCAGCAGCACCGTGAAGGCCGGCAGCAGCGACAGTGTGTTTGTACGCGCCGGTGGAACCGTAGCTGCAGTCGGCGGCGCCGACGAGCGGGAACGGATCCTGACAGTCACCATTAACGGTGAAGCAGTGCCGGTGGCCATCGGGCCCGTGGTGCGCAGCAATGCGATACGCGATGCCGCCGGCTTTAAGTTTGAAGAGTTCACCAACCAGGTGCAATTTGCCCAACTGACCAAAGCGCTTAACCGCCACGCGGTGCAACAATTGCCGCCGATGGACGAAAACTGGGTGGGCAAACCGGTGCAGCTGTTGCTGGCGGTCACGATGCAGCCTAACAAAGTGCAGGACGTGGTCGCCGTCAGCGTGAAGCAGGAGCAACCGTAATGAGCCAAACTGACCCAATCATTCTGCGCACCAAAGGGGTTTCGATGCTATTCCCCGGCACCTTGGCACTGGACAAGGTGGACTACAACGTCTGGCGCGGCAAGGTCAACGTCATCATCGGTGAAAACGGCGCCGGGAAATCAACGCTGATGAAAATCCTTGCCGGGGTGCAACAGCCGACCAGCGGCGAGATCTGGCTTAACGGCCAGCTGGTCACGCTGCCCAGCACCCGCGCGGCGGCCAAGCTGGGTATTGGCATGGTGCACCAAGAGCTGAACCTGTTTGAGAACCTGTCGGTGGCGGAAAATATTTTCCTCGGGCGCGAGTTACAAAGCGGCTTGAAGCCGATTGATGAAAAAACCCAGGAAGCACGCACCGCCGAGCTGATGCAGCGCCTCGATCAAGATATTTCGCCGCGCGAGTTGGTGGCGAACCTGAAGGTCGGCCAGCAGCAACTGGTGGAAATTGCCAAAGCGCTGGCGGAAAACACCGATATTCTGATCCTCGACGAACCCACCTCCGCCCTGAGCAAAACCGAAGTGGAGATCCTGTTCCGGGTGATCCGCGAACTCACACGCCAGGGGGTATCAATTATCTATATCTCCCACCGGCTGGAGGAACTGATGGCGATTGGCGATGTGATCACCATTCTACGAGACGGCCATTTCCAGGTGGAAGCGCAGGTCAGCGAGATCGATGTGCCATGGATTGTGCGCCAAATGCTCGGCAGCGAACCGGTCACCAGTTTCCTGGAGCCGGGACGTGAATTCGGCGTGCCGGTGCTGGAAGCGGAAAACATCACCTGCGTTGGCCCCGCCGGTAATGCGGTGGTGGATAACGTGTCGTTTAACGTGCGGGCCGGTGAGATCGTCGGCATTTACGGCCTAATGGGCGCCGGACGCACCGAACTGTTCGAGTGCCTGCTCGGCACCCAACGCAGCTATCTCGGCAAACTGTGGCTCGACAGCAAGCCGGTGCCGCTGCGGCTGGATACCGCAGAACGCATCCGCATGGGCATGAGCCTGGTACCGGAAGACCGCAAACGTACCGGTATCTTTCCGGTGTCGTCGGTGGCCAGCAACCTGACCATCGGCAGCCTGTGGCAACGGCTGGAGTATCGTTTCGCCATCTCGCGCAGCCAGGAGAAAGCGGTGGTGAATGATACCGTCAGCAATCTGTCGATCAAAATTTCCTCACCGGAGGTGACCATTAACGCCCTGAGCGGTGGCAACCAGCAGAAGGTGGTGATTGGCCGCTCGCTGCTAACCAACCCACGCCTGCTGCTGCTGGATGAACCCAGCCGCGGCATTGACGTCGGGGCCAAGGCGGATGTGTTCCGCATGATGGTGAAGCTGTCGCAACAAGGCATTGCCATTTTGTTTTCCACTTCGGATCTGAAAGAGATTATGGCGGTCTCGGACCGCATTCTGGTGATGTCCGGCGGCAAACTGACCGCCGATATTCCACGTGCAGCGGCGGAAGAATCGGCGCTGGTGAAAGCAAGTGCTCAGGGGTTCTGACATGAAAAATACCACGACGGCCACGCTGGCCGCACCCACGGCAAAGGCCTTTAACTCGCGCGAGAGCCTGATCCTGCTGCTGTTAAAAATGCGCACCTTTATCGCGCTGTTCCTGATCGTCGGGTTCTTTGCCATTACGGTGCCGGATTTCCTTGCGGTGGGCAGCATGGTCATCATGATTAAACATATCGCCATCAATGCCTTCCTTGCCCTCGGCATCACCTTTGTGATTATCACCGCCGGCATCGATCTTTCCATCGGCGCCACGCTCGGGCTGTGCGGCATGGTCGCGGGTTGGCTGATCACCAAAGGCATTGTGCTGCCGATGTTTGGCATCGCCATCTTCCCCAGCGTTTGGGTGATTGTGCCGCTAGTGCTATTGCTGGGCGGGCTGATCGGCGCCGCCAACGGCTGGATCATTACCCGCTATAACGTAGCGCCGTTCATCTGCACCCTCGGCACCATGTACATCCTGCGCGGTGCGGCGATGCTGACATCAGGTGGCGAGACCTTCCCCGGCCTGCAGGGCAATCCGCAGCTCGGCAATACCGGCTTTGATCAGATTGGCGCCGGTTATTTCCTCGGCCTGCCATACGCTATTTGGATGATGATCGTACTGGCGTTGGTCATTGCCTACATTGCCCGCCGCCTGCCGTTTGGCCGCCAGGTATACGCCATCGGCGATAACGAACGCGCCGCCGAACTCTCTGGGGTGCGAGTAAAACGTGTGAAGATCATGGTGTACGCACTTTCGGGCTTCTGCGCGGCGATCGCCGGGATCGTGGTCTCTTCCCAGTTAGTCGCCAGCCACCCGGCCAACGGCACCTCGTTTGAGATGAACGCCATTGCGGCGGTGGTGCTGGGCGGCACTTCACTGGCGGGCGGGCGCGGCACGATTGTCGGCACGCTGATCGGGGCGTTCGTTATCGGCTTCCTGGCGGACGGGCTGATCATGATGGGCGTCAGCGAATTTTGGCAGATGGTGATCAAGGGCATTGTGATCATCATTGCGGTGATCATCGACCAAATGCAGAACCGCATGCAGCAAAAAGCCGCGGTCGTCGCGCAGAAGGCGCTGATTGAGGAAGGTGGCGCGAGCCGAGCGGGCTGATAGCCCGGCAGCCGCGTAATTTTCCATCCGTTTCGCTTTTAAATAAAAAACCAGGTGGCGTGATGAACCCGTTCAATCTGTCGAAAGAACAACTGCAGAGCAAAGCGCGAACAGCCCGCCGCCACATTATTCAACAGAATGCAGCCGGCCCCGCCGGAGGGCATGCCGGTGTAACGCGCTTTCCCTCTTGCCGCCAAGGCTGCATGCACCCTCTTATCTTGTTAAGCCTGGAGAAAGATCAAAATGACTCACTACAATTACCCAAAATTTGGCGCCGGTTTGTGGCATTTCGCTAACTATATCGATCGCTATGCGGTGGATGGTTATGGCCCGGCGCTGAGCACCTTGGAACAGATCCAGGAGGCCAAAAAGGTCGGCGATCTGTCCTATGTTGATATTCCTTATCCCTTCTCACCGGGGGTGACCTTAAGCCAGGTGAAGGAGGCGTTGAATGACGCTGGGCTGAAGGCCATCGGCATCACGCCGGAGATCTATCTGCGCAAATGGTCACGCGGCGCCTTTACCAACCCCGATCCAGTAGCGCGCGCCGAGGCGATGAAACTGATGAATGAGGCAGCCGATGTGGTGCGTGAACTGGGCGCCAGCTATGTGAAGGTGTGGCCGGGCCAGGATGGTTGGGACTATCCGTTCCAGGTGGATCACAAACAACTGTGGAAGCTGGCGGTGGACGGTATGCGCGAACTGGCGGCGGCCAACCCCGATGTTAAATTCGCCATCGAGTATAAACCACGTGAACCACGGGTAAAAATGACTTGGGATTCGGCCGCGCGCACGCTGTTAGGCATTGACGATATCGGCCTGGATAACGTTGGCATACTGTTAGATTTCGGCCATGCGCTGTTTGGCGGTGAATCGCCGGCAGATTCCGCACAGCTGATTATAGATCGCGGCCGCCTGTTTGGTATGGATGTGAATGATAACCTGCGTAGCTGGGATGACGATCTGGTGGTTGGCACGGTGCATATGACGGAGATCTTTGAGTTCTTCTATGTGCTGAAGATCAACAACTGGGATGGCGTGTGGCAGTTGGATCAGTTCCCGTTCCGCGAAAATAATGTTGAGGCTGCGCGCCTGTCCATCCGTTTCCTCAAGCATATTTACCGCGCGCTGGATAAACTGGATATCGCGGCGTTGCAGGAAGCGCAGTCGCGCCAGGATGCCATGCAGGCACAGCGTATTATTCAGAATGCGCTGTTGTCGTCCATCGAAGTGGAATAAGAGTGCTTCCACAAAAATGAAAGGCCTGCTGCCCCGGTGACCGGGGCAGCAGGGAAATTTACCGGTTTCCTACCTATTCAACGCCTTTGTAGCATCTGCAGCAGAGGCGTTGAAGGCTGTTGGCGCCAGCCTACTGTGTTTGTTTAGTGACGACAAAAGAACACCTCTTTGAGAGGCATTCTTCACGATTCAACTTAGCGCGTTATTTCGCTATCGGTGAGTGGTATGCTTTCAACATGCCCGCCTGATAACGCAATCCCCGTTACAATGCTTCTTTGTGCCCGCCGATCACCAGGAGCTTCGAGTATGAATTGTACAATGAACTGTCCTTTATCGGGGAATTGATAAAAACCGGGCGGATACACAACTTGCCATTTTCTACAGCCAGATCAGGTGAACCCGTTACTGACAACTTTTGCGGCGGCGTTCCTCTGGGGGTTTATTGCGCTCAGAGAAAGCGGGTAGTTCCCGACATCTGGAACCTGAAAGCATATGTCTTCACCGATCTTACTAACCGTTGTTGTTTCGTCTGCTTTTAATCTGTCGCCTGAACTCGAGCATCCAGCCAGAAAAAAATGAGGTAATCAAATAAGAGGGAACTACTTTTAGTTTTTTTCATTATTCCCCATGGGAAGCCAAAAGCCAGGCCAGTCGCAAAGGTGTTGGCAACGATCCAGAATAACGCCGCGTTTTTCCGTGAGCTTACTGAAAATAAAATATTAATGAAAAGCCCTAAAGGGCTTTTCATCAATAAGCATCTGCAAAAGGTTAATTACCACATTAAATCATCGGGCACTTTAAAATCAGCATACGGATCGTCTTCATCTTGTTCTTCCTGACTAAGCGCACTATTCAATACAATGCTGCTCGCATCTCGCTGTGCAATTTTATCGGCTACGCTCGCGGGGATAATAGCGTATTCACTCTTGCCACTGTTATCAACAACCAAACGCGCAATAGCAAGACGCCCGCTAATTAGCTGGGCTTGGGTAGTTTTATCCACAACTATCTTTTTGATTAAATTATTATCTGTAAAGTTGAAACCAATATCACCTTTTGAAATGTCGATCCTGTTCATTTCAATGAGTTGCTTCACCTGAGCTTTATACTCTTTAGATAAAGCAGCTTGTTTTTGTTGTTCGCTTAGCTGTTTATCACGCTCGAGTTGTGCCTTTTTATTTTCTTCCACCGCGGCTCTTGCCTCACGAGCCTGAACCCGTGATTTTTTAGCCGTTCTTTGGACCTTGGCCATTTTTTTGCTGGATACTAATCCAGCTTTTAGCATCTGCTCTTGTAAGGTGAGTTTTGTCATCTTCGTTTCTAAGCCAGTTGAATAATTTAGGGGATTATACCTGTAATTTTTAAGGCTGTACCAGTTGCAGCACGGTGTGGTCTGAGTTTAAAGAAGCCTATCTAAGCAGATAAAGCGTCTAACACATTGATGGCGAGAATAACGGAAGTCATAAAATGCCGCGATTCCCTGTAGCACGCTATCTCGCCAGGTCTGTAGAGCCACAAGCGCAAGCAGCCTATTGAAATGCTGACATTCTATAGACTGCAAAAGCGCAGGGAAGAGATTACCCGTATGCACGGGAATGCTCTCCCCATTTAGCCCTCGGCCATATGTCAGTCTGGGGAGGACTCACTTGAAGGTGCCTGCAGCACCTCTTCCGCCACCTCACGTACCAGCTGTAGCTTTTTGGCCTGATCTGCAGTGGTCAACGGATTGCCTTCCCAGGTAGAAGCAAAGCCGCACTGAGGAGAAATGCCGATCCGTTCGAGCGGTATAAAACGGGTCGCCTCGTCAATTCGCGCCTTAAGCAGGTCTTTTGCTTCAATATCTGGCCGCTTGGTAGAGATTAACCCAAGGATAACCCCTTTGCCCTTGGGAACCAACGCCAGGGGTTCAAAGCTTCCCGAACGAGGGTCGTCGTATTCCAGAGAATAAAGGTCGAAACTGCGCGCCCCTTTGAACAGTGCCTCGGCGATGCTCTCATAACCACCCTCGGCATAGAACTGCCCTGCATTATTGCCACGGCAGATATGCAAACAGGTTTTTATCCCTTCCAGACCGTCGACGACCTCGTTGATGCAGGCAATCCCCTCTTTGAGTAAGCGCTCAGTATCGATGCCCGTCTGAGCCTTCACCCCTTCCCTTAATGATGGATCGATGAGGATCGCCAGTTCCGGCGCGTCGATCTGCACATATTCACAACCGAGAGCGCGTAACTCTTCGATTTCTTCCCGGAGCAGCCTGGCCACGTCATGAAAAAGATCGAATATATCGGGATAGGCCGCCGCTGAATGAGAGGAAGACCAGAACGACCATGCGAGAAGCGGCGAAGGCAACGTGATCTTCTTGGGCCGGTCAGTGATGGCACGAAGAAAGGTGAACTCTTCCACCGATACGGCCTTCTTGCGCGCGAGTTTACGGGTGACTACCGGCACAACGGGCGTTTTCGCATTGGTGCTCTGCGCCGCCCCCTTCAGGCCACGCCATTCCAGGCCCGGAAAATTGGACGATGCAGTAAGATCAAATCCTGATAGCGCATCAAAAAACCAAGAGAAGAACATCGACCGACGCTGCTCGCCGTCGGTAACGACATCCATACCGGCAGCTTCCTGAACTGCGACGGCCTCACGCACAGCACGATCCTCGATACTCTTGAACTCCGCCGCTGAGATTTCGCCCGCGTCGAAGCGGATGCGTGCCTCTTTCAACCATTCAGGCCGGAGCAAAGAGCCAATCTGTTCTACTTTGTACATCATTCCAACCTCGTTCCTTTTTCGTTTAGTCTGCAGTAAGACGGGGTAGAAAGGCATCGACTATCTGCCCTGACCACCGCGATCTGTTTAGGTGCTTGTTTGATAAAGTGACCAGCTACCCATTGATAGGTATACCTTGATGTTAGCAGTGTTCGCTTCTGGCACAAAACCGTTCATTGCAGGGCTAGGTCGGCTATGAGAGAAATATAGTCATTCACACCCTGAGAATTACACTTTGAAGTGATTAAGAGACTCTGGCAATCATTACAATACGGGCGCGGAGTCAAAATAATGATAGCGTCATAAGTTAGTTAATAGCACATTCTCATTACATGAAAAACTATGTGGGAATAAGTTACCTATAAGTGATAATGAAAGTTATTATGCTGAAAAATGCTAAAACTATCTGTTAAAAAGCGAGATATCTACTGAATGACCCGACAAAGCGAGTTTGATTTTTCATGCCGGTCAGTTATTCCCTATGCACATGATTACAGGCATGGAGATTATGAAAGTTGGCATACACACAGTTGTGCTCAGCTTATCCATACGTTGAGCGGCGTCATTCGTATTGAGACCCGGCAAGGGGTTTGGGTCGTTCCTCCTTCACGAGGAGTATGGATACCGGCACATATCCCGCATGCTTTGCATATTACTGGAGAGGTTAAATCCAGAGTTCTCTTTGTCGAGCCATTAGCCAGGGCTGACCTGCCCGTTATCTGCCAAGTAGTTAGCGTGAGTAATTTGTTACGAGAGCTGATTATCTGCGCACTGGATCTTCCTTGTGACTACGAGTCAGGCAGTCGGGCTGAACGTATTCATGAATTGATGCTTGATGAAATTCGCCTGATGGATACGCTTCCGTTTTATTTGCCGGAGCCTGTATCCGAACGTCTGAAGCAACTGTGCCAGGACGTTCGCGAAGCACCTCAGGAGACATGGTCCGTGGCAAAAGCAGGCAAAAAAATCAACGCCAGCGGACGTACGCTCAACCGCCATTTTTACCAGCAAACTGGTATGCAGTTCAGTGAGTGGGTTCGTCGGGCACGTCTGTTGCACGCCCTGACGCGCCTGGCGCAGGGCGAACAGATAACGCGTGTGGCACTGGATTCAGGTTATGCCACTCCTGGCGCTTTCAGTGTTATGTTTCGGCGGGTGATGGGGGTCACACCCAGCGATTACTTCAGCCCGTGACAAAATTTGCCGCGGCATTCAGCATGGCCTGTAGAGACGCCCGAGTAATATCACTGTCGATACTAACTCCCCATGCACATCTTCCCGCCCTATCCTGGCAGCACACATAGGCGACAGAGCGACTGTCGCTGCGTTTTCCGAGCGTATGTTCCTGATAACTCACTATTTCAAGTTCTGCTTTCATCTCCCGGCAGAAAGCCGTGAGGGCAGCAGACAGAAAACCATTTCCCTGTCCCTTAAGACTTAGTATTTTATCATGACAAATAATCTCGGCAGAAAGCGTTGTACTTTGGTCTGCCTGGTTGTTGCAGCTATACTCTTTTAACCGAATCGGGGGTGTATCAACAAGCCCGTATGAGTGGCGGAAAAGATTCCAGACAGCTACCTGTGACATTTCTTTCCCCCCAGCTTCAGCCTCTTTCTGAACGCAAAGACTGAACGCCTGCTGAAGCGGGCGTGGAAGGCTGAGGTTGTGATTTTGCTCCAGCAGCCAGGCCGCGCCACTCTTGCCTGACTGGCTATTCACGCGAATAACTGCTTCATAGCTGCAACCTATGTCCGCCGGATCGAGCGGCAGATAGGGGATTTGCCAGAAAGAACTTGGTGAACATTGCATTGCAGCAAAACCTTTTTTGATCGCATCCTGGTGAGAACCAGAAAAAGCGGTAAAGACAAGTTTGCCAGCGTAGGGATGACGCGGTGCGACAGGCATCTGATTGCACTCTTCCACTACTTCAATGACCCTTTTCATCTGACTGAAGTTAAGACCAGGTGAAATGCCCTGAGTGTACAAATTTAGCGCCAAATTCACCAGATCCGCATTACCGGTACGTTCTCCGTTTCCGAATAGGCAGCCTTCAACACGCTCAGCGCCAGCCAGTAGAGCAAGTTCGGCACAGGCGATGCCTGTGCCGCGATCATTATGCGGATGAACGCTTATGCAGACCTGCTGGCGGCGAGAGAAATGACGGCAGAAATATTCAATCTGATCGGCGTAAATATTAGGCATACTGACTTCGACCGTTGCAGGAAGATTGATAATCATGGGGCGAGATACTGTCGGCTCCCAGACTTCAGCCACAGCCTCACAAATCTGAAGGGCAAAATCCGGCTCAGTAAAACAAAACGTTTCAGGAGAGTATTGAAATGTCCAATCGGTTTGCGATGTCTCATCGCATAACCGACGGATCTGCCTCGTTGCGCTGACGGCAAGCTGAACAATTTCATCACGTGTTTGACAAAATACTATGTCTCTGAAAAGCGGTGCCGTCGCGTTATATAGATGAATGGTCGCCCGATGAACTCCCCGAAGTGATTCAAAAGTTCGTGTAATCAAATCTTCTCTTGCCTGGGTTAGCACCTGAATGGTCACATCTTGGGGAATACGTTTTTCTTCAATCAGCGTCCGAACAAAATCAAAATCGGTTTGTGAAGCGGAGGGGAATGCGACTTCAATTTCCCGGAAGCCACAGGCAATAAGCAAATCCCAAAATTTCAGCTTCCTTGCGCCGTCCATAGGCTCAGCCAGAGCCTGATTACCATCGCGGAGATCCGTTGAAAGCCAGCGAGGGGGGTGAGTTAGCGTATTATCAGGCCATTGCCTGTCAGTAAGGCTGATTGGAGGGTGCGCTTTATATTTGGTTGCAGGATTATTCAGCATACTGGTTTCCCTTTTAACAAAGATGCCTTAGTGTCATGCTAAACCTGCCGGAAAACTCACCAGAATATGACAACTGATTATTCAAAAATGACAATTACGAATTAAAAAATTTTTTTCATAAATTTTGCCAGCATAACCTCTTTGTTCCTTGCATGTTTCTCCCATGGCTCAACACCGTATGCAGGAGGGCTACCGGTGCAATCATGATTTAGACAATGACGAGTGCCCCCTTCTGTCAGGATAGATTGACCAGTTCCCCGCTGATAAGTATTAATGTTGGCTTCTGGCACAAACTTTCCTGACTCTTTCTCATGCTAATTCTGTCTCTGTCATGCCCCCGTCAATGATTTCAGCCAGCAACCAGCGTTCAAAATCCTGCAGTGCAGATTCATTTATTCCAGTTTCCCCCGGTTTTACCAAACAGAATCTTTTGCTCAAGAGTTCGGATTCTGGCCAGGGCGCGACAAGCGCTCCGCTATTCAGTTCTTTTTCAACATACATTCGCGGCACTATTGCCACGCCTTGTCCCACCAATGCAGCAGCTATTGCCATTTCATGAAGGTCATACCGGACACCCTGCCCCGGATTATCAAGAATTATTCCACTTTCCTGGGCATAGTTATGCCATGCTTCCGGATTTTGCCGCCGATGAATACGCGGAAGTTCGTTCAATTGATCGTAGATATTCTTATCCGTGAGTAGTACAGGATGGCACACAGGCACTAGTTTTTCCTGAAAGAGAAAGTGCATGCGCATGCCTGCCCATGCGGGGTGCTCAAAATGAACTACGGCGTCAAAGCCACTCCCAGTAAGAATAAAAGGGTCGGTTCTGGCTGCAATATTTAATGTTATGTCCGGGTACATAGATCTAAAGCCGCTCAAGCGGGGAATAAGCCATCGACTGGAAAACGTCGGCAGGACGGCAATATCCAGACTTTTACTGCCTTCAGGCATTCCCATTATGTACTGAGTATCCCTTTCGAGCCGTTCGAGCGTTTCGCGTATGTGATGTGCATAGCGTGCCCCTATAGGATTAAGCTTTACGCGGCTTCCCGTTCGGTCAAACAGTCTGCAATTCAGCAAAGATTCAAGGCGTGCAATCTGCCGGCTGATGGCCCCTTCCGTCAGCGATAACTCCTCTGCGGCCCGGGCAAAATTACCGTGCCTTGCGGCGGCATCAAAAGCCTGCAGGGAAGTGCTACTGGGAATTTTTCTCCGCATAAAAACCGACCCTCACCTTATACATGCAATGACCTTTCAGTGAGTTAATATCACTAATTAATGAAATAATATCGATTTATAGCCGAAAAAACAGCATATAGCATGATTAAAAGTCATTAATCAGGTTCGTTAGGTCCCTGCCGTTTATTCATGTAGAGGTTAGTCAATGCTATACACCGTGGAATGCACCTATAACGATGCCAAAAGCGAGGAAAACTGGAATGAATTTTACAGCCAGGAAAAACTGCCAGCGTTGGTCTCCGTCACCGGATTCAGTACTTCCCAGCGCTTCCAAGCCCTGAAACCTGGCTGCCCTGCTTATCTTGCCATTCATACCGTTAAGAATGCAGATGTTCTCACCAGTGATGAGTACCGGCTGAAAGGAGGTGGTAATTTCTCGCGCTGGCAGGTGTACATCACTGACTGGCACCGTAACCTGTATGAATGTGAAGGCTCGGCTCCGACCGTATCATCAGATGAAATACTGTTGCTCAGCGCCCAGCCGCTCAGCTTTATAGAGACAGAGCTAGGGTGCTGGGCACTAGAAATGCAGGCGGCAGGGCTGGATAAATCCCCAGAACGGCGCGTGGCATACGTTCTTGCGCGTGAAAATGCCGCGCAGCTAGCGGGAATACCTGGAGCATACCTCTACGAACCGCTTACATCGCAATTGCAGAGCCCTGTTAAGGATCACTAGGGAGGGAAACCATAACATCATGCCTAATCTTACTTTTTATATTTCTGAAGATCAGTCTGGCAGGTTTACCGATCTCCCCGATTTCACCCATAACTGCAGTGCACTCTGCAGTCATATTCTCGGCGCAGAATCGGAAAAAGTTCACATCATATATATCGATGTAAGGCCGGGATGCGGGTATCCAGTGTATGCCGAACTCTTTTATCGTCTGACAAAATTACGTACGCCGGAAGTGATGCAGAACTTTATGTGCGAACTGGATCTGGCCATTCGACAGGCCTCAGGGCTAACGGCGCGTATTCGCTGTTTTGGCTCTACTGCACCACAAATATATGCTCGAAACTAACGCTGAGGTATTTATGAACCACTCGCCCTTCACATCCCGTCAGATTGGGGATTTTCTGGTTACTGCCGTGAGTGACGGCCATATATCAGCCAACCTGGATTTACTGTCAGGCATTGAGACATCTGATGCAGAGGTAATTCAGCACAGTGCCGGGATCGCTGAACCCGGCAATATCCATATCAACGGTTATCTCATCCGCGGTCGGGGGCGAACTATTCTCGTTGACGCTGGTACGGGAGGACTGAACAACGTGGGAGGGCTGCTCAGAGAAAACCTCAGTGCAGCCGGGGTCAGCCCTGATGACGTGGACACAATCTTACTGACGCACGGCCATCCTGACCACATTGGCGGCCTGCTGGACGCTGAAGGACGGCCAGTCTATAAACATGCTGAACTCCATCTTCATACCTTCGAAGCGCAATACTGGAGGAATGATGAAAAACTAAAAATTGCCAGCGAGCGCGGGAAGCGCAATTTTACACTTGTCCGTCGAACGTTAGACGCTTACGCACAGAAATTACGTTTTATTGACGGGAACGAGATAACAGAGGGTATTCTCCCGGTATGGCTGCCGGGTCACACACCAGGCCATACCGGATACCGCATTGATTCAGATGATAAATGCGTATTGATATGGGGAGACATCGTCCATTTCCCACATATCCAGTCAGCACACCCGGCCGTTTCCATTGTATTTGACTGCGATCCCGAACTGGCCGAAGACACACGGAAACAACTCCTGGAACACGCTGCCAGAGAAAAACTGCTCATTGCAGGCATGCACTTAGACCGAAAAGGGTTTGCTAACATTATCATGGCCGATGGTGGATATCGTATTTCCTACCCAGAAGAATGAATGGGTATGCGCCTTTGACTGAATATCTGTTCGCAAATCACTTGACCGCTTCCAACAAACCGGATGTGGGAGAGGGTCAGTTAGGATTGGGGTGATTATAGGACTGGGTCGACTACTACAAAATAAACAGAACAGAATGGAAGTTGATAGCGCTAAGAAAACGAAAAAACGCGGGTAAATCATATGATTTACCCGCGTTTTTAGACGTTAGCGGAACTCAGTGGATGCTAAAAACTCACTCCCACTCGATCGTCGCCGGTGGCTTGCCGCTGATGTCATACACCACCCGCGAAATGCCATCAATTTCATTAATGATGCGGTTGGAAACACGGCCGAGGAACTCATACGGCAGGTGCGCCCAGTGTGCAGTCATGAAATCAATGGTTTCCACCGCGCGCAGTGAAACCACCCAGTCGTATTTGCGGCCGTCGCCCATCACGCCGACGGAGCGCACCGGCAGGAACACGGTGAACGCCTGGCTGACTTTGTTGTACAAATCGGCCTTATGCAGTTCTTCAATAAAGATGGCATCGGCGCGGCGCAGCAGATCGCAATACTCCTTCTTCACTTCGCCCAGCACACGCACGCCAAGGCCAGGGCCTGGGAACGGGTGGCGATACAGCATGTCGTACGGCAGGCCCAGCTCCAGGCCGATTTTACGCACTTCATCCTTGAACAGCTCTTTCAGCGGTTCAACCAGACCCAGCTTCATTTCTTTCGGCAGGCCACCCACGTTGTGGTGCGATTTGATCACGTGCGCTTTGCCGGTGGCGGAAGCGGCGGATTCGATAACGTCCGGGTAAATGGTGCCCTGCGCTAGCCACTTCACTTCGGTTTGCTTGCAGGCTTCTTCGTCAAACACTTCAACAAACACGCGGCCGATGATTTTGCGTTTGGCTTCCGGCTCGTCCACGCCGGCCAGCGCGCTCAGGAAGCGATCTTCCGCCGGCACGTGCACAATGTTCAACCCAAAGTGATCGCCAAACATTTCCAGCACCTGATCGGCTTCGTTCAGGCGCAGCAGGCCGTTATCCACGAATACGCAGGTCAGGCGCTTACCGATCGCACGGTGCAGCAACATGGCGGTAACGGAAGAATCCACGCCACCAGACAGGCCAAGGATCACGTGATCTTCACCCACCTGTTCGCGAATACGCGCAACCGCGTCTTCAATGATCGTCGCCGGCGTCCACAGCGCTTCACAGCCGCAGATATCCAGCACGAAGCGCTCCAGCATGCGCTGGCCCTGGCGGGTATGGGTCACTTCCGGGTGGAACTGCACGCCGTAAAAGCGTTTTTCTTCGTTAGCCATAATGGCGAACGGGCAGGTATCGGTGCTGGCAACGGTTTCAAAACCTTGCGGGATGGCGGTGACTTTATCGCCATGGCTCATCCACACGTCCAGCAACGGGTTGCCGGCGGCGCTCAGGGCATCTTCGATACCTTGCACCAGCGCGCTGTTGGTCTTCACCTCTACCTGCGCATAGCCAAATTCGCGCTCATTCGAGCCCTGCACATGACCGCCCAGTTGCATCGCCATGGTCTGCATACCGTAGCAGACACCCAGCACCGGCACCCCTGCGGTGAACACGTATTCAGGCGCGCGCGGGCTGTTTTCTTCCGTGGTGCTTTCCGGGCCACCAGAAAGGATGATGCCGCTTGGGTTGAAGGCGCGAATTTGCTCTTCGCTAACGTCCCAGGCCCAGAGTTCACAGTAAACGCCGATTTCACGCACACGGCGAGCAACCAACTGCGTGTATTGCGAACCGAAGTCCAGAATAAGAATGCGATGCTTATGGATGTTTTTTGTCATGTAAGGCAAATTCCAGCAACAGAGAAAAAAGAAAAATCAATTCGACAGGATTGATCCCAGTGGCAAGGCCGGGCAATGGGGTGCCGCCCGAAGCCCTGCATGCGCGGCTGGCATCAAGCCAATGTGCGCGGGAAACGGACGGCGGCCTAATGCACAGGCCCCCCGGCCAGCATCAACCCATACGGTAGTTTGGCGACTCTTTGGTGATGGTCACATCGTGCACATGGCTTTCCTGAATACCGGCGCCGCTGATGCGCACAAACTCGGCCTTGGTGCGCAATTCATCAATGGTCGCGCAGCCGGTCAGGCCCATGCAGGAGCGCAAGCCGCCCATCTGCTGGTGCACGATGGCTTTCAGCATGCCTTTGTAAGCCACGCGGCCTTCGATCCCTTCCGGCACCAGTTTGTCCGCCGCGTTATCGGTTTGGAAATAACGGTCGGAAGAGCCTTTGGACATCGCGCCCAGTGAGCCCATGCCGCGGTAAGATTTGAAAGAGCGGCCCTGGTACAGCTCGATTTCGCCCGGGGATTCTTCAGTACCGGCCAGCATGGAGCCAACCATCACGCAGGATGCGCCAGCGGCGATAGCCTTGGCGATATCACCGGAGAAACGGATACCGCCGTCGGCGATAACCGGGATACCGGTGCCTTCCAGCGCGTCCACGGCATCGGCGATAGCGGTAATCTGCGGTACGCCAACGCCGGTTACGATGCGGGTGGTACAGATAGAGCCAGGGCCGATACCCACTTTCACTGCGCTCACACCGGCATCCGCCAGTGCTTTGGCGCCTGCGGCGGTGGCAACGTTGCCACCGACGATTTCCAGATTCGGATATTTAGCGCGGGTTTCACGAATGCGCTGCAGCACGCCTTCGGAGTGGCCGTGAGAGGAGTCGATCAGCAGAACGTCAACGCCAGCGGCAACCAGCGCGTCGATACGCTCTTCGTTGCCGGCGCCGGCGCCAACGGCAGCGCCAACGCGCAGGCGGCCCTGGTCGTCTTTACAGGCGTTAGGCTTGCGTTCGGCTTTCTGGAAATCTTTCACGGTGATCATGCCCAGCAGGTGGAAGCTATCGTCCACCACCAGCGCTTTCTCAACGCGTTTTTCGTGCATTTTGTGCAGCACAACTTCACGTGCTTCCGCGTCTTTCACGGTAACCAGACGCTCTTTCGGCGTCATCACCGCGCTAACAGGCTTGGAGAGATCGGTCACGAAGCGCACGTCACGGCCGGTAATAATCCCCACCAGTTCGTTATCATCGGTGACCACCGGGTAGCCGGCAAAGCCGTTACGCGCGGTCAACTCTTTGACTTCCTGCAGGGTGGTGTTCGGGGTAACGGTTTGTGGATCGGTGACCACGCCGCTTTCGTGTTTTTTCACGCGCATGACTTCTTCAGCCTGGCGCTCAATGGACATATTTTTGTGGATGAAGCCCAAACCGCCTTCCTGCGCCAGCGCAATAGCCAGGGCGGATTCGGTTACGGTATCCATTGCCGCAGACAGCATTGGAATATTCAGGCGGATGTTTTTGGTCAGTTGCGTGCCCAATTCTGCGGTGTTAGGCAGAACGGTAGAATGGGCTGGAACCAAGAGAACGTCATCAAACGTTAGAGCTTCTTTAGCGATACGTAGCATGGGCAATATCTCACCAAGGTGGATGCAGAAAAGATAAAATATTGCCGCGGCATTATACAGAGCGTAATCGCTTGCCTCCAGCACTTTCTTACAAAAACTCTTGATTACCTGTTTCAGCCATGTAGTATCGACCAATTAAGTCGTTGTTTTGGAATTTGATCTGGGTCACATGTCGCTACCTACCTCACCGCCCATTTTTACCGTAAGCCGCCTGAACCAGACGGTTCGTCAACTGTTGGAAATGGAGATGGGGCAGATTTGGCTTTCCGCCGAGATTTCCAACTTTACCCAGCCGGCCTCCGGCCACTGGTATTTCACGCTGAAAGACGACCGCGCCCAGGTGCGCTGCGCGATGTTCCGCAACAGCAACCGCCGCACCACCTTCCGCCCGCAAAACGGCCAACAGGTGCTGGTGCGCGCCAATATCACCCTGTATGAACCGCGCGGCGACTATCAGCTGATTGCCGAGAGCATGCAGCCGGCCGGCGACGGCCTGTTGCAACAGCAATTTGAACAGCTCAAGCAAAAGCTGGCCGCGGAAGGGCTATTCGCCCAGCAGGCGAAGCAACCGCTGCCCAGCCCGGCGAAATGCGTGGGGGTAATCACCTCCGCCAGCGGCGCGGCGCTGCACGATATCCTGCAAGTATTGCAACGGCGCGATCCTTCGCTGCCGGTCATCATCTACCCTACTGCGGTGCAGGGGGCAGAAGCGCCGATGCAAATCGTTAATGCGATAGCCACCGCCAACCGCCGTGCGGAATGCGATGTCTTAATCGTTGGGCGCGGCGGCGGCTCACTGGAGGATCTGTGGAGCTTTAACGATGAGCGGGTGGCGCGCGCTATCTTTGCCAGCCAGATCCCGATCGTCAGCGCCGTCGGCCATGAAACAGACGTCACCATCGCCGATTTTGTCGGCGATCTGCGGGCGCCAACCCCTTCCGCCGCCGCCGAACTGGTCAGCCGCAACCAGCTTGAACTGGTGCGCCAGTTGCAATCGCAGCAGCAGAGGTTGGAAATGGCGATGGACTACTATCTGGTGCAGCGCCAACAGCACTTTACCCGTATCAACCATCGCTTGCAGCAACAGCACCCGCACCTGCGGCTGGCACGCCAGCAAACGCTGCTGCTCAAACTGCAGCGCCGGTTGGAAGAAGGTATGCAGTTGCAACTGCGCGGCGCCGGCCGCCGCAACGAGCGAGCCCAACATCGGCTGGCCCAGGCGCAGCCGCTGGGGCGTATCCATCGCGGCCAGCAGCGCCTGCAGCAGCAGGAATATCGTCTGCAGCAAGCGCTTGAGCGCCAGCTAAACGGCTACCGGCAGCGCTTTGGCGTAGCCTGCAGCCAGCTAGAAGCCGTCAGCCCGTTGGCCACGCTGGCGCGCGGCTACAGCGTGACGCAAACGCCGGCTGGCACCTTGTTAAAAACCACCAAACAAGCCCAGGTTGGCGAACTGCTGACCACGCGCCTGCAGGATGGCTGGGTTGAAAGCGAAGTGAAGACCATCACGGTGGCGAAAAAGCCCCGCAAGAAACGTGCGGAAAAATAGCCAGCGGCTAGTGTGTTAAGCGTTGCATTGCCGGGTATGGCGCCTGGCGGCGATATGTGGCGCGATGCTGAGAGTGAATACTTACAGCGGCTGATAGCTGAACCGTACCCGCTTTTTCGAGATCAATCCATGGCCGTTCTGGCACAGATAGTCCACCGCGCCGCAGGCTTTCAGCGCCTGTAACGGCTGACCGCAGTCCGGGCAGTGGGCAAACTGCTGGTAGCTGCTGTTGCAGCCCTCACAATGATAGTGACCATTCACCCAGCCCATCGGCTGGCCACACTGTGGGCAAAGCGCTTCCATCTTCCCTCCCGCCTCTCACGCCCACCCGCGGCTTAAGCCACTGGGCGGGCGGCGACGCATGATTATTTGCTTTTCTTCAGGTGGCTCATCAGGCGTTTACGCTTACGCAGTTGATTTGGCGTCAGCGTGTTGCGCTTGCCGGCAAACGGGTTTTCCCCTTCTTTGAACTGGATGCGGATGGGGGTGCCCATCACGTTCAATGAACGGCGGAAGTAGTTCATCAGATAGCGCTTGTAGGAATCGGCCAGATCGGTCACCTGGTTGCCGTGGATCACCACAATCGGCGGGTTATAGCCCCCGGCATGCGCGTATTTCAGCTTCACGCGGCGGCCACGCACCAGCGGCGGCTGGTGATCTTCAGCGGCCATGTTCATGATTTTGGTCAACATGGAAGTGTTTACACGGCGGGTGGCGCACTCGTAGGCTTCCTGTACGGATTCGAACAGGTTACCAACGCCGCTGCCGTGCAGAGCGGAAATGAAGTGCACGCGTGCGAAGTCAACGAAGCCCAGGCGCAGATCCAGCATTTCCTTGACGTGTTCGCGGTCTTCTTCGCTCATGCCGTCCCATTTGTTTACGGCAATCACCAGTGAGCGCCCACTATTGAGGATAAAGCCCAACAGTGACAGGTCCTGATCGGAAATCCCTTCACGCGCGTCGATCACCAGCAGCACCACATTGGCGTCTTCAATCGCCTGCAGCGTTTTGATCACCGAGAATTTTTCCACGGTTTCGGTGACTTTGCCGCGCTTGCGCACCCCGGCGGTGTCGATCAGCACGTATTCACGTTCGTCGCGCACCATCGGGATGTAAATGCTGTCGCGCGTGGTGCCCGGCATGTCGTAAACCACCACACGCTCTTCGCCCAGAATGCGGTTGGTAAGTGTAGACTTACCGACGTTCGGCCGCCCGACGATAGCCAGCTTAATCGGCAAATCCTGCGGGTTGAAGTCGTCTTCCGGCGCTTCGCCTGCTTCATCTTCGGCCAGTTCGCCGCTCTGCTCCGCCCAGTAAGCCGCATTGGCTTCCTCTTCGGTCAGTTCAACTTCTTCTTCCTTCGCGGGAATGAACGGCACCAGCACATGCTCGATCAGTTGCGTTACGCCGCGACCGTGGGATGCGGCGATAGCATGCACATCCCCCAAACCGAGCGAATAAAAATCAGCGGCGGCCATGTCTGGATCGATACCGTCCGTCTTATTGGCCACCAGGAAAGTCGCCTTCTGGCGGCTGCGCAGGTGTTTGGCAATCGCCTGATCGGCCGGCATCAGCCCGGCGCGGGCATCAACCATAAACAGCACGATATCGGCCTCTTCGATGGCCATCAGCGATTGGCCCGCCATGCGAGTTTCAACGCCGTCTTCGGTGCCATCGATACCGCCGGTATCGATAATGATGAATTCATTACCCTCAACTTCAGCACGACCATACTTGCGATCTCGCGTTAGCCCGGGGAAATCCGCCACCAGCGCATCGCGCGTACGTGTTAAACGGTTAAACAAAGTGGATTTACCCACATTCGGGCGCCCGACCAGCGCGACGACAGGTATCATTGTTGAAGCCTCATTACTTAATAATCAATACGTTACCACGCAGCGGATTCATATCGGCAACGCAGCTATAAAAATACGAAACGGCCCCTGATGCTTCAGGAGCCGTTGCAAAACCAACCAGCGGGCGTACGCGGTTAGCGGGTGAAGGCGTAAACTTTACCGCCTTTGGCCTGGATAATCAGCTTATCGCTGGCCACGGCCGGTGCCGACAGGAAGCCGGAGCTGTCCACTTCCTGCTGGGCGACAAAACGGCCATCCGTGGTGTTGATCCAGTGCAGGTAGCCTTCGGCATCGCCAACCACCAGGTAGCTATTATACATCACCGGCGGGGTTAAATTACGGTGCAGCAGTTCGCTCTGCGTCCACACGGTCACGCCGCCATCAGTGCTCAACGCCACCACGCGGTCGTTTTGATCGACCAGGTAAATACGGCCGGCATCAACGATGAAGTCATTCACCGAACCCAGCTCACGTTTCCACATGATCTGGCCGGAACGCAGATCCAACGCGCTCAGGTTGCCATTGTAACCCAATGCATAGACCACGCCGTCAACAATCACCGGAGTGGTGTCTACGTCGTTCAGGCGATCGATTTCGGTCGCGCCGCTCGGCTGGGAAATGCGCTGCTGCCAAATCAGCTGGCCCTGCTGCATCAGCACTGCGCTGACGCGGCCGTTATCGCCGCCGACAATCGCCGCACCGAACGCCGTTGCCGGCGCAGATTCACCGCGCAGCGAGAGTGAAGGCATATCCAGGTTCACCGTCCACTTCACCGCGCCGTCAGCTTCGTTCAGCGCCTGCAACTGGCCGTTGCTGGTGTGGATCAGCACCATGCCGTCGCTGACCACCGGGCGGGAAATCGCTTCGCCGGCCACTTTGGTCTGCCAGGCAACGGTGCCGTCGCCGGTATTCAGGGCATATACCACCGCTTTCTCACTGCCGACGTAAACGTGGGCGCCAGCGGCGGTCAGGCCGCCAGAGAGCAGCGCAGGCCGGTTGCTGGAGAAGAAGCCGGTTTTTTCGGAAAGATCGACTTTCCATTTTTCATTGCCGCTGTCCGCATCGATCGCTTTCACAATGCCGTGACGGTCGGCAGCATAAATCGTGTTGTCCTGGAACGCCGGGCGCAGGTGCGAATAGTATTCGCCAATCCCGTCACCAACCGACGTGCTCCATACCTTGCTCGGCGTGAACTGGTTCTCAACCTTCGGCAACGGCGACATCGTTACCACGTCTTCTTCACTGTTGAACAGCGAGCAGCCACTCAGCAAGGCGACGGACATCAGCCCAACCAAGAGTGTTTTACGCAATTGCATGGGAATTCCCCTTAGCTGGCCAGATTATTCAATTTCATGCGCAGCAGAACCTGCAGCGCCGGAGAGGCGTTGGAGCTAATGCCCTTTTGATAGGCTTCACGCGCCCCTTTGGCATCATTTTTCGCCAGCAAAATATCACCGCGCACATCTTGCTGCATCGCAACCCAGCCTTCGCCTTTAACGCCATCAAGCGTTTTCAATGCGTCATCCAATTTCTTTTCCTGCAGTTGCACACTGGCCAGACGCAGGCTAATCATTGCCTGCAGGTTGGGCTCTTTCGCCTGCCCCAGCGCCAACAGCAGTTGCTGCTCCGCCTTGGCAAAATCATTTTGCCCCACGAAGTGCTTCGCCAGCTCCAGCGCGGCAAGCACACCATAGCTGTTGCCGTTAGCCTGGATGAACTTCTCCGCCGCGGCAACGCCTTCCGCCTTCCCGCCGGCCAGTGATTCACTCACCTGCTGGTAGGACTGCGACGCTTCCATCATGCTGGTGCTTTGGTGGTTCTGCCAGTAGCGCCAGCCGACCAGGGCACCAATACCGAGTACCACACCCACCGCCAGCGCCTTGCCGTTTTCGGCAAAGAAGCGGCGCACGGTGTCGAGTTGTTCGTTTTCTGTGGTATAGACTTCCACGGTGTCCTTCTCCTCAACCTAACATCGAAGCCAGGCGCGCTGCGACTTCGCTTTGCGCCAGCGTTTCTTGTTCACCGCTGCGCAGGTCTTTTACCACTACCTGCTGGGCTGCCACTTCGTTCTCGCCCAAGATCAGGGCGGCACGAGCGCCCCATTTGTCTGCGCGGCTCATTTGTTTCTTGAAATTACCGCCGCCGTAGTTCGTCATCACTTTCAACTGCGGAGCCGCATCACGCACGGTTTCCGCCAGCGCCATCGCCGCACTCTGCGTGCCTGCGCCGGAAGAAATCACATACACATCCACGGTAGCCGGCGCTTTGAAGTCCGGATTAACGGCCTGCACCAGCAACACCAGGCGCTCCAGCCCCATGGCAAAACCCACCGCCGGGGTTGCGCGCCCGCCCAGCTGTTCCACCAGGCCGTCGTAACGGCCGCCGGCGCATACCGTGCCCTGAGCCCCCAGGCTGGACGTCACCCACTCGAAGACCGTGCGGTTGTAGTAGTCCAGGCCGCGCACCAGGCGCTCATTAATGGTATATGGGATACCGGCTTGCGATAAAAGTTCACACAGGCCGTTAAAATGCTCACGGGATTCTTCATCCAGGTACTCCGACAGGCGCGGGGCACCGTTCAGCAGCGCCTGCACATCCGGGTTCTTGGAATCCAGCACCCGCAGCGGGTTGCTGTACATACGGCGTTTGCAGTCTTCGTCCAGCACCTCAACGTGCTGTTCCAGGAAGGCCACCAGCGCATCACGATAGCGGGCGCGCGCCTCCAGCGAACCGATGGAGTTCAGTTCCAGGCTTACGTGCTCGGCAATGCCAAGCGCCTTCCACCAGCGCGCAGTGAGCAGGATCAGCTCGGCGTCGATATCCGGGCCCTGCAGGCCGAAGACTTCGGCACCCAACTGATGGAACTGGCGGTAGCGGCCTTTCTGCGGGCGCTCGTAGCGGAACATCGGGCCGATATACCACAGACGCTGTTCCTGATTGTACAGCAGACCATGTTCAATGCCGGCGCGTACGCAGCCCGCCGTCCCTTCAGGGCGCAGCGTCAGGCTTTCGCCGTTGCGATCGTCGAAGGTGTACATCTCTTTTTCGACGACGTCGGTCACTTCACCGATGGCGCGTTTAAACAAAGGGGTCTGCTCTACAATCGGCAACCGTATTTCGCTGTAACCGTAGCTGCCGAGCACCTGTTTCAGGGTGCCTTCAATACGCTGCCATAATGCCGTGTCTGCCGGCAGGTAATCGTTCATGCCGCGGATGGCTTGAATATTCTTTGCCACGTGAATTCTCTGTCCGTTTTAGATAAAAATGAACCCGATTATAGGGACTTTGCCGGCCGGTGTTCAATCATCGCCCCGGCCTGAACCGAAGCGTGATGGCGATTGGCGAACCCTGCCTGGCCCCTCGGGCCTATCAAACAAGCGGGCGCTAGCGCCCGCCGATCGGTAATCCGTGCTTATTTTTCCATCAGGTTGACGGTGATAATGCGGTTTTTCTCATCCAGCATCGCAGCCTTGGCGCGGATCTTCGCTTCCAACTGGTCGATCATCGCTTCGTTATCAAAACGCTCTTTCTGCCGCACACCGTCTTCGTAGAAGCCGCTTTTTTTATGGCCGCCAGTCACTCCCATGGTGGAAACCAGCGCTTCGCCCGGCCCGTTGACCACGCAGCCGATGATGGAGATATCCATCGGCGTGATGATGTCTTCCAGGCGCTGCTCCAGCGCGTTGACCGTGCCGATCACGTCAAACTCCTGGCGCGAACAGGTTGGGCAGGCAATAAAGTTGATGCCGCGCGCCCGGATACGCAGTGACTTGAGGATATCAAACCCTACTTTCACTTCTTCCACCGGGTTCGCCGCCAGCGAGATACGCAGTGTGTCACCGATGCCTTCCGACAACAACAGCCCCAGGCCAATCGCCGATTTGACCGCGCCGCTTCGTGCGCCGCCGGCTTCGGTAATACCGAGGTGCAACGGTTGATCGATCCGCGCGGCCAGCAGGCGATAGGATTGCACCGCCAGGAACACGTCCGAAGCCTTAACGCTGACCTTGAACTGATCGAAGTTCAGCCGATCCAGGATATCCACATGGCGCATTGCCGATTCCAGCAAGGCTTCCGGCGTTGGCTCACCGTATTTTTCCTGCAGATCCTTTTCCAACGAACCGCCGTTAACGCCGATACGGATAGGAATGTTTTTGTCGCGCGCGCAATCCACCACCGAACGGATACGGGATTCGTTACCGATGTTGCCCGGGTTGATGCGCAGGCAATCAACCCCATACTCGGCAACCTGCAGAGCAATACGGTAATCAAAGTGAATATCGGCAACCAGCGGCACGTCGACCTGCTGTTTGATCAGTTTGAACGCCTCGGCGGCATCCATGGTGGGAACGGAAACGCGGACAATATCAACCCCCACACGCTCAAGCGCCTTGATCTGGTTTACCGTCGCTTCAACGTCGGTGGTGCGGGTGTTGGTCATTGATTGTACGGCGATGGGAGCGCCATCGCCGATAGGCACCTTGCCGACGTAAATACGTGTTGATTTGCGGCGGTTAATGGGTGCTTGGTTATGCATTACTTACTCTCCATTGCCGCTCTGACAAGCAAAAGCAACCGCGCACTTACTGCGCGGCTACGGTCAGGCGGGCAACACGGTTTGACTTAATAAACCGGCTCAGATCCACCGGCTTACCTTGATACTGAATTTGTACTGCCGCCGGGGCGCCAATGGTCAGCTTATAGGGTGCGGTGCCGTTCAGGCTCAGTTTACCACCGCTTTTCTGAATGCCGCTGAACAGCGTTTTACCGCTGGCGTCCGTCACCTGCAGCCAGCAATCGGCGCTGAAATCCATCACCAATGCGTTCAGATCGGCAGTTGCGCCGCTCTCGGCGACGGGTGCTGCCGGTTCTGGGGCCGCGGGGGCAGTTGGCGCTGGGATCGTCGCCTGGCTGGGAGCAACCACCGCCGGCTGTTGGGCCGGTGCCGCCGGTGCCTGTGCGGTGCCGTTGTCCGGTGCAGACGGTTGCGCATTGCTGCTGCCGTCGTCGGCAGGCGGCGTATTGGTATCCGCATTGTCATCGTTCAACGGAACCGACTGCCCTTCCCCCTGTGACAGCTGCGCCGAGGATTGCACCGCCATCGTGGCGATTTCGTCCTGCTGCGCCTTGTGGTTTTGCCACCACCAGGCGCCGGTCAACCCCACCACGACAAACCCAATCAGCCAGGTGAAGCTCATCAACCAGCCATCGCGTTTTTTGCGGCGCTTGCCCAAAGAAAAACTCTGCATGGGCGCCACTTTTGCTGCTTTCAGCGGCGCCTGCTTGGCCAACATCGGCAACAGTTCTTCTTCCGGCACGTGCACCAGCTTGGCATAGGAACGGATGTAGCCACGCACAAAGGTTGAGGCAAGATCGGCGGAAATATTGTCTTCTTCAATATCACGAACGGTGGACATTTTTAGGCACAGGCGTTCTGCAACCACCTGTTGGCTCATCCCGAGTTGCTCACGGGCTTGACGCAGGCGCTCGCCTGTCGTCATTGATACGGCTTTATCTTGGGAAGCTTCAGTATTCATTAGCTAAGAACTGCTGGTACTGTTTGGATTGTGGAAAACTTCGCGCAAGCTGCTTGCCATAGCGTTGAACGCTGTCCTGGCGGCCGGCTAACGCGGCGAAACGAATCTGTAACCATAAGCTGCTGGCGCTGGCCGGCAGAACATGCTGATAAACATTCAATAAAAGTTGCGACTGTGCGCGCTTCCCTTCTCCAAATTGTTTTTCGGCTTCCGCCAGCAACGGCGCGCCTTTGTCAGGATCGGCCTTCAGCGCGCGGGTTAGTAACGTGCGCGCTTCATCAAACTGCCCAGCCTTTAAGAAACAATAACCTGCATTTTCCTGGCTGTCAGCCACCTGGCCGTAATCTGTAGCCAGCGCAGCGGCGCTAAACTGCTGCTGTGCCGCTACATACTGCCCTAAACTGCAAAGAAACGCACCGTAATTATTCAGCACGGTGCCGTTGTTTGGTGCAAGTTTGCGCGCCTGCTGATAACGCTGCTGGGCGGCGACGTTATCCTGCACCCGCTGATAATAAAGCGCCATACCCAACTGGGTACGATAATCCTGTGGGGCCGCGTTTAGCGCCTTTTCAAGGTTGGGCTTGGCCGCAGCCAGATCCCCCTGGTTAAGATAGGCCAGGCCCAGTTGCAAACGCGTTTCCGCCGAGCCGTTTTGCTGGCTCGCGCTTTCTGGCCCTGAACTTGAACAACCGGCCAGCAGGCCAGCCGCTAACACCACACCCCACAGTCTCAGCTTCATGCCGTGCTCATTCCTTATCTGATTTAGCTATGGACGCATTGTTCACATAACAGACTGTTAGATAACATAAAATCACACTATAGCGTTCAGACCGCCCGGACGTTGATAGGTTCCCCGGCCATTTTCTTTTTCAGCGTGCGTTTGGTGCGGTCGATCACTTCACCGGCCAATTGCCCACAGGCGGCATCGATATCGTCACCACGGGTTTTACGAACAATAGTCGTAAAGCCGTATTCCATCAATACCTTGGAGAAGCGGTCCACGCGGCTGTTGGAGCTGCGGCCATACGGTGCGCCCGGGAACGGGTTCCATGGGATCAGGTTGATCTTGCACGGCGTATCTTTCAAGACCTCCGCCAATTGGTGCGCGTCGTCGGTGCTGTCGTTAACGTGATCCAGCATCACATACTCCACCGTCACACGCCCTTGGTTGGCATTGGATTTCGCCAGATAGCGGCGCACCGCGGAGAGGAAGGTGTCGATGTTGTACTTGCGGTTGATCGGCACGATCTCATCGCGGATCGTATCATTTGGCGCATGCAGCGAAATCGCCAGCGCGACATCGATCATATCGCCGAGCTTGTCCAACGCCGGCACTACGCCGGAAGTCGACAGCGTTACGCGGCGTTTGGACAGGCCGAAGCCGAAATCATCAAGCATGATTTCCATCGCCGGCACCACGTTCGTCAGGTTAAGCAGCGGCTCGCCCATTCCCATCATCACCACGTTGGTGATCGGGCGCTGGCCGGTTACCTTTTGGGCGCCGATGATTTTCGCCGCGCGCCACACCTGGCCGATAATCTCAGAAACCCGCAGGTTGCGGTTAAAACCCTGCTGCGCCGTGGAGCAAAAACGGCATTCCAGCGCACAGCCTACCTGGGAAGAGACGCACAGCGTCGCACGGTCCGCTTCGGGGATATAGACGGTTTCAACCTGTTGGTCGCCGACTTTGATCGCCCATTTGATGGTGCCGTCGGCAGAGCGTTGCTCTTCGGCCACTTCAGGCGCGCGGATCTCGGCGATGCTCTGCAGTCTTTGCCGCAAAACTTTGTTGATATCGGTCATCTGCTCGAAATCATCGCAGCAGTAATGATAGATCCATTTCATGACCTGATCGGCGCGGAAGGGTTTCTCGCCCATTTCAGCGAAAAACTCGCGCATTTGCTGACGGTTTAAATCCAGCAGGTTAATTTTGGCCGCAGCCGGTTTTTCCATTTTAACGGTTTGATTTGTCAGCGAATTATTTTCAGACACGATATGCTCAGATGCGATGGGTTCTAACATGATGATCTATGGCCTCGTTATTACACGTTATGGCGCGAAAAGAAGAGAATAAGTTTGCAATTTAGCCTGCGTTTACACCGCGGCACGCCCCAGGTTTGCCCAGGCAATGCAGCAACCGGGAGTAGAAAAGCAGGCCCCGGACAAGACGTCTTATCCGGGGCGCGGCATTGTACAAATTTTAGTAGCGCGTTTCCATGTCTGAAAGGCTATCGGGGCATTTTTATTGTTTCATCCGATAAACAGCGCCCTGGAGCATAGGTGAACAAGCTATCAACGCGGGCAGATTTCGCTTTCGTCAAAGAAGTAAGCGATTTCACGCGCCGCAGACTCTGGGGAGTCGGAACCGTGTACGGCATTGGCGGTGAAGCTGTCCGCGTAGTCAGCACGCAGGGTGCCGGCCAGTGCGTTTGCCGGGTTAGTCGCGCCCATGATGTCGCGGTTACGCTGGATAGCGTTTTCCGCTTCCAGCACCTGCACCATGATCGGGCCAGAGGTCATGAATTCAACCAGGCCATCGAAGAATGGGCGGCCTTTGTGCTCGGCATAGAAGCCTTCAGCCTGCTCACGGGTCAGTTTGAGCATTTTGGCGGCGATGATTTTAAAGCCCGCGCGCTCAAAACGTGCATAGATAGCGCCGATATCGTTATTAGCTACGGCGTTCGGTTTTACGATGGAGAAGGTACGTTCTACGGTCATAATGGCCTCTGTCTAACTTCCAAAACAGGTCGGGCGCAAATATCCCCCTTATCGGCCAGAGCAGGCGTATTGCCCTTCCTGCAGCTTGACTTATTTGGGGCATAACTGGGCCAGCCTTCCAAGTGGCGCAGATTATATGTGTGTCATTAACGCTTGCCTACGGGAAAATCAACATTCCATTAAAAAAATGTTAGCGTTATTCCTCATAATCAGCGCGTGAATCCCATTCTATACCCAAATCGCCATAAATGGACGTGCGCCGCCGGCTATTCCAGGCGAAACGCTTTCAGCGCCACCTGCCCACCTTCATCCAACACGCTGAGTTGAAAACGGCCCGGCTGCACCAGCGTTTGCAGCAAGCTATCGCCTTCGCCCACCAGTTGGCCGTTCAGGAACCACCAGCGTTGCCCACTGCCGCCCTGCGCCGACACCCGCAGCGCTACCGCATGCTGGCCCGACAAACGGCGCAGAATCGCGCCGTCGTTCACCCCAAGCAACAGGAGCGGCGCCACCGCCAGCTGCTGCAACGGCGGGCACTGGCTGCTTATCGGCGGCAACCGCTGCGCCCGGCGCTCCTGCGGCGGCAGCCAGGGCTCAAGCGGCAACGGCCACAGCGCTACCCGGCGCGGCATGGCGCCAGGGCAATCCGCCGCAACCCGCTCGCCGTTGGCATTCAGCCAAACCAGCGGCTGGCTACCCTGTGCGCTTTCCTGCCCCGGCGCGGGCAACGTGGGCGGCATGGTGCCATCCAGCACCCAGCCTAGCCGGCGCTGGCGGCAGTTGCTGTCGCCGGCCGGCAACGGCTGCCCACCCGGCCAGCAGATCACCGCGCGGCTCACGCTCGCCGGCCGCGGATCCAACGGGATCCCCTGCCCACTCTGGCGCAATGAGGCCAACAATAGATTATTGACCTGATGCAGCATCGGCACCGCCGTGGCAAAGCCGAACTGGCCGGCAACCGGGGTGCCATCCGGCCGCCCCACCCAGATGCCAATGGTATATCGGGCATTCACGCCCAGCGCCCAGGCATCGCGGTAGCCATAGCTGGTGCCGGTTTTCCACGCCAGCGGCACGCGGTTGGATAAAGCGTCATCCGGCAGCGGCCGGGCCTGCCCGGCCAAAATACGGCGCACGATCCAGGCCGCACCCGGCGACAACAACGGGCGATCGCGCAACGCCTGGTTTGGGGTAAAGCGCAGCGGCGCGGCCTTCCCCTGGCGCGCCAGCGCGCTAAAGCCGGCCACCAGTTGATCCAGCCGCGCGCCTGCGCCGCCGAGGATCACCGCCAGGTTAGGCTCGGCATGCGGCGGCAGGCGCAGCTCAATGCCCGCATTGCGCAAGTTAGCGGCGAAACGTTTCGGCCCGTAGGCCTCCAGTAGCTGCACCGCTGGCAAATTAAGGGAACGGGCCAGCGCTTCGCTGGCGCTGACCGGGCCATGGAACCCGGTATCAAAATTGCCGGGCCGATAGTCGCCGAAACGCCGGGGCACGTCCTGCAACAGGGACTCTGCGTGGATTAACCCGTCATCCAGCGCCAGGCCATACAGCAACGGTTTTAGCGTTGAACCGGGCGATCGCCAGGCAGCCACCATGTCCACATGGCCGAAGCGGCTGTCATCGTTGAAATCAAGCGATCCCAGATAGGCCCGCACCTTCATGCTGGTGTGATCGACCACCAACACCCCGGCCGAGGTTTTCTCCGGCAGTTGGCTTTTCCACACGCGCGCCAAGTCCTCCAGCCGCTGCTGCAAGGTGGCATCCAACGTGGTAGCTATCACCTGCTGGTTTTGGCTTTGCAGCATCCGGCGCGCCAGCAGCGGCGCCAACTGCGGCACCTGGCGTGGTGCCAGCCACACGGCTTCCTGGCGGATTTCCGCCACCTGCCGTTGCGGCCAAACGTGGTAATAGGCCAGCCGCGCTAACACTTTGTCACGGGCTGCCTGCGCTCGCAGCGGGTAACGATCCGGCCGCAGGCGGCTTGGCGCCTGCGGTAATACCGCCAGCAGAGCCGCCTCTCCCGGCGTCAGCGCAGACGGCGGTTTGCCCAGGTAAGCCCAACTGGCCGCCCCCACGCCTTGCAGCGTGCCGCCGAAAGGCGCACGGTTCAGGTAGATCTCCAGAATCTGCGCCTTAGAGAGGTGCCATTCCAACTGCGCCGTGCGCCAAACCTGGCGCAGCTTGCCGCCAAGGGTACGGGGGTGCGGATCGATGAGCCGCGCCACCTGCATAGACAGGGTACTGCCGCCAGAAATAACCTGCCCGCCCAGTAAATCCTGCCAGGCGGCCCGCAACAGCGATAACGGGTTCACCCCTGGGTGGCGATAAAACCAGCGATCTTCATAGGTCAGCAACGCTTGCAGATAATAGGGGGAAACGTCCGCCAGGGTAACTGGATAGCGCCATACCCCGTCGCTGTCGGCATAGCGCCATAGTGGGGTGCCGTCTTCTGCGGTCACGACGCGCGCCATCTGCACTTCCGCCAGCGGCAGCGGCCACTGCCTATCCGCCCACCACAGCAACAACGGTGGCAGGCAAACGGCTAACAGCCACCGCAGCCAACGGCGGCGCAGGTGGCGTATCAGGCGGCTCATAGCACCCTCACGCCCCGCTGCACGCAGCATCACCACCGCGGGCGGCCAGCCTAGCGGCCAATCTCAAGCCGCTGCGGGGTGTCACCCACCGCGCGCCAGTTGGGCACGTACATTGATTCCACCTGCGGCGCCGGGATCCGGTAAACGCCGGGTGTCACCGCACGGGCCAAATAAACCAGCGTTGTATGCCGGTAACCGTCAATATCCACCGCCGCTACGTAGCGATCGTCACGGAACTCCTGATGGCGAATTTCCGCCTGCTGCATATCCTGCAACAGCTCCGCCAGGTTGCTGGCGCTTTCTTCCAGGCTAGCGCTGCTGTCGGCCAGGTTTTGGTTTTCCAGCTCCAGGCCGGCTGGCAACAGATCAACCACCAGCGCATCCGGCACGTGAGTGGTGGCCGAGATGTCCAAATGCACCACCACCAGTTGACCGCTTTTCAATGCATCAAGCGCCAACGGCTTGCCATCAAGCCCCAGGAACTCGCGCTCTATGTTCAACACATTGCTATAGGGCGGCGGCGCCTGCTGCGGATACCCCACCACATCAAGCAAGCCATACAGCGTGCCGTCGCCGGTATTGGTCAGGTGGATGCCGGCCGCCAGTTTATCTGCCGGCAGCGTTTGCCCCCATGGCCGATCGCCCGCCAGCGTGTCGCCTTCGGCCGTCTGGGCCTGCCAGTGCGTTTGCGTGCTGCCGATCAGATTACGGGTTGCCAGGAACAGCGCGTTGCTTTCCTGTGTGGATAGGTATTCCTGGCCGACAAGGCGTTCGCTCAACGACAGCAGCAGCCGATCGCGCGTTGGCGGCAGCAGATCGTTTTCAGCCAGTAGCGCCAATATCAGCGCATCATCACGCAACGAACTGCCGTAATCGGCCAGCAGATAATCCCGGGCATTACGCTGGATCGCCAGCCCCTGTTCGAGCGCCTGGTTGGCGCGCGGCATATCGCCCATCAATTTCAGGGCAACGCCCAACTGCACCAGCGGCAGGCCAGAGCGTGCATCCGCACGGCGTTCATACAGTTGGCGCAGCGCCCCCAACGGGGCTTTCTGCTGCCGCGCCAGCACCAAGCCGGCATAAGCCTGCACCGCCAGGCGGGTATGATCCGGGAATGAACTGTATGCCACATCAATCTGGTTGCGATCCTGCAGGTAGCGCTGCAAACGTTCATTAGCCTTGGCCAGCGCATCCGCCGGCACGCTGTAGCCCTGCTCGCCGGCCCGAACCAGGAAATCGGTGGCGTAGGCGGTCAGCCAGAATTCCTCCTGGCTTTCGCGGCTCCATAAACCAAAGCCGCCGTTATAGCGCTGCATACTGAGCAAATGCTCAATACCGGCATCAATACTTTGGCGACGCGATTCATCGCTGCCGGTTTTAATGCCCAGCGCCGTAAGCTGCGCACGGTTGGTATACAGCGAAGGGAACAGACCGCTGGTCGTCTGCTCCAGGCAACCGTACGGATAGGCGTACAGTTCCCGAACGTAACGCGCCAGATTGATCGGCGGGCGGCTGCTCAATACCCACTGCCCTTCCAGCGTGGAGGCCACCAGCCCGCTATAGGCCTCCGGTGGCAATGCCCAGCCCTCGCCGGGGCGCATCACGGCCGAAAAGTGGCGGGTTTGGCCAGGATAGGCCGGGCGCACGCCGATGGGCCAACGGTGCTGATAATCCGCAACGTCCTCTCCCGGCAGATTTAACCCGCTGACGGTCAGCGCCACATCCCCCTGGCCGAAGCCCGCCAGCGCCTGTACCGGCACCCGCAACGTTTTACGTTCGCCCGCGGCCAGTTGAACCTGCTGTTCGCCGGTGCCCTGCAGGCTAAGCAAACCGCTGGCCGCCAGCTTCACTTGCAGGGCCTGCGGCCGGCCGGTCAGGTTGCTGAGATCCAACGCCAACTGCGTGCTGTCGCCGCCGGCCAGAAAGCGCGGCGTTGCCAGCTCTGCCACCAGCGGCGCAGCCACAATCACTTTCCCTTCTGCGCTACCGAAGTCTTCATCACTCCATGCCTGTGCCATCAGGCGCAGTTCACCGTTAAAATCTGGAATCGCAAGCGTGATTTGGCCTTCACCGTTGGCATCCAGCGCCACGGGCTGCGCCTGTTGCGCCACGATCGTCACTGCGCTGATCGGTTTTTTGCCGCCGCGCGCCAGCGGATCTTCATCGTCGCCATCTCCGCCATAGCGCAGGCTGGCCAACCGCCCTTTGCCTTCGATCAACTGCCCGTAAACGTCGTATTGATCGGCGCCGTAACGTTTGCGGCCAAAGAACGCTTGATACGGATCCGGCGTTGCGTAGCCGGTGATATTCAGGATGCCGCTGTCAACGGCGGAAAGCAGCACGTTGATCTGTTTTGGCAACTCGCCGCTACCACGCGCCGCTTTAACCTTTACCGTTAACGTTTTATTCGGCCGTATTTGTGCCGGCGCATCCAGCGCCAGCGCCAACTTGCGATCGGCGCCCGCCAGCGGCAAGTGCAGCAGCCCGACCGACCGTTTCGGCAGCGCCTGCTGTTGCTTATCGCCGGGGCGGATCACCAGGGCGCTCAGGTAAAGATCGTGACGGGCCCACGCCTGATTGACCGGCACCTCAACCTCTGCACCGTTTTCCGGCACGTCCAGTTCCTGCCACCACAATGGGCCATCGCTGGATTCAACCAGCAGATAACCTTTGCCGGCCGCCGGCGCTTCTATACGTACGCGAGCTTTTTCACCCGGCGCGTAGGCCGGTTTATCCAGCTTCAACTTAACCTGGTCCGGGCGCACCACGCCGCTGCCGCCGGTGTTGTCTTGCCAACGGTAGCCGGCCCAGAAACGCACGCTGCTCAACAGGTGGCTTTGCGGATCAATCACTTCCAGGCGATATGCCCCCCACTCAACCGGGAAGCTGACCCTGGCGCTGCCGTTGGCGGCGATATCCACGGTTTGCTCCGCCAGCGGCAGATCCTTTTTATCGTACAGCGATTGCCAGCCTTCGCTTTCCGACCACTGCCAGTAGTAGTCGCGCCGCTCACGGACCAGGCGCGCCTTCAGCCCATGTGCCGCCAGCTTTTCACCGGCGGCGTTGGCATACACGATATCAAAGCCCGCCTGGCTATTTTCATCCACCATCGCCTGCATTTGCTGGCTGTCGGTGCGGTAGTCATACACCGGCTGTTTGCTGAACAGCGGGCGGATGCCCGGCAGCGCCGCCGCGGGCCAGATGGCCTGCTCGGCCCGGCGCGTTACCGGGCGGCCGCCGGATTCCAGCAGGCTGGCCTGAATAACCGCCTTCAGCGGGGATTTTACCCCGCCCCAGGTGCTGTCTAACGCTATCTGCGCCTTACCGGCGGCATCCAGCGCCTGATCAAACTCGTCCATATTGCGCACCAGGTTTTCTTCCGTGACGGAGCCAAACTCATAACCCGGCAGGCTGCTGACGGCTTCGCGCAGCGGCCGCAGAAAAAGCTGCCCCTGCAACGCATTGCCGGCGGCGGGCGCGCCATAGAGGTAATGGCCGCTGACGCTAAACGCCAACGGTTCATCCGGGCGCAGCGGCTGCGGCTGCGCACTGATAGCCAGCGCCATACGCTCCGGCAAAAAGTCTTCCACCCGGAACTGATACAGGCGCGGCTGATTGTCGCCGACATTGAAACGCAGCGACCAGGTGCCGGTCGGCGCGTTTTGATCGATGGGATATTGGTATTGATACAGGCCGTTTTGCGGCTGCCAGACAAAGCTGCGCGCCACCTGATCGTCAGGCTTGACGATCTCGACCTTAACCGGCTGGGCCGGCAGCGGTTTGCCATTGGCATCACGCAACAGGCCGTTGACCACCAGCGTCTCACCCGGCCGATAAATATCACGCGGCCCAAAGGCAAAGAACTGTTTGCTGTAGCCCGCCGGGCCCGCAATATCGAACTCGGCCAGATCGAGCGCCGGCGCAGACAGATCGATCATGCTGGTTTGCCCCTGCTGGGTCGCCAGCAGCAGCCGCGCCTTGGCGCTTTTTTCCAGTTGGGCATGGCCCTGGCGATCCGTGCTCGCCTGCGCCAGCTCCCGGCCTTTTTCATCCAGCACGCTCAGTTCAACCCCTTCCAGAGCCCCGCCGCTTTCCAACCGTTGAGTGAAGACATCAAGACGATCGTGGTAGCTGTGTAGAGAAACGCCAATGTCGCTCAGGGTAAACAGGGTAGCCGGATTACTGTAACCGTAGTGCCCAGCCTGCTGCATCACCGCCAGATAAACCCCCGGCTGCTGCAGTTTTTCGATGCCGGCCAGCGGCAACAGCAGCCGCTCGCGGGTATTGCGCGCGGGGTTGAGATCAAAGCGCCCGCTATAGACCAGATCCGCCATTTTCAGCAGATCTTCGGATTCCCAACTGGAAAGCGCGCTGCGGTATTCCCAATTAGCCAAAAACGCCGGCAGTGAAGCCGCTTTGATGCGGAAGAAATTCACGTCGACGCTGTCGACGTTAAGCGCCATGACCGGTAGCCCGGCAGCCAGCTTGGTTGGCAACAAAGAACCTTTGCTGGCAAAGCCGACGCTGGGTGTGATATCGCGGGTCGTCAGGGTTTGCTGCTGCTGGCCGCCCAGTTCGGCGCCGTTGAGCGCTTTCAAGCCTCCCTCGACGGTCAGCACCAGTTTGCGGTTCGGCGGCAGATGGCGCATGCGCAGCTCCGTTAAGTTATCGGCAAGCTCCCAAACGCCGTCAATTTTGCCACTGGCGCTGTCCACCAGGTGCACGCGCGCCATAAAATCCTGGTTTGGATCCAGCGGGATGGAGAAGGTCAGCACCATGGCGCTGGCGCCATCCAGCTGCAGTTCGGCCGCGTCCAGCAGTTTGAGCGGTTTGCCGGCGTCGCGCCGGGCCAGCGCTGCCAGTGCATCAGCACCCGGTGTTTTCGCCGGTGCGGTGGCCGTGGGTTGCCCCGTAGCGGCGGGTGTAGCAGGCGGATTATTATCACAGGCGGCGAGCAGCCATAACCCACCCGCCAATAAGATGCCCTGCAAAAGCGATTTGCCTGGTGCAAATGCCCGGCGACGGCATAATTTCATCGTTTAACTCCCTGGCACGATAAGCGCTGTCCTGACGGCGAAAATGCGGAATACCCTTCACACTTCACGTTGCCGGTGCGTTGCCGGAGTTACGCAGCCCATATCTGGGCCGCGCCTCTGCGGCGCGCGGCCTGCAACGCGAATTATTTTGGGTAGATATGCAGGGAATAATAACGTGCAGGCCACCGGGCGGCGAAATATTTTGCGCCGACTTTGCGCAATGCGCCGCATTAAATCACCAGGGTTCAACGGCGCAGGCCAGATAAGACGCCGCCTGCGGCGGCATCCTGGCGGCAATAAATTACTGGGTTTTATCGGTGGAAGGGATGATATTGCGCAACCAACTGCCCCAGCGGCGCTGATAAAAAGGCTGGGTATGGCCGATCAGATAGTGGCTGACGCCACGCTCTTTCTCCGACACCAGGCAAAAATCCACCGGTTCATCGTCAGGCATGGTTTCGCTGGCAACGCTGCCCGCTTCGTTGATTAACGCCTCAACATCCGTTGTATCGCCGTCAATCTCCAGCCCCACCAGCAGGTTAGGCCGCTCATCCACCGCACGATCGTGCATCAGCGCCAAAAACGCACGGCGCACCGGTTTGCGCTGGCTGAACAGCGTGGTCAACGCATCGACCAGCGCCGACGGGTAAACCTCCGGCTGGCCCAGCAGGATCTGGGTATCCTGATCCACATAGTGCTCGACCGGTTTGGCTACGCCGCCGGTGGCCAGCAGCATCGCCACTTCTTCCGGGTAGAACTCTTTGCCGTATTCCGCTTTCGGGTTGAGAAACAGCTCCGCCCCTTCGGTCAGCTCAAACAGCACGCGCGCCGGCATGGCGATAAACGGCTGTTCGGTTTCGACCGCCCGGCGCAAGGCTTCCAGCGAAGAGAAAAACGGGATCACGCTGCCGCCGCCCTGCTTTTCCCAATGCTGGATATTCACCGGCGTGTCGGCATTCAGCGCGATCTCGCCCGCCTGCGGCAGCTGTTCACGGTCGCCAAGAATGTAGACCGTAGCGTCCAGCAGCGTCTGGAAAAAGGCCGGCCGATAGGCCGATTCCGTGGCCGCCAGTTTCAACAAACGCTCCAGTTCGTTTTCACCGGGCGCGCTATCTTTATGGGTGGCGCTCATTGCTTACTCCAATATCAACACAGCCAAAGGGCCCGGCCTGCGCCGAGCCCTTGTCAACGTGATGGCCAGGCCGCCGTTTAGTTGGCTTTATTTAGCAGCAGGTTGGCCAGGGTGCGCACACCCAGGCCAGTGGCGCCGGCCGACCATTGTTCCACCGCCCCTTTGCGGTAGGTGGCCGAACAGTCAATGTGCAGCCAGCCCTGGCGGTAATTTTTCACGAAGTGCGACAGGAAAGCCGCCGCCGTGCTGGCCCCGGCGCTGTAGGCCGGCGCCGCCACGTTGTTCAGCTCGGCAAAGTTAGACGGCAACTGGCTACGGTGGAACTCGGCCAGCGGCAAGCGCCAGAACGGTTCATTCTCCGCCTGGGCACTGGCCAGCAGTTCCTGCGCCAATGCATCGTCGAAGCTGAACAAGGCGTGATAGTCGTTGCCGAGCGCCGTTTTCGCCGCACCGGTCAGGGTGGCGCAGTCGATAATCAGCCCCGGGTTTTGCTCAGAAGCGTCAATCAGGCCGTCGGCCAATACCAGGCGCCCTTCGGCATCGGTGTTCATCACCTCAACGGTTTTACCGTTGCGGTAACGGATGATATCGCCCAGTTTGAACGCATTGCCGCTTACCATATTATCGGCGCAGCACAGATAGAGCTTCACGCGCTTGTTCAGCCCGCGCGAAACGGCCAGCGCCAGCGCACCGGTGACGGTGGCGGCGCCGCCCATGTCCGATTTCATCGAATCCATAAAACCGCTGGGCTTCAGGCTGTAACCGCCGCTGTCAAAGGTGATGCCCTTACCCACCAGGCAAGCAAAGACCGGGGCCTGCGCATCACCGGTCGGGTTGAAATCCAGCGCCAGCAGCACCGGCGCGCGATCGGAACCGCGGCCTACCGTATGCAGGCCGGCATACTCCTGCGAACGCAGATCTTCACCTTTAGTGATCCGGTAGGAGACGGCTTCGCCGCCAACGTCACACAACAAATCCACCGCACGGGTTGCCAGTTGCTCTGGCCCCAATTGCTCTGCCGGCAGGTTGATGGTGTCGCGCACCCAGTCGACGATCTTCAGGCGCCGATCCAGTTCCTGGCGCGCATTCTGCGGCAGTTCGGCCCATTCAATGCTGCGCTGGCCCTTCGGCCCGCGGAAACCTTGCCAAAACGCCCAGCTTTGCTCCAGCCCCCAGCCCTCGCCGGCCAGCTTCACTTTTTTTACGCCCTGGCCGTCAACTTTATGGCCCGCGCGTTGGATGGCGGCCAGTTCGTCGGCGCCGGTCAGATGGATAACCATGCCTTCGCTATTGGTGCTCAACAGCGCTTTTTCGCCCCAACGCGCATCGGCGGGGGTATGAGAGAGCGTGACCTGCATAATATCGGTTGTCATAGCCTTACTCCGGTTTTGCTGTCCCTTGCATCTTCCCCGCTTTGCCGTTGCGGCCAGGGGAACAATGGGGGAGTTTTGTTATCGTGTCGGATACAAAATAAACGGGCCGCCCCAGGCAGCCCGCGCTATTCACTCCGCTTCATCTAACCAGACCAGCAGAATGGCTTCCAGTATTTTCTCATTGGAAGCCTGCGGATCGTCATCAAACTCGTCCAGATCGCAAATCCACTGGTGCATATCGGTAAAACGGACGGTTTTCGGATCGGTATCCGGGTAGTTATCGAACAGCGCTTCGCCAATTTCGCGGCTGTCGGTCCATTTTAATCCCATCATGATCTCCTGATTAAGCAAAACGCGCCGTCGGGCGGCGTGTTTTAATGCTCGCGCGCATGGTTAATGGTATAGCGTGGAATTTCCACCACCAGATCTTCATCGGTAACACGCGCCTGGCAGCTCAGGCGGCTTTCCGGCTCCAACCCCCAGGCTTTATCCAACATGTCGTCTTCCAGTTCGCTGCTTTCTTCCAGCGAATCAAAACCTTCACGCACGATGCAGTGGCAGGTGGTGCAGGCGCAGGATTTCTCGCAGGCGTGCTCAATTTCGATCCCATTGCGCAGCGCGACGTTCAGGATAGACTCCCCTTCCATCGCCTCCAGCACGGCGCCCTCCGGGCACAGATCCTGATGGGGCAGGAAAACAATTTTAGCCATGGTTAAACCTCATCCACAGAATGACCGGCCAACGCCCGGCGAATGGAAGCATCCATACGGCGCGCGGCAAAATGTTGCGTTGTTGCATCAAGTGTTTTTATTGCGGCTTCGATCGCAGCAGGATCGCTGCCCTGCACCGCTTGCTGCAGGCTTTGCTGCGCCGTAGCGATCGCCTGGCTTTCGGTTTCGCTCAGCAGCGCGGCGTCGCTCGCCAATGCGCCGTGCAGGCTTTCCAGCACCCGGGCGGCCTCAACCCGCTGTTCCGCCAGCCGGCGTGCGCCGATGTCGCTGTGCGCATTGGCCATGGAATCCGCGATCATGCCGGCAATTTCCGTGTCGGAAAGGCCGTAGGACGGCTTCACCTGAATAGCCGCGGCCACGCCGGTGGATTTTTCCATCGCGCTGACGCTCAGCAGGCCGTCGGCGTCCACCTGGAAGGTCACGCGAATATGTGCGCCCCCTGCCGGCAGCGGCGGCAAGCCGCGCAGGGTAAAACGCGCCAGCGAACGGCAATCCTGCACCAGCTCGCGTTCGCCCTGCAGGACATGGATCATCATGGCGCTCTGGCCATCTTTGAAGGTGGTGAACTCCTGCGCGCGCGCCACCGGGATGGTGGTATTGCGCGGGATCACTTTCTCCACCAGCCCGCCCATGGTTTCCAGCCCGAGCGACAGTGGGATCACATCCAGCAGCAGCATATCGCTGTCAGGTTTGTTGCCCACTAAAATATCGGCCTGGATCGCCGCGCCGATGGCGACCACTTTATCGGGATCGATCGATGTCAGCGGCGTGCGGCCAAAGAATTCGCCCACCCGCTCGCGCACCAGCGGCACGCGGGTGGAGCCGCCGACCATCACCACTTGCAGTACGTCGTCAGTGGCGACGCCGGCGTCTTTTAGCGCGCGGCGGCAAGCCACCAGCGTGCGTTTCACCAGCGTTGCGATCAGCGCCTCAAACTGCTGGCGGGTCACGCTGCCCTGCCAGCCGGCGACGGTGACCGTGGCAACATCGGCTTCGCTCAGGGCGATTTTTGCCTGGATGGCCGCATCCAGAAACTGGCGCTGTATGCCGTGATCGCTGCGATCGGCGATGCCGGCTTGCTCGCGCAACCAATCGGCCAGCAGGTGATCGAAGTCATCGCCGCCCAGCGCGGAGTCGCCGCCGGTCGCCAGCACTTCAAATACGCCGCGGCTTAGCCGCAGAATAGAAATATCAAAGGTGCCGCCGCCCAGATCGTAAACGGCGATCACCCCTTCATGGCCGGAATCCAGGCCGTAGGCGATCGCCGCCGCGGTCGGTTCGTTCAGTAAACGCAGCACCTGCAGGCCGGCCAGGCGCGCGGCGTCTTTGGTGCCCTGGCGCTGCGCATCGTCGAAATAGGCGGGCACCGTGATCACGACGCCGTCAAGCTCTCCTGCCAACGCCGCCTGCGCACGGGCGCCAAGTACTTTGAGAATGTCGGCCGACACGCTGACCGGGTTGACCAGCCCGCCGGCGGTGGCGATCAGCGGCAAACCGTTGTCGCTGGCCTGAAATGAGTACGGCAGATTGGGATAACGGGCGGAGACATCGGCCAATGAACGGCCCATCATGCGTTTGATCGAACTGATGGTGTTGGCCGGATCCTGCGCCGCTTGCGCGCGCGCCGCCCAGCCGACGTTGTGGCCGCCGGCCTGGTAGTGCACGACGGAAGGCAAAAGGTGTTGCCCCTGGGCATCGGCCAGGGTTTCAGCCTGCCCGCTGCGCACGGTGGCAACCAGCGAATTGGTGGTGCCCAAGTCTATACCGGCAGCTAAACGGCGCTGGTGCGGTGCTGAACTCAGGCCGGGCTCACTAATTTGTAATAAGGCCATATTGAGGCTTCCACAAGCAAAATGTAATACGCGTCATCCGTTAAGTCGCCTGTGCATCGGCCGCGCTCAGGCTGCGGATTGTCTAGAGTATGTTATTCAAAACCCAGCAATTTTTCTTCGAGTTGTTCAACCTGTTGCTGAAGCTTATCCAGAAAACGCAGTTTACGGACGGTATCGGCGGCCACGGGCCACTGCTGGCCGTCCAACTGTTCCACCATCGTTGCGCTGCGCTGTTTGATCATCGCGGCCAACTGCACGGCAAAACGGGCAAGCGCATTTTCATCCGCTTGCTGTTCAATGGCGTCCAGCGCTTCACGCAGTTCCAACTGCTCCATCAGAAACGCGGTATCACGCAGGGTATGTTGCTCATTGCTCAGATCAAAACCGTGCAACGATAACATATACTCTGCGCGTTTTAACGGGTGGCGCAGGGTTTGATAGGCTTCATTGATGGTCGCCGCCTGCGTGAGCGCCATCAGGCGTTCGCGCTCCGGCTGAAGGGCGTTGCGGTCAGGGTGAAATTGGCGCTGCATATCCTGAAAACGGGATGCAAGCAGGCTACCGTCCAGCGCATAGCGAACCGGCAGCCCGAATAAAGTAAAGTAATCCATAGCGTGCTCTGGTGGTTTGAGGCCCCCCGCCTGCGCCGGGGGCTTGTCATTAAACCGCAAGCGGGTTGCGGTGGAACACGATACTGGCCGTCAGACGTTGAAACTTTCGCCGCAGCCACACTCGTTTGAAACGTTCGGGTTATTGAACCTGAAGCCTTCGTTGAGGCCTTCCTTAACGAAATCAAGCTCCGTGCCGTCAAGGTACACCAGGCTTTTGCCGTCAATGATCACCTTAACGCCCTTGTCTTCAAACACCACGTCGTCGCCGTTAACTTCGTCAACGAATTCCAGCACGTATGCCATCCCGGAGCAGCCGGAGGTTCGCACTCCAAGGCGCAGGCCAAGACCTTTGCCACGGTTAGCCAAAAAGGCCTGAACCCGCTGCGCCGCGCTGTCGCTCATCGTAATCGACATGACAACCTCACACTTACCCTGCCACGTTCACAACCACGGCCGGGCGATTGCATGCAACCGCCGCGGCAAGCGTTGAAAACGTGGGATATCATTCAACAATAACTACTTGGCGCTGCTTTTGCTCTTGTAGTCGGCGATCGCTGCTTTGATGGCGTCTTCCGCCAGAATCGAGCAGTGGATTTTAACCGGCGGCAGTTCCAGTTCTTCGGCGATCTGCGTGTTTTTGATCGCTTCGGCCTGTTCAAGAGACTTGCCTTTCATCCATTCGGTGACCAGCGAGCTGGAAGCAATAGCAGAGCCACAGCCGTAGGTTTTGAAACGTGCGTCTTCAATGATGCCCGCCTGGTTCACCTTAATCTGCAGCTTCATCACATCGCCGCAGGCCGGTGCACCCACCATACCGCTGCCCACGGAAGGATCGGCATTGTCGAACGAACCGACGTTACGCGGATTTTCATAGTGATCGATTACTTTTTCACTGTAAGCCATGACCTTTGCTCCTAAAATCCTGAGAACTTAATGGTGTGCCCATTCAATGCTGTTGATATCCACGCCCTGCTTAAACATTTCCCACAGCGGGGAAAGATCGCGCAGGCGGCCGATGGATTTACGCACCAGTTGAATGGCGTAATCGATCTCTTCTTCGGTGGTGAAACGCCCCAGAGAGAAGCGGATCGAGCTATGGGCGAGTTCATCATTCATGCCCAACGCACGCAGCACATAGGATGGCTCCAGGCTGGCGGAGGTGCAGGCGGAACCGGAGGAAACGGCCAGGTCTTTCAGCGCCATGATCAGCGATTCACCTTCAACGTAGTTGAAGCTGACATTCAGGATGTTGGGAGCGCCCTGTTGCAGATCGCCGTTCAGGTAAACTTCTTCTAAATCTTTCACACCGTTCCACAGACGATCGCGCAGGGCACGCAAGCGTTCCATTTCGGTGGTCATTTCTTCTTTGGCGATGCGGTAGGCTTCGCCCATACCGACGATCTGGTGCACAGGCAGAGTACCGGAACGCATGCCGCGTTCGTGCCCGCCGCCGTGCATCTGCGCTTCAATGCGGATCCGCGGTTTGCGGCGCACATACAGCGCGCCGATGCCTTTCGGCCCATAGATTTTATGGCCGGAGAAAGACATCAGATCCACTTTCAGCTTGCTCAGATCGATTGGCAGTTTGCCCACGCTTTGCGTGGCATCGACGTGGTAAATAATGCCGCGCGCGCGGCACATTTCGCCGATAGCCGCGATATCCTGCACCACGCCGATTTCGTTGTTCACATGCATGATAGAAACCAAAATGGTGTCATCACGCAGCGCCGCTTCCAGCGCCTGCAGATCGATAATGCCGTTGCTCTGCGGCGCCAGATAAGTGACTTCGAACCCTTCACGCTCTAATTGGCGGCAGGTGTCCAGTACGGCTTTATGTTCGGTTTTACAGGTGATGATGTGCTTGCCCTTTTTCTGGTAGAAATTGGCAGCACCTTTGATCGCCAGGTTGTCGGATTCCGTGGCGCCGGAGGTAAACACGATCTCGCGTGGATCGGCCCCGACGAGTTCTGCTATTTGGTTACGCGCGATATCGACGGCTTCTTCGGCCTGCCACCCGAAACGGTGGGAGCGGGAAGCAGGGTTACCGAAAGTGCCGTCCAGGGTCAAAAACTGCATCATCTTCTCAGCAACGCGCGGATCAACCGGCGTCGTTGCTGAGTAATCCAGATAGATCGGTAATTTCATTACTCTTATGCTCCGTACATCACTTCCAAAAACAAAATAACTTGCCGCTATCTGCTTATGCGCGCAGATTAACGTTGATCGTTTCTTGTGAACGGCTGGTCGCCGTGCGGCGCGTATCGTTGTTTTGGCGATCCGCGACATCAAGAACTTCCTGATTGTTGACCAGTTCAGCCAACGTAATGCTGTTGAGGAACCCGCTGATGCGCTCGCTCAGATCGCGCCACAGGGTATGCGTCAGGCAGCGATCGCCGCCCTGGCAGCCTTCTTTGCCCTGGCAACGGGTAGCATCGACGGATTCATCGACGGCGGTAATCACGGCGCCAACGGCAATTTCGCCAGCGTCTTTGCCCAGCAGATAACCACCGCCTGGCCCACGTACGCTGGCCACCAGGCCGTTTTTACGCAGGCGCGAGAAGAGTTGTTCCAGATAGGAGAGCGAAATACCCTGGCGCTCAGAAATATCCGCCAGAGGAACTGGCCCGTCCTGGGAGTGTAATGCCACATCGAGCATTGCGGTTACGGCATAACGGCCTTTGGATGTCAGTCTCATAGCTAAATGGTTACCTGTTGGTGGAACATAGCCGGAGTCTGACATTCCCGAGTAAATCAGTCAACTATTTAACCGAGTAATTTACTCAAGTATTAGCATTTTTGAGTTTTTTCCTAACGGTAGTATTTCAAATGCATGTTATAACCAATTGAAAATAAATACCATTACCCTTTCTTGTTAGGCCGCGTTAAATTAATTTCCTTGATGTTTATCCTGTTTTTCGATCGAAGTCAGCATGCCGCGCAGGATGTTCAGCTCCTGGGCTTCAGGCCGCGCGCGGGCAAATAAACGGCGCAAACGGTTCATCACCTGCCCTGGGTGGGCCGGGCGGATAAAGCCGGTTTTTTGCAGCGTCTGCTCCAGATGCTGATAAAAGCGTTCCAGATCGTCCACCAACGGATAAGGCGAGGCTTCCTGCGGCGCGGCGCCCTGCTGCTGGCGATCCAGGTAAGCGACACGCACTTCGTACGCGAGGATCTGCACCGCCATCGCCAGGTTTAGCGAGCTGTATTCCGGGTTGGCGGGAATGGCAACGTGGTAGTGGCATTTTTGCAGCTCATCGTTGGTCAGGCCCACGCGTTCGCGGCCAAAGACCAGCGCCACCGGCGCCTGTTCGCTTTCCTGCACGGCGCGCACGCCACACTCGCGCGGCTCCAGCATCGGCCAGGGCAGCGTGCGTGAACGCGCACTGGTGCCCACCACCAACCCACAACCGGCGATGGCCTGATCGAAATTATCAACAATGGTGGCATGGCCGATCACGTCGCTGGCGCCGGCGGCCAGGGCAATCGCCTGGGAATCGGGTTTGACCAAGGGATTAACCAGATAGAGGTTAGTCAACCCCATGGTTTTCATGGCTCTGGCGGTGGAGCCCATGTTGCCGGTATGGGAGGTTTCTACCAGAACAATGCGGATATTATGCAGCATACAAACTCTGAACGTAGCGGAAAATCGCAGCATCTTAACACAGGCATAGGTATTTTGCCGAACACCTGCTATACTCTGCGCCGTTTCCTGTTCTTTAACATCCTAGTGGAAGATACCCATGCATCCGATGCTGACTATCGCCGTGCGCGCTGCGCGCAAGGCCGGTAACCTGATTGCCAAAAACTATGAAACCCCGGACGCTGTAGAAGCGAGCCAGAAAGGGACTAACGATTTCGTCACCAACGTCGATCGCGATGCAGAGCATCTGATCATCGATGTCATTCGCAAATCCTACCCGCAGCACACCATCATTACGGAAGAACGCGGCGAACTGGTTGGCGAGGACCAGGATGTACAATGGGTGATTGATCCACTGGATGGCACGTCAAACTTCATCAAACGTTTTCCTCATTTCTCCGTTTCCATTGCCGTACGCATTAAAGGCCGCACTGAAGTCGCCGTCGTGTACGATCCAATGCGCAACGAACTCTTTACCGCTACCCGCGGCCAGGGCGCGCAGCTCAACGGTTATCGTCTGCGCGGCACCCACGCCAAAGATCTGGATGGCACCATCCTGGCGACCGGCTTCCCGTTCAAGGCCAAGCAGCATGCGCCGGCCTACATCAACCTGGTGGGCAAACTGTTCACCCAGTGCGCAGACTTCCGCCGCACCGGCTCCGCCGCGCTGGATCTGGCCTACGTTGCCGCCGGCCGCGTTGACGGTTTCTTTGAAATTGGCCTGAAGCCATGGGATTTTGCCGCCGGTGAACTGCTGGTGCGTGAATCCGGCGGCGTGGTGACCGACTTTGTCGGCGGCCACAACCATTTCAGCTCTGGCAATGTGGTGGCAGGCAACCCACGCGTAGTGAAAGGGCTGCTGTCGACCATGCGTGAAGAATTAAGCGAAGCGCTAAAACGCTAATCCACCCGTTGCAGCACCATGTTGATGCCAGTCCGCTCACGCCGACTGGCATTTTTTATGGTGCGTACTGCACCGGCGCTCAGCGGGAAAACGGCCGGATGCCGCCGCCAAGCTCCGGCTGGGCGCTCAGGTAAAGCAGCACCCCGGCGAACAGCAGGATCAGCCCGCCGGCCAGCGCCAACGCCCCCCAGGCGACCGAGCGCCAGGCGGCCGGCGCCCGCGTGCGGCTGATGCGCTCCGCCATCTGGCGGCTGTAATGCACCAGCAGCGCCAGCAGAGAAATGGTCAATGAGGTGCCCAACGCCATCGCCAACGCGGAAATTACCCCCCAGACATACACGCCGAGCACCTTGGCAAACAACAGCACCAAAATCGCGCCGGAACAGGGCCGCAGCCCCATAGCCAACACGATGGCGGCCTGGGTGCGCCAGTCGCCGCCCGCCTGCAGTTCGGCATCATTAGGCAAATGGCGGTGGCCGCAACCACAGTCGGCGCTGTGCACATGGCCCGCCGGCAGCGGCTGCAAGCGGTTGATCCGCAACCCCGGCGCCGGCTTTAGCGCCTTAATGGTGTGGTAAAGCCGCTTCAACGCCCGCCAGCTCAGCATCACGCCCAACAAAATCACCAGCAGGAAACTGCCCTTTTCCATCCAGAAGCTGCTCTGGTGCAGTTGGCGGGAAGAAAGCTGTAATACCACCAGCACCAGCGTGACCAGCCCGATGGCTACCAGCCCCTGCACCAGTGAAGAAATAAAAGTCAGTTTCAGGCTGCTTTTCAACCGTGCCGGATGCGTTGCCAGATAAGTGGCGATCACCACTTTACCGTGCCCCGGCCCCAGCGCATGCAGCACGCCATAGCTCAGGCTGAACAAGAGCAGCGTTATCCCTGCCTGCCGTGGCGCGGCCTTAACCTGCTGCATCAGCCCGGCCATCTCCTGGTGCAGGCTTTTCTGCCATATCACGCTTTGCATCACGATCTGCGGCCAAAAATGCCACGCAATCTGCGCGCCGGCGGCCAACACCAGCAGGAATAGCGCCAACGGCCACAGGCTGAAGGCCCAATGGCGTTGGCGGGCAGGCGGCTGGCTGAGGTTTATTGACATTGCAGCGTTATCCGTTGCGCAAACTGCTGCCCCAGCGCCATATCTTCGCCGGGGGAGTCGTTTTTATCCAAAGACAGCGCATACGCCTGCAGTGAGGCATCCGGCTTTGGCGTCTTCAGCGTGAACTTGCACTGCTGGGCGATTTCTGCCGGCAGATGGATCGCTTTTTCGTCTTTGTAGCTCATATCGACAAAGTAGGTGGGATCGTAGGTGGAGATTTCAAACGGCTTGCCGGCCAGCGGCTGCGGCGTGGCCAACGGCAGGATAAACTCCAGCACCGCCTGGTTGCCCTGGCGTGAAAGATGGTATTCCGGCGGCAGATTCAGGTATTTCACCGGTTTGCCGTCTCGGTAGATGTCGGTAAAGTAGTGCTGGCCGAGCACATTGGCCATCACCTCTGCCGCCAGCTTTTTCCAAATTTCAGAATCGCTTTTGGCGTTCTGTGCATCGTAGAGCAGATCGGCAGACGTAATCTCATCCATCACCCATACCATTTTCAGCCCCTGGAGCTTGCCGTCTTTCACCACCAAGGTGGTGTTGATATCGATAAAACTGTGCGGATGGGCGGCAACACCACCGCAGAACAGCATGAATAATCCGGCCAGTAAACCACGTATTTTCATGATCAAAGCATATTCGCTCTTGGAGTAAAACAACATAAACAGAGGCTAAACGGCGGTTAAACGCCGCAGGCACAGCGCGATGATCCAACTTAACGTACCACCGCCGGGCGAATGAACAACGCAGGCAGCGCCAGCGCAGCCATCACCCAGAACAATCCACCACCCCAGTGTTCAAACAGGAAGCCGGCAAGCACCGTCATCACCGCAATGCCGCCGCCCATCGCCAACCCGGAATACACCGCCTGCAGGCGAATCACCTCGATGCCCTTATAGGCGCTGATAAAGCGCATCGCCGCCAGGTGGCAGACGGTGAACGTCCCGCAGTGCAGCACCTGGATCAGCACCAGCAAGCTCAGCTCGGTTGAGGACGCCATCAGGCTCCAGCGCACAATGCCGCAGCAGGCGGAAAGCAACAGCAGGTGGCTGGCGCTCCAGCGGCGGAACAGCACATTGCTGCTGGCAAAAATGACGATTTCCGCCACCACCCCCAGTGACCACAGGTAGCCGATGGTTGCGGCAGAATAGCCAGCATCCTGCCAATAAATCGAGGCAAAGCTGTAATAGCCGGCGTGCGCGCCCTGCAATAGGGTAACGCAAAGTAAGAAGCGCCAGACCGGCCCCTGCGTCAGCAGCGCACGCCAGCTGCGCGTGGATCCCGCCGGGCCGCGCGCCTCCCCTTTCGGCATAACGCTAGGTTTGAGCAACATACCGAGCAGCATGGCGCACAGACTAGCGATCAGGCTAAACAGGATGGCGTTATGCCCCCACACCGAAACCAGCTTGCCGGTCAGCGCCGAGCCAATCACAAACGCCAGCGATCCCCACAGCCGCACCCGGCCGTAATCCATGGCGATCTGTTTTTGCCAGGTGGCCGCCAGGGCGTCGGTGAGCGGCACCAGCGGCGAGAAAAACAGGTTAAACCCGGCAATCACCAACATCAGCCAGGCCCAGCCTTCACCAAAGCAGAACCCCACCGCAAAGGCCAGCGCCAACAGGGCCAGCAGGCGCAATGCGCTGACCAGATGCGTGGGCTCTTTCACCCGCGGCGCAATCAGCAGGCTGCCCAGAAAGCGCGCCACCAGGCCGGCGCCCAACAAAATACCGATGGTGTCCGGCGCGAGGCCTTCGCCTTTGAGCCACACGCCCCAGAAAGGCAAGAAAATGCCATAAGAAAAAAAGTAGGTGAAATAACTGAGCGCGAGCCAACGCGTTGATTGCAGGACCATGAACCCTCCGGTGTAAGGGCAATACTTTGACAGAGGCCCCCCCTGCCCGCAAGGCTCACGTTGCCCACCGGGCGGCGGCCCAGGCATAAAAAAACGGAGAATAGCCAAAAGGCATTCTCCGTTCATTTACCGCCGTTTTTGCACAGCGTCAGCAGACGCTGCGATGCCTATGTTTAGGCATAAACCGGCAGGCGTGCACAGATTTCCAGCACTTTCTTCTTAGTGCGTTCAATCGTGGCTTCATCATTGATGTTGTCCAACACATCGCAGATCCAGCCGGCCAGTTCACGCACGTCCGCTTCTTTAAAGCCGCGGCGCGTTACGGAAGGCGTACCGATACGCACGCCGGAGGTGACGAACGGGCTTTTCGGATCGTTTGGCACGCTGTTTTTGTTCACTGTGATGTTAGCGCGGCCCAGTGCGGCATCGGCTTCTTTACCGGTCAGGTTTTTATCAACCAGATCCAGCAGGAACAGGTGGTTATGCGTCCCGCCGGAAACGACGTTGTAACCACGTTCCAGGAACACTTCAACCATCGCCTTGGCGTTTTTGGCAACCTGTTGCTGGTAAACTTTAAACTCTGGCTCCATGGCTTCTTTCAACGCCACCGCTTTACCGGCGATCACGTGCATCAGCGGGCCACCCTGGCCGCCAGGGAACACGGCGGAGTTCAGTTTTTTGTACAGATCTTCATCGCCACCCTTCGCCAGGATCAGGCCACCGCGTGGGCCAGCCAGGGTTTTGTGGGTGGTGGTGGTCACGATGTGGGCATGGGGAACCGGGTTAGGGTAAACGTCTGCTGCCACCAGGCCGGCCACGTGGGCCATGTCCACAAACAGGTAAGCACCGATGCTGTCAGCGATTTCACGCATTTTTGCCCAGTCAACCACGCCGGAATAGGCAGAGAAACCACCCACGATCATTTTTGGTTTATGGGTTTTCGCCAGTTCAGCCAGCTCGTTATAGTCAATCTGGCCTTTATCGTCGATGCCGTAAGAAATCACGTTGTACAGTTTACCGGACAGGTTGACCGGGGAACCGTGAGTCAGATGGCCGCCGTGCGCCAGGCTCATGCCCAGGATGGTGTCGCCCGGCTGCAGCAGCGCGGTATAGACGGCAAAGTTAGCCTGGGAGCCGGAGTGCGGCTGAACGTTGGCATAATCCGCGCCGAACAGCGCTTTTGCGCGATCGATCGCAAGTTGTTCAACGATATCAACGTATTCGCAACCGCCATAGTAACGCTTGCCTGGATAGCCTTCCGCGTATTTGTTGGTCAACTGGGAACCCTGTGCCTGCATAACGCGCGGACTGGTGTAGTTTTCAGAAGCAATCAGCTCGATGTGCTCTTCCTGACGCACCACTTCCTGCTCCATTGCTCGCCACAGTTCGGCATCGTAATCGGCAATGTTCATTTCACGCTTTAACATCCGGCATCTCCTGACTTCAATCAGCTAACTAAAAAAATCACCAAAAATATACCCATAAACTCTGCGTTGTTGCCTGCTGGCACACGCATCAATCCTCAGGCGCCGGTTTCACCCAGGTGACTGAGGATGAAGGCGCGGGGCCAACACCGCTGCAACAAGAAAGAGGAAGGATATACCTACCCAGGTTGGGTTCTGGCTAACAGTGTAAACTGTTTTCCCCCGTTGAAGATAGGCCTTGACAGAGGTTTTTACGCAAACGATTGGCTTTAGGCCCGGCAAGGATTTCACCCGCCAAATTGGCCATCCAGGCAACGGACTTTTCCTCATATCGTGAATGCGTGTTTTTCATGTTCTGCATGCCCTGGCGCCGCCATAACGATTATGGGGGTATTTACAAACGTGGCCGCACCCAATAAGATGCGTTTTAAATACAACATTTAAATCAACCCAGGAACTCTACCCAATACATTCGAGCCGCAAAACAACCTGCCAACGCGTTTTGAACTGCGTTAGCGCTGGCCCATTAGGACGGGTAACAGAGCCAACGTAGCTGCGGCCAGAAAGAATGAAAGGTATATCCCTTAAGGAGCGTCACCATGCTAGATAGCCAAACCATCGCCACCGTTCAATCCACTATTCCCCTGCTGGCTGCAACTGGGCCGAAGCTAACCGCCCATTTCTACGATCGTATGTTCAGCCATAACCCCGAGTTGAAAGACATTTTCAACATGAGCAACCAGCGCAACGGCGATCAGCGCCAGGCGTTGTTCGATGCCATCTGCGCCTATGCCAGCAACCTGGAAAACCTGGCGGCGTTGCTGCCGGCGGTGGAGCGCATCGCCCAGAAGCACGCCAGCTTCAACATTCAGCCGGAGCAATATCAGATTGTCGGCCAACACCTGCTGGCGACGCTGGATGAAATGTTCAGCCCCGGCCACCAGGTGCTGGATGCCTGGGGTAAAGCATATGGCGTGCTGGCCAACGTTTTTATCCAGCGCGAAGAACAAATCTATGATGAAAGCGCCGGGGCCAACGGCGGCTGGCGCGGCCTGCGGCCGTTCCGTATTGTCAGCAAGCAGATGCAGAGCGAAGCGATCTGTAGCCTGACGCTGGCGCCGGTTGACGGCCGCCGCGTGGCAGACTACCAACCGGGGCAATATCTGGCGGTTTACCTGCGCCACCCTAGCCTGCCGCAACAGGAGATCCGCCAGTATTCACTGACCACCGCCCCTAACGGCGAGTATTATCGCATCGCGGTAAAGCGCGAGGATCACGGCGCGGTTTCTGGTTTTCTGCACCAGCATAGTCAGCCAGGCGATGTGATTGAACTGGCCGCGCCGCACGGTGATTTTTTCCTTGATGAGCAGCCCGGCACGCCGATTGCGCTGATTTCGGCCGGCGTTGGCCAAACCCCGATGCTCAGCATGCTCCATACCTTGCACAACCAACGGCACACGGCGCCGGTATATTGGCTGCATGCGACGGAAAATGGCGCGGTGCACGCCTTTGCCGATGAAGTGGCGGCGATTGCCGGCCAGATGCCAAACCTAAGCAGCCACATTTGGTACCGTGAACCGGGGGCGAACGATGTCGCTGGCCAGGATTACCAACACCGCGGGTTGATGGCGCTCGATCAATTAGGCAGCGCGCTGGCCGATCCGCAGATGCAATTCTACTTCTGCGGGCCAGTGGCATTTATGCAGTTTATCGCGCAACAATTGCTGGAGCAGGGAGTGGCGGCGGAATGCCTTCACTACGAATGCTTTGGCCCGCATAAGATCCTGTAATTCCCACGAGCCGCTTCCCTATGGTGGAAGTGGCTCGTGTTTACAGGCACTTACTGCCCGGCCAGTTTGCGTGTCTCCTTCACCTGCCCGGCGGTGACCGGCGCCGCCTGGTTGCCCCAACTGCCGCGCAAATAGTTCATCAAATCAGCCACCTGACGATCGTCCAGCGCCCAGGCATAACCGGGCATGCTGAGCGCCGCCCCATGTTCGGTAATGGGCGTCTGCGCTCCTTCCAACACCACGCGCAGGGCCGTCAGTGGGTTACTTGCCGTTACGCTAGGGTTGCCCGCCAGGGCAGGAATGGCGTTGTCGCTGCCCTCGCCCTGATTGCCGTGGCAGGTAGAACAGTACATGGCGTAGGTCTGTTTACCGGATGAACCGTCTGCGGCGCCCGCCGATTGAAGCGCCGGCACCGCCGATGCCAGGCTATGCAGATACAACCCGATACTCTGCAGATCGGCATCGTTCAGGTACTGGGTACTGTGCGTGACCACCTCAGCCATTGGGCCGGCTACCGCCGCATGCTGGCTGCGACCGGTTTTCAACAATGCCGCCACGGCGCCCGGCTCCAGGCCACGCAGCCCGGTTGCATACCAGCCATCCAGCTCCGCCCCGCTCAAATACAGCGGCGAGGCGTTATCCAGCGCCTTTTCCTGCATCGCCAAACCGCGCGGCGTATGGCAACTGCCGCAGTGGCCAAGCCCTTGTACCAGATAAGCCCCGCGATTCCATTCAGCGCTCTGCCGGGCATCCGGCTGGTAAGGCGTGTCATCGTGGAACAAAAGGTTCCAGGCGGCCAGCGGCCAACGCATCGACAGCGGCCAGGGGATATCGCTGCGGCGGTTGGCGGTGGGATTGGGATCTACATCATGCATCAGGTAGTCGTAGAGCGCATGCATGTCCGCGGCGCTCATCCTGGCATAGGCGGTATACGGCATCGCCGGGTAGAGGTGGTGCCCGTCTTTGGCGATCCCCTGGCGCATCGCACGGTCGAAATCCTCAAACGAATAGGCGCCAATGCCGTGCTGCTTGTCCGGAGTAATATTGGTGGCATAGATATCGCCGATCGGCGTGGAAAAACGCCGGCCGCCGGCAAGCAGTGCGCCATTCTCGCTGGTGTGGCAGGCGGTGCAGTCGCCCGCTTTTGCCACGTATTCACCGGCAGGCATGGCGTTAACGGTGCCGGCCAAGGCCAACAGCAGGCCAAGATAACATTTACGCATCGTTATACCCCTTCCCTGGCGGCAATCTTGCCGTAAGCCAATTCATTCACCGCACGCCATGCCTGATCGATCGCCGAATTGGCATATGGGCTCCAGTCCGCATCGGAGTTGGCAATCGCGATTTTGCCAATCGGCCGGCGGGCAATGGCGATAATCTGCTGCGCTTCGTCTTCATCATCGAACAGGCCGTTGAGGAAATAGGAATAGCCGTGGGACCAGCGGTTGACGGTGATCGCCTGAATATCACGCTGGTGATCAAAGCCAGCGGCGCCCAGCATGCCCTGCAACTGTTCCCGGATCATGTTTTCATGCACCTCAAACGGCGTGCCCAGCAGCAACGCTCGCCCTTTGCGCGACTGTTCGCGCGGGCTCAGGCCGCTGCCCGGCAATACCGGCACATACACCATATGCAGGCCGATTGGGCTGTCGGGATCGTGCGGGTGGGCGTAGCCGCCCATGCTCACCGGGTAATCCAGCTTCACGCGGCAATACGGCGCGGTGGGCGAATACACTTCGTGTACGCCTAGTTTGAGGAATGGCCGCCAGTTGCGGATCACCACTTTGCTGTACACCAGCGGCGCCTTCACGTTTTGCTTCAGCGCTTCCTGTTGCGCCGGCGGCATCTCCGGCACCAGGTACGGGATCATCATGTTGTAGCCGGCCATCACCACCTGCCCGGCGCGCACCTTGGTCATTTTCTCGCCGGTCATATAGGTGACCTCCACCCGATCGCCCACGTTGGCCGCATGCAAGCCGGTGCTGTTCAAGCGAAGCTTCACCGGCGATTCGGGGCGATCGAGCTGGGCATAATCAAACCGGGCCAACACGATATCGTTCATGTCTTTGCCGGCAGGCGCCACGGCCGGGATCAAATGGCGCACCATCAGGCGCGCCAGCGATGCGTTGCCGTCCGGAAAGTGAAACACATAAGGATCGTCCAAATCCGCCTGTGATTCGGCATCCAACGGCGGCAGGTTCATGCCGTCTAACCCAGGCAAATCGCAAATCCGCGCGTCGCTGCAGGAGGTGGCATCAATGCCCACTGCCTGGAAATCGCTGGTCGTCTGCTGGAAATAACGTATTGCCATCTCGCTCAGCCCCACCTTTTCACGCAGGAACTGTTCATAGCTGTGGCTATCCAGCCACCTCACCTTTTCGTCTACGCTTAGCCCCGGCAGATAGTCTTTCTCCACCGTGTGTAGCGCAATCAGGGCCTGACGATCGCTTTCCGGTAGCGGGAAGTCACCGATAAACGCCTGATAAGAACGGCCGTTGAGCCGGTCGCGCGGGATATCATCCGCGACCATGCGGCCCGGATCGCCGCTGACCACTTTATCCACGCCAAAGTTTTTGCGATCGAAATAAACGCCGCGGCTCAGATTCAGATCGGGGTAAAAGGTTTTGTCGAAGGCGTTTTCCAGCCCATCGATGCTGACGCCAAGCGTTTTCAACAACCCGATGGCCACCGGGCTAAAGTTGGAACGGGGTGACTGAAGCGATTCGCTGCCGCCGTAACCCAGGATCCTATTCTGGCCGCTGCCGAATTCGTTGCGCTTGGCGTGGCCGCCAAAGTCATCATGGTTGTCAATGATCAGGATGCGCTGCTGCGTGCCTTTCATCTGTTGCCAGAAACAGGCGGCGGCCAGGCCGCTGATCCCGGCCCCCACCACCACTAAATCAAATTCTTCGGTTACCGGCACCGCGCCGAAATCAAACTGCCGGCCATCGCGGCCAAGCTGGTGCGCATGTTCGAACGATCCGGGGTGGTTGCCACGCAAACCGGTTAATGCTGGCGGATAGTACAGCGTTTGCTGGGCAGTTTGCGGCGCAGCGCGCAGCGCCTGCATCGGCGTTAGCCCAGCGGCGATGGTTATCGCTACCCCATTGAGAAAATCACGACGAGTTATACTCATATTGGCTTCCTATGCTTTTTTATTATTATCAGGCCGGCGTCTCTGGCCGCCTGAAAAGCGCGTCATTGTGCAGATATGCAAACTGATAGCAAGATGCAATGCTGTGGGGGATCAAGCAGAAGCAGGCTTGGTGTCAGTGCAGACGCAACAAAACAAATACCCATACAGTATAGATGGTTATTAAGTGGCAGGCGGGGGGAGTTTCTTTATACCGGGGCTGGCTGAGGGTTCTGCATAGGCTGTGCCACACACTGTTGCCGTGGGACACAGCCTGATAACGCGCGTTAGTGCTTAAACATCACATGCCGAACAACGGTGTAATCTTCCAGCCCATACATCGACATATCCTTGCCGTACCCCGACAGCTTCTGCCCACCGTGCGGCATTTCACTCACCAACATGAAGTGCGTATTCACCCAAGTGCAACCATACTGCAAGCGGGCGCTCAGGCGGTGCGCGCGGCCAACGTCCTGCGTCCATACCGAAGACGCCAGGCCATAGTCAGACGCATTGGCCCAGGCCAGCGCTTGTGCTTCATCTTCGAACGGCGTAATGGTCACTACCGGCCCAAACACCTCACGCTGCACAATTTCGTCCTCCTGGCGCGCGCCGGCCAGCAGCGTCGGCTGGAAATAGTACCCCGGCCCATCCACCTTCTCACCGCCGGTGACCACCTGAATGTGCGGCAGCGCCTTGGCGCGCTCGACAAAGCCGGTCACCCGCTCCAGGTGCTGTTGGGTGATCAATGGCCCAAGCTCGGTGCTGCTGTCATCCGGCGAGCCGATTTTCAGGCTGGCGACCGCTTCGCCCAGCGCCTTCACCAGTTCAGGATAGATGCCTTTCTGTGCATAGATACGGCAGGCGGCGGTGCAGTCTTGCCCGGCATTGTAGTAACCGAAGGTACGGATGCCTTCCACCACCGCGGCCAAATCGGCGTCGTCAAACACCAAAACCGGCGCCTTGCCGCCCAGTTCCATATGGGTGCGCTTCACCCCCTGCGACGTGTGGGCGATAATGTGCGAACCGGTCGCGATCGAACCGGTGAGCGAAACCATACGCACTTTGGCATGCCCGGTCAGGGCGTCGCCCACGCTGGCGCCTGCGCCGAACAGCACATTCAGCACGCCGGCCGGGAATAGCCCGGCGGCCAGTTCGGCCAGTTTGAAGGCGGTCAGCGGCGTCTGCTCGGCGGGTTTCAGCACCACGCAGTTGCCCGCCGCCAACGCCGGCGCCAACTTCCAGGCCACCATCATCAGCGGATAGTTCCACGGCGCGATCGACGCCACCACGCCAAGCGGATCGCGGCGGATCATTGAAGTGTGGTCCGCCAGATATTCACCGGCGGCCAACCCGCCAAGGCAGCGGCTGGCGCCGGCAAAGAAGCGGAACACGTCCACCACCGCCGGCAGTTCGTCATTGAGCACCGCATGGTAGGGCTTGCCGCAGTCCTGCGATTCAAGCCGGGCAAACGTTTCCGCGTTTTGTTCTATCAAATCGGCCAGCTTCAGCAGGTGTTCGGCGCGCTCTTTCGGCGTGGTCTGGCCCCAGGTCGCGAAGGCGGTATCGGCGGCCTGTACCGCCTGATCGACCTGCTCAGCGCTCGCCTGTGCAATCTGCGCAATCACCTCACCCGTCGCAGGGTTATACACCGGCAGTTTTTCGCCCTGGCCGGTCACCAGTTGGCCGTTAATCAGCAGTTGACTTTGCATAGGGGTATCCTTTTGTGTTCATTAACCCTGGTTCTACAAGTTTGTAGACATCAGCATATAAAGGCAGTGGCGCAGAGCTATTTGCCGCTGCCGGCAACGCCTTCCCCACCTTTGGTGAGGTAATAGGCACCCAAAATCGGGATCATGGTCATCACCATTACCGACAGCGCCACCACGTTGGTGATCGGTACGTCACGCGGCCGGCTCAGCTGATTGAGCAGCCACAGCGGCAGCGTACGTTCGTGCCCAGCGGTAAAGGTGGTGACGATGATTTCATCAAACGACAGCGCAAAAGCCAGCATCCCGCCCGCCAACAGCGCCGAACCAAGGTTCGGCAGGATCACATGGCGGAAGGTTTGCCAGCCATCGGCGCCCAGATCCATCGAAGCCTCAATCAGGCTGTACGACGTGCGCCGAAAGCGCGCTATGACGTTGTTAAACACAATCACCACACAGAACGTGGCGTGGCCGATAACGATGGTCATCATGCCCGGTTCAATATCCAACGCCTTAAACGCCGCCAACAGCGCGATACCGGTCACGATCCCCGGCAGCGCGATCGGCAACAGCAGCAGCAGTGAGATGCTTTCCTTACCAAAAAAGTCGCGGCGATACAGCGCGGCGGCGGCCAGCGTGCCGAGGATCAATGCGATCACCGTCGCCAGACAGGCGATCTGCACCGAAAGCCACACCGCATCCATAATGTCCTGGCGGCCGGCGGCCACGCTGAACCAGTGCAAGGTGAAGCCACGCGGCGGAAAGCTGAACGCCGCGTCCTCGGTATTAAAAGCATAGATAGCAATAATCACCAATGGAAAATGTAAGAAGACCAGGCCGCCCCAGGCGGCGATCTTCAGGGCTAATGGCGCGCGTTCAGAGTGCATCAAAGGCCCCCAGACGTTTTACAATGGAAAGATAAATGGCGATCAGTACGATCGGCACCAGCGTAAACGCCGCCGCCATCGGCATATTGCCGATCGCCCCCTGCTGGGCATATACCATGCTGCCGATGAAATAGCCTGGCGGCCCCACCAGCTGCGGCACGATGAAATCCCCCAGCGTCAGCGAGAAGGTGAAAATCGAACCGGCGGCGATCCCCGGCACGGCCAGCGGAAGTATCACATGGCGGAAGGTCTGCGCCGGGCGTGCGCCCAGATCCGCCGAGGCCTGCAACAGTGACGGCGGCAGGCGCTCCAGCGCCGCCTGGATCGGCAGGATCATGAACGGCAGCCAGATATAGACGAACACCAGAAAACGCCCCAGCCCGGATGTCGACAGGGTATTGCCGCCCACGCCGGGCACCGACAGGATCGCCGTCAGCACCGGCTCCAGGCCAAGGTGCGTCAGGAACCACTGCGCCACGCCGTCTTTCGCCAGCAACAGCGTCCAGGCGTAGGCTTTGACGATATAGCTGGCCCACATCGGCATCATTACCGCGATATAAAACAGCGCCTTTACCTTGCCGCTGGTGTAGCGCGCCATGTAATAGGCGATGGGGAATGCCACCACCGCGCTGGCCAGCGAAACCACAATCGCCATCGTTAACGTACGCACGATGATGTCGTAGTTGGCCGGGTTGAGCAGCGCACGCAGGTTGTCGAAGGTCAGATCCGGCGTCACCGTCATGGTGAAATCATCAAAGGTGTAAAACCCCTGCCACAGCAACGTCAGCAGCGATCCCAGATACACCGCGCCAAACCACAGGAGCGGCGGCACCAGCAGCAACGACAGGTACAGCGTGGGTTTGCGATACAGGAAAGTTGATAGCGCACGCATCCTACCGCCGCGCGCCCTGGGGCAGTCAATGCTCATATCCATCTCACCTCTCCTCCAGCTCTACCATCGCCTCACGCGCCCAACAGGCGGTCACCGGCTGACCAATCGTCGGCAAGGGTTGCGCTGCAGGCCATTGCGGGTTGGCCTGGCTGACCAACAGCTTTTCGCCGTTGGCCAGCATGATTTCATAACGTGTGGCCGCCCCTTGATATTGAATATCCTGCAAAGTGCCCTGCACCTGCACATCGCCATGAGCAGCGTCTATCCCATCCAACAGCCGAATATGTTCCGGACGGATGGAGTAAATGGCGCCCTGGCCCAGCAGTTGCTGCGCCAGTTCGCGGCGCACCACGTTCGACGTGCCGACAAATTCGGCGACGAACGGCGTTTTGGGGCGCATATACAGCTCACGCGGCGCATCCACCTGCTCAATGCGGCCGTTATTGAATACCGCCACCCGATCGGACATCGACAAGGCTTCACTCTGATCGTGAGTGACGAAAATAAAGGTGATCCCCAACTGGCGTTGCAGCTTCTTCAACTCGCCCTGCATCTGCTCGCGCAGCTTCAGATCCAGCGCGCCCAGCGGTTCATCAAGCAGCAGCACCCGCGGGCGGTTGACCAACGCGCGTGCCAACGCCACACGCTGGCGTTGGCCGCCGGAAAGGTGCGCCGGTTTGCGCTGGCTAACAAAACCCAGTTCCACGCTTTCCAACGATTCCTGCGCACGCGCCAGGCGTTCTGATTTGGACACGCCCTTCACCATCAGGCCATAGGCGACGTTTTCCAGCACTGACATATGCGGGAACAGGGCGTAATCCTGGAATACGGTGTTCACATCACGCTGGTAAGGCGGCAGGCCGGCGGCTTCCTGGCCGTGGATACGAATGGCGCCGGCGCTTGGTTGTTCAAAGCCGGCGATCAAACGCAAGCAGGTGGTTTTGCCCGAGCCGGAAGGCCCGAGCATGGAAAAAAACTCGCCATCTTGAATATCAATGGATACACGATCAACAGCGCGAACATCGCCGAAAACCCGAGAAACATCTATAAACTGCACGGCAATGGTCATAATCATCGCTCCCAATTTTACTGAAACCCGTCAAAGCGGCGCAGCCGGGCGGGGGATAGGCGGCCTACGGTGCCGCCCATAGCCAGGCCGGCTACGCATACGCGGCCTTAACGCCCACCCATAATGGCGATATAGTCCTGCGTCCAGCGGCTGTAAGGGACAAACTTACCGCCCTGGGCTTGTGGCGTTTTCCAGAAAGCGATTTTGTCAAACTGGTTGAATCCATTGGTTTCACAGCCTTTCTCACCCAGTAGCGTGCTGGCCTTGCAGCCGGCAGGCGCCGCAGGCACCGAGCCAAACCAGGCGGCGATATCGCCCTGCACTTTCGGCTCCAGCGACCAGTTCATCCATTGGTAGGCGCAGTTCGGGTGCTTGGCTTCGGCGTGCAGCATGGTGCTGTCGGCCCAGCCGGTCACGCCCTCTTTCGGGAAGACGGTGGCGATCGGCTGCCCTTCCCCTTTCAGGGCGTTGGCCTGATAAGGCCAGGCGCTGGAGGCGACGATGCCTTCATTTTTGAAGTCGCTCATCTGCACCGAGGTGTCATGCCAGTAGCGATGCACCAATGCATGCTGGCTGCGCAGTAGCTTCAACACCGCCTGGTACTGCTCTTCATTCAATTGGTACGGATCGGTAATACCGAGCTGGGGTTGGGCGGTTTTCAGGTACAGCGCCGCATCGGCGATGTAAATCGGCCCGTCATAGGCCTGCACGCGGCCCTGGTTGGTTTTACCGTCCGGCAGGTTTTGCTGTTCGAAAACCACGGCCCAGCTATCCGGCGGCGTAGGGAAGGTTTTGGTGTTGTACATCAGCAGGTTCGGCCCCCACTGATAAGGCGTGCCGTAGGTTTTGCCGGCAACGGTATACCACGGGCCGTTCAGCAGGCGCGGATCGATGTTTTTCCAGTTCGGGATCAGTGCGGTATTGATCGGCTGCACCCGCTTGCCGAAAATCAATCGCAGCGAGGCATCGCCGGAGGCCGTAACCAGATCGTAGCCCCCTTTGGCCATCAGGCTAACCATCTCATCAGACGTGGCGGCGGTTTTTACATTCACCGCACAGCCGGTTTGCTTTTCAAACTGGGTGACCCAGTCATATTGTTTGTCGGTTTGGCCGCGCTCGATATAACCCGGCCAGGCGATAATATCCAGGCGCCCTTCGCCCTTGCCAATCTGCTGTGGAAGTTCGGCAGCCAGAGCCTGGCCGCAAAGCAACGTGAAACAGAGTGCGGAGAGCGTGGAGACAGTAGTGGTTTTTCCCATCGTAATTTCCCCTGTATTGCGTATATTGCGTTTTATTACGGCAGGGAACGGCTGCCGCGGTTTTTATCCCCGTTCTCTTTCAGGCCACAACGGCGTTTTTAGGGCGTACGTGCGCCGCCTTGCCGCGGCCTGAAAGCTATCAGGTGTAATTTATAAGTCGCTAAAATGCGGGTTTAACTTTCGCCATCACATGCCTGACCACGCTGTAGTCCTGCAGTGAATCGCTGGAGAGATCCTTGCCGTAGCCCGAGCGTTTCATGCCGCCGTGGGGCATTTCACTCACCAGCGTAAAATGGGTATTAATCCAGGTGCTGCCGTATTGCAGATGGGCGGCAATATGCAGCGCCCGATCGATATTCTGCGTCCACACCGAGGAAGCCAGGCCGTATTCCGAATCGTTCGCCCAGTCGACCGCCTGCTCCAGCGCCTCAAAGCGCGTGACGCTGACCACCGGGCCGAAGACCTCGCGCTGTACGATTTCGTCGCTTTGCCGGCAACCGGCCAGCAGCGTGGGTTGGTAGTAAAAGCCAGGCCCCGAATGTTCGGCGCCGCCGGTGATAAGCTCAATATGCGGCTGGCTGAGCGCACGTTCGACAAAGCTGGCGACGCGATCGCGCTGGCGTGCGCTGATCAAGGGGCCCATCTCGTTTTCTTCGTCGCGCGAGCGGGCAAAGCGCAGGCTGGATACCGCTTCACCCAGCGCGTCCACCAGCCGTGGATAAATCCCGGCCTGAGCATAGATACGGCAGGCGGCGGTACAGTCTTGCCCGGCGTTGTAATAGCCGAAGGTGCGGATACTGCTGACCACCTCATCCAGATCGGCGTCGTCACAGACGATCACCGGGGCCTTGCCGCCCAGTTCCAGATGGGTGCGTTTGATGTTTTTCACCGACGCCTGCAGGATTTTCTGCCCGGTGACGATATCGCCGGTAACCGACACCAGCCGCACCTGAGGGTGGCCGACCAAATGGCTGCCGACGCTCTCCCCCCCGCCATACACCACGTTCAGGACGCCGGGCGGCAGAATCTCCTGCAACGCCGGCACCAGCGCCAGGATAGTCAGCGGCGTATGTTCAGACGGTTTGAAAACCACGGTATTGCCCGCCGCCAGCGCCGGCGCAATCTTCCACGCCGCCATCATTAACGGGTAATTCCAGGGCGCGATTGAAGCCACCACGCCCAGCGGATCGCGGCGGATCATTGAGGTGTGCCCAGCCATGTATTCACCGGCCAGTTGCCCTTGCTGCGTGCGCACGGCGCCGGCAAAGAAACGGAACACATCGACGGCGGCCGGTAAATCATCATTGAGCGCCAGGTGCAGCGGCTTGCCGCAGTTGAGCGCTTCAAGCTGCGCCAGACGTTCGGCCTGGTGTTCGATGGCGTCGGCGATACGCAACAAGAGCGAGGAGCGATAGGCCGGCGTGGTACGCGCCCACTGGCCAAACGCCTGCTGCGCGGCCTGCACGGCGTGGCCGACCTGCGCGGAAGAGGCCTCGGCGATGGAAGCCAGCGTCTCGCCGGTCGCGGGATTGATAATGCTTTCATTCCGGCCTTCGCCAGCCACCGATTGCCCGTTAATGTACTGCTGGCAGGTAAAGCCCGTCGGGAAGCACACATCCACCATTGCGTATCCCCCTTGTTAACTAAATGTGATAAGCCGGTTTTATCAGACTAGGCGAGACGAAGGCGGGCAACAAATTCTAAATACTGAACGCCGCGTTCGGTTAAACCGAATGCTTGGCGGCGGCGCTCATCGTGCTGTTTTCCCGAGCAATAGTCAGGAACGGCGTAACCAGCTCCGGCCGCGCGCTGCCACGCCGCCAGGCCAGGCCGATATCCAGCGGTTCCAGCAAGTCCACCAGCTTGCGCGCTTCAATCAGGTTGCCTTCCAGCGACCAGGCGCGGTAGGCCATATCGGGCTGAATGGAAATCCCAATGCCGGCGGCAACCAGGCTGCGCACCGCTTCCGTCGAGGCGGTTTTCATCGCGATATCCGGCTTCAGGCCGGCGCGCGCCCAGATACGCTGCGCGTGCATATCCATTTCATCCACGTTGAGCTGGATCAGCGGCTGCTTGGCCACGTCCGCCAGGCTGATGCTTTCATGCTCCAGCAGCGGGTGCAGCGGCGGCAGCCACAGGCGATACGGCGAGTGCATCAGCACTTCGGTTTGCAAGGCGTCACGGTCTTCGATGTTGGACAGAATAAGCACGCCGATATCGATTTCACCGTTAACCAGCAGGTGCTCGATATATCGGCGCTCGTCTTCGATCACCCGCAGCGTGACGTTGGGGTAAGCGGACTGAAAGCGCTTTAACAGCTCCACCAGAAAATAGCCGGCCACCAGGCTGGTCACGCCGATAGTCAGCTTGCCGGTCAGGCTTTCCGTGCCCAGTTGCAGGCTGCGCCGGGCGTTGTCGACGGTCGCCAGGATCAAATAAGACTGGCGTAAAAACTGGTGGCCATGATGCGTCAGCTCCATGCCTTTGGCGTGACGATCGAACAGGCGGACACCGATATCGGTTTCCAACTGTTGGATCGCTTGCGTCAGCGAAGATTGGGAAACAAACACCGTTTGCGCCGCGGCAGAAATTGAGCCATTTTCAGCCACGGCAATGAAATGGCGGATCTGGCGTAACGTCATCATGGCAAGAACCTCAAACAAAACATACGGTTTGAGTATATGTATTTGCCTGCGGCCGATCGAGCAACCTGCGAAAAACGCGATAGCGTTCGCTTTTTCCGAATGATAACAGTGGGAAATAGCGAGTTTTGCAACGACTGCGGTTTGATTACACGGGCGGAGAAAGAAAAAATGCGCCACCAATAAGAAAGGCGCAGCACGCTGCGCCTTGATAAAAAGAAAGGGAGGCGGCCGCGCTGCACACCATTTAGCGGGTGCGCGGCCGCAATGGCGAAATTAGATCGCCTCTTCGTCCTGCTCGCCGGTGCGGATCCTTATCACCCGCGCCACGTCAAACACAAAGATTTTGCCATCGCCGATTTTACCGGTCTGGGCCGTCTGCATGATGGTTTCCACGCAGGTGTCCACGATATCGTCAGGCACGACGATTTCCACTTTCACCTTCGGCAGGAAGTCGACCATGTACTCGGCACCACGATACAATTCGGTGTGGCCTTTCTGGCGACCAAAGCCTTTCACTTCGGTGACGGTCATCCCGGTGATGCCGACTTCAGCCAGCGCTTCGCGGACGTCATCCAGTTTGAACGGCTTGATAATAGCGTCAATTTTCTTCATGGCGTTTCCTTAATTACCAATTTTTACGGCCAAAGCCGGATGTGATCGGATAGCGACGATCCTTGCCGAAGTTACGGGCAGTGATACGTGGCCCGACGGGGGCCTGACGGCGCTTGTATTCGTTAATGTCGACCAGGCGGATCACCTTGCGCACCGTGGCTTCGTCAAAGCCCTCGGCTACCAGATCGGCCACCGATTTATCAAGCTCCACGTAGCCGCCCAGGATCGCATCCAGGATATCGTACGGCGGCAGGCTGTCCTGATCGACTTGATCCGGCGCCAGCTCGGCGGATGGCGGACGATCGATCACCCGCTGCGGGATCACGTAAGAGACGGTATTACGGTATTCCGCTAGCTTGAACACCAGGGTTTTCGGCACATCTTTCAGCACGTCAAAGCCCCCGGCCATGTCGCCGTACAGCGTCGCATAACCTACCGCCATCTCGCTCTTGTTGCCGGTGGTCAGCACAATACTGCGCCGTTTATTGGACAGCGCCATCAACACCACCCCACGGCAACGCGCCTGCAGGTTTTCTTCTGTGGTGTCGCGTTCAGTGCCGGCAAACATCGGCGCAAGCTGGCCCATAAACGCGTCAAACATCGGCTCAATCGAGACGATATCGAAATCCACACCGAGGATCTCGGCTTCTTCTTTCGCATCGGCAATGCTGATATCTGCAGTGTAGCGGAACGGCATCATTAGCGCCTGAACCTTGTCTTTGCCCAACGCATCCACCGCAATGGCCAACGTCAGTGCGGAATCGATACCGCCGGACAGGCCGAGCACCGCTCCCTTGAAGCCGTTTTTGGTCACGTAGTCACGCACGGCCAGCACCAACGCCTGGTAGATTTGCGCCAGCGCCGGCAGCTCTGCCGCCGGTTCCGCCATCGGCAGCGGCGCCAGATCGTTGAATTGCAGCATCGTCACCTGTTCGGCGAACGCCGCCAACCGATGGGTCATATTGCCCGCGCCGTCAAACACTTTGGAGCCACCGTCAAAAATCAGCTCATCCTGGCCGCCAACCTGGTTCAGGTACACCAGCGGCAGCCCGGTGCGCTGGCAGTGGCCGGCCATCAGCGTTTTACGCACGTACGGTTTTTCACGGTTATACGGTGAAGCGTTGATGGACAGCAGGATCTCGGCCCCTGCCGCGCTGGCGGCGTCGACCGGTTCCGGGAACCACATGTCTTCGCAAATCAACAGCCCCAAGCGGTAGCCTTTCAATTCAACTACGCAGTTTTCCGTGCCTTCACGGAAATAGCGTTTCTCATCGAAAACGCCGTAGTTCGGCAGGCGCTGTTTAAAGTAGCGCGCCAGCAGTTTCCCTTCAGAGAACAGCGACAGCGCGTTATACAACGCCCCGTCTTCACGCCACGGGTGGCCGACCAGGATCCCCACTTCGCCGGACGCCTGCTGCAGCCGGGCCAGCTGTGCATCGCAGCGCTGGTAGAAATCGTCGCGATACAGCAGGTCTTCCGGCGGGTAGCCGGACAGCGCCAGTTCGGTGAACATAACCAGATCGGCTCCCGCCGCCTGCTGCTCCTGCACAATTTGCAACATACGTTCGGTGTTGCCTTCAATATCGCCCACCAGCAAATTCAGCTGGGCCAGAGCGATGGAAAGTGATCTGCTCATTGTTTCGATCTCGCTTAATACGATCCAAATTCACGACGAACGGTCATGCCGCAAAAAAAGAAACCGGAGTGTAAAACATTCCAGGCCATTTGTTGAGAACCCGCGTTACCGCAGGCCGGGCAAGAAAACATCATTCTTTGAAATCGTTCGCGTCCAATTCGTGGCGCGATAACAATTTATAGAATTCCGTACGGTTGCGGCCCGCCATGCGCGCCGCCTGGGTGACGTTCCCTTTGGTAATCTGCAGCAGCTTGCGCAGATAGTGTAATTCAAACTGATTGCGCGCTTCGACAAACGTCGGCAACGCGGTGTTTTCCCCCTCCAGCGCCTGCTCGACCAGCGCTTCGCCGATCACCGGCGCCGAAGTCAGCGCCACGCACTGTTCGATCACGTTGACCAGTTGGCGCACATTGCCCGGCCAGCTGGCGGTCATCAGCCGCTTCATCGCATCGGTAGAGAAACTGCGCACAAACGGCTTATGCCGGTTAGCGGCAACCCGCAACAGGTGGTTCGCCAACAGCGGAATGTCCTCCGCACGCTCGTTCAGCGCCGGGATTTTCAGGTTAACCACATTCAGGCGGTAGTAGAGATCTTCACGGAATTCGTTTTTCGCCATCGCCTTTTGCAGATCGCGGTGCGTGGCGGAAATAATGCGCACGTCGATGTCCAGATCGCGATTGCTACCCAGCGGGCGCACCTTGCGCTCCTGCAATACGCGCAGCAGCTTTACCTGCAGAGAAAGCGGCATATCGCCGATTTCATCCAGGAACAGCGTGCCGCCCGCCGCTGCCTGGAACAGCCCCTCACGGTTGCTCACCGCGCCGGTAAAGGCGCCTTTGGCATGACCGAACAGCTCCGATTCCAGCAGTTGCTCCGGCAGCGCACCGCAGTTGATGGCGATAAAGGCCTTGCCTGCGCGCGGGCTGGCGCCGTGGATTGCCTGGGCCAGCACCTCTTTGCCGGTGCCGCTTTGGCCATTGATCAACACGCTGACGTCAGACTGCGCCACCATTTTTGCCTGCTCCAGCAGGCGCAGCATAATCGGGCTGCGGGTGATGATATCTTCACGCCAGCTTTCATCGCCGGCCGGCGCGGCAAGCGCCAGCGCCTCGTCAATCGCCTTGTACAACGCATCGCGATCCACCGGCTTGGTGAGGAAACTGAACACCCCCTTTTGGGTGGCGGCGACCGCATCCGGGATCGAACCGTGGGCGGTCAGGATGATCACCGGCATCCCCGGCTGGTGCTTCTGGATTTCCGCAAACAGCGCCATGCCGTCCATTTCATCCATCCGCAGATCGCTTATCACCAGATCGATCTGCTCACGTGCCAGCAGGCGCAAGGCCTCCTGGCCGCTTTCGGCGGTGGTGACGTGAAAACCTTCACTGCTCAGGCGCATGCCCAGCAGCTTCAACAGGCTTGGATCATCGTCTACCAACAACAGGTTGGCCGGTTTACGTGCGGTCATTGCGCGTCAGACTCCTTGTTATCAGGCAGCGGCATCTCGCTATCTTCTGGCTCCACCGGCAGCGCCGTGCCCTTCTCCGGCATAGATTCCGGCGCTGCCTTTTTGGCTGGGGCGCTGCCCTTGCCGCTGTTATCCGGCCGGGTAGCATTTTCTGGAATGTCGCCCTGCAACTGTTTGCGCGAAGAAAGCCGCCGCTCAATATCAGTCAGGTTTTCCAGCTTGCGCGACGTTTCCTGCAGTTGCGTTTGCAGGCCTAGTTGGCTTTGGCGCAGCGCATCAATCTGGCTGTCGCTGCTTTCCTGCAACCGCTGATAGCGGGCTTTTTCATCGGCCAGCGCAATCTGCAATGCCTGCTGCTGGCTCCAGATCTGCAGCAACGGGCGCAGCGCATTCGGGAACTCCAGGCTGTAGCTGTTCACGCGCTCGGCCTGTTGCCGGCGCTCTGCCACCATGGGCTGTGCGGCGCCAAGCAGGATAGCTTGCTTGAAGGCGCCGTCCCAGTGGCCGTTTTCCACGGTTTTCGCCAGCGTGCGCGCCTGATTGGCGCTCAGGCTTTCCGCACATTCCATGGCGCGCAGCCAGTAAAGCGAATTCTCCAGCGTTTCCTGTTCATCGAGCTGCCACAGTGTGCCGCAGGCGGCAAGGCGAAAATCCACCACTTTGCTGTCCGGGATGGTTTCTTGTTGTTGCAGGGCCAGGCTGCCGCTCACGGCGCGCTCAGCGCAACCCGCCAACAGGAACGGCGCTAAAAAAAGCATTCCCCAGAAAGAAAGAGGATGTTTGTTGAGCAACGCTCCCTGCGTTGCTCGTTCACGCGTTATGCGACGTGGGCGTTTAAGCCATGTAGACATTTTTTATTCATTCTCGGCGGTTAATGGCAATTCAATACGGAAGCAGACGTCAGCGCCATCTACGCTGACCAACTGCAACTCTCCACGCATGCGGCGGATACAGTCCCGAGCAATGCTCAACCCCAGCCCACTTCCTTTTACCGCCCCTTTCCGCTGGTGACTCCCCTGGAAAAAAGGCTCAAAAATCATGGCTTGTTCGGACTCGGGAATCGGCGTACCGGTATTGGCGACATCGATCTGCACACGTTGCCCAACCCGGCGGCTGCGGATCCAAATGTTACCGGATTCCTTGCCGTAGTGCACCGCATTGGAATAGAGATTATCCAGCACACGCATTAATAGCGTAGGCTCTGCCCAGCAAATTTCCGCCGCGAGTTCCACCTCGGTTGCGATCAGTTTGGCGCGCGCAGGCAAACTGTGGGCGGCGACCACCGCCTCGACCAGGGCGGCCAGCGCGACCTTTTCATGTTCCGCCGGCCCATCGGCCATCTTGCGGTTATAGTCCAGCAACTGTTCGATCAGGCGTTGCAGATGGCGGCTGCTTTGATCGAGGATCGCCACCACTTCTTTTTGATCCGGCGTCAGCGAGCCGACCACTTCATCCGCCAGCAGCTCGGTGCCCTCGCGCATACTGGCCAATGGCGTTTTCAATTCATGCGAAATATGGCGCAAAAACTCATGGCGCTGTGATTCCAGCCACGCCAGGCGCTCACTCAACCAGATAATGCGCTGCGCCAGGGAACGCAGTTCACGCGGCCCCTTGAAGGTTGCGGTGGTGCCCAACGCCCGCCCTTCGCCAAGGCGGTTGATCATGCGTTCTACCGCCTTGACCGGGCCGATGATCATCCGGGTGAACAAGCCCACCAGCAACACGCTGACCAGAAACAGCAGCAGCGCCTGCCAGCCAAAGAACTGGCCGCGCTCGGCGATCGCCCGTTGCAACTGCTGGCCACGGGAAAATACCACCGTGCGCGTTGCCTGGACCATTTCAGCATTTGAGCGGGAGAAAGATTCCAGCAATTCAGAGGTATCGGCGTCGGGGCCGCTATTGTGGCATTTTATCGCCGCCAGTTGCGTCAGCAGGCCGCGCAACGTTTGATAATAGCGCTCGTCCGGCAGCACCGGCGCATGGGCATCTAACATTTGTGAATACTGCTTGCGCTGATTTTGGTAAAGCCGCGCCAGCGTTGGATCCACCAGCACGCAGTATTGGCGGTAGCTGCGTTCCATTTCCAGCGCCACGCTGGTCATCGCTTCACTGCGGCGCGCATCAACCAGCGTGGTGCGGTTAATGTCCGCCGCCTGCGCACTCAGGTGGTCCAGGCTCTGGTAGGCCTGATACGCCAGAACCAGTAATGGCAGCAATACCAGCAGGAAGGCCATCAATACCAGTTGGCGCAGCGAGCGCGGGGATATACGCCATTTTTTCAACGAAATCATCTCATGGTTTCTCTTCTGCTGTGATGCTAACCGAGTCGCCGGTAAGAAAAAAGCCCAGGTGGGAAGAATCCACTGATCCACGGCACCCTGCCAGGATAAGCGTTAAAAAAGCACCGATTTACCCACCTTGCAGCGGTATTTGGCGCCAAAGCAGCGTTGGCAGAAAGAATAGAGACGGCGGAAAGGGACGGCTTAGCGGATAAGGCAGAGAAGTGCGGGGCAACGCAGTGCCCCGCAGCAGGAATGCGTGGATGCTGTGTTTCGCCCCAGGCCGATATCACTACAAGTGACATCGTTATTGCTGCGCCAGGCAGCCAGGGCGGAGAGCATCCGGTTTTGATGAGAGCTTCACCAAAATTCAATACAGGCGGTGCCTCACTCCACGTGTCGCCCGATGCTTGATAAAGCGCTTGCGCGGCTGTTATCGGTTTGGTTGGACGATAGGCACCATTTCTTTGGCATCATTCTGGGCTTATGAGGTATGTTGCCGATCTATGCCGGACCATCATAAAAAGTTGAATGAGCAACTGGTGGGTATAATGCACGTGGCGTGCCAAACTTGCAAAATAAAAAATAACAAATTGAAAATAATAAGTTTTATTTTATAACATAGATAATTCATCGGGGAATGCCCGGCAAATGGCGTACGATAATTCGCTATACCGTCGCCAAAACCCGACATCCAAACACAGAAAATATAAAAATAATGTAAATCAATGGATTACATGTCACCTTTTAGCGACAAGCGAAATCAGGTTTGTCGCTAAAAACCGACAATGGCGGATATCAGGCACAACAATGCGGGTGGTCAACAAAACACGTTGGCCGCAGCAGCGGCCAACGTTACACAGGCGGATACTCGTCATACTTCAAGTTGGCTACGCCAGCACGCCCCGAAAGCAGAATGCTCTCTGCTCCCGGCCACTCACTGACGCGCCGCCCCGGCGCATGGTGAGAATGATTTACCTCAGCGCGATCACCCTAATTGCTTACGCGCATTGCGGAACATACGCATCCATGGGCTATCTTCACCCCATGAATCCGGGTGCCATGAGTTGCTGACCGTACGGAACACGCGTTCCGGGTGCGGCATCATCACGGTAGCGCGGCCGTTGGCGCTGGTCACCGCCGTGATCCCATTCGGCGAACCATTCGGGTTAGCTGGGTAAGTTTCGGTTACCTGGCCAGCGTTATCAACAAACCGCAGCGCCACCAGGCTGCTGCTTTCCAGCGCCGCCAGGTGCGCGGCATCACGCACTTCCACATGGCCTTCGCCGTGGGAAACCGCAATCGGCATCCGGGAACCGGCCATACCGTCCATAAACAGCGAGGGGCTTGCCGCCACTTCCACCAGGCTGAAACGCGCCTCAAAGCGCTCTGACAGGTTGCGGACAAAGCGCGGCCAATGCTCGGCACCTGGGATCAGTTCACGCAGGTTAGACATCATCTGGCAACCGTTACACACCCCTAATGCCAAGGTCTGCGGGCGGTGGAAGAAGGTTTCGAATTCATCGCGTACGCGCGCATTGAACAGGATAGACTTCGCCCAGCCCTCCCCAGCCCCCAGCACGTCACCGTAAGAGAACCCGCCGCAGGCCACCAGCGTGTGGAAATCTTCCAGGCCGATACGCCCGGCCAGCAGATCGCTCATGTGCACATCCACCGCATCGAAGCCGGCGCGGTGGAACGCCGCGGCCATTTCCACGTGCGAGTTGACGCCCTGCTCACGCAGCACGGCAACCTTCGGCCGCGCGCCGGTGGCGATATAAGGCGCGGCGACGTCTTCTTCCGGTGCGAAGGTCAGCTTCACGTTCAGGCCCGGATCGTTGTCGTCCTGCTTGGCCTGATGTTCCTGATCGGCGCACTCTGGGTTGTCACGCAGGCGCTGCATCTGCCAGGTGGTCTCTGCCCACCAGGTGCGCAGATGGGTACGGCTTTCGCTGTACACCGGCTTGCCGCCCTGGGTGATAACAAAGCGATCGCCCGCTTGCACGCGGCCAATCGGGTGTACGTTATCCACCAGGCCATGCTGAACAAACACCTGTTGCACCGCCGCGCGCTGTTCAGCCGTAACCTGGATCACTGCGCCCAGTTCTTCATTGAACAATGCCGCCAGCGCATCGCTGCCCAGCGCCTGAATATCCACTTCCACGCCGCAGTGGCCGGCAAAGGCCATTTCCGCCAGCGTGACCAGCAGGCCGCCGTCGGCGCGATCGTGATAGGCCAGCAGTGCACCGTCGGCCACCAACTGCTGCATGGCATTAAAGAAGCCCGCCAGTTGTTCGGCGCTGCGTACATCGGCCGGTTTGTCACCCAGTTGGCGATAAACCTGCGCCAGCGCCGTTGCCCCCAGTGCGTTGTGGCCGTTGCCCAAATCGATCAGCAGCAGTTCGGTGTCGCCTTTATCCGTACGCAGCTGCGGCGTCACGGTGCGGCGCACGTCTTCCACGCGGGCGAACGCGGTGATCACCAGCGACAGCGGCGAAATCATCTCGCGTTGTTCGTTACCTTCCTGCCAGCGGGTTTTCATCGACATGGAGTCTTTGCCCACCGGAATGGTAATGCCAAGCGCCGGGCACAGTTCTTCGCCCACCGCCTTCACGGCATCATACAGGCCGGCGTCTTCGCCCGGGTGGCCGGCTGCGGCCATCCAGTTGGCGGAAAGTTTCACGCGCTTCAGCGAGCCGATATCCGTTGCCGCCAGGTTGGTCAACGCTTCTCCCACCGCCAGGCGGCCGGAAGCGGCAAAATCCAACAGCGCCACCGGCGCACGTTCGCCGATCGACATCGCCTCGCCGTAATAGCTGTCCAGGCTGGCGGTGGTCACCGCGCAATCGGCCACCGGCACCTGCCAGGGGCCGACCATCTGATCGCGCGCCACCATACCGGTTACGGTACGGTCGCCGATGGTGATCAGGAAGGTCTTCTCGGCCACGGCCGGCAAATGCAGCACGCGTTTTACCGCATCGGCGAGAGTGATGCCAGCACGATCGATCGCTTCGCCAGGCGCAGGTAAGTGCGTCACATCGCGGGTCATCTTCGGCGTTTTGCCCAACAGCACGTCCAGCGGCATATCGATAGGCTTATTGCCAAAGTGGCGATCGCTCAACGACAGGTGCTGTTCTTCGGTGGCTTCGCCAATCACCGCATACGGCGCGCGCTCACGGCGACAGATTTCGTCGAACTGTGCCATCTGCTCCGGCGCTACCGCCAGTACGTAACGCTCCTGAGATTCGTTACACCACACTTCCAGCGGGCTCATGCCCGGCTCATCGTTAAGAATATCGCGCAGCTCAAAGCGGCCACCGCGGCCGCCGTCGCTCACCAGCTCCGGCATGGCGTTCGAAAGGCCGCCGGCGCCCACATCGTGGATAAACAGAATCGGGTTTGCCTGCCCCAGTTGCCAGCAGCGGTCGATCACTTCCTGGCAGCGGCGTTCCATTTCCGGGTTGTCGCGCTGCACCGAAGCAAAGTCCAGATCGGCGTCAGACTGGCCGGAAGCCATGGAAGAAGCCGCACCGCCGCCCAGGCCGATGTTCATCGCCGGGCCGCCCAGCACCACCAGCTTGGCGCCGACGGTGATTTCCCCTTTCTGCACGTGTTCGGCACGAATGTTGCCGATGCCGCCGGCCAGCATGATCGGTTTATGGTAACCGCGCAGCTCAACGCCGTTGTGGCTGTTGACCTGTTCTTCATAGGTGCGGAAGTAGCCCACCAGCGCCGGACGGCCGAATTCGTTATTAAACGCTGCGCCGCCCAGCGGGCCGTCGGTCATGATATCCAGCGCGGTCACAATGCGTGCCGGCTTGCCGAAATCCTGCTCCCACGGCTGTTCAAACCCCGGAATGCGCAGGTTGGAAACCGAGAACCCCACCAGGCCCGCTTTAGGCTTGGCGCCGCGCCCGGTAGCGCCTTCATCGCGGATCTCACCGCCGGAGCCGGTTGCCGCCCCTGGCCACGGCGAGATCGCCGTTGGGTGGTTGTGGGTTTCCACCTTCATCAGGATATGCGCATCTTCCTGATGATAATCATATTTGCCGTTTTCCGGCGCAGCGAAGAAACGCCCAACCGATGAGCCTTCCATCACCGCGGCATTGTCCTTATAGGCAGACAGCACGTAGTCGGGGGTTTTCTCGAAGGTGTTTTTGATCATTTTGAACAGCGATTTGGGCTGCTGTTCGCCGTCGATGATCCAATCGGCATTGAAAATTTTGTGGCGGCAGTGCTCGGAGTTGGCCTGCGCGAACATATACAGTTCGATGTCGGTCGGGTTGCGCCCCAGGCCGGTAAAGGCCTGCAGCAGATAGTCGATTTCATCCTGCGCCAACGCCAGCCCCAGCCGGACGTTGGCCTGCTCCAGCGCCGCATGCCCTTCACCCAACACGTCCACCGTCTGGTACGGCGCCGGTTGATGATGGGAAAACAGTTGCTCGGCCTGCTGCAAATCGCTGAATACGGTTTCCATCATGCGATCGTGCAGCAGCGCCGCCAGTTGCTGCCACTGGGCCGGCGCCAACTGCGGCGCCGTGACGTAAAACGCCAGGCCGCGCTCCAGGCGCACAACCTGCGCCAGGCCGCAGTTACGGGCAATATCGGTCGCTTTGGAAGACCACGGCGAAATGGTGCCGGGGCGCGGGGTCACCAGCAGCAGCCGCCCTTCAGGGGCGTGTTCGGCGAGAGAGGGGCCGTATTTGAGCAGGCGCTGCAGTTTGGCGTGCTCTTCAGCGCTTAGCGGCGCGCTGACATCGGCAAAGTGAACGTATTCGGCGTAAATATCACTAACCGGAAGTTGAGCGTCCTGAAAGCGGGACAGCAGTTTAGTAATACGAAAGGCCGACAAAGCGGGCGAACCACGCAGTATTTCCATAATCAAAGTTCTCTCGTCTTCGAAGCAACTGACTTCAGCACTTCATTGGGCGCAACAGGGGGAAAACGCGCGCCATTATAGAGAATCCACGCCGCAGACGAAACCGTTTGCGTGGCGATAATTAATAAAAGCACACCGGCCCGGCAAATTGTCATAACGTGTCAATAAAGTTGCACACTGGCGTTTTGTTGCGCAAAATGCCCCGACACTGTTGATTTAACCATAACAAATTTACGGTAGAAAACCAGCGGTGTTTATGTGTCACCAGCGGATAACTTTTTGAAACGTATAAAAATAAATTACATACTGATCGGTATTGTCGCCTTGCTCCTGGCGCTTGCCTTATGGCCCAATATTGCCTGGCGCAGTGGGCAGGGTGGGCAACTTGATGCCATCAAATCCCGTGGGGAACTACGGATTAGCACGTTAAATTCACCGGTCACCTACTTCTCGACCCCGCAAGGGCCGGGAGGGCTTGACTACGAGCTGGCAAAACGCTTTGCCGATTACCTGGGCGTGAAGTTGGTTGTGCAGGCGCACCAGAACATCAACGATCTGTTTGACGATCTGGACGACGGCGATGCCGATCTGCTGGCCGCCGGGCTGATCTACAACCAGGAGCGCATCAGCCGTGCGCGCACCGGCCCGGCTTATTACTCTGTTTCCCAGCAGTTAGTCTATCGCCTGGGCACGCCGCGGCCGAAAAGCTTTGCCGATATTAAAGGCCGGCTGGGGGTTGCTTCCGGCTCGGCGCATGCCAGCACGCTGAAACAGCTCAAGCAGGCCACCTTCCCGGCGCTCAGTTGGGAAGCAGCCAGCGACCAAACCTCAAAAGAGCTGCTCGAACAGGTTGCCGACAACAAGCTGGATTACACCGTGGGTGATTCGGTGACGATCGCCCTGCTGCAGCGCATCCATCCACAGTTGGCGGTGGCGTTCGACGTGACCGACGAAGAACCCGTCACCTGGTATTTCAAACGCACGAATGACGACAGCCTGTACGCGGCGATGCTCGATTTCTATAGCAAGATGGTGGAAGACGGCACGCTGGCAAAGCTGGAAGAAAAATACCTTGGCCACGTTGGCAGCTTTGATTATGTCGATACCAAGACGTTTCTCTCGGCGATCGATACCGTGCTGCCGAACTTCCGCACGCTGTTTGAACATTATGCCAATGAGATCGATTGGACGTTGCTGGCGGCGATCGCCTATCAGGAATCACACTGGAACCCGCAGGCCACCTCCCCTACCGGCGTACGCGGTCTGATGATGCTGACACGCGCCACGGCCGACGGGCTGGGGGTGAATAATCGCCTGGATCCGGAAGAAAGCATCCAGGGCGGCGCGCTCTACCTACAGCGCCTGATGGACAAGGTGCCGGACAGCGTGCCGGAAGATGAGCGTATCTGGTTTGCCTTGGCTGCCTATAACATGGGCTGGGGCCATATGCTGGATGCTCGCAAACTGACAAAAATGCAAAAAGGCAATCCGGACAGTTGGGTGGATGTAAAACAACGCCTGCCGATGCTCAGCCAGAAACGCTATTATCCGCATCTGACCTACGGCTACGCACGCGGGCGCGAGGCTTACTCCTACGTAGAGAATATCCGCCGCTATCACGTCAGCCTGGTAGGGTATCTGGTGGAAAAAGAAAAGAAAGCGGCAACGCAGAAGTATAGCTACCCGGCCGTTGCGCCGGAGCTGGCGCTCAATCAACAGCGGTGAGCCGCATGGCCCACGCTTATTGCTCGCCTTTCTCCGCGCGGCGCGCCAGCTTTAAGGCCTTTTGCTGCTCGCGGCGCTGGCGGAAGAACGCGCTCAGCATCCCCGCACAGTCATCGGCTAACACACCGGCGGTAATAGTCAGTTGGTGATTCATGCCAGGGTGGCGCAGGATATCCAGCAACGAACCGGCCGCGCCGGTTTTCATATCCGCCGCGCCGTAGACCAGGCGGCCGATGCGGCTGTGGATCATCGCGCCGGCGCACATAACGCACGGCTCTAGCGTCACGTACAGCGTGGCGTTCAGCAAACGGTAGTTTTGCAACACCGCCCCGCCCTGGCGCAGCGCCATAATTTCCGCATGGGCCGTTGGATCGTGGCGGCCAATCGGCCGGTTCCAGCCTTCGCCAATCACCTGGTTATCCAGCACCAGCAGCGCCCCGACCGGCACTTCGCCTTCCTCCTGCGCACGCAGGGCAAGCCGCAATGCCTGGCGCATCCAGTATTCATCATTATATTCGGTCATGGCGTGGCTCCTCGGGCGCTTTTGCGGCGGGCATTATACACACCCGGCAGGGCCCGGCAATGCTGCGTGAGTGCCCGCAGTCATCATTAGGCTACGCCGCCAGAAACAACAAGGGCGGAAATCCGCCCTTTTTTCATTCCAACTGCTGCAGTTCCCCCTTCTTGCTCACCCGCCAACGGTGTTCGCAAAAAAACAGCAGCGGGTTGTCCTGCTTGCTGTCGCTGTAGCCGCTGTACAGCTTGAGCGGCGCGCCCAGCCGTTGTTCCAACTGCACCACTTTCTGCACGCCAAGACAGCGCATTGCCAGCACCCAGCCGCCGTGGCGGCGCGCCATCTGGCTGCCCACTAGCCGCACCCCGGGCAGAAAAGCCGAATCGCGATAGACCTGCTCCACCAGGCGCTCTGGCGAGCCGGTGATCAACCACACCTGGGCATCGTGTGATTCAAGGTATTGCCGCAGGCGCAGCTGCACCACGGGAAAAGCGGTGACCTTCGCGCGGAACTCGCTGACGAACTGCTGCTCCAGCGCTTTCAACCGGGCTTCGCGACGGCCGAAGGTGATGGCCCACAGCAGCACGCTCATCGGCCAGCGCGCCGCGCGCCCCATCACCAGCATGGCCAGCCCGACGATTGGCAACAGCGGCACCACCAACAGCAAGTTCAATGGCATATTACGCAGCAAAAAGCGCAGAAAGCTGCCGAACATGTCTTCCTGATGCAACGTACCGTCCAGATCGAAAAAGACGACGCGGTAACCTTCTATGGCCTCCTGGCCCTGTTGGTCATTCAAACCTGACTCCTTTGGAGGGTAAACCCAGCATTCGGGCAAACATGCGCCCAGCGGCTATCGTAATCACCCCGCCGGGCAGAGACAACTAAGGCCGCACTCCGGATACCGGCACGGCCCCAACGCCGGCCATCAGAGCTGCGGGCCTAACGCCGCACGCAAATAGCCCTGGTGCTGGCGCAGGCGCCGCTGCGCTTCTGCTGCGTCAACGCCGGCCAGTATCATCAGGATAGCTGGTTTTACCTCAAACCCCGTTTGCGCCAGCGCCGCCTGCGCCGCGCTACGTTCCGCGCCGGTGGCTTCGACGACGATACGGCAGGCGCGATCCACCAGCTTTTCATTGGTGGCTTTCACATCCACCATCAGGTTCTGATACACCTTGCCCAGTTTGACCATCGCGCCGGTTGAGATCATATTCAACACCAGCTTTTGCGCAGTGCCGGACTTCATGCGCGTGGAGCCGGTCAGCGCTTCGGGGCCGACCACCGGGGAAATGGCCACCTGCGCTTCTTTTGCTATCGGCGAACCGGGATTGCAGGAAATAGCCGCCGTCGGGCAGCCCAACTGGCGCGCATAGCGCAATGCGCCGATCACATACGGCGTGCGCCCGGAAGCGGCCAGGCCAATCACCATATCGGTGGCGGCCAGGTTTAACGCCCGCAGGTCTTCTTCGCCCAAGGCGGCATTATCTTCCGCCCCTTCCACCGCTTTCAGCAACGCACCCGGCCCGCCGGCGATCAGCCCCACCACCATGCCATGCGGCACGCCAAAGGTCGGTGGGCATTCCGAAGCGTCCAGTACTCCCAGGCGGCCGCTGGTGCCCGCCCCCAGGTAGATTAAGCGCCCGCCGGCCTGCAGCGCCGCCGCGGCCAGATCCACCGCCTGCGCGATCGCCGGCAATACCTGCGCCACTGCCTCCGGCACGTTGTGATCTTCCCGGTTAAAGCAGGCTACCATCTCCAGCGTGCTCATCTCATCAAGCGCCATGGTCGCCGGATTGCGGGTTTCTGATACTAAAGCCCCTAAATCCATCTCATCACCTTTTCGATTCTCTAATTGATTAATTTTTGAATACTTTATGCAACAAAGCGAGCGCTATTTGCTATTTTAAATGCGTACGCACGGAAAAATTTAACGTTTTTTGACTGCCAGCCCCCCGCTGGCTCAATGGAAAGGATTCAATGAATACCTTACTGCGCATTCGCCAACTGTACCCAACGTTGGCGCAGAACGATCGCAAACTGGCGGACTTTCTTTTGCACAATACCGAGCAGGTTTGCCATATCAGTTCGCAAAAGCTGGCCGATCTCATCGGAGTGAGCCAGTCAGCGGTGGTGAAATTCGCCCAAAAAATGGGCTACAAAGGCTTCCCGGCGCTGAAACTGGCGCTCAATGAAACCCTGGCCCATGCGCCGGCAGAAACGGTGGTGCCGGTGCACAACCAGATCCTCAGCAGTGACGCGCTGAAGACCGTGGGTGAAAAACTGCTGGCCGAAAAGCAGGCGGCGCTGCGTGCTACGCTTGATATCAACAGTGAGGATCGCCTGGCGCAAGCGCTGGAGATGCTGCGCCAGGCGCGGCGCATTATCCTGGTGGGCGTGGGCGCCTCCAGCCTGGTGGCCAAGGATTTTTGCTTCAAGCTGCTTAAAATCGGGGTGATGGCCACCGCCGAAGCAGATACCCACGTGCAGTTGGCCGCGGTGCAGGCGATGGAAAAACAGGATTTGCTGGTGGCGATTTCATTCAGCGGTGCGCGGCGGGAAGTGAATCTGGCAGCGGAAGAGGCGCGCCTTGCCGGCGCCAGCGTGCTGGCGTTGACCAGCTTTACCCCCAACGCCCTGCAGCAGCGGGCCGATCACTGCCTGTATACCATCGCCGAAGAGCCCAATACCCGCAGCGCAGCGATCTCTTCCAGCACGGCGCAGTTCGCGCTGACCGATCTGCTCTTCATGGCGCTGATCCAGCACGATCCCGATCACGCGCGCGATCGCATCCGCCACAGCGAACAATTGATGAAAAAATTGGTGTAACGCGTATAATCTGCGCTCCGAAAAGTTCCCCCTGTAAATAAATGAGAGATTGACCATGGCCCTGCTAATCACACGTAAATGCATCAACTGCGATATGTGCGAACCAGAGTGCCCTAATCAGGCCATCTCAATGGGGGACAATATTTACCAGATAGATAGCGACCGCTGCACGGAATGCGTCGGCCATTATGATACCCCGACCTGCCAGCAGGTTTGCCCTATCGATAACACCATCATTACCGATCCGCAGCGGGTGGAAAGCCAGGAACAGCTGTGGGAAAAGTTCGTGGTGCTGCACCACGCCGACCGGCTATAAACCCGCGGCCGGCGCAGTTTCGCAAAGCCCTACGTTTAGCCTTCGATAATCACCGTCGCGCAGGCGTAGCGGCGTTCATCCGCCAGTGATACATGAATCGACGTGATGCCCATTTGCTGCGCCAGCTCCGCGGCGCGCGCGTGCAGGCGAATGTTGGGTTTACCGAGCGCGTCGTTGAACACCTCGAACTGATTGAAGGCCAGGCCATTGCGGATGCCGGTGCCGAACGCTTTCGCCGCCGCTTCCTTGACCGCAAAACGCTTGGCTAAAAAGCGCACCGGCTGCTGATGTTGCAGAAACAGCGCCCACTCCGCCTGATTGAGCACGCGCCGCGCCAGACGATCGCCGCTGCGCGCCACCACGGCTTCGATGCGCGCGATTTCAACGATGTCGGTGCCCAGCCCCAGCACAGCCATCAGCGGCGGGCTTCCCGCATCAGTTGCTTCATCTGCGCCACCGCAACCGGCAGACCACTCATTACCGCCTGGCCGATAATCGCGTGGCCGATATTCAGCTCATGCATTTCCGGCAGCGCGGCGATCGGCTGCACGTTATGGTAGGTCAGGCCATGGCCGGCATTCACTTTCAGCCCTTTGCTGGCGGCGTAGCGCGCCGCTTCAACAATGCGCGTCAGTTCAGCCTGGGTGGCCTGTTCGCCCTGCGCATCGGCATAGGCACCGGTGTGGATTTCGATAAACGGCGCGCCGACGGCGACCGCAGCATCAATCTGGCGCGCGTCAGGATCGATAAACAAAGAAACCGCAATCCCCGCCTGCGCCAGGCGTGCCACGGCCACCGCCATTTTATCCAACTGGCCGGCGACATCCAGGCCGCCCTCGGTAGTGACCTCTTCGCGTTTTTCCGGCACCAGGCAGCAGAAGTGCGGCTTAAGCTCAACGGCAATCGCCACCATTTCATCCGTCACCGCCATTTCCAGATTCATGCGCGTCTGGATAGTTTGGCGCAGCAGGCGCACGTCGCGATCGGTGATATGACGGCGGTCTTCACGCAGGTGCACCGTAATGCCGTCCGCGCCTGCCTGCTCGGCAATAAATGCCGCCTGAACCGGATCCGGGTATTGGGTTCCGCGCGCGTTACGTAACGTGGCGATATGATCGATGTTAACGCCGAGCAATAAATCAGCCATGACAACCTTCTAAATAACAATGACAAAGTACAGGCAGTTTACACGCTGGCGGAAAACGGCAAAAGCAGAAAGCGACTAGGCGTCGTCGACCGGCGGTGGGGAGGCTTTGCGCACGAACTGGCGAAACAGCTCGCGGCTTTTCAACGGCTTGCCGCCCAGGTAGGGTTTCAGCGCGATGCGGGTAAAGCGTTTGGCGGCGCGCAGCGTCGCCGCGTCAGGAAACTGGCGCTGCGCTAGCGCCCGCAGCTCGCGGCCGGTGAAGCTGTAGTGATCCACCACCAGGCTGGCGATAAAGCCCTTTTCTTCGCGGTAGCGGTAGGTCATGCCGTCATCGACAGGCTGACCGCTGCCGGCGCAGTGCAGGAAATCAACGCCATACCCCAGGTGATGCAACAGCGCCAACTCAAACTGGCGCAGGGCGTGCTCCGGCGAACTGTCCTCGCCGGCCAGCGCCTGCAAACACTGCAGGTAATCGAAAAACAGCACTGAGTAGTTGGCTTCCTGCTCCAGCACGCGCGACAACAGCTCGTTCACATACAGGCCGCTGTAGAGCATCATGCCGCTGAGCGGTAAACCAAGAGAGACGGCCTCTGCGCCGCGCAGCGTTTTGATTTCGCCGCGCCCGCCCCAGCGCACCAGCAGCGGCGTAAAGGGCTGCAGCGAGCCCTTCAGATTGGAACGGCGGCTGCGCGCGCCTTTGGCCAGTAAACGCACCCGGCCATGCCCTTCCGTGAACAGATCCAGCATCAGGCTGGTTTCACTGTACGGCCGCCCATGCAGGACGAAAGCGCGCTCCCAGCCATCCATGATGGGTTACTTCAGATCGTCAACATAGCCCAGGCTACGCAATGCGCGTTCGTCATCAGCCCAGCCGGATTTCACTTTCACCCACAGCTCCAGATGCACTTTGGCTTCGAACATCTGTTCCATATCCTGGCGCGCTTCAATACCGATGGTTTTGATCTTGCTGCCTTTATTGCCGATCACCATTTTCTTCTGGCCTTCACGCTCAACCAGAATCAGGCCGTGCACGTCATAGCCGCCGCGATCGTTGGCGACAAACTGCTCGATCTCGACCGTTACGGAATAAGGCAGCTCTTCACCGAGGAAACGCATCAGTTTTTCACGAATGATTTCCGAAGCCATAAAGCGCTGGGAACGATCGGTGATGTAGTCGTCCGGGAAGTGGTGCTCCGCTTCCGGCAGCTGTTTGCGCACGATAGCGGCGATGGTGTCCACGTTCATGCCTTTTTCCGCAGAGATTGGCACGACATCGAGGAAATTCATCTGCTGGCTGAGAAACGCAATATGCGGCAACAGCTTGCCTTTATCGGTGACGTTATCAACTTTGTTGATCGCCAATAGCACCGGGCATTTCAGGCTGCGCAGCTTGTTGAGCACCATGTCATCGTCGTCGGTCCAGTTGGTGCCTTCCACCACGAAGATCACCAGTTCAACGTCGCCGATGGAGCTGCTCGCCGCACGGTTCATCAGCCGGTTGATGGCGCGCTTTTCTTCGATGTGCAGCCCGGGGGTATCCACGTAGATGGCCTGGTAAGGCCCATCGGTATCGATGCCCATGATACGGTGGCGCGTGGTTTGCGGCTTACGCGACGTAATGGAGACTTTTTGCCCCAACAGTTGGTTCAGCAACGTGGACTTGCCCACGTTCGGCCGGCCAACGATCGCGATAAACCCGCAGTATTGCTTCTCTTCGCTCATTCAAGCTCCAGCTTTTTCAGCGCCTGTTCCGCCGCGGCCTGTTCGGCTTTGCGACGGCTTGAACCCGTACCTACTACGGGCTCGCTTAAACCACTCACCTGGCAATGGATAGTAAATTCCTGATCGTGCGCCTCACCACGGACTTGCACCACCAGATAAGCCGGTAATGGCAGATGCCGGCCCTGCAGGAACTCCTGCAAACGGGTTTTCGGGTCTTTCTGCTTATCACCGGGGCTGATTTCATCCAGCCGGCTGCGATACCAGTCCAGGATCAACCGCTCAACGGTTTGAATATCGCTGTCCAAAAATACGCCGCCGATCAGCGCTTCTACCGTATCGGCCAGGATAGATTCACGGCGAAAACCACCGCTTTTTAATTCCCCCGGCCCCAGGCGTAAACATTCACCCAGATCGAATTCTCGCGCCATTTCCGCCAGCGTATTACCACGCACCAGCGTCGCACGCATTCTGCTCATGTCCCCTTCGTCAACCCGGGGGAAACGATGATAGAGCGCATTGGCGATGACAAAACTGAGGATGGAGTCGCCCAGAAACTCAAGACGTTCATTGTGCTTGCTGCTGGCACTGCGGTGAGTCAACGCTTGCAGCAAAAGCTCGTGCTGTTGAAAAGTATAGCCCAGCTTCCGCTGCAGCCTGTTAATTACGATGGGGTTCATGAGTTACCAATAGATATAATGCGTCAAAAACTTTGCAGCATACGGAACAGGCCTGAGCCGAGCAGAAAGCCAATCCAAAGCTGTTTCGTTTGCAGTGGCTCCCGCAGAAGCCAACTTTTTATCATGCGTGAACTATTCTACAACGAGTGGAAATATAATGCTGCGTTTATATATACCCAAAATAACGTGCGTTGCCCCAAGAATGAACAAGGAAAGCCAATGCACCTGCAACCAGGGAGCTTCCCCCGGCAACAGCTTATTGCCCTAGCCTGCGAATAAAACCCCGGCGCTTATTTTAAATAATGCGCCGGGGTTAATCTGCAGGTTAAAGAGGATATACGCGCTTAATGAATTCCACCGATACGGCTAAACCTTACGCCGGTAGGCCATTCACCTTCTTGTTTTTCAAAACTCATCCAGATTGCCGTGGCTTTACCCACCAGATTTTTCTCCGGCACAAAGCCCCAGTAACGGCTGTCGGCGCTGTTATCGCGGTTATCACCCATCATAAAATAATGGCCCGCCGGCACCACCCACTCCGCCAGTTGCTGCCCGGGCTGCTGGTAATAAGCGCCGATCTGATCCTGAACGCCCGGTACCGCCAGAATGCGGTGGGTAACGTCGCCCAGCGTTTCCTGGCGCTCACGCAGGCGGATGCCCCCCTGTGGAACGGCATCGTTGGTCGGGATCTGATAAAAACCGTTGCTGGCTTCGCCCATGCCGCTGCGGCTGAACATCTGCACAAAGTCACTGGGCTGCGCATTGCTGTAGGTGACTGCCACTGCGGTATCGCAAGACTGCCCGCTATTGCAGGAAGGCTGCACCGTCACACGTTTGTTGACCGGATCATAAGTGACGCGATCGCCCGGCAGGCCGACCACGCGCTTAATATAGTCGAGCTTGGGATCAAGCGGATATTTAAATACGGCGATATCGCCGCGTTTCGGGTGGCCGGTTGGAATCAGCGTGGTCTGGGTAATGGGATCTTTAATACCGTAGGCAAATTTCTCCACCAGAATAAAATCGCCAATCAGCAGCGTCGGCATCATTGAACCGGACGGGATCTGGAAAGGTTCATAAATAAATGAACGCACCACAAATACCAGCAACAACACCGGGAACACCGATGCGCCGGTTTCAACCCAACCCGGCTGCCTGGCGGCCTTCGCCAACGTGTTGTCGTCTACCACGCCCGCAGTCTGTGCATTCAGCGCCGCGATTTTCTCGCGCCGCGCCGGCGCCCATTTAAAGCGCTCGAAGCACCAGATGATCCCGGTCACCAACGTTGCGACCGCCAGGATCAGGGCAAACATATTCGCCATGCAAACTCCCTCGTTACGTAAGCCTTCCGCTTACTTACCGTCTTTACCAACATGCAGGATTGCCAAGAAGGCTTCTTGCGGCAGCTCAACGTTACCGACCTGCTTCATGCGTTTCTTACCGTCTTTCTGTTTCTGCAGCAGCTTTTTCTTACGGCTGACGTCGCCGCCGTAGCACTTGGCCAGCACGTTTTTACGCAGCTGTTTCACCGTGGAACGGGCGATAACCTGGTTACCGATAGCCGCCTGGATCGCGATATCAAACTGCTGGCGCGGGATCAGATCTTTCATCTTCTCCACCAGCTCACGCCCGCGGTAGTTCGCGTTATCGCGGTGGGTGATCAGCGCCAGCGCATCCACGCGATCGCCGTTGATCAGCACGTCAACCCGCACCATGTCCGAAGCCTGGAAACGTTTGAAGTTGTAATCCAACGATGCATAGCCGCGCGACGTTGACTTCAGGCGGTCAAAGAAATCGAGCACCACTTCCGCCATGGGGATTTCATACGTCAGCGCCACCTGGTTACCATGGTAAACCATGTTGGTCTGCACACCACGCTTTTCCACACACAGCGTGATGACGTTGCCCAGGTATTCCTGCGGCACCAGAATATGGCACTCGGCAATCGGCTCGCGCAGCTCTTCAATGTTATTCAGCGGCGGCAGTTTGGAGGGGCTATCGACATAGACAGTCTCTTTGCTGGTGGTCTGCACTTCGTACACCACCGTCGGCGCCGTGGTGATCAGTTCCAGATCGTATTCGCGCTCCAGGCGTTCCTGGATGATTTCCATGTGCAGCAGGCCAAGGAAGCCACAGCGGAAGCCGAAGCCCAGCGCCGTCGAGCTTTCCGGCTCATAGAACAGGGAAGCATCGTTAAGGCTCAGCTTGCCGAGCGCATCGCGGAAGCTTTCGTAATCGTCAGAGCTGATCGGGAACAGGCCGGCATACACCTGCGGCTTCACTTTCTTAAAACCTGGCAGGGCTTTTTCCGCCGGCTGACGGGCCAACGTGAGGGTATCGCCCACCGGCGCGCCGAGGATGTCTTTGATCGCACAGACCAGCCAACCCACTTCACCGCAGTTCAGAATGTTGCGGTCTACCTGTTTCGGGGTAAAGATGCCCAAACGGTCGGCGTTGTACACCTGGCCGGTGCTCATCACCTTGATTTTGTCGCCTTTGCGCAGCGTGCCGTTTTTTATCCGCACCAGCGAAACCACGCCCAGGTAGTTATCGAACCAGGAGTCGATGATTAGCGCCTGCAACGGCGCATCGGCGTCGCCTTCCGGTGGCGGAATATCACGCACCAGGCGTTCCAGCACTTCGGGCACGCCCACGCCGGTTTTCGCCGAACAACGCACGGCGTCGGTGGCATCGATACCAACGATATCTTCAATTTCCTGCGCTGCGCGTTCTGGATCGGCCGCCGGCAGGTCGATCTTGTTCAGCACCGGCACAACTTCCAGATCCATTTCGATCGCCGTGTAACAGTTGGCCAGCGTCTGGGCCTCAACGCCCTGCCCGGCATCCACCACCAGCAACGCGCCTTCACAAGCCGCCAGCGAGCGGGAAACCTCGTAAGAGAAGTCAACGTGGCCCGGGGTATCAATGAAGTTCAGTTGGTAGATCTGGCCGTCTTGCGCTTTATAGTCCAGCGTAACGCTCTGTGCCTTGATAGTGATGCCGCGTTCACGCTCCAGGTCCATAGAGTCAAGGACCTGCGCAGCCATTTCACGGTCGGTCAGGCCGCCGCAAATCTGGATAATACGGTCGGACAGCGTCGACTTACCGTGGTCAATATGGGCAATAATGGAAAAGTTTCTTATGTGCTTCATTTAATTAATTTTATCTCTAATTAAGCGCTTAAGTTTTAATTTGGTGGACACAGTCATGGACACAAACCCAAAACCACCCACATAGCATGGGGCGCATCTTACACTGTATATGCGCTGCGTGAAAGGCAGTGAGGGCTCGCTGTTTGTAAGGTTGGGTAACCCTAAACCTGGCAATCGGTTCAGTGAAACACGCTATTATGCAGGCTTCAGTGTGTTACATGCCGCGCAGGGTTATGAAAGCAGATGTTAAAACGCCAGGCGCCCCCTTTGCCGAATAAAACATCACGTTAATCCTCGGCCCACCCTCTGCTAAACCATTAACGACGATCGCGCCATAAACCCTTTCCTAAAAATTTAAAAAATAATATTGAGATCAATGTATTAGATTTTAATATCGCCGTTCCGCTTTAGGAAAAAACCCATATACGCTACCGCGGCGCCCAGTTAGAAAGGGGGCCGAACTCCGCAAAAAAATACTTCGCGTCACCACGCATGGGCTCTACACATCGGCATGCCCACCGGAGTTCATCAGCATATCTCTGTTCGTTGTTTGGAAGGTAAGTCATGATCGATAAAGGGCAAATGCTGAGCCGGCACGATTTTTCGAAGGTCAACTGGGGCATTCTGGCGGCCGCCGCGCTGCTGTTAACCACCGGCGCAGTGCTTTTACTGCTGCCGTTGCTGAATAACAGCATGGATGAGGCCGGCGTTCTCTCCCTGTTGCAAGCCGGCACGGCCACAATACTACTGGGGTGCATTTTACTGGTGCTGCGGCATTACCTGCGGCCAACGCTCACCTATCGCCTGTATGAGCACGGCGTGCGGGTTGTGGATAATACCAGCAACAAAGAACGTTTTATTCCGTTTGAGAAAATCAGCGAGATCTACCGCTACCGGGCAAGAAATCCGTTCGGCCAGTTGTGCAACGTCATGGCCTTCCGCTGCGCGGCGGAACGGTCCTGGTACACGATTTTCAGCAATCTTTCCCATGCCTGGAGCCTGAGCGACGCCATCATCAACCAGCAGGTGCAAATCCGCGGGCCACAGGCGCTGAACGAGTTGTATAACGGCAACGTGCTGGATTTTACCAATATCAACAACAACGCTCGCGCGCTGTTTCACCTGCTGCGTAACGACATGCGAACTCTGCCGGGGCAAACGTTGCGTTTAAGCAGCACGCTATTGATCACGCCGCAGCGCCAGATCCCGCTGGCAACCCTTGGCGCGCTGGAAAGCAACCGTGAGCAAGGCACGATTCGTTTGCTTGATAAGCAGGGGAATACGCTGTTTTTAGCCGATTACTTCGCGCTGATCTGCGCGGATTTATTTATCGCACTGCTGGAGCATATGATTTATCACCGCGCCACGGACGCCAAGCACCTCTCCCAGTAGGCACTCAAAGCTGGTGGCGCGGCGGCGGTTTACAGCGGGGAGTGTTGTTCCGGCGGCTCGCGCATTGCGCCGGGCGGCAGGCCTATTTGCAGCACCACCGGCTGATAACTCGCCTGGGCGCTCAAACGGCCAGCCAGGCGGCGCACCACGAGAAAAGCGCCGCAGCCGCCCGCTAAGGCGCCGAGCAGCGCAGCGTTGTCGCTGCCCATCAGCCATTGCAGCATAGCGGCCCCCAACAGGATCCCCAACAGCGGCGCCAGATACACCAGCATGGCGGAACGCAGCAGGCTGCCTTCGGTGATCCCCACTTCAATGCGTTGGCCCGGCACCACCGGCTGGGCGATGTGCACCTGCAGTTGATGCTGCGTCTCGGGCGCCAGTTCGTTCAGCGCGCGGGCGCCGCAGCCGCTGCGTGCCTGGCAACTGCCGCAGCCACCGGCTTTGGGCTCACAGCGCAGCACCGCTACGCCCTGCTGCCACGACACGACCGTGGCCCATTCTTTCATCATTAGGGAGCTACCTTAAACGTAATACTGTCTGCAATGCGTTTGGCCGTTGGCGTTGGCAACTCGCCAATAATCGTGATCTCATGGCCATTGCGCACCTCGATCTGGATAGTACGCCGCCCCTGGCGGTAATACTGCGGAGCACTGCCGCTCGCCGCCGGGCTGACATTCACCGAGAAACTAAACAAACCATCGCTATAAAGCCGTGATTCCACCGGCGCCGCCACGTTAGGCAACGAATGGCGAGTGGTCGCCACCTCATCAACGCCAGCCGGCAACCACCCCACGGCCCACCCCAGTTTAGCAGTGGCGGCCGCCGGTGGCGATAACACCGGCGGCAGGTTGGCTTTGAGCAACCCGCGCATCACGTTCTGCACGTCGCTGCCAACCACGAAGGAAATAACCCGGTATTGTTCCAGCGTTTCACCATCGCGATCAAGCAAATCGACCCGCAGCGGCAGCTTGGTATCTTCATCAATCCACACCAGGTAGCTGTAGCGTGAACCATCCCGGGCCACCACCCGGACCACTTCGCACGGGCGATCGGCAATACGGGTGCGGCCCACGGCGAGAAAGTCGTAATATTTCGCCAGGCGATTGAAATCGCTATAAACGATGCCAGGCAACGCATCGACAATATGATCCCCTGGCAGGGTGAACGGCTCTAAACCGGGCTCAAAATAACTGATGCCCTTGCCCCGCTGCAACACTTCACGGTGCGGGCCGTCCATATGCAATAGCTGGGCAAGCGGCTGTTGATCAACCAACGCATAGCGATAGCGCAGGGATTCAATCCCCAGCTTATTGATGCTGATATAGGCGAGTTCGTAATTGAGCGTGCGGCTGGCGCTGTTCATCTGTTGCAACATCGCCCCGGGCGTATCTTGCGCCGGGGCGATGCTTGAGTAGAACAGGCTACCCGCCAGAAGACAGACGGAGAACCAAAGTTGCTTCATTACTGCTGCTGCATTCCTAAGGACTGGGTGCCTGGAACCTGAATGGCGGCCTGCTGCGGATTGCTTTGTTCAAGCTGCAGATCGCCAGAATGCAGGCGGCGCTGCAATTCATAATCCTGCAGCATTGCGTTGATGCGCCGGCGCTGTTCCTGCACCTGCTGCTGTTGGCCGCTGCCCACCGCCAGGCCTTCAGACGGCACGCCAAGGCTGACCGGTGAAGGTTGCCCCATGATCGGCAACGTATTGAACGCCGGCGTTTCAGCCGCCTCAGAATGCGCTGCTGGCTGGTTATACTGCTGAACCCCAACAATCACCGCCAGAGAAACACAGGCAGCAACACCCACCTGAGTGAGCTGGCTGGCCCACGGGCGAACCTTGTGCCAAAACGGCAGTTTTTGCCAGGTTTCGGGCTGGGGTTGAGACTCGGGAACGGCTGAAGGAACCAAACGAGCCGGCTCTTTCTCCAGCGCTGCAGCCACACGTTCTGCGATATCGAAATGAATTACTTGCCCGATATCACCCCGCATTGTGTCACGTATCAGGTGATAGCTCTGCCAGCTTTGTTGAAGCGCCCGATCTTTAGACAATGAACTCAGCAGTTCATTATCGAGCGATTCCCCATCCATCAGAGCGGAAAGCTTTTCTTTCTGCATGCCTAAGTACCCTTCCTGTGCCCGCTATTGCTAACGTTGGATCAGCGGTTGAACTTTATTATCGATAGCCTCCCGAGCACGGAAAATGCGCGAACGCACCGTTCCGACCGGGCAATCCATGACGGCCGCTATCTCTTCGTAGCTTAAACCGTCCAGCTCACGCAACGTGATCGCCATGCGGAGATCCTCTGGGAGCGACTCAATAGTACGGAAAACTATCTGTCTCAGCTCTTCTGACAACATTAAGTTCTCAGGGTTCGAAATTTCTTTCAGTGCGCCCGCACTTTCGTAATTTTCCGCATCGTTGGCGTCCACATCGCTGGACGGCGGACGGCGGCCCTGGGCAACCAGGTAATTCTTTGCCGTGTTCACGGCGATACGATATAGCCAGGTATAAAAGGCGCTATCACCACGGAACGACTCCAGTGCGCGATAGGCTTTAATGAACGACTCCTGCACCACATCAGGCACATCGCCCTGCGGCACATAGCGGGAAACAAGGCTCGCAACCTTGTGCTGGTAACGAACAACCAGCAGGTTAAACGATTTTTGATCACCCTTTTGGACCCGCTCAACCAGAACCTGATCCGTTAACTGCTCGCTCATCCGAGGTAATGTCTCCCCAAATCTGTCTCCACGCATAAAATTGTACTGCCAGCCATACGTTCTTTTCCTGAGCAAGCATTCGCTTGGAGTTTACACATAACACGAAGTTCCCTGACGCCGTTGTTTTTTTGTACCACTTGTGTGCCCCATCCGTGGCTTTTGCCGGGAGAAGTAGGCTAACATGAATTTCATTCTTCTTCCTGCACAGATCATACGCTATGCAACCGTCATCTGAACATGTCAGCGATGTGCTGATCATTGGCAGCGGTGCTGCTGGCCTTTCTTTGGCCCTGCGGCTGGCCGAATACTGCAAGGTTACCGTACTGAGCAAGGGGCCGCTCAATGAAGGCTCGACCTTCTATGCGCAAGGCGGTATCGCCGCCGTGTTTGATGAAACCGACAGCATAGCCTCCCACGTCGACGATACGTTGATCGCCGGCGCGGGCCTGTGCGATAAAGAAGCCGTTGAGTTTATCGCCGGCAATGCGCGCCACTGTGTGCAGTGGCTGATCGACCAGGGCGTATTATTCGATACTGAAACCAACGCCCAGGGAGAAGCGCGCTACCACCTGACGCGCGAAGGGGGCCACAGCCACCGCCGCATTCTGCATGCCGCCGACGCCACCGGCAAGGCAGTAGAAAACACGCTGGTGGGGAAAGCAAGCGCCCATCCGAATATTTATGTAAAGGAACGTAGCAACGCCGTTGATCTGATCACCTCGAGCAAAATCGGCCTGCCGGGCACCCAACGCGTCGTCGGCGCCTATGTCTGGAACCGCGATCGCGAGCAGGTAGAAACCCACCGCGCCAAAACGGTCGTGCTGGCCACCGGCGGCGCGGCAAAGGTGTACCAATATACCACCAACCCGGACGTTGCCTCGGGTGACGGCATCGCCATGGCCTGGCGCGCTGGCTGCCGGGTGGCAAATCTCGAGTTCAACCAGTTCCATCCCACCTGCCTGTTTCATCCGCAGGCGCGCAACTTCCTGCTGACGGAAGCGCTGCGCGGTGAAGGCGCCCATTTGAAACGCCCGGACGGCAGCCGTTTTATGCCGGATTTCGATCCGCGCGGCGAACTGGCCCCGCGTGATATTGTGGCCCGCGCCATCGATCATGAAATGAAGCGCCTGGGCGCAGATTGTATGTATCTGGACATCAGCCATAAACCGGCTGAATTCATTACCCAGCACTTCCCGATGATCCACGAAAAGCTGCTGTCGCTGGGCTTTGATCTCACCCGCCAACCGATCCCCATCGTCCCGGCGGCCCACTACACCTGCGGCGGAGTGATGGTCGATCAGCACGGCCGCACCGATCTGGACGGCCTGTACGCCATCGGCGAGGTCAGCTACACCGGCCTGCACGGCGCCAACCGCATGGCCTCTAACTCACTGCTGGAATGCCTGGTGTATGGCTGGGCGGCGGCGGAAGACATCCGGCTGCGCCTGCCGGCAATAAAAGCCGCCAAAGCGCTACCCGCCTGGGATGAAAGCCGGGTTGATGATTCCGATGAGCGCGTGGTTATTCAACATAACTGGCATGAGCTGCGGCTATTTATGTGGGATTACGTCGGCATTGTGCGCACCACCAAGCGGCTGGAGCGCGCCCTGCGCCGGATCACGACGCTGCAGCAGGAGATCGATGAGTATTACGCCAATTTTCGCATTTCCAACAACCTGCTGGAACTGCGCAACCTGGTTCAGGTGGCGGAGCTTATCGTGCGCAGCGCCATGGCGCGCAAAGAGAGCCGCGGGCTGCATTACACGCTGGACTACCCGGACACGCTGCCGGAGGCGAAGCCCACCATTCTGCAGCCCTGAGTTTTCTATTAATAGAACAGATAAAAATCAGTAATCAGGCGGCGAAACTGCGCGGTATAGCTACCGTCCGCCTGCTTGATGGCGAGCGCCGTTTCCGCCGTTGCCTGCGGCTGGCGCACCAGCGCCAACAGCACCCGATGGTATGGCGTGCTGGCACGATCGCTAACGTTAACCCGCTGTGCGCAGTGCCAACCGCACTGCAACGCGGCGGTTTCAAACGCGCTGCCGATATCATGGGGCAACACCACGCAGAAAACCCCTTGTTCACGAAGCAGTTGGCTGGCGCAGGCCAGCAGCGCTTCGTGTGTCAGGGTGCCGGTGTAACGCGCCTGGGCGCGGGCTCCATCGCGGCAGGCGACGGCGGGTTCGAAGTACGGCGGGTTGCTGACGATCAGATCGTAAACCCCGGCGTGCTGCCGCACATAGTCGTGAATATCCTGCTGGTGCACCTGAATGCGCTGCGGCCAGGGGCAAGCTTGTACGTTGTCGCTGGCCTGGGCGGCGGCATCGGCATCCAGCTCCACCGCATCAATATGCAGTTGCGCGGAACGCTGCGCCAGCATGAGGGCAATCAACCCGCTGCCGCAGCCGATATCCAACGCACGGCCCTTGGCGGGCAGCGGCGCCCAGGCACCGAGCAACACGCCGTCGGTGCCCACTTTCATGGCACAACGATCGTGGGCGACAAAAAATTGTTTGAAGGTAAACCCGCCGCGGCGCGGCTTAAAATTCTCTTTAGACTGACTGCTCACAGTAACCACCGGGTGTTAAAACTGGCGTAGCATAAGGCAAAGCGTTTTTCGGGAAAAGGAAAGCTTTCCACTTAAAGGGTGAACAACGCGGCCAACCCGTCTATAATCGGCGCCCCAAGTAGAGGTAGACAATGACAGCAACCAATTTTTCCGAACTCGATCTCGATGACCGCCTGCTCGACGCGCTGCGCGACAAAGGCTATGACCGCCCAACCGCCATTCAGGCTGAAGCTATCCCACCGGCAATGGATGGGCGTGATGTATTGGGCTCTGCGCCAACCGGCACCGGAAAAACGGCTGCGTTTTTGCTGCCTGTATTACAGCACCTGCTGGATTTCCCACGCAAGAAATCCGGGCCGCCGCGCGTACTGATCCTGACCCCAACGCGTGAACTGGCGATGCAAGTGGCCGATCAGGCCCGCGAACTGGCCGCCCATACCTCGCTGGACATCGCCACCATCACCGGCGGCGTGGCTTATATGAACCATGCCGAAGTCTTCAGCGAAAACCAGGATTTGGTCGTCGCCACCACCGGCCGTTTGCTTCAATACATCAAAGAAGAAAACTTTGATTGCCGCGCGGTCGAAACCCTGATCCTCGACGAAGCCGACCGCATGCTGGATATGGGCTTTGCGCAGGATATCGAAACCATCGCTGCCGAAACCCGCTGGCGTAAGCAGACCATGCTGTTCTCCGCCACGCTGGAAGGGGAAGCGATCAGGGAATTCGCCGAACGCATTCTGGAAGAACCGGTAGAGGTAGAGGCCGATCCTTCACGCCGTGAGCGTAAAAAGATCCTGCAGTGGTACTACCGCGCCGACGACATCCAGCACAAAACCGCCCTGCTGGTGCATCTGCTCAAACAGCCGGACGTGCAGAAATCCGTGGTGTTCGTGCGCAAACGTGAGCGGGTGCATGAGCTGGTGGCCTGGCTGCGCGAAGCGGGCATCAACACCTGCTATCTGGAAGGCGAAATGGTACAGGCCAAGCGTAACGAAGCGGTTAAACGCATGATGGACGGCCGCGTGAATGTGTTGATCGCCACCGACGTCGCCGCCCGCGGCCTGGATATTCTGGATATCACCCACGTATTCAACTTTGATATGCCGCGCACTGCCGATATTTACCTGCACCGCATTGGCCGCACCGGCCGCGCCGGGCGCAAAGGCACCGCCATCTCACTGGTTGAAGCGCACGATCATCTGCTGCTGGGTAAAGTGGGCCGTTACCTGAATGAACCGCTGAAAGCGCGGGTGATTGACGAACTGCGGCCCAAGAGCAAGGTGCCCAGCGAAAAGAGCAACGGCAAACCTTCGAAAAAGGTGCTGGCAAAGCGCGCTGAACAGAAAGAAAAGAATAAAACCAAACCTAAAACCAAAGTGCGCCAGCGCGACGCGAAAAACGTCGGCAAGCGCCGCCAGCCAAAAGCTAACCAAGCCTAATCCAAGCCGGGCAACCGGCCTTAGCTCCCGCTACACTTTTCAGCCAAATGTAAAAAAGCCAGTCAGCGTTAACTGACTGGCTTTTAGCCCCCCTGTTACCTTAAGCCGGAATTACAGGCTTTCAGTAAAGGTACGGGTGATAACGTCGCGTTGCTGTTCTGGAGTCAGTGAGTTGAAACGCACGGCGTAACCAGAAACACGGATGGTCAACTGCGGATATTTTTCTGGGTGTTTAACCGCATCTTCCAGCGTTTCACGGCGCAGTACGTTCACGTTCAGGTGCTGACCACCTTCTACGCGCACGGAAGGTTGCATTTCCATTGGTACTTCGCGGTATTCGAACTGGCCCAGTTCGCTGACCGGTACAATCTGGTCTTCCGCGTAGTCAGCTTTGGCGCATACGCAGCGGGCTTCAGATTTGCCTGCATCCAGCAGCCAGAAAGAATTCACCAGCGCCTGATTGTTCGCTTTCGTGATTTGAATACCTGTGATCATCTTGTGCCTCCTACAAGAGCGAAAGAATTTTGTTGCGTGAGAAAACCTAACGCCGGTTTTGGCCATTTGGTAAAACCATTGTTGTCTTGTTGTTCTATATACCAGCCTAAACGTGGCGATTCTTTGACTAATATCAATTTTTTAGGGGTAACGCGGACCACCAAAGAAGCAAATTTCTGTTTTATATCAATATTCCCACTTTCACCGAAAAAAATAATTTTGTAAATTTTCAATTATTTTTGCAAAGTTCGTGGGTATTCTACTTTCTCAGGATCACGAAAAGCAGGTTTCACTCAACGTTGGTAAACGGTAAGCTATGCCCGGTGAAATGTTAACAAAAACAAAGGAGAGCGGTTATGTCCACTTCCCTCACCTGGCATGACGTGATCGGCAAAGAAAAAGAGCAGCCCTATTTTCGTGAAACGCTCGCCTTTGTTGCCGCAGAACGCCAGGCCGGTAAGACCATTTACCCACCCCAGAAAGACGTATTTAACGCTTTCCGCTTTACCGAACTGGGCGACGTGAAAGTGGTTATCCTGGGGCAAGATCCTTATCACGGCCCGAACCAGGCGCATGGCCTGTCGTTTTCCGTTCGCCCGGGCGTGCCTGCGCCACCGTCGCTGGTCAATATGTATAAAGAGTTGGCGACAGATATTCCCGGCTTCCAACGCCCGGAGCACGGCTATCTGCAAAGTTGGGCGGAACAAGGGGTTATGCTGCTCAACACCGTGCTGACCGTTGAGGCCGGCCAGGCGCACTCCCACGCTAATCTGGGCTGGGAAACCTTTACCGATCGGGTTATCGCCGCATTAAACGAACATCGCGAAGGAATTGTATTCTTGCTGTGGGGATCGCACGCGCAGAAGAAAGGGGATTTTATCGATCGTAACCGCCACCACGTCCTGAAAGCGCCACATCCTTCACCGCTTTCTGCTCACCGTGGGTTCTTTGGTTGCCATCATTTTTCGCAGGCGAACCAACTGCTGGAACAACAGGGGCTGGCGCCGATTGATTGGGTGCCGCGTTTGCCGCAGGCCTAAACGACAAAGCGCTAAAGGTTATCGCCCCCTCGATACAATAAACCGAGGGGGCATGAAGTCCCTTGCCCCTGACGTTACCCTGGGGGTAACAGCAAGAAACAGCCACCGCAGGGTTCAGCGGCGGCCGATGCACTGCATAGGGGTTTGTTAGCTTTTGGCTTTGGAAACCGCCACCATCGCCGGGCGCAGCAGGCGACCATTTAGCGTATAGCCTTTCTGCATCACCATGGTCACGTGGTTTGGCTGGTGTTCTTCAGATTCCACCATGCTCATCGCCTGGTGCACATCTGGGTTGAACGGCACATTCACATCCCCGACGATCTCAATACCGTATTTGCGTACCACATCCTGCAGCGATTTCAGCGTCAGCTCAATGCCTTCAATCATCGGCGCCAGATCGGGGTTATTTCTATCCGCCAGTTCCAGTGCGCGCTCCAGGTTGTCGATCACCGGCAGCAAATCGCCAGAGAATTTTTCCAGCGCAAACTTATGCGCCTTTTCAATATCCAGCTCGGTGCGGCGGCGGATATTTTCTACTTCAGCCTTGGCACGCAGCAGGCTTTCACGTTCACGTTGCTGCGCTTCGGCCAGTTGCGCTTCCAGTTCAGCAATACGCTCATCACGCAGATCGGCACTTTCGGTCTGCACATCATCATGTTCGTTGTGTACTTCCTGCGCCTGATCCTTTTCTTCCGAGACTTGCTCGTTTGGCGTCTTCTGTTCTTTACTACTCATGAATATCTCCGCGTTTTAGCATTAATCTCGCAACTTGGCTTATTATGTGGGGATCAAAACCGGGGTTTCAAGTCAACCGGTGATAATGTCGGGCATAATCCGGCTCCGGTGAGGAAAATCACACCAATGAATAAAAAATTCAAATGTATCGGCATTGTTGGGCACCCAAGGCACCCCTCTGCGCTGGCAACCCATGAGATGCTGTACGACTGGCTGAAAGCCCATGGTTACCCGGTGATCGTCGAGCGGCAGATTGCCCATGATTTAAAGCTGAAAGGCGCGGTAACCGGCAGCCTGGCGGAAATAGGCCAGCAGGCCGATCTGGCCGTGGTGGTCGGCGGCGACGGCAATATGCTCGGCGCCGCACGCGTGCTGGCGCGCTATGCCATCAAGGTGATTGGCGTTAACCGCGGCAACCTCGGCTTCTTGACCGATCTGGACCCGGACAACGCCCTGCAACAGTTGGCTAACGTGCTGGAAGGCGAATATATCGATGAGCAGCGCTTCCTGTTGGAAGCCCTGGTGCACAACCAGCATCAGCAATGCCGCACCAGCACCGCCATCAACGAAGTGGTGCTGCACCCGGGCAAGGTCGCCCATATGATTGAATTTGAAGTCTATATCGACGACATTTTCGCTTTCTCGCAGCGCTCTGACGGGCTGATTATCGCCACCCCCACCGGCTCGACGGCCTATTCGCTCTCGGCCGGCGGCCCGATCCTGACGCCTTCGCTGCAGGCCATCGCACTGGTGCCAATGTTCCCACACACCTTGTCTGCACGCCCGCTGGTCATTAACGGCGACAGCACCATCCGGCTCAAATTTTCGCAGGTGAGCAGCGATCTGGAGATCAGTTGCGACAGCCAGATTGCTTTGCCGATCCAGGAAGGAGAAGAGGTGTTAATCCGCCGCAGCGACTTCCATCTGGATCTGATACACCCCAAAGATTACAGCTATTTCAATACGTTGAGCACCAAGTTGGGGTGGTCAAAAAAATTATTCTGAAAATAGCGCCAACTACTTTACTGTATATAAAACCAGTTTATACTGTATGAAACTACAGTTATGTGTTTATACACAGGAAGGTCACCATGCTGGCGCAATTAACCATCAGCAATTTTGCTATCGTTCGTGAGTTGGAAATTGATTTTCAACCGGGTATGACGGCGATTACCGGTGAAACCGGCGCCGGTAAATCCATCGCCATTGATGCTCTGGGGCTGTGCCTGGGCAACCGGGCTGATGGCAACGTGGTGCGCCAGGGGGCCTCCCGCGCCGATATCTGTGCACGCTTTTCGCTGGCAGACACCCCTTCGGCCCGCCAGTGGCTGGAACAAAACCAACTGGACGACAGCAACGAATGCCTGCTGCGCCGCGTGATCGGCGCCGATGGCCGCTCACGCGGCTTTATCAACGGCACCGCCGTGCCCCTTTCACAACTGCGCGAACTGGGCCAACACTTGATCCAAATCCATGGCCAGCATGCCCACCAGTTGTTGCTCAAACCTGAGCACCAAAAGGCCCTGCTGGACGCCTATGCCGGCGAACACGCATTGTTCACTGCCATGCGCCAGGCATACCTGCAGTGGCACCAAAGCTGCCGCGAACTGGCACACCATCAGCAGCAGTCGGTTGAGCGCGACGCACGCAAACAGTTGCTGCAATACCAGTTGAAAGAGCTGAACGAATTCTCGCCCCAGGCTGGCGAGTTCGAGCAAGTCGACGCCGAATACAAACTGTTGGCCAACAGCGGCCAGTTGCAGACCCTTAGCCAACAGGCACTGCTATTACTGGCCGATCACGACGAGCAAAACATGCTCAGCCAACTCAACAGCGCTAAGCATCTGCTGGTTGAACTGGCGGGTATGGATGAAAAACTGGCCGGCCTGTTGGAGATGCTGGAAGAAGCCACGATTCAAATCAGTGAGGCCAGCGACGAACTGCGGCACTATGCCGATCGCATGGATCTTGATCCCAACCGGCTGCATGAACTGGAGCAACGGCTGTCGCGCCAGATCGGCCTGGCGCGCAAGCACCACGTTGCGCCGGAAGAACTGCCCCAGTTGCACCAGCAACTGCTGGATGAACAGCAACAGCTTTCACAGCAGGAAAGCGATCATGCCCACCTGAGCGAAGCCGTGAACCAACATCATCAGCAGGCGCTGCAGTTGGCGCAACAACTGCAGCAAAAACGCCAACACTATGCCGATGAACTGACCCAACTGATCACCGCCAGTATGCACGCGCTGGCGATGCCGCACGGCAAGTTCCATATCGCCGTGCACTTTGAGCCGGAGCATCTTAGCGCCGAAGGGGCCAGCCGGGTGGAGTTTTGCGTTTCCACCAACCCAGGGCAGCCGCTGCAGGCGTTGGCCAAAGTGGCATCAGGCGGTGAGCTTTCGCGCATCGCACTGGCGATCCAGGTGATCACCGCACGCAAAATGGAAACCCCGGCGCTGATCTTTGACGAAGTGGACGTGGGCATCAGCGGCCCAACCGCCGCCATTGTCGGCCGCCTGCTGCGCCAACTGGGGGAATCAACCCAGGTGATGTGTGTGACCCACCTGCCGCAGGTTGCCGGATGCGGGCATCAGCACTTCTTTGTTAGCAAACTCACCGACGGCACAGAGACGGAAACCCAGATGGCGGCGCTGGGCAAACGCGCCCGTCTCCAGGAGCTGGCCCGCCTGCTGGGTGGCAGTGAAGTCACCAAAAATACGCTGGCAAACGCAAAAGAACTGTTAGCCGCATAGAAAAGCTCAACTTTTTTGCATCCTCGTGGTCTGAGTTTGGCGCTCTATGCCCGGCAGCTTTCCGTCAACGGAAAAAGGCCGCTCCCGCCCTCTGATCGCCTGGTGCCTAAGGGCTGGAGGAGCGCCAACGCTCTGGCAAGTTGAAATATGCCGGGTATATACTCTCAATAATCTACGTTGCAGAACAAAAGCGCCAACAGCGCGTTTATTCTGCCCTTGTGCTGGCCCCGCGGGCGTATCGCCGAAACACGCGGCGCGGCAAGCGAAGGAGCCGAGGGCTGACTCAGATAAATGATTCGGGCGGCTGAGCGCAGCCAACGCACAGGCAACTTGCAGTATCGCGAGCATAAAGGTTTCCAACTGCTGCAAGGTCTATTATCATCGGCACCCTATGCCCAAAAGGAATGTAATTACTATGCGCTGTAAAATGCTGACTGCTGCCGCTGTGGTTCTTGTGATGCTGACTGCAGGCTGTTCAACTTTTGAAAAAGTGGTTTACCGGCCGGATATCAATCAGGGGAACTACTTAACAGCAGCCGATGTGGCGAAAATTCACAAAGGTATGACCCAACAGCAGGTCGCTTACACCTTGGGTACCCCTATGATGCAAGATCCGTTCGGTACTCAAACGTGGTTCTATGTGTTCCGCCAGCAGCCTGGCCATGAGCCGGTCAGCCAACAAACGCTGACGCTGACTTTTGATAGTGCGGGTGTATTGACAGATATCCAGAACAAGCCAGCGCTGACCAATTAATCAGCCCGGCGCCCGTTATCATCGCAGGCGTCGCCGGCCTTGCCAGGCAGGCGCACTTTCCGGTGACGGGTAACAAAAAAACAAGGCGCCTTCCGCGCCTTATTTTTTTGCTCTTTCCGCCCGCTGGCGGCGCAACTCTTTCGGATCGGCAATTAACGGCCGGTAGATCTCCACCCGATCGCCATCGTTCACGTCATCCCCCAGCTTGGCCGGGCGGCTATAGATGCCCACCTTGTTAGCGGCAAGATCGATCTCGCTGCGCAGTTCCAACAGCCCGGAAGCCCGGATCGCCTGTTCAACACTGCTGCCCTGCGCCAGGGTAACCGTGCGCAGGTACTGGCGCTCCGGCAGTGCGTAGACCACTTCGACTCGGATATCAGGCACTGTAAACCTCTTTGGCCCGCTGGGTGAACGCTTGCACCATACTGCCTGCCAGCTCTTTGAACACTTTACCGAAAGCCAACTCAATCAGCTTATTGGTGAATTCAAAATCCAGATGTAACTCCACCTTGCAGGCATCGGGGCTCAGCGGCGTGAAATGCCAGCCGCCCATCAGTTTGCGGAATGGGCCATCCACAAGCTGCATATTGATACTTTGGTTATCCTGCAAGGTATTACGTGTGGTAAACGTTTTGCTAATCCCCGCCTTGGCGACATCTACAGCCGCCGTCATTTCCTTATCCGTGGCGTTGAGCACGCGGCTACCGGTGCAACCCGGCAGGAAATCAGGGTAAGAATGAACATCATTAACCAATTGGTACATCTGCGCAGCACTGAACGGTACCAACGCAGACCGACTGATCTGTGGCATATCATTTCCTGTGAATCATAAACGCGCAGATAATAACATCGATCGGGCATCAGACAAAAAATCTACGCTTGATTTACCCGGCGCAAAAAGCGAGAAATTACGCATGTGCTGAACGGGAAAGGATTTCTTTCGCTGCGGCATCCAGTATAATGAACGCACTATGACAAAGAAAAAAGCATACAAACCCGGTTCCGCCACCATTGCGCAAAACAAGCGCGCCCGCTACGAATACTTCATTGAAGAAGAGTTCGAAGCCGGCCTGTCCCTGCAAGGGTGGGAAGTTAAATCGCTGCGTGCTGGCAAGGCCAACATCAGTGACAGCTACGTTATGTTCCGCGACGGCGAAGCTTATCTGTTTGGTGCCACCATCACGCCACTGAACGTGGCTTCTACGCACGTGGTGTGCGATCCCACGCGTTCACGCAAACTGTTGCTGAACAAGCGCGAGCTCGATTCACTGCTTGGCCGCGTTAACCGCGAAGGTTACACCGTGGTCGCCCTTTCCATGTACTGGAAGAATGCCTGGACCAAACTGAAAATTGGCGTAGCCAAAGGTAAAAAAGAGCACGACAAGCGCGACAACATTAAAGAGCGCGAGTGGCAAACGGCGAAAGCCCGCATCATGAAGAACGCCGCCGGCCGTTAAGTTGCTGGCGTAGCAGGGTAAACTTCTGTTATACTGCTGTTTAGTTACTGGGGCTGATTCTGGATTCGACGGGATTGTGAAGCCTTAGGAGCATGCCGAGGGGCGGTTGGCCTCGTAAAAAGCCGCAAAAAAATAGTCGCAAACGACGAAAACTACGCTTTAGCAGCTTAATAACCTGCTCTGAGCCCTCTCTCCCTAGCCTCCGCTCTTAGGACGGGGATCAAGAGAGGTCAAACCCAAAAGAGATCGCGTGGATACCCTGCCTGGGGTTGAAGCGTTAAATCCAATCAGGCTAGTTTGTTAGTGGCGTGTCCATCCGCAGCTGGCAGGCGAATGTAAAGATTGGACTAAGCATGTAGTGCCAACGGTGTAGTAATTTCGGACGGGGGTTCAAATCCCCCCAGCTCCACCAAAATTCTCCATCGGTGATTACCAGAGTCATCCGATGAAGTCCTAAGAGCCCGCACGGCGCAAGCCCTGCGGGCTTTTTTGTGCCCTCAAATTGTCCCGCGAAGTCCTAACTGAACTAATTAAATCCGAACCTTTTAGGCACCTTGTTAGGCACCTCATAAAGCTTTATTGTTTTTGAGGTGCCTAAAACTATGGAAACTCGGCAATGGCTAGACAAACTAAACCTCTCTCCGTTAAGGAAATCGAATCTGCCAAACCCAAGGAAGCGGACTATGTGCTCTATGATGGCGATGGCCTTGAGCTACTGATCAGATCCAGCGGGAGTAAAATCTGGCAATTTCGCTACATTCGCCCCGTCACCAAGAAGCGAGCGAAAAAGAGTATTGGCCCCTACCCGTCAGTTACGCTTGCCGATGCTCGAAGCTATCGGGCAGAATCACGTTCTCTCCTTGCGAAACAAATCGATCCTCAGGAACATCAGCAAGAACAACTGCGTAGTTCGCTTGAAGCCAAAACTAATACTTTCCAGCTCGTTGCGGAACGTTGGTGGAATGTGAAGAAAGCCAGTGTTACCGAGGACTATGCAGATGATATATGGCGCTCTCTTGAAAGAGATGTCTTTCCAGCGATTGGTGACGTTAGCGTTACAGATATCAAAGCTCACACGCTGGTTCAGGCTGTGCAACCAGTACAAGCCAGAGGTGCACTGGAAACTGTTCGTCGCCTTTGCCAACGCATCAATGAGGTCATGATCTATGCCCAAAACACGGGGCTGATTGATGCTGTTCCCAGTGTCAATATTGGCAAGGCATTCGAGAAGCCGCAGAAGAAAAACATGCCCAGTATTCGTCCGGATCAGCTGCCTCAGTTAATGCATACGATGCGAACGGCCAGCATTAGCCTTTCAACAAGGTGTCTGTTCATGTGGCAGCTTCTTACCATCACCCGCCCTACTGAAGCGGCTGAGGCTCGTTGGGACGAGGTAGACATGGAGGCACGAGAATGGAAGATCCCTGCATCGCGCATGAAGATGAACCATGACCACACAGTTCCTTTGTCAGAAGAGGCAATAGCTGTTTTGGAAATGATGAAGCCGTTAAGTGGCAATCGGGAGTTCATATTTCCCAGCCGTATCAAACCTAACCAGCCAATGAATAGTCAGACGGTTAACGCATCACTAAAGCGTGCGGGCTTTGGCGGAGTGCTGGTTTCGCATGGCCTGCGATCTATCGCCAGTACGGCCCTTAACGAGCAAGGCTTTCCACCAGATGTGATTGAAGCAGCACTTGCTCATGTGGACAAGAATGAGGTTCGTCGTGCTTACAACCGTAGCGATTATCTTGAGCAGCGACGCCCGATGATGCAATGGTGGGCTGATTTTGTAAAAGCCGCTGATGCAGGTAGTTTATTAATAAATGGCGTTCAAAACTTGCGATTGGTTATTTAACTTTCAATCGATTGCGCCTGAAGGGGCGCAAAACTTATAATTTTTTTGGCTTAAGAACTTTTTCATTCAACGCTGTACCAAGCTCAACATTTTTCTTACCCCATAGCAGGATCTTACTTACTAGATTTTCTTCTTTTAAATCAATGATGTTATTGTGCTTTTTTTGTTCCTCAATGAACAACCAAAGTGGTCGCTCAATTGCTTCTGCGGCATCGGTCCAGCGCTTCCATCCTCCCACGGCTTGAGGAGTAATTTGCAGTAATCGAATAGCCTCTTCCATTATTGGATTATAGACTTCCGCCTTGGTAGCCCCACCTTTCGCTGCGGCCTTAACTCTTACTTTATGGATTTTTCTCTCTTCATCAATAAGCTCACAGCACATACATGCGCCAGAGCACTCATGCAGCAACGTGAGAGCGACATTTAGAGCCTGAATCGATCGCCGTTTGTCATAATTCCAGGCTGCTTTAGCCCATTGATACTCAATACCTGCCAGCAAGAGATTCAATCTGAAATTTTCATTCAGCCCTTTAATCCACCCATTGGCACGCAAGTGCGAAAGCTCAATATCTAACCGAGGCCTACACTTAATAATCGCATCGTCGCACATTGAGTACTTACTCAATACTTGACTCAATAAATCACTAACTACCTGATTATCATCATTTAATAAAGAAAGCTCATCTAGCCTTTTATCACCAGCAGGCCATCTGTTTGGTTTGATTTCTTGCTGCAAGCCATCGCGTATTCTTACGTATTGCTCACAAATCATACCAAAACACCAGTTCAAATCATCCATATATTAATCAACCAGTTATCTGCATATGCCGTAAAAAAAGTTTTTTATGGCAGCTATATTTTTTCACATGTTCATAGAAGTTAACCTCAATCTCGTTCAAAACCAAACGATAAAGAGGAAGCCAAGATGATCACATCCAATGTAAGAATTTTACGTTTAAACTCGATTGTCATTAAAACTGGCATAGCCAGATCCACCATTTACGACTGGCTAAACCCAAAATCACCAAGATACGACTCTTCTTTTCCTAAGCCACGGAAGCTTGGAAAGCAGTCTGTAGGCTGGCTTGAGTCAGAAATTGACGGGTGGATCAATGAACGCGCTCAGGCCTCAAATGAAGCTTAATTTTTATTACTCACAGGTTAAGAGGGAAAGTTATGTCACAGCGTGTCACATACAGTACATCTAACAATACAACGATTGAAATTTTCAAAAAATACTGCCGCATAAAAAAATGCTCATTATCATCTGCTATTTCATTGGCAACGGATGCCGTCGCGCCAGTTTTAGAAAAAATAATATCACATCATGATGAAGCTAATGAAATTGAAAATAACCTCTTTCAAGCTTGTTTATTTTCCAAGAACAGACCATTACGTAGCATACCTGTCAGGTCGCAAGAAGAGTATTACCTTGCCATTTGGAATACTTACATAAAATATAACATCGACAACCTTGATCACAATCGTTATAAACACAACTTGCCTAACAGAAGGATTGGGGAGAATGAGAGAAAAAGGATAATTGAAAATCAAGAAGGAATTATAGACAAATACAATGCTAAGAAAGGAATATTCATTTATTTAGACAGAAGAATCAACTATGCTCACAAGTTATCAGCTGGGTACTCAAACCTAATACTAATTAAAGAAACATCTTATGAAGATGTTTCCTTTGACTTCAGCAAAATGTTTATCGCCCCTATATTAGACCTAATCACATTAGGAATAGATGAAACTGTTCGTCGAAAAAGCGACAACAAAACTGTGCAGTGCATCTGCTGGATCCCAGTTTATTATATAAACAACAAAGCATTAATGATACCAGTAGTTCATGAGGACGATGTTTCTGCCTCAACGAAAAATGGAGGGAAAATTATTATTGTTGAACCATTCAAAGACGAAGTAAAAATGTGATTAATGATACCAATTTTATGTTTTTTTGGATAAATGCATAATCCTGCTAAATCGCTAAACTTAAAAACGACACCAATATTAAGCAAAACAGGGCATATTACATAATGAAACACTAAGAACCCAACTTTCAATCACCTATGAGATTTTTATAGAAAAAATGAAACTTCACATAAACAAATTGGTTAAAGCAGCAGGTCGCCCACAAGGGAGTAAATTTTATAATTATATCCAACTAGCAAAGAAACGGGGTCTCACGCAGTCACAGACTGCAAAACATTTATGCATAAGTATTTCGACAGTGAAAAGAAATTGGGATGGTGCCGTAATAGACTAGCTTATTCGAACTAATTGCAGAGTAACTTTTATACAGTCATCACAGGCTGGGACTAACTTCATCTCAATTTTAGGTGTAGGAAAAGGTATTATAATTGCTATATACCTTTACTACTTAACAAGAGTTAGATAATAGATATATTACCAGTTAGATCAGGATAGTATATCCGTACTAATGCCTGATACCAGAATATATCCTTAACTCTGAATAAGTATAGCCCTGCGTGTGTGGTAACAACCAATACGGTCCCTGACAGACTGTAGGATCAACCACATAGGTTTATATTATGAACACATACTTAGGATCTCATGGATTACATAACGCAGACAATCTGGATAGAATACTTGAGGTGCTCAGCTATGCCACCAACCAATATACCAGCATTATGGCTGTGCGTGTTGATTTCCATTATCCTCCGATACTTGATAACGGAGATACCATCGGCTGTTTCATTAATCGTGAGCCAGGGGCAATATCTCGATCCATCAACTCACTAAAAGAGATACTTAAAAGCAGTGAGCGTCGTAGGAGGCGTAACAGTGTCAGAGTTCATCCCAATACTCTGCGTGACGTATGGGCTAAGGAATTCAGCCAATCAGGGAAATGCCACTTCCACGTTTGCTTTTTATTTAACGAACAGGCTTACAACAAGCTGGGCGATTATAATATCGACACTAGCTTACGTATGATGATCACCAGAGCTTGGTACAGTGCATTAGGATTGGAGCTAGAGGACTACCCAGGGCTGGTTCACTTCCCTGATAACTGCCGGTATATCTTGGACCGAAACTCAGCAGATTATATCTATGAGTACGGGGAGCTGATCCAACGTCTGGGCTATCTGACCAAACTTGACAGCAAAATTTACGAAGAAGGTGAACGCAATTTCGGCGGTAGTCACAAATAGTCATATGGGCAAGCCTTCCCAATCGGGAAGGCCTTTTACACGTTAGGGATAAGTGATATGTCCTACAATCGCGCAGATGAGTCGATAATCGCTAACGTAGAAGATCTCCGGATTTTCAGTATCTTGCTCGCCGATAAAGAATACCCATGCTTTATCTTTCAGCCCTTTACCTTTAGCCTCGATAGCCTCTGTACGGGCTGCTTCCAGCTCTTTACGAACCACGGTACGCTTGGCTTTAGACCAGCTAGCCCATTCGATGTAGATCTGGTAGCTTCGGGTAGGTTTAGGTTTACCTGACTCATCTTCCCCCCATTCACCAGACAGTGGAATGATTAGGTTTTCATCATTTTCAGTAAATTTATTCCAGAGCAGTGGTGCATAAAAGATCTTCGACTCCGGGTAAGGTTGAACCTCATTCCGGAGCTTTTTAAACACCGTCATGTAGATTTGACCACTGATACCGGGAACGTTAAGCGACATTCCCCGGTCATGCGGGAAACGGATGAAGGCACGGCAAATATTGCGAATAGCATTCACTTGACGCCGGGATTGTCGTTCAGGTGAATTACCTTCACCAGATTGTGAGGATGCTGAACGTGTCGAACTGGATTTACTTTCATCACTAGAGAAACTTGGTTCAACAACCGGGCGTTGTTCAATCAACTTTAATCCCGAGGGCATTAAACCCGGAGCACTGTCCAGTATGTTGCGGACACTCGCCTTCTGGCCTTGGCGAATTACTGTGCTTTCAGCATCAGCATCGCATTCATGATGATGTTGAATATGTCGTTTCTTTTTAAAATAGGCTCTGACTTTTTTATCTTTTTCCCATGCAGCAGGATGCATGGTTATACCACACCCCCAGCATACATAGCCTTCAGTATCAACGCTATCAAGCAACCACAGATCCTCTGCTTCTACAATCTCACGGGTACGTTTATCACGTGCAGACTCCATCACTTTCTCCTTATCGCAGAACGTTTGTATAGGCTTCTAGCCTTTATTCAAACCGCTGTTCCCTTTCACTATCTTCCCTTTGTTCACGTTCTTTTTGGCGTTCGACCCACTGACTCATTTTTTCACAAACTGTTTTGGCAGCCTCGGCGATATCTGGACGCTCGTGTTTACTCAGCGCACCGATGACGCTTGATCTAGCTTGCATTATGTTCGCCAGGCTACCAGTCCAAGAGGATGGAGTGATTCGCTCAGCAAAAGACTCCAGCACAGCTAATGGCTCAGGAGAGGCCTCTAACAGTTCTATAGCAGCTTCGTGTAGGGTTAGTACATTCTGTTCATCATTCTTTGACCAGAGAGTCACACCAGCCGCAATGGCAGCCCAAACACTGGGATCATTTCTGGCACGGCACCATTCAATCAAGACTCTAGTACTTACATCAGCAAGAGGAGAACGGCGTAAACTGCCACGACGAATAAAGAACTGTCTTCCCTGCTGCTGTTCCTCGGTGCATTCAAAAATGCAATTGAGAAATGATTCAGGCATTAACGCAACAGTTGTTGCTATAGTCTTCTCGAATCCCAAAAAATATCCATAGTGTTCATCAATGACATTGAAAATTGCGTCCAACCACTCAATTTTTTTTGCCTCATTACCATCGAAACGCAATGCGGCATCGATAACTCGCTCCATGTAAAAATCAATTGTCCCTATTTGGCCTCTGTCGCTGTTTTTAATCCGCTGGATTGCAGCAGCAAGACCAATCAACCGAAAGTCTGCGCCAAGCGTATCTACCGATTTGTCTTTACCATGCAGTCTCATGGAGAGCGCATGCAAAATGACATTATCTCCGCTTGCTTTACTCAGGAGTTGCTCAGCAAGCTCGAGAAGACGAATTCTCGGCAAATTGGCGTATTGTTCTCGCCATAAAATCGACTCATACATGAAAGGGCGAATGTCTGGATCGTCCAAATGCTTCATGCAGCGATCCAGATCATTTACTGTAAATTTCCCCCAAGGATGCAAGCCAACCAATACCTGTCGAAGTTCAGGATGCTGCGCACATTGGTCGAGAAACTTCTGTGCTAATGATGGATCGACAGAGTCAACTTCTTCGATGAATCCCCCAATAACTCCAAAGTCTTTGTTAGCATCTGGCTGTTTTTCAATTTGTTCAACAAGTCGCTGCCAGCCAATACTTAGATCATGTGCCCCTCGAGCAAGTCCTCGACCAAAGACAGCGCGATAAGGCATTCCACCGATGGAGAACAAATCTGCTCCTAACTCCTCAAGCACATGATTTGATAAGGAAAAGTCCTGTCCCAATTGAAGTGCTTTAGCTTCAAGTCGTTTTCCGGCTGCGGTATATTTATCGGAGTCCTCATGATCAAAATCCGCATCCAGTGCCCAATAATCATGATTTATACTCAACACGTATGTCTTTATTGTTGAAATTAACGCAATGGGCTCCAACTCCTTCTCTAAGGCAGCAAGACTATCCGGCAACTGCTCAACATCATCTCCATCGCTACGCTTGGTATAGTCAAAATAGACCGTTGAACGAACGGCTTTCCAACCTTCCCCCCAAGGACTTAAAGCATTTAATGTACGGGCAGCATCGACGAGTTTGTCTCGCATTGCTTCTTGAAACCAAATTCCCCTGAATTTGTCTGCCAGGATTGATCTTGCAGGCCTTTCAAGCTCAGGATCTCCGGATGCCGCTAAATGGATAATGACGTCAATAAAGGCGCTGCGCCATTCGACAAGTTCATCATAGTTGGGTTCGTATCCATAGTCTCTTGGTCGAGCTCCAAACTCACTAACCCCAAACCCTGACCACGGTGGGCCATCCAGGGCGGTTGACAGCATCTTGAAGCCCAAAGATCTACGCGTAATAATGTTTGATGCAATGCATTCGTTCATTAAAGCAATACGCTGGCTTAGTGATGCATGAGTACCAGACAGATACGCCTGGAAAAACCTTGGGACCATGTTTCGAGCAGAGTCCAGGTCATTATTATCGGCTTCGTCCTCTGCCATTTGAATAAGAAGCCTGGCGCATCGTTCAAAGGCGTTCGGTTCGTATGCCATCATTTGTAAAAGACGCAGAATACTACTTCGCTGCGGATTGTAGCCCGGTTCCATACCTTTGAAATCAGATGATGAGAGTACGGCCTCAATTCTGTTGAGCAATGCTTCAGGTGCAACCGGTCCGATATACCCAAGTATTCGTAACGAAATATCATTTAACTCGGCTATTCTTCCTAACATCCCTTCAGGCTGAAGCCAGGCTTCTACAATTTCTTTCGCAACAGGATGGTCATGCAACAACCCCAAGCGATGTGAAAAAGACATTAATAAACGCTCACAACCCGGAGCTTCAAAAGTCGCCCTAAGTTGATCGACGGGAATACTGTCGAGTGCGGATGCAGCCAATCTGTTAGCAATGGCATGAGGTAAGATAGCTCTCCAGTGAGATCTTTTCTGAACGATATGACGTTCCATCAGCTTCGTAACGGCTTTAAATAACTGGGTTCTGGAATACCCAAAGAGCGCCCCTAATATTTCCAGTTCGTCGGTAGCAGCATCTGGACTAGATACCGAGAATGAATACACCAGTGACAATATTTCAGCTTGCTCCCGTAAATTACCATCAGGATGATTACGCTGTTCAAACAAGCGATTAAACAACTGCGCATCAGAAAGTAGAGCCAAACTCTCGCCTTCCTCCCCTCTCTCAGCTATAGCCAAAGCAACTCTTGCATTCCCATCTGCAAACTCAGCAATACGACGGGCATTATTCTGACCAATAGAAGGGAAGCGACGGATAAGAAGTTGCTCTGCCACCTCTGGACCATCTGTCTCAATATGGATGACCTCAGTTGTCTGTGGTTTGTCATCCCTAATGTCGTACTCGATTGTGATGAGGCTTACTTCTTTTCCTGTGGCTGATACCTTACTGGCAAGCGAAGCATGGAGTTCTGATGGACAATTATCAAGGATCATAATTGCTCGTCGGTCCTCAGCGATCAGCTTATCAAGCATTGCTGTAGCCGACGGTACTGGCTCAGAACCAGTATCAACATAAATAGCTACTGTCCGGTCAAGCGCATCTGTTCCAACAGTTTCATCAAAGAGCGCCTGAACGATCCGAGTCTTCCCGACACCAGATAATCCTGTAATACGAACCGCCTTATTCGTCGAACGAATAAGGGCACGCATTGGGCTAATTGCTTCATCAATTTTAAGTTTTTGCCCCTTTCCCGACGGTAAAGTAATGGTTACTCCTGGGGCTGAGATTAAAGTGTCTGTAACACCTTGGGGTGGATTGCTCCAAGCTCCGTAGGGTTGCCAACCGTAATACCCTTGCCCAAGCTTCCCTTTTACCCACAGCATGACTGATGAATGTTGGCGCAGCCATTGAATGAGTTTGGAACGGTCGTAGAAATCGAGATGAAGATTGCTTTTATTAGGATCATCTTTTACTGCATCCCTCATCGCTTTGAGACGATCCGCCTTTCCTGAGGGCGAGCAATCATCACCCAGGCTGACAATGATGTAGCTGCCTTGTTTTCTGGCTTGTTCAGATATGGTGGGTGAAAGCGTTTTACCGGTGCTCATTTCCTTCGTAATTGTAGCCTTTGGCATTTTATGTTTCTTTGCCTGAAAGACCGTATTAGGCCTTACAAGAAAGCTTGGTTTCAGTTGATCAACTGGAACCTGAACATGGATATCAATCCCTCCGTCAGGGGCTGTAATTGAGCCAGACCAATTTACACATGCAGGGCTATGACCATGTATTGCCACTTCAGCTTCTGCTAGCCGAGCTATCAGCTCTTCTAGCTGAGTATCGGAGAGCCGAAGTAATTCATCCTTTTCAATGTCAAAGATTGCCACGCCTTCACCTTAGTTAAAAATTTTTTTCCCTGGTTCTTACACTATGTATACATATTCGTGCGCCCCGCACTCTTAAGAGCAAGCAAGCGCTGTTTAAGTTTTTTTGCTTTGCCAGGATGGAATCTGGCCAATAAATGAACTAGTCCCAATGTTTGTGCATAAAGGCCCTTATCGAACTCGATAATTTCGCCCCTAAGAATGGCTTGCTCCAAATGATGGACGGCCGATCGTATCTGACTTTGCTTAGCGGAAGAGATACCAGGTTTTGAATTCACCGAAAGCTTGGTAACTTCCATCCGTTGCCCAGATGTTCTGATTTCGTGTTTAGCTCGTTTAGGCTGGTAACCGTGCCTGGAAAGCATGCCATAAATCGAGGCTATCACATTCGTTTTAGCCGGTTTATCAAGAAAGTTTACTGACGAGACGGCGATATCATCAACGTAGCGGGAATAAATTATTCCTCTTGCCTGAAAACTGGCTTGCAGTGCCGGTTCATCTTTCCAAAACGCCAGGTTAGCCAGAAATGAACTAGTGATGGCCCCCTGAGGTAGCTCCCCTTGTCGGGTCGTCAGCCTGGTTAAACATTCAGCTACTTCATTCTCGAAGCCAAAGAAATGTTGCCATATGTTATGCACTATTGTGTCTGAAGTTGACGGGAAAAAACGCGTGATATCTTCATTAATAACAATCGTAGAACCAGCGTGTAAAGTTGCATTAGTTTTATAATCACAACCTTTCAGACTACCTGTCAAATATGCTGGATAAATAACGTAATCAAGAATATTGCGCCTGATATTGCGTTGTACTTTTTTTAGAGGTGCATATGCATCCCAAGTCTGGCGCGAACTTCCGTCAGGCTTAGTGATAGTGCTGGCGAGTCGGTACATATTGTCCGCACGATTGGCTAGATTAAGTAGTTCGATAGGAGAGATGTTCAGCGCTTTTGATAGCGCTGTCATACTGCTGATGCGTCGTTTGCTATAGAAGGGTGAGTCAGACAGAGTGTGAATCATTAAGCAGCTCCAACGCAGTACGCGCAAGTTCCCCCTGGAGTCCCTTATCAATACCGTTAAGATCACCGGCCTCTGCAGCAATAAAGAAAATAATGCTGACAGGAATGTTGAGAGCAGAAGCAATGCTGTTAAGGGTTGAAAGCGTCGGATCTCGCTTATTGTTTTCGAGCATGGAAAGATAAGAAACAGAACATTCTGCCTTCCGAGCTAAATCCGTCTGTGATATTCCCCTTCTGGTTCGGCATAACTTGATAGCCTGTCCGATATTCATAATTAACTCCGCAAATAAATATTGGGCCTGCTGCGTCTTGGCTCTGTTGCATTATTTCATCCAATCATCAATGTTTGTGATCAGACGAACCACAACGTCAATAATACGCAGTGCCCGGAAGACTATATCGTCAAACCGGAACCCGCTTCTTACCGGGCTGTCACGATGTATGCGTAACTGACGCAATACATCTTCCAGCTCTGCCAGAGCGCCAGCATCGAGTTGGCTGCAGTGAGCATCGCGCAGCTTTTCAAGCGTTGCGATGGTGTTCTTTAAAGTATCGTGATTCATGTTGCTCTCCTTTGAATCGGCAAAACGCCGAAGCCCCGTAACAAGGCGATGGCCGAAAGGAGCCAACCCGATGCGCAAGCCCAACACCAGTCTTCGCGACGATGAAGCCCCGTTAACTCCGATAGTGCAGTTGCCTAGTAGCCGCGTATCGCGACTGGCTACATATCACCATCATGACGAACGTGCTTCAGACTGACCGATTACGCTGGTCTGCCCGTCAAAATCTCCAACACCGGATGAAGGAGCGGCCTGATAAACAGGCAATTACGCTAGACCTTCGCTGTTACGATGAGAACAATCATTTTAAAGAACACAGCTCAGGCGAAACGCCTGACCTGTGATGAGTAGACCATAGACTTCGATCAAAATCAATAAAATTTCACTGGCAGTGAAATTTTATTGCTTATTAAATACACCTTATACACACAATTTCATGTTGAATAGACAGCCCCCTATGATTGTTCAAGATTGCTGCATAACTATTTCTTCAGTTAGCTTACATAGCAAGTTGAACTGGCGCTGACAATATTCTCACTATTTCAATTGGCTCGGTCTGCGCAATCAGCGAGACTTCAAGCAACAGGGCTAAAGGTATGTAATGGTTAACTAAATGTGCTATTAAGTCCGCGATCTATGCTTTTACACAAAGCGGGCGAGTTATCTGAAATGAAGATCCGCCGTGAGCGAAATCGGACATTAAAAATGGCCATAAATCTTGTCGTTAACACTTCTGATCGAGATGGGCCAAGCAGGCTAACATAAGCGGTGTCCATAAGTTCTGACACCGGGAACTGTCTGTGTTTAACCTAAAAGGGATATAGGTAAAGGTTGAAATCGTAACTATAAGCTAGGTAGCAGCCAATGGATTTGTCTGGAACCCGTTCAGCAAGTCCATTGAAGCTTTCAAAACCTAGAGAGCATTCTCATTTCCCAGATTTATCACTCTCACTCAGGACACAAAGAAGTGTATTGTTGAAATGATTAATATCATTTCATAACAAGAGGATGAACATGGATATCGTTAACGCCCCACAGGAACATCTCCTGGACCAACTCCAGAAACAGATGGACGATGAAAATCGGAACAGTTCGCCTGAAGGCATTGGGATTATGGATTTGGGCAGCAATGTTGATTGCTGGCACTGTATGGCTCTTGAGGATGGAGTGCCACTCGGCGCCGCTACCGTACAACTAGGAAATGAACTATACAAACTTTATGTGGCACCGCAGCACAGGACCAGACATATTGCTGAAAAGTTGGTTAGTCATGTAATGGCCTCTTTGAAAGAGAAAGGTGAAACGGAAATGTTCATCGAAATGACCAATAACTCTCTTCCGTTCTGGGCAAGATTTGTTGAGAAGCATCAGTTAGAGTACGACACCGTTCACGGACAGCTTAAAGCGTTTATAAAACTGAAATGACGTCACCTTGACAGGTTACGTATCACTCGTTAAAAAGTTCAGAGAGCAGTGTTAACGAAGGGGGCCGTTCGGTTCCCTTCATCGTTGGTTATTACTGTCAGTAAATTATGTTTTTCTGTTTACAGAGTCTGAACATAGCTGTTCGTTATTGCGGTTTTCAGTATCGGGTGCATCATCTGACACAACGGCAGGATGCTGCTGTGGCTAATTCTGCATAGAAGCCCCTCCTTGATTAAGAATAGCGTTGCATCGACCCATTTAACTCACAGCGAAAGGCGGACATTCGTGCATTGCATCGTTATCTTTCAAAATTACTCGAGCTAGTTTAGGCGCATGTTTACATTGATAAACTCTTCGGTGGATGAAGAAATGCTATGATATTATCTCCAACACTTCAACTTATTGAATTTTAATTATGGACAGTGGATTCATAGATCTCGATATACTTCTCACCCGAATTAGACATACTCAATCGAAGGCATATTTTCTTGATGCTGTTAAAGCCTACAAAGCGGGCGCATTACGCGGTGCATTAACCTCTGCCTGGGTAGCACTTGTCTACGATCTGATAGCAAAATATCGTGAACTTAGCGCCATGGGCGATGCGGCCGCAATTGCATTTCTTCAGTCTTGGGATAACGCGACTAAGTCAGGCGACATTTCCAAACTCCTTCAACTTGAGGGAGGTATTCTCGAAGACGCAACCGGCAACACTCAGGTAGTTAATAGAATAGCGAGGACTCATTTAAACCGTCTTCGCGAAGATAGGCATCTTTGCGCGCACCCGGCATTTTCGGCTGAAGCCGATTTATTCGAGCCGTCTCATGAGTTGGTGCGGCTTCATTTAGTAAATGCTGTGGAGTTCGTGCTATCGCAAGAACCTCTGCAAGGAAAAGCGATCTTCGAACTTTATGATGTTGATGTCCAGTCGCCGGGCTTTCCCACGGATAGTAAACGCATTATTGATTATGTCGAACAACGTTATCTCACTCGCGTTCGCTCTCAGAATGTAAGTAACTTTGGTACGGTTCTCGCAAAATCACTTCTTAAAGGAGTACCGGGCCAATGGGAGTCGCTTAATCACCAGATTACAACCTCACTAGTCGCAGTACGGGACCGTGCCGGTAACGCTTGGCCAGACGTTTCTCTGACAGTTGTAAGGCTGATCGATAGACTAGAGCCACAACACCGACTTAGAGCGATAGCTTTTATTGCAGCATTTAATGAATTCTGGCCGCAGCTTCAGGAACCGACGCGAACAGCCTTGCTAGAGACTATCGAGAAGGCTGCTCCTGGCGGGATTACTGATTACAGTATCCTAATGGGCGTGACATTCCAGCCGCTTAGGGGCGTGCTTCTAAAACTAATAGCCGGATTCACTCAACAGCAGTTGATTGGGGCAATCAACTTTCGCCCCCTTCCAGATCTCTGGGATAGAGCAATCGAGTTCTACCAAGAATCAGAAAGCTGGCGTGGATCAGAGGGGAACTTTGCTTCTCTCATCACACCGTTCGCTGGTCATCTTAACCAGCAGCAGTTTGCTCAACTTCTGGATGCTATCATTGCTAATGGACAGAATTGGGATGCCGCTGGAACGAATAAACTTCTTCTGGGAATGCTCCGCAATGCAATGCCCGCAGACCTACCAAACCCTGACGCGCGTGCTCGCTTTTATCAACATTTGTATGGTCATAGAAATGTCGCCAAGTACAATGACGTAATCACTATTTTCCAATCCGATGGCTGGCAATTGCCACCGCCAGAGGAGGACGATTAAGGCAGCATACACATTGGGGGAAACGTCCGTTGTTAGCACAAAGTAGCCCGCCATAACCTCAATAAGATACACATTGTCCAAATTGCACTCAGTCACGGTGTATTTTTCGTAGTTAGCCAAAATCGAACTCATCGCCCATCTTGGCTATCATACATTTCATTTAATTTCAGATAGATATAATCTCAGTGACTCCCCCGCATCCTTTATGGATTGCGGGGATTTTTATTTCAACGCTGAGATCTCTGTATGACTAAATCTGACGGCCTTCAAGCCATCGAGAAGCCACTGTCTTCCCTTCCCACAACTGTTCGAAATCTTATCCTCAATCACTTCCACACACTCACCAGATACGAACCCGTGATTGGCATCATGGGGAAAACAGGGTCGGGCAAAAGTAGTGTCTGTAACGCGCTATTTGCTGGTAACGTTACTCCAGTGAGCGATGTCACTGCATGTACCCGAGAGGCGCTGCGTTTTCGTCTTTACAGTAACGAACACAGTCTGATACTGGTCGACTTGCCCGGCGTTGGCGAGAGTGAAATGCGCGATGATGAGTACGAAGCTCTGTACCGCAATATTCTTCCTGAGCTAGATCTGATCCTGTGGGTTATCAAAGCTGATGATCGCGCTTTCTCGATTGATGAGCGTTTTTATCAGCAGGTGATGGCTGGCTATCAACACAGGGTGCTGTTTGTCGTTAATCAGGCCGATAAAATCGAGCCCAGCAATGAATGGGACGCCACCAGCAATACACCATCATCGAATCAGTCGGCTAATATTGATGCAAAAAAGGAATCCATTCGTCACCTGTTCTCCCCCTTTAACCCAGTATGCAGCATCTCTGCCAGAACGGAATGGAACCTTCCGATGCTGGTCGAAACCATGATGCGTTGTCTCCCGGATCGAGCGACCAGCCCTCTGGCAACGCAACTGCACGAGAGGTTGTGCAGTGAATCCGTAAAAAAGCAGGCGCGTGAAGATTTCGGTCGTGCGACAGGCGCAGTGTTTGATTCTGTGACAACGACTCTGCCTCAGTCATTCAAAGCCGTGATTAATAGTATCCAGGATGCCGTAGTGTCGATGGCGCGTGCCGTCTGGGACTGGATTTTCTTCTGACGAAATGAAACATCATCATGTCGATGGTGAATTATTTCGTTTATCCATAGGTTTACAGACAATTCCAGCATCACCGACACAACCTGTCGGCACAACAAGAAGATAATACCAGCTGTAAACTTGTACCCCCTCCCTATCTCGCACCCAGAGTACCAATCCGCACTAACCATGTGGCCACGCGTCACCGACATAACCTGTCCACCGCGCACATTACAGTAACGCCATCTTTATTAATTACTTACCTGTTTTGGAGATCATAAATGTCTCAGGCTGAGCGTCGCTCTGATCGCTTGTCTGTCCGGCTGTCGCTGATTATCAGCCGCTTGATCGCTGGTGAAACGCTGAATGTGCGTTTGCTTGCGGCAGAGTTTGGTGTTTCGGAACGCACGCTGCAGCGTGATTTTCGCGAACGGTTGATTTACCTCGATCTCGAATATCAGAACGGCTGCTGCCGTCTGTTAACGGGAGGGCGACATGAACTCAGGGAAGAAGCTGCGATGCAATTTGCCCGGCAGTCAGGTATTGGCACGCTGTTTCCGGATATGGACAGCCATCTGGTCAGCTCACTTCTCAATCGTCAGGGCTCGCCGCCGTGCCTTGTCTGGCATCAGGAATCGCCAGCTTCCCCACCCCGTCCAGGTATTTTTACTCGCCTCGTCAGAGCAGCGACTGAACAACGCCTTATTACCCTGCTGGCCGACGGATGCCGTTTTGATGGCCTTGCACCTTACCGGTTGATTTTCAGTGCCGGTGACTGGTTCCTGGTGGGGGAGCATCTTGGGCAAATAACCGTTTTCCCGCTGCATATCATCCATTCCGTCACGTGTCATTCAGAAATGTTTACACCGAAAAGAGAGTTCACCAGCGTGCTTTCCCGCCCGGAATTTCTCCAAGCATTACCTCATTTTCGCTTTTTCCATTCACTGCTCGTCGCACCAGCGGTGGGTTGATACTTCAAAAGGAATAATCACTATGAAACTGCTTACTACTACAGCGCTGGTCGTCAGCATTTGTCTTGGGGCTGTTTTTGCAGCTGAAGCTGGAAATATTGTCGGCACTGTTAAGGCCTGGCAATACATGCAGGCTGAAGGCTGGAAATCAGCCGATGGCTTGGATGACAACACACTTCACAACACGCTCTATCAGGCCAGTGTTGTTGATAACTACCCGTGGACAAAACAGTTTCTGATACGTGTGCGTGGTGGTGGTGCACTGTTTCTTGCCGATAAGAAGACTCACACGATTCGACAACTGAAAGTGGAGCCTGTAGGTGAAACCTTCAATGACATTGAAACGGTTTATCAGGGAGAAAACAAAGGTGAAGGATGCTATTTCGCTATTATCGACAATCAATCTTCAGCACGGCAAAAAGCGATTGATGACCTTCTTAGTTACCCGCCCGTTGATGATGTCGATGCTAAAGCAAAAAAGATCAGACAGCAGATGACCCCGAAAGTCGTTATGGTCATGCCGGATAATTGTGTGAATAAGCAGCAACAGGCTGCTCTGGCAGCTAAACGTTCGGAAGAGGATCGGAAGTTACAGCAATGGGTAGCACAGCAAAGTCTGGCGGAATTATGTCGTCGTACGGGCAACTGCTGAAGTCCTTCCAGCAACAGCAAAGCGACCCTTTATCAAAATCAGGAGCATCATTTTTGAACCGATTTGTTAAAGCCTTACCTTTTATCGCAGGTTTTACGTGGTGCCATTTGCAACCCGCACAGGCCGACGAACAACGCTACATCAGTATCCGTAACACCGATACCGTCTGGGCTCCCGGCAATATTTGCGTTTATCAGTTTCGCCTTGATAACGGCGGAAGCGGTACAAGCTTCGGCCAACTGAATGTGTCACTGCGTTTGAAAGACGAAGCTGGCAAAACACTCGCACAAGGCGTCATGGAAGTGGCTCCCTTTGGAGAAAGTGACGCAACACGTTCACAAGACGCTTTTCTGGAACACGAATGTGTTGAAGGTGTCAGTGCTGTTGAAATTCTGAAGGTAACAGAATTGCATGCAGGTCATCAGACCGTTCTGCCACTGACCATATTCGATCCGCAGTATTACCAGCCATTGTCAGTATCAGTTGCCTTAAATTAACCGTCACGACTGGCTGAGAGGCGCAACTGCCATACCCCACCTTATCAGCACCCACTTAAAAAACTTCAGGCCATGCCTCCTCCGGGAAGCATGGCCTTTTTTGTTTTCAAACCACTAATACGGAATCAACATGGATCAAATCACTTCACACATCACCGCGTCACCCGTAACGGACAGGCAGCGCCTTGACTTCTGGCCGAAGCACTTCGGCAAAATCCCCCAGTGGATGCTGCTGGAGCCTCGTGCTTTCGCCTGGATGGATCGCCTGTGCGATGCCTACAACGGCGGATACTGGAATTATTACACGCTCAGCAACGGAGGTGCCTTCATCGCACCTGACAGCGAAGATAGCTGGGCCATGTTCAACAAACTGAATGGCAACAGTGCGGAGATGGGCAGCGAAGCCGCTGGCATTACCGTTTGCCTGCTGAACTGGAGCCACCATTCCTGCAGAACCGGAAGCCCCGCCATGAGTGAGCACTACTATCAGCTTCGTGAATTTGCGCTGAGCCATCCTGAAAGCAGCGCCATCATGCACATCATCGACTGACAGCGGAGAACACTATGGAAAATACCGTATTGCCTCACCCGCTCACTTCACACCGCACCATAAAACGCGCCCTGACACTGCTGGAAAATTATCTGCGTGAACCGGGCGTGGCGTTTGCCTCAGCAAACGCTACCCGCGACTGGCTGCGGCTGAACCTTGCCGGACTGGAGCGGGAAGTGTTTATAGTGGTGTTTCTGGATAATCAGAACCGGCTACTGGCACACGAAACGCTGTTTTGCGGCTCCATCGCCAGCACGGAAATTCATCCCCGCGAGGTGGTGAAAGCCGCATTGCGGCATAACGCCGCCGCAGCCATCTTTGCCCACAACCATCCATCCGGATATGCCGAACCCAGCAATGCGGACCGGCGCATTACCGAGCAGCTAAAAAAAGCGCTGGCGCTGGTTGAGGTGCGCGTGCTGGATCACCTGATTGTCGGCAGCAAAGAGATTGTTTCGTTTGCCGAACGTGGCTGGTCCTGAAGGAGGACATATGCATTCTCAACAATGGGGGCTTACGTGCAGTAAAACGCCGTACTTCGGTGCTAGGCTGGTGCAGGAAGGCAACCGACTGCACTTTCTGGCTGACCGGGCAGGATTTACCGGCGACTTCAGCGACGATGAAGCTCTTCGCCTTGACCAGGCTTTTCCGCTGATAATGAAACAGCTGGAGCAGATGCTGTCAGCCGGTAAGCTGAATCCCCGACAGCAGCAACGCGTTACCCTGCATCACATCGGATTGACCTGTGAAGCCGACACGCTCGGTTCGCACGGTTATGTTTACATCGCGATTTATCCCTCTTCGACTGTAACCGGCTGACCGGCCACCTCCCAAAACAGGACACACCCCATGCAAACTTTACCCTTACCCGAACCACGGGCGGCTGAGCCATGCCCGTCGCCCGTGCAGGTCTGGCAGCTGCTGCTCACGCATCTGCTGGATAAACATTATGGCCTCACGCTTAACGACACGCCGTTTGGCGACGACAGAGTGATTCAGGCGCACATCAACGCCGGTATCTCCCTGTGTGATGCTGTCAATTTCATTGTGGAAAGGTATGAACTGGTGCGCACCGACCATAGCTGTTTCAGCCTCACCGAACGCTCTTCACTGATTGGTGCCATCGACATTCTGCGTGCCCGTCGTGCGACCGGACTGATAGTAAGCAGCGGCTACAGCACCATTACCCGCATCACAACGGGCCGGTATCAGGGAGGAGAAGCACAGTGAAAATCCGCCTGAACCTTAACGCTGACAGCATCAATGTGCTGGCGCTGAACATGGGGAAAATCGCGGTCGATGTTGACGGTATTGAGATCGCGGAGCTGATAGCTGCCGTTAATGCTCAAGGGCTTACGCTGCGTATCGCGGAGGAACCCGGCGAGGTGATTGTGGAAACCAGCTCTCACCTTCTCCTAAGTAGCCTTGTAAGATAAGGCCAAGCGGACCGATAAAATGAAAATTAGTTTTAGGCACCATCTTAGGCACCAAAGAATAATTGAATTGAAGAATTAGCATTTTAATTCAGGTGGTTAGCGGACTAATTCAGACTCCGCCAGCCCACGGACTTTTTGTGCCAGCTAAATGCGGTGGCGGCCTTATCGCTGGCGTAGCTGCAACCAAGCATTCCGGCGGCAGCTCTGTCATCAGATACACATGTTTTGCGCCAACTCTTTTCAACCAATTTATCAGAGGAGAACTAAACCGATGCCAGGGCAGGCTTTCAGCCTGAGTGTCTACTGTACCTGCCTGCTGAATGTGTACCACTGTATGAAACTGAAGAGATTGCGCTAAAACCAATCATGTGCCCTTAATCCATTCATTTACCCCAGTGAAGGCTCAATAATGAGTATAAAACAGTCAGCGGCCGCAAATATTCAACACTTTGCCTGAAGAAACGCAGTGGAACGATATCGGAAAGGAAGGCATTCGTCATCACGTCCGCTCCTCGCAGGGATAGCGGATATTTACTTAATCATAATATATTGGTCATGCTGCAAGTTGCAGGTATGTTGGCTTGGTTACCCGGCTTATCCTGATAGCTCTTTGCATCGCCGCCCTGCTGCAACGCGAATGGTTTTGGTATATACTCACCGTATTTCAGGCTGCAGATACGTCGGCAGCACTTAATTATATGGCCCACGACGGGGCCTCAACTACCAGCAGCGCTGAAATCCCGGCCGGCATATTTTTCTGCTATCCGAATTATTTAGAGTATATATTTTTATTCCTGGTGAAAATTAGCCAGATAAAGAAACAATCACGTCATTGCGCAATTTACTAATATGCGTTCTCATCGCCTCAACGCTTTTTACCGCATCGCGCTGAGTCAGGTAATGAATAATATCCTGATGCTCGACATGATTTTCACTCTGGCGATGCAGTGGGCTGTGCAGGCGAAACAGGCGCACATTAATACGCAGCTTTTCCAGCATTTGCACCAGCACTTTATTGCCTGAGGATTCGGCGATAAAATTGTGCAGCCGGTCATCAAAGCGCCAGTATACATGTTCCTCATGCTCGCCAGACATCAACGCCTGCAGCTCGCTGGCATACTGGCCGAGTTCGTCCAGGTCGATACGCTCTACCGCGCGGTTTACCGCCTCGCACTCCAGCACCTCGCGCAGCGCCATGGTGTCCAGATATTCTTTAATATCCACGGAACGCACCGCATAAGAGCGAGCGCCGCGCCTCACCAGCAGATTCTCGCCCGCCAGTCGGACCAATGCTTCACGCATCGGCGTACGCGATACCTGCAATTCATCAGCCAGCCGCGATTCAGACATCTCGCTGCTGCCCGGAATTTTCCTTTCCAGAATCAACTCCCGCAGCAGCAGGTAAACCTGCTCAGAAAGACTGGCTGATTTCAGATAAAGTGGCTTAGCCGCCATAATCGCGGCAAGCACGTGATCCTGATAGTCTGACATGGAGCATGTTTACCTGTGTCCATAAAAGTAAGGGCCTAAGTGTAACGAATTATATGGCCGGAGGGAAAGGCGCCGCGCAGGGTAAAAAGCGCCCGTCGCCCGCCTGGCCACAAAAAGCCCCATCGACCCATACTACTTTGCCGCGCGCCAGCGTGATCGATGGCCAGGCGCGCAGCGCCTTACCCTCATACGGCGTGTAATCGGCGGCCGAATGCAGATCCGCATGGCGGATCGTTTTATCGCTCTGCGTATCCCAGATAACAATATCCGCATCGGCGCCAATCGACAGCGTGCCCTTCTGTGGATACAGCCCATACAACTTTGCGGGCGCCGTCGCGGTCAGCTCGACAAACCGCTGCGGCGTCAGCCTGCCGCTCAACACCCCTTCGCTCATCAGTAACGGCATACGCGTTTCCAGCCCCGGAATACCGTTGGGCACCCGATCGAACGAGGCGTTATCGCCATGCAGCTTCTTGCCGTGCGGATCGTCATAGTTATAGGGCGAATGATCGGACGAAAAAATGCTAAAGGTGCCGTTGGTCAGCCCGGTCCAGATCGCGTTTTGGCTGTCGGTATCGCGAGGCGGCGGGCTGCAGATACATTTCGCGCCGTGGAAATGATCGTCGATCCCCAGATCTTCCGCAGTCAGGAACAGATACTGTGGACAGGTTTCAGAGAAAATATTCAGCCCCTTGCCACGCGCCCAATAGATCTGCTCCAGCGCAGAGCGGCTGGAGACGTGCACCAGTAAAATCGGTACATCGACCAGTTCGGCCAGCGAAATCGCCCGGTGCGTCGCCTCCCTCTCGCCGATCTCGCTATGCGCAACGGCATGGAAACGCGGCGCGCTCTTACCCTGCTTTAACAGACGTTCAGTCAGCCAACTGATGCAGTCGTCGTTCTCCGCGTGGATCATGCTAAGCGCCCCCAGTTTGCGCGACGCATCCAGCACGTCAAGAATGTCGCGATCTCTGAGTTTCAGCGCGTCATAGGTCATGTAAATTTTAAATGAGCTATAGCCGGACGCCACCATGCGTGGCAGTTGTTCATTCACCACTTCAGGCGCGGCGTCGCTGATGATCAGGTGGAAGGCATAGTCGATACAGGCCTTACCGTCGGCGCGCCGATGGTAATCGGCCACCGCATTATCCAGGCTTTGCCCCTTAAACTGCATGGCGAACGGGATCACTGTCGTGGTGCCGCCGCAAGCGGCCGAGCGGGTGCCAGTGAGAAAGTCATCGGAACCGACAGAACCGTCGGCCGAAGGCTGATCGAGATGACAATGCGCGTCGACCCCGCCCGGCGTCACCATCCGCCCCGCCGCGTCAATAGTCTGTTCCGCCAGCGCCGGATCAAGCCGTTCGCCAATGGCGGCAATCCGCCCCTGATGAATACCGATATCGCCGGTAAAGCGATCCGCCGCAGTTACGATGTCGGCCCGGCGGATGATCAGATCATATGCTTTCATTAGCGCGTCTCGTTATTTAATTTGTTGCCGGCGCCGATCGCCGCCCCGGCCTTTTCGTCCTTCGGCGTATGCTCGCTGCGGTAAGCGTTAGCGTAATGTCGCTCAATGCGCCGCTGTATCAGATCCCACAGCGTGGTCAGAATCAGGTAATAAGTGGCGGCCACCATAAACAGCTCCAGCACCATAAACTTTTCCTGAATCAGCATCTGCGTACGGCGCAGCAGCTCTTCCATCGAGATCACCGAGGCAATCGAGGTGGTTTTCAGCAAGCCGTTAAAACTGTTGCCAAGAGACGGCAGGATCAGCCGCATCGTCTGGGGAAAGATAACGTAGCGCAGCACGCCCACACCGCCGAACCCCAGCGCTTTCGCCGCGTTGATCTGGCCACGCGGGACCGCCTGCACGCCGCCGCGGATAATCTCGGCCAGATAAGCTGCCTCATTCAGAATTAGGCCAATCAGCACCGCCTCCACAACGGTAAAGCGAATACCTATCTGCGGCAGGCCGGTATAGATGATGATTAACTGCACCAGCAATGGCGTGCCACGGAATATCCATGTATAGAATTTGGCCGCCTGGCTCAACCAGACTATCGGGGAGAGGCGGGAGAAAGCGAGTAACGCACCCAGCAGTAGGCCTCCGACCATCCCCACCAGGGTAAGACAGATGGTATAAACAACACCCATCATTAAATAATGATTGAACAGGTACTCGAAGTAACCTGCCCAGCTCCAGCCGTGATTCATTGCTCATCTCTCCCGTAAGGCAGTTACAAGGACGGGCCGTGAACGGTAAAAGTTCCGGACGTCGTTTGCGCATTAAAGCGTTTAAACAGGGCATCCAGGCTGCCATCGGCACGCATCTCGTTTAGGACTTTCGCCGTGGCCTCCGCCAGGGCGCGATCGCGGAACGCAAGAGAAACCGGCGTTGGCTCCAGGCCGGAAATCACCTGGCGAAACTGTCCCTGCCGCTGGTATTCATTGGCCACAGCATCCAGGCTGATCACTGCGTCCACTTGGCCGGCGCGCAGCGCCTGAAAAGCGATGGCGAAGTTATCAAAGGTGAGGATCTCGATCGGCTTGAGCTTTTTAGCCTGCAGCTCAGCGCTGACGCGGCGGATCGCTTTTTCTTCAAAACCGCCGATCTCCACGCCCACGCGCTTACCGACCAGATCCTCAGGCTTGCTGATGCTGGCAGGGTTATCCGGCATCGTCGACAGGCCCACTGACTGATTTTCATACGGGATCATCCACATGATTTTGGCGCGTTCCGGCGTAAAGAAAATACCGGTATTGATCATGTCCCAGCGGCCGCCCTGCAGCCCCGGCACCATGGCGGAAAACTCGATACGAATATAGTTGGGCTCAAGGCATAGCCTCTTCGCAATCTCTTTGCCCAGCTCGATACGCATCCCCTTCAGTTGGCCAGTGTTATCAACAAACTGTAAAGGCGGCAGCGTCGGGTTAGTGGACATATTTAACTGACCGGGAACGATCAGCTGCGCGCCGGCTGGCGCGCTACAGGCGGCGGCGAAAGATCCCGTGCTAACCAACAGCCCGGACAGCGCAACAGCGTGAAGCAAAGCAGACAATTTTTTCATATCGTTTTCCCCAGTAATGAACAAAGAGAGAATCGGTTACTGCATATTGATGCTATTAAGCACACCGAGCTTATCCAGCGCCTGGCGCAACGCCTGTTGGGCGGACGCCTCCAGCGGCAAACGCGGCGCGCGCGGATCGCCGACCGGCAGACCGAGCATATCGAGCCCGGCTTTGCTGGCCGAAACATAGAATGGCCCGCCCACGGCCCGGACGACAGGCACGATCTGTTTATAGATCGCCAGCGCTTCGTCGCGGTTCTGCCGGTCCACTGCAGCTTCAAACATCTGGGCGCACAGTTGCGGCAGTAGATTAGAGGCGACGGCAATCCAGCCGCAGGCGCCCAGCCAGAAGGATTCATAACCGAGAATGCCGGCGAATACGTTCATTTTGTCGCCGCACAGTTCGATGATGTCGCGCACCCGGGTGACTTCCAGCGTCGATTCCTTGATGTAATTCACCGTATCAATCTGCGCCAGCCGCGCGACCAATTTGGGTTGCAGATCAACATTCGCCGTAGCCGGGTTGTTGTAGATCATGATCGGAATGCTGATCGCTTCGCCGACTTTGCGGTAATGGGTGAAGAGCTCATCATCATTCGGGCAGCTATAGAACGGCGGAATGATCATCACGCCATCCGCCCCCATCGCCTCCGCTTCCCGGCTGAGTTCGATACAGTCGCGGGTCCATTCAGCCCCGGTGCCCATTAGCACGGGCACACGCCCTCTGCTGGTGCGAATCACCGTTTCGGTGACCAATTGTCGCTCTTCCCGCGTCATCGACAAAAACTCGCCGGTGCTACCAAGCGGAATAAGCCCATGAATTCCCTGTTCTATTTGCCATTCCACCAGCCGTTCCAATGCTGGCACGTCAATTGCTGCTCCATCAGGAGTAAATGGAGTGACTAAAACCGTATAGGTACCGCGAAAAGTTTCCATCGTTCTGTCCAAATGTAAATGAGGTTATTGCATACGAAGTGTATACGTATACAATGTGTATGCAACCTTTTTTTGGACAGGATCAAATGCGCCTTATTCATCCCTCAATTGAATGTGATTCTCCGACGATCCAGATCTGGTTCAACGGCACCCCGATTCCCGCCCAGCAGGGGGAAACCATCGCCGCCGCGCTGGCAAGAGCCGATCTGGTCAGCATTCGCCAGACTCAGAGCGGCGATCGTCGGGGGCTATACTGCGGCATGGGTGCCTGTTTCGAGTGCGTGGTGGAAGTCGACGGCTGTCCTGGGCAACGCAGTTGTATGACCAAAGTAGCGAACAGCATGCAGATCAGCAGTGCGCCGTCCACCCTTGACCAGCGCCAGGCGCTGAGCAATACGCCGTGCGAAAATGAACCGCCGCTGGAAACCTGTGATGTGCTGGTGGTGGGCGCGGGGCCTGCGGGGCTCTCCGCCGCGCTGGCCGCCGCACGCCAGGGGGCGAAAGTCTGTGTCCTCGACGAACGGGCGCAAAGCGGCGGGCAGTTCTATAAACCGCTGGCGCCATCGCACCGCTTTGTCCGCCGGGTGCCGGCGCAGTTCGCCAATGGACTCTCCCTCCTTACACAGTTGAAGGATGTTGGGGTTACCCTGTATCAGAACACTACCGTCTGGGGCGCCTTTGCAGCCGATGAAATCGCGGTGTTGATCGACGGTAAAGCGAGACTGTTCCGTCCCCGTAAACTGATCATCGCTGCCGGCGCCTATGAACGGCCGGTGCCCTTTCCCGGCTGGACCCTGCCGGGCGTCATGACCACCGGCGCGGCGCAAACTTTATCGCGGGCTTATCAGGTTATGCCCGGCCAGCGTATCGCGATCAGCGGTAATGGCCCTCTGAATCTACAGCTAGCAGCCGATCTGACCGCCGGCGGTGCCAGTGTGTGCGCGCTGTTGGAAACCGCCCCCCGGCCCGGCCTGAAAGACAGCGTACAGGCATTGAGGCTACTGAAAAATGCGCCGGACCTGATCGCCGAAGGGCAGAAATATATCGCGCGGCTGAAACTGGGCCGCGTACCGATGTACTGGGGGCAGACAGTGATTGCCGCACACGGCGCTGAACGGCTCGAGGCGATCACCGTTGCCCGGCTTGATCCGTCAGGCCAGGTCGTGCCCGGCAGCGAGCGGCGTATCGAGTGCGATGTGCTCTGCCTTGGCCACGGTTTTATTCCTTCCACCGAGCTGGCGCGCATGCTGGGCTGCGAGCAATACTTGCGCGACACCCCGTTCAGTACGCCGGCCATTAAAACCGATCCTGCCGGCGCCAGCAGCGTCGACGGGGTGTTCGTGGTGGGCGACGGCGCGGATCTGGGCGGCTCCCGCGTGGCGTTAGCCCGCGGCACGCTGGCCGGACTGGCCGCCGCCGCCGCGCTCGGGCTTGGCGACAATGCGCCCGCGCGGCGTCAGGCGGAAGCGAAGCTGCGGCGGGCGGAGGATTTTCAGCGCGCGCTGTGGCGTATCTACCAGGCGCCGCCGGTTAGTCTGTCCCATCTGCCAGACGACACGCTGATCTGCCGCTGTGAAAATATCACCCTTGGCCAGCTTCGCAGCCAGATCAAACAGGGCTATGACACGCCCGGCATGCTAAAACGCAATACCCGGCTCGGTATGGGCCCCTGCCAGGGGCGCTACTGTTCCGGCGTCGCTGCCCGCTTAATCAGCGAAATGACCGGGCGCCAACCCGACGTGGAAGGATTTTTCGCCCCCCGAGTGCCGGCCAAACCCGTTCCTATCGCCGCCCTAACGTTCGAAAAACCGGAATGGGGCGGCCACTTCCCGGCCATCACCCCCAACCTCGCCCGGCCGGTGGTCAACGACACGCTGCCAGAACAATCTGTCGACATCCTGACCATCGGCGCCGGCGTGCTGGGCAATTGCCTGGGCTATTACCTGGCCAGTCAGGGCGCCGACGTTCTGGTGATCGACCGCGACGAGGCCAATATGCAGGCTTCAGGCGCCAATGCCGGCAGTCTGCACGTCCAATTATTGTCATTTGATTTCGGCCAGAAAGCGCAGGCCGGCGGCGGCCCGGCAGCCCAGACGCTGCCGCTCGGCCCACACGCCATCCGTCAGTGGCAAATGCTGGAAGCGTTGAGCGGCGAGTCGCTGGAGATCAAAATCACCGGCGGCCTGATGGTCGCGGACAGCGAACAAGGGCTGCGTTTCCTTGAGCAAAAAATCCGCATGGAACGCAGTTACGGCATAGAGGCGGAACTGCTGGGCCAGGCGGATCTGCTGCGTCTTTCGCCGCACCTTGCGCCAACGCTGAAAGGGGCGGAATTCTGCCCGCTGGAGGGAAAAATCAACCCGTTGCGCGCCACCTATGTGGTCGGCCGTCTGGCTCGGCAACAGGGAGCGCGCTTCCAACGCGGCACCAACGTTCTGTCGATAGAAACGCTGCGCGAAGGCGGCTATCGCGTCACTACCAGCCGCGGCGTTATCCGCGCCCGGAGGCTGGTCAATGCCGCAGGCGCCTGGGCTGGCAGCGTCGGTCAGATGGCCGGTATTAACGTTCCGGTACGCGGCGCACCGCTGCAGATGATCGTGACTGAGCGGGCACCCAAAATGATCGACCACCTGATCGCCCATGCCGACCGCCATTTAAGCCTGAAACAGACCGTCAACGGCGGCCTGCTGATCGGCGGCGGCTGGAGCGCGGGCTTTTCCGCCGATATGCGCATGAATTACGCCCTGCGCCGCAGCATCGAAGGCAATTTATGGGTCGCCGCCAACGTGCTGCCGCCGTTGCGCGGGCTGCATATGCTGCGCAGTTGGGCCGGCATGAACGTCAACATCGACGGCGCGCCGATCATCGGCGAGGTGCCCGGCAAACCGGGCTTCTTCAACGCTGTGACCTCGAACGGCTACACGCTGGCGCCGATTGTCGCCCGCATCGTGGCCGATCTGATGACCCGTGGGCATACCGACATCGATATTTCCCCCTACCTTATTGAGCGTTTCAACTAAAGAGGCCGTATTGAATGAATGTGGATAAACAACGACTGGCAACTCTGATTGACGACGACTTCGCCGCCCAGGTCGATATGCTGAAAGCCCTGGTGCAGACGCCGTCGGATAATCCGCCGGGCGACTGCGCCCCGCATGCGGAACGTACGGCCCAGTTGCTGGAGGAAATGGGATTCACGGTAGAACGCCATCAGGTGCCGGCGGACGTTGTGCAGGGTGCCGGCATGCGCAGTGCAACCAACCTGATTGTGCGCGAGCATTTCGGCGCCGGCCCGACTATCGCACTCAATGCGCACGGCGATGTGGTGCCGCCCGGACAGGGCTGGAGCGTGGATCCCTACGGCGCGGAAATCCACGACGGCTGGCTATACGGCCGGGGCGCCGCGGTATCCAAATCGGATATTACCACCTTCGCCTGCGCGCTACGGGCGTTGAAACAGCTGGCCTCTCCCCTTGCCGGCTGCGTTGAGCTGCACGTGACCTACGATGAAGAGACAGGAGGCCAAACCGGCCCGGGCTGGATCCTCGATAACGTTAAAAGTCAGCCGGATTACGTGATCTGCGCGGCGCTGCCCTACCACGTAGTTACCGCGCACAACGGTTGCCTGCATCTGGAGATCACGGTGAAGGGCGTGTCAGCCCACGCGGCGATGCCGGACAGCGGCACCGATGCCATTGAGGCGGGCGTACAACTGCTGCAGGCGCTGTACGCCTATCGCGATAGTCTGGCGCTGCGCAGTTCGGCCATTCCCGGGATCGGTCATCCCACCATGGTGGTCGGCTTAATTAACGGCGGCATCAATACCAATGTGGTGGCTGATACGCTGACTCTGCGGCTGGACCGACGCATTATCCCGGAAGAATCCCCGGAAGAGGTTGAAGCAGAAATGCGCGCGCTAATCGCCCGCGTGGAGGAGACGCTGCCGCAGATCACGATTCAGGTGCGCCAAATCCTGCTGGCACGCCCGTTTACCCCGGTGGCGGGCAGCGATCGGCTGGCGGAACTGGTATGCAGGGAAGCCGAAGCCGTGCTGGGCGAACCGATTCCGGTGGTCGGCCTGCCGCTCTATACCGATGCCCGTCTCTACAGCAGCGCCGGTATTCCCACCATCATGTACGGCGCCGGTCCACGCACGCTGCTCGAAGCGAATGCCCACCGCGCCGACGAACGTGTGCGGCTGGAAGATCTGCGTCTGGCCACGCATGTTGTGGCGAACAGCCTGTTCTCTCTGTTATCCGAAGGAGTATAAAGTGATAAAAATCAACAATCTTTGCAAGTATTACGGAGACTTTCAGGTGCTGAAGAACTGCTCCGTTCAGGTGAATACCGGCGAAGTGGTTGTTATTTGCGGCCCGTCCGGCTCCGGCAAATCGACGTTAATTAAATGCATCAACGCGCTGGAAACCTTTGATCAGGGCAATATCCAGATCGATGAGATGCGGCTGGGCGATAAAAATACCCATTTGCCGGAGCTGCGCCGTCAGGTCGGCATGGTGTTTCAGTCATTCGAACTGTTCCCACATCTGACCGTGATGGATAATTTGGTGATTCCGCAGAGAAAGATCTTAAAGCGCAATAAGGCGGCCGCGCTCAGCAAAGGCCAGGAGCTGCTGCGACGCGTCGGCCTGCTGGAGCACGCCAATAAATATCCTGAGCAACTGTCCGGCGGGCAACAGCAACGCGTCGCCATCGCCCGAGCACTGGCGATGGAGCCTCGCGCAATGCTATTTGACGAACCGACATCTGCGTTAGATCCGGAAATGGTGGCGGAGGTGCTCGCGGTGATGGCCGAACTGGCGCACGACGGGATGACCATGTTCTGCGTAACACATGAGCTGGGCTTCGCGCGAAAAATAGCCGATCGGATATTATTTATGGATGCGGGAGAGATTGTTGAAGATACCGACGCCGAGCAATTCTTCCAGGCGCCGAAGTCACAGCGCGCGCGGGAATTTCTGCAGCAGGTGCTAACGCATTGAGGGAAGCTACTGCCAACCGATGGCGCCACCTGGCACACGCGGTGCGGAGCCAGCCTGGCGCTGGAGGGCGGATTGGATACGCGAGAATGGCAAACTGATTATCGGCTGCGGTTGTATGAACCGAACACAGGGGTCACAGGTTATAACTCGCACAGTCAACGAGATAGATAGGTTTACTGTGCCTTGGCCTGTAACCTATGTGCCAGGTTCATACACAGTTCGAACGCCTACTGAAGAAAATTAGCATCGAGACGGCGCTCAACACTGAAATAACTCACCGCCCAGGTTACGAAAAACCAGCCACATCAGGCTCTAATACCTGCAACGGCTACCCGGCACCACGGTTAATACCCAAAACCGCCCCTACAACGCCTTTTCCTTATTCAGCAGTTGCATCACCCGCTGATGCTCGCCCGGCGCCAGGCGCTGGAACATGGGCAACATAGCGGCGGCAACGTTGCCCAGGGCTTCCACCAGCGCCAACACCCGCTCGTTCGGCGCCCGGCCAAGCGGCGTGACCACGCCAAAGTAATAGGGAATATCAATCTCCAGCTCGCGGATCGCCACCCCTTGCACCGGCAGGCCATAGGCCGTCACCGGTTCCAGGATCGCAATGCCCAGCCCGGCGCGCACACAGGCAAGAATATTGGCAGAGGAGTTGGTTTCAACGATCGTTTTCGGCCGGGTGCGGTGCTTTGCCAGCGCCTTATCGAAGCGGCGACGCAGACGCCAGGGGTTGTGCGGGGCAATCAGCGGGCGCGATGCCACATCGCCCAGGCTAATCACCGCCTTGGCCGCCAGCGGATCGGCTTCCGGCAGCGCCAGCACGCAGCGCGCCTGGCCGATCCAGTGCAGGTTTACCGCATGGTGCTCCAGCGGCAGGCTACTGATGGCCAGGTCGGCCTCGCCAGTGATCACGGCATGGGCGGTTTGTTCAGCCGAGTCGCTGAGGATCTGCACGCCCGCCGTCAGCGCCATCTGCGCCAACGCCCCCGGCAATAAGCCGGAAGACATCGCCGGGGTGGCGGCAATCATCAGCGGCTTCTCCCCTGCCTGGCCGATCTCCTGCGCCCGCAGGCGAATTTGCTCCAGCGAAAGCAGCGCCTTTTCTACATATTGATGTAGCTTCAGTGCCTGTTCGGTGGGGTGAATGCGCGGGCCATTGCGCACAAACAACGGGTAGCCCAAAGAAGCTTCAAGATCCTGAATAAGCCGGGTCACCGCCGGTTGCGAACGGCCCAACACTCTGGCCGCCGCCGTCACGCTGCCGGCAGAGATCACGGTGGCGAACGCTTCCAGTTGGCGCAGATCCAGATCGTTTAGTGATGTCATGTTACTTCTTCTCCCCTGAGCGCCGTCAGCGCTTGGGCGCGCTAAAACGCCCGATAATCCGCGGTTAACCAGCGATAATAAATCGCCGTTTGTGAATAAGCTAATGATTAATTATTATTAATAAATCACATCAAACACCAATTATAATCCACAAAAAACATAATAAACATTCGCCTCTGGCGGCCTTCTCGGGCATGCTTACCGAAGGTTGCCGCTTAAACGGCGCCGCTCCATCGCGAAATACCGATCTGAAGGAGACACTGTTCGATGAGCAGTCATCACACCAATCTGAAGGCGCTTGAACAGCGGCTGGCAGACGATCTCAGCCTGCTGGAACTGCCGGCCAAACCCTGGATCCCGCCACGCCATTACCAGCAGCATGCGGTTCACGATGTGATCATCATCGGCGCCGGCATGTGCGGCCTCACCGCCGCCGCATCACTACGCTTTCTCGGCGTGGACAACCTGCTGTGCCTTGATAAATCGCCAGAAGGATTGGAAGGGCCCTGGCTGAAGTTTGCCCGCATGGAAACACTGCGCTCGCCAAAACAGCTCACCGGCCCGGCGCTGGGCCTGCCGGCACTCACCTTCCGCGCATGGTACCAAGCGCAATTCGGCAACGCCGCCTGGGAGGCGCTCGGGAAAATCCCCCGCACCCAATGGATGGACTACCTGGCCTGGTATCGCAAGGTGCTGCAGTTGCCAGTGGCGAACCAGGTTGAGGTAACGGATATTCAATCCATCGAACCCGGCCTGTTCGCGCTGCACACGCAAGATTTGGCGAACGGCGGCACACAGATTTATTACGCGCGGCGCGTGGTGCTGGCGAATGGCCGCGACGGCCTGGGCGGCCCTTACGTGCCGGGCATCGCCCACTCGGTGGATCAACGCTTCTGGGCGCACTCGGCCGATGATATCGATTTTACCCAACTCGCCGGCAAACACATTGCGGTGATCGGTGCAGGCGCTTCGGCGATGGACAACGCCGCCACCGCGCTGGAACAGGGGGCCGCCCAGGTGGATCTGTTTATTCGCCGTGGCGATATCCCGCGCATTAATAAATTCACCGGCATCGCCAGCCAAGGTGTGGTGCACGGCTTCCAGGCGCTGGACGATCGCTGGAAGTGGAAGTTCCTGCACCATACGTTGGCGGCACAAACCCCGCCGCCGCGTGATTCAACGTTGCGCGTTTCACGCCATCCAAACGGCCGGTTTTGGCTCAACAGCCCGGTTCTGTCGCTTAAGCAACAGGGCGAGCGCGTGCTGCTGGCAACGCCTTCCGGTACCCACGAACTGGATTTTGTGATTTTCGCCACCGGCTTTCGGGTTGATCTGGCTCAAAAGCCAGAATTGGCGCGCTTTGCTTCGGCCATCAAATTTTGGCAAGACGCCTTCACGCCACCCGCCGGTGAAGAACAAGGCGAACTGGCAACCTCGCCCTATCTGGGGGATGACTTTAGCTTCCAGGAGAAACAACCGGGCCAATGCCCTGCGTTGCGCCGCATTTACTGCTTCAACTACCCCTCCACCCTCAGCCACGGCAAACTCTCCGGCGATATTCCGGCGGTGAGTGAGGGCGCGCGCCGCCTGGCGCAGGGGATTGTGCGCAGCATTTTTGTGGAAGACCGCGAAACCCACTTCGCCAATCTGGTGGCGTTTGATACGCCGGAGTTGTTAGGGGATGAATGGCAGGATGCAAACCATGAATAATCAGGGCGAAACCCCACTCAACGTGGTGGATGCCGTGGCCGGCATTGCGCCCGGCTCTGCACTGTATGCAGTACGCCGCGCCCGCCCGGAGTTTGTCGATGGCGTCGAAGCCTGCCGCGCTACTGTGCTGTGGCCCAAGAACGATCAAGGGATCCCCAGCGCACTGCGCATCGCGCTGGCGCAACGCATAGCCCGGCTAAGCGGCAACCCGGCGCAGGCGGCGTTTTACCACACGCTCGCCCAGGGCGACGCCTATCAAGCGATCGCCAACGGCGGCTCGCCGTCGGCAGAAGACACCTGGCTGGCGGCCATCGTGCGCCATAGCGATCACGTTACCCTGCAGCCCAGGCACAGCACCGACCAGCATATTCACACGCTGGCCGAAGCCGGCCTGAACGCGCCGCAGATTGTCGCGCTAACGGAGCTGATAGCCTTTGTTAATTTCGAATCCCGCGTGATGGCGGGCCTACAGTTGCTGGGGGCGCTGTAACATGGCGAACAAGGCCGTAAAAGTCACGGTGAAAGCCCAGCACTGGGCGCCCTGGATCACGCCGGTTGAAGTCGCGGAAGCCACGCCGGAACAGCTGGCGGCGATGCAGGTCACGCCGTCCAATACTAAAATCTCGCCCTACGTGCGCACCCTGGCGCACGATCCGGAATCCTACCTGGCGCGTACCCGTCTGTTTAACGCCATCATGTACTGCCGTGGCGGCCTGGGCCGCGATGAGCGGGAACTGGGCGCGTTGGTGGCCTCTGGCGTTAACGGCTGCGTATACTGCGCATCCGTGCATGCTCGCCGCTATCTGGAGCTTTCCGGCCGGCAGGATGTGATCAACGCCTTATATACCCAAGGCTTTAGCGCCCGTTTTGCTCCGCGTCAGCAGGCAATTATCGATTTCTGCCGCGCACTTTCGCAAAGTGCCGATGCGGTTACCACCGAACAACTGCAGCCGTTGTTGGCCGCCGGCCTGAGCAAAGCGGAAATCGTCGATCTGATCCACGCCGCCGCCATTTTCGGCTGGGCCAACCGTTTGATGCATACGCTGGGCCACGCCACGCCCAGGTAGACGCCGTTTTATTTCCGCATCAGTGATAAAAAAAGCGCAACGGCCGGAATGGCGGTTGCGCTTTTGGCTGTGCCGTTGCACGCCGGCTCAGCGGCGGTTGCGCAGGTAACGCCAGCCAGGCGTCAGCAGGATAAATACCGAAAGCGCGATCAGCAGCCAGGAAAGCGGCGTATTGACCAACGCCACAGGATCGCCGCCTGAAATGGTCAGCGCCAGGTTCAACTGGGTTTCGGCAATCGGCCCAAGCATCACCCCCAGAATAATCGGTGCGCTGGGATAGCCCAATTTTTCAAGGAAATACGCCACAATGCCAATGCCGAAGAACAACCACAGATCAAACTCGGCGTTATTGACCGCATAGACCCCCACGGTGATAAACAGCATGATCACCGGTGCCAACAACACGGTCGGCAGGCGCAGCGCCTGGCCAAAAATGCGCGTGGCGGTCAGCCCGCCCACCAGCACCAACATCAGGGCAGAAATCAGCATTTGCAGCATAAAACCGTAGACCACGTCGGGGTGATCCTGAAACAGCTGCGGGCCAGGGCGCAGCCCCTGCACCAGCAGGCCGCCAAGGATCACCGCCGCCACCCCGGAGCCGGGAATGCCCAGCGTCAGCGCCGGGATCAGCGAAGAGGCGTTATCCGCGCCGTTGCCCGCTTCCGATGCCGCAACGCCGCGCGGGTTGCCATGGCCAAAGCTTTCCGGGTCTTTATCGCGGCGCTTGGCATCGTTATACGCCAGATAGCAAGACATGCTGCCGCCCGCGCCGGGCAAGATGCCGATGATGATGCCAATCACCGAGCTGCGTAACCACACCGGCAAAAACTCACGCCACTTCGCCAGCACCGAGCCCTGTTTGCGCAGATGCAGCAGGTGCGAAGACATGCCTTTCAGCGTTACCTTCTCCAGCATGTGGATCACCGGCGGGAAAGCGAACAGCGCCGTCAGCAGCACCACCAGATCCAGCCCTTCCGCCAGTTCCAATCTGCCAAACGTGTAGCGCTCGTCACCGGTGGAGATATCCTGCCCGATGGTGCCAATCACCAGCCCGATAATGGCGGCAATCAGCCCTTTCAGGAAATCGTTGCCCAATAGCGAGGTGACGGTCGCCAGGCCAAGGATCGACACCCAGAAATACTCCGCCGGGCCAAATACCAGGCTGACCTTCGCCAGCCCCGGCGCAAATAAGATCAGTGAAATCGCCGAAAGCACACTGCCCACCACGCCGGAGACTACCGCTACCTGCAGCGCATAGGCCGCCTTGCCCTGCTGGGTCAGCGCATAGCCATCCAGCGTGGTGGCGACCGATGCCGGCGTGCCGGGGATACGCAACAAAATCGCCGGTATGGCGCCGCCGTAGCTGCCGCCGTTGTACATCCCCGCCATCATGCCAAGCGCAAACAGCGGCTCAATGCCAAAGGTGAGCGGGATCAGCACCGCAATGCCGGTCGTCACGGTCAGGCCGGGCAACGCCCCAACCACCAGGCCGGCCACCGTGCCCAACAGCACCGCCAGCAGGTTCATGGGGGCCAGCACGAGTGGCAAGGCGTTAATCAGCGCATCGATCACAATAGGCTCCCCAGGAACGACTCCACAATGCCCTGCGGCAACGGGCGCTCCAGCAGCACGTTAAACACCAGCCAGATAAACACGATGGTACCGCCGATCACCCACAGCAGTTGTTTCCAGTCGCGATAACCGGCCAGCAACGGCAGCACCAGGCCAAACAGCAGGCTGGCGGCGATATACCCCACCCAGTCCATCAGCAACAGATAGAGGAGCACCAGCACAAAGCCCATCAGCACGCGGCCCGGCGCCTGAAACAAGCGTGCCGCCTGCGCGGCGGGCAAACGGCGCAGCGCCAGGAAAGATTTAACGCTGAGCACCACGCCGCAAATACCAAGCAGCACCGCCAGCGCGCGTGGGAAAGTGGCGCTGGCCGCGCTGAAATGGCCGGCCTCAACATACAGCCAAATGGCTAAGGCCACCCATAGGATGGCGAACAGCAACTCAACCCAAGCCTTACGGGGGTTAAAACTTAACGCCATGGCGTGATTTTCCAGGTTTCGGCCAGGTCAGTGTTAATGCGGGCGATTAACGCGCCGTAGCTTTTGGCATCCAGGTAGTTCAGCGGCATTTCGGCTTTTTGCGCGGCCGCCAGGTAGTCCGGATCGTTAACCACATCGTGCAGCGCTTTTTCCAACCTGGCGACAATCGCCGGCGGTGTGCCCTTCGGCGTAGCGATTCCCCGCGAGGCGCCAGCGATCAGATCGATATGCTGCTCGCGGAAGGTCGGCACATCTTTCACATAGTCCGAACGCTGTTCAGCCATCACGCCGAGGATACGTATCTGCCCTTCACGCGCCAGTTGCAGCGCTTCGCTCAGGTTCATGGTCGCCGCCGGCACATGGTTCCCCAACACCGCCTGTTTTACCGGTGCGGTGCTGCCGAAGAAGGCGGCTTTCAATTCAACGCCCGCCAGGCGGTTAAGGTTGAGCAACGCCACATGTTCAGAAGAGCCGGCCGCGCCAGACGTGCCGATCACCAGCTTGCCCGGCGCTTGCTTGCCGGCGTCGATAAACTGCTGCAGTGTTTGATACGGGCTCTTGCTATTCACCACCAGAATGGCCGGATCGTAAACAATATTGGCGATCGGCTGGAAATCATCCATGGTGTATTTGGCTTTCCCCTCCACCACCAGTGAATTGGTGGCCGGCGGGTTGATCATACCGATGGTGTAGCCATCCGGCTTGCTGCGCGCCAGCGCTGTCCAGCCGATTTCGCCGCCCGCGCCGGGTTTGTTGATCACCGCCACGCGCGCGCCGTCCGCCAGGTGTTTTTCCAGGTAATGCGCAATGGTGCGCGCCGCGATGTCGGTGCCGCCGCCCGGCGCAAAGGCGACAATCATCTGGATCGGTTTATCAGGGTAGCTGGCATCCGCCGCAGCAAAACTCGCGTGGAACATGGCAGCACCTGCCATTAAGCCGTATAAGCCAGAGCATAACTTCTTCATGATTTCCCCTCGATTTTGCTGCAACGCCGTGGTTACCAGTGCCGTCACCAACCTGGCACAGGTTAAATATCGCTATGATTTTTATATAAAAAAACAAAAAAACACGCGCCATGTGTTGCAAAATCATGCGGTAATTCATTCACCATGTACAGGCACATTTTTTTATAAAATTATGCCTTTTTATTATTAATAAACCGCATCAATAAAGTTTAACAATACTTTTTATGCATAATTGAAGGCGTCGATAAGCTAACCGATGAAGTCTAGCCAGCCAAGGCAATTCATTGACAGCGGCAGGGCCATGCTGGCGGAGCAAATCAGATCTGATTGCTGGCAGAGAGAGGGAAAGGTACCAGGCCGCCGGTCAGCGCACGGCCTGGCGCGCGCTTAATGGGCGCCGTTGGCGGCCCACCAGGCCAGCAGTTGCAGGCTGGAGGAGTAGTAATCATCCCCCTGGGAGAGTTGATCGCTGATGGCGCCGGTATTTGCCATAGTGAAATCGCGAATCGCCAGTTGGCCCGGCGACATCATGTAATTGGCCTTGGCGCCACTCAACACGTTAACCCAGGCCGGGGTGGCATTACGTGGAGTCTGCTGCCAGAACTGAATATAGGGCGCCAGCGCCGCTTGCCCAGGGTGCGCCCAGCGCAGATAAAGCGGGATGCGAATAGCATCGTAACTGAACAGCGCCGGCCACTTGCTGGCGGGCGCCAGTGTGCCGTCGGCATTGAGCGTGACCCAATCGGAAGGCAGCCGGTATTGGCCAAACGTCATTTGGCCAAGCATGGCCAGCGCGCTGGCATCCAGATCCTTCCACACCTTTAAATGGCTGTGTTGATAAAACGCCTGCCACGCCGGGAAAAGGAAGTAGGAAGGGTTAACGGTAATCGAGGTGGTTTGGTTAAAACCACTTAACCCGGGCAGCATCACGGTATAACCGGCGTATTTTATCACCGTGTGTTTGATCAGCGCCGCCTGCAGCTTCTCGGAAGCCTGGGTATAGCGGCTATCATGCCATTTGTCGCCGGCCAGCAGCAGCGCCCATGCCATCAGCGTATCACCGTCGGAAGCGGTATTCTTATCCGCCACCTTGGGCACGCTGTTGGGATCATAACGCCAGGAATACATCCCTACGTCGCTGCGAAACAGGTTGGCGTTTGACCACTGCCACAGCTTATCAAAGGTTTGCCGATCGTTATTGAACACCGCCAGCAACATGCTGAACCCCTGCCCTTCGGTATGGCTAACGTTTTTATTCGCCGTATCAACGATACGCCCATCAGCCATCAGGAAACGCTGTTTGTAGGTTGACCAACCGTTGCCCTGGGCCAGCGCCGCTGTGGAAAACAGCGCCAGCACCAGCAGACTGATAGCCCTTATCGACCGCATAAACATTCCTTACAATCCATTTTGGTAGCGGAAGATAAACGCGCCTTCCGCCGAATTATTCACCCAGCGCAGCGGCACGGTGGGGTGCCCGCCCTGGGACAGCAGCCATTCAGCGTACATGCCTTCAAGCAGTGAGATCAACGCCACGCGCCACAGCTCATCCTCCTGCCCCTGGGGGGAAGGCGGCCACGCCAAGTGCACCAGCGTGAGCTGCTGCTGGCTGGCTTCGATGGTTAACACGCCCCAGTCAAAGCGGCCGAGAATGGCATTCATATTGTCTTCCAATTCCCCCAGCGAACGGGAAAACGGCAGCGGGTGCTGGCCGGCCAAATTCTTGCCGACCAGGTTGAGAAAGCGCCGGCCGTCTTCATCATCCGAAGAGGACAGAATACCGGAAAACAAGGCCTGGGTAAGGACTTGCCAACCGGAGACGGCCTGCTGACGATGGCGATAATATTCCTGTTCGAGCTGTGTATAACGGTGTTCTTGCATATTCCCCACCAGCAATCAGTTGTCGCCCATCAAATAGCGGAAGTAAACCTGCGCTTTGCTTTCATTGTAGTCGCCGAAGGTATCGTAGCTGACCTGGCCGCCAATGCGCATGTTCCTGTTCAGATGATAATTGCCGCCAACCCCCAGATTCCAGCCAATGCCGTTCTGAGTTTTACCGGCGTAGTAGGCTTCGGAGGCATAGCCGGCCGTCACCAGATCTTCAAGCTCGGCCTGCAGCTCCGGGTTGTTCGGGTAGTAGGCGCTGCGATCTTGGGTGTATGACTGGTACCCCACCGCACCGCTAAGCTTCAGATCCCAGTTGCTGTATTGCTGGGTATATTCCACCGGGAACGACACGCTAACGTAGTTCTGCGGGCTGAAATAGCCCCCCTGGCCGTAGCTGTAGTAACTGAGGTTTTTATCGAAGTTGAGGTAGCCGACGTTAATGCCGGTTTTCAGCTCACGGTCATCCTCGCGGTATGGGCGAATATACAGGCCGGCGTTGGCATTGACCGAGCTATTGCTGGCAACGTTGTTGCCCAAATAGCTGTAATAGCCGGCACCGGCATAGAACCCGGCGTCGCCGTCGTCATAGGACAGGTTCAGGCTGCCGCCGTTTTTGGTAACCTGGCCCCAGGTATCGCCGCTGTAGGTATCTTTGGTGCCCACGTAAGACAGGTAGCTATCGGTAACCATCCGCCGCTCGGCAGTGGCGGTCAGCGTGGTGTAGTCCGTCAGCTTCGGCGACCACTGAATGCCCCCTACCAGCGTGTTGAGATCCTGGCCTAGCGGTGTGCTGCCGATATCCGCCCGGTAATTGTCACCGGACAGCGCCAGGTTCAGCTCAACGCCGGTAGTGCTTTGCCCGCCGGCATCAGGTGCGGAATAGGTGGTTGGATCCATACCGCTAATAGCACTATAGGCATCGCACTGTGCGTCCGATGCGGTTTGTGAACTGCTGCTACAACTGCTGCTATAGGCTCTGGTGGCGGCGGTCTGCAACGCCGACAGCGTATCCCCGGAAATCCCCAGCGTGCTCGCATATCCTTCGGCATCTTCTTTTGCATATTGTGCCTGGGCAAGCGCCCCCTGCCCAAAACGCGTGTTGCCGGTGCCGGATGGGTTGCCGGCATTCAGGGAAACCGGCGTCGCCGTCAGGCTTAAGCGCGAGGTCTCGAACGGCACAAACGAGAAAGTCATCGGCGCTTTGGCTTCCGTCAACTGGCTGAGGCCGCTTTCGCCATCGCGCCCGCGCACCGACAGATCGCCCTGTACCCACGTGGCCGTTTTGTCCCGCAGGCGATCGAGCATGGTGTCGATCTGCTGCTCCGTCGCACTGCGCTGCGCCACCGCGGTAGGCACACTGCCCGTCTGCAATGCCGCCGTGCCGGAAGAAAGCTGATCGGACTGCTGCCACGGCATCACCGTGCCGTAGACCGACTGCGTCGTCGGCCGGTTGCCGCGCGTCGTGCGATCGACAAACGGGTTGTCGGCCATCTGCAGGCCGGCGATTTGCAATGAGCCTTCCCCGCCGCCCAGGCCAATCATTTTCCCTTTGGCGGAGCGCAACAGCGCCTGCGCCTGCTGGTGATCGCCCTTCGCTTCCGCCACCCTGGCCGCCAACAGCAGACGATCCGGCGTGCGTGGGCCAGTCAGCCCTTGCATCAACGTATCCGCCCGCTGGGTATCCCCTTCAGCCAACGCGATATTGATCGCCCCCATACGCGCATCCTGCCCCGGGGTGTCATTGTTCATCAGGTAGGTATAGACCTGATTCGCCTGTTGGTTCATTTTGCCCGACTGGTACAGGCGCGCCATTGCCAGCATCAGATCGCGGTTTTGCGGATCGGCCTGCAGCGCTACCACCAGCCGATCGTAGGCCTCGGCATATTGGCCCTGCTCGCGCAGCCGATCGGCTTCGTTAATCACAAAGCCGTTGCGAATATCCGCCAGCACCGTTGAGGAGGTTGAAGACTGAATCTGCGGATCCTGCAAGAAGGCCAGCGCTTCATTGCTCAGGCCAGCTTCATTGAGCACCGCGACCTGATCGGCATAGTCGCCGGCATTGCCTTTCACCCCGGCCTGCATGCTCTGGCGCACCAGTTGCACCGCCAGCGGCAGTTGCCCGGTCGCAGCCAGTTTTTTCGCCAGTGCGCCCACATCGGCCGGCGCAGCCGGTGGGTTTTGCGCCAGCGCACGCAGCGTATTGGCAGCGGCAACGCTGTTGCCCTGTTGCAAATAGGCATCGGCGGCGGCCATCTGTTGGTTGAAATTGGCACGCTGGTTCAGCTCACGCATAGCCGCCGTCTGGCTGCCCGGTGGAATGCGCGCCATCAATGCACGGGTATAAGGCCAGTTTTGTTTTTCCGAGGCAAACAGCGCGGCGGCGTACAAATCGGTGGCGCCGGCCCCCGGGCGTTCCAGCGGCAGCATCAGCGCCTGGGCCTGCGCGGTTTGCCCCTGTTGTTGCAGAATGCGCGCCATATCCAGCCGCACCCAGACGTTGCCGGGCTGGCGCGCCTGTGCCTGTTGCAGCAGGCTCAGAGCACGCTGCGGCTCGCCATTGGCCACCGCCTGGGCCGCCTGGCGGCGCAGCGGTTCAATGGCATCCACCACCGGCGGCGCCTGCAGCCGGCTGCGCAATTCCGCCGGCAACGTTTGCAACACCTGATCGGCCTGGGCCGTTTTGTTCTGTTGGCGCAGCACGTAATACAAGCCGGCGCGGGCATTCTGGTTGCTGCCCAGCGCGCTGTATTGCTGTTCAGCCGCGGCCAGATCGCCTTTGCGGCGCAGAATATCGGCACGCAGCAGCGCGGCGGACACGCCCTTGTCATCGCTGCCTTGCGCCAACGGCGTCACGGCGGCCAGCGCGGCGTCATAGTTGCCGCGGTCCGCGCTCGCTTTGGCGTTGGCCAACTGCGCATAGAAGGCAGCGTCTTCCGCCTGGCTTTTCAACTGTTCGCTATTCGCGCCGCCCTGCTGGGCCGCGCGTGACAGGTAGTCGGCGGCTTGGGCAAAATCGCCGCTGCGCTGGGCGATATACCCCAGGCCGGCCAGCGCATCCTGATCGTTCGGATTGCCGGCGAGCACGCTGTTAAACTGGCTTTTCGCCGCGTTGACATCGCCGCTGTTTAGCGCCGTGAACCCCTGGCTTTTGGCGGCGCCGCCGATGTTCTTCTGGAAATAGCCCATCACCGCCGTATCATTCGGGTGGCGCGCCTGGTACTCCTGATAGACATCACGATCGCTTTCCTGCGGGGCCTGCCACAACAATGCCTGGCGCAAAGCGCGATCGGCCTCGGGGCTGTCGGCGGCCATGCCGCTAAGCAAGGCAATCCCCTGGCGGCGCGTGGTTTCCTGATAGGTCATGACCTTGCCCAGCGCCAGGCGCGCTTCGGCATCGCCCGGGCGCTGGGCAACCCGTTGTTCCAGGCTGGCTATCGCCTGCGGCAACAGTTTTTTATCCCCCGCCATGGTGAGGTAATATTCGGTCGCCAGGCTGTCCAATGGGGCATCGCCGTTGAAAATCACGCGGTAAGCGGCCAGCGCGCCGGTAATATTGCCCTGCGCCGCCATCTGGCGCGCCGAGGCAAGCTGCGAAGGCGGCACCGCGCGCAGCGTCTTGGCGTTCCCCAGTTCAATCAGCAACGGATCCTGCGGCGACACCTTCGCCAGCCGCTCACGCCATTGGGTCGCCGCCGCCGTATTGCCGCTTTGCAGGGAATACAGCGCCATCAGATACAGCGCACGGCTGTTGTTCGGATCGACCAACAGCACTTTCTGCAGGGCATCTTTCGCCAGCTCATCATGCGCCCGCGCGTGCCAGTACTCCGCCTGCTCAAACAGCGCCTTCATCGCCGGGTTGGGCGCATCCGCTGCCTGGGCCGGTATGGCACCCGCAAGGATCCCTGCGCTACCGACCAGGTACAGCACCCTGAGTATTGCCAAAGACAGCGTTGTTCTTTTCATTTTCCACCCCGGGAAGCGCCAGGCTGCTTAATAGGTAATGCGTTTATCATTGTCATCATCGTTATTTCTTTGGCTGCTTGCCCAAGCGCCTGGCCGAATGGCGCACCAGCATCAGATAGGCCGCGCTGCCCGCGATCAGGGAAAGCGCCACGGCGATCCACGCCAGGATTACAATATGGGTGCTGGCATACCAGATCACCATCATATGCCAGGGCATTTGGCCGCTCGGGAACTGTTGGCCAACGCTGAAACTGCGCACGCCATTTTCATCGGTGATCACGGCGAGATCGCCGCGCACGCCGGCGTTGATCTCCGGCGACTTCAGATCGTTATGGATTTTGGCCAATTCTTGCTCGTCGCTGCCACTCACCAGCACCACAACATGATTGGCCGACCACGGTGAACGGTAGCTGACAAAGCCGCGCCACTCGCCGTTAGACTGCAGATAACGATCGGCATCCAGCGGTTGGGTATACCAATCACCGGTCAGCCAGGACACCAGGCGCCGTAACTGGGTGGTCTTTTTCACCGCCAGTAAGTCAGCGCTGACGTCAAACGGCGATTGCTGCAACAACCGTTGGTTAAACCCGGTGTTCGCCAGCGTGCTGACTGCCAGAATATCGCGGGCAAACAGCGGGTTTTCCTGGGCGTTTTCCGGCAAGCCAAACGCCACCTGCACATTGCCCACCGGCACTCCGGTAGCATTACCGGCACGGGCGCTCATGTTCATCAGGCTGCGGATTTCCCCTGCGCTGGGCGCTTCCGGCAGCAACAGCAGGCTGCTGGAAAAATCCGCCAGTTTAGAGAAGGGATAGGAAGCGCCGACAAAGTAGGACAGGTTAGGTAGCTGGGTAAAGTGGTAGCTGCCGCTCAGATCGATATACGAGCGCGGATCAATGCGGCTTTTGCTGTTATTACTGGTGAGAATGCTGCACGGTGTGCCCTGCTTCGGCTTGATGTCGAAGTAAAACTGCAGTTGGTTATCGCCGTAGATCAGGTAAGGGGAAAGCTGCAACGTGTAGCTTTCCTGGCGGCTGTCGCCCCCCAGGCGGCGCCAGATATTTTCCAGCAGGCCAACTTTATTCACCGTCAGATCGCGCAGGAAAGTGCCGTTGATCGACACGTTAAGCCGCGATCGGTCTTCATCAATCCAGTGATCCGCCGGGAAGTGATAATCCAGGCGCAGCGGAATATGGCGGCCATCCCACATGAACAGATCCGGCGCGGCGCGGAAGGCCACCTTGATGCCCTCATGGTAAATGCCGTTCGATGTCAGCGCATTGTTCTGATCGCGGCCGATCAGTTCGCCCAGGGGCACGGGCTGCGAAGTATCAATCCAGCGCGGGGCATCATAAGGCGCCCTTGATGGGATCAACGTGTTGTCCACGGCCACCGTATCCATCTGATCGGGCAGCGGGCTGGTCACCAGCCGGTAGGCAGCCTGGCGCAATTGGACATCGTTATTGCCCAGCACCAGCAACAGTTTGTAAACCGGGTTCACCGGGTTATTGATAACCTTCAGTGAAGCGCCGTTGCTGGCCGGCAGCGTCAGCGAGCCAATTTTTTCGCCCGGCCGGCCAAACAAAATGCCGTTTTGCTCCGGCAGATCGCCCAGCACCACGGGGAAATCCACGCCGCGATAATCGGACACTATGCCAAAATAAGAGGCAACGATGGCCGCGGCACTAACGTCGCCCGGTTTCATCGAGGAGGAGAACGCCAGCGGGATTTTCGATTCCTGCATTTGCAACGAATCAAAGAATGGCCGTGGAAAATGGCCCAAATCCGGGCTGCTGTCCAGTTGTAACCCTTCCAGCTTCAACACGCTGTTCGGTTGCACGGTAACCCAATACTGTGAGGATTCCGACGCCTGGCAGGTCATGCTGTCGCCGCCGCTCACCCGGAAACTCAGGTTGTTGCTGGAGACGATCATCGCGCCGGGAATATCCAGTTCATAGGTGCCGTTGCCGCCGCTATCCTGGCTGAGCGGCAGGCTGCCCAGCGGCTGGCCGTTGAGCATCAGATCGAGCGAGGCGTCGCGGGCCAGCAACGCCGGCGACACCTTCAGCACCAGAGTCAATTTGGCATTGGTGATCACCTGATCGCGCGGCAGTGTGAACGTGATGCCGGATTGCAATTGCACGCCGCTCAGCGTCAGGCCACCGGGCTGCCCCATTTCTGCTACGGTCAGATCCGTGGCGAGCGGCTGCGCCGCTGGCCCGCCGGGCGGCGGCGTAACCGGCTCATCAGTTTGTTGTTGGGCTGTGGGAGCCGCCGGCGCCGTAGGCGCCGGCGGTAACCAATCGGGCAACGTAACCGTAGCGGCACCACCGGCGGCAGGGGCGGCTTCTTCCGCAGCGCTCTGCGCTGCGGGTAATATACCGAGCATCAGCAGCAGGCTACTGAGCAGTTTATGGCCGCAGAATAAACGCTTGCCGTTTTTCACACTGTATTTCATGCCGCTTCACCTTTGCTGGCAGGCGCAGCAGGCTTGTTTTTGGCCCGACGCTCTTTCCATGTGTTGTAAAAAAGCTCAAAGACACAGCGCACGATGCTGGCCAGAGAGCGCAGCGGGTTATCCTGTGGGTAACTCTCGCCGATCCAGGCGTCCGCACGGCATAAAACAATGCGCACCAGCTCACGGCGCCGTGGTAAAGACAGGTTCTTGAACTGCAGGCGGAGACGATCTTTGTCGCCGCTGATTTGCCGCACCGGGAAGCTTTCAGCGCCGGAAGACAACTGAATCTCCACATCCTCAATCTCCTCATTCAGGTAACGCTCATCCGGGGTGATCAGTTGAACGCCGCCCATGGAGATATCAATGGTGGTGGTGCGCAGGGAAATACCGTTGGCGTAGTGGATAATCGCCGGGATCGCCGCTTCCACGCGGATAGTTTTGCGCACCTGGCGGGTTTCCTTAGCAACGGCGATCGCCGCCAGCAGAATCAGTACGCTAAATCCGCCCCACAGCACGTTCAGCGCCACTACGCGCGGATCCACGCCAAAGTAATCGTGGAAAATGGCCCGCACAATGCCGTAACCGATGCCGATCGTCATCAACACGGCGACGATCAGATGCGGTTTTACGATGTTGAAGTCGAAGAAGCCGACGTCCAGCAGCCCGCCTTTATCCGTCACGTTGAATTTGCCGCGCTTGGGCGCCAGCATGGTGACGAGCGTCGGCAATACCAGGTGAAACGCCATTACGGTATCGTAAATTTCGCCCCAGAAACTGTAGCGAAAGCGGCCGTTCATGCGCGAGTTGACATAGATCGACATCACCAGATGCGGCAGCGCATAGGCAAAAATCAGGCTGGCCGATGAGGAGATGATGTTGAGATTAAACAGCAGGTAGACGCTCGGCGCCGTCAGGAACACCACCCGCGGCAGCCCCAGTTGGTAATACAGCATAGCGCTGAGGTAGCACAGGCGCTGCGGCAGCTTCAGCCCACGGCCAAGCAGCGGGTTATCGACGCGGAAAATCTGTGTCATGCCACGCGCCCAGCGGGTGCGCTGAACAATGTGCAGCCCCAGGCGCTCTGTCGCCAGCCCGGCGGCCAGCGGAATCGACAGAAAGGAGGTATTCCAGCCACGGCGCTGCATTTTCAATGCGGTGTGGGCGTCTTCAGTGACGGTCTCAACGGCAAAGCCACCGACTTCATCCAATGCAGTACGGCGGATAACCGCACAAGAGCCGCAGAAAAAGGTGGCGTTCCAGTTGTCGTTGCCCTGCTGGATCGGGCCATAGAATAACGCGCCTTCGCCTGGCATGGCACGCGCGGCGGACAGGTTGCGTTCAAACGGATCGGGGGAATAAAAATAGTGCGGCGTCTGCACCAGCGCCAGACGGGGATCCTTCAGAAAGCCGCCAACCGTCGCCTGCAGGAAGGCGCGGGTGGCCACGTGGTCACAGTCAAATACGCAGATCAACTCGCCTTTGGTGACCTTCATCGCATGGTTCAGGTTGCCGGCTTTGGCATGCGAGTGCTCGGCACGGGTGATGTAGCCCACACCGGCGTCCGCCGCGAACACGGCAAACTCGTTGCGCGTGCCGTCATCCAACACATAGATTTTTATTTTGTCTTTTGGGTAATCAATGCATTGTGCGGCCAGCACGGTGTCACGCACCACATCCAGGCTTTCGTTGTAAGTAGGGATATACACATCCACCGTCGGCCAAAGCGCAGTGTCATCCGGCAACGGCTCAATCTTGCGCTGCAGCGGCCACGTGGTTTGCAGGTAGCCCAGCAGCAGAATCCCCCAGATATACAGCTCGGCGAGGTACAGCCCGATGCCCAGGATGGCTTCGATGGTGGAGTTAAAATGCAGCGTTTCCGTCGTGCGCCAGTAGATATAACGTATCGACATCATGGCCGACATGATGACCATCACAACCGTAATACGCTTGCTTTTGCTTTGCCCTAGCAAAAACAGTATGGCGATGCTAATCAGACCGAAAATATACTGCTTCTCGCTATCCATCGGCGTAATGATAATCACCACGGCAACCGGTAATAACAAAAGCATCAGGAGGTAAAAAAGTATTTTATTCATAACATCAGGCCACCAAAAAATAATATTGATAATTATTTATATCTAATCGTGTGAATCATTCCCCCACGCCGATTTTAATCCCCAAAATGGCGGCAACCTTTTTGCTAATCAATTCAATATCAAACGCCGAAGCAGATACCGGATTAAAGTCAATTATGGCCTGTTGCGAAGCGTTAGCCTCCGGCACACACTCATCCCGGTGAACCGTTCCTAATAAATGCTCATGCAAACGCTGCTCAAAAAACTGCGTGACGTCACGGCTTAACGTACGGCGGGTATCAATTTGGTTGACGACATAATACTCGCCATTTTTATTATTGAGCGGCATGCCGATTAATTTATGTTGCTCCATATGCGGCAACAGCGACAGCGAGGCGGTATCCGCCAGCATCACCACCACGTGCAAATCGGCAATAGCCTGCACGGCTTTGAGCGCCGGCCCTGGGCCTGGCGGAAAGTCGGCGATAATCACCAGCCCCGGATAATTCAATACGGCGTTCAGGCCGCGCTTCAAAAACAGCGGTTCGGCCGCCAAATGGTGCTCAAACGCCAGGCGCTGATCTTCAGTCACGTCGCCATAGGGCAACACAAAGGTATTAGAGCCGGCCTTTAAAATAAACTGGCTCCAGTCCGATTCCTCCGTGGCATTCGCCACAAAACCGCGCGTATCCGAAATGGGCACGCCAAAGTGCAAACGCAGTGCGTTCTGCACGTCAAAATCAATCACCAGGACTTTACTGCCACTGCGGGCCAGGGAATAGGCCAAATTTGCAGCTATCGTGGTTTTCCCTACGCCACCTTTTGGCGAACAAACGCAAACTAACGGCATAATGCAATCATCTCTAGCAAGGGTTGGAGCGGTGTGTCGCGAGGTAATAATGCCGCGGCCTGCTGCGGTGCTTTTTGCTTAAACATCTGGCGGAACCCGCTATCCGCTGCCGCTGGCGGCGGTGTAGCCGCTACCGGCGCCGTTAACGGCGCCTTCTCCAACGGCAAAGGGGCAGCCGCTGGCGCAGCATCCTGCTGGCCTGGCGGCAAAAGCTGATTAAGGGAATCAAGCAGGTTCTGTTGGAGGCCCGGGGTAATGGATGCGGCTTGCAGCACCGGGTTTTCATCCTCCAGCGCCACCGTGGGCGCCGATTGCGGCGGCAACATCGCATGCAAGGAATCCATCAGGCGGGAGCCAGGTACCGGCGGCGGCACTTCGGAAGAAAAAGGATCAATCGCAGGAGCTGAGGTGGTTTTTGGCGCGCGCGGAGCGGCGGCCGCCGTTTCTGCTTGCTTACGCGCCTGCCGGGCCGCATTGGCAAACTCTTCCGCACTTACGGGCTGCGGCACGGATTGGGTAGTCATGCCTTTACCAAAAGGGAGATCGGAATCTTCTTCAATGGCGGAAATTTGTTTAATCAAACTCCATTTTTTCATTGAGGTTGCCAGATCTTCTTCCACCACCCTTTCATTTATCTCTTTATAATCAATGCCTTCTACTTTTGTTTTTTCAATAAAGCGCTTGATATCATCATACTTATTCATATAGGCAACCCTGTCTGGATTATCTTTTTATCCACGCAAAAGGCACTGACATCACCATTAATCAGGGAGACAAACGGCGGGTTCATAGTAAAAAAACACAGTCCATTGTAAAAACACCGTATTACGCTTTAATGTTACTCAAAGTGTAACGAAGATCAAAAAAATATCACGAGATTATTTTTATTGTGTACAGAAAAACATCTGCAAAGGTACATAAAGGAAACAAATATAAACCCTGCGTAATTATTGATTACGCTGCGTAATCCTTATATCCATTAGTTTTATTAAAACATTTTAGCTAACGGCTATGTTTGGCATGACGCTCGAAGTTATCGGCCCTTGCCGCCTCAGACTTGCGCAGCGTGACATAACAGGCGCCATCGCCGCCGTCCCGCGGCAAAGCCCGGCAAAACGCTTGCACCTGTTCGAGCTGCGCCAACCATTTGGCGACATAACTGCGCACGATGTTCGCATGGCTGTCATCCGCCCGGCCATAGCCGTGCACAATCAGCAACGAGCGCAGATTTTGCCTTTCCGCCTGGACAATAAAACTAAACAACGCCTGCCGGCACTGCTCCACCGTGCTGCCACGCAGGTTCAAACTGCCCTGCAGGGCATAGCGCCCCTGGCGCAGCTTATCCAGCACGCCCTGCTGGATCCCTTCACGTTTATATTCCAGCGCCGTAGCCCGGGGAATAATCGCCAGAAAATCAGTGCTAAGAACGTTATCCAACGGTAAGGCCCGCGCCTCCCGACGCTGGGTTTTATCCATATGATCCTGCGGTTTCAAGTACAGCGTCTGCTGCCGCCCGGCGAGCGGGATCACATCCGCCATCGCCTGCTCAAAAAAGCCTTGTTCATCGTTGCTCATCGTCGTGTCACTCTTACTGGCTTACTGGGGATAGCAAAAAAAGGCTGGGATCCTTCTCCGTCAGGGGATAGTGATGATTGTAAGACACCGCCGCAGGGTTGCAAGTAACAGATTGTCAACAAAGGGTGCGGCAACGGGTGAGCTTCTGAACAGTTTTCGCTATACTGCCAACCTCGATTGAGTGCCGCAATAAGGAAGAAGAAGATGACAATGCGCGAGCTGGATATTCGGTTTCAACATGCAATGAATGAATTGCAAGCCAGCTTCGAAAAGCAGCACCGTGAATGGCAGCAAAGCTATCAGGCACTGCAACAACTGCTGGAAGAAGCCAAACAGCGGGAAGCGGCTCTGCGCGCGCAGAATGAACAGCTGCGGCGCAAATTGAGCACCGCCAGTTCGGTGCCGGAACAGCATGCGTTGGTGAAACAAATCAAAATGCTGGGCGCTCATCTGGATGCGCTGGCGAAAGATGCCGCCACCTTCAACCACCACCTGCATAATTCGCAAACGCGCCCCGGCGGCAGTTTTGGCAATGAGCACTAGGCCGGTGCCTATGGCCCGGCACTGCGCCCCAACACAATAAGACAACGTCATGACGTGGATCATCATCGCCGCCCTGGTATTGGTTTTTATCGCGGGTTACTTCATCCTGACTTCCGATACCCGCAAAGCGGTGGCTTCACTGGCGCATCGGCTGAAGATCAAACCCTTGCTGATTGAGTCGATGATGCAGGAAATGGGGCCGCGCCAAAGCCAGAATTTCATCAGGATGCTGAATAACGGCTACACCGAAGAAATGCATCAGGCGGCCTATCTGATCTTTATCTATGCCACCTTTGTCAAACAGGCGGACGATGAGCAGATCGGCCACTGGCGTGAAATATTAACACGCGCGGGCCTGTCGCCGGAGTTGCTCAGTGAGCACACAGAAGCCGCGCTGTTTTATTTTGCCGATATGGATCTGGACGCATTTGAGCTGGCGCAGTTTCGCCGCAGCTATAACGAGCGTTTCAACCATGAGGTGCTGGTAGCGCTGTGAGTGCGTTCCCCCTCAGCCGGGGGAAAACGCATCAGAACATGCTGTACAGATAGCGTGAAAGCGCATCGCGGGAGCTAAAACCATGAGGGATACCATAACGCTGGGTTGGCGCATCACCGCTTAAGTCCAGCGGGAATTCGAGATACTGCTCGCTGGTGCGCACCGGTGAGGTCGGCGAGGCAAAATGCTGGCTCTTCTCTTTCAGCGCGGGGTGGATCACCAGGGCTGTTCGCCCCAAACGCGCTTCCCGGTTAACATACACATAGTGTTCGCCCTTACGGTAACCATAGGCCTGGTCGCTGACATAATCACGTACAAAGCCGGCACTCTCCAACACTCTAGCCACTTCATCCGGCCGTAAATACATTAATTTCTCCTTTTTTGTTTCTAAACAGCAGTGCGACCTTACCGCAAACGGCAGATGAAACAATAAATTTATTAATATAAATAAGGGTTTCAGAATAATCCCTAATTATGGTTTATTACCGTTCCACGGCGCGCCAGCGCCTGCATCCGCAGCGTTAACAGCGCGCCCAAAAACACCATCAGCGCCGCCGCCAGATAGATTGACGGCATACCGCTATAGGTGATCAGCAGCCCGGCCACCGGCCCGGTGATCCCCAGCGCCAAATCCAAAAACGCCGAATACAACCCAAGCGCTGTCCCCTGGTTTTGCTGCGGCACCTGCTTCACCGCCTCAACGCCCAGCGCCGGGAACACCAGCGAGAAGCCCGCTCCGGCCAGCAGTGCGCCGATCTGCACCATCCACGGCGCGATCGCCAGCCAGATCAACAGCAGGCCGGCGATTTCGATCGCAAAAGACACCAGCGTCACGTTCAGGCCGCCGTGGCGGTTGATGGCATTACTGAACAACAACCGCATACCGACAAACGCACAGCTAAATAACGTGAGCGTAAAGGCCGCGCCACTCCAGCTTTTCTCGGCGTAGTACAGTGTAATGAACGTGGCGATAACGCCAAACCCTACGGTGCCGAGCGCCAACCCCACCCCATACGCCCAGATGCGCCCAAACACGGCGCTGAAGGCAATACGCTTGCCGGCCGAAATCGCCACCACCGGTTTGCCGCTTGCCAGCCACAGCGACACCAGCACCGCGAACACAATCAGCCCGGCCACCCCGGCCAGCCCCCAGTGCTGATTAAGGTAAACGCCCAGCGGCGCACCGCCGGCCATCGCGCCATAGGTCGCCACACCGTTCCAGGAAATCACGCGCGCCGTATGTGATGAACCCACCAATCCGATGCCCCACAGCGTCGAACCGGTGCTGGCGAAACTTTCCCCCACGCCCAGAAACACGCGGCCAACGCACAGCAGGATCAAGCTCAGCAACGGCAGGCCGTCGAACCAATAGGCGATAGCGTAAAACACCCCGCTCAACCCGCAGCAGGCCAGGCCAAACAGCACCACCTTTTTCGGCCCGAACTGATCGGCGTAGCGGCCGGCATGCGGACGGCTGACCAACGTCGCGAAATATTGCGCGCTGATAATCAGCCCCGCCATCACCGAGTTATAACCCAGGTGGTTATGTACAAAGCCCGGTAACACCGCCAGCGGCAAACCGATGGTCAGATAACAGGTAAAAGTAAACATCACCACGGATAAAATCCGCTTGTTAAGCTGAAAATTATTTTCTTTGCTACTGATGGCGGTCATGGGGCGTGGCTCACAAACAAGGGGGAACAACAACGTCTATCAGCATACCCCAGCACAAACCGATGAGAAATGTGATAGTTATAACGAATTATTATTTTCATTCTCAGTTTGCTGCCTACGCCATTCACTGGGGCTCATGCCAAGGACGCGCTGAAATTCGCGATTAAAATTCGATTTAGTGACAAAACCGGCATCCAGCATAATTTCTGTCACGGGCTTTTCGCTGCCGCGCAGCCACGCCGCCGCCTGCTGGATCCGTAGTTGATTCACATACTGGGAAACGTTCATCCCGGTCTGCTGGTTAATGGCTTGTGAAACCTTACGGGCCGGCAGGCCCACCTTGCGCGCCAGGCTGGCCAGGTTCAGCTCCGGCGTTAGGTAAAGATTATCCTGTTGCAAACGCTGGCATATTTGGGCAAACCACGCCGCCGTCTGTTCAGGGGCAGCACGCTCATCACCACCCGGCTCCGCCACGGGCTCCACAGTGGCCTCTGGCGGCCGCATCAGCCCAAGCGCCAGGGCGACGCCAAGAGCCAGCAGCGTATTGCTGACGGTGGCCACCAGCGCCGCCAACCGCCCGTCGAACAGCTCGAAATCCACAATAATCACGATTTCAGCCATGCTGCACAATATCAGCACGGCGCCCAATGCCCGCCACAGCCGGTAGCTCAACCAGCTTTCCGTCAGCGCCACCTGTTGCAGGCAGTTCTCCCCCCGGCGCAGGTAAAACAGCATGGCGATGCCATAGCCCAGATAGCTGGCGACAATCAGCGCATCCAGCAACACCGGCGCCCACTGGACAACCAGCCACACCCACAGCGGCAGCAGCAGGTGCCCATAGGTATAACGGCTCAACCGCCCCTGGGCGCTGGTCAGCAACGCCAGGTAGCTCAGCACCGGTACCAGCACGGCGCCGAAGGGCTGCAACGGATTAAACAGCGCCACATGGTAGCCATAACGCAGCCCAATCAACAGACTCTGCCAGATACACAACAGCAGCAACAGTTGGAACGCCCAGCGCTGGCGCTGTGGGCGGCCAAGGCGCAACAGCAAGATCAAGCACATCAGGCTAAACAGAAAGGAAAGCGGAACAAGTGGCATAGCGATCCATCAGAGTAGTGACTGAAAGGCGAGTGTAGGGCCTTAAAACTGTTAAAACAATCGGTTGAGGTGCTGGATCGCGATCGAGGTCGCGGGTATTTCCTCCACGGGCAAAATGGCGTTTCCACCAGCCATGAGAACCCGAAATGAAAACCCTACTGCTGCTTATTGTATTTTTCAGCACATTGGCGAATGCCGCGCCCTATCAGGTCGCCAGCCATCAACAAACCTTTCACAATGGTGAGCGAGTGCTTACTGGGTGGGTACGTTACCCCACAACACAGCCCGGTGAGCAACGCGCGGCGAGCGCCCCGGCGCCTGAATGCCTCTCCGCAGTATTTAACTGTATCAACACCCATCCTGATGCCCCTGTCGCTTCCGGGCGTTTCCCGCTGATTGTGTTAAGCCATGGCAGCGGCGGCAACGCAATGAGTCAAGCCTGGCTGGCACAAGCCCTGGTGCAGCAAGGCACTATCGTGGTGGCGGTAAACCACCCCGGCAGCACCACCGGCGATTCCGTACCGGTACGCTCCGCCAGGCTGTGGCAGCAGACGCAGGATATTTCCGCCCTGATTACGGCGGTCAGCCAAGACCCACGCTGGCGCCAACATATTAATCCGCACGCCATCGGTGTGATCGGCCACTCCAAAGGGGGCTACAGCGCCATAGCCGCCATCGGCGGACGCATCACACGCGAGGGTTTCGCCCACGGTTGCCACCAGGCGCCAGCTACGCCGAGCTGCCAGTTCTATACCGCGGCCGGAGTAGATTTATCGGCCTTGCCGGCACGGCAAATGGATGCCGACTATACCGATCCGCGCATCCGTTTTGCCATCGCGCTCGATCCGGGGATGGTGCATTACCTGTCGCCATCCAGCCTGCGCAGGCTCAGTGCGCCACTGTTGGTTATTGTGCCGCAGCACTATATGGAAGGGAACACAGTGGGGAATCTGGGCGGCGCCAAACTGGCCGCCGATAGCGGTAAATACCCCATTCGCACGCTAACGTTGCCTGGCGGTAACCACTTCGATTTTTTGCCGACCTGCACACCGGCGGCGAAATCCATCCTGGAAGCGGACGGAGAAGCATTTATTTGCGCCACGCCGGCGGCGCAACGCGACGAATTTCACCAGCAGGCCATTCGTGCCGCCGTTGACTTTATCCGGCCATGGCTCCCGCCGCGCAGGGCATGACGGCACGCGGATGATTGTCCGGCCGGCGCACAAAAAGAAAACACCCGGGCAAGCCCGGGTGTCTGCATACTGGCACGGTGCCGTTAGTCGGCGCCGTTCCGTCACTGATGATTAAGCGGCTGGGGTAGCGGCTTTTTTAGCGACGGTTTTTTTAGCCGTTTTGTGGTGTTTTTTGGCAGCCTGCGCTTTTTGAGCGGCTGGTGCTGCTTTCTTAGTGGCTTTGTGGTGTTTTTTTACAGCCTGTGCTTTTTGAGCGGCTGGCGCTGCTTTTTTAGTGGCTTTATGATGTTTTTTAGCCGCCTGAGCTTTCTGTGCCGGGGCTTTTTTGGTGACTTTCTTATGGGCTTTCTTGTGAGTGGTGGTTTTAGCCGGTGCTTTCTGTGCAGCAGCAGGCGCCGCAGCAGTAGCAGGTGCTGAAGCGGGTGCAGCTGTAGTATCAGCGGCAAAAGCAACAGAAGACAGACCCATAGCGGCAGCAACGATCAGCGCAAATACTTTTTTCATAGTGACATTCCTCAGCGTTTTTTTCGGTAAGCCCCCAATGGAGCCGTTGCGCTGATAATAGAGGAACCCGTGTAGCGCTTCAGTAAGGGATTGGTTTCCTCGCGTAACCAAATGTACAGAAGCCGTTTGCCGTAGCTCAAACACACCACCACCGCCGGCAAAATGACCAAAATGGTCTATACTTACCAAACATGTGTCGAAACGGAGAGCCTAATGTTAAAGAAAAGCGAAAAAGTAGAACGAGATATCGATCAGGACGTCACTCTGCTTGCCGATACATTAGACGAAGTCCTGCGGGCTTCCGGTGATAAGAGTAAAGAGGAACTGAAAGAGCTGCACAATAAGGCGAAAGGGGTTTTACGCGATGCCCGGGCACGCTTTAACGATTCCCCTAGCCTGAAACAGCACGCGCGTGACGCGGTCAGCCATGCTGACAACTATATACACGACAAACCTTGGCAGGGCGTAGGCATCGGAGCTGCTGTTGGCATCGTGCTCGGCGTCCTGCTGGCCCGGCGTTAACACCCCCTGTAGTTATAAAGAGAAAACAACAAATGTGCGTCTGGCCCGTGGGTAACCACGGGCCGCTTACGTTTTATCCCCCGGCTTCCCTACGCATCCGGCGTTGATCGCTCTTCTTTGACGCGTCCCCATCCAGATTGCCAGTGAAACCGCACCTGGTTGTTTTACCGCCACGCTGCGCCGATGCGGGCGTTATCCGCCCGTTTGCCAACGCGCTTTAAAGACGGCCCACACTCGGGGCCGCACACGCCGGAAAAAAATTTTCCCCACGCAACCCAGCCCGGCTGCGGCTTGCATAAAAAAAGGCAAAAACACTATATGTAGAAAGGTTGATAAAACCAACATCAATATATAGTATTCATTGTGTCAGCCGCAGGGACATCGCGCCGGCTGATAACACTGCCAGAAACGCCGTAAGATGCTCTGTTTTCTGGTGTTGTCCGCCTTTCCTTCAAACCACAAGGTAAATGCGAATTATGAGCATTATTATTTACAGTAAACCTGACTGTGTCCAGTGCAATGCCACCTATCGCGCATTTGATAAGCAAGGGATTGATTATCAGGTCATCGACCTCACGCAGGATCAACAGGCCCTGACACACGTAAAATCATTAGGTTACCAACAGGTTCCGGTGATTATCGCCGGCGACGATCACTGGGCCGGGTTCCGCCCGGACAAAATCGGCGCGCTGGCCCAAGCTCTGGCATCGTGAGGTTCAGGCATGAATCCGTTGGTCTATTTCTCCAGCAGTTCGGAGAACACCCATCGGTTCGTTGAGAAGCTGGGCCTGCCGGCGATCCGTATCCCGATCGCCGGCGCCCGCAGCAAGCTGTTAATGGATCAACCCTATATATTGATTGTGCCCAGTTACGGCGGCGGTAGTCCCGTCGGCGCGGTGCCGATCCAGGTGATCCGTTTTCTCAATGTGCCACAGAACCGTTCCTATCTGCGCGGCGTGATCGCCGCCGGGAATACCAACTTCGGCGCAGCGTACGGCATTGCCGGCGACATTATCGCTAAAAAATGCCAGGTGCCTTTTCTTTACCGTTTTGAACTGCTCGGCACCGAGCTTGACGTTGCAAACGTTCGACAGGGAGTAACCGCATTTTGGCAACAACAGAACTGACCAAACCGGCGTCCGGCGCGCTGGATTACCATTCGCTCAACGCGATGCTCAACCTTTACGATGCCGAAGGGCGCATCCAGTTCGATAAAGATCGGCTGGCCGCACGCCAATACTTCCTGCAGCACGTCAACCAAAACACCGTTTTCTTCCATAACCTGGAAGAAAAGCTGCGCTATCTGGTAGAGGAAGGCTACTACGAGGCGCAGGTGCTGGCGCAGTATGAGTTCGCCTTTATCAAGCAACTGTTCCGCCAGGCCTATGCCAAGAAGTTCCGCTTCGATACCTTTCTGGGCGCCTTCAAGTATTACACCAGCTACACGCTGAAAACCTTTGATGGCAAACGCTATCTGGAACGTTATGAAGATCGCGTATGCATGGTGGCGATGACGCTGGCAGCCGGCAATACTCAACTGGCGCAGGATCTGGTCGAGGAAATTATTTCCGGGCGCTTCCAGCCGGCCACCCCCACCTTCCTCAACTGCGGCAAGCGCCAACGCGGGGAGCTGGTTTCCTGCTTCTTGCTGCGCATTGAAGACAATATGGAATCCATTGGCCGGGCGGTGAACTCTGCGCTGCAGCTTTCCAAGCGCGGCGGCGGCGTGGCCTTCCTGCTGACCAATATTCGCGAAGTGGGCGCACCGATCAAACGCATCGAAAACCAGTCGTCCGGCGTTATCCCAATCATGAAAATGCTGGAGGATGCCTTTTCCTATGCCAACCAGCTCGGCGCGCGCCAGGGAGCCGGTGCGGTATACCTTAACGCGCACCACCCCGACATCCTGCGCTTTCTCGATACCAAGCGGGAAAACGCCGATGAGAAAATCCGCATCAAAACCCTGTCGCTCGGCGTGGTGATCCCGGATATCACCTTTGAGCTGGCGAAAAACAACGAAGAGATGTACCTGTTCTCGCCGTATGACGTGGAGCGGGTGTACGGTGTGCCGTTCTCAGAGATCAGCGTCAGCGAAAAATATCGCGAAATGGTAGGTGACAAACGCATCCGCAAGTCCCGCATCAATGCGCGCGAGTTTTTCCAGGTGCTGGCGGAAATCCAGTTTGAATCCGGCTACCCGTATATGCTGTTTGAAGATACGGCCAACCGCGCCAGCCCGATCGCCGGGCGCATCAACATGAGCAACCTGTGCTCGGAAATCCTGCAGGTCAACCGCGCCAGCACCTACCGCGACGATCTGAGCTACGCGGAAGTGGGCAAAGATATCTCCTGCAACCTCGGTTCGCTGAACATCGCCAAGACCATGGACGCGCCGGACTTCGGCAAAGCGGTGGAAACGGCGATTCGCGCGCTGACGGCGGTGGCGGACATGAGCGACATCAGCTCGGTGCCTTCGATCGCCAGCGGCAACCGCGCCTCGCACGCCATCGGCCTGGGGCAGATGAACCTGCACGGCTACCTGGCGCGTGAGCGTATCTACTACGGTTCCGAAGAAGGGATTGATTTCACCAACATCTATTTCTACACCGTGGCCTACCACGCCATCCGCGCATCCAACCAGTTGGCGATAGAACGCGGCAGCAGCTTCGGCGGGTTTGAAAACTCCACCTACGCCAGCGGCGAATATTTTAGCAAATACATCGAGCAAAGCTGGCAGCCGCAAACCGCGCGCGTCAGCGAACTGTTCGCCCAGGCCAATATCAGTATCCCCAGCCAGGACGACTGGCAGGCGCTGCGCCAGTCAGTGATGGCGCACGGGCTGTATAATCAAAATCTGCAGGCGGTGCCGCCAACCGGTTCGATTTCCTATATCAATAATTCCACCTCCAGCATTCACCCGATCGTGTCACGCATCGAGATCCGCAAAGAGGGCAAGATTGGCCGTGTGTATTACCCCGCGCCTTACATGACCAACGACAACCTGGATTACTACCAGGATGCCTATGAGATCGGCCCGGAAAAGATTATTGATACCTATGCCGCCGCCACCCAGCATGTCGATCAGGGGCTGTCGCTGACGCTGTTCTTCCGCGATACCGCCACCACGCGCGACATCAACCGGGCGCAGATTTACGCCTGGCGCAAAGGGATCAAAACCATTTACTACATCCGCCTGCGCCAGATGGCGCTGGAAGGCACCGAAGTGCAGGGCTGCGTGTCCTGCTCGCTGTGAGGGATCTTATGACTATGCAACGTGTCCAGGCGATTAACTGGAACAAAATCGAAGACGACAAGGATCTGGAAGTGTGGAACCGCCTGACCGCCAACTTCTGGCTGCCGGAGAAAGTGCCGCTTTCCAACGATATCCCCTCATGGGCCACGCTGACCCCACAGGAGCAGCAGTTGACCATCCGGGTATTTACCGGCCTGACGCTGCTGGACACCATCCAGAACACCGTCGGCGCGCCGGCGCTGATTGCCGATGCGCTAACGCCGCATGAAGAGGCGGTATACTCGAACATCAGCTTTATGGAAGCGGTGCATGCGCGTTCTTACAGCTCGATCTTCTCTACCCTGTGCCAAACGCCGGACGTCGACGACGCCTACCGCTGGAGCGAAGAGAACCGCGCGCTGCAGAAAAAGGCCAGTATTATTCTGGCCCACTACCGCAGTGACGATCCGCTGTTGAAAAAGGTCGCCAGCGTCTTCCTGGAGTCTTTCCTGTTCTATTCCGGCTTTTATCTGCCGATGTACTGGTCCAGCCGCGCCAAGCTGACCAACACCGCCGATCTGATCCGCCTGATCATTCGCGACGAAGCAGTGCACGGCTACTACATCGGCTATAAATTCCAGAAAGGGTTGGAAAAAGCCGATCCGGCACGCCGCCAGCAGGTGAAAAACTTCGCCTTTGATCTGTTGCAGGATCTGTACGACAACGAAGTTCACTACACCGAAGAACTGTATGACGGCGTCGGCTGGACGGAAGATGTGAAAACCTTCCTGCATTACAATGCCAACAAGGCGCTGATGAACCTGGGCTATGAGGCCCTGTTCCCACCGGCGATGGCTGAAGTCAACCCGGCGATCCTTTCTGCGCTTTCGCCGAACGCGGATGAAAACCACGATTTCTTCTCCGGCTCCGGTTCGTCATACGTCATCGGCAAGGCCGTCAACACCGAAGACGAAGACTGGGATTTCTAAGCGCGTACCCGCCCCACCCGCCTCACGTTGCGCCAAACCCGGCGCAACGTGATCGGCCGCAATATTACTCGCACCGCATATCATGGTAGGCTTACCGGCTGAACGCACCACTGCGCCCTTGTTATTCACCGGATTAAGCGGCAGGCCATGCGCATAAAATTGTCTTTCCAAATCAAACTGTTTCTTGGCCTGGTCGCCTTTTCCTGCCTGCTGCTGACGGCGATCGGCAGCTATACCTATTACCGGCTGGATGCCAAACTGCATGAGGATCTTGGCGCCCGCGCCCAGGTGCAAGCGCGGGAAATTGCGCTGATGCCGCCGCTAATCAACGCGGTGCAACACAACGACACCGGGCAAATCGCCGCGCTGATGAACAAAATTCGCGCCGTCAGCGATGCCAGCTACATCGTTATCGGCAATAGCCAGACCCTGCATCTTTATCACTCACAATCCCCCAACAGTATCGGCACGCCAATGGTCGGCGGCGATAATAAACAGGTGCTGGCCGGCAAGAGCATCATTTCAGTGCGCGAAGGCGGCATCGGCATTTCGCTACGCAGCAAAGCCCCGATTCTGGATGAACACAACCGGGTGATCGGCATTGTCTCCGTCGGCTACCTAAAATCGTACATCGACAGTTTGAATGCCCGCAGCCTGAGCCAAATTGTGCTCTCCGTGGTGTTGCTATTGCTCACCCTGTTCATTTTCTCCTGGCTGCTGGCAAAAAACCTCAAACGCCAGATGTTTTGGTTGGAGCCGGAAGAGATTGCCCTGCTGGTCCGCCAGCAAAAAGCCTTGCTGGAAGCCATCTACGAAGGGGTGATCGCCATTGACGATCGGCGGCACATCATCACCATCAATCGCGCCGCACGTGAACTGTTAACGCTGCATCAACCGGCCAGCGTGTTGATCGGCAAAGAGATCAACGAAGTGATCAACGCCCAGCCAGACTTTTTCAGCCCGGCCAAGCTCGCGCAGAATACCCACGATGACGTTTGCCGCTTTAACCACGTGCGCGTCATCGCCAGCCGGGTACGTATCCTGCAGGAGGACAAACTGCAGGGTTGGGTGATCAGCTTCCGCGACAAAAACGACATCAATACGCTAAGCAGCCAGCTCAGCCAGGTGCGGCGCTACGCGGATACCCTGCGCATCATGCGCCATGAGCAGCTTAACTGGGCGGCGACCCTGGCCGGGCTGTTACATATGCATCGCTACGATGAAGCCGTGCGCTATGTCGAGGCGCAGTCGGAAGGGGCCCAGGAAATCCTGGACTTCATTGCGCAACGCTTCAGTTCGGCGGCGCTGTGCGGCCTGCTGTTAGGCAAATATGCCAGCGCCCGCGAAAAAGGCATTACTCTGCAGTTTGATCCCGCCTGCCAACTGCGCCAGCTCCCTGCTGCGCTGAATGAAACCGAGCTGATGTCGATCATCGGCAACCTGGTGGATAACGCCGTAGAGGCAACGCTGCGCGGCGCAACGCCGCAGGCGCCCGTCGAGCTGTATATCAGCGACAGCGGCACCGAACTGGTGATAGACGTCGCAGACCAGGGCGCCGGCATTGCGCCGGCGATCCGTGACACGCTATTTGAGCAAGGGGTAACGACAAAAGACAAGGGCGATCACGGCATTGGCCTGCACCTGGTCGCCAGCCATGTGGCGCAGGCGCACGGCAGCATAGAAGTGACGGATAATTCACCGCATGGCACCGTATTCTCCCTTTTTATTCCCAAAGCAAGATAACCATTAGGTTCATTAGGCGGGGTTACATACCCATGCAATAATTAAGTGTATTATGCAGCGAAATATCCCGCAGAAAATAGCCCCCCGTAAACCTAAAATGTAACGTCTATTTCCCCCAGAAAGCATCACGTATTACGGTAATATTTTAATACTAAGAATAATATTTGAAAATTTCACAACGAATTTATTACATCTAAAAATCAGTATGTTCGTGGAATTATTGCGAATAGTGAAAAAAATATGCAAGGTGGGCGAAAGTACCATAACCAATAAAAAAGCGGATGTAAACCGCAGATATACCCTTGAAGGAAGATTGAGACTTGTCTCAGAAACTCACTGTGTTAGGGTATAGGGCACTATTATTTTCTATTAGGAAATTTTTATCGTTTGAATTACTCCAGAGGAAACAGAAAATTGCATGGCAATTAAACTCGAAGTAAAAAACCTATATAAGATATTTGGCGAGCACCCAGATCGCGCATTCAAGCTGATTGATAAAGGATTATCCAAGGATCAACTGTTTGAAAAAACCGGATTATCACTGGGTGTAAAAAACGCAAGTCTGGCCATTGAAGAAGGCGAGATATTTGTCATCATGGGGCTTTCCGGTTCGGGGAAATCCACCCTGGTACGCCTTCTCAATCGTCTGATAGAACCTACCCGCGGGCAGGTTCTGATTGACGGTGAGGATATTTCAAAAATATCCGATGCCGCCCTGCGTACCGTGCGCCGTAATAAGATCAGCATGGTGTTCCAGTCATTCGCGCTAATGCCGCATATGAACGTATTAGACAATACGGCATTCGGCATGGAATTAGCCGGCGTACCACTGCGTGAGCGCCAGGAAAAAGCGCTGGATGCATTGCGCCAGGTGGGGCTGGAAAATTATGCTAAATCCTACCCGGATGAACTTTCCGGCGGCATGCGCCAGCGCGTAGGGTTAGCCCGTGCGATGGCAAACGATCCCGACATATTATTAATGGATGAGGCCTTCTCGGCGCTGGATCCATTAATCCGTACCGAAATGCAGGATGAACTGGTGAAATTGCAGTCTAAACACCAGCGTACCATCGTGTTTATTTCCCATGATTTGGATGAAGCCATGCGTATTGGCGATCGTATTGCCATTATGCAAGGCGGTGAGGTTATTCAAGTCGGTACGCCGGATGAAATCCTGAATAATCCGGCCAATGATTATGTCCGCACCTTCTTCCGCGGCGTTGATATCAGCCACGTATTTAGCGCGAAAGATATCGCCAAACGCCGCCCGGTAACGTTAATTCGTAAAACCCCCGGTATTGGTCCACGTTCAGCGCTCCGGCTGCTGCAGGATGAAGACCGCGATTATGGCTATGTTCTTGAACGTGGGCAGAAATTCATCGGCGTAGTGTCGATAGAATCGCTGAAAAAAGCCCTGGCGGCCGGCCAGACGCTGGACGATGCGCTGCTCGAAGCACCCGCACCGGTGCCGGCCGACATGCCGCTCAGCGAGCTGATTTCCCTGGTTGCGCAGGCGCCTTGCGCCGTGCCGGTCGTCGGCGAAGAGAACAACTATATCGGCATTATTTCCAAAGCCATGCTGCTGCAGGCTTTAGATAAAGAGGGCTCAACCGAATGACTGATCAAACTCAAAACCCGTGGGCCAGCACCGCAGAACAGAGTGCCGCCCCGGCCCATGACGCCGCAGGCCAGGCCGCGGCAAGCAGCGATCCCTGGGCCAGCTCCGCAGCGCCTGCAGGCAATGCGAATGATGCCTGGTCAACGTCACCGCCGCCCGCGTCACACGATGCCGCCAGCCAGGCCGCACAGGGCAGCGACTGGCTGAACAGCGCCCCGGCACAGCCGGAGCACTTCAACCTGCTCGATCCGTTCCATAAAGCCTGGGTGCCGTTCGATTCCTGGGTCACCAGCGGCATCGACTGGCTGGTGCTGCACTTCCGTCCCCTGTTTCAGGGGATCCGCGTGCCGGTGGATTTCATCCTGAGCGGCTTTCAACAAATGCTGCTCGGCATGCCGGCACCGGTTGCCATTGTGCTGTTCTCGCTGATCGCCTGGCAGCTTTCAAGCCTGGGCATGGGCGCCGCCACGCTGGTGTCGCTGGTGGCCATCGGCGCCATTGGCGCCTGGTCGCAGGCGATGGTCACGCTGGCGCTGGTATTAACCGCCCTGCTGTTTTGTATCGTGATCGGCTTGCCGCTCGGCATCTGGCTGGCGCGCAGCAGAAACGCCGCCAAGGTGATACGGCCGATTCTTGATGCCATGCAAACCACCCCGGCGTTTGTTTACCTGGTGCCGATCGTCATGCTGTTCGGTATCGGCAACGTGCCCGGCGTGGTGGTGACCATCATCTTTGCCCTGCCGCCCATCGTGCGTTTGACGATCCTGGGGATACAGCAGGTGCCGGAAGATCTGATCGAAGCGGCCGAGTCCTTTGGCTCCAGCCCACGCCAAATGCTGTTTAAAGTACAACTGCCGCTGGCGATGCCAACCATTATGGCGGGCGTGAACCAAACGCTGATGCTGGCGCTTTCGATGGTGGTCATCGCCTCGATGATTGCCGTTGGCGGCCTGGGCCAGATGGTGTTGCGCGGTATCGGCCGCCTTGATATGGGCCTGGCGGCGGTCGGCGGCGTCGGGATCGTTATTCTGGCCATTATTCTCGATCGCCTGACCCAATCTCTGGGGCGCGATCGCCGCAGCAAGGGGATGGGCCGCTGGTATGCTCACGGGCCAATCGGCCTGCTCGCCCGTCCATTCATCAAAAAAGCGTAATCGCTCGGCTCCCGGCGCCAGCCGGGAGCCATGGCACGCAACCATCACCGAAGGGGAACCATTATGCGTTCGGCAGGAATTTGGGCTGTCGCCCTTGGAGCATTGTTTAGTGCTCAAGCCTTTGCCGCAGAACTTCCCGGTAAAGGCGTCGTGGTAAAACCGGTACAAAGCACCCTTGCAGAAGAAAGCTTCCAGACAGAGCTGGTCAACCGAGCCTTGACGGCATTGGGCTACGACGTTCAACCCACGGCAGAAGTGGACTACAACGTAGCCTATACCTCGATTGCCGCCGGCGACGCCACCTATATGGCGGTGAACTGGGAGCCGCTGCAGGTGGATATGTATAACAACGCCGGCGGCGGGCAAAAGTTTTATCGTGAAGGGGTGTATATCACCAACGCCGCACAGGGCTATCTGATTGATAAGAAAACCGCGGATCGCTACAAAATCCACGATATTTCCCAGTTAAAAGATCCCAAGCTGGCGAAACTGTTTGACGCGGATGGCGACGGCAAGGCCGACCTGGCCGGCTGCGAACCGGGCTGGGCATGCGGCAACGTGATCGACACCCACCTCCATGCTTATGGACTTAGCCAAACCGTTACACAAAACCAGGGTAACTACTCGGCGATTATCGCCGATACCCTGACCCGCTTTAAACAGGGCAAACCGGTGCTCTACTTCACCTGGACGCCATACTGGGTCAGCGACGAACTGGTGCCGGGCCGCGACGTGGTATGGCTGACGGTGCCGTTTTCCTCCAGCCCCGGCTCGCTGAAAAACACCGACACCACCTTGCCTAACGGCAAAAACTACGGTTTCTCGGTCAATAACGAGCATATCGTCGCCAATAAACAGTGGGCGGCGGCCAACCCGGCGGCGGCGAAACTGTTCGCCATCATGAAGCTGCCGCTGGCCGATGTGAACGCGCAGAACCTGCGTATGCACAACGGCGAAAACAGCAGCGCCGATATACAACGCCATGTCGACGGCTGGATCCGTGCTCACCAGGCCACGTTTGACGGCTGGATCAAAACGGCTGCCGCGGCGGCGAAATAATCTCCTGCGCCGGTAACCCGGCGTCACATGACAAAAATAAGGTATTTCACTATGCGCAAAGCAGGAATATGGGCTCTGGCCCTGACAACACTGATGGGTTCATCGTTCACCTACGCCGCCGATCTGCCTGGCAAAGGCATTTCGGTACAGCCGGTGCAAAGCACCATCTCAGAAGAAACGTTCCAGACGCTGCTGGTCAGCAAAGCGCTGGAAAAACTTGGCTATGACGTCAAGCCGCCGCGTGAAGTGGACTATAACGTTGCCTATACCTCCATTGCCTCTGGCGACGCCACCTTCCTCGCCGTGAGCTGGGATCCGCTGCACGCCGATCAGTACAAGGCCGCCGGCGGCGATGCCAAGTTCTACCGTGAAGGCGTATACGTTAACGGCGCCGCACAGGGCTATCTGATTGACAAGAAAACTGCCGAGCAGCACCACATCACCAACATTGAGCAGTTGAAAGATCCCAACATCGCCAAGCTGTTTGATACCAACGGCGATGGCAAGGCCGATCTCACCGGCTGTACGCCGGGCTGGGGCTGTGAAGCGGTGATTAACCACCAGATAGACGCTTACGGCCTGAGCAAGACCGTTGAGCACAACCAGGGCAATTACGCGGCGATGATTGCCGATACCATCACCCGTTATAAAGAAGGCAAGCCGGTGCTGTACTACACCTGGACGCCATACTGGGTTAGCGACGTGCTGGTGCCAGGGCGTGACGTAGTGTGGCTGCAGGTGCCGTTCTCATCCCTGCCGGGCGCGCAGCAAAACGTGGATACCAAGCTGCCTAACGGCAACAACTACGGTTTCCCGGTTAACACCATGCGTATCGCCGCCAACAAACAGTGGGCCGAAGCTAACCCGGCAGCCGCCAAACTGTTCGCGATCATGCGCCTGCCTATCGCGGACGTGAACGCGCAAAACCTGCGTATGCATGAAGGCCAGTCTTCTGAAGCCGATATCGAAAACCACGTCAATGGTTGGATTAAAGCACACCAGGCGACCTTCGATGGCTGGGTCAAAACCGCCGCTGAAGCCGCACAGAAATAATGCCTTTCGGGGCGCAGCCCGCTGCGCCCCTTATTCCCCGATAACAATCCCCCCACCCTGCAAAAAACGCTCTGCGGCCTTTGACAGTGGCTGTGGCCATACGCAAAACACCTGGCGCCGCGGCCCATCCTGAATCGGGATCGACACCAGCGTGTTCAGGCGCTGCGCCGTTGAGATCGGCACGATGCCCGCCGCCAACCCTCGGCTGACCAGATTTTCCAGCCATTCGAAATGGTCGATTTCAAAGCTGACGTGCCGCTTGATACCTGCGGCCTGAAACGCGCGATCGGTCTGCCGCCTTGCAGCGGTGCCGCTATAAAAATCCACCAGCGGCACCTCCGACAGCGCCTTCAGGCTTACCCGTTCACAGCCGGCCAACGGGTGCTGCGCGGCCACCAGCGCCACCAGCGGCTCATCGATCAACCGACGATGGGAAACCGGCAGCAGATCGATATCCCCCGGCCAGATGCCGACAAACGCCAGGTCGATCTTCTGCTGGCGCACATCCTCCAGCAGCATCTCGCTCATGCCCACGTACAGCCGGATATTCACCGCCGGATAGTGGCGGTGGAATTTGTCGAGCATACTGGGCAGATCAATCGCGTTTATCGTTGAGATGGTGCCGATACTCAGGGTGCCGGACACCGTGCTGCTGGCGGCGGTGACCTCTTCCACCAGCGCCTGTTTCGCCGCCAGCAGCCGCTGTGCGGACGGAATAAATGCCTGGCCGGCGGTGGTCAGCCTGACCCGGCGCGAAGTGCGTTCAAACAGTGAACAACCCAGCTCATCCTCCAGCTTGGCAATCTGATGGCTGAGGGCCGACTGCACCGTATGGCAGCGCTGCGCCGCTCGGGTAAAGCTCTGCTCCTCGGCCACCGCCAGCGCATAGCGGATCTGTTTCAGGTTCATGGTATCTATCTCAAAATGAGATTAATCAAATGAAAATTATACATTGGTTTAATACACCGCGCTGCCGGATACTCCCCCCACGTTTTCCGATGATGAGACCCTATGCGCCCATCAACCCCAACTTCAGGCCTCAGCCCGATGCTGACCGCCCTGATCGCCATCGCCACCGGCCTGGCGGTCGCCAGTAACTATTATGCCCAGCCGCTGCTGGAAACCATCGCCCAGAGTTTCCGCCTGTCGGTCAACCAGGCCGGGCTGATCGTCACTGTCGCCCAGTTGAGCTATGCCACCGGCCTGCTGCTGCTGGTGCCGCTCGGCGATATGTTTGAACGCCGCGGGCTGATTGTGTTTATGACGCTGCTGGCGGCCTGCGGCATGCTGATCACCGCCAGCGCGGGCACGCTGCCGTTGATGATGTTCGGCACCGCCCTGACCGGGCTGTTTTCAGTGGTAGCGCAGATACTGGTGCCGTTGGCGGCCACGCTGGCGCAGCCGGAAAAGCGCGGGAAGACCGTGGGGATAATCATGAGCGGCTTGCTGCTGGGTATCTTGCTGGCGCGCACCGTGGCAGGCGCGCTGGCGGCGATCGGCGGTTGGCGCACCATTTACTGGGTGGCCAGCGTATTGATGATCCTGATGGCGCTGCTATTGTGGCGTGCGCTGCCGCGCTATAAACAGCATACCGGGCTGAATTACTTCCAGTTGCTGAGATCGATTTTCACCCTATTCAGCGGCACACCGCTGCTGCGCACCCGCGCGCTGCTTGGTGCGCTGTCGTTTGCCAACTTCAGCGTTCTCTGGACGTCCATCGCCTTTCTGCTGGCGGCGCCGCCGTTCAACTATTCGGAAGGCGCCATTGGGCTGTTCGGGTTGGCGGGCGCTGCCGGAGCGCTGGCCGCTTCACGCGCCGGCCATCTGGCCGATAAGGGCAAGGCCCGCCTGACTACCAGCGTTGGCCTGGCGCTCTTGCTGTTGTCATGGCTGCCCATTGCACTGGCGAAACAATCGCTATGGGCGCTGATTGTAGGGATTGTGATCCTCGATCTGGCGGTACAGGCGGTGCACGTCACCAACCAAAGCGTGATTTACCGCATTATGCCGGAAGCCCGCAACCGCCTGACCGCCGGCTATATGACCAGCTATTTTATCGGCGGCGCGCTGGGCTCACTGTTGTCCGCCTCGGCCTACCAGCACGCAGGATGGTATGGTGTGTCCGCCGTCGGCGGCGTTTTATGCCTGCTCAACCTGACGATTTGGCAGTTCGGCAAGCGGCTTGATCCATAGGGCACAGCCGAAAGCCTGGGTAGGGGTATAAAGGCGCCTGGCTCTCTGGTAAGGTGATGAGCATGAAACGGGGCCGTATTTCACTGTGCGTGACGGCGCCCTTTACCCCTGATAATTCGAATAAAAATGCCAAACCAAGCAGTTGACAACCTCACCCCCGCCGCCACCTTCACGAACGGCGTCGTTGACAGTTTACCGATCGTGATCGGCTATGTGCCTGTGGCGTTTGCCTTTGGCCTGAGCACGGTGAAACTGGGTTTCACCCCGCTCGACAGCATTTTCTTCTCCTGCATTATCTATGCGGGCGCCAGCCAGTTCGTGATTACCGCCCTACTAAGCGCCGGGATGTCGCTGTGGGTATCGGCCCTGACGGTGATGGCGATGGACGTGCGCCACCTGCTGTACGGCCCGGCGCTGCGCCACCGCATTGTCACACGCATGTCGGGCGGGAAAACCGCGCTGTGGGCGTTTGGCCTGACGGATGAAGTGTTTGCCGCCGCCACCACCAAACTGATGCGCAATAACCGCAGTTGGAGTGAAAACTGGATGCTGGGTATTGCGCTGTGTTCCTGGCTGGCCTGGGTGGCCGGCACTGCCGTTGGGGCGCTCTTCGGCAATGGCCCGCTGGAGCAGTTCCCGGTGCTGGAGGCGGCGCTTTCCTTCATGCTGCCGGCACTATTCCTGAGTTTTCTGCTGGCCGCGTTTAAACGCCCACAAAGCCTGACGATCGCCGCCGCGCTGGCCGGTGCGCTGCTCGGCGTGGTGCTATTTTCCATTCCGGTCGCCATTTTAACCAGTCTCGCCGCCGGCGGTGTGGCGGCGCTGTGCCGCCCCGCAGCCGAGGAGGCCGCCGATGAACACTAACGTCCTGCTCATTGGGCTGATCGTCGGTTGCGCCAACTACCTGTTCCGCTATCTGCCATTGCGCCTGGGTGCCAGCCGCAATCCGGCAGCGCTCAAACGCGGTAAAACCGCCCTGCTGCTCGACAGCATCGGCATCGCTTCTATCTGCGCGCTACTGGTGGTTTCCAGCACGCCGGTGATCATGCGCGAACCCGACAAACTTTGGCCCACGCTGGCGGGTTTCGGCGCGCTGGCGCTGTGCTTTTATCGCAGCCAAAGCATCATTCTTTCGACATTAACTGGCGCATTAACCTTTGGGATTACATTAAAACTACTTATATGTTTCAGCTAAGGCTGATACGCTACTGCGTACAGCTTGCGGTCATAATCACATTTTTCTGCCAAAACACGCATTTGTTACCGCTGAAAATGACACAAATTGTTAAATTATTCACCGCGCTGAACATTTACATTATTAATCACCATGGTTATTATGCCAGACGAAATTAATGAGGCGATAGATTATGGAAAGTTCGTTCACCCCCATAGAGCAGATGCTGAATTATCGGGCGAAGCGCGAGAAGGATTTCCCCTATCAGGAGATCCTGCTCACCCGTCTGTGCATGCACATGCAAAGCAAATTGCTGGAAAACCGCAATAAGATGCTCAAAGCGCAAGGCATCAATGAAACGCTGTTTATGGCGCTGATCACCCTTGATGCCCAGGAAAGCCACAGCATCCAGCCTTCCGAGCTCAGTTCGGCCCTGGGCTCTTCGCGCACCAATGCCACCCGCATCGCCGATGAGCTGGAAAAACGCGGCTGGATCGAACGTCTGGAAAGCGATAACGATCGCCGCTGCCTGCACCTGCACCTGACCCCGCAGGGCGAAGAATTCCTGGCGCAATTACTGCCACCTCAGCACAAATGTCTGCACCTCCTGTGGTCCACGCTCAGCGCCGACGAACAAAGACAGTTGGAAGCGCTAACACGCAAGCTATTAGCACGTCTGGATCAAATGGAAGTGACAGAACAGTTACTCTAATTAGCTCTTTCTGTTCAGGTACACACGTATGAACCCCCTGTTTAACTGGAGATTGACCCCGTTGTGCGCGGTTTTGCTGCTCGCCGGGTGTGCATCAACCGATAATATTGCGCCGCAGTCTACGCTGATGGATGCGCAAAACCTGCAGTTGGCTCAGCCAAAGGTCAGTTCGCTGGCGCTCAGCCCACAGTGGTGGCGTTCACTGAACGATCCCCAGCTTGACGATCTGATGGCCCGTACGCTGCAAAGCTCGCCCTCACTAAGGCAGGCCGCCGCCCGCGTGCGTGAAGCGCAGAGCGTGGTGGGTGAAGCCAACGCCGCCAATGGGCCGAACCTGGATCTTAACGGCAGCATTACGCGCCAGCGTACGGCGCAAAACGTCTATGAGGTCATCGGCTACCCAACCAGCCCGGTCTACACCAGCGCCAACTCGCTGGGATTGAATCTGGCCTATGAGCTGGATTGGTGGGGCAAATACCGCAATCAGGTCAATGCGGCGCAGGCCCAGGTGAATGCCGCCAGGGCAGAGCAGGAACAGGCCGCGCTGACGCTGACCACGTCGGTCGCCTCCGCTTACTATCAGTTGCAGAGCAGCTACGCGCTGGAAAACGTGCTGCAACAGGAAGTCGAGAACAACCAGCGCCTGGCCGATCTGCGCCAACAGCAATATAAAGCGGGCATCACCGGGGTGGATATCCCACGGCAGATCCAGGCCCAGGCCGACGGCGCCAAACAACAGCTGTTGCAACTGCAATCCCAGATTGAGCAACTGAAGCACCAACTGGCGGCGCTGGCCGGCCAGGGGCCGGATGCCATGCAGCACCTGCGCCCGGTTGCCTTGCCGGCCGATGGGCTTTTGGCACCACAGGGCGAGCTGACTACCGATCTGCTGGGCCGGCGCCCGGATATTGTCGCCCAGCGGCAGTTGGTCGAGTCATATAACCAACGGGTGAGCGCAGCCCGGAAAGAGTTCTACCCCAGCTTGTCGATCTCGGCCTTCGCCGGCCTGACGACCACCAACATCAGCGGCACCAGCCCGAACCTGTTGGAAGCAGCGAGCCAGGCCTGGAATTTTGTGCCGGCCATAACGCTGCCTATTTTCCATGCCGGCGCGCTGCGCAGCAAACTGGGCGAGGAATCCGCGCTTTACGATCAGGCGGTGGAATCCTATAACCAAACCATCGTCAACGCCGCACAGCAAACGGCAGACGCCATTACCGTGCAAAAAAGCAGCACACAGCAATTGGCGCAGGCGTCTTCCGCCGCCGGCGCTATTCAGCAGGTCTATCATGTCGCCAATGCCCAATATCAGGCCGGTATTATCGGGCGCGATCAGCTGTTAACCAGCCAAACCCAGTGGCTCCAACAGCAACAGGCGGAACTGAACGCCCGCAGCAATGTGATCCAGGCGAAAATAGGATTGATCCGTGCCCTTGGCGGCGGCTATCAGGCCCCGCAAAGCGCGGATAAAAAAGCATAATAAATAATAAACATGCCCGCTATAGCCTGTGTTGTCAGCAAGCGCTAGCCCATTCCCAGCGTCAAGCGGGGAGCGCATACGGCGCATAACGCGGCGGCACGGCAGTGAGGGTAAACGTGGAGAATACCATGAGTGTAAGCGCGGAGAATCAGGCCCCGCAGCAACAGGCCGGCCAGAAACGCAAACCGGCAGGCAAGAAAAAACAACGTAAATTTTGGCTGTCGCTATTAACCGTTATTTTCGTCGTCATTGGGGTGGCCTATCTGGTGTATTGGTTCCTGGTGCTGCGCCATCACCAGGAAACGGATGATGCCTATGTGGCCGGTAATCAGGTGCAAATCATGGCCCAGGTATCCGGCAGCGTGAACCGCATCAACTTCGATAATACCGATCTGGTAAAACAGGGTGATGTGCTGGTCACGCTCGATCCGACCGATGCGCAACAGGCCTTTGAGCGTGCCCGCACCGGCCTGGCCAATGCGGTGCGCCAAACCCGGCAGTTGATCATCAACGGCAAGCAGTATCAGGCCAATATCACCCTGCGCCAGGCGGATCTCAGCAAAGCAGAAAACGATCTGAAACGCCGCGTGGTGCTGGGCAACGTTGACGCCATTGGCCGTGAAGAGCTGCAACACGCCCGCGATGCGGTAACCAGCGCCAAGGCCGCGCTGGAAGTGGCCACGCAGCAATACAACGCCAACCAGGCTATGGTGTTGAATACGCCGCTGGAGCAACAGCCCGCCGTGCAGCAAGCCGCCGCACAGGTGCGTGACGCCTGGCTGGCCTTGCAGCGCACCCAGGTGATCAGCCCGATTACCGGTTATGTGTCACGCCGCAGCGTGCAGGTGGGGGCGCAAATCGCCGCCGGTTCGCCGTTGATGGCGGTGGTGCCGGCCGATCACGTCTGGGTTGACGCCAACTTCAAGGAAACCCAAATCGCCAATATGCGCATCGGCCAGAGTGCCACGGTGGTCAGCGATGTTTACGGCGATGATGTGGTGTACAACGGCAAGGTGGTCGGGATCGATATGGGCACCGGCAGTGCCTTCTCATTGCTGCCGGCGCAAAACGCCAGCGGCAACTGGATCAAAGTGGTTCAACGCCTGCCGGTGCGTATTGAGCTGGATGCCAAACAGGTGGCGGAACACCCGCTGCGTATCGGCCTGTCGACGCTGGTCAAGGTCGATACCACCGATCAGGCCGGCCGTATGCTGGCGGACGTGGTGCGCGACACGCCACGCTACCAGAGCGACGCTCTGGCGTTGGATCTGGCGCCGGTGAATCAGATTATTGCTGAGATCATCCATGCAAACGCCGGTTAAACGAGTGGGAGGCTTCCTTGGCACAAAAACCGCTTGAAGGCGCCCAGCTCGCCTGGATGACCGTCGCCCTGGCCATGGCGACCTTCATGCAGGTGCTGGACTCCACCATTGCCAACGTTGCAATACCAACCATCTCCGGTAACCTGGGGGCCTCCAACTCGCAGGGCACCTGGGTGATCACGTCGTTCGGGGTCGCGAACGCGATCTCCATTCCGATCACCGGTTGGCTGGCGAAGCGTATTGGCGAAGTCCGCCTGTTCCTCTGGGCGACGGCGTTGTTCGCTCTCGCCTCCTGGCTGTGCGGGATTTCCAACAGTTTGGGCATGCTGATCTTCTTCCGCGTGGTTCAGGGCGTGGTGGCCGGGCCGTTGATCCCATTGTCGCAAAGCCTGTTGTTGAACAACTACCCGCCCGCCAAACGGGCAATGGCGCTGGCGCTATGGTCGATGACGGTGATCGTGGCGCCGATTTTCGGGCCGATCCTCGGCGGCTATATCAGCGACAACTACCACTGGGGTTGGATCTTCTTTATCAATATCCCGATTGGCCTGTTCGTGGTCATCGCGGCTATGTCGACGCTGAAAGGCCGAGAGACCAAAACCGAGATCAAACCGATCGATACCGTCGGGCTGGTGCTGCTGATTGTGGGTATTGGCTCGCTGCAGATCATGCTCGATCAGGGTAAAGAGCTGGACTGGTTCAACTCCACCGAGATTATCACCCTGACCGTGGTCGCCGTGGTTTCGCTGCTGTTCCTGGTGGTCTGGGAGCTCACGGACGATCACCCGGTGGTGGATCTGTCGTTGTTCAAATCGCGCAACTTTACCATCGGCTGCCTGTGCATCAGCCTGGCCTATATGCTGTATTTCGGCGCGATCGTGCTGTTGCCGCAGTTGTTGCAGGAGGTCTTTGGCTATACCGCCACCTGGGCCGGCCTGGCTTCGGCGCCGGTGGGGCTGATCCCGGTGTTGCTGTCGCCAATCATCGGCCGCTTTGGCAACCGGCTGGATATGCGCCGCCTGGTCACTTTCAGCTTCATTATGTATGCCGTTTGCTTCTACTGGCGCGCCTATACGTTTGAACCGGGAATGGACTTTGGCGCCGCCGCGTGGCCGCAGTTTGTGCAGGGCTTTGCCATCGCCTGCTTCTTTATGCCGCTGACCACCATTACGCTGTCAGGGCTACCGCCGGAACGTATGGCGGCGGCGTCAAGCCTGTCCAACTTTACCCGTACTCTGGCAGGCTCGATCGGTACATCGATCACCACTACGCTGTGGACCCAGCGCGAATCGCTGCACCATGCGCAATTGAGCGAGTTTGTGAACCCTTACAACCCGCAGTCGCAGTCGATGTACCAGCAGTTAGAACAGTTGGGTATGAGCACCCAGCAGGCCTCTTCCTATATCGCCAGCGAGATCACCGCACAGGGGCTGATTATCTCCGCCAATGAGATTTTCTGGCTATCCGCCGGGGTGTTCCTGGTGATGTTGGTGTCGGTGTGGTTCGCCAAACCGCCGTTTGGCTCCGGCAGCGGCGGTGGCGGCGCGCACTGATCGCCAGGGCAGCTCCTCCGCGGTAAAAAAAAACGGGCCAGTGCATTCACACTGGCCCGCCTTTTACATGCGCTAACCGAATCAGGCGTGGTTCTGGCGCCACCAGTCCGCCAGCAGGATGCCTGCGGCCACGGACACGTTCAGGCTTTCCACCTTGCCGGTTCCGCCGATCGCCACGCTAATATCCCCTTGCTGCAGAGTATTGTCACTCAGGCCATCGCCCTCATGGCCCAACACCAACACCATTTTGGCCGGCAGTTTGGCCTGTGCCAGCTGCGTTGCGCCTTTATGGCTGGAGGTGGTGACGATGGTGTAGCCCGCATTGCGGAAGGTTTCCAACTCGGCCAGCAGGTTGTCTGCGCCGATCGCCCGGATGTGCTCGGCGCCCCCTTCAGCGGTGCGCACCGCCGCACCGGACTCCAGCAGCGCCGGATCCTGCAGCAACAGGCCATTAACGCCAAAGTGCGCGCAGGAGCGAACAATCGCCCCCAGGTTATGTGGGTTGCCCACGTCTTCCAGCGCCAGCACGCAGTCCGTCGCCGGCGCGTCTTGCAGATACGCCTGCGCATCCAGGCCCTGGCGTTTTTTAATCAGGAAACAAACGCCGCCGTGGTGCTCAGTGCCGGACGCTTTGGCCAGCTCTTCTTCATCCACCACATGGTAGGCTTTGCGGTTTGCGGCCATCCAGCGCAGCGCCTCGCGAAAACGCGGCGTAACCGACTGAATAAACCACGCGCGGACGATCGCCTCCGGGCGGCTGGCAAACAGCGCCTGGCAAGCATTCTCGCCGTAGACGCGGGTTTCTTCCGCGCGCTGGCGGCGCAGCTGTTCCGGATCGATAAAGCTTTTTCCGCTGATGCCGCCGTGATCAAATGCCGGCTCTTCATCCGGCCCGCGGGAAACGGTTTTCCATGGGGAATCGTAGCCATCGCGGCTATCCTGGCGCGCCGGCCGGCGTGGGCGTTCGCCCTCGTTGCGGCGTGGATCGGCGCCACGGCGCTCGCTGCCACGCGGTTTGTTGTGCCCAGCGCGATCCGGGCGCGTACGCTCGTCCGCCCGCCCTTTGCCCGCCGGACGCTTGTTCTTGTTACGGTTGTCGCCACCTTCGTCGTCGCTGCGGACGTACATCACTTTGACCTTACCGTTCTTGCCACTAAATGAATCGTTCATTGTCTTCTCCACCAACGCGCAGGGCGCGAAGATTACCTGATGTCCGTGCACTAAGCCACCAGCTTGGGCCAAAAGCCAACAACTATTGCACTTATTGAACAAACCGTTTTGTTCGGCTGCGCGGTTTTACCGATAATCGTCAACATTAATAGAACATACTCGCAGCCAACGTGGCGTGTGTAACGCTTTCCGAAAACGAGGTAAATATGAATACCGTTTGTTCAGCTTGTAATGCGACCAACCGCGTTCCGGAAGAACGCCTGGCAGACAGCGCGAAATGCGGCCGCTGCGGACACGATCTGTTCGATGGCGAAGTGACGAACGCCACCGCCGCGACGCTGGATCAATTACTGGCAGACGATCTGCCGGTGGTAGTCGATTTCTGGGCGCCGTGGTGCGGCCCGTGCCGCAGCTTCGCCCCCATCTTTAAGGATGTAGCCGAAGAGCGTGCCGGCAAAGTCCGTTTCGTTAAGGTCAACACCGAGGCCGAACCGGAACTGAGCGCCCGTTTCCGCATTCGCAGCATCCCTACTATCATGGTGTTCCGTGACGGCAAGATGGTCGATATGCTCAATGGCGCCATGCCCAAGGCGCCATTTGATAGCTGGCTCAATGAGTTAGTCTAACCTATAACGCATCAGCCTGCCCGGCTCTGGCGCCGCCAGGCTGTTGATATGGCCGTAACGGATAACGTTGCGGCCTTTCTTTTATCACCAAGCCCGGCAGAAGGCCCGCGCGTCGGTTTTTTTACGCTACAATAGCGGTTTTCACCGGGATCATCATGACCGCTAACGCCGTACTTCGCCTGCGCCAGTTTCGCTTGGATCGCGCCACCCGCCCGTTTCTGGCGCGCGGCTGCCGCGTAGCCCGTTGCCAGGGCTGCCTGTTGCCGCAAAAACAGTGCCTGTGCAGCACGATAACCCCCCAGCAGGCCAGCAGCCGCTTTTGCCTGATCATGTTCGGCGCCGAACCGCTAAAACCCAGCAATACCGGCCGCCTGATTGCCGATATCCTGCCGGATACCCAGGCCTTTCTCTGGGCGCGTACCGAAGTGGAGCCCGCGTTGCTGGCAGCGATTAGCGATCCTACTCGCCAGCCCTATGTGGTGTTCCCCGGCTCTTACGCACAGCCGGGGCGCGAAGTGGTTACCCAACTGCCCACGGGCGGCAAGCCGCCGCTGTTTATCATGCTGGACGGCACCTGGGCCGAAGCGCGCAAAATGTTCCGCAAAAGCCCTTACCTGGACGCCTTGCCGGTATTTTCGCTCAATGTCACCCGGGGATCAGATTATCAACTGCGCGAGGCCAGCCGCGCAGAGCAGCATTGCACCGCGGAGGTCGCCGCCGCATTGCTGGCGCAGGCCGGGGATCAGGCCGCCGCCGACGGCCTGGACCAACACTTCCGCTACTTCCGCCAACAGTATCTGGCAGGGAAACCCACACGCCAGGAGGCACCGGTCACAGCAAGCCTGCCGCAAAGCACCTAAAATCAGGCAATAATATTGCCGAAAGGAGCAGCACATGAGCCAACGGGGATTAGAAGCGCTGTTGCGCCCCAAATCGATCGCCGTTCTCGGCGCCTCACAGCAACCAGGACGCGCCGGCTACCTGATGATGCGTAACCTGTTGGCCGGCGGCTTCAACGGCCCGGTGCTGCCCGTTACGCCGCGTTATAAGGCCGTGTGCGGCGTGATGGCCTACCCGGACGTCGCCAGCCTGCCGCTCACCCCCGATCTGGCGGTGATTTGCACCAACGCCAAACGCAATCTGCAGTTGCTGGCCGCGCTGGGGGAACGCGGCTGTAAAACCGTCATCGTGCTTTCCTCGCCGCAGGAACAGTTCCCGGCGCTGAAAGCCTGTGCCCAGCAATACGCCATGCGCCTACTGGGCCCCAACAGCCTTGGGCTATTGGCGCCCTGGCAAGGCATCAACGCCAGCTTTTCCCCGGTGCCGATACAAAAAGGCAAACTGGCCTTTATTTCACAATCCGCCGCCGTCGCCAATACCATTCTTGACTGGGCACAGCAGCGGGAAGTCGGATTCTCCTACTTCATTGCGCTTGGCGACAGCCTGGATATCGACGTTGACGATCTGCTCGACTTTCTGGCGCGCGACGGCAAAACCAGCGCGATCCTGCTGTATCTGGAAAATATCAGCGATGCACGCCGTTTTCTTTCCGCCGCACGCAGCGCTTCACGCAACAAACCGATTTTGGTGATTAAAAGCGGCCGTAGCCGCCAGGCCCAGCAGTTGCTCAACGGCCACCCGGGGCTGGATGCCGCCTATGACGCCGCAATCCAACGCGCCGGGTTGCTGCGCGTGCAGGATACGCATGAGCTGTTCTCCGCAGTAGAAACGCTGAGCCATATGCGCCCGCTGGGCGGCGAGCGGCTGATGATCGTCAGCAATGGCGCCGCCCCCGCCGCCATGGCGCTGGATGCGCTGATTGCCCGCAACGGCAAGCTGGCCACGCTGAGCGAAGCCACGCAACAAAACCTGGCGCAAGCGCTGCCCGAATTACGCCATATCAGCAACCCGCTCGATCTGTACGACAATGCGACGCCAGAGCGCTATCAGGCCGCAGTGCAGGCGCTGCTGAGCAGCCATGACTATGATGCCCTACTGCTGATCCACGTACCCAGTGCCGCCGCGCCCGGCACGGCAACGGCGCAGCGTGTGATCGAGGTTTGCGGCCAACATCCGCGTGGCAAACGCGTCACGCTGTTAACCAACTGGTGCGGGGAATATTCATCCCAGGAAGCGCGGCGGCTGTTTAATGAAGCGGCCATCCCGACTTACCGTACGCCGGAAGGCGCAGTAACCGCATTTATGCATATGGTGGAATACCGGCGCAATCAAAAACAGCTGAAAGAAACACCGGCGCTGCCGGTGGGGCTGACGGCCAATACCGCCGATGCCCACCGCCTGATTCATCAGGCGCTGGCAGAGGGCGCGACACAACTGGATACCCACGAAGTGCAGCACATCCTGCGCGCCTATGGGCTGAGCACCTTGCCCACCTGGATCGCCGGCGACAGCGCCGAAGCAGTGCATATTGCTGAACAAATCGGCTACCCGGTGGCGCTGAAACTGCGCTCACCCGATATTCCACACAAATCGGAAATCCAGGGCGTGATGCTGTACTTGCGGTCAGCCACCGAGGTGCAGGGCGCTACCGAGGCGATTCTCGATCGCGTTAAACGTACTTATCCGCAGGCCCGTATCCACGGCCTGCTGGTGCAAAGTATGGCTAACCGCGCCGGCGCGCAGGAGCTGCGCATTAGCGTTGAGCAGGATGCCATTTTCGGCCCGTTGATTATGCTGGGCGAAGGCGGGATTGAATGGCGGCAGGAAAACCAGGTCGCGGTGGCGTTGCCGCCGCTGAATATGGCGCTGGCGCGCTATCTGGTGCTGCAAGCGGTGAAAGGCGGCAAGATCCGCGGCCGCAGCGCCCTGAGGCCGCTGGATATCCCGGGGTTAAGCCGCCTGCTGGTGCAGGTTTCCAACCTGATCCTCGACTGCCCGGAGATCACCCGGCTGGACATCCACCCGGTGCTGGCTTCCGGCAGTGAATTCACGCTGTTGGACGTCAACATGCAGTTGGCGCCGTTTAGTGGCGATCCGCAGGCACGCCTGGCAATCCGCCCGTACCCGCATGAGCTGGAAGAAACCATTACGCTCAAAGACGGCACCCACTGCCTGTTCCGCCCGATCCTGCCGGAAGATGAACCGGCGCTGAAACATTTTATCGATCGGGTCACCAAAGAAGATCTCTATTACCGCTACTTTAGTGAGATCAGCGAGTTTACCCATGACGATTTAGCCAATATGACGCAAATCGACTACGATCGCGAAATGGCCTTCGTGGCCGTACGCAACGATGAGGAAATTATCGGCGTCACCCGCGCCTTGTCCGATCCGGATAATACCGACGCCGAATTCGCCGTGCTGGTGCGTTCCGATCTCAAAGGGCTGGGGCTGGGCCGCCAACTGCTGGAAAAAATGATCGGCTACGCCAGCTCACACGGCCTGACCCGCTTGACGGCGGTCACCATGCCACGCAACCACGGCATGGTGGCGCTGGCACGGAAACTGGGCTTTACGGTGGATGTTCAGCTTGAAGACGACATTGTTAACCTGAGCTTGCCGTTAGCCGGGGGCGCAGCAAAGTGAGCCATGTCGCAATGCGCTACGAATCCATGACTTAACGCTAAAACATGCGCACAAGCGGGAAAACTAGTGGTATTATCGCCCGATTGTTCATTTTTTTATTTACGTACGTGGCGTTATGGCCATCTAATTATGAGAGAAGAAGCGCACTGTGATGTTGTCAAAATTTAAACGTAGCAAACATCAACAACACCTTGCACAACTGCCCAAACTCCCCCAGACGGTTGCTGATGTACGTACTCTGTACAGCCCTGCCGACTTCCGCACCACGCTGCTGGAAGCTATCGCAAACGCCACAACACGTATTTATCTGGTCGCCCTCTATCTGGAAAATGACGATGCAGGCCGCGACATCCTCAACGCGCTTTATCAGGCTAAACGCCAGCGCCCGGAGTTGAAGATCTGCGTGCTGGTTGACTGGCACCGCGCCCAGCGCGGGCGTATCGGCGCAGCCGCTGCCCATACCAACGCAGACTGGTACTGCGAGATGGCGGCGAATAACCCTGAGCAATCGGTAGCGATTTACGGCGTGCCGGTAAACACCCGCGAAGCCCTGGGCGTGCTGCACCTGAAAGGCTTCATCGTGGATGACACCGTGATTTATAGCGGCGCCAGCATCAATGATGTTTATCTCAACCAGCACGACAAATACCGCTATGACCGTTATCAGTTGATCGCCAATGCGCAGTTGGCCGATATCATGGTGGGCTACATCCGCCAGCACCTGATAAATGCCAGCGCAGTGCATCGGCTGGATCGCGCCGATCGGCCGAAAAGCCCGGAGATCAAAAATGAAACGCGCATGTTCCGTTTCGCTCTGCGCCAGGCCAACTATCAGGTGCGTGCCAAAGCCGGTAACGACGAGCTGGCGGTAACGCCGCTGGTTGGGCTTGGCAAGCCCAGCATCCTGAATAAGACGGTACATCACCTGATGGCCAGCGCCGATCAAAAACTGACGCTGTGCACCCCTTATTTCAATCTGCCCGCGCTGCTGGTGCGCAATATCATTTATCTGCTGCGCCAGGGTAAGCAGGTGGAAATTATCGTCGGCGACAAAACCGCCAATGATTTCTATATTCCCGAAGATCAGCCGTTCAAAATCATCGGCGCCCTGCCTTATCTGTACGAGATCAATCTGCGCCGCTTCCTGAGCCGCTTGCAGCGTTACGCCGACACCGGCCAGCTGATTATTCGCCTGTGGAAAGACGGGGAGAACAGCTACCACCTGAAGGGAATGTGGGTAGATGATGAGTGGCAGCTGATTACCGGCAACAACCTTAACCCGCGAGCCTGGCGGCTCGATCTGGAAAATGCCATCTTGATCCACGATCCTAAACAGGAAATGCGCGAGCAGCGCCTGAAGGAGCTGGAGCACATTCGCACCCATACCAGCATCGTGGACAACTACCAGGATCTGCAGAGTATTCAACAGTATCCGGTAAAAGTGCGCAAATTGATCCGCCGCCTGCGCCGTATCCGTATCGATCGCTTGATTAGCCGTATACTCTAACCGCGCTATACTTTTCATCCGGGCCGAATCGTGCCCGGCTGTTCCTCCGTTCGGGGTACTGAAACAACAGGATGTTTCATCATGCGCGTGCTTCCCCCCTTACTGTTGCTCCCTTGCCTGCTATTGACCAATGGCTGTACACACCTGGCCAACGATCGCTGGACAGGGAAAGATAAAGCGCAGCACTTTGTGGTTTCTGCGGCGTTAGCCGCGGCGGGGACGGCATATGGCGACCATCGTGATTGGAGCGCGGCGCACAGCCGTGGGTTTGGCTTGCTGTTTTCTATCGGCCTGGGGGCCGGCAAGGAGTGGTATGACAGCCGGGCCGCAGGCACCGGCTGGAGCTGGAAAGATTTTGCCTGGGATGTGGCAGGCGCAGCCACCGGCTACGGCCTGTACCACATCACACGCTGATTTAGAGCTGAATTTCCATCCCTTTGCGGTGCAGGCGCAGTGAAACAATCAGCGCCAGCAAACACATCCCGGACACATACCAGAAGAACGCGTTTTCAAAACCAAAGGATTTGAGCGACAGCGCCACATACTCCGCCGAACCGCCAAAGACCGCATTCGCTACCGCATAAGACAGGCCAACCCCCAGCGCCCGCACTTCCGGTGGGAACATTTCTGCTTTCAGCAGCCCGCTGATGGCGGTATAGAAGCTGACGATCAGTAATGCCACTGTGGTCAGGGCAAACGCCAAGAACGGATTGGTTACGCTCTTCAGGGTTAACAAAATAGGAACAGTCAGGAACGTCGCCAGAGAAGCAAAAGCGATCATCGAGTTACGGCGGCCAATGCGATCGGACAATGCGCCAATCAGCGGTTGCACCAGCATAAACACGAACAGCGAACCGGTCATGATGCCGCTGGCCAATTTGGCATCCATACCCGCGGTATTCACCAGGTACTTCTGCATGTAGGTGGTATAGGTGTAAAAACTTAACGAACCACCGGCGGTGAACCCCAATACCATCAAAAAGGCCTTACGGTTTTTCCATATCCCTTTCAACGAACCGGCATCTTTGTGATTACGGGTTTTGGCATCCGAGGTTTCATTTAACGAGCGGCGCAGGAACAGCGCAACAATCGCCAATGCCGCGCCCAGGCCAAACGGAATACGCCAGCCCCAGGCACGTAGCTCTTCCGTTGACATCACCTGCTGTAGAACGACCAGCACCAGCAGCGCCAACAGTTGGCCGCCAATCAGCGTGACATACTGGAATGAGGCGTAGAATCCACGGTGGCCCTTAACGGCGACCTCGCTCATATAGGTAGCGCTGGTGCCGTATTCGCCGCCAACAGACAGCCCCTGGAACAGGCGAGCAACCAACAGCAGAACCGGCGCCCAATAGCCAATGCTGGAATACACCGGCAGGCACGCAATGGCCAGCGAACCGGCACACATCATGCAGACAGAAATCAGCATTGAAGTTTTACGGCCATGCTTATCGGCAATATAGCCAAACAGCCAACCGCCGATTGGCCGCATAAAGAACCCGGCGGCAAAGATGCCGGCCGTCTGCAACAACTGTGTGGTGGCGTTGCCCGCGGGGAAGAACGCCGATGCGAAATAGATAGAACAAAAAGAATAGACGTAAAAGTCAAACCACTCGACCAGATTCCCGGAGGATGCCCCAACGATAGCAAAGATACGTTGTTTCTTATCTTTATCATCCGCAAGAGGACGATCCGCAATACCCGAGGTTGTTTCTGCCATAATATTTTCTCCCGGCCAGATCGGCATTACCGTCCGGCTTCCTGCCTTGTGTTATGTATGTTGTGAATTGCGATTTCTTATTTTTTTGAACATTAACAATTAGCACCGTCGGCAGACGAAGAAAAGCAGAATATTTATTAATTATGCAAATACATACAGCAACATCGGCATCACGATGAATAAATAAGCAAAAAAATAGAAAAAATAACGCTAATCATGGGGAAAATAAAAGGCAATAAAACGCAAAAAGCCCCGTACGCAAGTACGGGGCTTTCTACTGGATTTGATGCCTGGCAGTGTCCTACTCTCGCATGGGGAGACCCCACACTACCATCGGCGCTACGGCGTTTCACTTCTGAGTTCGGC